>NZ_JALMUV010000036.1 GCF_023155275.1 Streptomyces rhizoryzae
TTGAAGCGCGTGTCCGTGAAACCCATAGGGCCCGGCGCTCCTTCCGGATAGCGGATTTCGATTTTTGCTTTACGGGATGTTGCGGGTGCCGGACGCGGCGGTCAAGCCGCGTCCGGCACGTCGGCCGGATCGGGGCCGGAAACCGGCCCCTCCTCCGGCTCGACGTCAGACCTTCAGCGGCTTGATCGCGGTCGGGGCGTGGCCGGGCTCGGTGGCGAGCTCCTCCCACTCGTTGACCTTGTCGATCTCCGCGGCGGCCATCGAGATGTTGGTGATCCGCTCCAGGATCGCCTCGACGACGACCGGGACGCGGTGCTCGGCGGCCAGCTTCTTGGCCTCCTCGAAGGCGGCGCCCAGCTCGCTGGGGTCAGTGACCCGGATGGCCTTGCAGCCCAGGCCCTCGGCGACCTTGACGTGGTCCACGCCGTAGACGCCCAGCTCCGGGGAGTTGATGTTCTCGAACTCCAGGTTGACCTGGAAGTTGATGTCGAAGTTGCGCTGCGCCTGGCGGATCAGGCCCAGGTAGGCGTTGTTCACCAGCACGTGGACGTAGGGGATCTTGTGCTGGGCGCCGACCGCCAGCTCCTCCAGCATGAACTGGAAGTCGTAGTCACCGGAGAGGGCGACGACCGGGGTCTCCGGGTCGGCCTTGGCCACGCCCAGGGCGGCGGGGATGGTCCAGCCGAGCGGGCCGGCCTGGCCGCAGTTGATCCAGTGGCGCGGCTTGTAGACGTGCAGCATCTGCGCGCCGGCGATCTGGGAGAGGCCGATGGTGGTGACGTAGCGGGTCTCCGGGCCGAACGCCTTGTTCATCTCCTCGTAGACGCGCTGCGGCTTCATCGGGATGTTGTCGAAGTGCGTACGGCGCTGGAGCTGGGCCTTGCGCTCCTGCGTGGAGGCGGCCCAGTCGCTGCGGTCGGGCAGCTTGCCGGCGGCCTTGAGCTCCTTGGCGACCTCGATGAACAGCTCCAGGGCGGCCTTGGCGTCGGAGGCGATGCCGTAGTCCGGCGCGAAGATCTTGCCGATCTGGGTCGGCTCGATGTCGACGTGGACGAACTTCCGGCCCTGGGTGTAGAGGTCCAGCTTGCCGGTGTGGCGGTTGGCCCACCGGTTGCCGATGCCCAGGACGAAGTCGGACTCCAGGAAGGTGGCGTTGCCGTAGCGGTGCGAGGTCTGTAGACCGACCATGCCGGCGTTCAACTCGTGGTCGTCCGGGACGATGCCCCAGCCCATCAGGGTCGGGACGACCGGGGTGCCGGTCAGCTCGGCGAACTCGACCAGCAGGTCGGCGGCGTCGGCGTTGATGATGCCGCCGCCGGCCACGATCAGCGGGCGCTCGGACTCGTTGAGGAGCGCCAGGGCCTTCTCGATCTGGGCGCGGGTGGCGGCCGGCTTGAAGGCGGGCAGCGGCTCGTAGGTCTCCGGGTCGAAGTCGATCTCGGTGAGCTGGACGTCGATCGGGAGGTCGATCAGGACCGGGCCGGGGCGGCCGGAGCGCATCAGGTGGAACGCCTGCTGGAAGACGCCGGGGACCTGGGCGGCCTCCATGACCGTGGTGGCGGCCTTGGTGACCGGCTTGGCGATCGAGGCGATGTCGACGGCCTGGAAGTCCTCCTTCTGGATCACCGCGGTCGGGGCCTGGCCGGTGATGCACAGGATCGGGATCGAGTCGCCGGTGGCGGAGTAGAGGCCGGTGATCATGTCGGTGCCGGCCGGGCCGGAGGTGCCGATGCAGACGCCGATGTTGCCCGGGTTGGTCCGGGTGTAGCCCTCGGCCATGTGCGAGGCGCCCTCGACGTGGCGCGCCAGGGTGTGGTCGATCCCGCCCGCGGCCTTGAGCGCCGCGTAGAAGGGGTTGATGGCCGCGCCCGGCACTCCGAAGGCGTTGGTCACGCCCTCGCGCTTGAGGATCTCCACCGCAGCGCGGGCGGCTGTCATTCGAGGCATCGAGTACTCCTGCGTCGACCTGTCACGGGCACGTCCGGCCGAAGGGGCCGGAGTGACTTAATTCCGCATCATGGAACTAATGTTTTGCTTTATGGAAGGAACGTAGAGCGAGACGTGCAACCCGTCAAGAGGCGTCCCGGCCCGCGGGAGGGCGGCGCGATACCGCGCGAGGAAGGAGGAGCACACTGGGCGGACGGCGCCGTCTCACCTGGTGGACGTGGAACTGATCACATACGGGACCCCGCATGGGTCCGGCGTGGTTGGGTAGTCGGGCGCGCGGCGGCGCGCGCGCACCGTGGTGCCGCCGCCGGCACAGACCGAATTCTTCAGGAGTTATCGATGCCCGCCCCCCTCCCAGCCCCCGCGCCCGCCCCGGCGAGCGGTTCACCGATCTACGAGAGCCTCGTCTCGGAACACGGCGACGTCCTCGCCGAGAGCCGCCGCGCGGCGCAGGAGACGCAGCGCGAGGCCGACCGGCTGCTGCACTTCGCCCCCCGCGACGGCAAGGACTGACGCGCACGCGCAAAAGGGCGGGGGCCGGGCTCTCGCCCGGCCCCCGCCCTTTCGGCGGTGTCCCGCGGTGTCAGCGGATCGGCATGCCCGCCAGCGCGCGGGCGATGACCAGCCGCTGGATCTCGCTGGTGCCCTCGAAGATCGTGTAGATCGCGGCGTCGCGGTGCATCCGCTCGACCGGGTACTCGCGGGTGAAGCCGTTGCCGCCGAGGATCTGGATGGCCTGGGCGGTGACCTCCTTGGCGGTCTCGCTGGCGAACAGCTTGGACATCGAGCCCTCGGCGTGCTCGAACTTCTTGCCCGTGGCGGCCATCCAGGAGGCGCGCCACACCAGCAGCCGGGCGGCGTCGATCCGGGTCCGCATGTCGGCCAGCTGGAACGCCACGCCCTGGTTGTCGATGATCGGGCGGCCGAACTGCTCCCGCGTCCTGGCGTACTCCAGCGCCTCCTCGTACGCGGCGCGGGCGGTACCCACGGCCATCGCGCCGACGGCCGGACGGGACGCCTCGAAGGTGGCCATCGCCGCGTTCCGCACCCGCTCTCCGCCCTGCGCGCGCTCGCGGGCGCGGGCCAGCCGCTCGTCGAGCTTCTCCTTGCCGCCGAGCAGGCAGTGGCCGGGGACCCGGACGTCCTCCAGGACGACCTCGGCGGTGTGCGAGGCGCGGATGCCGTGCTTCTTGAACTTCTGCCCCTGGGACAGGCCGGGGGTGTGCGGCGGGACGATGAACGAGGCGTGGCCCTTGGAGCCCAGCTCCGGGTCCACCACGGCGACCACGACGTGCACATGGGCGATGCCGCCGTTGGTGGCCCAGGTCTTCGTGCCGTTGAGCACCCACTCGTCCTTGGCCTCGTCGTAGACCGCGCGGGTGCGCATGGAGGCGACGTCGGAGCCGGCGTCCGGCTCGGAGGAGCAGAACGCGGCGACCTTGACGTCGTCGGCGTCGCCGTACATCTGCGGGACCCAGGTGCCGATCTGCTCCTCGGTGCCGTTGGCGAGGACGCCGACGGCGGCCAGGCCGGTGCCCACGATGGACAGCGCGATGCCGGCGTCGCCCCAGAACAGCTCCTCCATGGTCATCGGGATGCCGAGGCCGGTGGGGTCGAAGAACTGCTGGGCGTAGAAGTCCAGGGAGTACAGGCCGATCTTGGCGGCCTCCTGGATGACCGGCCAGGGGGTCTCCTCGCGCTCGTCCCATTCGGCGGCGGCGGGGCGCATGACGTCCGCGGCGAAGCCGTGGATCCAGTCGCGGACCTCCCTCTGCTCGTCGTTGAGCTCCATGGTGAACTCGGCCATGTCCCCTCCAGTGGCGCGTACGGCCAGCGATTACTTGCGGTAACCCGTGCGATGCCCCGAGTCTGTTACTCGCCAGTAATGGATGTCAACTCCTCCCGGGAGTCCCATGCGCCGCGCGGTTCGGGTCTCGCCGAGTCCGGGTGTTACGTTGCGCGAGCGCCACGCATTCACAAGGGGGCACCACGACTATGGACAGCATCGAGCGCACCGGGCGGACCACCGGGCAGGCCGGCACCGCGCGGGACGGCACGGAAGGCGGCGACCGGCAGCGGTCCGCGACCGAGCGCAGACGGCGGGAGCTGCTGGAGGCGGCCGAACGCATCGTGCTGCGCGACGGCCCGGGCGCGTCGATGAACGCCATCGCCGCCGAGGCCGGGATCACCAAGCCGATCCTCTACCGGCACTTCGGCGACAAGGGCGGCCTCTACCGCGCCCTGGCCGTCCGGCACACCAACGCCCTGCTGTCCAACCTCCGGGCCGCCCTGGACGGCCCGTCCGTGCGCCGGGACCGGGTCGAGGCCACCCTCGACGCCTACCTGGCCGCCATCGAGGCCCGGCCCCAGGTCTACCGCTTCCTGATGCACCCGGCCGACGAGGACCTCCCTGCGGAGTCCGGTTTCGACGTGGGCCGGCACTCCGCCCCCCTGCTCCGCCGGCTCGGCGAGGAACTGGCCGAGGTCATCTCCGAACGGCTCGACCTCGGGCCGGACGGCGCGGAGCGGGCCCGGGTGTGGGGGCACGGCATCGTCGGCATGATGCACGCGGCCGGCGACTGGTGGCTGCGCGAACGCCCCTGCTCCCGCGAGCAGTTGGTGCACCACCTCACCGATCTGCTGTGGGGCCAGCTGGCCACCGTCAAGGACCTGGCCGACGGCCCGGGCTTCTGACGCCGGACGGCCGGACTCAGGCCGGCGCCGCCGCGCGGTCCACGTCCGGCCGGTCCGCCGCCCACGGGGCCCGGGCCGCCGCGCGCAGCGCCCGGCGGCGCCGCAGGCCGGTGAGGCGGTCGACGTAGAGGCCGCCGGCGAGGTGGTCGCACTCGTGCTGGAGGCAGCGCGCGAAGAAGCCGGTGCCGGCCACCGTGACCGGCTCCCCGGCGGCGGTGAACCCCGTCACCACGGCGTGGTCGGGGCGCGGGGTGCCGGCCTCGATGCCGGGCAGCGACAGGCACCCCTCCGGCCCGCGGATCACCGGCCCGTCGGCCTCCGCCAGGTGGGGGTTGACGAGGTGGCCCAGATGCCGGCGGTCCTCGTCGTCGGGGCAGTCGTAGACGAAGACCCGCAGCGGGACGCCGATCTGGTTGGCGGCCAGGCCGACCCCGTTCGCGGCGTACATCGTCGCGAACATGTCCTCGATCAGCGCGGCCAGCTCGCCGTCGAAGGCGGTGACCTCCGCGCACGGGCGGGCCAGCACGGGATCGCCGTACAGGCGCAGCGGGCGGGGGCGGCCGGAACTGCCCGGGATGGTGCGGTGGCGCATGCGCCCAGCGTACGGGCCGAACGCACCGGATGACGTCACACAGGTGGCGGAGTTCGGGCCGGGCGCCGGATCTCGATAGGCTGCACTCCGACCGAAGCCTCCGGCCGGTCGGCGGCCGCGGAGGAGGCGCTCCCCCGGCGGCCTTCGCGGGCAGGAGCGTGCCGGATGCAAGGAGGATCTAGGACGATGGCAGGCAACACGGAGCCGCTGTCGCCGCGGGCCAAGCTGGCCGTGACGGCCGGCAAGGCCGCGGCAGCGGTGTCGCGCGCGGCGGGACGCGGCAGCGGATCGGTGATCGGTGGCCGGGTGGCGCTCAAACTCGACCCCGACCTGCTGGCCTCGCTGGCCAGGCACCTGGACGTGGTCCTGGTGTCCGCCACCAACGGCAAGACGACCACCACCCGGCTGATCGCCGAGGCGCTGCGGGCCAGCGGCCCGGTGGTCTCCAACGCGCTGGGCGCCAACATGCCCGCGGGCATCACCTCGGCGCTGGCCGGCGGTTCGGACGCCAAGTACGGCGTCATCGAGGTGGACGAGAAGTACCTGGCGACGGTGGCCCGGGACGTGACGCCCAAGGCCATAGCGCTGCTGAACCTCTCCCGGGACCAGCTCGACCGGGCCGCCGAGACCCGGATGCTGGCCGAGCGCTGGCGCGAGGGCCTGTCCGGCTCCAAGGCGCTGATCATCGCCAACGCCGACGACCCGCTGATCGTCTGGGCGGCCTCGTCGTCGGCGAACGTGGTGTGGGTAGCGGCCGGCCAGGAGTGGAAGGACGACGCCTGGTCCTGCCCGTCGTGCGGCGGCGTGATGCAGCGGCCGGGCGACGACTGGTTCTGCGCCGAGTGCGGTTTCCGCCGCCCGACGCCCAGCTGGGCGCTCTCCGGCGACCACGTGCTCGACCCGCACGGCAGTGCCTGGCCGATCAAGCTCCAGCTGCCGGGCCGCGCCAACAAGGCCAACGCCACCACCTCCGCCGCGGTCGCGGCCGCCTTCGGGGTGCCGCCGCAGGTCGCCCTGGAGCGGATGTTCGCGGTGCAGGCGGTGGCCGGCCGGTACGACGTGGTGTCGTTCCAGGAGCGCGAGCTGCGGCTGCTGCTGGCGAAGAACCCGGCCGGCTGGCTGGAGACCTTCTCGCTGATCGACGGGCCGCCGACCCCGGTGATCATGTCGGTGAACGCGCGCGGCGCGGACGGCACCGACACCTCGTGGCTGTGGGACGTGGACTACACCCGGCTCGCCGGGCACCCGCTGTTCGTGCTGGGCGACCGCAAGCTGGACCTGGCGGTGCGCCTGGAGGTCGCCGGGCTGGACTTCGAGGTGTGCGACACCCTCGACGACGCGGTGCGGATGGCGCCGCCGGGCCGCATCGAGGTCATCGCCAACTACACGGCCTTCCAGGACCTGCGCCGCCGCGTGGGCAACTGAGTGCGGTCCACCGACAGTACGGACAAGGACGAGCGAGCATGAGTGACAACAGCCTGCGCGTGGTGTGGGTCTACCCGGACCTGCTGAGCACCTACGGCGACCAGGGCAACGTCCTGGTGGTGGAGCGGCGGGCGCGCCAGCGCGGCCTGGACGTCCAGCGCCTGGACGTCCGCTCCGACCAGCAGATCCCCACCTCCGGGGACATCTACCTGATCGGCGGCGGCGAGGACCGGCCGCAGCGGCTGGCGGCCGAGCGGCTGATCCGCGACGGCGGCCTGGACCGCGCGGTCTCCAACGGCGCGATCGTCTTCTCGGTGTGCGCCGGCTACCAGATCCTCGGCCACGAGTTCATCAACGACCTCGGCGAGCGGCAGCAGGGCCTGGGGCTGCTGGACGTGGTCAGCACCCGCGGCGAGGGCGCCCGGTGCGTGGGCGACGTGCTGGCCGACATCGACCCGAAGCTGGGGCTGCCGCCGCTGACCGGCTTCGAGAACCACCAGGGCGTGACGCACCTGGGGCAGAGCGCCCGGCCGTTCGCCACGGTGCGGTTCGGCAACGGCAACGGCGTCGGCGACGGGTACGAGGGCGCGTACAACGACACCGTCTTCGGGACGTACATGCACGGCCCGGTGATGGCCCGCAACCCGCACATCGCGGACCTGCTGATCAAGCTGGCGCTGGACGTCAACGCGCTGCCGCCGGCCGACGACCGGTGGTACGAGGCGCTGCGCCAGGAGCGGATCGCGGCGGCGACCGAGAACGCCTGACGGCCCTTCAAAGCGGCCGGATCCGGGTCCCGCGGCCCGGATCCGGCCGTTTTCCGTACCCGGGCGTCCGCAGTGCGGGCGCGCGTGTGCCGCAGGGCGGCGCGCTTGTAGGCTGAGCGGCATCCAACCGGACGACGGGGTCCGGGAATCCGGTTGAATCTCGATGGGTTTGTTACGAGCAATGCGCATTGGTGTCCTCACCTCCGGGGGCGACTGCCCCGGTCTGAACGCCGTCATCCGGTCCGTCGTCCACCGCGCCACCGCCGATCACGGGGATGAGGTGATCGGTTTCATGGACGGCTGGAAGGGCCTGCTGGAGGGCGATCACCGCAAGCTCGACCTGGACGCCGTCGGCGGCATCCTGGCCCGCGGCGGCACCATCCTCGGGTCGTCCCGGGTACAGCCCGCCCATCTGCGGGACGGCGTCGAGCGGGCCCGCGGCCACGTCGCCGAGCTGGGGCTGGACGCGGTCATCCCGATCGGCGGCGAGGGCACGCTGAAGGCGGCGCGGCTGCTGTCGGACGCCGGGCTGCCGATCGTCGGGGTGCCCAAGACCATCGACAACGACATCGCGGTCACCGACGTGACGTTCGGCTTCGACACCGCGGTGGGGGTGGCCACCGAGGCGCTGGACCGGCTGAAGACCACCGCCGAGTCGCACCAGCGGGTGATGATCGTCGAGGTGATGGGGCGGCACACCGGGTGGATCGCGCTGCACTCGGGCATGGCGGCCGGTGCGCACGCGATCGTGGTGCCGGAGCGGCCGTTCGACATCGAGGAGCTGACCGCGCGGGTCGCCGCGCGGTTCGAGGCCGGCAAGAAGTTCGCGATCGTGGTGGCCGCCGAGGGCGCCAAGCCGCGCGAGGGCACCATGGCCTTCGACGAGGGCGGCACCGATGTCTACGGGCACGAGCGGTTCGCCGGGGTCGCCCGGCAGCTGTCGGTGGAGCTGGAGCGGCGGCTCGGCAAGGAGGCCCGGCCGGTCATCCTCGGCCACGTCCAGCGCGGCGGGACGCCGACCGCGTACGACCGGGTGCTGGCGACCCGCTTCGGCTGGCACGCGGTGGAGGCCGCGCACCGCGGGGAGTTCGGGATGATGACCGCGCTGCGCGGCACGGAGATCACGCTGGTGCCGCTCGCCGAGGCGGTGGAGAGTCTGAAGACGGTGCCCGCCGAGCGCTACGACGAGGCGGAGTGCGTGCTGTGAGCCGTCCGTAGTCCGCCGCGGGCGCGTACCCGCGACAGGCGCCCCCGGCCGTCGCCCCGGCCGGGGGCGCCTCTACGCTTGTCGCCGGAGCATTGGTACGAATCAGGAGCGAGCGGATGCATCACAGCGGGCACGGCATGGACGGCATGAACATGGACCTGCCGCCGTTCACGCTGGCGCGGGGCCTCGCGTTCGGTGGTGATGCGTTCTTCCTCGTCGGCTGCCTGCTGGCGCTGGCGCTGTACGGCTGGGCGGTGGTCCGGCTGCGGCGGCGCGGCGACGCGTGGCCGGCGGGCCGGGTCGCCGCGTGGGCGCTGGGCGTGCTGACGGTGGCGCTGTCGATGTGCACCAAGCTGAACGACTACGGCATGGTGATGTTCAGCGTCCACATGGTCCAGCACATGATCGTCAGCATGCTCTCGCCGATCCTGCTGCTGCTCGGGGCGCCGGTGACGCTGGCGCTGCGGGCGCTGCCGGCCGCCGGGCGGGGCCGCAAGGGGCCGCGGGAGCTGCTGGTGGCGCTGCTGCACAGCCGCTACATGCGGGTCATCACGCACCCGGCGTTCACCATCCCGATGTTCATCGCGAGCCTCTACGGGCTGTACTTCTCCCCGCTGTTCGACTTCCTGATGGAGTCCCGGGCCGGTCACATCGCGATGATGGTGCACTTCCTCGCGGTCGGGCTGGTCTTCTTCTGGCCGATCATGGGCGTGGACCCGGGCCCGCACCGGCCCGGTCACATCATGCGGATCCTGGAGCTCTTCGCGGGCATGCCGTTCCACGCGTTCTTCGGCATCGCGCTGATGATGGCGTCCGAGCCGATGGTCGACACCTTCCTGCACCCGCCGGCCTCGCTGGGCATCGAGGCGCTGGGCGACCAGCAGGCGGCGGGCGGCATCGCCTGGGCGTTCAGCGAGATCCCGTCGGTGGTGGTGCTGATCGCGCTGGTCTTCCAGTGGTACAAGTCCGAGGAGCGGGTCTCGCAGCGCGCCGACCGGGCCGCGGACCGCAACGGCGACAAGGACCTGGCGGACTACAACGCCTACCTGGCGTCGCTCAACGCGCGGGGGCGGTAACGCCGGTGCCGCCGCGGCCGGAACGGACCGGGCGGCGCATGGTCATCTGGCGGCACGGGCCGCGGCCGGGGACGATGGTCCCAGGCCGCGGCCCGTGGCGTTGTCCGCGGCGGGCCGCCGTGAGGAGGTTGCGGGTATGCCCGGATCTGCCAGGACGATGGCCGTGTGCACGGTGGGCGCGCTGGTGGCGGCGACCGCCTACACCGTGGTGTTCGGGGGGAACGGCTGGGTCTGGTTCCTGTGGGTGGTGCTGGCGCTGGTGACCGTCGGGGTGGTGACGGCGCGGCGGGTGTGAGCGGGCGCGGCGGACGGGCCGGGGGGCGGCGGCGTCAGAAGCGGAAGACCGGGCCGGTGGCGGCGTCCATGGTGCAGGTGTTGGGGTATTCCCGGCGCCAGTCGACGGGAACGCCGCGCCAGTTGCCGGACGCGGCGACGGTGACCGGGTCGTACTCCCGGGTGCACAGGTGCGGGTCGCCGCGCAACGCGTCCAGGTCGCCGTGCGCCCGGGCCAGTTCGTCGCAGGCGGCGGTGGCGTGCGGATGGGGGCCGCGGGAGGCCGGGCAGACGAGCCGGACCCCGCGGATCCAGGTGTCGCCGGCGCCGGCGACGGTCAGGAACAGGCCGTCGGCGGGTTCGCCGGCGCGGGCCGCCGGGGCGAGCGCGGCGCACAGGACCAGGGCCGCGCCCGCCGCGGCGGCGGCACGGGTGGGGCGGCTGCGGCGTCGGCGGCTGAGCGGCATCGGGGCTCCTGGAACGCTCGGGGCGGGCGCGGGGGCCGGACGGCGCCCGGCGGCCCCAGGCCACTCCGCCGCGCCCCGGGGCTCAAGGGGCCACGCCGGGCGGTCGCCCGGACGGACCGGCGGATTCGCGGGCCCGGCGTACGGACCGCGGGGGTGCCGGGGGGGGCGGCGACGGCTTCTGTACGGCGGCGGCCGTGGTCCGTCCCCCCGTGAACCGCTATGCGCCGGGGGCGGCCGGGACGTGGTCCCCGCCGCCCCCGGTGGTGGGTCAGCCGGCGGCCTTGGCCGTCTGCTTCTGCGGGACGGGCGTGGCGTGCGGGGCGCACGTGACGTCCGCCGGGTCGGTGGTGCCCTTCAGGAAGTAGGCGTCGACCCGGTCGTTGATGCAGGGGTTGACCAGACCGGTGACGCCGTGCGAACCGGCGTCCCGCTCGGTGATCAGGCGGGAGCCCGCGAACCGCTTGTGCAGCTCGACGGCGCCGTCGTACGGGGTCGCCGCGTCACGGGTGCTCTGCACGATGAGCACCGGCGGCAGGCCCTTGCCGGTGCGGACCTCGACCGGGGTCTGCTGCTTGACCGGCCAGCTCGCGCAGGGCAGGTTCATCCACGCATTGGCCCAGGTCATGAAGGGCGCCTGGCGGTTGACGCGGGTGTTGTCGCGGTCCCAGGTGCGCCAGTTGGTGGGCCACTTGACGTCGGTGCACTCGACGGCGGTGTAGACCGCGTTGCTGTTCTCGGCCTTGGCGTTGCCGGCCTTGTCGTCGGGGTGCGGCCCGGCGTTGTCGATCAGCGGCTTGGCGTCACCGGCCAGGTACGCGCTCCAGACCTTGGCGACCTCGGCCCAGGAGGAGTCGTAGTACGGGGCGCTCTGGAAGAAGCCGGTCAGCTCGGCCGGGCCGACCACGCCGCCGATGGGGTGCTTCTTGGCGGTGGCGCGCAGCTTCTCCCAGGCGGCCTGGACCTTCTCCGGGGTGTCGCCGATGTGGTACGCCGCGTCGTTCCGGGCCACCCACTTCTTCCAGTCGCCCCAGCGGGTCTCGAAGGCGATGTCCTGGTCGAGGTTGGCCTGGTACCAGATCTTCTCGCGGGAGGGGTTGACGACGCTGTCGACCAGCATCCGGCGGACGTGGTCCGGGAAGAGCGTGGCGTAGACGGCGCCGAGGTAAGTGCCGTAGGAGACGCCGAGGTAGTTGAGCTTCTTCTCGCCGAGCGCGGCGCGGATCACGTCCAGGTCGCGGGCGGTGTTGGCGGTCGTCATCTGCGACAGGACCGTGCGGCCGGTGCGCTCCAGGCAGCCCTGGGCGTACGTGTACGCGAGCTTGCGCTGGGCGCGCTTGTCGGCCTCGCTGTCCGGCACCGGGTCGGCCTTGGGGGCCTTGGTGAACTCCTGCGGGTCCTGGCAGGAGATCGGGGCGGAGTGGCCGACGCCGCGCGGGTCGAAGCCGACGAAGTCGTACGCCTGGGCGGTCTTGGCCCACAGCGGGTTCTTGCCGGTGACGCGGGTCGGGAAGCGCATGCCCGAACCGCCGGGGCCGCCGGGGTTGTAGACCAGGGCGCCCTGCCGCTGCTGCGGGGTGCCGGTGGCCGCGGCCCGGTCGACGGCGATCTTGAGGGTGCGGCCGTCGGGCTTGGTGTAGTCGACCGGGACGGTGACATATCCGCACTGGATCGGGGCGGCCAGGCCCCAGTCGGCGGGGCAGTCCTGCCACTTGATGCCGGCCTCGGCGGCCCGGGCGGCGGCGATCGCCACTCCGTGCGCCTCGGTGGTGCCCCCGGGCCGGCGGTCCCCGGCGGCGGCGGGCGTGGCTATCGCGCCGGCGAGGAGCGCGCCGGTCACCAGGGTGCCGGCGGCGCCGAGCGCTGCTGTTCGTCTCACGTGGTTGATCCCCCTGCATGGTGCGCCGCTTGTGGCGGCGATGATCACAGAGCTACAGGGAGGATCCTGTCGTGTACGGGCCATGTTTGAACAGATCGGGCCATAATTTCTTTATCAATCCGTAGGGTTGGGGCACCTCTGCCCGGGAAGGCCGGGCGCCGGCGGCGGGCGGCCGGGGCGCGGCGGCCGGCCCTTCGGGCGGGCGGTCAACAGAACGCCGACAACGGGCCGAGGAGAGGCGAGAACCGGTCAATCGGCCCCGGCCGGGCGCATATGCCGGTGCGGTCCGTACCAGCTTCAGTAACCTTCCGTGCAGGCTCTCCCACGCACCGCCATGTGGGGGAGCCTCCGCGTTGTGCCGTGCGCTGCCTGGTGCAGTGCGCTCGCCGGAGGGAGACGTCAAGTGCCCGGTATCGACCAGGTGTTGGCCCGCGCGATGGGGGTCCCCGGAGTCCTCGGCGCCGGGCTGACCGACTGGACCAGTGGGCTGACGCTGGGGACGGCCGGCCGCGCCCCGCACGGCGACCACGACGCGGCCGCGGCGGACACCGCGGAGCTGGTGCAGGCGGTGGCCCGCAACGCCACGTTCGACACCGCGGGCGGCGACGCCGAGCCGCTGGAGGACCTGATCGTCACGACCGGGCGCAGCTACCACCTGGTCCGCCTGGTGCCCACCGCCTTCGACAGCCAGACCTGTCTGCACCTCTGGCTCGACCGCGACCGGGCCAACCTCGCCATCGCCCGGTTGCGGTTGCGCGAACTGGCCGCCGAACTGGCGGAGGGCTGACGGGGCGCCATGGCATCGCTCTCCGCACCCGGACCCTCGCGGCCGGCGGCCGGCGGCCGGCCCGGGCCCCTCGACCGGTACGCCGCCGAGCGGGCCACCGGCGCGCTGCGCGGCCCGGCCGGCTGCGTCTACCTCCACCAGGGCGCGGTGTACTGCGTCGAGTGCCCGGCGGCCCCCGGGCCCGGCACCCGGCTCGCCGCGGCCGGGCGGCTGGCGCCGGAATGCTGGCGGCACGCCGAGGAGGCGGCCGGCGCGGACCGGCAGGGCGCGCGGTTCCTCGTCGGGCGGGGCTGGCTGACCCGCGGGGAGCTGGAGCTGTGCCAGCTGACCGCGATGCTCGACGCGGCCTGCTTCGTGCTGCCGCCGGCGCCCGGCAGCGTCTCGTTCGCCCCGGGCGAGGCGCACTGGCTGGGCGTCGTCCGGCCGGTGGGCGCCGGGGCCCTGCTGGCGGCGGTGGCCCGGCGGCGGGCGCAGCTGGACCGGCTGGGTGCCTGGGCGGCGGCCGACGGTGCGCCGGTCGTCCCCGTCCCCCCGGCGCCGGGCGGGCGGCCGCTGACCGGACGGCAGCGGTGGCTGCTGGCGCACGCCGACGGGCGGCGTACCCCGGGCCAACTGGCCCATGCGCTGGGCCGGTCGGCGTTCCTGACCGTCCTGGAGGTGCGGCGGCTGGCCGCGGCCGGCCGGGTGCGGCTGCCCGCGCCGGCCGCGCTCCCCCGGCGGCGCCCGGGGGCGTTCCGGGACGGGCCGCGGGCGGCGGACGCCCCGCCGGGCCCCACGGCCTGGCACCTGCCGGACCCGGGCGTGCTGGCGACCGCGGATCCGGACGCCGCCCTGCTGGTCCGTCTGCGTACCGCACTGGAGGAGAACCTGTGAACCCCTGTGAACCCCGGCCATGAGGCACGTCTTTTCCCCGCGTGCCAAAAGAAGGAGCGTCAGGAGACCGATGACCAGGGAGACCGAGGCGATCGCCGCCGGCGTCCGGGCGGAGTTGCGCGCGCTGCGCGACCACGTCCGGCAGCTGCACGGCGGCATGGTCGCCAGCGCCGACGGCATGGTGATCGCGCATGACCTGCCGGACATCGAACCGGACGGCCTGGCGGCGCTCACCGCCGCCGCGATCGGGGTGGCCACCCGGCTGACCGACGCCACCGGGCAGGGCGGCTTCGAGGAGTCGCTGACCCGGGGCAGCCGCGGCTACGTCGCGGCGTACGCCGCCGGGAACCGCGCGGTGCTCACCGCCGTGGCGGGACCCGACACCAATGTGGGCCGGCTGCACCTCCAGGCCCGGCGCACCGCGGCCCGGATCGCGGCGCTGCTCGACGCGCCGGCCGCGCCGGCCGCCCCGCACCGCTGAGCCCCCCCGCGTTTTCGAGAAGACCCGAGCACCACCACCGCACACCACGGAAAGGCCCCACCCCTCATGACGCAGATGGAAACCGCGCTGGCCGAGGCGATGTCGACGATCGAGGGCGCGATAGGTGTCGCGCTGGTCGATTACACCAGCGGGATGGCCCTGGCCACCCTGGGCGACCCGCAGACCTTCGACCTCAATGTGGCGGCGGCCGGGAACACCGATGTGGTGCGCGCCAAGCTGCGCACCATGGAGATGCTGGAATTGCAGGGCACGATCGAGGACATGCTGATCACCCTGACCTCGCAGTACCACCTCATCCGGCCGGTGACGGGCAAGAACGGCAGCGGCCTGTTCCTGTATCTGGTGCTGGACCGCAAGCGCGCCAACCTCGCGCTGGCGCGGCACCGCCTTGCCCGTCTGGAGACCGATCTGGAGGTGTGAGCCACCCGGTGCGCCGGGCGCTCCCGGGGTGCCGGTCAGCCGGCCGCGGCCTCGTCGAGCAGCCGGCGCAGCGCCAGGCCGTCGGGGGCGACCGCGGTGGCCAGCGCCATGGGCCCGCCGAGCGGGGCCAGGACGCCCTGGCCGCGGTCCGCGTCCCCGCCGGCCGCCGCGCCCAGCAGCCGCACCTCGGCCGGCTTGTCGTCGAACTCCGGCCCGGCCACGAGGTACTGGCCGATGGCCCGGTGGCCGCCGAGGACGGCCGCGCTGTCCCAGCCGGGCGCGCCGGGGCCGTAGGCGGTCTCCTGGTCGAGCAGCGTCCGCCCGTGCTGACGGATCGTCAGACGGCTGCGCAGCGCACCGGTCCGCTCGCCGCTGCGGCCCAGGATCTGCTCCTCGCGGAAGACCAGGCGGGCGGTGGGGGCGAGGTCGATGGTGGTGGTCATGCGCAGGTCGCTGCCCTCGGCGGAGATCAGCGGCTCCGGCAGCCAGGCGAGCCGGGCGCCCTCGCCGACGGTGAGGTGCACGTCGTAGGTGGCCGGGTCGCCGGTGCGGCCGGGCAGCGCGACGGTGGCCGCGGCGGCGGTGACGCGCAGCGAGGTGCCGGCCTCGGCGGTGGCCTCGATGCGCAGCCGGTCGCCGCCGAGCGGCGCGTGCATGGCGCCGATCAGGCAGACCCGGGCCTGGTCGGCGTGCGACTGGATGTGCCGGAGCGCGAACGGGCCGCCGCCGTCCAGGACGGGCAGCCGGGTGGTGCCGCCGGCGTCGGCCCGGGCGGTGATGCGGGCGGTGGCCCGCAGGCCGCCCGCCGGGAGGGCGGGGGCCTGCGGGGTGTCGGTGCGGGGCAGGGTGCGGGTCATGCCTGGGCCGCGGTCCAGTCGGCGAGCTGTGCCTTGACCCACTCGGCGACCGGCGCGACGCCGCCGGGCTGCTTGAGGGCGGTGAAGGCGACCGGCAGGTCGCCGCGCTGGGCCTTGGCGTCCCGGGCCATGCCCTCCAGGTCGACGCCGACGTAGGGCGCGAGGTCGGTCTTGTTGATGACGAGCAGGTCGGCGGTGGTGACGCCGGGACCGCCCTTGCGCGGGATGTCGTCGCCGCCGGCGGTGTCGATGACGAAGATCTGGGCGTCCACCAGGCCCTTGGAGAAGGTGGCGGTGAGGTTGTCACCGCCGGACTCGACCAGGACCAGGTCGAGCGGGCCGACGGTGTCCTCCAGGTCCTCGACGGCTTCGAGGTTGGCGGAGATGTCGTCGCGGATGGCGGTGTGCGGGCAGGCGCCGGTCTCCACCGCGACGATCCGCTCGGTCGGCAGGACCGCCTCGCGGCGCAGGAACTCGGCGTCCTCGCGGGTGTAGATGTCGTTGGTGACGACGGCGATGGACAGCTCGTCGCGCAGCTGGCGGCAGAGTGCGGCGACGGTGGCGGTCTTGCCGGTGCCGACCGGGCCGCCCAGGCCGATGCGCAGCGCGCGCCGGGTGCCGTCCGGGCGGACCGGGCCGGCCGCGCTGTAGGTGTGGCGCTCGGGGAAGCCGTCCTGGTGGTCGAGGTGCATGGTGCCTCCGTGGGTCGTACGGCCGCGGGGTGCGCGGCGTGGTCGTGCGGGTGGGAAGGTCAGGACGCGAAGAGCCGGACCGGCCAGGCGGCGTGTGCTTCGGCGGCGATGTCGAGCAGCGGCGCGGAGGCGGCGGGCAGGGCGTCGAGTCCCTCGGTGGCGGCGCGGTCCGCGGCTTCGGCACCCTGCGCGGCGACCTGTTCGAGGTCGCCGGTGAGGCGGGCGAGGACGGCGGTGGCGTCGAAGGGGTCCAGGCTCAGCAGGCGGACCACGGCGGTGGCCGGGCCGCTGATGTTCTCGTACGCGACGGCGTACGCGGCGTCCAGCGGCGTCAGGCCGGCGGACCGGGCCGCCAGACCGAGGACGACGGGCTGGTGGGCGCCACGCGGGCGGGCCGCGGCCAGCGCGTCGAGCTCGGGCCCGGGCCAGGTGGCGCGGGCGGCCCGCATCATCTGCCGGCCGAGCCGGCGGGCGACCTGGCGCAGCGCCGGGACCGGCGTGCGGGCGTCCGCGGCGTCGTCCAGGAGGAGCGGGTCCAGGCCGGCCGCGGCCGCGGCGGCCAGGCCGGCCGCGACCAGGCCCGCGGTGTGCAGCCGCCCCCGGCAGAAGGTCTCCAGGGTGGCGGCGTCCTTGATGTGTCCCGCGGTGACGGCCGGTTCGGCGCCGCCCGAGTGGGCGTGCCCTCCGGCGGGGAACCGGCCGTCGGCGAGGACGAGCAGCGCAGCGCGGCTCATCGATGGTGCTCCGGATCTTTCGGTGGCGGCGCCTCAGAAGAGGAAGTACCGCTGGGCCATGGGCAGTTCGGTGGCGGGGTCGGGTTCGACCACCTCGCCGTCGATGGTCACCGTGAAGGTGTCGGGGTCGACGTGGACGCGCGGCAGGGCGTCGTTGTTGCGCATGTCGGCCTTCGTGACCCCGCGGGTGGAGCGGATCGCCTCGAAGGACTTGCCCAGCGGGAGGCGCTCGGGGAGGTTGTCCTCGATGGCCTGCTGTGAGACGAAGTTCAGCGAGTTGCTGCCCGGGGCCTTGCCGATGGCGCCGAACATCGGGCGCGGCAGGACCGGCTGCGGGGTGGGGATGGACGCGTTGGCGTCGCCCATCTGCGCGTAGGCGATCTGGCCGCCCTTGATGACCAGCTGCGGCTTGACGCCGAAGAACGCCGGGTCCCACAGCACGAGGTCGGCGAGCTTGCCGCTCTCCACGGAGCCGACGACGTGGTCGATGCCCTGGGCGAGGGCCGCGTTGATGGTGTACTTCGCGACGTAGCGGCGGGCGCGGTGGTTGTCCGCGCGGCCGTCGCCGGGCAGGGCGCCGCGGCGGCGCTTCATGACGTGGGCGGTCTGCCACGTGCGCATCACGACCTCGCCGATCCGGCCCATGGCCTGGGCGTCGGAGGACATGATCGAGATGGCGCCGAGGTCGTGCAGGATGTCCTCGGCGGCGATGGTGGAGGGCCGGATCCGGGACTCGGCGAAGGCCAGGTCCTCGGGGACCGCGGGGTTGAGGTGGTGGCAGACCATCAGCATGTCGAGGTGCTCCTCGACGGTGTTGACGGTGTGCGGCCGGGTGGGGTTGGTGGACGCGGGGAGCACGTTCGGCTCCGACACCATCGCGATCATGTCGGGGGCGTGGCCGCCGCCGGCGCCCTCGACGTGGAACGCGTGGATGGAGCGGCCGGCGATGGCGGCGATGGTGTCGCCGAGGAAGCCGGCCTCGTTGAGGGTGTCGGTGTGGATCGCGAGCTGGGCGCCGCTCTCCTCGCAGACCGACAGGCAGGCGTCGATGACGGCGGGGGTGGCGCCCCAGTCCTCGTGGATCTTGAAGCCGAGGACACCGGCCCGCAGCTGGTCGCGCATCGAGGGCAGGGACATGGTGTTGCCCTTGCCCAGCAGACCGACGTTGACCGGCAGGTTGTCCATCGCCTCGAAGAGCCGGGCGACGTGCCAGGCACCGGGGGTGATGGTGGTGGCCTTGCTGCCCTCGGCCGGGCCGGTGCCGCCGCCGATCATGGTGGTGATGCCCGCGGCCAGCGCCTCGTCCGCCTGCTGGGGGCAGATGAAGTGGACGTGGGTGTCGATGCCGCCGGCGGTGAGGATCTTGCCGTTGCCCGCGATGACCTCGGTCTCCGGGCCGATCACCAGGTCGGGGTGGACGCCGTCCATGGTGTCGGGGTTGCCGGCCTTGCCCAGGGCGGTGATCCGGCCGTCGCGGATGCCGACGTCGGCCTTGACGATGCCCCAGTGGTCGATGACCACGGCGCCGGTGATCACGGTGTCCGGGGCGCCCTCGGCGCGGGTCACCCGCGACTGACCCATCGACTCGCGGATCACCTTGCCGCCGCCGAAGACGGCCTCGTCACCGGCCCGGCCGGGGCCGCCGGAGAGGTCCTCGGTGATCTCGACGACCAGGTCGGTGTCGGCGAGCCGGATCCGGTCGCCGGCCGTGGGGCCGAAGAGGTCGGCGTACTGCTGGCGGGTCAGTTCAGCCATCGAGGGGACCTCCGGTCTGTCCGCGCAGGCCCACGACGATCCGCTTGCCCGCGATGGGGACCAGCTCGACCTCGGTGGGGATGCCGGGCTCGAAGCGCACGGCGGTGCCGGCCGCGACGTTCAGCCGCTTGCCGTGCGCGGCGGCGCGGTCGAAGTCGAGGCCGGCGTTGGCCTCGGCGAAGTGGTAGTGGGAGCCGACCTGGACGGGGCGGTCGGCGGAGTTGAGGACGGTCATGCGCGTGAGGGGGTGGCCGTCGTTGAGGCGCACCGGCTCGTCGGCGTAGAGGATCTGTCCCGGGATCATTGTCTGCTCTCCCGTGGTCAGTTGATGGGTTCGTGAACGGTGACGAGCTTGGTGCCGTCGGGGAAGGTGGCTTCCACCTGGACGTCGTGGATCATCTCCGGGACGCCTTCCATGACGTCGTCGCGGGTGAGCACCTTGCGCCCGGAGGACATGAGCTCGGCGACGGTACGGCCGTCCCGGGCCCCTTCAAGGATGTGCACCGTCAGCAGCGCGATGGCTTCGGGGTGGTTGAGCTTCAGCCCCCGGGACCGCCGCTTTTCGGCCACGTCTGCCGCCACATGAATCAACAACCGTTCCTGCTCATGCGGGGTCAGTTGCATACGTTCCACCTCACAGGTTTTCACCCGGGCGCATTTGCCCAGGTCACAGGCATGGACACACCTGTGTCGTTAGATGTACCACACAATGTTTAAAGGGGAAGCAAACCGGATTCCAGCACTTGACCATCAACTGCCCCATGCGGGCAGGCTAGTTAGGCGGGATTTCGACGCCGTTACGCGCGCGGGCGATTTCCCCAGCCCTTGCCGCGCCCGGCGTAACACACCGGAAATCACCAGCTGTTACCGGTCGGCGACCGGAATCGAGCCCTTCGCTTTCCCCTTCCACGGCCCAGGGTTGTACGGATGCGTGGTGGCGAATTCCACACCCTCAACCCCCTTCCGGAATACGGAAAAACGACCGAGAGTCTCGCAATCAATCGGAATTTTCGCCATAAACCAGACGGCATTCCGCTGCGCGAACGCGGGTGTCCGGTATCCGCTCTTGACGCTTTTCGAACTCCCTCGCAATCCTCATGCTCGCGTCAACAATGTCCCGCTCCGGGGCACCCCCCACAACAGCATCGGAGCCCTTCGTGACCCGCTCTTCGCGTATCCGCCGCGCGGCCCTCGCCGCCGGCGCCTGCACCGCCGTCGCCGCCCTGCTGGGCGGGGCCGCGGCCGCCGGGGCCGCCACGCCCAGCCCCCAGGCCGCCCCCGACATCCCGGTGGCCGCCGTCAAGGCCCACCTGGACAAGCTCCAGTCCATAGCCGACGCCAACGGCGGCAACCGCGCCCACGGGCAGCCCGGCTACCGGGCGTCGCTGGACTACCTCAAGGGCACGCTGGACGCCGCCGGCTTCACCACCAGCGTGCAGGAGTTCACCAGCGGCGGCGCCAAGGGCTACAACCTCATCGCCGACTGGCCCGGCGGCGCCGAGGACGCCACCGTCCTGACCGGTTCGCACCTGGACTCGGTCGACGCCGGCCCGGGCATCAACGACAACGGCTCCGGCTCGGCGGGCATCCTGGAGGTCGCGCTCGCCGTCTCCCGGGAGCACCTCAAGCCCGCCAAGCACCTGCGGTTCGCCTGGTGGGGCGACGAGGAGGACGGCATGGTCGGCTCCCGGCACTACGTCGACGCCCTCGGCGCCGACAGCGCGAAGATCTCCGCGTACCTGAACTTCGACATGATCGGCTCGCCGAACCCGGGCTACTTCGTCTACGACGACGACGCCAAGCTGGAGAAGGTCTTCAAGGACTGGTTCGCCGCGAAGAACATCGCCACCGAGCCGGAGACCGAGGGCGACGGCCGCTCCGACCACGCGCCCTTCAAGGACGCCGGCGTCCCGGTCGGCGGGCTCTTCTCCGGGGCGGACTACATCAAGACCGCCGCCCAGGCCAAGGCGTGGGGCGGCACCGCGGGCAAGGCGTTCGACGCCTGCTACCACCGCTCCTGCGACACCTCCCGCAACATCGACGACACCGCGCTGCACAACCACACCGACGCCATCGCCAACGCCGTCTGGCAGCTCAGCTCCTGACGCCGCGCCGGACGGGGGCGGCCGCCGCACCGCGCGGCCGGCACCCCCGTCCGCGCCGCACCCCGCAGGTCAGCTCTCCCGACCCGGTCGCCGGTCCCCGGCGGCCGGGTCGCGGTGTTCCGCGGCGATGCCGAAGCGCCGGCGTTCGCCCGGAGCGGACGCCAGGGGCCGCACCGAGGAGACCGTGCTGATCACCCCGTCCTGCTCGGCGGCCTCCTCCTGGCGCCCCAGCTCTTCGAGCCGTTGCAGGTCAGCGGCGGACACCAGCGCCACGAGGGGCTTTCCGTGGCGGGTGACCACCACCCGTTCGCCGCCGTAGACGACGCGGTTGATCAGATCCGCGAGCTCGGCCCGGGCTTGCGTCACCGGAATTTCGTAGGCCATGCTCCCATTCTAACGGGATGTACATCCTGTACATTTTTTACAGAGGAAGGGAGCAGCCCATGCTGCCGCCGACGGCGCGCCACGTCCTGCCGGAGTTCACCGAGCGCACCGGCTACGGGGTCCGGACCACGGACCCGTACTCCAAGCTGCTGAGCGAGCGGATCGTGTTCCTGGGGACACCGATCGACGACGCCTCCGCCAACGACGTGATGGCGCAGCTCCTCCACCTCGAACACGCCGCGCCGGACCGGGACATCTCGCTCTACCTCAACTCCCCCGGCGGCTCGGTCACCGCGATGAGCGCGATCTACGACACGATGCGCTACATCTCCTGCGACGTGGAGACGGTCTGCCTGGGCCAGGCGGCGTCGGCGGCCGCGGTCCTGCTGGCCGCGGGCACCCCGGGGAAGCGGCTGGCGCTGCCGCACGCGCGGGTGATGATCCATCAGCCCGCGCTGCCCGAACCGGTCCGCGGCCAGGTCGAGGACCTGCGCATCCAGGCGGAGGAGATGCTGCGCACCCGCGACACCCTGGTGGACCTGCTGGCCCGGCACACCGGGCAGCCCCGGGAGCGGATCGCCGAGGACACCGTCCGCGACACCTTCTTCGACGCGCCGGGCGCCCGGGCGTACGGCCTGATCGACGGACTCACCCGCGGCCGCAAGCGGACCGCCGCCGCGGTCACCGGGCGGTGAGGGGCATGTGGCCGCCGCAGCTCCCGCCGCTGCCCGCCCTGACCCGCGCCGAGGGGCAGCTGATCGACGCCTATCTGGCGGCCCTGGACCAGCTCGGCCGGATCAACCCGGCCCGCGGCACCAGCACCTACGGCTCGCTGCGCGCCGCCCAGGCCCTGGTCGGCGCCGCCGCCGAGCTGCGGGACGCGCTCGCCCTGATGCACCGGCGCGGGGAGAGCGAACTGCACCCCGCGACGCTGGGCCGGGCGCTGCGCGTGCTGGACGGCGAACGCCGGGCCCAGCGGGTGGCGGTGCCGCCGCAGGAGGGCGCCTGACGGACGGACCGGGTGCGCACGGGCGCCGTACGGGGGCCCGGACCGGGGCGCGCCACGCGGGCGCGCCCCGGTCCGGGCCGGGACACGTGACGCTCCGGGGTGCCCGGACGGCGTAGCGCAGGCGGCTGCGGTAAGGGGGCGAGGAATTGCGCGGGTCACCGGAGATTCCGGTGGCCCCGCGGTTTCGGCGCTGGTCCCGGCCGCGCCGCCGCGCCGGTCAACGGGTCGATCGGGACGAAACCGCTCATTCGGCGCAAAGGTGACCAATGTCACAGACGGCATTTTCAGCTCGGAAATCGGGTGGGTGGTGCGTGACGATCCCTGGGACGACAAGCCCCCGCCACAGCGACGGGGCGGTCCGGACGGGCAGCTGAACCCGCCGTCGTCCGGATCACCGGCTGACGAAGGGTTGCGCATGACCATGCGCGTGCAGATGCCGCATCTGCTGGCGCGTGCCGGCACCGTCTCCGCCCTCACCCTGGTCACCCTGGGAGGGCCCGTACCGGCCCACGGGGCCGCTCCCGAGGTCGAATTGGCCTCGGTCTCCGTCAAGGCCCTGCGGATCGCCGCCTCCAAGCAGGGCGCCCCCTACCGGTACGGGGCGCAGGGACCCAACAGCTTCGACTGCTCGGGCCTGACGCTGTACTCCTTCCGGCGCGCCGGACGGGCCCTGCCGCGCACCGCGGCGCAGCAGTACCGGCACACCGAGCACGTCTCGCGGTCCGCCCGCAGGGGCGGCGACCTGGTCTTCTTCCACTCCGGCCGGGGCGTGTACCACGTCGGGATCTACGCCGGCGACGACCGGATCTGGCACGCGCCCAAGGCCGGCGCGGTGGTCCGCCTGGAGCGGATCTGGAGCCGCGCGGTCTGGTACGGGCGGGTGCGCTGACCGGCGGCGCCGCGCACCATGCCCACGTGTCAGTGCCGTTCGGTAACTTGGCGGTATGGCCGGGGAACTGAGCAAGCTGCTGGCGGCCGCGGCGCGGGGCAGCTTCCCACCCGCCGACGGCGCGGTGACGGTGCTGCCCGCGCCGACACCACGCGATGCCGGGGTGCTGTCCTTCACCGCGCACGCCGTGGTGTTCGCCGATGTGCCGCCCGCGTGGGTGCGCGAGCGGATACCGCCCGGCGATCTGGCGGCGCCGCTCAACCCGCCGTTCCTCGGCGCGCTCAGCGCCCGTACCGGCCGGGAGATCGGCTGCGTCGACCTGCTGGCGGTCGCCGGGGCGCTCCCCGGTCCGCCCCCGCTCGCCCTGACCGGGACAACCGCCGCCGGGCACCCGCGCAGCACCCGGGCCCTGCGCCACCGCGACGCGGTGCGCGCCTGGACCACCGGCGACGGCGGCACGGTGGCGGTCGGCCGCGGGGTGGCCGGCCGCTGGGAGCTGGCCCTGGAGGTGGACGAGCCCGCCCGGGGCCGCGGTCTGGGCCGGGCCCTGGCCCGGGCCGCGCGGCATCTGATACCGGCCGGAGAAGTGCTCTGGGCCCAGGTCGCGCCGGGCAACGCGCGCAGCGTCCGGGCACTGCTGGCGGCCGGCTTCCGCCCGGTGGGCGCGG
Source organism: Streptomyces rhizoryzae (assembly GCF_023155275.1). Classification (GTDB taxonomy): domain Bacteria; phylum Actinomycetota; class Actinomycetes; order Streptomycetales; family Streptomycetaceae; genus Streptomyces; species Streptomyces rhizoryzae. The sequence continues at coordinate 24,000 of NZ_JALMUV010000036.1, forward strand.
AGGCCCTGCTGACCCCGCCCGGTTAGGGCCGTGCCGGGGAGCGGCGCGCCGGTGGCCGGGCGGTGCCGGGTGTCACGGCGCGGCCGGCGGCCAGCGCAGGGTCACCCAGACCGTCTTGCCGCCGGCGGCGGTGGGCTCGACCGAGAGCCGGCCGCCGTGTTCCGCGGCCAGCGCGCGGAGGATGACCAGGCCCCGGCCGTTGTCCTGCTGGACCGCGGCGGGCAGCCGGCGCGGCGGGCGGGGATGGCTGTCGGTCACGCCCAGGCGCAGCCGTTCGGCCCGGTCGAGGCGGAGTTCGACGGTGAAGGCCGGGGAGCGGCCGCGGGTGTGCTGGACGGCGTTGGAGGCCAGTTCGGAGACCATCAGCAGCAGATCGCCGGCCGCCGCCGACCCCGGTGGCAGGCCCCAGCCGGTGAGGACGTCGCGGACGTGCCCCCGGGCGGCGGCGACCGAGGCGGGGAGGCTCGGCAGGGTGCGGGTGGATTCCTGGTGGTCTGCCATGACGACGCCGTCCCTTTCCCCACCGGGCGCGGCGCCGGGCGGCCGGGCGGCCGGCCGGGACGCCGGCCGCCTCGGTTGTGTGCTGTGCGCCAGACTGCCACCCGTGCTGCCGGTGCGGCGGGCGGGCGCCCCACCCCTACGGACTTCTTGCGCGGTGCGCTCGTCCGATCCGGTGAAGTGGGCCGCGTAAGGCGGCGATCGGGGGAGGAAGGGGCGGTGCGGGCGGGGCCGGCGGGGTCAGGCCGCCGGCGCGGTGGCCACCACGGTGCGGACCGCCGCGGCGATCTGAGCGTCCGTCAGGTCCGCGCGGGCGGTCAGCCGCAGCCGGGAGATCCCGTCCGGCACGGACGGCGGCCGGAAGCAGCCGACCGCCAGGCCGGCCGCCCGGCAGTCCGCGGCCCAGCGCACCGCCGCCTCCGGCGAGGGCGCGCGCACGGAGACCACCGCCGCGTCCGGGCGGGCCGCGGTCAGGCCCGCGGCGGTGAGCCGGGCGTGCAGGTCCCGCGCCACCCGCCGGACGCGGGCCGCGCGGGAGGGCTCCCGGCCCAGCAGCCGCAGCGCGGCGAGCGCGCCGCCGGCCGCCGCCGGCGCCAGCCCGGTGTCGAAGATGAACGACCGCGCGGTGTTGACCAGGTGCTCGATGACCCGGGCCGGGCCGAGCACCGCCCCGCCCTGTGCGCCGAGGGACTTGGAGAGCGTCACGGTCGCCACCACGTCGGCGTCCCCGGCCAGTCCGGCGGCCCGGACCGCGCCGCGGCCGCCGTCGCCCAGGACGCCCAGGCCGTGCGCGTCGTCGACCAGCAGCGCCGCGTCCCGGCTGCGGCAGGCGTCGGCGAGGGCGGCCAGCGGCGCGGCGTCGCCGTCGACGGAGAAGACCGCGTCGGTGACGGCCAGTGCCCGGCCGCGGTGGCCGGCCAGCGCGGTGCGCACGGCCGCCGGATCGGCGTGCGGGACGACCTCGGTACGGGCCCGGGAGAGCCGGCAGCCGTCGATGAGCGAGGCGTGGTTGCCGGCGTCGGAGACGACCAGGGTGCCGGGGGCGGTGAGCGCGGTGACGGCGGCGAGGTTGGCGGTGTAGCCGGACGAGAGCACCAGCGCCGCCTCGAAGCCGCAGAACGCGGCCAGGTCGGCCTCCAGCCGGGCGTGGAGTTCGGTGCTGCCGGTGACCAGCCGGGAGCCGGTGGCGCCGGCGCCCCAGCGGTGCGCGGCCGCCGCCGCGCCGCGGGTGACCTCGGGGTGCCGGGCCAGGCCCAGGTAGTCGTTGCCGGCCAGGTCCAGCAGCGGGGAGTCGGCGGGGCGGGGCCGCAGGGTGCGGACCAAGCCGGCCCGCCGGCGTTCGGCACGGGCGGTGTCCAGCCAGTCGAACGCCGCGCCGGAGGCCGGCCGGAGGGCCGCGACGGCCCGCCCGGCGGGGGGTGCGGGCGGGGTGTCGCGCGGCAGCGGCGGGGCGGAGTCCTGCGGCATCGGCGTCCTTCGTCGTCTCGGCACCGGGAACGGTCCCGTACCGCGCGGGGTACGGTTCCCGTCAGCGGTTCCGGGCAACGGGCCCGTGGGGGCTCGATTGTGGGCTGTCGATAGACGTTAGCGGTCGTTCCACCGGTGGACGGTGTGGTGATACACACACCCCGATCGCCGGGCGTTGTGGGAATCCTCCTTGGCCGTACGCCGTGGCGTACGCCAGGATCATCGCCATGGACCTGCTGAACACACTGGTGGACAAGGGACTGCGGCGCGAGGTGCCGACCCGCGAGGAGGCGCTCGCCGTCCTGGCGACGTCCGACGACGAACTGCTCGATGTGGTGGCCGCGGCCGGGAAGGTGCGCCGCGCGTGGTTCGGGCGGCGGGTCAAGCTCAACTACCTCGTCAACCTCAAGTCGGGCCTGTGCCCGGAGGACTGCTCGTACTGCTCGCAGCGGCTGGGCTCGAAGGCGGAGATCCTCAAGTACACCTGGCTGAAGCCCGATGACGCCTCCAAGGCGGCCGCGGCCGGGGTGGCCGGCGGCGCCAAGCGGGTCTGCCTGGTCGCCAGCGGCCGGGGCCCGACGGACAAGGACGTGGACCGGGTCTCGGAGACCATCTCCGCCATCAAGGAGCAGAACGAGGGCGTCGAGGTGTGCGCCTGCCTGGGGCTGCTGAGCGAGGGCCAGGCGGAGCGGCTGCGCGCGGCGGGCGCCGACGCCTACAACCACAACCTCAACACCTCGGAAGCCACGTACGGCGACATCTGCACCACGCACGACTTCGCGGACCGGGTCGACACCGTCCAACAGGCCCAGGCGGCCGGGATGTCCGCCTGCTCGGGGCTGATCGCCGGGATGGGCGAGACCGACGCCGACCTGGTCGACGTGGTCTTCGCCCTGCGCGAGCTGGACCCGGACTCGGTGCCGGTCAACTTCCTGATCCCGTTCGAGGGCACCCCGCTGGCCGAGGAGTGGAACCTCACCCCGCAGCGGTGCCTGCGCATCCTGGCCATGGTGCGGTTCGTCTGCCCGGACATCGAGGTCCGGCTGGCGGGCGGCCGCGAGGTGCACCTGCGCAGCCTCCAGCCGCTCGCCCTGCACCTGGTCAACTCCATCTTCCTGGGCGACTACCTGACCAGTGAGGGCCAGGCCGGCAAGGACGACCTGGCGATGATCGCGGACGCCGGGTTCGAGGTGGAGGAGGCCGGGACGGCCACCCTCCCGGCCCACCGCCGGGACGCCGCCGGCCCGGCGGAGGCCTGCGGCGCGGAGCCGGCGGACGGGGCGCCGGCCGCCGTGCCCGCCCCCGCCGAGGAGGCCCGGCGCAACCTCGTCGCAGTGCGCCGCCGCGGCGCCGGGACCGACCTGCCGCCCAATGCCTGAGCCGCTCACACCGGCCGACGTGCTGGCTCTGGACCGGGAGCACGTCTGGCACCCGTACGGGCCGATGCCCGGCCGGACCGAGCCGCTGCTGGTCGAGTCGGCCGCCGGTGTCCGGCTGCGGCTGGGCCGGCCGGCCGAGGGCCGCACCGAGCTGGTCGACGGCATGGCGTCGTGGTGGTCGGCGGTGCACGGCTACAACCACCCGGTGCTCAACGACGCGGCCCGCGGCCAGTTGGAGCGGATGAGCCACGTGATGTTCGGCGGGCTCACCCACGAGCCCGCGGTGCGGCTCGCCAAGCGGCTGGTGGACATCACGCCGGAGCCGCTGCGCCACGTCTTCCTCGCCGACTCCGGTTCGGTGTCGGTCGAGGTGGCCGTCAAGATGTGCCTCCAGTACTGGCGTTCGCTGGGCAAGCCGCGCAAGCAGCGGCTGCTGACCTGGCGCGGCGGCTACCACGGCGACACCTGGCAGCCGATGGCGGTGTGCGATCCGGACGGCGGGATGCACCACTTCTGGCAGGGCGTGCTGCCCCGGCAGGTCTTCGCGGACGCGCCGCCGGCCGGTTTCGACGCCCCGCCGGACGCCGGGTACGCGGCCCACCTGCGGGAGCTGATCGCCCGTCACGCCGACGAGCTGGCGGCGGTGATCGTGGAACCGGTGGTGCAGGGCGCGGGCGGGATGTCCTTCCACTCCCCCGGCTACCTGCGGGTGCTGCGGGAGGCGTGCGACGCGCACGGCGTCCTGCTGGTCTTCGACGAGATCGCCACCGGCTTCGGCCGGACCGGTGCCCTCTTCGCGGCCGGGCACGCCGCGGTCGCCCCCGATGTGATGTGCCTGGGCAAGGCGCTGACCGGCGGGTACCTCACCCTCGCGGCGACGCTGTGCACCGCGGAGGTGGCCGGCGGGATCGCCCGCGGCGAGCTGCCGGTACTGGCGCACGGTCCCACGTTCATGGGCAATCCGCTCGCCGCCGCGGTCGCCGACGCCTCCGTGGAGCTGCTGCTGTCCCAGGACTGGACGCGGGAGGTCAAACGGATCGAGACCGGCCTGCGGGACGGGCTGGCGGCGGCGCGGGACGTCCCCGGGGTGCGCGACGTCCGGGTGCTGGGCGCGATCGGCGTGGTGCAGCTCGACCACCCGGTGGACATGGCGGCGGCGACCCGGGCCGCGGTCCGGGAAGGCGTCTGGCTGCGGCCGTTCCGGGACCTGATCTACACCATGCCGCCGTACATCACCGGCGACGAGGACGTGGCGCGGATCGGCGCGGCGGTGTGCGCGGCCGCCCGCGCGGGCTGACCCCGCCGTGGCGGGGGCGCCGGCCGTCCCCGCCACGGCTCCCTCCCCTCCCCTTTTCCTCTTCCCCACCACCCCCTGAGAGTTCGGAGGCACACCCATGTCGGTGCTGTTCGTGACGGGTACGGGTACCGAGATCGGCAAGACCGTGACCACCGCCGCGATCGCCGCGGCGGAGCTCCGCCGGGGCCGCTCGGTGGCGGTCCTCAAGGCCGCCCAGACCGGCGTCGGACCGGACGAGCCGGGGGACGCGGCGGAGACCGCGCGCCTGGCCGGCCCGGTCACGGTCAGCGAACTCGCCCGCTTCCCCGAGCCGTTGGCGCCCGCCACGGCCGCCCGCCGGTCCGGACTGCCGCCGGTGGGTCCGCAGGAGATCGCCGAGGCCGCGGCGAAGCTGGCCGCCTCGCACGACCTGGTACTGGTCGAGGGCGCGGGCGGCCTGCTGGTCCGGTTCGACGCGGCCGGCCACACCCTGGCCGACGCCGCGCGGATGGCCGGCGCCCCGGTCCTGGTGGTCGTCGAGGCCGGGCTCGGCACCCTCAACACCACCGCGCTGACCGCGCTGGCGCTGCGCACCCACGGGCTGCACTGCCCCGGCGTCGTGATCGGCAGCTGGCCGGCCGAGCCGGGGCTCGCCGCCCGCTGCAACCTCGCCGATCTGCCGGAGTCGGCGGGCGTCCCGCTGCTCGGCCTGATCCCGGAGGGCTCCGGGACGCTGCCGCCGGACGCCTTCCGCGCCGCGGCGCCCGGCTGGCTGGCCCCGCAGCTGGGCGGCACCGGCCCGGCACTCCCGGAGGACGCCGGCACCGCGTAACTCCCGTGCGTACGGGGCCCGTTGTGCCGGACACTGGCGGAATGGCCGATCACCCGACCGCGGACGCGGACCTCGCCGCGTGGTATGACGTGCTGAACCCCTGGGGTCCCGACAACGACTTCTACCTGGCGCTGGTCCTGGCCGCGGACGCCGTCCTCGACGTCGGCTGCGGCACCGGCACCCTGCTGCACCGGGCCCGGGAGGCGGGCCACACCGGCCGCATCGCCGGGCTCGACCCGTCCCCGGCGATGCTCGGCCGGGCCCGGAGCCGCGCGGACCTGGGCATCGAGTGGTTCCTGGCCGGCGCTGCGTCGGCCAGGGCCCCGGACGTCACCGGCACCGGCCCGGACTCCGGTTTCGACCTGGTGGTGATGACCGGGCACGCCTTCCAGTGCCTGACCGGTGCCGCCGAGCCGGACACCGCGCTGGCCGCGGTCCGGGCGGCGCTGCGGGCCGGCGGCCGCTTCGCGTTCGAGACCCGCAATCCGCTGGTGCGGCCGTGGGAGCGGTGGACGCCGGACCGGGCGGTGACGGTGACCCGCCCGGACGGCCGCCGGGCGCGGGTGACGCACCGGGTCGAACTGCCGGTCAGGGGTGAGCTGGTGCGGTTCACCGAGACGTTCGACGGGCCGGGGTGGGACGCACCGGTGGTCAGCCACGCCACGCTGCGGTTCCTGGACGCGGCGGCGCTCGCCGCGCGGCTCGCGGCGGCCGGGCTGGCGGTCGAGGCGCGCTACGGGGACTGGGACCGGCGCCCGTTCACCCCGGACTCCCCGGAGATCATCACGGTCGCGCGGCGGCTCCCCTGAGCCGGCGGCCCCGGGTCAGTGCGTCCAGGTGCGCAGTTCGTCGGCGATGGCGCGGACGTCCGCGGTGCCGTCCTTGACCCGGCGGGCCAGCTCGCGGACCTGTTCGGGGGAGGTGGTGACCTTCAGGCCGCTGGCGACGAGGAAGCCGTAGGCGACCGCGCTGGCGAACATGGCGTTGGAGCGCTCCAGGGCCGGGACGTGCAGCAGGAGTTGGAGCAGTGCGGCGGCGCGGTCCTGGGGTTCGGGGTAGACGGGGACGCCGAATATCTCGGCTTCGTGGCGGCCGACCGCGGCCATCAGGGCGCCCCAGTCGGTGACCTGCGGGTCCCCGGGGGTGTGCCGTTCGGCGATCAGGAGGAGCCAGGCCAGATCGATGCGCAGTGTCACGTTGTGCCCGGATGTCCTTCCCCGTGGCGCGCGGGCCGTTCGCCGGCGGCGGGCTGCCGGTCCGGGCCCGGGTCGGGGCCGAACTCCTCGGCGAAGACCCGCTCGTACTGCTTCATGAAGTCCGCGGCGGCCTCGACGAAGGTCTGGCCGACCTCGCCGGCGTCCTTGAGGACGAGCTCCTCGATGTAGCGGTTCACGCTGACGCCCCGCTGGAGGGCGCGCTCCCGCGCCGCTTCGGCGGTGGCCTCGTCCACCCGGACGTTCAACTGGGTTTTCGCCACGCCTCCACGCTAGCGCGGATCCGCTAGCACCGGCAAGGGGCGTCCTCCGGGCCCGGCGGGCGCGGGACCGGCCGGCTCCGGGCCGGGCTCCCCCGGCCCGTCCCGCAGCTCCCGCAGCACCGCCAGGAAGGCCCGTTCGGCGCGGGACGGCGGCCGGTCCCGGTGGCGGACGAGGCTGACCGGGCGGGGCGGCGGGGCCGGCGTGACGGGCAGCGCGGCCAGGGTGCCGGCGCGCAGCTCGGCGGCCACCGCGTGCTCCGGGAGCAGGGCCAGGCCCATCCCCGCCGCCACGCACCGCTTGACGGTCTCGGGCCCCCAGATGTCGGCGCGCGGGGCACCGGCCAGGCCCCAGTCGGCCAGGGTCCGCTCCTGGTGGGCGCGGGCCGGCGAACCCGGTTCGCGGAGCAGGAAGCGGGCGCCGGCGGCGGCCAGGTCGTCCGGGGTGGCGGTGTCCCGGCCGGCCAGCGGATGGCCGGGGCCGGCGATCAGCAGCCAGTGCTCGTCGAGCACCGGCTCCACGGCCAGCCGGTCGCCGGGCGGGCTGCCGGCCACCACCGCCAGCCCGAGGCCGCCGGTGCGCAGCCGCTCGGTGACGGCGTCGGCGTCGGCGACGAAGACCTCGCAGCCGACGTCCGGGTGGCGCCGCTGGTAGCGGGCCAGGAGGCCGGGCAGCAGATAGGTGCCCACCGTCGTGGAACCGCCCACCAGGAGGCGCCCGGTGACCGGTTCGGCGGCCTGCCGGACGGCGGCCACCGCGTCCTCCGCGAGCCGCAGGATCCGCGCGCCGTACGCGGCGAGCACCTCCCCCTCGGCGGTCGGCCGGGCGCGGGTGCCGGAGCGGTCGATGAGGGTGACCCGCAGCGCCTGCTCCAGCCGGCGCACCTGGTTGGAGACCGCGGGCTGGCTCAGGTAGAGCCGCTGGGCCGCGGCGGAGAAGCCCTGGTGCTCGACCACCTGCATGAAGATCCACAGTTGGTGGAGGTTGAGTTCCACGGCCCTCCCTCGGTCCTCGGCGCACGGTTGCGCGGGGCGCCGTGGGGGAAGCGCCAAGATCGACTACGCAGCCGACCCTAGCGGGGGAAGTCCGCCGGGGACAGGGCTGCCGGACGTGGCGGACCGCACTGCCCGGCCCCGGGTCATCGGGGCGAGAGGCACCGGCCCGCCCGCCGCGCCGCCGCCGGGCGGCCGGGCCGGTGCCGCACGATGAGGGGCGGCCGGGCCGCCGGTCCGCCCGGCCGCCCCGTCCCGTCAGGAGCCAGCGCCGTGTCCGTGCCCGCCCCCGTTCCGCATCTGCGGCGCACGCTGCGCCGGTTCGACATCATGGCGATGGGCGTCGCCGCGGTGGTCTCCCTGGACGTGATCGGGGAGATCGCGGCGGGCGGCGGGCAGGCCGTCACCTGGACCGCGGCGCTGGCGGTGGCGTTCCTGCTGCCCTACGCCCTGCTGTTCGCCGAGACCGGCGCCGCCTTCCCTCAGGAGGGCGGCCCGTACGTGTGGGTGGACGTGGCCTTCGGGCGGCTGCCGGCCGCGCTGACCACGATGTTCTACTGGGTCACCAACCCGGTCTGGCTGGGCGGTTCGCTGGTGTACCTCGCCGCGGCGGCGTGGAACGGCTTCGTCTTCCCGCTGGCCCCGGGCACCCCCGCCGACTACGTCTTCAAACTGGTCTTCATCTGGGCCGCGATCCTGACCGCGGTGGTCTCGCTGCGCCGCGGCAAGTGGATCACCACGGCGGGCGCCGCGGCGAAGGTGCTGGCGCTGGCCTTCTTCACCGCGACGGCGGTGGCGTACGGCGTACGGCACGGCTTCCGGGGGCTGGCGGAGGCGGACTTCACGCCCACCGGGGCCGGGTTCCTGGCGCTGGTGCCGGTGCTGCTCTTCGCCTTCGTCGGGTTCGAGGCGCCCAACGCGGCGGGCGACGAGATGCGCGACCCGCAGCACGACGTCCCGGTGGCGATCGGCATGTCCGGTGCCATCGCCACCGGCTGCTACCTGCTGCCGGTGGCGGCGATCCTGTCGGCCGCCCCGCCCGGCCGGGTCACCGGGGTCGGCGGGTTCATGGATGCCGCCGCGCTGGTCTTCGAGATCTACGGGAGCTGGCGGGGACCGCTGCTGACCTGCGCGGCGGTGGTGTTCGCGCTGGCGCTGCTGACGCAGGGCAGCGCCTGGATGATCGTCGCGGACCGGATGCAGGCGATGGCCGCGGCCGACGGCGGGTTCTTCACCCGGGCGCTCGGCGCGTTCCACCCGCGGCTGGGCACCCCGGTCCGGATGAACCTGCTCTCCGGTGTCACCGCCACCGCCTTCATGCTCGCCGCCATGCACCTGGCGCGCGGTGACGCCTCGGCCGTCTTCGGGGTGGTGCTGTCGGTGGCGATCACCACCCTGCTGCTCTCCTACCTGGCGGTGATCCCGGCGCTGCTGGCGCTCCGGCTGCGCCACCGGGAGGTGCCCCGGCCCTACGAGGTCCCCTTCGGCACCCCGGGGTTCACGGGGGCGGCGGTGCTGGTGTACGCCTGGATCCTGCTCGGCTCATGGGTGGTGCTGTTCCCCGGCACCCTGGAGGAGGCCGCCGGGATGCCGTACCGCTTCCGGGCGGTGTGGGGCGTTACCCGGCTCACCTTCGAGACGTTCACCCTGGGCACCGTCGGCCTGCTGCTGGCGGTCGGCGCCGCCGGGTACGTGACCCAGCGCATGCGCGCACAGCCCGGCGACGATCAGCACCAGGCCGGCCCAGCCCGATAGCGCGGGCGCGGCGACCCCGGCCAGCAGCGCCTCCCCGAGCAGGGTGAACGGCACCTCGGCCGCCTGGGTCGCCTCGACCGCCCCCAGCGCGGCGGGCTGGTGGCGCACCAGGTCGGTGGCGCGGAAGAAGAGGGTGGTGGCCACCACCCCGGACACCAGCGCGACCACCGCCGACCGCGCCAGCTGGCCACCGGACGGCGGGCCCTGGGTGGCCGCGGCGATACCGGCCAGCAGCAGCCACAGCGGCAGCGAGCCGAGGGTCATCGCGAGCGTCCGCTGCACGCCGTCCAGCCCGTCCAGGCCGAGCAGCCGGCGGTTGCCGAGCGGATAGGCGACCGCGGCGACCAGCACCGGCAGCACCACCCGCAGCGCGGCGCCCGGGCCGGTGCCGCCGGCGTCCCGGAGCTGGGTGAGGAGCACGCCCAGCACGATCAGCGCGGAGACCCCGAGGGTGCGCAGCGGGACCCGGTCGCCGCCGAGCGCGCCGAGGACGATGCCGGCGACGATGACCAGTTGCCAGGTGGCGGCCACCAGCCATCCGGCGCCGGCCGTCCCGGCCCAGGTCAGCGGCGCGTAGAAGAGGCCGAAGCCGATCGTGGACCACAGCAGCCAGCCGCCGGGCCGGGCGCGGAGGCTGCGCAGCACGGCGGGCAGCCCGCCGCGCACCGCCACCAGTGCCAGCAGCGGCCCGGCCATGAAGAGGTAGCGCAGGCTCGCGCTCCACAGCCAGGAGCCGCCGGCCACGCTCATCATGCGGTTGAGGACGAAGGTGGTGGCGAAGCAGGCGGCGGCGAGGACGCCGAGCGCCATGGGGACCGCGGTGCCCCGTCGTATCCCGCGCACGGCTTTCGGCACGGCTCTCCCTCCGGACGGCCCGGCGCGCCGCCGACCCGGCAGGCCGGGGGCGCGCGGGCTCCATACTGACATCTAAAATGTTAGTGCCCGCTCCCCGGGCCCCGGCCGCCGGGTCCGGCCGCTTAGGATCGGGGCGTGACCGCACTGGAACCGGTGCCGAGAAGGCTGCTCCGCGACAAGGCGTACGACGCGCTGCTGGAGGCGATCGTCTCCGGCGAGCTGCCGCCGGGGATGCGGCTGCACGACGGGGAGCTGGCCGAGCGGCTCGGCCTGTCCCGCGCTCCCGTGCGCCAGGCACTGGCCCGGCTCGCCACCGAGCGGCTGGTGGTCTCCAAACCGCAGAGCTACACCAGGGTCGCGCCGGTCGTGGCCCGGGAGATCCGGGACGCGCTGGCGGTCGTCCAGGCCATGCACGCACTCGCGGTGCGGACCGCCGTCCCGGCGCTGACCGGCGAGCACTTGGCCGCGATGCGGGCGGCGAACGCGGCGTTCGTCCGCGCGCTGGACGCCCAGGACCCGGCCGCCGCGGTCGCCGCCGACGACGCGCTGCACGCCGTCCCGCTGGCGGTGTGCGGCAACGAGGCGCTGGCCGAGACGGTGCGCCGCTACACCCCGCTGCTGCGCCGGCTGGAGCGCCGCCGCTTCTCCAGCACCGCGGCCCGGGCCTCCGCCGCCCGCCACGACGCCCTGATCGACGCCTGCGCGGCGGGCGACACCGCCACCGCGGTGGCGCTGACCGGGGAGATCTGGGGCGGACTGGCCGAGGAGGCCGCGGCGGAGGAGGCGGCCCTGGAGGCCGCGGACGACGCGGACGCCCGCCCCGGGCGGCGGACCCCGAACCCGCGGCCCGCACGCGGCTGACCCGCCCGGCGGGGCCCCTCCCCTCCCGGCGCCACCGGCCCGGAATTCCCCCGGACAACGGCCAACGGGGCGTGATTGCATAACCGTTGACGGTTACACGCACCGTGCGTGACCACGTATCCAGGGGGCCGCCATGCCACGTCCGTTCCGTTTCGGCGTCAATCTGCTCACCCTCGAATCCGGCCCGGCCTGGCGCGCCAAGTGCCGCCGCGCCGAGCAGCTCGGCTACGACGTCCTGCTCGTCCCCGACCACCTCGGGTGGCCGTCGCCGTTCCCCGCGCTGGTGGCCGCGGCGGAGGCGACCGAGCGCCCGCGGATGGGCACCTTCGTGCTCAACGCCGGTTTCTTCAACCCCGCCCTGCTGGCCCGCGACGCGGCCACCACCGACGCGCTCACCGGCGGCCGGCTGGAGCTGGGCCTGGGCACCGGGTACGTCAAGGACGAGCACGACGCGGCCGGGCTGCCGTTCGGGACGCCCGGCGAGCGGGTGGACCACCTGGCGCACACGGTCCGGGAGCTGGACCGGCTGCTCGGCGATCCCGAGCAGCTGCCCCGGCCGGCGCAGCGGCCCCGCCCGCCGCTGCTGATCGGCGGCAACGGGCCGCGGCTGCTGCGGCTGGCCGCCCGGTACGCGGAGATCGTGGCGTTCACCGGCGGGCGGCAGGCGCCGGGCAAGCCGGAGGGCACGCTGGAGCTGCTGCCCGCAACGGAGGTGGCGGCGTCGGTGGCCGCGTACCGCACGTACGCCGCGGACCGCGCGGAGCCGGCCGAGCTGAACATCCTGGTGCAGCGGGTGCTGGTGACCGGCGACCGGCGGGCGGCGGCCCGGGAGTTCGCGGGCCACGGCGTCGGGGTGGACGAGGACCAGGCGCTGGAGGTGCCGACGCTGCTGATCGGCACACCGGCGCAGATGGCCGAGCAGCTGCGGGAGCGCCGGGAGCAGTACGGCTTCTCGTACATCACGGTGCTGGACACCTGCCTGGAGGAGTTCGCGCCGGTGATCGAGGAGCTGAAGGGGAGCTGAGGGGAAGCTGCACGGGAGCCGGGGCGGCGGGCAGGGTCGACAGGGAGCGGCGGCCGGTGGTGGGATCCGGCCATGAGTGATCTTCAGATTCGGGCCGCGGTACCGGCCGACCTCGACACCGTGCTGGCCTTCTGGAAGGTGGCCGCCGAGGGCACCAGCATCAGCGACGACACCGACGGGGTGGCCCGCCTGGTGGCGCGCGATCCGGAGGCGCTGCTGCTGGCCGAGCGGGACGGGGAGCTGGTGGGCACCGTGATCGCCGGGTTCGACGGTTGGCGCTGCCACCTGTACCGGCTGGCCGTCCACCCGGACCACCGGCGGCGCGGGATCGGCGGGGCGCTGCTGGCGGCGGCCGAGGAGCGGTTCGCCGCGCTCGGCGGCCGGCGCGCGGACGCGATGGTGCTGGACCGCAACGCGCTCGCGCAGCACGCGTGGCGGGCGGCCGGCTACGCGCCCGAGCCGCAGTGGAGCCGCTGGGTCAAGCCGCTCACCGGCTGACGCGCCCGCCGGCCGCGGAAGAGCCCGTCCCGTTTCCGGGGCGGGCTCTTCCGCGCACGGGGGCGGGTGGGGCGCACCACACCGGGGCACTTTGCCGTGCCTTTACCATGGAGGGTCCGGGTATACGGTCCGGGACCCATTTCGACGGAAAGGTGTGTGAGCGTCCGGCCATGGCCGAGCCTCCCAGTTGTCATACGTCCCCGCGACGGGGCGCGAACCTCCGCGACGTGTCCGATCATGGAACGGAGGTGACCCGATGACCGACCTGCTCCTGCTGGCCGTGGCGCTCCTGCTGACCCTGGCCTGCGGTGTCTTCGTCGCGGCGGAGTTCTCGCTGACGACCGTGGAGCGCAGCGACCTCGAACGCGCCGTCGCGCGCGGCGAGCGGGGCGCGGACAGCGCCCTGACGGCGGTGCGGGGACTGACCTTCCAGCTCTCCGGCGCCCAGCTCGGCATCACCGTGACGGGCCTGCTCATCGGCATGCTCGCCAAACCGGCCATCGCCACCCTGCTGGCCGGGCCGCTGACCGCGGTCGGGCTGTCCGGGTCGGCCGCGGACTCGGTGGCGCTGGTCCTGGGGACCGCGGTGTCCACCGTGGTCCTGATGGTCCTCGGCGAGCTGGTGCCCAAGAACTGGGCCATCTCCAGCCCGCTGGCCGTCGCCAAGCGGGTGGCCGGCCCGCAGCGCGTGTTCAGCGCCGCCTTCCGGCCGCTGATCCGCCATCTGAACAACACCGCCAACCGCACGGTCCGCCGGCTGGGCCTGGAGCCCGCCGAGGAGCTGGCGTCGGCGCGCGGCCCCCAGGAACTGGTCGCGCTGGCCCGGCACTCCGCCCGGGAGGGCGCGCTGGAGGCGGACACCGCCGAGCTGTTCGTCCGCACCCTCAGCCTCGCCGACCTGACCGCGGAGAACGTGATGACCCCGCGGGTGCAGGTGATCGCCCTGGAGGTGCAGTCCACCGCCGAGGACGTGGCCAACGCCACCCGGGCCACCGGTCTGTCCCGCTTCCCCGTCTACCGCGGCACCCTCGACAGCGTCGTCGGCGTCGCGCACATCAAGGACGTCCTGGCCGTCCCGGCCGAGCTGCGCCCCCGCCACCCGGTCTCCGAGCTGCTGCGGGAACCGCTCCTGGTGCCCGAGACGCTGACCGTGGACCGGCTGCTGGACCGGCTGTCCGGCCGGCGGACGATGGCCGTGGTGATCGACGAGTACGGCGGTACGGCCGGGGTGGCCACGCTGGAGGACATCGTCGAGGAGGTGGTCGGCGAGGTCCGCGACGAGCACGACCCGCTGGAGTACCCGGACCTGGCCCCGGCCGGCCGGGACGGCGACGGGCGGGCGCTCTACCAGGCCGACGGCGCCGCCCGGGCCGACCAGCTGGAGCGGATCGGCCTGCGGCTGCCGGAGGGCCCGTACGAGACGCTGGCCGGGCTGATCGCCACCGAGCTGGGCCGCATCCCGCGGCGCGGCGACGCCCTGGAGGTCGCCGGCTGGTCGGTGGACGTGCTGGACGCGTCCGGCCACCGGGCGGCGCGGGTGCTGCTGCACGCGCCGCCGGCCGGCACCGCCGAGGCCGAGGAGGCCCGGCGATGACCGCGCTCCAGTTGTTGGTGGGCCTGCTGACCCTGGTCGTCAACGCCTTCTTCGTGGGCGCCGAGTTCGCGCTGATCTCGGTGCGGCGCAGCCAGATCGAGCCGTACGCGGAGGCCGGGGACCGCCGGGCCGGCCGGGTGCTGTGGGGGCTCCAGCACGTCTCGGCGCTGCTGGCGGCGGCCCAGCTGGGCATCACGCTGTGCACGCTGGTGCTGGGCGCGGTCGCCGAACCGGCCATCGCGCACCTGCTCTCCCCGGTGTTCGACGCGGTGGGGCTGCCGGACGCGCTGATCCACCCGGTGTCGTTCGTGATCGCGCTGGCGGCGGCGACCTATCTGCACATGCTCTTCGGCGAGATGGTGCCGAAGAACGTGGCGCTGGCCGAGCCGGTGCGCAGCGCGCTGCTGCTGGGGCCGCCGCTGGTGGCGCTGACCCGCGCCCTGCGCCCGGTGATCTTCGCGGTGAACGCGCTGGCCAACGGGGTGCTGCGGCTGCTGCGGGTGGAGACCAGGGACGAGGTCGCGGCGACCTTCTCGGACGCCCAGCTGGCCCAGATGGTCGAGGACTCGCGGGCCGCCGGGCTGCTCGACGAGCGGGCCCAGGAGCGGCTGCGGGACGCCCTGGAGCTGGGCCGCCGCCCGGTGCGGGACGTGGTGCTCCCGGTGGGCGAGGTGGTCTCCGCGCGGATGGGGATCACCGCCGAGGAGCTGGAGGAGCTGGCCGCCCGGTCGGGGTTCTCCCGCTTCCCGGTCGTCGACGACACCCGCCGGATCCTGGGCTACCTGCACGTCAAGGACGCGTTGGACGCCGCCCGGCGGAGCACGCCGTTCCCGGTGTCGGCGCTCCGCCCGATCGCCCGGGTGCGGGCGGCGACGCCGCTGGACGACGTGCTGACCGCGATGCGCGGATCGCGCACGCACCTGGCCGCCGTGATCGGTGACGACGGGCGGCTGGCCGGGCTGGTGACCATGGAGGACGTCCTGCGGGAGCTGGTGCTCCAGCGGCCGGCCGGCTGATCCGGCGCCCGCCGCGGCCCGGCGGCGGGCGGATCCGACCCCCGGAAAAACGCTCACTGACCGATCGGTTAGATTGCTAACCGATCGGTCAGTCGCGTGCGGAACCGCCGCGGCGGCCCGGTCACGCATCCGTACGCGTACGCGACGAGGGGGCACACATGGACCGCACGACATGCTGCGTGGTGGGCGGCGGCCCGGCCGGCATGATGCTCGGACTGCTGCTGGCCAGGGCCGGGATCGAGGTGACCGTCCTGGAGAAGCACGGCGACTTCCTGCGCGACTTCCGCGGCGACACCGTCCACCCCTCCACCCTGAACCTCCTGGACGACCTCGGGCTCGGCGCGGAGTTCGCCCGGCTGCCGTTCCGGAAACTGGAGGAGATGCGGATCCAGGTCGGCGGCACGACCGTGGTGATGGCCGACATGCGGCGCATCCCCGGCCGGCACAAGTACTTCGCGATGGTCCCGCAGTGGGACTTCCTCAACCTGCTGGCCGGCGCCGCCGCGCGGGAGCCCTCCTTCACCCTGCGGATGCGCACCCGGGCCACCGGACTGCGCACCGGCGGCGGCCGGGTGACCGGGGTCCGCTACACCGACGAGCACGGCGCGCCCGGGGAACTGGCCGCGGACCTGGTCGTGGCCTGCGACGGCCGGGACTCGGCGATCCGGGCCGCCGCCGGACTGCGGCAGCGGTACACCGACGTGCCGATGGACGTCTGGCAGATCCGGGTGGACGCGCCGGCCGACGCCCTCAAGGGGGGCCGGGTCTTCGGCCGGTTCGGCGGCGGCCAGGCCGCGGTCACCATGGACCGCGGCACCTACTTCCAGACCTCGTACCTGATCGGCAAGGGGCAGGACGCCGCGCTGCGCCGGCACGACATCCAGTGGCTGCGCGACCGGCTCGGCACGCTGTTCGGCTGGGACGCCGCCGTGACCGGCACCATCGCCTCCTGGGACGAGGTCAAGCTGCTGGAGGTGACGTTCGGGCGGCTGCCGCGCTGGCACCGGCCCGGTCTGCTGTGCCTGGGGGACGCCGCGCACACCATGTCGCCGGTCGGCGGCGTCGGCGTCAACCTCGCGCTCCAGGACGCGGTGGCCGCGGCCCGGATCCTGGCCGGCCCGCTGCGCCGCACCGCGGTCACCGGCGCGGACCTGGCCCGGGTGCAGCGGCGCCGGGAGTGGCCGATGGCGGTGGTGCAGGCGTCGCAGCGCGGCGAGCACGAGATGATCCGGTCCGCGCTCGACGGCACGCTGCACGGCGACCGGCTGCCGGTCCCGATGCGGCTGCTGCGGCGGGTGCCCCCGCTGCGGACCGTCACCGGCTACCTCGGCGGCATCGGCATCCGGCCCGAGCCGACCCCGGACTTCGCCCGGGTCAGTCCCGGGGCGCGACGGCGTTGAGGGTGAAGGTCTCCAGCTCCGCGGCGGCGGCGTCGAGGTCGAGGTCCGGGTGGACGAGCCAGTGGCCGATCACCCCGTCGATCGCGCCGCCGATCGCCAGCGCCACCGTGCGGGTGTCGAACTCCCGCAGCACGCCCGCCCGCTGCCCGTCCGCCAGCAGGGCGGCCAGCGACTGCCAGCGGTCGTGGGTGTCGTGCGAGCCGGGGTTCTTCAGGCGGGTCCCGCCGCCGTCGTCGAGCAGCATCTCGGTGATCACGCGGACGTGGCGGCGGTTGTCCCGCTGGTAGCCGATCATCGCGCGGACGTAGGCGAGGAGCGCGGCCAGCGGGTCCGGGGCGCGCTCCACCCGCTCGCGGACGTAAGCGGAGAACTCCGCCATCACCTGGGTCAGCGCGGCACGGGTGAGGTTGTCCTTCGAGGTGAAGTGGTAGAGCACCGCGGCCTTGGAGACCCCGGCGCGCTCGGCGATCGCGGACAGCGAGGTGGCCGGGTAGCCGCGGGTGGAGATCAGGTCGATGGTGCACTCGATCAACTGCCGGCGCCGGGCCCGTTCGGTGAACGTCGCCGCCTCGGGATCCGTGCTCCGCCGGGGACTCATCCCACGCCCACCTCTGCCTTTCCGTACCTCTCCGCGGCCCGCACTCCGGCCGCAGACGACCGTACACCGCGGGATAGGATCACCGCGCCATGGAGAAGATTGTGCGGTACACCAGTTTCGTCGCGGTGGGTGACAGCTTCACCGAGGGGATGGCGGACGGCCTCCCGGACGGCTCGTACCGGGGCTGGGCGGATCTGCTCGCCGCCCGCCTCGCGGCCCTCCCCCGCCCGCCGGCCGGGCAGCCCGCCGGGCCCGGCTTCCGGTACGCCAATCTCGCGGTGCGCGGCAAGCTCATCGACCAGATCGCCGACGAGCAGTGCGGGCCGGCCGCCGCGATGGGCGCGGACCTGGTGACGCTGGTCGGCGGGCTCAACGACGTGCTGCGCCCGAACTGCGACGTGGAGCGGGTGTGCGCCCGGCTGGCGGACTGCGCCGAGCTGCTGGCGCGCGGCGGCGGGCAGCTGGTGCTGATGCGCAGCCCCGGCCGCCGCGGGCCGGTGCTGGAGCGCTTCCGGCCCCGGATGGAGCGGCTGTTCGCCCGGATCGACGACCTGGCCGCCCGGCACGGCGCCGTGGTGGTGGACCTCTACTCCTCCGCGGCGCTGGCCGACCCCCGGATGTGGGCCGACGACCGGCTGCACCTGAACGCCGAGGGGCACCGCCGGGTCGCCGAGGCGGTCTGGCAGGCGCTGGGCCTGCCCGCGGAGTCCGACTGGAACGCGCCGCTGCCGCCGGCCGCCCCACCCCGCTGGGCCGCCCGCCGCGCCGCCGATCTGCGGTTCGCCCGGGAGCACCTCCTCCCCTGGATCGGCCGCCGGCTGACCGGCCGCTCCTCCGGCGACGGCCGCACCGGCGCCCACGTCCACCCCGAGCTGGGCGCCCCCTTCTGGATGACCCCGGCCGAGCACACCGCACCCGGCCCGGTCACGGGCTGGCGCGCGCTGGCCCCCTGAGCCGGCGCGCGACCCCTGCCCCTGCCCCGTTTCCCTCACTCCTCGCCCCGTGACCGGCGCCGCGGCAGCCGCAGGGTGAGCAGTTTCGCGCGGGGGGCGAGCCGCCGGGCCATCGCGAACACCGAGTCGGTACGCGACCGGTCGGCGTCCAGCACCGTGAAGAGGTTGACGCCGAGGTAGAAGGTGATCGCCGCGTTCGCCAGGTCGCGGGGCGGGGTCAGGCGGGCCAGCGGGGTGCCGCCGATCACGCGGTCGAGGGTCGCCTCGATGAAGCCGAGCCAGGGTTCGGCCCGCTCCGACAGCGGCTCCCGGAGCTCGGGCTTGGCCACCGCGGCGGCCACCAGCTCCGAGAAGAGCGTGATGTGGCCGCCGTCGAGGTCGTCGCGGTAGATGCGGGTGGCGGCGTCGGCCAGTTCCTCCAGCGTGCGGACGCCGGCGACGGTGGCGCTGTGCCGCGCCATCCGCTCCGCCGACGACCGGTCCAGCGCCGCCAGCAGCAGCGGGTCGACGCCGCCGAAGTGGTAGAAGACCAGCGCGGAGTTGACCCCCGCCGCCTTGGCGATCGTCCGGGCGCTGGTGCCGGCGTAGCCCTGCTCCTTCAGGACCGCCGTGGCCGCCTCGATCAGCCGGTCCTTGGTGTCCGCGGCACCGCCGGCCCCCCGCTGCCGCTTCCCACCTCCGGAATCCTTCGTTCCGTCAGGGCCCTTGCCCGCACCGCGCTCCGCCGTCATCGACCGTCCTCTCGCTGAACCTTCATCATACGGTTTAATCAAGTGGTTAAATCGCTCGATGAAACACCGGGGAGCCCGGTGGCGGCCGCACCGACGGCGGACGACGGAAGACAGGGGTGGGGACGATGGACGGAACACCGGAACGCCGGGCCATGACACGGGCGCGCCGGCAACTGGTCTGCGTACTGGCGGCGCTCTTCACCGCGATGCTGGTCTACAAGGTGCTGCACGCCGGCCACCTCCAGCAGACCGCGCTGTTCTACGTGGGCCTGCCCGCGTTCATCGCCCTCGCGGTGGCCGTCGGCGCCCGGCCCAGGAGCGCCACCGGCACCGCCCTGGCCGCCGTGACCATCGGCCTCGCCCTGGCCGGGCCGCTGCTCGACGAGGGCGTGGTCTGCCTGGTCATGGCGGCGCCGCTGTTCTACCTCCTGGCCGTGGCGATCGCCGCGCCGGTGGACTGGGCGTCCCGCCGGCGGCGCCGGGGCCGCGGCGGGCGGGCGCACGCCTTCGCGACCGTGCCGCTGATCGCGGTCCTCGCCCTGGAGGGCAGCGGCGCGTACGACCTGCCGCGGGAGGGCACCGCGTCGGTGACCCGGACCGTCGCGCTGAGCACCGGGCAGTTCGCGCAGGCCCTCGCCGCACCGCCGCGCTTCGCCGCGCCCCGGCCGGTGTTCCTGAAGATCCCCTTCCCCCGCCCGCAGCGCTCCGAGGGCGCGGGCCTGGCCGTCGGCGCCCACCGGCAGGTCACCTTCAACCCGCACCGGTCCCTGGGCATCGGGTCGCACCCCACCCCGCGCGGGATGCGCCTGGTGGTCACCGCGCACACCCCCGGCCGGGTCGTCTTCACCGTCGCCCGGGACACCACGCTGGCCCGCTGGCTCGACCTCCGGTCGGCCGAGGTGACCTGGCGGTCCGCCGCCCCGGGCCGCACCGAGGTCACCTGGACCCTGCGCTACCGGCGCACCTTCGACCCCGGCTGGTACTTCGGCCCGCTCCAGCAGTACGGCATGGAGCAGGCGGCGGCCTACCTCGCCGACACCTTCACCCACCCCGCCGCGGCGACCGCCGGCCCGGACGCCCGGTGACCGCCGTCCCCGGTGGCGACCCCGCGCTGATCCGCGCCGTATGCCTCTTCGGCCCGCTCCTGGCCACCGGTGCCGCGGCGCTCCGGCGGCCCCCGGACCGGCGCACGCTCGCCGCCGCGCTCCTGGCGGCCTCCTGGAACGCGGTCTGGCTGCCCGCCGTGAACCTCCTCGCCCTCGCCCGCGGCTGGTGGACCTTCCACGCCGACGGCGGCACCGCCGCCGGGCTCCCGGTGGACCTGCTGCTGGGCTGGGTGCTGCTGTGGGGCGCGCTGCCCGTCCTGGCCGGCGCGGACCGGATCGGGCTGCCGCTGCTCGCCGCGGCGCTGGCGTGGTGCGATCTGGCGGCCATGCCGCTGGCCGCCCCGGTCGTCCGGCTCGGCGGCGGCTGGCTCGCCGGGGAGGCGGCCGCGGTGGCGCTGGCGCTCGTCCCCGGGCTGCTGCTCGCCCGCTGGACGGTGCGCGGCCGCCGCCTGGCCCTGCGCGCGGGCGCCCAACTGCTGCTCAGCGGTGCGCTGATGCTCGCCCTGCCGCTCGCGCTGGTCCGGCCCGCGCTGCCCGGCGGCCGGGTCGGCTGGACCGTCACCGCCCAGCTCCTGGCCGTACCGCTGCTCCTCGGGGCGGTCGCCGTCCGGGAGTTCGTCCAGCGCGGCGGCGGCACCCCGCTGCCCTACGACCCGCCGCGCCGGCTCGTCACCAGCGGCCCGTACGCCTACGTCCGCAACCCCATGCAGCTCTCGCTCGTCCTCTCCCACCTCCTTCTGGGAGTGCTGGCGCGGGACGTGCGGCTGCTCGCGGCGGCCGCCACGGCGTTCGCGTACGGCGCCGGGCTCGCCGCCTGGCACGAGGGCGGCCGGATGCGGGCGAGCCACGGGGCGCCCTGGACCGCCTACCGGGCCGCCGTGCCCGCCTGGCTGCCCCGGTTCCGGCCCTGGAGCGGCAGCGCCGGGGCCCGGCTGTACGTCGCGGAGAGCTGCGGGCCGTGCAGCCGGTTCGGGCGCTGGGTGGCGCGGCGGCGGCCGGTGGCGCTGGTCCTCGTCCCGGCCGAGCGGCACCCCCGGCCGCTGCGCCGGATGACCTACGAGACCGACGACGGCGCCGTCCGGGCCGAGGGCGTCGCCGCGCTCGGCCGGCTGCTCGGCCACCTGCACCTGGGCTGGGCGGTACTGGGCTGGCTGCTGGCGATCCCGGGCCTGCGGTGGTTCGTCCAGCTCTGCACCGACGCCCTCGGGGCGGGCCCGCGCGACCTCCCGCAACGGGCGCACC
The DNA here is from genome assembly GCF_023155275.1 of Streptomyces rhizoryzae. Classification (GTDB taxonomy): domain Bacteria; phylum Actinomycetota; class Actinomycetes; order Streptomycetales; family Streptomycetaceae; genus Streptomyces; species Streptomyces rhizoryzae. The sequence continues at coordinate 45,552 of NZ_JALMUV010000036.1, forward strand.
CGGCCTCCGGAGGCTGGGCGCCCGCGTCCGGAGTGCTGTCCCCCGCGCGTCGCCGGGCGGAGAGGCGGCCCGGGCGGCGGGCCGCTGGCGGCCCGGAAGGTGCGCGCTACGCTCGTTCTGTAGGGGTACGTCCCGATCGTGCGGAGGCGGGCATGAGCCAGTACGACGAGTACACGACCCCGTCCCAGGCCGAGGGCGAGCGGCTGGACGAGGACCGGGATCCGGCCGAGCAGCGGCACCCCGAGACGATGCGCACCCAGCCGTCCCAGGCGGAGGGCGAGCGGCTGCCGGAGGACGACGAGGGGAACGCCGCCCCGCGGAAGACCTGATTCCACCGGGGCCCGGCGCCCCGCCGGCCGCCCGGGGCCCGGCATTCCGCCTGGAGGAACCCACAACCAGGACCGGGGCGCTGGCCTGCGCAAACCGCCAGTAGACTCTGACCACGTGACTGCTGTGTCTGCGAAGCCTCGCATCCCCAATGTCCTGGCCGGCCGCTACGCCTCCGCGGAGCTGGCCGTGCTGTGGTCCCCCGAGTACAAGGTCAAGCTGGAGCGGAAGCTGTGGCTGGCGGTGCTGCGCGCCCAGAAGGACCTGGGGGTGGAGGTCCCCGAGCAGGCGCTCGCCGACTACGAGCGGGTGCTGGAGACCGTCGACCTGGCGTCGATCGCCGAGCGCGAGAAGGTCACCCGGCACGACGTCAAGGCGCGGATCGAGGAGTTCAACGCGCTGGCCGGGCACGAGCAGATCCACAAGGGCATGACCTCCCGCGATCTGACCGAGAACGTCGAGCAGCTCCAGGTGCGGCTGTCGCTGGAACTGGTGCGGGACCGCACGGTCGCGGTGCTGGCCCGCCTCGGTTCGCTGGCCGCCCAGCACTCCGAGCTGGTCATGGCCGGCCGCTCCCACAACGTCGCCGCCCAGGCCACCACCCTGGGCAAGCGCTTCGCGACCGCCGCCGACGAACTGCTGGTCGCCTTCGCGCGGGTCGAGGAGCTGCTCTCGCGCTACCCGCTGCGCGGGATCAAGGGCCCGGTCGGCACCGCCCAGGACATGCTCGACCTGCTCGGCGGGGACGCGGCCAAGCTCACCGAGCTGGAGCAGCGGGTCGCCGCACACCTCGGCTTCGGCCAGGCGTTCACCTCCGTCGGCCAGGTCTACCCGCGGTCGCTGGACTACGAGGTGGTCACCGCGCTGGTGCAGCTGGCGGCCGCGCCGTCGTCGCTGGCCAAGACGATCCGGCTGATGGCCGGGCACGAGCTGGTCACCGAGGGCTTCAAGCCCGGCCAGGTCGGCTCCTCGGCGATGCCGCACAAGATGAACACCCGCTCCTGCGAGCGCGTCAACGGCCTGATGGTCATCCTGCGCGGTTACGCCTCGATGGCCGGTGAGCTGGCCGGCGACCAGTGGAACGAGGGCGATGTGTCGTGCTCGGTGGTCCGCCGGGTCGCGCTGCCGGACTCCTTCTTCGCGCTGGACGGCCTGCTGGAGACCTTCCTGACGGTGCTCGACGAGTTCGGCGCGTTCCCCGCCGTGGTCGCCCGCGAGCTGGACCGCTACCTGCCGTTCCTGGCCACCACCAAGGTGCTGATGGGCGCCGTCCGCGCCGGCGTGGGCCGCGAGGAGGCGCACGAGGCCATCAAGGAGAACGCGGTCGCCTCGGCGCTGGCCATGCGGGAGCAGGGCGTGGACCGCAACGAGCTGCTGGACAAGCTCGCCGCGGACTCCCGGATCCCGCTGGACGCGGCGCAGCTGGCGACCCTGATGGCGGACAAGCTGTCCTTCACCGGCGCGGCCGGCGACCAGGTGGCCGCGGTGGTCGCCCGCATCGAGGAGATCGCCGCGCGGCATCCGGAGGCCGCCGCCTACGCCCCCGGCGCGATCCTCTAGAGCCGGAACCGGTATGCGCTTCACCCCTGAGGAACTGGAGGCCGCCCGCGACCGCGTCGTCCCCGACGTCATCGCGGGCGGGCTGCGGGTGCTGTTCTGCGGCATCAACCCCGGGCTGATGTCGGCGGCCACCGGGCACCACTTCGCCCGCCCCGGCAACCGCTTCTGGCCCGTGCTGCACGCCGCCGGCTTCACCCCCCGGCGCTTCCGCCCCGCCGAGCAGGCCGAACTCCTCGACCACGGGCTGGGCATCACCAACGTCGTGGCCCGGCCGACCGCCCGGGCCGACGAGCTGACCGCGGAGGAGTTCCGCGAGGGCGGGCGGATACTGGCCGAGAAGGTGGCGCGGCTGCGGCCGCGCTGGCTCGCGGTCGCCGGCGTCACCGCCTACCGCGTCGCGTTCGGCGACAAGCACGCCGCGATCGGCCCCCAGGAACGCGCCCTGGGCGGCACCCGCATCTGGGCCCTGCCCAACCCCAGCGGGCTGAACGCCCATTGGTCGCTCACCACGATGGCCGAGGAGTACGGGCGGCTGCGGACGGCGGCCTTCGCGGAGGACGGAGGTCCGTCCGGCGGGGCCTGATCACCTACGGGGCGGATATCCGGCCGCCGGGCGGCGCCGCCGCCACGGCCGCCACCACCTGGCACGGCCGGTCCGTACCGCCCGGGTCCGCGCCGGCCCGGTCCGCGCCGAGGGCGATCCACCGGCCGGTGCCGTCCCGCCAGGCGTACACCCGCGGCGCCAGCGCGCTCAGCACGTCCAGCGGCGGCGCCACCGGCAGGCCCATCGCGCCGCGCTCCAGCGCCTCCGCGAGGTCGTGGACGACCGGCTCGCCCCACCGCACGGACAGCAGGGCGGCCAGCGCGGCCAGTTGCGCCACGCACTCCTCGCGGGCCGCCGCGACGTCCGCCGGGTCGGCGTCCCACAGCGCCCCGCTCGTCCACACCGGGGCGACGTGGAAGCCGGGTCCGCTCTCGCCGTCCGCCGTCCGCTCCCGCCGGGCCGGGAAGCCCCGGGCGCGTAACGCGTCGAGCGCGGCGAGAGCGGCGGGCGGCCCACCGCGCGGCCCGGGCAGCGCCGGGGCCGGACGCGGCGGGGGCGTCCTCCCGCCCGGCCGCGGGCCGGAGCCGGACGCCGGGGCGGGAACGGCTGCGGAGCGGGGTGCAGATGCGGATGCCGCTCCGGCTTCGGACGCCGCTTCGGCTGCGGATCCCGTTCCGGATCCGGGCTGGGGTTCGGGTTTCGTCGTCATACCGTCAGTAAACCGCCGGGGTCTGACACTTGGCCGTCCGCACCCGCCTGCCGGCCGGCCGTACGGTCGGCGCCGGCCGCCGCGGGGCCCGCCGCCCGGTCCGCCGCGCACCCCGCACGGGGCTCGCCGCACACCCGCTGACCGGCTACGATCCGCCAGACAGGCGAGGCGAGGAGACGGACGTTGGGTCGGCTCACCGGCGGGGACCCCTCCCTGCTGCGACGGATCAACTCCGCGGTGGTGCTGCACGCGCTGCGCGCCGCGGACTCCCCCACGCTCACCGATCTCGTCCAGGTGACCGGTCTGTCCCGGCCGACGGTCGAGGGCGTGATCGAGGGGCTCGTCGAGACCGGGCTGGTGGCCGAGGCGGCCGCCGAGGAGGGCGAGACCCGGCGCCAGGGGCGGCCGGCCCGCCGGTTCCGCTTCCGCACCGAGGCCGGGCACCTGCTGGGCATCGAGATCGGCCCGCACCGGGTCGCGGCGCTGCTCTCCGACCTCAGCGGCCAGGTGCTGGACGCGGCGCAGCGCACCGTGGCGGAGACCGCGCCGGCCGACGAACGGCTGGACCGGGTACGGGCGTTGGTGGGCGATCTGCTGCGCCGCGCGGGGGTGGCCCGCGGTTCGCTGCGCGCGGTCGGGGTGGCCGGCCCGGGCATCGTCGAGGCGGACGGCACCGTGCGGCTGAGCACCGCGCTGCCCGGCTGGACGGGGCTGCCGCTGGGCGAGCGGCTGCGGCGGTCGTTCCGCTGCCCGGTGCTGGTGGAGAACGACGCCAACGCCGCGGCGGTGGCCGAGCACTGGCAGGGCGCGGCGACCGGTTCCGGCGATGTGGTGTTCGTCCTCGCGGGCCTGAGTCCGGGGGCCGGGGCGCTGATCGGGGGGCGGCTGCACCGCGGGTTCGGGGGCGCGGCGGGCGAGATCGGGGCGCTGCACCTGCTGGGCCGGGAGGCGACCCCGGAGACGCTGCTGTCGACGACCGGGGAACCGCTGCACCCGCTGGACGAGGCGCAGGTCGCGGCGGTGTTCGCGGCGGCCCGGGACGGGGACGGGCAGGCGCGGGAGGCGGTGGACCGCTTCATCCGGCGGCTGGTGCACGACGTCGCGGCCCTGGTGCTGGCGCTCGACCCGGAGCTGGTGGTGGTCGGCGGCTGGGCCTCCGGGCTGGCGGGCGTCCTGCCGCCGCTGCGCCGGGAACTGGCGCGCTACTGCCTGCGGCCGCCGGAGGTCGTGCTGTCGGAGCTGGGGGAGGCGGCGATCGCCACCGGGGCGCTGCGACTGGCCCTGGACCACGTGGAGGGCGAACTGTTCGCCGTGGAGGGCACGGTGACGGGGCGGCGGTGAGCGGCCGCGCCGCCGCGGGGGCCGTTGACGAGCACCGCCCGCCTCGGCCCCGCCGCCCCCGCGCCAGGACCTGTCTGATGATTGATCTTGTGGTGGGTCGTGGTGAGCTGGCGGATGTGACGTGGGAGCGGGTAGCACCGCTGCTGCCGGGTGTTGACGGGCGGGGTCGTCCGTGGTCCTAGCGGTTCTCGCACAGGGCCGTCGTCAGGACCTTGTCCATCTGCGCGCTGGGTACGTTGGTCGCGAGATACGCATTGGTCACCACGGACACGTGGCGGCCATCTGCGGTGACCATCGTCTGGGTGTGGTAGCCGGGCACCATGCCGTTGTGACCCCATGCCGAGCCGCCGCAGGGCAGGTCGCGCCTGATCAGCCCGAGCCCGTACCCGCCTCCCACGCCCTCGGCGCCCGCGGTCTTCTCCATCTCGGCCAGGGCGGCCGGAGAGACGACTTTGCCGCCGATCAACGCCCGGTAGAACTTCGTGAGGTCCTCTTCCGTCGAGATCATTGCTCCGGCGCTGCTGAAGAGGGACGGGTCGTAGTCGACGACCCGGGACCAGAAGTAGTACCCGCCGATCCGCACTCCGTGGTACCCGCGTACGGACGGGGTGGGCAGGGAGTGATCGCCGGGGGCCGGGAAAATGGTCTGGGTCAGGCCGAGCGGCGTGCTGATCCGGTTCGTGACGGCCTTGTACACCGGCATCCCGGTGGCCTTCTCGACGAGCATGCCGAGAATCAGGTAGTTGGTGTTGGAGTACAGGAACGCGGTGCCGGGCGCGGAGGCCGGGGCGCGCTTCAGGCCCTCTCGGACCAGCGCCTCGAGGGAGTACGAGCCGTCCGGATTACTGGCGGGCGGCGCGGATAACGGCTCGTAGACCGCAATCCCGCTGGTCTGGTGGAGCAGGTGCCGCACCGTGATGGCGTTGCCGTCGTAGCCGTTGCCGTCGACGACGCCGGGCAGGTACTTCTCGATCGACGCGTCCAGCGAGACCTTGCCCTCGTCGACGAGTTGCAGGACCGTGGCCGCGGTGAAGGTTTTGGTCTGGCTGCCGATCCGGTAGTGCTCGTTCGGCTGGATCGGGGCGTTGGTGTTGATGGTGCCGGTACCGGCGGAGAGGCTCCAGGAGTTCGTGGCGTCCCCCGCGTAGACGCCGGCGCCCGGGCCCGCGGCCGACTGGAACGCCTTGAGCGCCGCCAGCGTGTCGGCATGGGCATCGGAGGCTGCGGGCGCGGCCTGCGCCGCCGGAGGGAGCACGAGCAGCAGCGCACACGCCGCGCCGAGTGTGGCAGCCAGTCTTGCCCGGCCTAACTTCCTTGCCATGTCTCCTCCTTGAGACCATCAAGCGAGACGAACGATCCGCATCGTAGTCATGATGCGCAGGACTGGGCACCCGGAACGCTCCAGATCGACGGCCAGCCGGCCCCGACGGCACGGCGGCCCGCCCCCTCCCCTCTTCCGCCCCGCACCCGGCCCGACATGTCCCTGGCCGACACGGCGTACTCCTCCCACACCAACCGCGCTCACCTGCGGCGACGCGGGGTGGGGCCGTGATCCCCCTCCACGTCACAAGGCCCAGGGCGTCGTCGCCGCGGCGGAGGGTCTGCCGGGCCTTGGCGAGGTAGGCGTCGCGCCGCAGAAGCCCGGTCAGCGGGTCCTTGCGGGCGGCGACCAGGCGGCCAGCAGGTGCACGGCCGGGGAGCTTTGCAGCTGGTGGGAGTGGCCGGGGTACCGTCGTGGCGTTCCGGTACGGCCTCCGACCGAGAGCTTCACAAGGCCCGCAATGTGGTCGAACGCGGTTTCAATCGCCTCGAGCAGTTCCGCGCGATCGCCACCCGCTTCGGCAAACTGGCCACCCGCCACAAGGCCCGACTCCACCTCGCGGCACTCATCCTCTGGCTCCGCGAACCCACCCGAGATCGTTTGTCAGACAGGTCCCGGGGTGGCCCCGCGCCGGACGGCGGCGGGCCCGCACCGGGGCGTCCGGTGCGGGCCCGTACCGCCGAGGCGGGCGGCGAGCGGGGCGGTCAGCCGGTGAGTACCGGCTCCGCCGCGCGCTCCCCGAAGGTGAGGCGGCAGGTGTCGGCCCGGTAGGTGGAGACCGCGACGGCGGTGGGCCGGCCGCCGGACACATAGCGGGTGGTGACGACGAGGACGGGCGCGCCGGGCAGCCGGTCCAGCTGTTTGGCGTCCTCGGCGCTGGCCGAGCCCAGTTCGACGGTGCGGTCCTGGCCGTCCAGGTCGAGGGCCTGGAGGGCGTGCAGGACCGCGCGGGCGCGCGCGGCGGGGTCGGGGCCGGCCGGGTCGGCGCAGCCGGGGAGCGCGTCGGTGCGGACGTAGAGGAGTTCGGCGGCGACCGGGCGGCCCGCCGAGACCCGGCTGCGGCGCACGACGTGCACCGGCTCACCGGGGGCGCGCTCCAGCAGGCGGGCCACCGGGGCCGGCACGGTGGCGGCCTCCTCGGCGGCGACCGGCTGCCAGTCGTCACCGGTGGCGCCGGGCCAGGTGTGCCGGGCGGGATCGACGGCGACGCCGACCCGGGGCGGCGCGACGGTGGTGCCGACACCGCGGCGGCGCTGGAGCCGGCCTTCCAGTTCGAGCTGTTCCAGCGCCTGGCGGAGGGTGGCCCGGGCGACGCCGAACCGGGCCGCCAGGTCCCGCTCGTTGGGCAGGATCTCGCCGACCGAGAACTCCGTGTCCAGCGCGTCGCTGAGCACGGTCTTGAGATGCCAGTACTTGGGCTCCGGAGCCGTTTCGAGCTGCGTGGTCCCCACCCCCAAGGACGCGGGCCCGCCCCCGGGCCCGAATAATGAGCGGTTCTTTATTAAAGGTTGTTGCAGTATCCCGACGATATGACCGACCCCACCCTTGGTCAAGACCAATGCCCCGCCCGTTTCCGGCCGCGCACCGCGCCGTCGCCCCGCGGCCCCGTCGCCGGCCGCCCCGCCCGCGGCCGTTACGCTCGCCGGATGCTGGCCCTGCTGCACACCTCGCCCGTCCACGTCCCGGTCTTCGACACCCTGCGCGACCAGGAGGCGCCCGGATTGCCGCTGCACCATCTGGTCCGCCCGGAACTCCTGGCCCGCGCGCGGGAGTTGGGGCCCGCGCGGGTCGCGGAGGAGGTCGCCGGGGCGCTCGGCGAGGCGGTGCGCGCCGGGGCGCGGGCGGCGCTGTGCACCTGCTCGACGCTCGGCCCGGTGGCCGAGGCGGCCGGCCCGGCCCTGGGGCTGCCGGTGCTCCGGGTGGACCGGCCGATGGCCGCCGCCGCGGTGGCGGCCGGGCCCCGGATCGCGGTGCTCGCGGCCGTGGAGAGCACCCTGGCGCCCACCGAGGAGCTGATCGCCGAGGAGGCCCACCGGGCCGGCCGCCGGGCCGAGGTCCGCACGGTGCTCGTGCCGGGCGCCTGGGAGCGGTTCCAGGCCGGCGACCAGGAGGGCTATCTCGCCGCGGTGGCCGGCGCGGCGCGGCGGCTGCGCACCGCCGGCGGCGTGGACGCCCTGGTCCTGGCCCAGGCGTCCATGGCCCCCGCCGCCGAGCTGCTCGGGGACGGCGCGGGCGCACCGGTGCTCACCAGCCCGGGAAGCGGCCTGGCGGCCGCGGCCGGGCTGGCGGCGGCGGTCCAGGCGGGGGCGGTCCAGGCGGGGGCGGGCCCCGCCGGGCGGGCGGGGCCCTCGGGCCGGGGCCGTCAGGCCGGGGAAGCCGGGGTGCCCGGTGCGGCCGGGGGCGTCTGCGGCCCCAGGGAGGACAGCTTGTCCGGGTTGCGCAGGATGTAGACGGTGTGGATCCGGCCGTCCCGGATACCGAGCTGGAAGACCGCGTACGGGGTGCCGCCGGTGTGCACCAGCAGCGCGATACCGCCGTTGAGTTCGAGGTGGCGGTACTCCAGGCCGGCCGGGCTGTTCGCGGTGACGGCGACGAGGAACCGGGCGATCTTGTCCGCGGACTCCATGACCCGCAGCGGCGCCTTGGCCTTGCCGCCGCTGTCCCCGACCAGCCGGGCGTCCGCCGCCAGGAGCGCGAGCAGCCCGGCCAGGTCGCCCCCGGAGGCGGCGGCCATGAACCGGTCGGTCAGTTCGCGCTGCCGCTCCGGGTCCACGTCGTAGCGCGGTGTGCGGTCGTCCATATGGCGCCGGGCCCGGCCCGCCAGCTGGCGCACCGCGGCCTCACTGCGCTCCAGGACCGCGGCGATCTCCGCGTACGGGTAGCCGAACGCCTCCCGCAGGACGAACACGGCCCGCTCCAGCGGGGAGAGCGACTCCATGACCACGAGGACGGCGAGGGTGACGGTCTCGGCGAACACCGCCCGCTCGGCGGTGTCCGGGGCGCCGCCGGGGGCGAGGTGGTCGGTGGGGAGCGGTTCGGGCAGCCAGGGGCCCACGTAGGACTCGCGGCGCGCCTGGGCCTGGCGGAGCCGGTCGATGGCCAGCCGGGTGGTGATCCGGACCAGGTAGGCGCCCGGTTCGCGCACCTCGGCCCGGTCGGCGGCCGACCAGCGCAGCCAGGCGTCCTGGACGACGTCCTCGGCGTCGGCCACCCGGCCGAGCATGCGGTAGGCCACCTGCTGGAGGCGCGGACGGTGGCCCTCGAAGACCTCGATGGCGTCGTGGGAAACGGCCCCGCGGGCGGGCTCGGCGGGAGCGGCCCCGGAGGCGGCGTCGGCGGCGGAATCGGTCAGCACCGCCCCATCCCAGCGGGCCGACGCCCCCGTTGTCCAGCGGGGACGGGCGCGGGTGCGGACTCCTTTGGGGGCCGGTCCCCGGACGGGCTCCTCACCGCCACCGCCGGTGCGGGCCCGTTCCGGGCGCCACCGCCGGGCCGGCTCCGCCTGAGGGCTGCGGCCGCTGCCCGTCAACCGGTGCGCGGACACGGCCCGTTGGCGCGCCCCGTCACCCTCCCGAACCACCCCCCGGAAGCCGGGCCCCGGCCCCCGGATGAGCCTCCGCCGCGCCCGGCCGCACCCCGGAGTGCCGCTCCCCCGCACCCGGGTGGCCCGCAGGACGCCGCCGCCTCCCGCCCGGCCGCGCCCCGGCACGCTCCTCCCCCGCGCCCGGCTGCCGGTTCCGCCCGCCCTCCGTGGACCCGGTGGGCCCGGTGGCCGCGGGTCGCCGTCGCCGGTGGAGGACTCCGGAGCCGAGGGCGACGCCGGTGGCCACCAGGAGGCTGCCGCCCAGCTGGGCCGTGCCGTAGGTGCCGGTGCCCGCCAAGGGGGCGGTGAGGGCGGCGGAGACCGGGATCAGGCCGGAGAACAGGGTGGCGCGTTCGGCACCGATGCGCTGGATGCCCGCGTACCAGCAGACGAAGCCCGCGACGGTGACCACGACGGCCTGCCAGCCCAGTGCGGCGGCCTCCAGCGGGCCCGGCAGCCGCAGCCAGGAGGTGCCCTGCGTCACCAGCCCGAGGGCGGCGGCCTCGGCGGCGGCGAGCGCGCAGGCGGCCGCGGAGAGCAGCCGCGGGCCGAGCGCCGGCAGGACGGGGACGGCGAGCAGGGCGAAGCCGACCTCGCCGCAGAGCGCCGCCGCCGACCAGACCAGCCCCTGGCCGTCGGTGCGGCCCCAGCCCTGGACGGCGAAGGCGCCGGCGGCGACCAGGAGGGCGCCGCGGACCACCGCCGGACGGGGCCGGCGCCCGGCGAGCGCGGGGGCCAGCACCGCGACGACGACCGGGGCGCAGCCGACGAGCACACCGGGTACGGCCGGTTCCGCGGTGCGTTCGGCGGCCAGCACGGCGAGGTTGAAGCCGAGCATCCCGAGGGCGGCGAGCAGTGCCAGCCGGGCCCATTGACGGGCCTTCAGGGAGCGGAGGGGGGCGGTGCCCCGGCGGCCCAGGAGGACGAGGAGCAGGGCGGCGGCGAGTCCGTAGCGCAGGGCCTGGCCGCCGGCGTACGGGTAGGCGCCGAGCAGGCTGTTGGCGGTGAAGGAGCCGCCGACGAGGAGGCAGGCGAGGGCGGCGAGCAGGACGCCGCGGAGGTGGTTCCGGTCCATGAGACGGACGCTAGGCAACGGGGTGGTCCGGCTTAAGGTCCACTTCGGTGGCCCTATCGGGGACCACTTCGCGAAGGGGCGGCGGACAGCGGCAGGCCCGGGGAGCGGGCCCGCCCCAGGAGGCCGGGTCCGGGCGGGGAGGGCCGGACGGTGCCGGACGGTGCCGGTCGGAGCGGTCCGGGGGCCGCCGACGGGAGAGGGGGAGAGCCACGTGGCAGCCGGGGGCGGGGGACGCGGGGGCGGGGGCGCGAGTGCGCGGGGCCGGTCGGACGGGGGCGGCGCGCCGGCCGGAGCCGCGGTCCGGGCCGCCGCCGGGGAGGTGCTGCTGCTGGTCGCGTCGGCGCCGTCCCGGCAGCGGGGGCGGGTGCTCCAGGGGGCGCTGCGGGACGCGGTCCGTTCGGGGCGGCTGCCGGCCGGGACACGGCTGCCGTCCGGGCGGGCCCTCGCCGCCGATCTGGGCGTCTCGCGGGGGCTGGTGACCGAGGCGTACGAGCAGTTGACCGCGGAGGGCTACCTGCGCAGCAGGCGCGGCGCGGGCACCTGGGTGAGCGGGGCGAGCGGGGTGCCCGGGGCGGGTGCGGGGAGCGGCTCGGGGCGGGCCGGCGAGCCGGCCGCGGCGGCGGAGGCGCGGGGCCGGGAGCGCGCTCCGGGGGCCGCGGTCGCGGACTTCACCCCGGGGACGCCGGACCTCTCGCTCTTCCCCAGGGCCGCGTGGTCGGCCGCGCACCGCAGGGCGGTGGCCGGGCTGCCGCACCGCTCCCTGGGCTACCCCGACCCGCGCGGCGTCCCCGAACTCCGCGCCGAACTGGCCTCGTTGCTGGTGCGCCGCCGCGGCGTGGTGGCCGATCCGGCGCGGGTGGTGGTGTGTTCGGGGGTGGCGCAGGCCATGGCGCTGCTGGGCGCGGCGCTGTACGCGGCGGGGCGGCGGACGGTGGCCCTGGAGGAGCCGGGGAGCCCCGAGCACCGGGACCTGCTCGCGGCCGCCGGTCTGCGGGCCGTCCCGGTGCCGCTGGACGGCGCCGGGCCCGACCCGGTGGCGCTGGCCGCCTCGGGGGCGCGTACCGCGGTGCTGACCCCGTCGCACCAGTTCCCCACCGGGACGGCGGTGCCGCCCGCCCGCCGGGAGGAACTGCTGTGCTGGGCGCGGTCGGTGGACGGCCTGCTGGTGGAGGACGACTACGACGGGGACTTCCGGTACGACCGCGCGCCGGTCGGGGCGCTCCAGGGGCTGGACCCGGAACGGGTCGCGTACACCGGGTCGGTGAGCAAGTCGCTGGCGCCGGGGCTGCGGCTGGGGTGGCTGGTGGTGCCGGAGCGGCTGCTGGACGCGGTGGTGGCCCGCAAGCGGCTGCTGGACCTGGGGAATCCGGTACTGGACCAGGTGCTGCTGGCGGACCTCATCGCACGCGGGGAGTACGACCGGCAGCTGCGCCGCTGCCAGCGCGCGTACCGGGAGCGCCGGGACGCGCTGGCCGCGGCGCTGGCGGCGCACTGCCCGGGCGCCGCGGTCACCGGGATCGCCGCCGGGCTGCACGCCATCGTGGCGCTGCCGGAACGCTACGGCCCGGAGGGCGCGTTGCTGGTCCGCGCACGGCGCGCGGGGCTCGCGGTCCGGCCGCTCTCCGCGTACGCCTGGTCCGGCGGCCCCGCGTCCGCCGGTGCGCCGGACGGGCGGGTGCGGCTGGTACTGGGCTACGCGCACCTGACGCCCGCCCGGATCGGCCGCGGGGTGGCGGTGCTGGGGCGGCTGGCCGGGGGTTGACCGGCGCCCGGGCGGCCCCCGGCAGCGGCACCGCCGCGGCTGCCGCGGCCCCGGCCATCGGCCATCCGGCCGGTGTTCACCGGGAGTTCTGCCACCGGGCATCGGATGGCGATACGAACGGGGCGTATGTGGTCGGACGCGGTACGGAGGTGGAAGATGGCGCAGGGTTCCGGCGGCGGCTTCGGACGGCGCAGGCTCCTTCAGGGCGCGGCGGCGGGGTCCGCGGCGCTGGTGCTGCCCGCGGCGGCCGGGGCGGGCCCGGCGGTGGCGGCCCCGGCGCTGGTGCGCGGCGGGCGGCCGCGGGCCGCCTGGGGGGTGCAGGCCGGCGACGTCACCGGGTCGTCCGGGCTGGTGTGGGTGCGGTCCGACCGGCCGGCCCGGATGGTCGTGCAGACCGCGGCCACCGAGGCGTTCCGGCACGCCCGGACCTGGCACGGGCCGCTCCTCGGCCCCGGTACGGACTTCACCGGCGTGACCGCGCTGCACGGGCTGCCGGCCGGGGAGCAGATCCACTACCGGGTGCTGCTGGCCGACCCGGACGACCCGCGGCGCACCGGGGAGCCGGTGGCCGGCACGTTCCGCACCGCGCCCGGCGACCGCCGCGACGTCCGGTTCCTGTGGTCCGGCGACCTGGCCGGGCAGGGCTGGGGCATCAGCCCGGAGCACGGCGGCTACCGGATCTACGCGGACATGCGCCGGCTGAATCCGGACTTCTTCCTGTGCAGCGGCGACAACATCTACGCCGACAACCCGATCCCGGAACGGCTGACGCTGCCGGACGGGCGGACCTGGCGGAACGTGACCACGGAGGAGAAGTCCAAGGTCGCCGAGACGCTGGCGGAGTTCCGGGGCGCGTTCCGCTACAACCTGCTGGACGAGAACCTGCGCCGGTTCAACGCCCAGGTGCCGACGGTGGTCCAGTGGGACGACCACGAGGTGCACAACAACTGGTATCCGGGGCAGCTGCTGGACGACGACCGGTACCGGGTCAAGGACGTGGACCTGCTCGCGGCCCGGGCGCTGCGGGCGTTCGGCGAGTACTTCCCGGTCCGCACGCTGCGGCCGGACGCCGGCGGCCGGGTGTACCGGGTGCTGCGGCACGGCCCGCTGCTGGACGTGTTCGTACTGGACATGCGCCGGTACCGCAACGCCAACTCGCCGGACCGGCAGACCGACGACCCGCAGGGCATCCTGGGGGACGAGCAGCTGCGCTGGCTCCAGCGGGAGCTGGCGCGGTCGCGGGCGGTGTGGAAGGTGATCGCCGCGGACATGCCGCTGGGGCTGGTCGTCCCGGACGGCCCGGCGCGCTTCGAGGCGGTGGCGCAGGGCGACCCGGGCGCGCCGCTGGGCCGGGAGCTCCAGATCGCCGAGCTGCTGCGGTTCATCAAGCACCGGCGGATCACCGGCACGCTGTGGCTGACCGCGGACGTGCACTACACCTCGGCGCAGCACTACGCGCCGGAGCGGGCGGCGTTCAAGGACTTCGAGCCGTTCTGGGAGTTCGTGTCCGGGCCGCTGCACGCGGGCGGTTTCCCGGCCGTGGCGCTGGACGGAACATTCGGGCCCGAGCAGCCGTTCATCAAGGCACCGGACCGTGCGAACGTCTCCCCGGCGGAGAGCCCGCAGTACTTCGGCGAGGTCGCGATCGACGGGGGAAGCGGGGAGCTGACAGTGCGGCTGCGTCAGGAGGGCGGAGAGATCTTGTTCACGAAAACGCTGCAACCAGGACGGGTAGGACAGTAGAGGCCAATGCGTCGATTGCTGTTCTTACCTGGTTTTACCCGTCCGACACAAGGTGTTGGCGACGAGGCAACACCTGTCCGCGAGGCTGTCCGCATGACTGATGCGACCTCCGTCCCTGCCGCCCGGCGCCCGCACTGGCGCCGGGCCGCCGTCGAACTCGCCGCCCTGTTCACCGCGGTGGCGGTGGCCGACACCGCCGCCAACGCCCTCGTGCACGGCCCGGCGGGCCCGGTGCTGCTGTGCGCCGCCGCGGCGGCCCTGCTGGCCACGGCCGGTTTCCACGTCTGGTGGGCCCGCCGGCACGATCCCGCACCGCCCCCGACACCCGTCCCGGATACCGGCCCCGCCGCACCGTCCGCCGCCCCGGCGCCCGAGGCCGGCGGCCGGGAGGCGGTGCTGTGGCGGCTGCGCACCACCGTCCGGGACGAGCCGGGCAGCCTCGCCGCCCTGTGCGCGGCGCTGGCCGCCCACCGGGTGGACATCCTCAGCCTACAGACCCACCCGCTGTCGGCCGGCGCGGTCGACGAGTTCCTGCTGCGCGCCCCGGCCGGGACGGCGCCCGCGGAGCTGACCCGCGCGGTCGCCGGCGCGGGCGGTACGGACAGCTGGCTGGAGCGGGCCGACGCGCACGACCTGGTCGACGCGCCGACCCGGATGCTGGGCCTGGCCACCCGCACGGCCCTGGATTCCGCCGAACTCCCGCTCGCACTGCGCCAGTTGCTGGGCCGCTGCACCATCCACTCGGTGCCCGCCCGGTCGCCGGCCGGGCGGCCGCTCGCCGAGGAGGTCCCCGCCGAGGGCGTACTGGCGGAGCACACCATGACGTTCCGCGACCCGTCCGGGGGGTCGCTCACCATCGAAAGGCCGCAGGTGCCGTTCACGCCCACCGAGTTCGCCCGGGTCCGCGCCCTGGTCGAGCTGGACAGCCGGCTCGGTCAGCGGGTGCCGCCGCGGCGGGACGTGCTGACCCTCCCCGAAGGCAACGAGATCACCGTCCGCCGGGCCGGCCCCGGCGATCTGGCCGCCGCCCGCGCGATGCACCAGCGCTGCTCGACCGCCACCCTGGACCGGCGCTACCACGGCCCGGTCGCGGACGCCGACCGCTATCTCCGGCATCTGCTCAGCCCCCGGTTCGGCCGCACGCTGGCCGCCGAGACCGCCTCCGGGCGGCTGGTCGCGCTCGGCCACCTGCTGTGGGACGGCGACGAGACCGAGGTGGCGCTGCTGGTGGAGGACGCCTGGCAGCAGCGCGGCATCGGCGCGGAGCTGCTGCGCCGGCTGGTGGCGATGGCCGCGGAGACCGGCAGCGAGAGCGTCTACGCGGTCACCCAGGCGTCCAACACCGGCATGGTGGCGGCGATGCGCGGCCTGGGGCTGCCGCTGGATTACCAGATCGAGGAGGGCACCCTCGTCATCACCGCGTGCCCGGAGGGCGTCCCGGCGCACCGGGAGGCCCCCGGGGCGCTGCGGGCGCGGGACGGCTCCCGGCGCGGCTGACGGCGCACCGGGCCGGGCCGCCGGGGTGCGGCCCGGCGGCGCCCCGCGACGCGACAGTAACGTCCACCGGAATGATGGTGACGCGGCGGGCCGATCCGTACGAGGATGGCGGGCATGTCCCTTACCACTACTCCCGCGGGCGGTCCGCTGCCCCGCCAGGTCGCCGACGCCTACGTCGACGCCCTCGTCGAACTGGACCCGATCACCGGCACCTTCCTCGGGATCCCCGAGAGCTCCGGCAGGCTCCCCGACTTCTCGCCCGAGGGGCAGGAGGCGGTGGCGCAGCTCGCCCGCACCACCCTGGAGCGGCTCGCCGAGGCCGAGACCCGGCCCGGCGCCGACCGCCCCGCCGAGCAGATCTGCGCCCGGCTGCTGCGCGAGCGGCTCACCGCCGAACTCGCCGTGCACGACGCCGGCGAGGGGCTGCGCACGGTCAGCAACCTCAGCTCGCCGCTGCACCACGTCCGGGAAGCCTTCACCCTCACCCCGGCCGAGACCGAGGAGGACTGGGCGGCGATCGCGCAGCGGCTGCGCGCCGTACCGGACGCGCTGGGCGGCTACCGCGCCGCCCTCCAGGCCGGCCTGGACAAGGACCTGCCGGCCGGGCCGCGCCAGGTCGCCACCGTCATCGGCCAGCTCGGCGAGTGGATCGGCACCGACCGCAGCTGGTTCGCCGAGTTCACCGCGGCCGGCCCGGACGCGCTGCGCGCCGAGCTGGACGCGGCCGCCGGGGCCGCCACCGGCGCCCTGGTGGAGCTGCGCGACTGGTTCCGGGACGTCTACGCCCCGGCGATCGAGGGCGCCCCCGACGTGGTGGGCCGCGAGCGGTACGCCCGCCTCGCGCGCTACTACAACGGCACCGACATCGACCCCGAAGAGGCGTACGCCTACGGCTGGTCGGAGTTCCACCGGCTGCGGGCCGAGATGGAGGCCGAGGCGCAGAAGGTGCTGCCGGGCGCCTCGACGCCCTGGGAGGCGCTGGCCTGGTGCGATGAGCACGGCGAGGCGGTCGAGGGCGTCGAGGAGACCCGGCAGTGGCTCCAGTCGCTGATGGACGAGGCGATCGACGCGCTGGACGGCACCCACTTCGACCTGGCCGAGCGGGTCCGCCGGGTGGAGTCCCGGATCGCGCCGCCCGGCAGCGCCGCCGCCCCGTACTACACCCAGCCGTCGCTGGACTTCTCCCGCCCGGGCCGGACCTGGCTGCCGACCATGGGCCAGACCCGCTTCCCGGCCTACGACCTGGTCTCCACCTGGTACCACGAGGGGGTGCCCGGCCACCACCTCCAGCTGGCGCAGTGGGCGCACGTCGCCGACCGGCTCTCGCGCTACCAGACCACGGTCGGCATGGTCAGCGCCAACGCCGAGGGCTGGGCGCTGTACGCCGAGCGGCTCATGGACGAGCTGGGGTTCCTGACCACGCCCGAGCGGCGCCTGGGCTATCTGGACGCGCAGATGATGCGGGCGGTCCGGGTCATCATCGACATCGGCATGCACCTGGAGCTGGAGATCCCGGCCGACTCGCCGTTCCACCCCGGTGAGCGCTGGACGCCGCAGCTGGCGCAGGAGTTCTTCGCCCGGCACAGCAGCCGTCCCGCGGACTACGTCGAGAGCGAGATCGTCCGCTACCAGGGCATGGCGGGCCAGGCGATCGGCTACAAGCTCGGCGAGCGGGTCTGGCTCCAGGGCCGGGACGCCGCCCGGGCCCGGCACGGCGCGGACTTCGACCTGAAGGCGTGGCACATGGCGGCCCTCTCGCAGGGTTCGCTGGGCCTGGACGACCTGCTGTCCGAGCTGTCGGCGCTCTGACCGGCGGGACACCGCCGCGGCCGGCCGGGCGCGGCCCCGCGCGGCGGCCGGCCGCGGTGCTCCCCGGGCGCGCCCCGGCCGGTGCGCGCGGCGGCGGCCCCCGGCGCCGCCGGCCCGGCCACTTGGGCGGTGAACACCCGGAGAACCCTTGCTCCGCCGGTGAAACCCCTGCTAGACAGCGGGGATGACCGGATACTCCCCCGATGACGCCGACCGGCGCATCCTCGACGTCCTCCAGCGCGACGGGCGGGTGAACCGCGCCCAGCTGGCGCGGACGGTGAACATGTCGCCGAGCGCGGTCGCCGCGCGGGTGCGGCGGCTGGAGGCGTCCGGGGTGATCTCCGGGTACGCGGCGGTGGTCGATCCGGAGCGGGTCGGGCTGCCGGTGCTGGCGTTCGTGCGGCTGCGCCACTCCGGCGGGGACGGCGGGCCGTTCCGGGACCTGCTGGCGCGCACCCCGGAGATCCTGGAGGCGCACCACGTCACCGGCGAGAACAGCCTGTTCCTGAAGGTCGCGGCCCGGTCGATGAAGCACCTCGAAGAGGTCTCGGGGCGCATCGGGGCGCTGGGCGAGGTGGCCACCAGCGTGGTGTACTCCTCCCCGCTGCCCGGGCGCCCGGTCCGCACCTGAGCGGCCGGTCGCCGTGGCGAAAGCGGCGGCCGGCCGGGCTCACGTCCGGGCACAGCGGGCGTTGCGCCACGGCGGACACGTTCCACCAACGCAGCAATCCGCCGGACGTGGCGTGCATCCACCCGCTTCCCCGCCCCGTGCCGGACATCGCGGGACGTGCCCGGTCAGGCGCCGCCGGGTACGCGGTGCCGGACGCGGGAGCCGGTGCGGTCCTTGACGACCTCCAGCTGGGCCGGGATGCGGGTCCGCAGATCGGCGACGTGGCTGACGATGCCGACGCTGCGGTCGCGTTCGCGCAGGCCGTCGAGGACATCGAGGACCTCGTCGAGGGTCTGCTCGTCGAGGCTGCCGAAGCCCTCGTCGATGAAGAGGGTGTCCAGCCGGGTGCCGCCGGCCTCGTCGGTGACGACGTCGGCCAGGCCGAGGGCCAGGGCGAGCGAGGCGAAGAAGGTCTCGCCGCCGGAGAGGCTGGCGGTGTCCCGTTCCTGGCCGGTCCAGGCGTCGATGACGTGCAGGCCCAGGCCGGAGCGGCGGGTGCCGCCGGACCGCTCGTCGGAGTGCACCAGGGTGTAGCGGCCGGCGGACATCCGGTGCAGGCGGGCGCTGGCGGCGGAGGCGACCTGCTCCAGGCGGGCGGCCAGGACGTAGGACTCCAGGCGCATCCGGCGGGCGTTCTCGGCGGAGGTGCCGGCGGCGAGCGAGGCGAGGCGGGCGATCCGGTCGTAGGCGGTGCGCTGCGGCGCCAGGCGGCGGGCGTCCGCGGCGGCCTCGGCGGAGAGCCGGTCGAGGGCCGCGCAGCGTTCCCGGGCGGCGGCCAGGGCCGCGGCGGCGGTGCGCAGCCGGGCGGCGGCGGCCTGGTGGGCGGCGCGGGCGGCGTCCGGGGCGGCGGGCGGCAGGGCCGCGGCGGCGCGGAGTTCGGGCCGGTCCAGTTCGGCGGCGACGGCGGCGGCCTCGGCCTGCCCGTCGTCGTGGCGCTGCTGGAGCGCCTGCCGTTCGGCCTCCGGGAGCAGTGCGCCGGCAGCGTCCGCGGGGGTGTCGAAACCGGCGCGGTAGGCGGCGTCGGACAGCCGGGCGTCGGCGTCCTTCAGGCGCTCGGCGCAGACCGCGGCGGTACGGGCGGCCTCGGCCGCGGCGGCGAGCAGCGCCACCTGCCGCTCCAGCCGGCCGGCCCGGTCGGCGACGCTCGGACTGTCGCCGCGGGCCTCGGCGAGTTCGGCCTCCAGCGCGGCCTGTTCGCGGTCCAGGGCCTCGCGGTGGGAGGCCCGGGCGGCGGCCCGGCGCTCGGCCCGCTGCTGCTCGGCGCGCCGGCGCTCGTACTCCCGTTCGGCGCGGGCCAGTTCCTCGCGGGCGGCGTGCAGCCCGGCCCCGGCGGTGTGCGCGCGGTCCGCCTCCTGCCGCAACTCCTCGGCGCGGGCGGCCAGTTCGGCGACGGGGGCGGTGCCGGACGCGGCGGTGGCGGCGGCCAGTTCCTCCTTGACGGCCTGGCGGTGCTCCTCGGCGCGCTGCCGGTCCTCCTCGGCGCGGCGGTGCCCGTCCTCGGCTGCCTCCTCGGCGGCGCGGTCGACGTGGCCGGCCCCGGCCCGGGCCGGGGCGGGGTGCGCGGTGGAGCCGCACACCGCGCACGCCCGGCCGTCCGCGAGGCCCGCGGCGAGTTCGGCGGCGATGCCGCGCAGCCGGCGGTCCTTGAGGTCCAGCCAGTGCTCGCGGGCGGCCGCGGCGTGCTCCCGGGCGGCGAGCGCCCGCTCCTCGACCGCGGCGAGGTCGGCGGTGAGGCGGTCGCGGCGGCGGGCCGCGGCGAGCCGGTCGGCGGCCGGGCCGAGCTGCTCGGCGAGCCGCCCGGCCCGGGCGGCGGCCTCCTGCGCGGCGTCGATCCGCCGCTGGTGGGCGGCGCGTTCGGCGTCCCAGCCGGCCAGCCACTCGGCGGTGTCCAGCAGCGTCTGCTCGTCGGCACGGGCCTCGCGGTCCAGGCCGGCGCGCTCCCGGGCCAGTTCGGCGGCCCGCCGCTCGGCCCGCCGGGCCGCCGCCAGCGAGCCGAGGACCGCCCGCGCCTGCTGCTCCTCCGCGGCCAGCCGGTCGCCGGCGGCGCCGGCCAGGGCGGGCGGGAGCGGGGCGCGGTGGCGGCGTTCGGCGTCCTGGGCGGCGGTCAGCTCGTGCCAGGCGGCGTCCCGCAGGGCGAGCACCGGGGCGACCTCGGCGGCGGCCCGGGCGCGGGCCAGCCGTGCGCGGATCCGGTCCTGTTCGCCGCTGCGGTCGGCGAGCCGGGCGGCCCGTTCCCGGGCGTCGGCGTGGCGGCGCTGGAGCCGGTCGCGTTCGAGGGCCTCCTCCAGGCGTGCGGCCGCGGCCCGTTCGGCGGTCTCGGCGGCGGCCACCGCGGCCTGCGCACACTCCAGGCGTTCGCGGGCGCCGGTCCGGGCGACCGCGGCCCGGGCGAGCACCGCGTCGGCGAAGCCCGGTTCGCCGGGGCCGGGCCCGGCGTCGGCGCCGGTGGTGGCGCGGGCCGCCGCCGGGCCGCGCCGTCCGCCGCGGCCGGCGGGCCCGGTCTGGGCGGGGACGGCGGGCCGGGCGGCCGGGGCCGGTACCGACGGGTCGTCGAGGTCGGGGGTGTCGCCGGCCGCCTGGGCGATCCGGTGGGCGAGCCCGAGCAGCCGTTCGTCACCGGCCGCGACCCGGTCCGCGGCGGCCCGGCGGCGGGCGGTCAGCTGCTCCTCCAGGGCGGCGAACCGCCGGGTGTCGAAGAGCCGGCCCAGCAGCCGGGCCCGGGCCTCCGCGTCGGCCCGCAGGAACCGCGCGAAGTCGCCCTGGGGCAGCAGCACGACCTGGCAGAACTGCTCCTTGCTCATCCCGAGCAGCTGCCCGATCTCCTCGCCGATCTCCTGGTGGGAGCGGCTGAGCGCCCGCCACTGCCCGCCGTCCGCGGCACCGTCCGCGGCGGGTGCGTACTCCCGCAGCCGGCTCTGCGGCTTCTCCTTCGTCGTGCCGGTGCCGCGCTTCTTGGGGCGGGGCTGCTCGGGCAGCCGGGTGATCTCCAACCGCCGCCCGGCGACGGTCAGTTCGAGGACGACCTCGGTGGGCGTGCCCGGGTCGGCCAGGTCGCTGCGGAGCGCCTGGCCGCTGAGCCGCGCCCCCGGCACCGTCCCGTAGAGCGCGAAGCACACCGCGTCCAGGACCGAGGTCTTGCCCGCGCCGGTGGGGCCGTGCAGCAGGAACAGCCCGTCCCGGGTGAGCCGGTCGAAGTCCACGGTGTGGGTGCCGGCGAACGGGCCGAAGGCGCTCAGGGTCAGCCGGTGCAGCCTCACCGCGCCACCTCCTCGGCCGCGTCCGCGGTCCGTACGTCGTCGAGGGCCGACCGCAGTTCGGCCCGTTCGGCGTCGTCGGCGCCGCGGCCGGAGCGGACGTGGGCGACGAAGTCCTCGGCGATCTCCTGGTCGCTGCGGCCGCGCAGCCGCTGGGCGTAGGACGCCGAGGGGCGGGCCGGTCCGCCCTCGGGCTCGAAGACCAGGCTGAGGACGTGCGGGAAGCGCTTGGCCAGCCGGGCCATCGGCTCGGCCGGGCGGACGGCGTCGGTGAGCGTGGCCTCCACCCAGGCGTCCTCGTGCCGGGCCAGCTCGGGATCGTCCAGCAGCCGCTCCAGCGGGCCCCGCAGGCGGGCCAGCGGCCGGGGCACCGGGCAGTCGATCCGCTCGGCGTGCACCGCGCCGTCCGCGCCGAGGTCGATCAGCCAGGACGACTTGCGGTGCGCGGCCTCGGAGAAGGAGTAGGCCAGCGGCGAGCCGGAGTAGCGGACCCGGTCGGTCAGGGTCTGGCAGCCGTGCAGGTGGCCGAGGGCCACGTAGTCGACGCCGTCGAAGACCGGGGCGGGGACGGAGGCGACGCCGCCGACGGTGATGTCCCGTTCGCTGTCGCTGGCGGCGCCACCGGTGACGAAGGCGTGCGCGAGGACCACCGAGCGGGTCCCGGCGGGCCGGTCCGCGAGGTCGGCACGGACCGCGTCCATGGCGGCGCCGAGCACCGCGGCGTGGTCGGCGCGCGGGGCGCCGAGGGTGTCGCGCACCATGGCCGGCTCCAGGTAGGGGAGCCCGTAGCAGGCGACCGGGCCGTGCGCGTCCGCCAGCAGGACGGGCGTGCCGCAGCCGGCCGGGTCGGTGTGCAGGTGGATGCCGGCCTGCCGCATCAGCCCGGCGCCGACGCCGAGCCGGCGGGCGGAGTCGTGGTTGCCGGAGATCATGACGGTGGGCACGCCGAGCGCGGCGAGCCGGTGCAGGGCGTCGTCGAACAGCTCGACGGCGGCCAGCGGGGGCACCGCGCGGTCGTAGATGTCGCCGGCGACCAGCACCGCGTCCACGTCCCGGGCCCGGACGGTCTCGACCAGGTGATCGAGGAACGCGCGCTGCGCGCTGAGGAGGTTCACCCGGTGGAAGGACCGGCCCAGATGCCAGTCGGAGGTGTGCAGAAATCTCACCGACGCGCTCCGACCTGCATGTTCTCCCCTCCACGGACCTCGACCCGACGTCGGACCGGCACGAGTCTACGGGGCGGCGCACCGCCCCCGGGCCGCGGCCGGCCCCGCCCGGGCGGCCGGGCGCGGGCGGGCCGCACCCCCGTGCCGGGGTGCGGCGCCCGGGTCCGCGCCGTTCAGCGGCGGTCCGCCTCGAAGGTCCGCAGCAGGTCCGCCGCGACGCTCACCGCGATCGTGGCGGGCTCCTTGCCGGTGATCTCGGGCATGCCGATCGGGGTCCTGATCCGGTCGACGGCGGCCTCGTCGTGGCCGCCCTCGGTGCGGAGGCGTTGGCGGAACCGGGCCCATTTGGCCGCCGACCCGATGAGTCCGACGGAGCCGAGGCCGGGGGTGCGCAGGGCGGCGTCGCACAGGGCTGCGTCCTCGGCGTGGTCGTGGGTCATGATCAGGACGTGGGTGCCGGGCGGCAGCTCCGCGAGCACCTCCTCGGGCAGCAGCGGTGTGTGGTGCACGCGCACCTGGGCCACCGCGTCCGCCAGCACGCCCAGCCGCTCCTCGGTGAGGAGGTCGGAGCGGCTGTCGACCAGGTGGAGATCGAGGTCCTGGCGGGCCAGGATCCGCGCCAGCTCCAGGCCGACGTGCCCGATGCCGAAGATCGCCACCGCCCGTACCACCGGCAGCGGTTCGAGCAGGACCGAGACCGTGCCGCCGCAGCACTGCACGCCGTGCCGGTTGGTCACCTTGTCGTTCAGGGCGAAATCGATCAGCTCCGGCTCCGGTGCGGCTGCGGTGATCATCTCCCGGGCCCGGTCGATGGCGACGGCCTCCACGTTGCCGCCGCCGATCGAGCCCCAGGTCTCGGTCCGCCCCACGACGAGTTTCGCACCGGCGTCGCGCGGGGCATGGCCGCGCACGGTCGCGACGGTCACCAGCACGCCGGACTCCCGGCGGGCCCGCAACCGTGCGACCGCGGCGACCCAGGTCATGTCAGGCACCGCTGAGCGCTTCTGCGTCGGTGCGGACCGTGCCGGCGGCGGGGCACCCGTCGGCGGACCGGCTCTCCCGGCCGGCTCCGGCCCGGCGGGCCGCCTCGATCGCCCAGTACACCGCCTCCGGCGTGGCGGGCGAGGCCAGTTCGACGCTGACGCCGGCCGGTCCGAACGCGGCGGCGGCCTGCCGCAGCGCCTCGCGGACCGAGAACGCCAGCATCAGCGGCGGCTCACCCACCGCCTTGGAGCCGTAGACCGCGCCCTCCTCGGTGGCGTTCTCCAGCAGCGTGACGTTGAACTCCTCGGGCATCTCCGAGAAGCTCGGCAGCTTGTAGGTGCTCGCGGCCTGGGTCAGCAGCCGGCCGCGGTGCGGCCCGTCACCGGTGTCCCAGCGCAGGTCCTCCAGCGTCAGCCAGCCCGCGCCCTGGACGAAACCGCCCTCGACCTGGCCGATGTCGATCATCGGGGACAGGCTGTCGCCGACGTCGTGCACGATGTCCACCCGCCGGATGCGGTACGCGCCGGTGAAGCCGTCGACCTCCACCTCGGTGGCGGCGGCGCCGTAGGCGAAGTACTTGAACGGCGAGCCCCGGAACGCCTTCGCGTCCCAGTGCAGCCCCTCGGTCCGGTAGTAGCCGGCCGCCGACAGCTGGACCCGCTGGAAGTACGCGGTGCGCACCAGATCGTCCCAGGCCAGCTCCCGGTCGCTGCCGAGCGCGCGGGCGACGCCCTCGACGATGCGGACGTCCGAGGCGTTCGCGCCCAGCTGGGTGCCGGCCACCTCCAGCAGCCGCTCGCGCAGCTGCTCGCAGGCGTTCTTGACCGCCGCGCCGTTCAGGTCCGCGCCGGAACTGGCGGCGGTGGCCGAGGTGTTGGGGACCTTGTCGGTACGCGTCGGGGCGAGGCGGACCTTGTGCAGCGGGATGCCCAGCGTGGTCGCCGCCACCTGGAGCATCTTGGTGTGCAGGCCCTGGCCCATCTCGGTGCCGCCGTGGTTGATCAGGACCGAGCCGTCCTTGTAGATCAGCACCAGCGCGCCGCCCTGGTTGAAGGCGGTGAGGTTGAACGAGATGCCGAACTTGATCCCGGTGACCGCGAGGGCCCGCTTGGTGTGCGGGTGGGCGGCGTTGAAGGCCGCGATCTCGCGCCGGCGGTCGGCGATGCCGGCCTCGGTATGGACCTGCCGCCAGACGGTGGAGATCCGCTCGGGGTGCCCGACCGGCTGCCCGTACGGCGTGCACTGGCCCTGGCCCGGCCGGTAGAAGTTGCGTTCCCGCAGCTCCGCCGGGTCCAGGCCGAGCAGCGGCGCGCACCGGCCCATGATGTCCTCGATCACCAGCATGCCCTGGGGTCCGCCGAAGCCGCGGAAGGCGGTGTTGGAGACCGTGTTGGTCCGGGCGATGCGGCCGGCGACGCGGGCGTGGGGGATCCAGTAGGTGTTGTCGATGTGGCACAGCGCGCGGGCCAGCACCGGTTCGGAGAGGTCCAGGCTCCAGCCGCCGTCGGCGATCAGGGTGGCGTCCAGCGCCTGGATGCGGCCCTCGGCGTCGAAGCCGATCTTCCACTCGGCGTGGAAGCCGTGGCGCTTGCCGGACATGGTCAGGTCCTGGGTGCGGTTGAGCCGCAGCCGGACCGGACGGCCGGTCAGTTTGGCGCCGAGCGCGGCGACGGCCGCGAACCCGTGCGGCTGCATCTCCTTGCCGCCGAAGCCGCCGCCCATCCGCAGGCACTGCACGGTCACCTCGTGGCTGTGCAGGCCCAGGACGTGCGCGACGATCTCCTGGGTCTCGGAGGGGTGCTGGGTGCTGCTCTGGACGAACACCTGCCCGGCCTCGTCGAGGTAGGCCAGCGCCGCGTGCGTCTCCAGGTAGAAGTGCTCCTGGCCGGCGAACTGGAAGGTGCCGGTGAAGACGTGCGCGGAGTCGGCGAAGCCGGCGTCCACGTCGCCGGTCACCATCACGGGCCGGGCGCCGTGGTAGCTGCCGGCCGCGATGGCGTCCTGGAGCGTGATCAGGGCGGGCTGCTCGTCGAGTTCCACCTCGACGGCCGCCGCGCCGAGCCGGGCCGCCTCCAGGGTCTCCCCCAGCACCCAGGCGACCGCGTGGCCGTGGAACATGACCTCGTCGGGGAAGAGCGGTTCGTCGTGCTTCATCCCGGCATCGTTGACGCCGGGCACGTCGGCGGCGGTCAGCACGCGGACCACGCCGGGCACGGCGAGCGCGGGCCCGGTGCGCAGTGCGGTGATCCGGCCGCGGGCCTTCATGACCTGGACGGGGTAGGCGTGCAGCACGTCCTTGGTGCGGTGGACGAGGTCGTCGGTGTAGAGCGCGGTGCCGGTGACGTGCAGGGCGGCGCTCTCGTGCGGCACGGAGACGCCGACGACGGGCTTGTCGGGACGCTCGGACAACTGGCTCATGACGGCACCGCCTCGGTGGTCTGCGCGTACAGCTTGTGCAGGCTCTGGCCGAGCATCGCGGAACGGTAGTCGGCGCTGGCCCGGTGGTCGTTCATCGGCGTGCCCTCGCCCCGCAGCACCCGGGCCGCGGCCTCGACGGTCTCCGCCGACCAGGGCCGGCCCTCCAGGGCCGCCTCGGTGGCCAGGGCGCGGATCGGGGTGGCGGCCACGCCGCCCAGGCCGATGCGGGCCCTGCGGACGATGCCGTCCTCGATGTCGAGCGCGTAGCCGACCGCGACGCTGGAGATGTCGTCGAAGCGCCGCTTGGCGATCTTGTGGAAGGCGGCGGTCGGCGCGAGCGGCAGCGGGATGCGCACCGCGCGGATCAGCTCGCCGGGCCGGCGCACGCTCTGCCGGTAGCCGGTGAAGTAGTCCGCCAGCGGGACCTCGCGCTCGCCGTCCGCGCCGGCGAGCACGACGGCGGCCTCCAGCGCCAGCAGCGCCGGCGGGCTGTCGCCGATGGGCGAGCCGGTGCCGAGGTTGCCGCCGAGCGTCGCGCTGTTGCGGATGAGCCGGGAGGCGAACTGGGGGAACAGCTCGGCCAGCAGCGGGATCCGGCCGTCGAGGCGGCGTTCGATCTCGGTGAGGGTGAGCGCCGCGCCGATCTCGATGCGGTCGGACCCGACGTTCAGCTCCCGGAGTTCGGGCAGCCGGTCGAGGGCGAGGACGCACTCCGCCCGCCGGGAGCGGATGTTGACGTCCACGCCCCAGTCGGTGGAACCGGCGACCACCACCGCGTCGGGCCGCTCGCGCAGCAGCCGCAGGGCCTCGGCCAGGGTGCCCGGGCGCAGGAACGTGCTGCCGTCCTGGGTGTACGCGGTGGCGGCCGGGGCGGGCGGGGCCTGCTCGCGGCGCCGTGCCAGCGGGTCGTCCTCGGTGGGCGCACCGACGGCGAACGCGGCATCGCGGATCGGGCGGTAGCCGGTGCAGCGGCAGAGGTTCCCGCTCAGCGCGTGCAGATCGAAGCCGTTCGGGCCGTGCTCGGCGTCGGGGCGGCCGGCCGGCGCGGCGGCCGGGTCCACGTCCGGTCCGGCTTCCCGGGCCGCGTGCGCGCAGCGGTCGGGCCGGTAGTACTCGGCGGCCATGCTGCACACGAAACCGGGCGTGCAGTAGCCGCACTGGGAGCCGCCGCGGACCGCCATCTCCTCCTGCACCGGGTGCAGGGTGGGGGCGGTGCCGGGCGCGCCGGGGGTGGCGAGACCTTCGGAGGTGACGACCTCCTGGCCGTCGAGCGCCGCGACCGGGACCAGGCAGGCGTTGACCGCCACCCAGTCGGTGGGCTTGTCCACCCCGGGGCGGGCCACCAGGACCGAGCAGGCGCCGCACTCGCCTTCGGCGCAGCCCTCCTTGGTGCCGGTGAGGCCGCGCTCCCGCAGGAAATCCAGGACCGTGGTGTGGGGAGCGGCCGGGGAAATCGGTGCGGTCTTCCCGTTGACCGTGATCCGCGCCGCTACCATGACGCATCCTCATTTCGGGGCGCGGTCGTTCTGCTTATCCTAGTCGCCATTTCAGGGGACTTTCTCTTTCGGTGGCGCGGCTCAGGAAACCGGGCACAATTCAGCACGCGCCGATCGCGGAAAAACGGCAGGCATCGACGCGCCGCAGGAGAGGACAGACATACGCAAGGGGCCGGGGCCGCGAGGGGGCGCACCGGGCGGGCCGCTCAGCAGCCGTGCGCTACCCGACCCGGGAGCCAGGCGGTCTGCCGGGCGAGGCGATGCAGGTCAGAGACGGTGGACATCCGACGTCGCCTCCTTTCCGGCAGCTCATGAGTCGGTGCGATAGAAGCTAAGTTGCCACAGGTCCCCCGTCAAGGAGACCTGCGAAGATCGACAGCAGCCTGGAGGAACCTACGAGGAAGTGGCCCCGCCGCCCCGCGAGTACTGGTGATTCCTCCAACGAGGTGCGGCCGGAAATACTTTTCACGCCCTTCTCCTCATCCCCTTCTCGCCCTTCCGCCACTCCTCCCGGACGTATGCCCTCGGGGCGCTGTCCGACTTCGGCGGTGTTTTTCCCGCGGCTCGACGCGGAGAGCGCGACCGGGTGTTTTCCGGTACGGAGATCCCGGGCCGGGAATTGTCCCCGGCCCGGAGGGGATCTGCCCGGGCGCGGGCCCGCCTTTCCGTCCTTCCCGGGCAGCGGCGGGCCCGCGCCCTTCAGCTCCGGCGCCGCCCGAAGCCGAGGTACGCGTACGCGAACCCCTCGTCCGCACGGGGCGCCCGGGACCAGGACCGGGTGGTGAAGGTGGGGAGCCTGCCCTCGGTCAGCGCGAAGCGGGGCAGCGAGAGCCCGAGTTCGGTGTGCAGGGCCGCCAGCAGGCGCCGTTCGCGGTCCGGTTCGCCGTCGCCGGGGCGGAACAGCCGGGCGGGGTCCAGGGCCGGGGGGATCGCGCCGGAGCACTCGACCTCCGCGCCCCGCACGGTGAACGCGTAGAGTTCCACGCCCCGTTCGGCCACCGACAGGTGGAACGCGGCCGGCCGCTCCCCCGGCACCGGGCCCCTCGGATCGCGCCACACCACCACCGCGCGCCCGGAGCGGGACGCGGCCCGGGCGGGAGACCGGAACAGCGGGCCCAGGCGGTGGTCACAGTGGCCGGTGAAGGCGAAGGCCCACCCCTCGGCGGTGCGGCCGGCGGCGACCACCGGCCGGTCCTCCCACAGCTCCACGCCCTCCCGCTCATGGGGCGCGGGAGCCCGCCAGGACGCCGTGCGCGCATCCACGGGCGCGCTCAGGGCGGCGCCCTCCTCCCCGATCAGGGCGGGCAGGTGCGCGGGGTCGGCGCCCTCGATCCAGACCCCGCGGTATCCGCCGTGCGGCTGCCGGTTCGCCGCGGGCTCCGCCAGCCAGGCCAGGCCCGGCGGGTCGAGGTCGGGCACCGGCTCGGGCGCCGGCCCGGTCCGGCCGTCCCGCGGTGTCGCGAGGATCTCCCGCCCGCGCTCCGGGGTGATCAGCGGGCCCAGCAGCGGATCGGCGAGCAGGCCGATCGGGGCGAGCAGACCGGGCCCGGGGGCCTCCCACCGCGGGAGCGCGGCCCGCAGCACCCGCCACGCGGCATCGGTCGCCCCCCAGCGGGCCGACTCCCGCGCCTCGGCGACGGCCTGCCCCCACGGGCCGGACGGGGCATACCGGTGGGAGCCGTCCCGCAGCGCGCGCAGCACCGCCTCGGCGGTCTCCCGGGCGGCCCCGCGGGCGGCCATCATGCCCAGCCAGTGGTCGTCGCCGCCGCCCGGCCCGCCGCCGGCCACCGCCATGGCCTCCACCGGAAGGATCTCGGGCAGGTAGCGCGGATCGGCCACCAGATCGCCGTAGCCGTAGGAGCCGCGGGGGGCGAGCAGGTGCCGGAGCTGGTGCAGCAGGACGACGCTCCCCGGCCGCCCGAAGGACGCCGCCTCCTCCAGCAGCGGCACCGCCTGCTCGTACCGGCCGCCCAGGGCCAGCTGGCGCGCCTCGGCCACGCGGGCGTCCTGGCGGCGCGTGGTGGCGTTCACGAAGTCGGGCAGGCCCGCCCGGTCGGCGTGGAAGCCGCGGTACCCGGCCTCCATGTAGGCGCGGAAGGACGGGTAGCGGCACGGGGATTCACCGCTCCAGCCCTTGTGGACGTAGAGCGCCCACTCGCCGTCCTCGCCGATGTCGCCCGGGTCGAGCAGGGCGTGCGACAGGTCGGAGTCCGTCTCCAGCCGCAGCGCCCGCCGCCACATCCCGGCGAGCAGCACCTCCGCGTCGTCCGGGTCGTCCCCCAGACCATCCGCGTAGAGGGGCGTCATGTCGTACGGGTCCTCGAACCAGTCGATGTCCGCGACGCCGCCGAGCTGGTAGATCCCGGCCGTCTCGGCCACGTGCCAGCCGTCGCTCGCGGCCAGGAACTCCCGGTAGGAGGGCGGCAGCCGCCGTCCCAGGCGCGCCTCGGCCGCGGCGATCGCCGCCTCGTCCGCCCCGGGTCTGCCCAGGGCGGCCGGACGCCCCCCGCCCCCGTCCTCGTCCTCGTCCCAGCGCTCGTCCTCGTCGGTGCGCGGAATCCACTCCTCCTGCCAACGCCCCAGGAAATCGTGCCAGTTGAAAGAATCGCTGCTCATGTCCGCAGGGTGCCATCCGGCACTGACAGCGCCGCCGGCCCCGCGCCCGCGAAGCTGCCGCCCCCGGACCGGGCCGCCGTCCGTCCGCCCTGGTCAGCGGCGTGCGCGGCGGTCCGTGCGGCCCCGGGCGCCGGTCCGGCGGAGACTGGAAGGGCGGTCCACCGCCGGGCACCGGGGCCGCCGGGTCCGGCGGCGGTGAGCGGACCGGGAGCGAGGTGAGGTCATGCAGGACGTGGTCACCGTGGGTGTCGACGGGACGCCGGAGGCGACGGCCGCGGTGCTCTGGGCGGCGCGCGAGGCGGAGTTGCGGCGGGCCCGGCTGCGGCTGCTGCACGCCTGGGTGCTGCTGGCACCGGAACCGGAACCCGACGTGCCGCCGGAGGACGATCGGAACTTCTGGCCGCACCGGATCATCGGCGACGCCCGGGCGGCCGTCCGGGACCACCACCCGGCCCTCCCGGTGGACGAGGCCCTGGTCGCCAAGGACCCGCTGGCCGCGCTGGAGGAGGCGGCGGAGCAGTCGTGCCTGCTGGTCCTCGGCTCGCGCGACCTGGGCGGGCTGGCGCGCTACGTGATGGGCGAGACCGGCCTCCAGGTGGTGGCGCACACCGGTACGCCCACGGTGCTCGTCCGGGCCCGGCAGGGCGCGGCCCGGGCGCCGGACGCCCCGGTGACGGTGGCGCTGAGCCTGCACGAGCCGTGCGAGGCGCTGCTCTCGTTCGCGTTCGGCAGCGCGGCCCGGCGCGGTGCGCCGCTGCGGGTGGTGCACGGCCGGCACCTGCCGTCGTACGCGTACAACCGGGGCGGCGGGGTGGAGCCGGTCGCCGCGCAGGAGGCGGTCGCGGACGCCCGGCGGGAACTGGCGACGGCGCTGCGGCCCTGGCGGGAGAGGTACCCGGAGGTGGTGGTGGACGGCCGGGTGGAGCTGGAGAGCCCGGCGCGGGCCCTGCTGCGGGACGCCGCGGACGCCGCCCTGCTGGTCGTCGGCCGCCGCCACAAACTGCGCTTCCCGGCGCCGCGGATCGGCCATGTCGTCCAGGCGGCGGTGCACCACGCACCGTGCCCGGTGGCGATCGTCCCGCACGAGTGAGCCGCCCGGCCCCCCGGGGGCGCGCCCGCACCCGGCCGCGCCCGGCACCGGCAGGCGCCCGGGGGGCTTTGTCCCAACAATGGGTGGCAGGGGCGAGCGCGGAGGTGAGCAGGGTGAAGAGCACCGAGTGGCGCGTGCGGCTGGTCCTGACCGAGGAGGACGGGACGACCCGGGCGCGGGTGGAGCTGGACACCGGGGGCCGGTCGCTCACCGGGCGCGGCCGGGCGCGTTGCAGCCCCGGGGACCCGGACGTCCCGGTGGTCGGTGACGAGCTGGCCGCCGGGCGGGCGATGCGGGACCTCGCCGGGCAGCTGCTCCGGCTCGCCGACCACGACCTGGCGGGCGCCGGTGTCGCGCCCCCGGAGCCCGAGCGGCGCACCGTCTACGGCTGGGCGAGCGAGCCGGCCTGACGCCGCCGGCGGGCCTGGCGGCGGCGGCCGCGCGGCCCGGCCCGGCGGGCGCGGCCCGGTGCGGGAAGGAGCCGGCGATGCCGGAGGCGACGAGGGCCGGTCCGACCACGACCGACCTGTACGAAGTGTCCATGGCCCTGTCGTACCTGCGCGAGGGCATGACCCGGCCGGCCGCGTTCAGCTGCTTCGTCCGGGACCTGCCGCCCGGCCGGGGGTTCCTGGTCGCCGCGGGGGCGGAGCCGGTACTGGACTTCCTGGCCCGCTACCGGCTCGGGCCGGCGGAGATCGAGGTGTTCGCTGAGGCGATGCGCCGGCCGCCGCGCGAGCTGGCGCCGCTGCTGGGCCTGCGCTTCACCGGGGAGGTGCGGGCGGTCCCGGAGGGCCGGGTGGTGCTGCCCGGGGAGCCGCTGCTGGAGATCACCGCGCCGCTGCCCCAGGCGCAGCTGGCCGAGACCTTCGTGCTGAACCAGCTCAGCCACCAGACCGCCGTCGCCGCCAAGTGCGCGCGCTGTGTGCTGGCGGCCCGCGGGCGCCCGGTGGTGGATTTCTCGCTGCGGCGCACCCACGGCACCGAGGCCGGGTTCCAGGCGGCGCGGCTGGCGGCGATGGCCGGTTTCGCGGGGACCAGCAACGTCGCGGCGGCGCACGCCGAGCGGCTGCCGGCGGTCGGCACCATGGCGCACTCCTACGTGGAGGCGTTCGAGGACGAGGAGGCGGCGTTCCTGGCGTTCGCCCGCGCGCACCCGGGGCCGGTGACGTTCCTGGTGGACACCTACGACACCGATTCCGGGGTGGCGGCCGCGGCCCGGGTGCTGCACGCGCTGGGGCGGTCCGCGGGGTCGGCGGTCCGGCTGGACAGCGGTGACCTGGCGGCGCAGGCGTTCCGGGCGCGGGCGATGCTGGACCGGGCCGAGCTGCCGGAGGTGCGGATCGTGGCCAGCGGCGGGCTGGACGAGTTCGCGGTGGACGACCTGGTGCGGTCCGGGGCGCCGATCGACGTGTTCGCGGTGGGCACCCGGATCGGGGTGAGCGCGGACGCGCCGTACCTCGACTCGGCGTACAAGCTGGTCGCCTACGACGGGCGGCCGGTGATGAAGCTGTCGGCGGCGAAGGTGTCCGCGCCCGGCCGGAAGCAGGTGTTCCGGGGGCCGGGGTGCCGCGATGTGATCGGACTGGCCGAGGAGCCGGCGCCGCCGGGCACCGTGCCGCTGCTGGAGACGCTGATGCGGGGCGGGGTGCGGTGCGCGCCGCGGAGCCCGCTGGCGGACGCCCGGGCCCGGCTGGCCGCGGACCTCGCGGAGCTGCCGGCGGCGGCCCGCGCCATCCGGTCGCCGGTCCCGGTGCGGCCGTCGGTCTCGCCGCCGCTGGCCGCCCTCACGGACCGGGTGCGGCAGCGCATCGAACGGGCGGTCCTGGCACCGTACGGGCACTTCACCTGACGGCCGTGCCGGCGCCGGGCCCGGGGCGCCCGCCCGGGCCGGGCGGCCCCGGCCGGCGCCGCTCAGCCGCGCGGGACCACCGCGACCGGGCAGGCGGCGTGGTGCAGTGCGGCGTGCCCGGTCCGGCCCAGCTGGAGGCCGAAGTGGCCGTGCCGCCCGCGGGCGCCGAGGACCAGCAGGTCGGCGGCGGCCGAGCGCCGGACCAGCACCCGGTGCGGCGGGCCCGCCACGGTGGTGCGGCGCACGTGCACCGTGGGGTGCGCCTCGGCCTCCTCCGCCACCACCGCGTCGACCAGTTCCGACGCCTGGTGCTCGTAGTGGTGCTCGGGGCCGGTGGCCCGCTCCGCGCGGTCGGCGGGCCCGTAACCGGGGCTGTGCCAGGCGCGCACCGCGTCCAGGACGCAGCCGCGGGCCTCCGCCTCCCGGAAGGCGAAGCGGACCGCGGCGGAGCCCTTCGCGGTGTCGCCGACGCCGAGCAGGACCCGGCCGTGGGTGCCCTCCAGGCCGGCCCGGTCGCCGCGGACCACCACCACCGGGTGGTGCGCCCGGGCCGCCACCGACAGGCTCACCGAGCCCAGCAGCAGATCGGCGAACTCCCCGTGCCCCTTGGAGCCGAGCACCACCGCCGTGGCATACGGGGCCTCCCGCAGCAGCGCGCTCACCGGGTCGTCGGCCAGGACCTGGACGGTGACCTCGACCTCGGGGTTGCGGCGGGCGGCGCGGTCGGCGGCGACCGCCACGATCCGGTCGGCGATCGCCTGCTCGGCGGAGACCGGCCCCTCGGGCGCCACCCCCTCGTAGCGCTCGTAGCGGGACGCGTGGACCACCCGCAGCGGGAGGCCGTGGCGGGCCGCCGCGTCCACCGCCCAGTCCAGGGCGCGCAGCCCGGTGTCCGTTCCGTCCACGCCTACGACCAGGGGGAGTTCCATCGTCCCCACCGCCTTCCGCCGCCGGGACCGCGGCCGTGCCGGTAGTTCCATCGTGGGCCCGGGGGCCGGGTGCGCGCCAGGGCCGTCCGGCACCCGCCCGGCGGGGCGCGCGGCGGCAGGAGCGGCCCCGGCCCGGATGTCGTGGTGCCATGGAAGGACGAGTCCGCTGGAGGATCTGCCGAAGGGATCGATCCGGTCATGTCCGCCGCAGTGCCGCCGGCCGGTCCGCGCCCGCTGCGGGCCGTGGTCCTCGACACCGACGGGGTGCTCACCGACTCGGCGGGGCTGCACGCCGCGGCCTGGCAGGAGGCGTTCGACGCGTGTCTGGCGGCGGTGGGCGGGCAGCGGCCGTTCGACCCGGTGGACGACTACCTGCGCTTCGTCGACGGCCGGTCCCGGAGGGACGGTGCGGCGGCGTTCCTGGCTTCCCGGGGGCTGGACCTGCCGCCGGGCGGGCCCGGTGACCCGCCGGGCACCGGCACGGTCGCGGCGGTCGCGGCCCGCAAGGACGCGGCGTTCACCGCGCGGCTGCGGGAGCACGGCGCGCCGGCCTGGCCGGGCGGGGTGCGGCTGCTGCGGGCGGCGCGCGCGGCGGGCGTGCGGTGCGCGGCGGTCTCCGCGTCCCGGCACGCCACCGAGGTGCTGGCCGCGGCGGGGCTGCTGCCGCTGCTGGAGGTGGTGGTGGACGGCAACGAGGCGGCCCGGCTGGGGCTGCCGGGCAAACCGGACCCGGCGCTCTTCACGGAGGCGGCCCGGCGGCTGGGGGTGCCGCCCCGGGAGGCCGCGGTGGTGGAGGACGCGGCGGCCGGGGTGGAGGCGGGCCGCCGCGGCGGTTTCGGGCTGGTCGTCGGCGTGGCCCGGGGCGGCGGCCCGGAGCACGCGGCCGAGCTCCGCCGCCGCGGCGCCGATGTGGTGGTCGGCGACCCCGGCGACCTGCTGGCGCCCGGGGCGGTCCCGTGACGGCGCCGGCCTGGACCTGGACGTACGAGGGGTACGACGCCGGGGCGGAGCGGCTGCGGGAGGCGCTGTGCACGCTCGGCAACGGCCGGTTCGCCACCCGCGGCGCCGCACCGGAGACCCGCTGCGGCCCGGCGCACTACCCGGGCACCTACGCGGCCGGCGTCTACAACCGGCTGACCTCCACCGTCGCCGGCCGCCCGGTGGAGAACGAGGACCTGGTCAACCTGCCCGACTGGCTGCCGCTGAGCTACCGCATCCGCCCGGCCGGCGACTCCGCCCCCGGCCCGTGGCTGTTCCCCGACCACCCGCAGCTGACCGGCCACCGCCGGACCCTGGACCTGCGCCGCGGCACCCTGACCCGCTGGTCGTCCTACGAGGACGGCGCGGGGCGGCGGCTGACGGTGACCGAGCGGCGGCTGGTGCACATGGCGGAGCCGGACCTGGCCGTGCAGCGCACGGTCTTCACGGCCGAGGGCTGGTCCGGCGAGGTGGAGGTGGCGGCCGGTCTGGACGGCGACGTCCGCAACACCGGCGTGGCCCGCTACCAGGAGCTGGACGGCGTCCACCTCACCGGCTGGGAGACCGGCGCCGGGGACGACGGGGTGGTGTGGCTGAGCTGCCGCACCCGCACCTCCGGCACCGGTATCGCCCTGGCCGCCCGGACCCGCGCCGCGCCGCGCGGCGGCACCGCCCGCACCGACCTGACCGCGCGCCGGGCCTGGCGGGTGCTGACCGTCCCGCTCGCCCCCGGCACCCCGGCGACCGTCGACAAGACGGTGGCGCTGCACACCTCCTCGGACCGGGCCCGCGCCGCGCCGCTGCCCGCCGCGCTGGAGGCGGTCCGCCGGGCCCCGGCGGTGCCCCGGCTGCTGGCCTCGCACCACCGGGCCTGGCAGCACCTGTGGCGGCAGGTGCGGCTGGACGTCCCCGGGGAGGCCGGCCGGATCCTGCGGCTGCACCTGTTCCACCTGCTCCAGACCGTCTCGCCGCACACCGCGCGGCTGGACGTCGGGGTGCCGGCCCGCGGTCTGCACGGCGAGGCGTACCGGGGGCACGT
Source organism: Streptomyces rhizoryzae (assembly GCF_023155275.1). Classification (GTDB taxonomy): domain Bacteria; phylum Actinomycetota; class Actinomycetes; order Streptomycetales; family Streptomycetaceae; genus Streptomyces; species Streptomyces rhizoryzae. Next base: position 81,312 of record NZ_JALMUV010000036.1, read on the forward strand.
CTTCTGGGACGAGCTGTTCGTGCTGCCGTTCCTCAACCTGCACCTGCCGGAGGTGTCCCGGGCGCTGCTGGCGTACCGCCACCGCCGCCTGCCGGCCGCCCGGCAGGCGGCGCGGGAGGCGGGCCGGGCGGGGGCGATGTATCCGTGGCAGAGCGGCAGCGACGGCCGCGAGGAGACCCAGCAGATGCACCTCAACCCCCGCTCGGGCCACTGGCTGCCGGACCACTCGCGCCTCCAGCACCACGTCGGTTCCGCGGTCGCGTACAACATCTGGCAGTACTGGCAGGCCAGCGGTGACACCGGGTTCCTGCACACCCGGGGCGCGGAGATGCTGCTGGAGATCGCGCGGTTCTGGGCGTCCGCGGCGGACTGGGACCGGGACCTGGGCCGCTACCGGATCCGCGGGGTGGTCGGCCCCGACGAGTACCACGACGCCTACCCGGGCGCCGGGCGGCCCGGACTGGACGACAACGCGTACACCAACGTCACCGCCGCCTGGGTGCTGGCGCGGGCGCTGGAGCTGTGCCGGACGCTCCCGGAGGCCCGCCGCCGGCCGCTCTTCGAACGGCTGGCCCTCTCGCACGACGAGCGCCAGTACTGGGACGACGTCGCGCACCGCCTCCACGTGCCGTACCACCGCGGGGTGATCAGCCAGTTCGCGGGCTACGGGGAGCTGGCCGAACTGGACTGGGCCGGCTACCGCGCCCGGTACGGCGACATCCGGCGGCTGGACCGGATCCTGGAGTCCGAGGGCGACACCGTCAACCGCTACCAGGCGTCCAAGCAGGCCGATGTGCTGATGCTGGGCTACCTCTTCTCCCCCGCCGAACTCGCCGGTGTCTTCGACCAGTTGGGGTACCGTCTCGACGACGCCGTGTGGCGGGCGACGGTCGACCACTACCTGCACCGCACCTGCCACGGCTCGACGCTGAGCGCCGTGGTGCACGCCTGGGTGCTGGCCCGGGTGCGGCGCGACGACGCCTGGACGTACTGCGAGGAGGCGCTCACCGGGGACATCGCGGACGTCCAGGGCGGCACCACCGCGGAGGGCATCCACCTGGGCGCGATGGCCGGCACGCTGGATTTCGTCCAGCGCGGGATGACCGGTCTGGAGACCCGGGACCGCGCCCTGTGGCTGGATCCGGCGCCGATCCCCCAGCTGTCGAAGTTCGGGGTGCGGTTCCGCTACCGCCGGCACCGGGACATCGACCTGCGGATCCGCGCCGACCGGGTCCGGCTCACCGTCCCGGACTCCGAACACGCCGCGGTGCGGGCCCGGTTGCGCGGCCGCCCGTTCACCGTGGCACCGGGCACGACCCGGGAGCTCGACCTGCCGGAGACCTGACCGGGCGGCGGGCGGCGGCGGTGCGCGCGGCCGCCGCCCCGCCCGTCAGCCGTCCGCCGCCCCCGCCCCGCTCGCCTCGCCCGCCCGCCGCTCTCCCGCGCCCGGCTCCGCGCCGCCCGGGACCGCCTCACCCGGTGCGGCCGCGCCCGGACCGGTCCCGTCCGGCTCCGGTGCGCGCAGGTACGGCTCGCTGATCCGCTTCGGGCCGAACGGCCACTCCCGCTCGTGCCGGGCCCAGACCAGGAACGCCGCCAGCCCGGCCGCGACCCAGGCCAGGGACCATTCGATCGGGTGCCGGCCGGGCGCGTTGGCGTCCGCGTAGCCGTAGATGACCAGCCAGCCGACCAGCGCGACCAGGCTGGGCAGCGGGTAGAGCCACATCCGGTACGGGCGGCGCAGCGCCGGCTGCCGGCGGCGGAGCACGGTGACCGCGGCGACCTGGGCCAGCGACTGGACGATCACCATCACCGTGGTCAGCAGCTGGATCACGGTCGTCAGATCGGTGTGCCGGCCGAGCAGGAAGCCCGCGGCCATGAGGCCGCCCATGGTGAGCAGGCCGAGCACGGGGAAGCGGTGGCGCGGGTGCAGCGTGCCGTACGGGCGGAAGAAGACCCGGTCCCGGGCCGCGTCGCAGGGCACCCGGGAGCCGCCCAGCAGCCCGGTCAGCACGGAGGCGACCGCGGTGACCAGGATGAGCACGGTGACCGCGCCGGCGGCGGTGCGGCCCCAGGTGCGCTCCAGCACGGCGGAGGCCACCGAGGAGCCGGCGGTGCTGTGCGGGTCGAGCATCTCCCGCCAGTCGACGACGCCGAGCGTGCCGATCTGGAGCAGCAGGTAGATGGCCATGATGCCGAGGATGGAGAGGAGGATGGCCCGCGGGAGGGTGCGGCCGGGCCGGCGGATCTCGGCGCCCATGTAGGCGGTGGTGTTGTAGCCGAGGTAGTCGTAGACGCCGATGGTGAGCCCGCCGGCGAACCCGACCCAGAAGTGACCGGACGTCAGGTCCACCGCGTGCGCGGGGTAGGTGAACGCCCGCTCCGGGCTGAAGTGGGTGAACGCCGCGGCGATGACCAGTCCGACGGCGGCGATCATCACCGTCCACAGCACGACCGTGAGCCGGGCGATCCACTCCACCCGGCGCCACAGCAGCACCACGATGCCCACCGTCACCGCCAGCCCCACCGCGTCGCCCTGCCCCGGGCTCATCCCCGGCCACAGATAGCCCAGGTACTGCACGAAGCCGATGACACCGGTGGACATTCCCAGCGGGATGAACAGCATCGCCGTCCACACGAACAGGAACGGCATCAGCTTCCCGGTGCGGTACTGGAACGCCTGCCGCAGGTAGACGTAGCTCCCGCCGGCCCCGGGCAGCGAGGCGCCCAGCTCCGCCCAGACCAGCCCGTCGGCGAGCGCCAGCACCGCTCCGGCCAGGAAGCCGATGACCGCCTGCGGGCCGCCGAACGCGGTCACCATCAGCGGGATGGTGACGAACGGCCCGATGCCGCACATCTGGCTCATGTTGATGGCGGTGGCCTGGAACAGCCCGATCCGGCGGACGAAGCCCACCCGTTCCCCGAGGAGGTCCGGCATCCCACAGCCCCTTCCCGTACCGGCGCGCGGCCCGGCCCGCGGCCCGTCCGCCGCCCAGGCTGGCACGTCCCCGGCCCGCCGCGCACCGCCTTGGACCGAACCCGCCGCAGGAGGGCTCCCGCCCGCGCCCGCTACACCTCCGCGTACGCCTCCCCGCCCAGTTCCAGCCGCGCGGTGCCGGCCGTGGTGTCCGCCAGCCAGGCCCGGAACGCCGCCAGTTCGGCTTCCGGCAGGCCGACCTCGATCCGCACCTCGGCCCCGTAGGTCACCTCGCGGACCGCGCGCCCGGTGGTGCGCAGGTCGTTCTCCAGCCGGCCCGCGCGCTGGTGGTCGACGGTGACCGTCACCAGCCGGAACCTCTGCCGGGTCACCGTGCCCACCGCGTCCAGCGCCTCGCCCACCACGCCCCCGTACGCCCGGATCAGCCCGCCCGCGCCGAGCTTGACACCGCCGAAGTAGCGGGTGACCACGGCGACCACGTAGCGCACCTCGCGCCGCACCAGCATCTGGAGCATCGGCACGCCGGCGGTGCCGCCCGGTTCCCCGTCGTCGCTGGCCTTCTGGATCCCGCCGTCGGCCCCGAGGACGTACGCGAAGCAGTGGTGCCGGGCCGTCGGGTGCTCCTTGCGGACCCGCGCGATGACCGCCTGGGCCTCCTCCTCCGTCGCGGCCGGCGCCAGCGCGCACAGGAAGCGGGACTTGCTGATCTCGATCTCGTGGACGCCCGCACGGGCCACGGTCCGGTACTGGTCCTGCATCCGACCAGCCTAAGCGCCGCCCGGCGGGGGCGGGCCGCGGCCCGGGGCCCCGCGCCGCGCTGCGGCATCCGCCGTACGGGCGCAGTGCGCACCGCCGGGCGGCGTACCCGGGCCGTCCGCACGGTGCGTCGGGGAGACGTCCGGGGCGCCCGTGGGCACTGTGGCAAAGGCGGGGCCCGGCGTCCCCGGACGGTCCGGCGCCCCGCGGAACGGAACGGCGGCTCGGCGGAGGGCGTGATGGACGACAGCACACAGGCGGCGATGACGGCCGGCGTTCCGGTGACCGGCGAGGAGATGCCGGTACCGCCCCCGGAGGTCGTCGAGGCGGCCCGCGAGGCACCGGACCACTGGCTGGCCATGGTGGACCTGACCTGGGCGGGCGAGGGCGCCCCACCGCTGTGGGCGGTGATCGGGCAGTGGCGCTCCGGCCCGGACGGCACGATCGAGGAGTGGCGGGACAACCCGGAGTACCGGCCGTCGCCGCAGATGCTGGACTGGGCGGACCCCACCGACCCGGTGGACCGCGCGGTGCAGCTCGCCGCCACCGGGTACGGCCCGGAGCGGGCGGTGTGGGAGGAGCTGGCGCGGGCGGAGGTGTCCGTCCTGGTCACCGCGGCGGGCACGCCGCTGGCCGCGGCCTCCCCCGAGGGCGCGCCGGTCGTGCCCGTCTACACCGCCCCGGCCCAGCTGGAGGCGGCGGGCCGGCTGCTCTACGACCGGCGGCCGGTGGCCGAGCTGCTCGGGCAGCTGCCACCGGGCCATGCCCTCTACGTCAACCCGGCCGGGGCGGTGAGCATGGTCGTGGAGCCGGCGCGGCTGCACCCGGCGCCGGCCGCGGCGGGCGGTACCGGGGACCGGGACCGGGAACCGGCCGCCGCGGCGGCGCTGCGCCCGGGTACCGGCGCCGGCGCCCCGGAGCCGGTGGGCGGCGGCCGGGCCATCGGCAAACCGGCCCGCTCCGCGGCCACCCGCGCGGTCGGCGCCGGCGCGCCCCGCGCCACCGGCTGACCCGCCCCGCTCCCGGAGCGACCCGCGGCAGCCGCCGGCCGCCCCCGATCCGCCCCGCCCGTCTTCCCCTTCGGGCGGGGCGTTCCCCTGCCGTCCCCCGCTCCCGTCCGGCCGACGCGGCGCGCCACCGCGCGGAATCAACGGGCCCGCCCCGCCGTTGACCGTGGTGCACCACCGTCCCGGCCCCGACACCCGCAGGCGCGGCCCGCACCGCACGCGGCGGACGACAGGAGACACCATGTACGACGACGGCCCCGGCGACCGCGCGGCCATCCGCCGGATCCTCACCGAACTCGGCGACACCTGGGCGATCGTGGGGCTCTCGGGCAACGAGCGGCGCGCCGCGTACGGCGTCGCCGAGGTGCTCCAGCGCTACGGCAAGCGCATCGTCCCGGTGCACCCCAAGGCCGAGACCGTGCACGGCGAGCCCGGCTACCCCTCGCTCGACGCGGTCCCGTTCGGCATCGACGTGGTCGACGTGTTCGTCCGCAGCGATCTGGCCGGTGCGGTCGCCGACGAGGCGGTGGCGGTCGGCGCCAGGGCGGTCTGGTTCCAGCTCGGGGTGATCGACGAGGCGGCCGGGGAGCGGGTGCGCGGCGCCGGACTGGAGATGGTGATGGACCGCTGCCCGGCCATCGAGATCCCCCGGCTGGGCTGAGCCCGGCGGGCCGGACCGGGGCGGGCCGCGCTGGGGGGGTGTCCGCGAAGTCCCGCCTGCCGTCCGGCGCCCGGCACGCCCTCCGGGCGAACGACGCGACCTTGCGGACACCCCGTAGCATTCCGCCATGACCACGCCACGTGCCGCCCGCCCCGAGGACGCCGCCGAGTTGGTCCGGCTGCGCCGGCTGATGTTTCTGGCGATGAACGGGCGGGCCGCGTCCGGCCGCTGGGAGCGGGACGCCGAGGCGGCGGCCCGCCGGCAGCTGACCGGGCCCGACGCCCCGCTGACCGCCTTCGTGGTGGACGGCGCCGCGGACGGGCCCGGTGCGGACGGGCGGCACCTCGCGGCGTGCGCGCTCGGCCGGATCGACGAGCGGCTGCCGTCCCCGGCCCATCCGACGGGCCGGGTCGGCTTCGTCTTCAACGTGTGCACCGACCCCCGCTACCGCGGCCGCGGCTACGCCCGGGCCACGACCGAGGCGCTGGTGGCGTGGTTCGCGCGGCAGGGCGTCGGCCGGGTCGATCTGCACGCCACGGACGCGGCCGAACCGCTCTACCGCAGCCTGGGGTTCACCGAGCACGCCATCCCGCTGTCCCTGAAGCTCGGGTAGCGGGCGCGGCGGCCGGCGCCCGGCCGGGGCCGCCCACCCGGGGCCCGGCCCGCCGGGTCAGGCGGGGACGCCCAGCCCCTCCAGGACGGTCGCGCCGGGCAGTTCGGCCAGCGTCTTGCCCGGGAGGATCAGCTTGCCGCGGCGGCTGCCGCTGCCGATCAGCACGAAGGGCGCGTCGGCGACCGCGGCGTCGACCAGCAGCGGCCAGGAGGCGGGCAGGCCGACCGGGGTGATGCCGCCGTACTCCATCCCGCCCTCGCCGACGGCGGTGTCCATCGGCGCGAACGACGCCTTGCGCGCGCCCAGCCGGCGGCGGACCGTGCCGTTGACGTCGACGCGGGTGGTGGACAGGACCACGCAGGCCGCCAGGGTGGTCTCACCGGCGCGCTTGCCGGCCACCACCACGCAGTTCGCCGACTGCTCCAGCAGCCAGGAACCGTAGTGGCCGACGAGGAGTTCGGTGTCCGCGATGGCCGGGTCGGTGTCGACGTAGCGGACCTCCTCCACGGGGACGCAGCCGCGCCAGTCGCGGAGGGCGGCGGCCACCGGGCCGGGCAGCAGGTCCAGGCACGCGGTGGCGGGCCGGACGTCGTCGAAGGCATCCATCGGCACGGGCATACCGCCAAATTAGCAGCCGCGCCGCCGTCCGTCCGCCTGCTGCCGTTCCCCCGGATCTCCCCACGCGTCCAGCTCTCCCAGCGCCAGCAGCTGCTCGGGGGTGACGCCCTCCGGGATCGGCACCGGCGCGGGCGTCCGCAGCGGCGGCTGCCAGCCCGCGTCCGGTTCCCAGCGGCGGACGACCCGGGCGGGCGCCCCGGCCACCACCGCGTGGTCGGGCACCTCGCCGCGCACCACCGACCCGGCCGCCACCACCACGTTCCGGCCCAGCCGGGCGCCGGGCAGGATGACCGCCCCGGTGCCTATCCAGCCGCCCGGCCCGATGTCCACCGGGTCGGTGCGCGGCCACTGCTTGCCGACGGGCGTCCGCGGGTCGTCGTAGCTGTGGTTGGTGGTGGTCACGTAGACGCCGGGGCCGAAGAAGCAGTCGTCCCCTATGGTCAGCCGGACGTCGGCGATCACATGGCTGCCGCGGCCCAGCACCACGCCGTTGCCCAGCGTCAGGATCGGGTCCGGGCCGAGGTCGAGATCGGGCATCATGCCCGCGGTCAGCGTCACGTCCTGGCCGATGATGCAGTGGTCGCCCAGCTCGATCCACGGGTCGCCGAAGACCGTGCCCTGCGGGAACGCCAGGCGGGTGCCGGTGCCGATCCGGCGGAAGCGGTACGGGCCCGGCCGCTCGGCGGTGACGGCCGCGCTCTCCCGCACCCAGCGCGCCCCGCGGTGGACGGCGCGGGACACCGCCCGGCGCCGCCAGGCCGTCAAGGACGAGAACACGTTCTGGTTTATCGGCACCCGCACACCGTACTCAGCCCGCCCGGCCCCCGGCCGCGCGCCGGCCTGTGATCTTCGCCCCACCCCCGCCCTACGGAACAAGGAACACCATGACGCACGACTTCAAGACCCTGCT
>NZ_JALMUV010000037.1 GCF_023155275.1 Streptomyces rhizoryzae
CCCCGACATCCCCCCACTCCCCACCCCCGGCCCCCGGAGCGGACAAGATGGGGAGATGGGATTCCATGTCGACTCCGAGGCCGGGCCGCTGCGCCGGGTGATCCTGCACCGCCCCGACCTCGAACTGAAGCGGCTCACCCCCACCAACAAGGACACCCTGCTCTTCGACGACGTGCTGTGGGTGCGCCGGGCGCGGGCCGAGCACGACGGGTTCGCCGACGTGCTGCGCGACCGGGGCGTCGAGGTGCACCTCTTCGGGGACCTGCTGGCCGAGAGCCTGCACCTGCCCGAGGCCCGGACGCTGGTCCTGGACCGGGTCTTCGACGAGAAGGAGTACGGGCCGCTGGCGACCGACCACCTGCGGGCGGCGTTCGACGAGCTGCCGGTGTCCGAGCTCGTCGAGGCGCTGGTCGGCGGCATGACCAAGCGGGAGTTCCTGGAGCACCACCCCGAGCCCACCTCGGTCCGCTTCCACGTGATGGACCTCGACGACTTCCTGCTGCGGCCGCTGCCCAACCACCTCTTCACCCGCGACACCTCCGCCTGGATCTACGACGGGGTGTCGATCAACTCGATGCGCTGGCCCGCCCGGCAGCGCGAGACCGTCCACTACGAGGCGATCTACCGCTTCCACCCGCTCTTCCGCGACGAGTCCTTCCACGTCTGGTCGGAGGGCCAAGCGGACTACCCCTCCACGATCGAGGGCGGCGACGTGCTGGTGCTGGGCAACGGCGCGGTGCTGATCGGGATGAGCGAGCGGACCACTCCGCAGGCGGTGGAACTCCTGGCCCGCGGGCTGTTCGCGGCCGGCTCCGCGCACACCATCGTGGCGCTGGACATGCCCAAGCGGCGCGCGTTCATGCACCTGGACACCGTGATGACCATGATCGACGGGGACACCTTCACCCAGTACGCGGGCCTGGGCATGCTCCGCTCGTACACCATCGAACCGGGCGCGGGCCCCAGCGACCTGAAGGTCACCGACCACCCGCCGGAGCACATGCACCGCGCCATAGCGGCCTCCCTCGGCCTCACCGACATCCGCGTGCTCACCGCGACCCAGGACGTGCACTCGGCCGAGCGGGAGCAGTGGGACGACGGCTGCAACGTGCTGGCGGTGGAGCCGGGCGTGGTGGTGGCCTACGAGCGGAACGTGACCACCAACACGTTCCTGCGCAAGCGCGGCATCGAGGTGATCACCATCCCGGGCAGCGAACTGGGCCGGGGCCGGGGCGGTCCGCGCTGCATGAGCTGCCCGGTGACCCGGGACGCGGTGCCGGGGACCGGCTGACGGATGCCCGGCCGGCCACCTTCTCTGTATAGAGATGCGAGGTGTCGTATAGACTTTCATTGCGGAGGGCTTCCCTTGCGGTGTGCAGGGGTGCCCGTCCGCCTGTCCCCTGTCCGCCCTCCGCCACCGGGCCGGCGGTCCGCCGAGCCGCCCTCCGCCGACCCGTGAACCCTCCCCCGCCCCCGCACTCCAGGAGCCCACCCATGGCGATAGACCTCACCGGCCGCCACTTCCTCAAGGAGCTGGACTTCACCGCCGAGGAGTTCCGCCGACTGATCGACCTGGCCGCCGAGCTGAAGGCGGCCAAGCGTGCCGGTACCGAGGTCCGCCGCCTCACGGGCCGCACCATCGCCCTGATCTTCGAGAAGACCTCCACCCGGACCCGCTGCTCCTTCGAGGTCGCGGCCGCCGACCAGGGCGCCTCGACGACCTACCTCGACCCGTCCGGTTCGCAGATCGGGCACAAGGAGTCGGTCAAGGACACCGCCCGCGTCCTCGGCCGGATGTTCGACGCCATCGAGTACCGCGGCAGCCGCCAGTCCGACGTCGAGGAGCTGGCCGCGCACGCCGGGGTGCCCGTCTACAACGGGCTCACCGACGACTGGCACCCGACCCAGATGCTCGCCGACGCGCTGACCATGATCGAGCACGGCGGCGGCCGCCCGCTGGCCGAGACCGCCTTCGCCTACCTCGGCGACGCCCGCAACAACATGGGCAACTCCTACCTCGTCACCGGCGCGCTGCTCGGCATGGACGTCCGGATCGCGGCGCCCCGGCAGCTGTGGCCCGAGGAGGGCGTCATCGCGCAGGCGCGCACGCTCGCCGAGCGCAGCGGCGCCCGGATCACCCTCACCGAGGAGGTCGCCGAGGGCGTCCGCGGCGCCGACTTCGTCGCCACCGACGTCTGGGTCTCCATGGGTGAGCCCAAGGAGGTCTGGGACGAGCGGATCGCGCTGCTCGCCCCGTACGCGGTCACCATGGACGTCCTGCGCGCCACCGGCAAGCCCGGCGTGAAGTTCCTGCACTGCCTGCCCGCCTACCACGACCTCGGCACCGCCGTCGGCCGGGAGATCCACGCCCGGCACGGCCTGACCTCCCTGGAGGTCACCGACGAGGTCTTCGAGTCCGCGCACTCGGTCGTCTTCGACGAGGCGGAGAACCGCATGCACACCATCAAGGCGGTGATGGTGGCGACGCTGGCCCGGTAGTCGGCTCCGCCCTCCCCGCGGTCCCGCCGCCCCCGGCGGCACTGCATAGCCATACGGCCCAATGAGCGATCATGCGGCCGCAGCGGTTACCATCGAGCCGCTCACGGGGTCCGGACCCACCGGTCCGGGCCCCGCTCCGCGCCCGGCCCACCCCCGCCGCGCGCCCCGCACCACCGAGAGAGAACCACCCATGCCCCGCTCAGGCCCGTCCGGACTGCGGATCAAGTCCCCCGACCTGCTCCTCGCCGAATCCGGCGCGGACCTCGACGGCAACGGCCTCCGCCGCAGCATGGGCCTCTTCCAGCTCATCTGCTTCGGCATCGGCGCCATCGTCGGCACCGGCATCTTCGTCGGCCTCTCCGACACCGTCGCCCGCTCCGGCCCCGCCGTCGTCGTCTCCTTCGTCCTGGCGGCCGCCACCTGCGTCTTCACCGCCTTCTCCTTCGCCGAACTGGGCGGCGCCATCCCGGTCTCCGGCAGCTCCTACTCCTACGCCTACGCCACCCTCGGCGAACGCACCGCCTTCCTCGTCGGCTGGTGCCTGCTCCTGGAGTACGGCGTCTCGGTCTCGGCGGTGGCGGTCGGCTGGGGCCAGTACCTCAACCAGCTGCTCGGCGCCCTCACCGGCTGGCAGCTGCCCGCCGCGCTCGCCAACCCGCCCGGTGCCGGCGGCCTCGTCAACGTCCCCGCCGTCGTCGTCCTGCTGCTCGCCGCCGTCCTGCTGGTCCGCGGCATCCGGGAGAGCGCCCGGGCGACCGCCGCGATGGCGGTCCTCAAGCTCGCGGTCCTGGTGCTGTTCTGCGTGATCGGCTTCGGCGCGTTCCGCGGCGGCAACCTCGCCCCGTTCGCGCCCCAGGGCCTGGCCGGGATCACCTCCGGCGCCTCCCTCGCCTTCTTCTCGTACATCGGCTTCGACGCGATCACCACCACCGGGGAGGAGGCCCGCAACCCGCGCCGCACCATCCCCGTCGCGATCATGGTCTGCATCGGGGTGGTCACCGTCCTGTACTGCCTGGTCGCGCTCTCCGCCATCGGGGCGCTCTCGGCCGGCCGGGTCGCGGGCCGACCCGCCGCGCTGTCGCTGATCGTCGACCGGGTCACCCACTCCTCCGCCGGCGGCGCGGTGATCGCCTTCGGCGCGGTCGTCGCCATCGCCTCCGTGGTCCTGGCCGTGATGTACGGGCAGACCCGCATCCTGATGGCGATGTCCCGGGACGGGCTGGTCCCGCGGGTCTTCGAACGGATCTCCCCGCGCACCGCCACCCCCGTCGCCAATACCTGGATCGTCGCGGTGGTCTTCGCCGTCCCGGCCGCAGTCGTCCCGCTGGACGTGGTGATGAACCTGACCACCATCGGCACGCTCGCCGTCATGGCCGTGGTCAACGTCAGCGTGCTGGTCCTGCGCCGCACCCGGCCCGCGCTGCCGCGCCGCTTCCGGGTCCCCCTCTTCCCGCTCAGCCCCCTCCTCGGCCTCGCCTTCTGCGGCTACCTCATCTACGGCACCGGCCCGGCTACCTGGCTCCGCTTCGCCGTCTTCCTCGCCGCCGGTGCCCTGGTCTACGCCGCCTACGGGCGCCGCCGTTCGCGCCTGGCGGCCGCCGGCCGGGAAGCGGAGGACGCGGTCCCGCAGATCCCGGACGCGGTCCCGCAGGCCCCGGACGCGGTCCCGCAGGCCCCGGACGGCGTCCCCGCCCCGGCGGCCCCGGCCGCGCGGAAGGGCTGAACCGCCCGGCCGGGCCACCCCCCCGGACGCCCGGGACGCGCGCCGGCGTATCGCGCCCTCGTGACGACGGTCACGAAGCAGTGATAGCTTCGAGGGGCATTCGCGCGTCCCGCACCGCCACCGCATCCGCGGCCACCGCACGCACCAGCCGTCCGGCTGAAGGGGGCAGCAGACCGATGAGCCCGTTCACAGGATCCGCCCGCGCCACCGGCACCTGGCAGCACCTCCGCGTCACCACGGAGGACGGCGTCGCCACCGTCACCCTGGCCCGTCCCGACAAGCTCAACGCCCTCACCTTCGGCGCCTACGCCGACCTCCGCGACCTGCTCGCCGAACTCTCCCGGGAACGCGCGGTCCGCGCCCTGGTCCTGGGCGGCGAGGGCCGCGGCTTCTGCTCCGGCGGCGACGTCGAGGAGATCATCGGCGCCACCCTCGCCATGGACACCGGCCAACTGCTGGACTTCAACCGGATGACCGGTCAGGTCGTCCGCGCCATCCGGGAGTGCCCCTTCCCCGTCGTCGCGGCGGTGCACGGCGTGGCCGCCGGCGCCGGCGCGGTGCTCGCCCTCGCCGCCGACTTCCGGGTCGCCGACCCCTCCGCCCGCTTCGCGTTCCTCTTCACCCGGGTCGGCCTCTCCGGCGGCGACATGGGCGCGGCCTATCTGCTGCCCCGCGTCATCGGCCTGGGACACGCCACCCGGCTGCTGATGCTCGGCGAACCGGTCCGCGCCACCGAAGCCGAACGCCTCGGACTGATCAGCGAGTTGGCCGAGGAGGGCCGGGCCGGGGAACGGGCCGCCGCCCTCGCCCGCCGGCTCGCCGACGGCCCCGCCCTGGCCCACGCCCAGACCAAGGCCCTGCTCACCGCCGAACTCGACATGCCGCTGGCGGCCGCCGTCGAACTCGACGCCGCCACCCAGGCCCTGCTGATGAACGGCGCCGACTACGCCGAATTCCACGCCGCCTTCACCGAGAAGCGGGCGCCGAAGTGGCAGGGCCGGTGAGCGGCGCCGCGGGCCGCGCCCACCGGCCGCTGAAGGTCGCCGTGCTCGGCGGCGGCCCCGGCGGACTCTACGCCGCGGCGCTGCTCAAACGCCTCGACCCGGACCGCGAGATCACCGTCTGGGAGCGCAACGCCCCCGACGACACCTTCGGCTTCGGCGTCGTCCTCTCCGACGAGACGCTCGGCGGCATCGAACACGCCGACCCCGCCGTCTACCGCGCCCTGCGGGCGGAGTTCGTGCGCTGGGACGACATCGACATCGTGCACCGCGGCCGCACCCTCACCTCCGGCGGCCACGGCTTCGCCGCCCTCGGCCGCCGCCGGCTCCTGGCGGTCCTGCACGAGCGCTGCCGCGCCCTCGGCGTCCGGCTGCGCTTCCGTACCGAGGCCCCGCCGGCGGCGCTGCTGGCCCGCGACCACGACCTGGTGATCGCCGCCGACGGGGTGCACAGCACCACCCGCACCGCGCACGCCGACATCTTCCGCCCGCGGCTGACCACCCACCGCTGCCGCTACATCTGGCTCTCCGCCGACTTCGCCCTGGACGCCTTCCGCTTCGAGATCGCCGACACCGGCCACGGCATCGCCCAGCTGCACGCCTATCCGTATGCCCGCGCCGACGCGGCCGGCCCCGGCCCCGGCGGGCCCGGCGGCGCCAGCACCGTCATCGTCGAGATGCGCGAGGAGGTCTGGCGCGCGAACGGCCTCGACACCCTCGACGAACACGCCTCGGCCGCCTGGTGCGCGGCCCTCTTCGCCAAGACCCTCGACGGCCGCCCGCTGCGCACCAACCGCTCCAGCTGGACCGCCTTCCGCACCGTCGTCAACGCACGCTGGTCGCACGGCCGGATCGTGCTGCTCGGCGACGCCGCGCACACCGCCCACTTCTCCATCGGCTCCGGCACCAAACTCGCCGTCGAGGACGCCCTCGCGCTCGCCGCCTGCCTCCGCGAGCAGCCCACCCTGCCCGAGGCCCTCACCGCCTACGAGGCCGAGCGCCGCCCCGTCGTCGCCTCCACCCAGCGCGCCGCCCGCGCCAGCCTCGAATGGTTCGAGGACCTGGCCACCTACACCCGGCAGCCGCCGTACCAGTTCGCCTTCAACCTCCTCACCCGCAGCCGCCGGGTCACCCACGGCAATCTGCGGCTGCGCGACCCGCACTTCACCGCCACCGTCGCGCAGGAGGCCGGCGTCCCCGCCGGGACCCCGCCGATGTTCACCCCCTTCCGGCTGCGCGGACTGACCCTGCGCAACCGCGTCGTGGTCTCCCCGATGGACATGTACGCCGCCGACGGCGACGGCACCCCCGGCGACTTCCACCTCGTCCACCTCGGCGCCCGCGCGCTGGGCGGCGCCGGCCTGGTCATGACGGAGATGGTCTGCGTCAGCCGCACCGGCCGCATCACCCCCGCCTGCACCGGCCTGTACGCCCCGGAGCACGAACGGGCCTGGCGGCGGATCACCGACTTCGTGCACACCCAGGCGCCCGGCACCGCCCTCGGCGTCCAGCTCGGCCACTCCGGCCGCAAGGGCTCCACCCGCCGCATGTGGGAGGGCATCGACCAGCCGCTCCCGGAGGGCAACTGGCCCGTCGTCGCCCCCTCCGCACTGCCCTACCGGCCCGGCGTCAGCCAGCTCCCGCACGCCCTGACCCCGGACGAACTGACCGCGATACGCGAGCAGTTCGCCCGATCCGCCGCGTCCGCCGCGCGCGCCGGCTTCGACCTCCTCGAACTCCACTGCGCCCACGGCTACCTCCTCTCCGGCTTCCTCTCCCCGCTGACCAACCAACGCACCGACGCCTACGGCGGTTCCCGCGCCGCCCGCCTCCGCTTCCCCCTGGAGGTCTTCGACGCGGTCCGCGCGCAGTGGCCCGCCGACCGGCCCATGACGGTCCGGATCTCCGCCACCGACTGGGCGGACGGCGGCACCACCCCCGACGACGCGGTGGCGATCGCCGCCGCCTTCGCCGAGCACGGCGCGGACGCCATCGACGTCTCCACCGGGCAGGTCGTCGCCGACGAGAGCCCCGACTTCGGCCGCTCCTACCAGACCCCGTTCGCCGACCGCATCCGCAACACCCTCGGCGTCCCCGTCATCGCGGTCGGCGCCATCTCCTCCTGGGACGACGTCAACTCCCTGATCCTGGCCGGCCGCACCGACCTGTGCGCCCTGGGCCGCCCGCACCTCTACGACCCGCACTGGACCCTGCACGCCGCCGCCGAACAGGGCTACACCGGCCCCGGCGCCCCCTGGCCGGCGCCCTACCGGGCCGGCAGCCGCACCCCGCCCACCGGCCGCACCGACGCGCCGAAGCCCCGCCTCACGCTGCCCTGACGGGGAGGCCGGACGCAGCGGGACGGGGCCGTGGGCGGGGACGGGGCGCCGCCTGGCGCACCGCCACTACGGGGCGGGCGCACCGCCGGGCAGCGGCAGACTGGCGACCCGCGCCTCCAGCACCCGCCGGCCGTGCTGCTCGGCGCCCACCACGACCTCGCACCGGCCGTCGCCGGCCGCCGCACCGGCCCGGGCCTGCACCCAGCACGGCGCGTCCAGTTCGGCGTACCGTTCGAAGGAGCACGCCAGCGCGACCGGCAGCGACGGGCCGGGCGCCGCGGCCCGCGCGGCCTGCCGCACCGCCTCGATCATCAGCATCCCCGGCGTGTGGTCCACCGGGTGGTCGAAGAGCACCGGGTGCCCGGTGTCCACCCGCAGCTGCCAGCGGCCGGGCCGGTCCGCCGGCGCCAGCACCACGTCCCCGGCCCGCTCCCGGCCCACCAGCTGCGGCGCCACCGGCCGCGGCGGCGGCAGCCGGCGGGCGTTGGCCAGCGCCAGGTCACCGTAGGCGCCGCGCAGCCGGCGGTAGACCTCCGGACTGTGGCAGGAGTACTCCAGCGCGGCCACCGCCAGATCGGCTCCGTCGCACCGGATCCGGAACTCCTGGTGCGCGCTGACCAGCCGCTTCCGGCGCCGCACCACCTCCCGGTCGGTGACCTGGAGCTGGATGTCGGCGGGGGTGTCCGCGGCGCGCAGCGCGGCCGGCCGGAGGTCGTAGCGGACCTTCTGCCAGACGATCGGGTGGTCCAGCGGGACCCCGTGCGCGACATGGCTCAGTAATATCCCCGCCTGCCGCACCGTCTCGATCAGCAGCAGCGGGTCGTGCAGCCCGTGCGCCGGCCCGTAGAAGCTGTGGGCGCGCGGCCACTGGGCGGACACCCGCCAGCCGCCCGGCCCGCCGCGCCGCCAGTTCGTCAGGAACACCTCGGACACCGCGGTCCGGTGGACGTACTCCCGGGGCACCGTCGTGGTCAGCGCCCGTGGTCGGTTTCCGTCCGCGAGGCGGCCGTCGCCGCCGCCGAACTGGTCGCGGGTGTACGGGGTGAGGGTGGCGCTGGCCATGGAGGTCCTTTCTGGGGGGCGGCTCACAGCGCCCTGACGGACGGGAGGTCCGGTCTCCGGCCCGGGCACTTCACGCTACGAACCATGTGGTTTGTTTCAACGGTGTTGTGCGGGCCGTTCCCCCGTCAGGGCGACGGGTGGGGGGACGGTCAGACAGCGAGCTTCACCGAGCGGCCGTGCGGGTCGAGATGGCTCAGCGCGCCCGGTGAGGCCAGCCCCGGGAGGAGGTGTCTCCACAACGTCGTGACGCGCTCGGGGAGATCGGCGCGGTCGGTCGCGGCACGCGAGAACAACTGCACGCCCATGTAGGAGGAGACGAAGAGCTCCGCGGCCCGCTCCGGTGCCACGCCGGGCAGTAACTCGCCGTTCTCCCGGGCCTCGCGGAACATCGTGGTCATGATGTCCGTCCACGCCTGGTAGGGGACCAGCGGCTCCTCGCTGAAGGTGGTCTCCACCGCGATCCGGGTGCCGGCCTGGAGCAGCGGGTCGCTGCGCAGCGCCAGCGACACCTGGTGCGTGAAGTCGATCGCGTCCTGGAGGCGGGACTCGGTGACCGGCGGGAGGAACGGCTCGGTCTGCTCGCGGATGACCGCGCGCGCCAGGGCGTCCTTGGACCGGAAGTGGAAGTAGACGGCACCCTTGGTCACCCCCGCGCGCTGGATGATCTCGGCCATGGTGGCGGCCTGGTAGCCGCGCACGCCGATGACGTGGGCCGCGGCTTCGAGGACGGCGCGCCGGGTGCGCACTGCGCGTTCCTGCTTGACCACCGATCATCCTCCGTATGCTCTCGTGGAGTTGTAGTGCCTGGGTGCGACCCGCTGCCGTGGCCGCGCAGTCTATTTCCGCATCATAAAGAAGCCAACCGTGCGGTATTCATCGGCTGAGCGCCGTTCACGGCCGGATTCGGCGCCCGGGCGGAGCGGCGCCCGCGGTGCCGCCCGAGTGCGCAAGGAGCAGACCGATGCCCGACCCCGCCGACCCCGCCGTCCCCGTCCCGCCGGGCCTCCCCGCCCTCCACCGGGAGGTGCGGCTGGCCCGCCGCGTCGGCGGTGCGGCGCTGACGGAACGTCACTTCACGGTGGCGGAGGTCCCGGTGCCCAGGCCGGGGCCGGGCCAGGTCCTGGTCCGCACCCGGCTGATGGCGGTCACCGCGGCGACGCGGACCCGGATGACC
This sequence comes from Streptomyces rhizoryzae, assembly GCF_023155275.1. GTDB lineage: Bacteria > Actinomycetota > Actinomycetes > Streptomycetales > Streptomycetaceae > Streptomyces > Streptomyces rhizoryzae. The sequence goes on from NZ_JALMUV010000037.1 coordinate 9,799, forward strand.
GCCGCGCCGCTGCCGATGCCGTCGTTCGAGCCGGGGCGGCCGCTGTCGGGCGCCGCGATCGGCGAGGTGGTGGCCGCGCCCGGCGGGGACCCGGCCCCCGGTGACCTCGTCCACCACCCCTGCGGCTGGCGGGAGTACGCGGCCGTGGACCGGGACCGGGTGCGCCGGCTGGCGCCGGACGCGCTGCCGTTCCCCGCCGCGCACCTCTCCCAGGGCGCGACCGCCTGGGGCGCGCTGCGCCGGGCCGCCGGGGTGCGGGAGGGCGACACCGTCTTCGTCAGCGGCGCGGCCGGCGGGGTGGGCAGCCTGGCCGGGCAGCTGGCCCGCCGGCTCGGCGCCGGCCGGGTGGTCGGCAGCACCGGCTCGGCGGCCAAGGCCGCACGGCTGCGCGCGGAGCTGGGCTACGACGCCACCGTCGTCCGCGGCGCCGGTCCCATCGAGGAGCAGCTGCGGGCCGCGGCGCCGGAGGGGATCGACGTCCTGCTGGACACCGTCGGCGGGGAGCAGCTCCGCGCGGCGCTCGCGGTGGCCCGCCCGGACGCCCGCTTCGCCCTGGTCGGCGCGCTCTCCAGCCAGCTGGGCGGCGGCGGGATGTCCTGCCCGGTCGAACTGGACTCCGCGGTGATCATCACTCGCCGGATCGCGCTGCGCGGTTTCGGGCTGCACGCCCACCCCGACCTGCCGGCGGAGTGGACCGCGGAGTTCGGCCGCGGGCTGCGGGACGGCTCGCTGGTCTTCCCGCACACCGTGCTCCGCGGCATCGAGCAGGCGCCGCGCGCGCTGTGCGAGCTCACCTCGGGCCGTCATGTGGGGTCCGTCCTCGTGGAGGTCTGAGCCCGGCGCGGACCGGGCGGTCAGCCCGCCGGCACCTGCGCCGGCGCCGGGATCCCGCCCGCCATCGCCCGGTCCGAGGGCGCCGGCAGCAGGTCCCACAGGCCGGTGACCGCCTCCGCGTCCCACCACGTCCGGTCGGCGCCGCCCAGGTGCAGCAGACCCACCACCACCGACGTCAACAACTGGGCGGTACGGCGCGGTTCGGCGTCCGAGGGGCGCGGGCCGGTGAGCCCGCCCCCGCCGGCCATCCCGCCGGTGCCGCAGGTCACCGCCTTGTCGAGGAAGAGCGCGTACCAGCGCTGCTCCAGGGCGTGGATGTCCAGACCGGGCGCGGTCTCCGGGCGCAGCCGCAGTCCGGCGCGCAGCACCGCGTCCGACTGCACCCGGTCGAACAGCTCGACGGCGAAGTCCCGGACGGCGACGGTCAGCGGCTCGGGGGAGCGCAGGAAGCCCTCCTCGATGGCGTTGAGGGTGGCCAGCGCGGTGTCCCGGACGGCGAGGGTCAGGTCGTCCTTGGACGTGAAGTGGAAGTAGAGGGCTCCCTTGCTGAGGCGGGCCCGCCGGCTGATCTCGACCATGCCCGCGGCGGGCACTCCCTTTTCCAGGAACGTCTCTGCGGCCGAGCGGATGAGCGCCTGGCGGCTCTGGATGGCGCGATGCTGCGTGGGCACGTGTCCGTCCCGTCTCTCGTACGACTGCAACGTGTGTGCAGTCTACAGAGAAAACCAACCATGCGGTTCGCTATGCTCGGGACAAATGGCCGGATCCGCCCGGCCCTGTCGTGAAGCCGCCGTCCCGGCGGTGGCCGGGCTTCCACTTCTCCGCCCCGGCCGCGGGTAACCAGTCTGGGCCCGTGCCGGAGCGCTTGTCGACCCGTCAGGGAGAGGCTAAGGCGCATTGACAAACAGCGCAGGCGGTTTTTAAATCTCCGAAGGCGGTAAACGGGACGATCCCTTCCGTTGCCGCCGCTTCGACGGTCGCGTACCGCCCTTGGACAGCGGTGCGCCACGGCGAGACCGCCTCTGCCGCCCCAGTCGTCGACCGCAGGCCCGCCCGACCAGCTGAGCCCGCACAGGCACCCGAGCCCCCGCACCCCATCGGAACCCGGAAAGGTCCCCATCCATGCGCGTATCAATGGAAGTCGGCGAACGTCCTGTGAGAGGCGCGCGGAGCGCCGGCGGCGAGACGCTCAGGGCCGCCGTCTTCGATCTGGACGGCACCCTCGCCAACACCCTGCCCGCGATCAGCAAGCTGCTGGTCAAGGTGGCCGCGGAGCAGGGCTGTTCGGTGACCGCGCGGCAGGCGGCCGCGGCCATCGGCAAGCCCCCGGCCGCCGCGTTCGGCCGGCTGCTGGGCCGCCCCGAGGAGGACGGCCGGGTCCAGGCCGCCATCTCCCGCTACCGCGAACTGTTCGCCTACGAGGTCCTGTGCCAGGGCCCGCAGCTGCTCTACCCCGGAGTGACGGCCGGGCTGTCCGCGCTGCGCGCCCACGGCGTCGAACTCGCCGTCGCCACCTCCAAGACGACCCGCAGCGCCGAGGCCCTGCTGGATGTGATGGGCATCCGCGACCTGGTCGGCCCGGTCGTCGGGCAGGACATGGTCCGGCGCGGCAAGCCGCACCCGGAGATGGTGCTGCGCGCGGCCGGCCGGCTGGGCGTCCCGGCCTGGCAGAGCGCGTACGTGGGGGACACCGTCGGGGACATGCGGATGGCGGTGACCGCGCGCATGGAGCCGGTCGCGGTCACCTACGGCAAGGGCACGTTCGGGGAGCTGGCCGCGGTCGCCGGGACGCGGATGTGCGGCTCGTTCAAGGACGTGGTGTCGGTGATCGCCGCCGCCCGGCCGCGTCCGTCGGCCGCCGCCGTGCCGGCCCGGCCGCGCGCCGCCGCCGTCCCGGTCGGCGCGTACCAGCGGCGCCGCTGACCCTGTTGAGGGGCGCACGGGGCGCCCGCGGCCCAGGGGGAAGGACGGGGCCGCGGGCGGGGGCGGCGACGGGAGGACGCGGGGGCCGCTGCGCGCGGGGGAACCGCCCGGTCCGGGGGAAGCCGGGCGGCGCGGGGGAGTTCAGCCGCCGTCCTGGGTGCGGGGCGGCCCGCCGATCACCTCGTGGACGTAGCGGGCGCCGGCCGCCCGGAGCGTGGTGTGCAGCCGGCCGAACACCTCGGCGGCGCGGCCGCCCGGCCAGTCCTCCGGCAGGAGGGGAGAGGGCAGACCGGGGTCCGCGTAGGGCAGGCGGCGCCAGGCGTCCAGGGCCGGCAGGTAGTCGCGGTAGGCCGCCTCGGGGGGTATCGTCCGCCGCCGCGACCAGCGCGCCAGGACCGGTTCGTGCGCGGCCAGGAAGGCGCGGTAGCGGGCGGCCAGGGCGTCCAGGTCCCACCAGCGGGCCACCGCCCGCGCGGTGGGCGTGAAACCGGCGTGGGTGCCGGTGAACAGCTCGACGTAGGTGCTCAGTTGGAGCCGTTCGAGGGTGTGCCGGGTCTCCTCGGCCAGGTGCGCGGGGGCGATCCACACACCGGGCGCGGCGGTGCCGAAGCCCAGCCGGGCCAGCCGGGAGCGCAGCAGGTGGCGCTTGTGCCGCTCCTCCTCGGGGACCGAGAAGACGGCCAGCACCCAGCCCTCCGGCCGGCCGGCGGCGGGCCGCCCGAAGATCCGGCGGTCGCCGTCCGCCAGCAGCTCCCGGCCCGCCTCCGACAGCCCGTACGCGGCGGCCCCGCCGGCCGTGCGCTCCGCGGCCAGCAGCCCGCGGCGCTTGAGCCGGGAGACCGCGGAGCGCACCGACGGCGGGTCCACGCCGAGCGTGCCGAGCAGCCGGATCAGCGCGGCCACCGGCACCGGGCCGTCCGCGCCGCCGGGGCCCGCCGGGCCGTCCGCGCCGCGCCCGTAGGCCCCGTAGAACGAGACGATCAGGGAGCGCGGGGTGTGCCGGTCGGTTTCGTCGCTCACCGGATCACTCTAAATCCCGGCCGCGCAGCCGGAAGCGCTGGACCTTGCCGGTGGGGGTGCGCGGCAGCGCGGTGCGGAAGACCACCTCCCGCGGGCACTTGTAGGGAGCTATCCGGGTTTTGACGAACGTCCGCAGCGCGGCCGCGGTCTCCTCCCCGGGCGGTACGCCGTCCCGCAGCACCACGTGCGCGACGACCACCTCGCCGCGCTCCTCGTCGGCCCGGCCGACCACCGCCGCCTCGGCGACGTCCGGGTGCCGGAGCAGCGCGTCCTCCACCTCCGGGCCGGCGATGTTGTACCCGGCCGAGACGATCATGTCGTCGGCGCGGGCGACATAGCGGAAGTAGCCGTCGCGGTCCCGGATGTAGGTGTCCCCGGTGAGGTTCCAGCCGTCCCGGACGTACCCGGTCTGCCGGGGGTCGGCGAGGTAGCGGCAGCCGGTCGGGCCGCGGACCGCCAGCAGGCCCGGCTCGCCGTCCGGCACCGGCAGCCCGTCGGGACCGACCACCCGGGCCTCGAACCCGGGCACCGGCAGCCCGGTCGTCCCGGGCCGTATCGCGTCGTCGGCGGCGGAGAGGAAGATGTGCAGCAGCTCCGTGGCGCCGATCCCGTTGATGATCCGCAGCCCGGTCGCCTCGTACCAGGCACGCCAGGTCGCCGCCGGGAGGTTCTCGCCCGCGGACACGCAGCGGCGCAGCGAGGACAGGTCGTGCCCGGGCAGTTCGGACAGCATCGCCCGGTAGGCGGTCGGCGCGGTGAACAGCACCGAGACCCGGTGCGCCGCGATGTCGCCGAGCAGGTGCGCGGTCCCGCCCCACTCCGCGAGGTACGCCGACGCCCCGGCCCGCAGCGGGAAGACCACCAGCCCGCCGAGCCCGAAGGTGAAGCCGAGCGGCGGGCTGCCGGCGAACACGTCGTCCGGGCGGGGCCGGAGCACCTGCGCGGAGAAGGTGTCGGCGATCGCCAGCACATCGCGGTGGAAGTGCAGGCACCCCTTGGGGCGCCCGGTGGTGCCCGAGGTGAAGGCGATCAGCGCCACGTCGTCGGAGGCGGTCGGCACCGCCTCGTACGGCGCGCCGCCGGGCCGCGCGCACCGGGCCAGGTCGTCCGGGGCGTCACCGCCGAACGTGGTGATCCGCAGGCCCGGCACCCCGGCGCGGGCCAGGTCGCCGACCGAGCGGATGTCGCACAGCGCGTGCCCGACCCGGCCGATCCGGCAGATCGTGGCGAGTTCGCCGGGCCGGTGCGCGGCCAGCACCGTCACCGCCACCGCGCCCGCCTTCATCACGGCGAGCCAGCAGGCGGCCAGCCACGGGGAGGTGGGGCCGCGCAGCAGGACGCGGTTGCCCGGGACGACGCCGAGCGGGCCGGACAGGGTGTGGGCGATCGCGTCGACCCGGGCCCGCAGCTCCCCGTAGGTCCACACCTCGCCGCCGGCGCCGAGGAACGCCGGCCGGTCCGCGCCCATCCGGGCGCAGGTGGCGTCCAGCAGCTCCGCGCCGCAGTTCAGCCGGTCGGGATAGCCCAGGTCGGTGAGGTGCGGCCACTGCTCGGGCGGTGGCAGTCCGTCGCGGGTGAAGGTGTCGGTGTGGGCCGAGGACCGTAGCTCCATGCGGGGTGCGCCCCCTTGGGCCGGTGGCCGCCGGGCGGCCGGGAGGGGTGGAGGTGGGGTGCCGTACGGATCCTCGTCAGCGTAACGTCTTCGTGACGGCAGTCAACAGACCGCGATAACGTCCGCCGGGTCGTCACCGCGCCGGGCACCGCTACCAGGGGAGCCGCCTCGTGACCGCATTCGCACTGGGACCGGACGAAGAGGAGTGGTGCGCGCGGCTGCGCGCCCTGGCGGCCGGGCGGCTGCGGCCGCTGGCGGAGCGCGGCGAACCGGGCCGCGTCAACCGCCCGCTGGTCGCCGCCCTCGGCGAACTGGGCCTGCTGGCGCGCCTGTTCCCCGGCGGCGGCAGTCCGCGGGCGCTGGAGGTGTGCCTGCTGCGGGAGTCGCTGGCGCGGGAGTGCACGGAGGCGGAGACCGCGCTGGCGCTCCAGGGGCTGGGGGCCTGCCCGGTCGTCCAGTCCGGTACGGACGCCCAACGGGAGCGCTGGCTGCCGGAGGTGACGGCCGGACGGGCGGTGGCGGCCTTCGCGCTGAGCGAGCCGGACGCCGGCTCGGACGCCGCCGCGCTGACCCTGGCCGCCGAGCCCGACGGTCCGGACCGCTGGCGGCTCACCGGTGAGAAGTGCTGGATCTCCAACGCGCCCGAGGCCGACGTCATCACCGTCTTCGCCCGCACCGGCGGCGCGCCCGGCGCCCGCGGCATCACCGCCTTCCTGGTCCCCGCCGACCGCCCCGGACTGGGCGGCGAACGGCTGGACATGCTCAGCCCGCACCCGATCGGCACCCTCGTCTTCGACGGCACCCCGGTGACCGGCGCGGACGTCCTGGGGGAGGTGGGCGGCGGCTTCGGGGTGGCGATGCGCACCCTGAACCTCTTCCGGCCCAGCGTCGGCGCGTTCGCGGTCGGCATGGCGCAGGCCGCGCTGGACGCCGCGCTGGCGCACGCCGGCACCCGCACCGCGTTCGGCGGCCCGCTGAAGGACCTCCAGTCGGTCGGTCACCGCCTCGCCGAGATGGCCACCCGCGTCGAGGCCGCCCGCCTGCTGGTCTACGCGGCGGCCGCCGCCTACGACCGCGGCGACCCCGGCATCGCCCGCCGCTCGGCGATGGCCAAACTCCTGGCCACCGAGACCGCCCAGGAGGTGGTGGACGCCGCCGTCCAGATCCACGGCGCCCGCGCCCTGCGCCGCGGCCACCTCCTGGAACACCTCTACCGCGAGGTCCGCGCCCCCCGCATCTACGAGGGCGCCACGGAAGTCCAACGCTCCCTCATCGCCCGGGAGCTGTACCGGGAGCTGTACCGGGAGGGGGGACGGGGGTGAGGGGTGGGGGCAGATGTCCCGGGAGAGACCAGCCGGCGCCATGACCTGCGGCGATGCGCGGGGTTCAGTCGCTGAGCTGGGAGAATGGTCTGTCAGTTGTTTCACGCTCGGGCCGGTTGATGAAGCCGGAAGTCCCAGAAAAGTCCCAGAGCGCTCCCACGGCTGGCGGAGGCTTTTTCGGCTCTGCTCGACATAGGGCAGCGCGGCGGGCCGCCCGCAGCACGCCGGGAGGCGGCCGGTGCTTCCACAGCGGCGGGACCGGGCTCGCCCGACCTTTGTGGGAGCCGGCTGCCGGGCACGCGTGAGCGGCTCGCAAGAAGAACGCCCGCGCCCGGGGCCGTCCTTCTGGACGGCGTGGGGCGCGGGCGGGCGGAAGGGCCTCGGAGGGTTACGCCGTTACGGGTGCCGGTTCCGGACGCAGCGCCGCTAGAGGAGAGCGTCGGCCCTTCTCCACCATGCGCAGCTGCTCCCAGCCGTCCTCGGGGTGCTCGGCGGGCACCGCGTCGGACCTCGATTGACTGCGGGGAGCGGACCCATCCGAGCCGGACCGTGTGGTCGAGGTCGGCACGGCGGGAATCCGACGAGTTCGCAGATTCCTGGAGCCTTCTCGTAGCGAACCAGAGGGAGGTTGCGCCTGAGTAGCGCACCTGCTCGTCGGGTTCGTGCCGGGTCTGTCCGTCTTTGGAGCGTCCCAGGAGGGCGGCCTTCAGCCGGAGCTTCTGCTGGCGCCGGACGCGTCGCCGCTCTTCCCACCCGGGATCGGTGTCCTGTCCGTCTTGTTCTTCGCAGCCGCCCCCTTCGACCTGGCCTGCTCCGCCACGGTGGCCACCTTGTCCAGCGCGTTCAGGACGCCCTCGGCCAGGTGCGTGCCGGCCGCGTCGTGGTGAGCGCGCGCGGCGGTCGAGCCGCGGCCGTCGATTCCGTCGGCTTCGTCGAGGAGGCGCAGTTGGGTGGCGGCTTCGAGCTGGCGGGGGTGGTTCAGCCGGACGAGGCCCTCGTGGGCGGCGCTCAAGGTGGCGCGGGCCTCTTCGGTGCGGTGGAGGCGGCTCAGAGTGATGCCGAGGTCGAGGCGGGCCGTCTCGCTCCAACTGGGCATCCGGGCCGCGTGGCGCACGGCTGGTGGAACGATCGGGCCGTCGCGGACCGGAAGTTCGCCGGCTGGGTGGGCGAGTACGGTGCCCTCCCCGGGTCGTCCTCGCGGACGAGGAGAGCGGCCGCACGCGCGATCGGCCGGTGGTTCGGGTTCAGGCGGGGAGCGGCAGGCCGGCGGCGTGGAACAGCCGGTCACGGGAGGCCGCGGCCTCCTCGAAGACGGCGTCGCCACCCCTCAGCACACCGTTCTCCTTGAGGACGTCACCCGCCACCACGACCAGGTCGACGTTGCCGGCGTGGCCGCCCGCGACGATCGTGGCCGCAACGTCCGTGGCGGGCAGCATGTTGGCGTGGTCGAGTCGGATCATGATGAGGTCGGCCTCCTTACCCGGGGTCAGACTGCCGGTGCGGTCGTCGATGCCCGCGGCCCGCGCGCCTTCGATGGTCGCGAAGGAGAGCAGGTCGGCGGCGTCGAAGGCCGGCAGGCCGGGGCTGCGGTCCAGGGGGCCGGCGGCACCGGCGAGGATCAGCTGCTGGTAGGCGAGCGTCGCCCGCATGACGCCGAACATGTCACCGCTGACGATCGTCTCGGTGTCCACACTCAGGCTCGGACGGACACCGGCGGCCAGCAGCCGGTTGGTGGCCGGCTGGCCCAGGCCAGGCATGAAGACCTCCAGGGCGCCGGCCACGGACGCGGTGGCGCCGTGCGCGGCCAGCATCCTCAGCTCCTCGTCGGTCGAGGTGCAGCAGTGGATGAACGTCATGTCGGAGGCCAGCAGGCCCGTCTCGGCGAGCTGCCGAATGGCCTGCTGCTGCGCCCCCCACTCACCCAGTCCCACGTGCATGCTGATGCGCAGGCCCAGTTCGCGGGCGAGCCGGATGTCCCGCTCGGAGACCTCTGGTGTGGACAGCTCCGGTCCGCGGAGCATCGCGTTCAGCGTGACCCGTGCCGAGTCGTCGGGCAGCACCTCGTCGCGGATACGCCGGATGTCGTCGGGGTGCGAACGGTCGCTGCCGAACTGCCACTGCTCGGCCTCCGTCGACGGCCAGCCGTGGTCGAAGACGGCACGGATGCCCGACTCCCAGTGCGCCGCGATCGCTGCGTCCGAGTGCTCGGGGCTGTTGCTGATGTGGGACTCGTCCCGCACGGTCGTCACCCCGGAGTCGAGGGACATCAGGTCCGCCGCCAGGTTGCCGATGTGCACGTCGCGGGGATCGAAGTACTGGCCGAGGCCGATCTGCACCTGGCTGCGGTACTCCTGGTAGGTCCAGGCGGGGCCGAGGTTGCGCAGCGCCCCCTGCCAGTTGTGGCGGTGGGTGTCGATGAAGCCGGGCAGCACGGCATTGCCCGTACCGTCGACGACCCGGGCCCGGTCGTCGGACAGGTCCCGGCCGACCTCGATGATCCTGCCGTCGGCGACGAGGACGTCACCCACGAAGGTGCCGAGCTTGTCGTCCTGCGTCATCAGGTATGCATCCTTGATCAGGATGCGTTCCTTGTTCTGCGGGTGGTTGTGGGACATCTGTGGTTCCTTTCGTGCCATGGGCGGCACTGTGTTGCTCGTCTCTCGAGGATGGTGTGAAAGGGGCGGCGTGGACGCGGCTCACTGTCCGTCGGTGCTACTCGGGCGCCGGGAAGCGATCCAGACGGCGGCAAAGGTGAGCAGCGCACCGAGAACGGTCAGAGCGGAAGGGGACCGGCCGCCGGAGGGGGCCAGGAACTCCAGCGCGATGGAACTGGCCAGCTGTCCCGCGATCGAGGCCATGCTCAGCAGCAGGACACCGATGCGGCGCACGAGAAACGCCGAGGCGCCGATGAACACCACGCCGCACAGACCACCGAGGTAGACCCACCAACTGGTGGGCAGCGCATGCCCCGGCGTTTCCCGGACCAGGGTCTTCGCACCCCAGGCGACGACGAGGAAGGCCGCTCCGACGAAGAAGTTGAGCCAGGTCGCCGCGAGAGGCGAGCCCGACGCGGCGGTCGACGCCCCGTTCAGGGCCTGCTGCACGCCCAGCAGGAACCCAGCGGCTGTCGCTGCGAGGGCCGGCAGGATGATCTCGGCGGGTGCCGGGGCGTCGGTGAGCCGGGGAAGGGCGGACACGACGGCGGCGACCAGGATGACGGCCGCTCCCGTGAGCCGCGTCGCGCCGGGGCGTTGCTTCGGACCACCGCCGATGCCCCGGGCGTCCACGATGAGACCGCCGAGGGTCTGGCCGCCGAGGGCCGACACGGTGAACACGGCGATACCGGTGACCAGCGCGGCGGTGGACTGCGCCAGAGCGAACGTGCCGCCGAGTACCCCGGCCAGCAGGTAGCGGCGAGGGAGGCGGCCGTCGCGGGCGGCTCCGGCCAGGCGGCCCAGCGCGCCGCGCAGTGCTGGCGAGAAGACCGCGAGGACGGACAACAGGACGAGTCCACCGGAGAAGCTGATGGCCGCCGCGGCGATGCCGTCGTCGAGGCGATGACTCAGCTCGCCGTTCAGACGGGCCTGTACCGGTACCACCATGCCGGCGGCGATGGCCGCCACGACGGCCAGGGAACCGCCGCGCGGTGCTGACGGACGCGCGGGACCCGAGGACGGCACACCGGAACCGGTACGGGAGCGGTTCGGTCCGGGCGGTGCGGCGGGAGTGCTCATGTCGATTCCTTCGCGAAGGGGGCGCGAGGCTCGGTCAGAAGCCCGTGCGCGCGATGTCGTCGAGGATCGACGGAGCCTGGGGTGACCAGCCGAGCACCCGTCGGGCGTTGTCGCCCGAGGCCCGCTGGTCGAGCAGCAGCGCCTCACCGAGCAGACCCAGCCGGTCCAACGTCTGCACGACCGGCTCGGACTCCACCCGTCCGGCCAGACCGACGGCACGGCTCACCGCTTCGCTGATCTCCCGCACGGTCGGGTTCTCGCCGCTGGCGCCGAGGAAGTACGAACCGGCCGGCGCCTTCTCCAGCGCGAGCACGTACAGCTCGGCCAGGTCGTCCACGTGCACCGTGCTCCAGTGCTGGTCACCGGGCCCGACCATAGTGAGCGCCGGGGTGTCGCCGCCGGTCCGCGGGCCGGCGGCGACGAGGTTCAGCAGGCCGCCGCCGTGGCCGTACACCACCGCCGGTGCGATCACCGAGGTCCGGACGCCCTGGGCGCCGAGGACGAGTTCGGCGACGGGCACACGCCAGGCGGTGAGCCGCGGGGCGTTCATGGCGGTCGACTCGGTGATCGCCGTACCGCTGCCGTGCACCCAGACGCCGGTGGTGTGCACGAACGGCCGGTCCGTGTTCCGCAGCGCGCGCAGGAAGCTCGCGACAGCGATCTCGTCGACGGTCGCACTGGTCTCGTCACCCGGCGACGCCACGTGGATCACGCCGTCCCGCGAGTTCGCGAGTTCTTCGAGGGCGCTGCCGTCGGACAGGTCGGCGATCGCCGGCTCCGCGCCCGTGGCCCGCACCAGCTCGGCCTTCCCGGCGGAGCGAACCACGGCGGTCACCTGGTGCCCTCCGGAGATGAGCCGGTCGAGTACCGAGGCTCCGATGTAGCCGGTGCCGCCGGTGAGCAGTACACGCATGGTCATCCTCTTTCGCTGACGTTTCCGTTGATGGGCCGGGCCGGTGGCCCGCACGACAACAGTCGCTCCGCCCGGCTATCGTGTCCAACGAATGTTTCCGAAGACGTAATCGGAAATGCCGATGAATGGGGAGTGGGCGTGGACCAGAGACGGCTGGAGTACTTCCTCGCGGTCGCCGAGGAGCTGAACTTCACGCGGGCGGCCCAGCGACTGCACGTCACACAGTCCACGCTCTCGGCCGGTATCAAGGCCCTGGAACACGAACTGAGGGCGGAGCTGCTCATCCGTTCCACGCGGTCGGTCAGGCTGACGGAGGCCGGTTCGGCGTTCCTGCCCGAGGCACGCGTCGCGACCGAGGCGCTCGACCGAGCCCGGGCCGCCGTGGAACCCCTCTCCGCGGGCCTGCGCGGCAGCCTCACCGTGGGCGTTCTCAGCGGGCTGACCGTGATCGACGTGCCCGCCCTGGCGGGAGACTTCCGCCGGCGCCATCCCAAGGTCCGGTTGCGTACCGAGACGTCCCAGCGGGGTACCTCCGGACTGATCGAACGGATCAAGGAGAGTTACGTCGACGTGGCCTTCGTGGGTGCCGACATCAAGGACGAACGCCTCAGGACGAGGGCCATCAAGCAGTTCGACGTCCAATTGCTCGTCCCGGCCGGTCACCGGCTGTCCGGCCGGGAGAGCGTACGACTGCGGGACGTTGCAGGGGAACCGTTCGTCGACATGCCCCCGGGCTTCGGGCAACGGCAGATCGCGGACGACGCGTTCACGAGGGCGGAGCTGTCCCGGAGCGTGCTGATCGAGGTCTCGGACATCACGACGATCGCGGACTACGTGGCGCACGGCCTGGGTGTGGCGCTGCTGCCCCCGGACTTCGCGGAGACGGCCGGGGACGCGGTGCGTGTCGTTCCTCTCGCGGACGCCCGGCTCTCCTGGACGCTCGGCGTGGTCGTGTCGGCGGCACGTCCGCCGACACGCGCGCTGCACGCCTTCCTCGATCTCATCCCGCACCACATCCACCGCGACCGCGTCTTCTGAGCCGGCGGACTCGGCCACGTCGGACTCGGTGCCGCGTCAGGCGGCAACGCTGAAAGGCCGCGGAAGAAGTCGTTCACGCTCCGCCTCACTGACGGCGACGGACGCTTATTCGGTGAGGGTCCCCACCGTCGGTGAGGTCGCTTCCCGGAGCGTCGCCATGGTGGTGCCGTCGGCGGAGCGGGCGGTGATCACGGGTAGCAGGTCGGTGTCCTGGGCGTCGGGGACGTTGGGTACGTCGGGAAAATCGGCGTAGTAGGCGATCCAGCCGGGCCGTGACGACAGAACCAGGAGGCTGGCCTCGACGGTGCGGCCGGCGACGGCCACGGTGAGGTGGGACGGGGTCCCCGTGCCACGGTACGTCCCGGCCCACAGGGTGCCGGTGTCGTCGTCGAAGGCGGTGGCGGACAGGGGTGCGCCGACGGTCTCGGGGGCGGTCGTCCGCGGCCCGGTCGCGGTGCTGGGGGCCCGTGCGGTGCCGTCGTCGTGGCTGACCGTGAGGCGGCCGTCCGTGCTCAGTTCCTGTTCGTCCTCGCGCACCTGCGCTGCCGTGACACTCCCCCAGCCTCAGGCCGGGGGGCACCCCCAACGCCCGCACTCGCGGCGGGCTTTCGCATCGGGATCGCGACGGTCTACCGCTACATCCGCGAGGCCGTCGACCTCCTAGCCCCGCTCGCTCCGACACTGCAGCAGGCCATGGACACGGTCCGCGGCAAGGCGTACGTCATTCTCGACGGCACGCTCCTGCCCATCGACCGCATCGCCGCCGACCGTCCGTACTACTCGGGGAAGAAGAAGCACCACGGCATGAACGTGCAGGTCCTCGCCGACCCGGCCGGACGTCTGATCCGGGCATCGGACGCACTGCCCGGCGCGGTCCACGATCTGACCGCGGCCCGGACCCACGACATCCCGGCCACTCTGGCCGCCGACACCATCAAGTGCTGGGCGGACAAGGCGTACCAGGGTGCGAGTCCCACCATTCGCGTCCCGTTCCGGGACAAGGACCCGCGCGGCTGGCGCCGGCGTCACAACCGCGACCATGCCAAGATCCGCAGCCTCGGCGAACGCGCCATGGCGGTCCTCAAGGGCTGGCGGTTCCTGCGCAAGCTCCGCTGTAGCACCACCCGCATCACCACCATCGTCCGAGCCGTCGTCGCCCTCGAACTCGCCAACTTATCAAGATGGAAACAGCTCGATGACTCCGGAATCGGCCTCCGAACTGGTGCTATGCCAGACGCATACGCGCACCACATCTTTCCGATGACACCGTATGGGGTGTGTAGCGATCCGGAGGCGTCGACGCCGACTCAAAGTCCCGGAGAAGTCCCAGGGGCGCCACCACCCCCCCTCCAACGCCGCATTTATGCTGGCCAGAAGGGGTGTGGCGGCAGTTTTCCGTAAGGCTTTCAGATGTCCCGGAAGATCTCGATCTGGGCCCCGATCGAGTTGAGGCGGGCGGCGAGGTCCTCGTAGCCGCGGTTGATGACGTAGACGTTGCGGAGGACGGAGGTGCCCTCGGCGGCCATCATGGCGAGCAGGACGACGACGGCCGGGCGGAGGGCGGGCGGGCACATCATCTCGGCGGAGCGCCAGCGGGTGGGGCCGTCGACCAGGACGCGGTGCGGGTCCAGGAGTTTGACCTGGGCGCCCAGGCGGTTGAGGTCGGTGAGGTAGATGGCGCGGTTGTCGTAGACCCAGTCGTGGATGAGGGTCTGGCCCTGGGCGCTGGCGGCGATGGCCGCGAAGAAGGGGACGTTGTCGATGTTGAGGCCCGGGAAGGGCATCGGGTGGATCTTGTCGAGCGGGGCCTGGAGCTTGGAGGGGCGGACGGTCAGGTCGACGAGGCGGGTGCGGCCGTTGTCGGCGCGGTACTCCGTGCTGCGCTCGTGGTCCAGGCCCATCTCCTCCAGGACGGCCAGCTCGATCTCCAGGAACTCCACCGGGACCCGGCGGATGGTGAGTTCGGACTCGGTGACGACGGCCGCCGCCAGCAGGCTCATCGCCTCGACCGGGTCCTCGGACGGCGCGAAGTCCACGTCGCGGTCGATACGGGGCGTGCCGTGGACGGTGAGGGTGGTGGTGCCGATGCCGTCGACCCGGACACCCAGTTCCTCCAGGAAGAAGCAGAGGTCCTGGACCATGTAGTTGGAGGAGGCGTTGCGGATGACCGTGACGCCGTCGTGCCGGGCCGCGGCCAGCAGCGCATTCTCGGTGACGGTGTCGCCGCGTTCGGTCAGGACGATGGCGCGCTTGGGAGCGGCGCCGCGGTCCACCTCGGCGAGGTAGGTGCCGTCGGTCGCGGTGACCTCCAGGCCGAAGTGGCGCAGCGCGGTCAGGTGCGGGGTGACGGTCCGGGTGCCCAGGTCGCAGCCGCCGGCGTAGGGCAGCTTGAAGTGGTCCGTGCGGTGCAGCAGCGGGCCGAGGAACATGATGACGCTGCGGGTGCGCCGCGCGGCCTCCATGTCCATGGCGTCCAGGTCGAGTTGGGCCGGCGGCACGATCTCCAGGTCGTTGCCGTCGTTGATCCAGCGGGTGCGGACGCCGATGCTGCCCAGCACCTCCAGGATGCGGTACACCTCCTCAATGCGGGCCACCCGGCGCAGAGTTGTCCGGCCCGCGTTGAGCAGCGTCGCGCAGAGCAGCGCGACGCAGGCGTTCTTGCTCGTCTTGACGTCGATGCTGCCGGACAGCCGGCGCCCGCCGACCACCCGCAGATGCATCGGTCCGGCGTATCCGAGCGAGACGATTTCACTGTCCAGGGCTTCGCCGATGCGGGCGATCATCTCAAGGCTGATGTTCTGGTTCCCGCGTTCGATGCGGTTGACCGCACTCTGGCTGGTGCCGAGCGCCTCGGCGAGCTGCGCCTGTGTCCAGCCACGGTGTTGCCGGGCGTCACGGATGAGCTTGCCGATGCGTACGAGGTAGTCGTCTGCCATGGGGTGACCGTATCTCAGATATGAGATGGATGTGGTGTCGGGGGGAGGTGCCTTGGTTGTTCTACTACTATGCGAACAACTGGAGGTTGCCATGGTTGCCGTGAAGCGTTCCCCGTCGTCCGCCGCGCCCGCGCCCGCCCGTCCGCGGAGCTGGCTGGCCGCCTTACCGTTCCTCGTCGTCACCGTGCTCCTCGGTGGTCTCTACGCCACGGCCGCCGGCCGGCTGCCGGAGCGGCTGGCCACCCACTTCGGCACGGACGGCCGGCCCGACGGCTACTCCTCGGCGCCGGGCTTCCTGCTGGGGTGCCTGGCGGTCCTGCTCGTCCTCGGCGTCGGCCTGAGCGTGCTGGTCCGGCTCCCGATGGCTCCGCCGAACGGGCGCCTGCTGGTCGCGACGGCCTATTTCACCGCCCCGGTGCTCGGGTACCCGGCGGCGCTGGTCCTACTCGGGAACGCCGGCGCCGCCGGCCCGGACGCGGTCCGGCTGCCCGGCTGGCAGGTGGCCGCGGTGCTGGCGGGCGGCCTCGCGTGCGGTGCGCTGGGCTGGCTGCTGGCCGGTGCCGACCCGGAGTGGCGCCCCGCGGAGCCCGGCCGGGCCGGCCGGCTCGACCTGCCCGCGGGCGTCCGGGCCGGCTGGACCCGGACCGTCAGCTCGCTCCCGCTGGCCGCACTGGCCGCGGTGACGGTGGGCGGCGGCGTCGTCCTCGGCGCGCTCGCCGGCTGGGGCGGCGGCGCGGTGCTGGTCCTCGGCGGTGTCCTGGTCGCCGTCCACTGCTCCGTCCGGGTGACCGCCGACCGGCGCGGACTGACCCTCACCCCGGCGCTGCTGCCCGTCCCGCTGCGCCGGATACCGCTGGAGAAGGTCGCGGAGGCGTCCAGCCGCCGGATCGCGGCGCTCGCCGAGTACGGTGGCTGGGGCTACCGCATCCGGTCCGGCGGCAGCGGGCTGCTGCTCCGGTCGGGCGAGGGGCTGGTGCTGCGGCTCACCAGCGGCCGGGAGTTCGTGGTGACGGTCGACGACTCCGCCACCGCCGCCGCGCTGCTCAACACCTATCTGGACCGCCGGCGGTCCGGGGAAGGGGGCTGACATGCTCTTCCGCGTCGATCCCGGCTCGGCCGTCCCGCTCGGCGACCAGATCGCCGCCTCGGTGCGCGGCGCCATCGCCGACGGCTCGGTACGGGCCGGTGAACGCCTGCCCGCCGCCCGGGCCCTGGCCGCCTCGCTCGGCGTCAACGTCCACACCGTGCTGCGCGGTTACGGGCGGCTCAAGGAGGAGGGGCTGATCGAACTCCGGCGCGGCCGCGGCGCGGTGGTCACCGGAGCCGCCGCCCCGGGCCGCGCCCGCCTCGGCGAGGCCGCCCAGCGCCTGATCGCCGAGGCCCGCGACCTCGGCATGTCCGACGAGGAGATCGTGCGGGTGGTGCGGCTCGGCCTGGAGGGCGGGTGACCGCCAAGGGACGGGCGGGTGACCGCCAACGGGCGGTGACCGCCAACGGGCGGGCGGGGCAGGGGCGTTGGGCGGTCGGCGGTGGGCCGGGGCGGGGCCGGCCGCCGGGCGGTGAGCCGGCCGCTCCGGCCGCACCCCTCCGGTCACCGGGCTTCTCCCGGTCGGGTGTGGCCCGCGACGGCAGGGCCGCTTCCCCGCGCGCCGCGGGCCCCCGCGACCCGGCCGGGTGCCGTACGGGCCGCGTGAGCCGTGCGGCACCCCGTGCCGCCAGGTGTCGTACGGGCCCGGTGTGCGTACGGCCCCGGTGCCGCCATGTCGTACGGGCCCGGTG
Organism: Streptomyces rhizoryzae; assembly: GCF_023155275.1. Lineage (GTDB taxonomy): Bacteria > Actinomycetota > Actinomycetes > Streptomycetales > Streptomycetaceae > Streptomyces > Streptomyces rhizoryzae. The sequence goes on from NZ_JALMUV010000037.1 coordinate 26,910, forward strand.
TGCCTGCGGCCCCGGTGCCGCGCGGCGCCGCAGGGGCGGGCGGTGTGGTCCGGCGGGCTCCGGGTGGACCCGGGGCCTTCGCCGGGGCGGTACGGGACGGGCCGTCAGGGCATGACCAGGCAGCGGCGATGTACTAGAGTTATCTCGACATCGAGATATCTGCCGGGAGGCGTACCGCTGCCGCGTCAGTAAGGGTTACCTAACTTAGGGGAGCCTGAGCGGATCGGCAACGACCCTGTGGCGACACCGCGCGACGGCAGTCGCATAGTGTGCGCAGCGCTGAGGTACGCGCGAAACATGAAGGAGAAGACTGTCGTGTCGGCGAACAGCTTCGACGCCCGCAGCACGCTGCAGGTGGGCGACGAGTCGTACGAGATCTTCAGGCTGGACAAGGTCGAGGGATCGGCCCGCCTGCCCTACAGCCTCAAGGTGCTGCTGGAGAACCTGCTCCGCACCGAGGACGGCGCCAACATCACCGCCGACCACATCCGGGCGCTCGGCAACTGGGACTCCCAGGCGCAGCCCAGCCAGGAGATCCAGTTCACGCCGGCCCGCGTGATCATGCAGGACTTCACCGGTGTGCCGTGCGTCGTGGACCTCGCCACCATGCGCGAGGCCGTGAAGGAGCTGGGCGGCGACCCGGCGAAGATCAACCCGCTGGCGCCGGCCGAGCTGGTCATCGACCACTCCGTCATCGCCGACAAGTTCGGCACCCACGACGCGTTCAAGGAGAACGTGGAGCTGGAGTACGGCCGCAACCGCGAGCGCTACCAGTTCCTGCGCTGGGGCCAGACCGCCTTCGACGAGTTCAAGGTCGTGCCGCCCGGCACCGGCATCGTGCACCAGGTGAACATCGAGCACCTCGCCCGCACGGTCATGGTCCGCGACGGCAAGGCGTACCCCGACACCCTGGTCGGCACCGACTCGCACACCACCATGGTCAACGGCCTGGGCGTGCTGGGCTGGGGCGTCGGCGGCATCGAGGCCGAGGCCGCGATGCTCGGCCAGCCGGTCTCCATGCTGATCCCGCGGGTCGTCGGCTTCAAGCTCACCGGTGAGCTCCGGCCCGGCACCACCGCCACCGACCTGGTGCTGACCATCACCGAGATGCTGCGCAAGCACGGTGTCGTCGGCAAGTTCGTGGAGTTCTACGGCGAGGGCGTCTCCGCCACCTCGCTGGCCAACCGCGCCACCATCGGCAACATGTCGCCGGAGTTCGGCTCCACCGCCGCGATCTTCCCGATCGACGACGAGACCCTCAACTACCTGCGCCTGACCGGCCGCAGCGAGCAGCAGGTCGCGCTGGTCGAGGCGTACGCCAAGCAGCAGGGCCTCTGGCTGGACCCGAAGGCCGAGCCGGACTTCTCCGAGAAGCTGGAGCTGGACCTCTCGACGGTCGTCCCGTCGATCGCCGGCCCCAAGCGCCCGCAGGACCGCATCGAGCTGGCCAACGCCGCCGAGCAGTTCAAGCTGGACGTCCGCAACTACGTCGACTCCGTGGACGAGGCCGGCGTGGAGTCCTTCCCGGCCTCCGACGCCCCGGCCTGCCACAACGGCATCCCGACCAACCCGGTCCCCGTCACCGCCCCCGACGGCACCAGCTACGAGCTGGACCACGGCGCGGTCACCGTCGCGGCCATCACCTCCTGCACCAACACCTCGAACCCGTACGTCATGGTCGCCGCCGCCCTGGTGGCCAAGAAGGCGGTCGAGAAGGGCCTGACCCGCAAGCCGTGGGTGAAGACCACGCTGGCGCCGGGCTCCAAGGTCGTCACCGACTACTTCGAGAAGGCGGGCCTGACCCCGTACCTCGACAAGGTCGGCTTCAACCTCGTCGGCTACGGCTGCACCACCTGCATCGGCAACTCCGGCCCGCTGCCGGAGGAGGTCTCCAAGGCCGTCAACGACCACGACCTCGCGGTCACCTCGGTGCTCTCCGGCAACCGCAACTTCGAGGGCCGGATCAACCCCGACGTCAAGATGAACTACCTGGCGTCCCCGCCGCTGGTCGTCGCCTACGCCCTGGCCGGCTCCATGAAGGTGGACATCACCAAGGAGGCGCTGGGCACCGACCAGGACGGCAACCCGGTTTACCTCAAGGACATCTGGCCGACCGAGGCCGAGGTCAACGACGTCGTCGCCAACGCCATCGGCGAGGACATGTTCGCCAAGTCGTACCAGGACGTCTTCGCCGGCGACGCCCAGTGGCAGGCGCTGCCGATCCCGACCGGCAACACCTTCGAGTGGGACGCCGAGTCCACCTACGTCCGCAAGCCCCCGTACTTCGAGGGCATGCAAATGGAGCCGGCGCCGGTGACGGACATCTCCGGCGCCCGCGTGCTGGCCAAGCTGGGCGACTCGGTCACCACCGACCACATCTCCCCGGCCGGTGCCATCAAGGCCGACACCCCGGCCGGCCAGTACCTCACCGAGCACGGTGTCCAGCGCCGCGACTTCAACAGCTACGGCTCCCGCCGCGGCAACCACGAGGTCATGATCCGCGGTACGTTCGCCAACATCCGCCTGCGCAACCAGATCGCGCCGGGCACCGAGGGCGGCTACACGCGCGACTTCACGCAGGACGGCGGCCCGGTCTCCTTCATCTACGACGCGTCGCAGAACTACCAGGCCGCCGGCGTCCCGCTGGTCGTCCTGGCGGGCAAGGAGTACGGCTCCGGCTCGTCCCGCGACTGGGCGGCCAAGGGCACCGCGCTGCTCGGCGTCAAGGCCGTCATCGCCGAGTCCTACGAGCGCATCCACCGCTCCAACCTCATCGGCATGGGCGTGCTGCCGCTCCAGTTCCCCGAGGGCGCCTCGGCGCAGTCCCTGGGCCTGACCGGCGAGGAGACCTTCGCCATCGCCGGCGTGACCGAGCTGAACGAGGGCACCACCCCGCGCACCGTGAAGGTCACCACCGACACCGGTGTGGAGTTCGACGCGGTGGTCCGCATCGACACCCCCGGTGAGGCGGACTACTACCGCAACGGCGGCATCATGCAGTACGTGCTGCGGAGCCTGATCCGCAAGTAAGCGGCAGGGAAAGCGGAGAGGGCCGCACCCCCGGGAAGGGGGTGCGGCCCTCGTGCTGCCGGTGCCGGATCCGGGGCCCGGCCGGCGGAACCGGCCGGGCCCCGGCCCCGGTCAGGAGAACAGCTTGGTGTAGATGTTCCAGCCGGTGCCGATCTGCACGCGCGCCTTGTAGGGGCTCGCGGCGTTGCCGGTGCCGTAGTAGGCGAACAGGCGGCCGGAGGTGTCGCGGGCGATGAAGTCCGTCTTGCCGTCCAGGTCCAGGTCGCCGGTGGAGAGCAGGGCGTTGTAGCCGCCCCAGCCGGTGCCGATCTTCTGGCGGGCCGCGAAGGGCGCGGTCCGGTCGCCGGTGCCCTTGTAGAGGTACAGGTCACCGGTGGACTTCTCGCGGGCGATGATGTCGGCCTTGCCGTCGCCCGTCAGGTCGCCCTTGCCGGCGATCTGGTCGTAGATCTGCCAGCCGGCGCCCACCTTGGTGCGGGTGGTGACCGTGCCGTCGGGGTAGCCGAGGTACAGCCAGAGCACGCCGCTGCGGTCGCGGGCGAGGATGTCGTACTGCTGCGCGCCGCCGAGGTTGCCGGGGGCGAGCACCTTGTCGTAGATGTTCCAGCCGCCACCGACCTGGGTGACGTCGGTGGAGTCGTCGGCGCTGTAGACGAGGTTGCCGTTGGGGTCCCAGAGCCAGACCCCGTCGCTGTAGCCGTCGCCGTTGCTGTCCACGGCCTGCTGGTTGGCGCGGACCGCGCCGAGGTCGTCGAGCTTCTCGCGGGCGGTGAGCCCGCCGTTGCCGTCGGGACCGTAGTAGTACGTCCCGCCGGAGGAGTCCACGCCGAAGAGCGGGAAGACCGGGTTGGCCGCGTCGGTGCCGGCGGCACCGGTGGTGGCGCCGGTGATGGCCTTCGGGGCCTTGGCCGGGGCCTTGGGGGCCGCCTGGACGGCGTTCCGGGCGGCCGCGCCCGGGGAGTCCGCCGCGTACGAGGTGCCGGCGGCGGTGCCGGCGAGTGCGACGGCGATGGCCGCGGTGGCGAGGCGGGACAGAACGCGTCCGCGCGTGCGGCCGGAGAGTATTGCCACGTAGTTCTCCGAGTGGTGTCGAGATGGGAACCGGTAGCGCGACGGCGCGCCCCGGTGGGGCGCGCCGCGGTACTCCGGAGGTCAGGATCCTGTCACGACTTCTTCACCTGTCAACTACCTTTGCGGCACCGCCAGAAGCTCTACCTCCGCCAGTACAACCTTTTGCGGGGAGACCAATCGGTAATGCCGGAACGAACCCGGCGAACCGATCGAGAAGACCCGCGTCTGCCGGTCCCAGGCGAAGGACTGGCTCGTTCTCCTGTCCAGTTCCGTCCAACTTATTCCTTCCTGTGATCCTTCCAACACCCAGCTGTCCGGCGCCCGCGCGCGGTCCGCGGAGGTGAGCGTGTACTGCGCCGCCCGGACCGGTCCGGCCACCGGCAGCTCGACCGAGGTGAACTCCCCGGCGGTCGCCGAGGTGTTGTCGAACAGCGGCCCGGACGGCGTCGTGGCGTCCCGCGGCGGCGCCGGCACCCGGTCGTCCCGGGCGATCGAGGACGGCCCGGCGTCCGGGCCGGTGCCCCAGGCGGAGGGGCGCGGCCCCATGGTGAACTCCAGGGTCCCGCCGCGGGCCAGCAGCGCGTGCGGCAACGCGGTCGTGCGCCACGGCTTCCCGTTCACCCGCAGGCCCTGGACGTAGACGTTCCGGGCGCTGTTGCCCGGCGCGCTGACGACCAGGTCCCGGCCGTTCTCCAGATGGACGGTGGCCCGGGTGAACAGCGGCGAACCCACCGCGTACTCGCCCTGCCCCAGCACCAGCGGATAGAAGCCCAGGGCGCTGAAGACGTACCACGCGGACATCTCGCCGTTGTCCTCGTCGCCCGGGTACCCCTGGCCGATCTCGCTGCCCAGATAGAGCCGGGACAGCACCTCGCGCACCGCGGCCTGCGTCTTGTACGGCTGCCCGGCCGCGTCGTAGAGGTAGGCGATGTGGTGCGCGGGCTGGTTGCTGTGCCCGTACATCCCCATCCGGACGTCGCGGGCCTCGGTCATCTCGTGGATCACGCCGCCGTAGGAGCCGGCGAACCGCTTCTCCGCGGTCTCCGGGGTGCCGAAGTAGGCGTCCAGCTTCTTCGCCAGCCCGGCCCGGCCGCCGTGGAGGGCGGCCAGCCCGCGGGTGTCCTGCGGGGCGGCGAAGGCGAAGGTCCAGGCGTTGGTCTCGGTGTAGTCGTAACCCCACACCCGGGGGTCGAAGCGGTCCGGCGGCAGCCGCCAGCCACCGGCGGCGTCCCGGCCCTGGAAGAAGCCGACGCGTGCGTCGAAGAGCCGCACGTAGTTCTGGGCCCGGCCCAGGAAGTACGCCGCCTCCTCCCGGTAGCGCGGATCGCCGGTCCTCGCGTGGAGGGCCTGTCCCATCCGGGCGATGCCGAAGTCGTTGAGGTAGCCCTCCAGCGCCCAGGAGGCGCCCTCGCGGGTGTCGGTGGTGGTGTAGCCGAGGAACGGCGAGGTCGCCATGCCCTTGCGGCCGACACCGGGGGACGGCGAGGCGACCGTGGCGTTCTTCACCGCCGCCTCGTAGGCCGCCGCGGCGTCGAAGCGGACGCCCTTGACATAGGCGTCGGCGAACGCCACGTCGGAGCTGGTCCCGGTCATCAGGTCCGCGTAGCCGGGTGAGGACCAGCGGGAGATCCAGCCGCCGTCCCGGTACTGCTGGACGAACCCGTCCGCCAGCCGCCCGGCCCGGCCGGGGGTGAGCAGGGAGTAGGCGGGCCAGGCGGTGCGGTAGGTGTCCCAGAAGCCGTTGTTGACGTACACCGCGCCGTCGACGATCTTCGCGCCGGTGTGCGCGGGGGTGTCCGGCCCGGTGGGCGGGGCGAACGGGCTGGCGTACCGCAGGCGCGAACCGACCTGCTCGGAACCGGAGTTGGGATAGAGGTAGAGCCGGTAGAGGTTGGAGTACAGGGTGGTCAGCTGGTCGCGGGTGGCGCCCTGCACCTCGACGCGGCCCAGCAGGGCGTCCCACTGGGCGCGGGCCCGGTCCGAGACCGTGGCGAAGGACGTGCCACCGGGGATCTCCCGGGCGAGGTTGGCCCGGGCCTGCGCCACCCCGATCAGCGAGGTCGCCAGCCGCAGCGTCACGGTGCGGTCCGCGCCCGGCCGCAGCTTCAGATAACCGGTGACGTGCGGACCGCCGCCCCCGCCGAGCCGGCCGCTCGCGGTGACCGGCGCGTCCACCTCCCCGTAGACGAACAGCCGGGTGGCGCCGGCCGACAGGCCGCTGCGGACGTCGGAGTAGCCGGTGATCACCCCGCGCTCCGGGTCCAGGTCGAGGCCGCCCTTGTCGTTGACGTTGTCGAAGAGCAGGTTGGCGTCCGCACCGGGGAAGGTGAAGCGCATCATCGCGGCGTGGTCGGACGGCGCGATCTCGGCCCGCAGGCCGTTGTCGAAGGTGACGCCGTACCGGTACGGCCGCGCCGACTCGCGCGTGTGGTGGAACGGCAGCGCGCGCCCGGTCCGCGAGGCGTCCGGGGTGCCGGCCGCCACCGACGGCATCACCTGGAAGGTCTGCCGGTCGCCCATCCACGGGCTCGGCTCGTGACTGGCGCTGAACGCCTGGAGGGTGGGGAGGTTGTCGGCGTTGTTGCGCCGCGCGTACGCGTAGAGCCAGTCCGCGGACCCGGCGTCGGTGACCGGCGTCCAGAAGGTGAAGCCGTTGGGGACCGCGGTGGCGGGGAAGGTGTTCCCGCGCGAGAAGCTGCCGCTGGACAGCGTGCCGCGGGTGGTGACCGCGTAGTCGGAGAGGTGCGCGAGCGGTTTCTCCGGGGCCCGCGGGCCGATGGCCAGGTCGTCGAGCCAGCCGCGGAAGGCGGGCGCGGTGCGCGGCGCCCGGGGCGCGTCGTAGCCGAGCAGGATCCGGGCGATGGTCTTGCCGGCGGCGACCGCGCCGATCCGGGACTCCCGCGCGTTCCACTGGTTGGCGTACAGGGTCCTGGCGGCGGCCTGGCCCTGCGGGGTCAGCGGGGCTCCGTTCGTGTCGCGGGCGCCCAGGTCGCTCAGGTACGTCCCGTCGGTGAACGCCAGGTCCACCGCGACATGGGTCGCCGGGTAGTCGAGGTCGGTCTCCGCCAGCTCCGGGAAGACCTTGTAGGAGAGCGTGGTCGCCGGGGTGACGGGGATCCGCACCGCGAAGAGCTTGTTGTACGCGTACGCCCGGCCGGCCGCGGTGTGGGTGCCGGCGTAGCGCAGCGCGTGGGTGCCGGTGAAGCCGGCGTGCGCCTTGGCGGTGGGGGAGGAGTCCGGTCCGGTGCCGGTCCCGGTGCTCATCCCCGGCGCGCCGGGGGCGGTCGCGGGGGAGACGCCGGAGGTCCGGGGGCGGCCGTCCGGGCCGGTCTCGGCGGTGTCGGTCCAGTCCGGCGCGGGCTCGCCGGCCTCGAAGGAGGTGTGGAACCCCGCCGCGCCGGCCGGGGGCGGCGGGGCGGCCCGGGCGGCGCCGGGGGCGGTGAGGACGAGCAGGGCGGCCGCCGCGAGGGCGGCGGGGCGGGCGAATCCGTGCCGTGGACGGTGCCGGTTCCCGTGCCGGTGCGTGTGCCGGTGTCTGTGCCGCACGCGAGCCCTCTCAACGGAGTTGACATCGTTGTCAGTTGCGTGGTGCAGAGACAAGTAAGGTGCCCGGCGGCACCGGTGTCAAGGGTCCGGCGGCGCCCGGAACCGGCCGTGTCGCACCGCCCGGCGGCGGGCGGCGCCGCGCCCCTGGCCGCGCGCCGCGCAGGAGGCGTGCGCGGCGCATACCGGCGAGGTCTCAACTAGGGAAAGACTCCCGGCCAACCCGGTACCCGATCTTGCCCGTTCGGCCGGAAGTGGACTATACCTATCGGCGACCGAAACCGGCCGTACGCACGCCTGGCCGGAATCCGGGGGGAAAAGCGTGGCGGGCTTCCAATCCTCGCCTTTCCCTGGCTCGCCCGGTGCACATCCCGTACCACTCAGCTTCATCTGACCCGCGGTGCCGGGGTGGCTCCGGTACACCGCCTGAGTCCTGAAGAAGGCGAGGACTTGAGCATGGGATCCACCTCAGAAGTAGGCCGCCGCGATCTGGTCAAGCGGGCGGCGGCCCTGGGAATTCTCTCCGTACCGGCCGTCGGCGCCCTGACGTCCTGCGCCACCGGCGGCGGGGGCGGTTCCGACGGCGGCGGCACCGAGAACAAGGGCGCGACCTCCGCGCAGAATCCGCTCGGGGTGAAGAAGGGCGCGCCGCTGGAGGCGTTCATCTTCAAGGGCGGCCTGGGCGACCAGTACGCCAAGGACGCCGAGGCGGACTACGACAAGGCCTACGGCACCACGGTCAAGCACACCGGCACCCAGCAGATCGGGCCGAAACTCCAGCCGCGCTTCGCCGGCGGAAATCCGCCCGATCTGATCGACAACTCCGGCGCCGACCACCTGGACATGAACAAGCTGTCCGCGCAGGGCCAGTTGCAGGACCTCGCCGCACTGCTCGACGCCCCCTCGCTGGACGACCCGAAGAAGAAGGTCCGGGACACGCTCTACCCCAGCACCATCGAAAAGGGCAAGCACAAGGACGCCTTCGACGTCTTCTACTACGCCTTCACCGTCTACGGCACGTGGTATTCCGGCAAGCTCCTGAAGGACCGGGGCTGGACCTATCCCACCTCGTTCGACGAGATGCTCTCGCTCTGCGCGGAGATCAAGAAGGCCGGGCTCGCGCCCTGGACGTACCCCGGGAAATACCCCTACTACGTCCACTTCAACTTGTTCGCGCAGATCGCCAAGATCGGCGGTCTGGACAAGTGGATCGCCATCGACAACCTCGAACCGAACGCCTGGACCGGCAACGACGCGGTCAAGCAGGTCGTCGGCTTCTACGAGGAACTGGCCGCCAAGGGGTATTTCCTGGCCGGCAGCCAGGGCCTTACGCACATTCAGTCGCAGACCGCCTGGACCCGCGGCAAGGCGGTCTTCATCCCCAACGGCTCCTGGGTGGAGAACGAGGCCGCGCCCACCACCCCGGCCGACTTCGGCATGGCCGTCGGCCCGCTCTTCGACGGCGGCAGCGGCGACCGCATGCCGCACGGCACCCTGCGCGCCGAACCCAGTGAGCCGTTCATCGTCGCCAAGGGCGGCAAGAATCCGCTCGGCGGAATGGAACTCCTGCGCATTATGGCCTCCAGGAAGCACGCGCAGAATTTCGCCACCAAGGTCAAGTCGCTCACCGCCGTCCAGGGCGCCACCGACGGAATGCAGCTCTCGCCCGGCCTGGCATCCGCCGCCCAGGCCGTCAAGGCCGGCGGGAAGAACCTCCTGATGATCCAGCTTCAGGAGTGGTACCCGAAGCTGACCGACGAAAAGCTGGGCGGTCTGACCAGCCAGCTGCTCACCGGTGAACTGAAGGCCGCCGACTGGATCAAGAAGGCCCAGCAGTACGCGGACGAGGTCGCCAAGGACGATTCGGTCACCAAGTTCCACCGCGCTTCCTGACCGGATTCCCGGCCGGGAGTCCGGCCACGTTCCACCGCTGACGAGGGAGGGCCGGGGAGCCATGCGCCACGGCAAGTACCGATTCATCGTGGGGTTCCTGGCCCTGCCTCTGCTGCTCTACGGGATCTTCGTGATCTCGCCGTTCGTCCAGGCGTTCCAGATTTCCACCACGGAATGGAGCGGTCTGCGCGGCACCGCCAAGGGCGTCGGGCTGGCCAACTACGGAAAACTGCTGCACAGCGACGAATTCTGGAACGCACTCGGCCACAACGTCATCATGCTGGTGCTGGTGCCGATCGCGACCCTGGCCCTCGGGCTGTTCTTCGCGTTCATGCTGAACGTGGGCGGCCGGGCCCGGCGCGGCGCGGTCGTCACCGGCGTCCGCGGCGCGGCGTTCTACAAATTCGTCTATTTCTTCCCGCAGGTCATCTCGATCACCATCATCTCGGTGATCTGGTTCAACATCTACAATCCCGATCCGCACGACGGCATGCTCAACTCGCTGCTCGGCGCCTTCGGCCTGGATTCCCTCCAGAGCGCCTGGCTGGGGGAGGGGCGGCTCGCGCTGGCCTGCATCATGGTGGTGATGGTGTGGGCCAATGTCGGCTTCTACGTGGTGCTGTTCTCCGCCGCCATGGCCTCCATACCCCGGGAGATCTACGAGGCCGCGCTGCTGGACGGCGCCGGCCGCTCGCACACCTTCTTCCGGATCACCCTGCCGCTGCTGTGGGACACCGTGCAGACGGGCTGGGTCTACATGGGCATCATCGCGATGGACGCCTTCGCGCTGGTCCAGATCATGTCGGTCAACATGGGCGGTCCGGACGGCGCGACCGACGTCGTTCCGCTCCGCCTCTACCTCACCGCCTTCCGCGACAGCCAGTTCGGGTACGCGGCGGCGATGGGCGTGGCGATGCTCGTCGTCACGCTGCTGTTCGCCGTCCTCACGATGCGCTTCGCGCGCCGTGAGCGGATCGAGTTCTAGGGGCAGGGCGCATGACGACGACCAAGACCACCGCGGCCCGGCCGCGCCGCACCCACGCGGGCGGCACCCTCAACGTCTTCTCGCACGGCATCCTCTTCGTCTGGGCGCTGATGGTGGGGCTCCCGCTGCTGTGGGTGCTGTGGAGCTCCTTCAAGAGCAGCGGCGACATCCTCACCACCCCGTGGTCGCTGCCCGGCAAGCTGCACGGGGAGAACTGGGCCAACGCCTGGGAGAAGGCCAACATCGGCAAGATGTTCCTCAACACCCTCATCGTGGTGGGCGGTTCGCTCACCGGGACGATGGTGCTGGGCTCCATGGCCGGCTACGTCCTGGCCCGCTTCGACTTCCCCGGCAACCGCGTCATCTACTACCTCTTCGTCGCCGGGATGTCCTTCCCGGTCTTCATGCTGGTGATCCCGCTGTTCTTCGTCCTGCGGGACTTCCCCGGGATCCCGCTGCTGGCGACGTACCAGGGCCTGATCGCGGTCTACATCGCCTACTCGCTGCCGTTCACGGTCTTCTTCATGACCGCCTTCTTCCGCACCCTGCCGACCTCGGTGGCGGAGGCCGCGATGATCGACGGGGCCTCGCACGCCCGGACGTTCTTCCAGGTCATGCTGCCGATGGCCAAACCGGGCCTGATCAGCGTGGGGATCTTCAACTTCCTGGGGCAGTGGAACCAGTACCTGCTGCCGATGGTGCTCAACCAGGACGAGGACAAGTACGTCCTCACCCAGGGCCTGGCCAACCTCGCGCTCCAGCAGGGCTACCAGGGCGACTGGGGCGGGCTGATGGCGGGCATGATGATTGCGATGCTGCCGGTGCTGCTGGTCTACGTGATCTTCCAGCGGCAGGTGCAGGCCGGACTGACCGCCGGGGCGCTCAAGTAGCGCCCGCGGGGCGGCTCCTGCCCGGCCGGGCCGCCCCGGCGCGCGCCCCGGTCCCGGCCCCGGTCCGCCCGGTGGTCAACGCCTTGACGGGACTTCCCCGCCGGAGTTCTGCTTAGAGTTCACATGTTGAATTCGTAGCCGCCCCTCGACGACGCGGGTGCGGCCGGCGGGCAGTCGTCGCACTGCCCGCCCGCAGGCGGGAGTGGATGAGTCGATGGAGACTCCGGGGTCGCAGTCCTCGCTGCACCGGGCCAATCTGGAGCGGGTCGTCCGGGCGGTGCGCATGGCGGGCTCGCTCACCCAGGCGGAGATCGCCCGGAGCACGGGGCTGTCCGCGGCCACCGTCTCCAACATCGTTCGTGAGTTGAAGGACGGCGGCACGGTGCAGGTGACGCCCACCTCGGCGGGCGGCCGCCGGGCGCGCAGCGTCTCGCTGTCCGGGGACGCCGGCATCGTGGTGGGCGTCGATTTCGGCCATTCCCACCTGCGGGTGGCGGTCGGCAATCTCGCGCACGAGGTGCTCGCCGAGGAGGCCGAGCCGATCGACGTGGACGCCTCCGCGGCCGAGGGCTTCGACCGGGCCGAGCAGCTGGTCAGCCGGCTGATCGAGCGGACCGGCGTCGGCCCGGGCAAGGTCATCGGCGTCGGCCTGGGCGTCCCCGGCCCCATCGACGTCAAGTCCGGCACCCTCGGCTCGACCGCGATCCTGCCGGGCTGGGCCGGGACCAAGCCCGGCGAGGAGCTGTCCGGGCGGCTCGGCGTCCCGGTCCACGTCGACAACGACGCCAACCTCGGCGCGCTCGGCGAGCTGGTCTGGGGCGGCGGCCGCGGCGCGGCGGACCTGGCCTACATCAAGGTGGCCAGCGGCGTCGGCGCCGGCCTGGTGATCAGCGGCCAGATCTACCGCGGACCGGGCGGCACCGCCGGTGAGATCGGGCACATCACGCTCGACGAGTCCGGCCCGGTCTGCCGCTGCGGCAACCGCGGCTGCCTGGAGACCTTCACCGCCGCCCGCTACGTCCTCCCGCTGCTCCAGCCCAGCCACGGCCCCGGCCTGACCATGGCGCGGGTGGTCCAGTTGGCCCGGGACGGCGATCCGGGCTGCCGCCGGGTCATCGCGGACGTGGGACGGCACATCGGCAGCGGGGTGGCGAACCTCTGCAACCTGCTCAACCCGAGCCGGGTGGTGCTCGGCGGCGACCTCGCGGAGGCCGGCGAGCTGGTCCTCGCCCCGATCCGGGAGTCGGTGTCGCGGTACGCGATCCCCAGCGCCGCCCGCCAGCTGAGCATCGTCCCCGGCACGCTCGGCGGCCGGGCAGAAGTGCTGGGCGCCCTGGCCCTGGTGCTGAGCGAGATGGGCGATTCCTCGCTGCTCGACACGGCCCCGGACGCGGCCGCCTCCGCCATGGTGTGACGGGCTTCCGTTCACACCTATAACGCATGGCACCGTTGTCATCTCGTTAAGAATTTACTCCTTGACCATCGCGGGGCGGCCGAGTTGACTTCCAGCCACCTCGGCCGCAACGACGCGGCCATGTCAGGGAGGCACCGCATGAACGAGCGCACGCATGTGTGGACGCGCCGTGTCGTCATAGCCACCGCCGCCGTCTCGATGGCCCTTTCCGTGGCCGCCTGCGGCAAGGCGGGCGACGGCGGTAAGGGCGGCGGCGACGGGAGGACCATCGGCCTGCTGCTGCCCGAGAACAAGACCACCCGCTACGAGACCTTCGACCGCCCGCTGATCACCAAGAAGATCCAGGCGCTCTGCCCCGACTGCGAGGTCAAGTACAACAACGCCGACCAGGACACCCAGAACCAGAAGAAGCAGTTCGACGCGCTGATCACCCAGGGCGTCAAGGTGATCATCCTGGACCCGGTCGACTACAAGGCCACCCGGTCGTGGGTGAACCGCGCCGCCAAGCAGGGCGTCAAGGTCATCGCCTACGACCGCCTGGCCGAGGGCGAGATCTCCGCCTACGTCTCCTACGACAACGAGAAGATCGGCCGCCTCCAGGGCGAGGCGCTGGTCAAGGCGCTGGGCGACCGCGCCGCGGACAGCAATGTCGTCATGATCAACGGCTCGCCGACCGACGCCAACGCGCCGTTCTTCAAGAAGGGCGCCCACAGCGTCCTCGACAAGCAGGTCAAGAAGGTCGTCTACGAGCAGGACATCCCCGACTGGTCCTCGGACGAGGCGAACAAGAAGATGAGCGCCGCCATCGACGCGCTCGGCAAGGACGGCTTCCAGGGCGTCTACTCGGCCAACGACGGCATGGCCGGCGGCATCATCACCGCGCTCCGCCAGCAGGGCATCAAGGTCCCGGTCGGCGGCCAGGACTCCGAGCTGGCCGGCCTCCAGCGGGTCCTGCGGGGCGACCAGGCGTTCACCATCTACAAGCAGATCCAGCCGCAGGCCGACACCACCGCGGAGATCGCGGTCCGGCTGCTCAAGGGCCGGCAGATCGACGCGCTCGCGCCGGCCAGGGTCGACAGCCTCAGCGGCGAGGTCAAGGGCATCCCCGCCAAGCTGTACGACGCCCGGGTCGTGACCAAGGACAACATCGCCGCCACGATCCTCAAGGACAAGGTCTACCGGGCGAGCCAGCTCTGCACCGGCGACACGAAGGCGGCCTGCGCGGCGGCGGGCATCAAGTAGCACGGCGGCCCGGCCGCCCTCCCCGCCCCCGGCCCGGCCGGCCGCCGCGCCGGGGGCCGCACACCCCCCGCACCACCATTCCCGCCGCAGCGGCGGCGGCGAAGGAGATGATTCACGTGTCCGCTCCGCCCGTGCTGGCGTTGCGCGGCGTCTCCAAGCGGTTCGGCGCCGTGCAGGCGCTCACCGACGTCACGCTGGAGATCCGCGCCGGTGAGGTGGTCGCCCTGGTCGGCGACAACGGCGCCGGAAAGTCCACCCTGGTCAAGACCGTCTCGGGCGTCCACCCGGTCGACGACGGGGCGATCGAATGGCAGGGCGCGCCGGTCCGCATCGGCAAGCCGCACGACGCCCAGGCGCTCGGCGTCGCCACCGTCTACCAGGACCTCGCGCTCTGCGACAACCTCGACGTGGTCGCCAACCTCTACCTCGGCAGCGAGCTGCGCACCGCCGGCGTCCTCGACGAGATCGCCATGGAGAAGCGGGCCAAGGAGCTGCTGGACACCCTGTCCATCCGCATCCCCAGCGTCCGGATCCCGGTCGCCGCGCTCTCCGGCGGCCAGCGGCAGGTCGTCGCCATCGCCCGCGCGCTGATCGGCGACCCGAAGGTCGTCATCCTCGACGAACCGACCGCCGCGCTCGGCGTCGAGCAGACCGCCCAGGTCCTCGACCTGGTGGAACGGCTCCGCGAGCGCGACCTCGCGGTCGTCCTGATCAGCCACAACATGGCCGATGTACTGGCCGTCGCGGACCGGGTCGCGGTGCTGCGGCTGGGCCGCAACAACGGGGTCTTCGACGTCGCGGACACCACCCACGAGGAGATCGTCGCCGCCATCACCGGCGCGTCGGACAACGCTGTCACCCGGCGCACGGCCCGCACCGGCCGGCGCACCGGCCGGCCGGCGAAGGAGGCCAGGGCATGAGCGAGCAGCAGACCACCGGGACCGCGCCCCCGGCCCCGGCCCCCGCCCCGGCCGCCACCGACCCCCGCCTGCTGGTCAGGGAGAAAGGATTCGCCGGCTACCTGGAGGAGTTCGCCCGCCGGATCCGCGGCGGCGAGCTGGGCTCCGTCCCGGTCATCGTCGGCCTGCTCGTCATCGCCGTCGTCTTCCAGTTCAAGAACCGCCACTTCCTCTCCGCCGACAGCCTCACCAACATCGGGGTCTACACCTCCGGCATGGGGATCATGGCCGTCGGCATCGTCTTCGTCCTGCTGCTCGGCGAGATCGACCTCTCGGTCGGCTCGGTGGCGGGCGTCGGCGCGGCGGTCTGGGCGGTGCTCAGCGTCACCCACGGGGTCGACGACTGGCTCGCGGTGCTGATCGCGGTGGCCGCCGGCGGCGTCATCGGCCTCCTGCACGGCTTCTTCTTCGCCCGGATCGGGGTGCCCGCCTTCGTCGTCACCCTCGCCGGCTTCCTGGGCTGGAGCGGCCTCCAGATCTGGCTGATGGGCAAGGAGGGCTCCATCAACACGCCCAGCGGCAGCGTGGTGGAGGACCTCACCGGCTACTACTTCGAGGACAAGGCGTGGGCCTACGGCCTGGCGCTGGTCGCGGTCCTGGCCTACGCGGGCTCGCTGCTGCTGGACACCCGGCGGCGCCGGGCCGCCGCCCTGCCGTTCCGGCCGCTCGGCGAGATCGCGCTGCGCACCGGTGCGGTCGCGGTGATCGCCTTCGCCGTCGCCTACGTCCTCAACGAGCCGTCCGGCGCCCGCGGGCTGCCGCTCGCCCTGGTGCTCTTCCTCGCCGTCCTGGTGCTCGCCGACTTCGTGGTCCGCCGCACCGGCTACGGCCGGCGGATCTTCGCGGTCGGCGGCAACGCCGAGGCGGCCCGCCGGGCCGGTATCAACGTCGACCGGGTCCGGATCACGGTCTTCGGGATCTCCGGCATGCTCGCCGCCTTCGGCGGCCTGTTCATCGCCAGTCTCTCCGGCGGCGCGACCAAGAACCTCGGCTCCGGCAACACCCTGATGAACGTGATCGCGGCGGCGGTCATCGGCGGCACCAGCCTCTTCGGCGGCCGCGGCAAGATCTGGTCCGCGCTGCTGGGCATGCTGGTCATCCAGTCGATCCAGCAGGGCCTGAACCTGCTCGGCATGGCCAGCGAGATCCAGTACATGATCACCGGCGCGGTCCTGCTCGCCGCCGTGGTCATCGACTCGGTGTCCCGGCGGACCCAGAAGACCGCGGGGCGCACCTGACCGCGGGTTTGTCGGTCGTCCGCGGCGGCGCTCCTGGCGCACCTGACCGCGGGTTCGTCGGTCGTCCGCGGCGGCGCTCCTGGCGCACCTGACCGCGGGCCGGCCGGGCGGCGCGCCGCCCCCGCCGTGTCATAGGACGGCAACAGTCTCCGGGAAACGCCCGGGGAACGGCCCCCGCCGGGCGGCTCCCGGCGGGGGCCGCGCCGTGCCCGGAAGGCCGCCGTGACAGGCGGAAACCCGGCTCCGGGGCCGGTTTCACCCGAGTGACACACATCGCGAGGCCCGGCCGCGCCGGCGGCGGACGCGACATTAGACTCATCTGATCGGCAAGCTCGACCTACGGCAGCAAGGAGGCATGGGGTGGCATTGCTGACCCGTATCAAGGGGCCGCGCGACCTGGACCGGCTCTCGCCCGAGCAGCTCACGCAGCTGGCGGGGGAGATCCGGGGCTTCCTGGTCGACGCGGTCTCCAAGACCGGCGGACACCTCGGCCCGAACCTCGGCGTCGTCGAACTGACCATCGCCCTGCACCGCGTCTTCCACTCCCCCAAGGACAAGGTCCTGTGGGACACGGGGCACCAGTCCTACGTCCACAAGCTGCTGACCGGCCGCCAGGACTTCTCCCGGCTCAAGGCCAAGGGCGGCCTCTCCGGCTACCCCTCCCGCGCCGAATCCGCGCACGACATCATCGAGAACAGCCACGCCTCCACGGTCCTGGGCTGGGCCGAGGGCATCGCCAAGGCCCACGAGGTCCGCGGCGTCGACGACCGGGTGGTGGCGGTCATCGGTGACGGCGCGCTCACCGGCGGTATGGCCTGGGAGGCGCTCAACAACATCGCCGCGGCCAAGGACCGCCCGCTGGTCATCGTCGTCAACGACAACGAGCGCTCCTACGCCCCGACCATCGGCGGCCTGGCCAACCACCTCGCCACGCTCCGCACCACCGACGGCTACGAGCGCTTCCTGGCCCGCGGCAAGGACATCCTGGAGCGCACCCCGGTCGTCGGGAAGCCGCTCTACGAGACCCTGCACGGCGCCAAGAAGGGCCTGAAGGACTTCATCGCCCCGCAGGGCATGTTCGAGGACCTGGGCCTGAAGTACGTCGGCCCGATCGACGGCCACGACATCGAGGCGCTGGAGTCCGCGCTGACCCGCGCCAAGCGGTTCGGCGGCCCGGTGATCGTCCACTGCCTCACCGAGAAGGGCCGCGGCTACAAGCCCGCCGAGCAGGACGAGGCCGACCGCTTCCACGGCATCGGCCCGATCCACCCGGACACCGGCCTGCCGCGCTCCTCCGGCGGCAAGGACTGGACCGGCGTCTTCGGCGACGAGATGGTCGCGCTCGGCAAGGAGCGCGAGGACATCGTCGCCATCACCGCGGCCATGCTCCAGCCGGTCGGCCTGGAGAAGTTCGCCAAGGAGTTCCCGGACCGGGTCTACGACGTCGGCATCGCCGAGCAGCACGCCGCGGTCTCCGCGGCCGGGATGGCCACCGCCGGCCTCCACCCGGTCTTCGCGGTCTACGCCACCTTCCTCAACCGCGCCTTCGACCAGGTGCTGATGGACGTGGCGCTGCACCGCTGCGGGGTCACCTTCGTCCTGGACCGGGCCGGGGTCACCGGCACCGACGGCGCCTCCCACAACGGCATGTGGGACATGTCGATCCTCCAGGTCGTCCCCGGTCTGCGGCTGGCCGCGCCGCGCGACGCCGACCAGGTGCGCGCCCAGCTGCGGGAGGCCGTCGAGGTCGACGACGCGCCGACCGTGGTGCGCTACTCCAAGGGCGCGGTCGGCCCGGCCGTCGAGGCGGTCGGCCGGGTCGGCGGCATGGACGTGCTGCGCGAGCCCGGCACCACCGGGCGGCCCGACGTCCTGCTGGTGTCCGTCGGCGCGCTCGCCCCGATGTGCCTGGAGATCGCCGCCCTCCTCGACAAGCAGGGCATCTCCACCACCGTCGTGGACCCCCGCTGGGTCAAGCCGGTCGACGAGGAGCTGCCGGGCCTGGCCGCCAGGCACCGCGTGGTGGTCACCGTCGAGGACAACATCCGCACCGGCGGCGTCGGTTCGGCCATCGCCCAGGCGCTCCGCGACGCCGGGGTGGACATGCCGCTGCGCGACTTCGGCATCCCCGAGCGGTTCCTGGACCACGCCTCCCGCAAGGAGGTCATGGCGGAGATCGGCCTGACCGCGCCGGACATCGCCCGCCAGGTGACCGGCCTGGTCGCCAAGATGGACAACCGCGACGAGGACACCGGCAGCGCCGCCGGCGACGGGGCCGCGGACGCCCCCGAGTCCGTCGGCGGTACGCGGACGGCCGCGCCCGCCGAGGCCGCCCGCGACTGACCCGGACCGCACCGCTCCCGCCGAACTCGGCCGTATCCCGACATTGCGGAGACTCGGTCAGTTCAGGAGATTTGCGAGGGTCATCCAGGCGGAGGTTCGCCCATGAGCACAGAGCACGGACCGCACGGACACGGACCGGCACCCGGGCCGCCCGGGACGCGCCGCGACCGCGGGGTGCTGCGGACCAAGACCATCGAGCAGTCGCTGCGGGACACCGAGGAGCCCGAGCACGCCCTCCGGAAGTCCCTCTCGGCGCTCGACCTGACGGTGTTCGGCGTCGGTGTGGTCATCGGCACCGGCATCTTCGTCCTCACCGGGAAGATCGCCAAGGAACAGGCGGGCCCGGCCGTCGCGATCTCCTTCGTCGTCGCCGGCGTGGTCTGCGCGCTGGCGGCGCTGTGCTACGCGGAGTTCGCCTCCACCGTCCCGGTCGCCGGCTCCGCCTACACCTTCGCGTACGCGTCGCTGGGCGAGCTGCCGGCCTGGATCATCGGCTGGGACCTGATCCTGGAACTGGCCCTGGGCTGCGCGGTGGTCTCCGTCGGCTGGTCCGGCTACGTGCGCTCGCTGCTGGACACCGGGGGCCTGCACCTGCCGCCGGAGCTGTCCGGCAGCCACGGCGGGCGGTTCGGCTTCGACCTGCTCGCCTGCGTCCTGGTGCTGGTGATCACCGGCATCCTGGTGCTCGGGATGAAGCTCTCCTCCCGGGTGACGTCGGTGGTCGTCGGCGTCAAGGTGACCGTGGTGCTGCTGGTGATCATCGCCGGCGCGTTCTTCGTCTCCGGCGCGAACTACCGGCCGTTCATCCCGCCGAGCCGGCCCAGTGCGGGCGGCGGCGGACTGACCGCGCCGCTCTCCCAGCTGATGTTCGGCTTCACCCCGTCGCACTTCGGGCTGATGGGCATCTTCGCCGCCGCCGCGGTGGTCTTCTTCGCCTTCATCGGCTTCGACATCGTGGCGACCGCGGCCGAGGAGACCCGCAATCCGCAGCGCGACGTACCGCGCGGCATCCTCGGCTCGCTGGCCATCTGCACCCTGCTCTACGTCGCGGTGTCGGTGGTCGTCACCGGCATGGAGAAGTACGACACGCTGTCCGTCGACGCCCCGCTGGCCGACGCCTTCAAGCACGTGGGGTACCCGTTCTTCGCGGGCCTGATCAGCTTCGGCGCGGCGGTCGGCCTGACCTCGGTGTGCATGATCCTGCTGCTCGGCCAGAGCCGGGTGTTCTTCGCGATGAGCCGGGACGGGCTGCTGCCGCAGCTCTTCTCCCGCGTGCACCCGAAGTTCGGCACCCCGCACCGCTCGACCCTGGTGCTGGGCGCCGTCGTCGCGGTGGTCTCCGGCTTCACCTCCATCGACGTGCTGGCCGAACTCGTCAACATCGGCACGCTGTTCGCGTTCGTGGTGGTCGCCGTGGGCGTGGTGCTGCTGCGCCGCTCCCGGCCCGATCTGCCGCGCGCCTTCCGCACCCCGGGGGTGCCGTACGTCCCGCTGCTGTCGGTGCTCGCCTCGCTCTGGCTGATGCTCAACCTGCCCGCCGAGACGTGGATCCGCTTCGCGATCTGGATGGCGGCCGGGGTCCTGCTCTACGCCGCCTACGGGCGCCGCCACAGCCGGCTCGCCGTCCGGCAGCGGGCACACCGCCCGGACCCGGCCGCCGGCCGGCCGTAGCCCCTCCTTCCGGCCCCGCCCCGAAGCGTGCCGGGCGCCGGACGGCAGGCGGGAGGGCGGTGACCGGGCCCTAGGACGCCCCGCCCCGCCCCGTACCGCCCCACACCGTCCGGGGGCCCGTCACGCGGGCGCCCAGGGCCTGGACGCGCTCGCGCAGACCGCGGTCGGCGGTGACCACCAGGCAGTCCCGCCCGGCGCCCTCCTCGGCCACGAGCGCGACGATCCGGTCGTCACCGCTGCCGTCCGCCGCCACCACCCGCACGTCCTCGACCGACGCCACCCCGCGCGCCGCGCCCTCCACCACCAGGACCAGCTCCAGCGGCGGCCCGGCCAGCCCGGGCAGCCCGGCGCCGGCGTAGCGGACCAGCCCGTCCCGCAGCCGCTCGGCGGCCCCGCGCCGGTCCCGCCACCAGCCGTCGGGCACCGAGCCGACGACGTTCGCGGCATCGACAATGACCAAGGAATCCATACCGCCAGCCTGCCACGGCCACCGCCCCGGCCCGGAAACGCGACGGCGCGCGGACCGGCTCACCGAGCTGGTCCGCGCGCCGCGTGCCCTGCCGCGCGCGCCCGCTACGCGGGGACGCTCGCGACGCCGGGGGCGAGGAACTTCTTGCCGGTCACCCGCTCCGAGACGCCCTCGCGGTCCAGGTACGGCGTGATGCCGCCCAGGTGGAAGGGCCAGCCGGCGCCGGTGATCAGGCACAGGTCGATGTCCTGCGCCTCGGCCACCACGCCCTCGTCCAGCATCAGGCGGATCTCCTGCGCGACGGCGTCCAGCACCCGGTCGCGGACCTGCTCCTCGGTCAGCACGGTGTCGCCCTGCTTCAGCAGCGCGGCGACCTCCGGGTCCAGCTCCGGGGCGCCGGAGTCGTAGACGTAGAAGCCGCGCTTGCCGGCCTCCACGACCGCCTTGAGGTTGGGGGAGACCGTGAAGCGGTCCGGGAACGCGCCGTGCAGCGTCTCCGAGACGTGCAGGCCGATCGCCGGGCCGACCAGCTCCAGCAGCACCAGCGGGGACATCGGCAGCCCGAGCGGCTCGACGGCCCGCTCGGCGGTGGCCACCGGGGTGCCCTCGTCGATGACGTTCTGGATCTCGCCCATGAAGCGGGTCAGGATGCGGTTGACGACGAACGCCGGGGCGTCCTTCACCAGCACCGCGGTCTTCTTCAGCGACTTGGCGACCGCGAAGGCGGTGGCCAGCGACGCGTCGTCGGTCTTCTCGGCCCGGACGATCTCCAGCAGCGGCAGGATCGCGACGGGGTTGAAGAAGTGGAAGCCCACGACCCGCTCGGGGTGCTTCAGCTTCGAGGCCATCTCGGTGACCGACAGCGAGGAGGTGTTGGTGGCGAGCACGGCGTGCTCCGGCACGACCGCCTCGACCTCCGCGAACACCTGCTGCTTGACGCCCATCTCCTCGAAGACGGCCTCGATGACGAAGTCCGCGTCGCCGAACGCCGCGGCCTTGTCGAGGTGGCCGCTGACCAGGCCCTTGAGGCGGTTCGCCTTGTCCTGGTTGATCCGGCCCTTGAGCAGCAGCTTGTCGACCTCGCCGTGGACGTACGCCACGCCCTTGTCGATACGGGCCTGGTCGATGTCGGTGAGGACGACCGGCACCTCCAGGCGGCGCGCGAAGAGCAGGGCCAGCTGTGAGGCCATCAGGCCGGCGCCGACCACGCCGACCTTGGTGACCGGCCGGGCCAGCGACTTGTCCGGCGCACCGGCCGGCCGCTTGGCGCGCTTCTGCACGAGGTTGAACGCGTAGATGCCGGCGCGTAGTTCGCCGCCCATGATGAGGTCGGCCAGCGCCTGGTCCTCGGCGTCGAAGCCCTGCCGCAGGTCGCCGTTCTTGGCGGCGGCGATGATGTCCAGCGCGCGGTAGGCGGCCGGGGCCGCGCCGTGCACCTTGCCGTCCGCGATCGCCCGGCCGCGCTGGACGGCCGCGTCCCACGCCTCGCCGCGGTCGACCTCGGGGCGGGAGACCTCGGTGGCGCCGGTCAGCACCGCCGCGGTCCAGTCCAGCGACCGCTCCAGGAAGTCCGCGCCCTCGAACAGCGCGTCGGCGATGCCGAGGTCGAAGACCTGCTGCCCCTTGAGCTGCTTGTTCTGGTTGAGGGAGTTCTCGATGATGACCGAGACGGCCTTGTCGGCGCCGATGAGGTTCGGCAGCAGCGTGCAGCCGCCCCAGCCGGGCACCAGACCCAGGAACACCTCGGGCAGCGAGAACGCCGGCAGCGCCTTGGACACCGTGCGGTAGGTGCAGTGCAGACCGACCTCGACCCCGCCGCCCATGGCCGCGCCGTTGTAGTACGCGAAGGTCGGCACGGCCAGCCCTGCCAGCCGCTTGAAGACGTCGTGGCCGCCCTTGCCGATGGCCAGCGCGTCCTCGTGCCGCCCCAGCAGCTCGACGCCCTTGAGGTCGGCGCCGACCGCGAAGATGAACGGCTTGCCGGTGATGCCGACGCCGGTGACGGCGCCCTCCGCGGCCTCCTTCTCGACCTGGTCGATGGCGGCGTTGAGGTTCGCCAGCGACTGCGGGCCGAAGGTGGTCGGCTTGGTGTGGTCCAGGCCGTTGTCCAGCGTGATCAGCGCGAACCGGCCCGCGCCCCGGGGGAGGTCGAGGTGGCGCACGTGCGCCTGGGTGACGACCTCGTCGGGGAACAGCTCGGCCGCACCCTTCAACAGCTCAGCGGTCGTGGTCACTTGCCTGCCCCCTCGAAGTGCGGGTTCTCCCAGATAACGGTGCCGCCCATGCCGAAGCCGACGCACATGGTGGTGATGCCGTAGCGGACGTGCGGCTGCTCCTCGAACTGCCGCGCCAGCTGCGTCATCAGGCGCACGCCGGACGACGCCAGCGGGTGGCCGAAGGCGATCGCGCCGCCGTACTGGTTGACCCGCGGGTCGTCGTCGGCGATGCCGTAGTGGTCGAGCAGCGAGAGCACCTGGACGGCGAACGCCTCGTTGATCTCGAACAGGCCGATGTCGTCGATCGTCAGACCGGCCTTGGCCAGCGCCTTCTCGGTCGCCGGGACCGGGCCGATGCCCATCACCTCGGGCTCGACACCGGCGAACGCGTAGTCCACCAGCCGCATCTTGACCGGCAGGCCCAGCTCGCGGGCGACGTCCTCGGCGGCGATCAGCGAGGCGGTGGCGCCGTCGTTGAGGCCGGCGGCGTTGCCCGCCGTGACCCGGCCGTGCGGGCGGAACGGGGTCTTCAGACCGGCCAGATTCTCCAGCGTGGTGCCCGGGCGCATCGGCTCGTCGGCGGTGGCCAGGCCCCAGCCGGTCTCGCCGCCCTCGGGGTTGGTGCGGCGCACCGAGATCGGCACCAGGTCGGCCTGGATCTTGCCGTCGACGTACGCCTTGGCGGCCTTCTCCTGGCTGCGCACCGCGTACTCGTCGGCGCGCTGCTTGGTCAGGTGCGGCAGCCGGTCGTGGAGGTTCTCCGCCGTCATGCCCATGAAGAGCGCGGACTGGTCGACCAGCTTCTCCGACACGAAGCGGGGGTTGGGATCCACGCCCTCGCCCATCGGGTGCCGGCCCATGTGCTCGACACCGCCGGCCACGGCGATGTCGTACGCGCCGAAGGCCACCCCGCCGGCGACGCTGGTCACCGCGGTCATCGCACCGGCGCACATCCGGTCGACCGAGAAGCCGGGCACCGACTGCGGCAGCCCCGCCAGGATGGCGGCCGTGCGGCCCAGGGTCAGGCCCTGGTCGCCGATCTGGGTGGTGGCGGCGAGGGCGACCTCGTCGATCCGGGCCGGGTCCAGGTCCGGGTTGCGGCGCAGCAGCTCCCGGATGCACTTGACGACCAGGTCGTCGGCGCGGGTCTCGTGGTAAATGCCCTTCGGGCCCGCCTTGCCGAACGGGGTGCGGACGCCGTCGACGAAGACGACGTCCCTAGCGGTACGAGGCACGTTGGCTCTCCTCCAGGTGCGGGATGGCACTGCTGCGGGCGCGCCCCGGAGGACGCGTCACACGCCCATGCTACTTACGGGTAACCACGCTGCACACCCCCCTCGCCCGGAGCGGTGAACGTCACACCGGCGGGTGGCCGGAAGCCGCCGGTGCGCGGACGCGAACGGCCCCGGTCGTGCCCGTGGGGGCGCGGCCGGGGCCGTGCGGGCCGCCGGAGCGGGGCCGGGTCAGGAGCCGTTGGCCACCAGGGCCTCGGTGAGGGCCGGCGTGACCAGTTCGACCTGCCAGGGACGGGCGCCGTGGCCGGCGAGGACGGCGGCGACCGTCTCCGGGGTCGGACCGGCCGGCGGCTCCCAGCACAGCCGGCGGACCGTATCGGGGGTGATGAGGTTCTCCTGCGGGAGGTTCAGCCGCTCGGCGAGCGCCGTCACCGCCGCCCGCGCGGCGGTCAGCCGGGCCGCCGCGGCCGGGTCCTTGTCGGCCCACGCGCGGGGCGGCGGGGGGCCGTTGAGCGGCTGGCCGGGCTGCGGCAGCTCGCTGTCCGGCAGCGCCCGGGCGCGGTCCACGGCGGCCTGCCACTGCTCCAGCTGGCGCCGGCCCATCCGGTGCCCGAAGCCGGGCAGCGCGGCCAGCGCGTGGGTGTTCGGCGGCAGGCCGAGCGCCGCCTCGATGATGGCGGCGTCGCCCAGCACCTTGCCGGGCGAGACGTCGCGCCGCTGGGCGACCTGGTCGCGCAGCGTCCACAGCTCCCGCACCACCGCCATCTGCCGGCGCCGGCGCACCTTGTGCATACCGGACGTGCGGCGCCAGGGATCCTTGCGGGGCGGCGGCGGGGGAGCGGCGGCGATCGCGGCGAACTCCTGCCGGGCCCACTCCAGCTTCCCCTGCCGGGCCAGCTCCTCCTCCAGCGCGTCCCGCAGGTCCACCAGCAGCTCCACGTCGAGCGCGGCGTAGCGCAGCCAGGGCTCGGGCAGCGGGCGGGTGGACCAGTCGACGGCGGAGTGGCCCTTCTCCAGGGCGTAGCCGAGGACGTTCTCCACCATGGCGCCCAGGCCGACCCGGGCGAAACCGGCCAGCCGCCCGGCCAGCTCGGTGTCGAACAGCCGGTCCGGGACCATCCCTATGTCGCGCAGGCAGGGCAGGTCCTGGGTGGCGGCGTGCAGCACCCACTCGGCACCGGAGATCGCCTCGCCGAGCGCGGACAGGTCGGGCACGCCGACCGGGTCGATCAGGACGCTGCCGGCGCCCTCGCGGCGCAGCTGGACGAGGTAGGCGCGCTGGCCGTAGCGGTAGCCCGAGGCGCGCTCGGCATCCACCGCGACCGGGCCGCGGCCCGCCGCGAAGGCGGCGACGACCTCGGCGAACGCCTCGGGCGTCGCGGTCACCGGGGGGATGCCCTCGCGGGGTTCCAGTAGGGGTACCGGCGCCGGTCGGGAATCCGGAGGCGATTCTCCGGGTGCTCGCAGTGTCGTGTCTGCTGCGGTCTTTTGGGCGTCGGTCACCAGTCAAGGGTATCTGTGGATGCGCGTCGCCCGTCGGGGGAATCTTCCCTCGACGGGCGGGACGGGGCGTGCGGTGGGGTTTTCAGTGGATGATGCCGGTGCGCAGCGCGACCGCGACCATTCCGGCGCGGTCGCCGGTGCCGAGCTTGCGCGCGATCCGCGCGAGGTGGCTCTTCACGGTCAGTGCGGACAGTCCCATCGAGACGCCGATCGCCTTGTTGGACTGGCCCTCCGCCACCAGCCGCAACACCTCGACCTCGCGTCCGGACAGCTCGCGGTAGCCGCCGGGGTGGCCCGGGGCGCCGGGCGGGCGGCGCTGCATCCGGGCGGCGTTGGCGCCGATCGGGGCGGCGCCCGGCCGGCCCGGCAGGCCGAGGTTGGTGCGGGTGCCGGTGACGACGTAGCCCTTGACGCCGCCGGCCAGCGCGTTGCGCACGGCGCCGATGTCGTCCGCGGCGGAGAGCGCGAGCCCGTTGGGCCAGCCGGCCGCCCGGGTCTCGGACAGCAGGGTCAGACCGGAGCCGTCGGGAAGGTGGACGTCGGCGACGCAGATGTCGCGCGGGTTGCCGACGCGGGGGCGGGCCTCCGCGATGGACGACGCCTCGATCACGTCGCGGACGCCGAGCGCCCACAGGTGACGGGTGACGGTGGAGCGGACGCGGGGGTCGGCCACGACGACCATGGCGGTCGGCTTGTTCGGGCGGTAGGCGACCAGGCTCGAAGGCTGCTCAAGGAGAACTGACACCGGGCCTCCTGGGGAGTGGCGGGGGACGGAAGCCGGCTGGGGAAAGCCGGAATGATCCGTGTTTGAAGGGTCACTGACCTCTTCGGCAGCAATCCGGCGGGACTTTAGAGTTTGATCACGATTTAGTTAGGGGCAATTCGGGCAAATCGGATGCGTGAGCGATCAAGGTGAGCACGCAGTGCACCTCGAGGTGATCACAGGCGTACGGAAACGACGAAGCGCCGCGCACCGGGACAACCCGGACACGCGGCGCTCGGTCGTCGCCGTGCCTGCGGCTCAGCGGGCCTGCGGACCGCGGCGCTGCGGCAGCGGCACCACGCCGCCGTGCGGGGACGGGTCGAGCGGCGCCGGCGGCAGCCCGGCCACCTGGCACAGCAGATCGCACCAGGCCGCCAGGTGCGCCGCCAGGTCCGGCACCCCGCCCGGCCCCTCGGCCGGCGTCCACGACGCCCGGATCTCGATCTGGGTGGCCGGCTCCCGCGCCGCCAGCCCGCCGAAGTAGTGCGACCCGGCCCGGGTGACCGTCCCGCTCGGCGCCCCGTAGCGCACCCCGCGCGCCTCCAGCGCCCCGGTCAGCCAGGACCATGACACGTCCGGAAGCAGCGGATCGGTGCCCATCTCCGGCTCCAGCTCCGCCCGGGCCAGCGTCACCACCCGGAACGTGCCCTGCCAGGTCTCGTCGCCGGCCGGCTGGTGCAGCACCACCAGCCGCCCGTCCGCCAGGTCCCGGTCCTCCCCGTCCGCCCCCGCGCCGCGCTCCACCACCGTCGCCTCCAGCGCGTACGCGTACGGGGCGAGCCGTTTCGGGGCGGGTGTCGGGCCGGTCTCGATCTCCGGCCGCAGTCGTGCCGCGCGGAGCGCCTCGACCGCCTGACGGAAGGGGATCGGGGTCTCGTCCGCGCTGTCCGCGAGGTGTTCGTGAGCCGCAGCCATGCCCGGAAGGGTAGGCGGAAGACGGCGCTCATACGGGGAGGACACCCGGTGCGCGCGTCGCCCATTCGGAGCTGTCGCCGGGCGCATGCGAAGATTTGCCGCGTGAGCGCCAACGACGCCCCTACGGGCCAGCAGCAGACCGCTACGTACGACTCGGCATTCCTGCGGGCGTGCCGGCGCGAACCGGTGCCGCACACGCCGGTGTGGTTCATGCGCCAGGCCGGCCGTTCGCTGCCCGAGTACCGCAAGGTCCGCGAGGGCATCGCGATGCTCGACTCCTGCATGCGCCCCGAGCTGGTCACCGAGATCACGCTCCAGCCCGTCCGCCGGCACGGCGTGGACGCCGCCATCTACTTCAGCGACATCGTGGTGCCCCTGAAGGCCATCGGCGTCGACCTGGACATCAAGCCCGGCGTCGGCCCGGTGGTGGAGAACCCCGTCCGCACCCGCGCCGACCTGGAGCGGCTGCGCCCGCTGGACCCCTCCGACGTCCCCTACGTCACCGAGGCCATCGGCCTGCTGACCCGCGAGCTGGGGGCCACCCCCCTGATCGGCTTCGCCGGCGCCCCCTTCACGCTCGCCAGCTACCTCGTCGAGGGCGGCCCGTCCCGCAACCACGAGAACACCAAGGCCCTGATGTACGGCGACCCGCAGCTGTGGGCCGACCTGCTCGACCGGCTCGCGGACATCACCGCCGCCTTCCTCAAGGTCCAGATCGAGGCCGGCGCCGCCGCCGTGCAGCTCTTCGACTCCTGGGTCGGCGCGCTCGCCCCGGCCGACTACCGGCGCGCGGTCCTGCCGGCCTCCGCCAAGGTCTTCGACGCGGTCGCCTCCTACGGCGTCCCGCGGATCCACTTCGGCGTCGGCACCGGCGAACTCCTCGGCCTGCTGGGCGAGGCCGGCGCGGACGTGGTCGGCGCGGACTGGCGGGTGCCGCTGGACGAGGCGGCCCGCCGGGTCGGCCCCGGCAAGGCGCTCCAGGGCAACCTCGACCCGGCCGTGCTCTTCGCCCCCCGCGAGGCCGTCGAGACCAAGGCCCGCGAGGTCCTGGACGCGGCCGCCGGCCTGCCCGGCCACGTCTTCAACCTCGGCCACGGCGTGCTGCCGAACACCGACCCGGACGCGCTGACCCGCCTCGTGGAGTACGTCCACACGCAGACCGCGCGCTGACCGGCGGCGGGGGCGCGGCCCGCAGGGGTCAGGCCCCCGCCTCCCGCACCGCCGCGGCGGCCTTGCGGGCGGCCACCAGGACCGGGTCCCACACCGGCGAGAACGGCGGGGCGTAGCCCAGGTCCAGCGCGGTCATCTGCTCCACGGTCATCCCGGCGGTGAGCGCCACCGCGGCGACGTCCACCCGCTTCCCGGCGCCCTCCCGCCCGACGATCTGCACCCCCAGCAGGCGGCCGGTGCGCCGCTCGGCGAGCATCTTCACGTGCATCGGGCGGGCGCCGGGGTAGTAGCCGGCGCGGCTGGTCGACTCGACGGTGACGGCGACGAACCGCAGCCCCGCCGCCTCGGCCTGGCGCTCCAGCAGCCCGGTGCGGGCGATCTCCAGGTCGCAGACCTTGCTCACCGCGGTGCCCACGACCCCGGGGAAGGTCGCGTAGCCGCCGGCCACGTTGGCGCCGATGACCTGGCCGTGCTTGTTGGCGTGGGTGCCCAGCGGGATGTGCCGGGGCTCGCCGGTGACCAGGTCGCGCACCTCGACGCAGTCGCCGCCGGCCCAGAGGTGCTCCTGCCCGGCGACCCGCAGCGCCAGGTCCGTGCGCAGCCCCCCGGACGCGCCCAGCGGCAGCCCGGCCGCCTCGGCCAGCGAGGTCTCCGGGCGCACGCCCATCCCCAGGACGACCGCGTCGGCCGGGTACTCGGCGTCCTCGGTGACCACCGCGCGGGCCCGTCCGCCCTCCCCGGTCAGCACCTCGGTGACCCGGGCGCCGGTCACCACCTCGATGCCCATACCGCACATCGCGGTGTGCACCAGCGCGCCCATGTCCGGGTCGAGCGTGGACATCGGCTGGTCGCTCTGCTCCAGCACCGTCACCGAGAAGCCGCGGTGGACCAGCGCCTCGGCCATCTCCACGCCGATGTAGCCGGCACCGATGACCACCGCCCGGCGGCCCGGCGCCCCCTGGAGCCCGTGCAGCACCGCCTGCCCGTCGTCCAGCGTCTGCACCCCGTACACCCCCGGGGCGTCGATGCCCGGCAGCGGCGGGCGCAGCGGCCGCGCTCCGGTGGCGATCACCAGCTTGTCGAAGCCGGTCCACTCCTCCCGGCCGCCGTCGTCCAGCGCCCGGGTGCGCACCCGGCCCTTGTCCAGGTCGAGGGCGGTGACCTCGGTGCGCAGCCGCAGGTCGATGTCCCGGGCCCGGTGCTCCTCGGCGGTCCGCGCGATCAGCGCGTCCGGCCCGTCCACCGCGCCGCCGACCCAGTAGGGGATCCCGCACGCCGAGTACGAGGTGAAGTGGCCCCGCTCGAACGCCGTGATGCGCAGCGCGTCCGGCCCCTTCAGGCGGCGGGCCTGCGACGCGGCGGCCATCCCCGCCGCGTCCCCACCGATGACCACCAGCCGCTCCGGCACCGCCATACCGCGTCCTCCCGCTCGTCTCCCGCGTGCCCGCGCACGTCCGTACGGAACTGCTCGTTCCTGCCCGTTTCCGAGCGTTACCGCTCAAGGCGGGTCCTATCCCTGCCCGGTCCGCCCGGCCCCATGATCGCGGGTGGCGGCCGGGCGCGCACCGCCGGCGGACCGGTGGTGCGGTCAGAACGGGTAGCCGGCCGGGGTGGCGCGGACCGTCGTCCAGCGGGTCTCGGTGAACGCGTCGAGGTTGGCCGCGCCGCCGAACCGGGAGCCGGTCCCGGAATCGGCCAGTCCGCCGAAGGCCGCCACCGGTTCGTCGTTGACCGTCTGGTCGTTGATGTGCAGCAGCCCGGTGGGGATCCGGTCGGCCAGCTCCAGGGCGCGGGCCGCGTCGCGGGTGACGATGCCCAGCGCCAGCCCGTAGGCGGACTCGTTGGCCAGCGCCACCGCCTCGTCGGGGTCCCGGAAGGCCCGCACCGGCGCGACCGGGCCGAACACCTCCTGCCCGTACGCCGGGCTGGCGCCCAGCGGCCCCGGCCCCCCGGCGGCCGGGCCCGCGTCGGCGAGCACCGTCGGCCGGTAGAACAGCTCCTCGTGGGTGCCGCCGGCCGCGATCCGCACGCCCGCCGCGGCGCTCTCCCGCACCAGCGCGTCGATCTTCCGCAGCTGCCCGCGGTCGATGACCGGGCCGAGGTGGACCTGCGCGCGGTAGGGGTCCCCGACGGTCAGCGCGTCCGCCTTCGCCGCCAGCCGCTCCACGTACTCCTCGTAGCGCGAGGCGTGCACCAGGTGCCGGCCGGCCGTCATGCAGACCTGGCCCTGGTGGAAGAAGGACGCCCAGGCGGCCGTGGACATCGCGGCGTCCAGATCGGCGTCCTCCAGCACCACGAACGCGCTGTTGCCGCCCAGTTCGAGATGGGCCCGCTTCAGGTGGCGCGCGGCCAGCTCCCCGACGCTGCGGCCGGCCTCGGTCGAGCCGGTGAACGAGATGACCCGCACCCGCGGGTCCGCCACCAGCGCCCGCCCGGCGTCCGCGCCGCCGGGCAGCACCCGCAGCAGTCCCGCCGGCAGCCCGGCCTCCGCGAACACCGCGGCCACCACGTGCCCGCCGCACACCGCCGTGCGCGGGTCGGGCTTGAGGACGACGGCGTTGCCCAGCGCCAGGGCCGGCGCCACCGACCGCAGCGCCAGGACCAGCGGGACGTTGAACGGCGCGATCACCCCGACCACCCCGGCCGGCAGGCGGCTGGTGAACGACAGCCGCGGCGCGCCCGAGGGCAGCACCTCGCCGAGCGGGCGGTGGGCCAGCGCGGCGGCCTCATAGCACTCCTCGGCCGCGGTGCGGATCTCGAAATCGGCCTTGCCCCGGACGCTGCCGGCCTCCCGGACGAGCCACTCGCCGATCTCCGCGGCGTGCCGGTGGATCAGATCGCCGGCCCGGCGCAGCACCGCGGCCCGCTCGGTGTACGGTCTGCGCGCCCAGTCCCGCTGCGCCGCCGCGGCCGCGGCCGCGGCGTCCGCGACATCGGCGGGCGCGGCCAGCGTCAGCTCGCCCAGCACCGCGCCCGTCGCGGGCTCCACCGCCTCGGCCGGACCGCCGCGCAGGGCGCACCAGTCCTTGGGATCGAGCAGGGCCATCGCGCCAACCTCCGGGAGAACGGGGACAGTTGATTGCTGAACGAGTGTGCCCCACGGCCCCGGCGGCCGCCCGCCGGGGGCCGGCCCGGGGGCCGGGGGCCGGGGCCCTGTCCTGGAGTACCGGAGTATGTGGAGTGGCGGAGTGCCGGAGGGACGGGGCACCGGAGTGAAGGGGGCATCGCCCGGTGCGGCGAGAGGGCGTGGGGGCGCCGCCGGACGTGCGGGCGCCGCGGGGCGTACGGGCGCCGCCGGGCGGGTGGGGCGCCGCCCGGCGGACGGGACCGTGCGGCCCCCTGGCTAGCGCTCCAGCACCATCGCCAGGCCCTGGCCGACGCCGATGCACAGGGCGGCCAGCCCGGTGCCCGAGCCGCGGGCGGCGAGCTGGTGGGCGACCGCGCCGGCCAGCCGGGCCCCGGAGGCGCCCAGCGGGTGCCCGATGGCGATCGCCCCGCCGCGCGGATTGACCACCGAGGGGTCGAGTTCCGGCCACTGGGCGAGGCAGCCCAGCGCCTGGGCCGCGAACGCCTCGTTCAGCTCGCAGACCGCCAGGTCGTCGAAGCCGCGCCCGGCCCGGTCCAGCGCCCGGCGGACCGCCTCGACCGGTCCCAGCCCGAACAGCTGCGGCTCGATACCGGTCACCGCGCTGGCCCGGATCCGGGCCAGCGGCTCGCGCCCGGTGGCCCGCAGCCCCTCCTCGCCGACCAGGAGCAGCGCCGCGGCGCCGTCGTTGAGCGGGGAGGAGTTGCCGGCGGTGACGGTGCCGCCGGCCGGCCGGAACACCGGCTTCAGCTTCGACAGCGCCCCGAGGGAGGAGTTCTCCCGGACCGTCTCGTCGCGGAGCAGGTCCACGTCCGGCAGCGGCACCACCTCGCCGGCGTAGGCGCCCGACGCCCAGGCCCGGACCGCCTTCTGGTGGCTGGCCAGCGCGAAGACGTCCTGCTGCTCGCGGGTGATGCCGTGCCGGTCGGCGACCAGCTCGGCGCCCTCGCCCAGCGACACCGTCCACTCCGGCGCCATCCGGGGATTGACCATCCGCCAGCCGAGCGTGGAGGAGAACATCTCCTGGTGGCCCGCGGGGAATGCCCGGTCCGGCTTGCGCAGCACGTAGGGCGCCCGGCTCATCGACTCCACCCCGCCGGCCACCGCGATCTCCGCGTCGCCGTGCGCGATGGCCCGGGCCGCCTGGATGACGGCCTCCAGCCCGGATCCGCACAGCCGGTTGACCGTGACGCCGGGGACGGTCGCCGGCAGCCCCGCGAGCAGCACTGCCATCCGCGCCACGTTGCGGTTGTCCTCGCCCGCGCCGTTGGCGTCGCCGAAGTACACGTCGTCGATCCGGGCCGGGTCGAGCTCCGGGGTGCGGCCCACCAGGGCGCGCAGCACGTGGGCGGCGAGGTCGTCGGGGCGGACCCCGGCCAGCGCGCCGCCGTATTTGCCGACCGGTGTCCGTACCGCGTCGACGATGTAGACGTCCCGCAGGGTCGTGCGCGGGTGGGGCTCGGTCATCAGGGTGCGTCCTCGCTGTCGTCGCGGTCCGGCGCCGCTCGCTGCGCGCGCCCTCCCCGCGGTACCGGGCTCGGGGCCGGCGGCCGGTACGAAGATCGCCGCCCGCCGCCCCGAGTCTTTGCCCGCCACCGCCCGCTGTCAACGGGGTGGCCGGCCACCCCGGACGCCGGAGGGGGCGGCGGGGGGCCGGGGCGGTGGTGCCGGGGGGACGGCGGGGACAGCGGGGAGGGCGGTGCCGGCGGGGGTGACGGGCGCGCGGGGCGCCGCCGGGGGCGGCGGTGCCGCTTGCCGTGCCGGGGCCGCCGGGTGTCCGGGGGCCGCCGGATGGCCTGGGGCCGTCGGGTGTTCCGGGGCCGCCGAGTGCCCCGGGGGTGGGGGCCGCCTTGGCCGGGTCCGGTCCCCGGTCCCGCGCGGCCCCGCCTGTCGCTTGGGGTTACCGCGTCCCGGTCTGCCTGCTTGCCGGGTCCGGTTCGCCGGTGCCGTCCACGCCGCGTGTCGCGTCGGGCTTGCCCGTTGCGTGCACCCCGTCCGTGGGGTCCGGCCGGTCTGTCGCTTCCGGTTCGCCGGTGCCGTCCACGCCGCCTGTCGCGCCGGGCTTGCCCGTCGCGTCCCATCCGTCCGTGGGGCCCGGCCTGTCCGTCCCCTCCAGTCCGCCGGTGCCGTCGAGCCCGCCTGTCGCTCCCGGCCCGCCCGCCCCCTCCACTCCGCGCGTGCCGCCCGGCTCGCCGGCGACGCCCAGCCCACCGGCACTACCCGGCCCCCCGACGCCCCCGGACCCCCCGCCGCCCGGTGGCCGCCGTCGGTGGCGAAGCGGGCTTGTGGGGAAGCGGCCGCGGGTCGTTCGCCACAGGGCGTGGAGGGCCGCGCCGGTGAGGGCGAAGGGGAGGAGCGCGGCGAGGGCCACCAGGACCCAGCGGGCCGCCCCGGTGAAGGTGTGCCAGGCGTCCCGGAGGGCGTCGCCGAACGAGGCGCCGCTGCCGGGGGAGGGGTCCTCGACGGCGCCGGGCCGGCGCAGCAGCAGGGTGACGGTGGCCGCGCCGGTGCGGTCCTTCAGGGACGCCAGCTGGGCCTCCAGGGACTCCAGGTTCGCCTCCCGGGTGCTCAGTTCCGACTCCAGGGCGGTGATGTCGGCGATCGAGGACGCCCGGTCCATCAGCGCCCGGATCCGGTCGACGCTCGCCCGCTGGGACTTCACCCGGCTGTCGGTGTCCACCACCTGGTCGGTGACGTCCCTGGCCGACACCTCGCGGGCGAGCACCGTGCCGAGCCCGGACAGCCGCGCCAGCAGCGCGTCGTACCGCTCCGGCGGCACCCGCAGCACCAGCTTCGACCGGTCCCGGCCGTCCGGGTCCCGGTCGGTGGTCTCCTCGGCCGCGTAACCGCCCGCGTCCGCCGCGGCGCTCCGGGCCCGGGCGAGCGCCCCGGCCACGTCGCCGGTCCGCACGGTGAGCGTCGCGGTCCGCACGACCTGCGCCGCCTTCGCCCGTACGCCGGCCGGCGCACCGGCTCCCCGGCCCGCCGCGCCCTGCCGGGCGCCGCCCGGCTGCTGCGGCGCGGCGGCGCCCCCGCCCGGTCCGGCCGCCGCGTCGGCCGCGGCGGTCGGACCGCTCGCCGCCGAGGTGCAGCCGGCCGCCGCCAGCGACACCACCAGCAGCACCGCCGCCCCACCGGCCCGCCGCGCCCCCGGCGTCCGCCTGCCGCGCCGTCCCCGTGTTCCCCGCATGTCCGGTGGTCCCCTTCCGTAGGCGGCCGCCGGGCGGCGGCGGTACGGGCCGCCGGTCCCCAACAGGCCGGAGTCCGCTGCCTCTTGGACGGGGCCGCCCGGCCGGCGGTTGCCGCCGCGGGGTCTCGAAGCGGTCACGGCCGAACGGCCCGGTCCGGCGGGCCGGACCGCCCCGGGGGCGTCCGCACCCGCTCTGAGACAGTGGACCCATGAGCACAGCGCACACCGGTACGGGCCCGGAGCCCGGTCATGTCGTGGTCATCGGCGGCGGGATCGCGGGGCTGGCCGCCGCGCACCGGCTGCTGGCGGGCGGCGCCCGGGTGACCCTCCTGGAGTCCTCGGGACGGCTCGGCGGCAAGCTGCTGGCCGGCGACATCGCGGGCGTACCGGTCGACCTCGGCGCCGAGTCGATGCTGGCCCGGCGGCCGGAGGCGGTGGAGCTGGCGCGCGCCGTGGGCCTGGGCGAGCGGCTCCAGCCGCCCGGCACCGCCACCGCCTCCCTGTGGACCCGCGGGGCGCTGCGCCCGATGCCCAAGGGCCATGTGATGGGCGTCCCCGGCGACCTCGGGCCGCTCGCCGCCTCCGGGGTGCTCTCCCCCGAGGGCCTGGCGCGGATCGAGCAGGACCGGACGCTGCCGGCCACCGAGGCCGGCGACGACGTCGGGGTCGGCGCGTACGTCGCGGCCCGGCTCGGCCGCGAGGTCGTCGACCGGCTCGTCGAACCGCTGCTCGGCGGGGTCTACGCCGGTGACGCGTACCGCATCTCGATGCGGGCGGCCGTCCCGCAGCTGTTCGAGGCCGCGCGGCGCGGCGGTTCGCTGATCGAGGGCGTCCGCGCCCTCCAGGAGCGCACCGCGGCCACCGTCCCCGGGGGTCCGGCCGCCACCGGCCCGGTCTTCATGGGCCTCGCCGGCGGTATCGGCACCCTGCCCGGCGCGGTCGCCGACGCCGTACGGCGCTCCGGCGGCGAGATCCTGCTGCACACCCCGGTGCACGAGCTGGCCCCGGCCGGCGGCGGCTGGCGGGTGCGGGCCGGCGACCGGTGGCTCACCGCCGACGCGGTGGTCCTGGCGGTGCCCGCGCCCGCCGCGGCCGGCCTGCTCCGCACCGGCGCGCCGGCCGCCGCCGGTGTGCTGGACGCCGTCGAGTACGCCTCGATGGCCCTGGTCACCATGGCCTTCCGCCGCGCCGACCTGCCCGCCGTCCCCGGTGGCAGCGGCTTCCTGGTGCCGCCGGTCGACGGCCGCCGGATCAAGGCGTCCACCTTCGCCAGCCACAAGTGGAACTGGATCGCCGAGGCCGGCCCGGACCTCTTCGTGCTGCGCACCTCCCTGGGCCGCTACGGAGACGACGCCGACCTGGCGCGGGACGACGCCGACCTGGTCGCCCTCTCCCGCACCGACCTCGGCGAGGCCGTCGGCCTGACCGCCCGCCCGGTGGCCGCCACGGTCACCCGCTGGGACGCCGGGCTGCCCCAGTACACCGTCGGCCACGTGGACCGGGTGGCCCGGATCCGCGCGGCGGTCGCCGGCCTGCCCGCCCCGCTGCGGGTCTGCGGGGCGCTCTACGACGGCGTGGGCATCCCGGCCTGCGTCGGGTCGGCCCGGCAGGCCGCCGACGAGGTGCTCGGGACCCTGGCGGCGGGTTCCTCGGGGGGCGAGTGAGAATGGAAGGCATGACAGACGCTTCCGCCCCCGCCCCCGACAAGATCCCCCACGCCGGCAAGAAGGCCAAGGACCTCAACGAGGTCATCCGCTACACCCTCTGGTCGGTCTTCAAGCTGCGCGACGTGCTGCCCGAGGACCGGGCCGGCTACGCCGACGAGGTCGAGGAGCTGTTCGAGCAGCTCGCCGCCAAGGACGTGGTGGTCCGCGGCACGTACGACGTCTCCGGGCTGCGTGCCGACGCCGACGTCATGATCTGGTGGCACTCGGAGAGCTCCGACGCGCTCCAGGAGGCGTACAACCGCTTCCGCCGCACCCGCCTGGGCCGCGCGCTGGAGCCGGTCTGGTCGAACATGGCGCTGCACCGCCCCGCGGAGTTCAACAAGTCGCACATCCCGGCCTTCCTCGCCGACGAGCGGGCCCGCGACTACGTGAGCGTCTACCCCTTCGTCCGCTCCTACGAGTGGTACCTCCTCCCCGACGAGGACCGCCGCCGGATGCTCGCCGACCACGGCAAGATGGCCCGCGGCTTCCCCGACGTCCGCGCCAACACCGTCCCCTCGTTCTCGCTCGGCGACTACGAGTGGATCCTGGCCTTCGAGGCCGACGACCTCTACCGGATCGTCGACCTGATGCGCCACCTGCGCGGCTCCGAGGCGCGCCGGCACGTCCGCGAGGAGATCCCCTTCTACACCGGCCGCCGCAAGCCGGTGTCCGAGCTGGTCGCCGGCCTGGCCTGACGGCCTCGACGGCAGACGGACGGGCCGCCCCGCGGGGGACGGCCCGTCCGCTGTGTGCCCGGGAGGGGGCGGGCCTACCGCCCGCGCATCTCCTTCATCCCCTTCACCGGCTGCACCAGCGCCTGCCGGGCCCGCTGCGGCGACTGCCCCGGCACCGGCTCGGCCCGCGGGCCGCAGTACATCCGGTGCCCGGGGACCTTCCCGTGCAGCAGGTACGCCTCGACGTAGGTGTTCACACAGGCGTTGTCGCCGAGCGCGATGCCGTGCGTGCCCGCGCCCCGCTCGGTGACCAGCGCCGACCCGGGCAGCCGCCGCTGGAGCTCCAGCGCCCCCGGGTACGGCGTGGCCGCGTCCCGCTCGGCGGCCAGCAGCAGGACGGGCGGCAGCGCGCCGGGCTCGGTGCGGATGTCGAGGGGGCCGCGCTGGCCGTGCAGCGCGTCGTCCAGGTCGGTGGCGGCGGCGTGCCGGGAGGCGTCCGCCAGCGCACCGGCGGCCGGCGCGCCCCCGGCGGCCCGGTGGGCGGTGTGCCGGACCGCCTCGTCCAGCCCGGCCGCCGCGGACTCCCGGCGGTCCGGCCAGAACGCGCACGGCAGGTTCATCCAGACGTTGTCCCAGGTCTCGAACGGCGCGGTGCGGGCGATCTCGGTGTTGTCCCGGTCCCAGACCCGCCAACTGCGCGGCCAGGCCGCGTCGTTGCACTCCACCGCGGTGTAGACGGCGTTGGCGTTCTCCTCGGCCCGGCCGTCGCCGGTGGGCATGGCCTGGGCGATCAGCGGCCGGGCGTCGCCGCGGCGGAACTTCGCCAGCGCCTCGGCGCGCATCGGCCAGAACGCGTCGTTGTAGCCGGTCTTCAGGAACGCCGACTGGAGTTGCCCGGGGCCGATCCGGCCGTTGACCGGCTTGCGGCGCACCTGCTCCAGCGCGCGGTCGTACGCCCGCTGCACCTCCTCCGCGGTGGTCCCCAGGCGGTAGGTGTCGTGGTGCTTGGCGACCCAGCGCAGCCAGTCGCGCCAGCGGCGCTCGAAGGCGACGCTCTGGTCGAGGTTGTTGCGGTACCAGATCTGCTTCGGCTCGGGGTTGACCACGCTGTCGAAGATCATCCGGCGGACGTGGCCGGGGAACAGCGTCGCGTACACCGCACCGAAGTACGTCCCGTAGGACGCGCCCATGAACGTCAGCTTCTTCTCGCCGAGCGCGGCCCGCAGCATGTCCAGGTCGCGGGCGTTGTTGACCGAGTTGTAGAACGGCAGGTCGGCGCCGGCCCGCTGGGCGCAGCCGCGCGCGTACGCCCTGGCCTCCGCCACCTTCTGCCGCTTGAAGGCGGCGCTGGGGTGGCGCGGGCTGTCGGTGGGCGCCTTGGCGAACTTCTCGGGGTCCTGGCAGGACAGCGGCGCGCTGCGGCCCACCCCGCGCGGGGCGTAGCCGACGAAGTCGTAGGCGCGGGCGGTGCGGCGCCAGGTCGGCAGCGTCCCGTAGAGCGGGAACTGCATGCTGGAGGCGCCGGGGCCGCCGGGGTTGAAGACCAGCGCGCCCTGCCGCTCGCCGGGCGCGGTGGCCCGGACCCGGCTCACCGTCAGCTTGATCTGCTTGCCGTGGGGGCGCGCGTAGTCGAGGGGGACGGTGAGGGCGGCGCACTCGACGGTGGCCGGGAGGTGTTCCACGGCCGCGCACCGGCCGAAGCTGAGGGGGTGGACGGGGGCGGGCGGCGCCGCCGGGTCCCGCACGGCACCGCCGGCCGGTGCGGAGGCCAGGCCGGACAGGACCAGCGACCCGAGGGCGCCGTACAACGCAAGTGCTCTCACGAGCCGTCCCTTCGTATGGTGCGTGGTGCGCGGTGCGCCGGCCCCCGTTCGGGGCGCGCTGCACTGGGCCGCACGGTGGGCATACAAAAGGGATAGTTGGGCCGATTGGTGGCGAAGTAAAGCACCGGGCGGCGGTGTCGGACGCTATGCCCCGGAAGAGTGGAGCGCCGCCCGCAAACCGGGATCGGCCAACGCCGCCGGTCCGTGCAGGGCCAGCACGGTCAGCCCGGCCGGCGCCGGACCCGGGGGGCCCGCCGGCCCGTCGGACCGCTCGTGCCGCAGCAGCGCCCGGCCGGCGTCGGTGGCCCAGCCGGTGTACGGGTGGGCCTCGGCGCGGGCGATGGCCCAGGTGCCCAGGGTCAGGACCAGCGGCAGCGCGAACCACCCCAGCACCACCGGGTCCGCCGCGCCGGGCGGCGCCATCCAGTAGGTGGCGCCGGCGGCCAGCAGCACCACGAGCGCCGCACCCCGCAGCCCGCGGACCGCCGTGCCGATGCCCGTACGGGTCGCGGCGGGCAGTGCGAGACCGGCGCGGACCAGCCGGTCGGCCACTTTGCGGACCGCGTCGGCGGTGGTCAGGGCGTGCCGGACGGCCGGTATCCGGCTTTGCCCGCCGGGGCCTATCGCGGTGAGCGCGGCGCGCTCGACGGGGTCCTGGCCGACCGGGTCGACGACGGTGGCCCAGCCGGTGTGGGCCAGGTGCAGCCGCCGCTGCTGGGCCATCAGGACCAGCACCACGTCGGCGAGCCGGTGCGGGCCGCCGGAGAGGTAGGCGGTCTCGTAGAGCGTCAGCGCGCCGGGCACCGGCCCGGCCTCCGGCGGTGCGCCCGGGGCGCGGTGCGCGGCCTGGCCCGCGGCGAGCGCCCGGCGGCAGACCCGGACGCAGGAGACCACCGCCGCGGCCCAGGCGAGGAGAAGGAAGAGGAGCCACATGGCGGAGGTTCTACGGGACGCCGGGGCCCGCCGCCAGGAGGTATCTCACCATCCGGACGGCGCGGGCGGCCGCCGCCCGCCGGCCCCGACGCGCCGCCCCCGCGCGGTGCTTCGGGTGGGCCTCGGGGCGGTGCCTCAGCCCGGTGCGGCGTCCGGCCCGGACGCCGGGCGCCGCCGGGGGAGCCGCAGCGTCTGCGCCCGCCGCACCGCGGCCCGGGCCAGCCGCGCCGCGGCGCGCCCGGACGGCGGCCGGGGCCCGGACCGGTCGCGCCACCAGTGGGCCAGCCGCCGCCGCGCCACCCGGTCCGCCGGTATCCGGCGGGCCAGCGCGAACGCCGCGAAGTCCAGGGCGTCCTGGCGGTAGCCGCCGGCCATCGGGCGGTGCCGGGCGTACGCGGCGAACGCCGTACGGTAGTCCGCGCCGAGGAGCTGCGGCAGCTCCGGCGCCACCTTGGCGACCACCGCCGCGCGCTTGGCGGCCAGCACCCGGCTCTGCACGCGCAGCCGGGCCCGGTCGAACCCCTCGGGCGCCGGCGTCCCGGCGACCAGCGCCGACAGCAGCGCGGTCTGCGCCAGCGCCAGCCGCCGGCGCGCCGCGTCGGCCCCGGCCCCCGGCGCCGCGGCGCCCTCGGGATCCGGCGCCGCCTCAGGCCGGCTGGACATGCCGCGCCCCCTCCACCACACCGCGGATCGCGTCCAGTTCGGCGGCCAGCGCGCCGCCGCCGGGGAAGTCGTCGTCGCGCTCCAGCAGGACCCCGGGCGGCTCGGTCCGGACGCACAGCTCCGCCAGCACGTCCAGCACCGGCCCCGTCACCGGGTGGGCGTGGCTGTCGTGCCAGATCCCGTCCCGTTCGACGCCGCCGGCGACATGGACGTACGCCAGCGCCTCCAGCGGCAGCGCGTCCAGGGCCGCGGCCGGGTCCTCGCCGCGGTTGACGTGGTTGGTGTGGAGGTTGGCGACGTCGATCAGCAGCCCGACGCCGGTGCGCGCCACCAGCTCGGCCAGGAACTGCCCCTCCGTGAACTCCTCGCCGGGCCAGGCGAACAGCGCGGCGACGTTCTCCAGCGCCAGCGGCACCGGCAGCGCGTCCTGGGCGATCCGCACGTTCTCGCACAGCACGTCGAGGGCGTCGCGGGTGCGGGGCACCGGCAGCAGGTGCCCGGCCTCCAGCACCGGCGACGCGGTCAGCGGACCCCCGGCCCGGACGAACGCGAGGTGCTCGGTGACCAGCGGCGCGTCCAGCGCGGTGGCCCGCGCGGCGAGCGCGGCCAGCCGCCCGGGGTCCGGACGGTCCGCACCGCCGAGCCCGAGCGAGACGCCGTGCGGGATCACCGCCGTCCCGCGGGCCCGCAACTCCCGCAGGGCTTCGGGCAGATGGTCCGGGCAGACGTTCTCGGCCACCACCTCCACCCAGTCCACGCCGGGCAGGGCGGCGATCTCCCCGGCGATCTCCGGCCGCCAGCCGATTCCGGTCCCCAGACGCCGCACGGCTCCCCCTCTCGCTCCCGTGGTCGGGCTACTGCTTGCCGCGCCCGGGGCCGGGTAACCGTCCGCCCGGCCGATTCAGAGCTGGATTTGAGCTTCTCGGCGTGAGCGGGGTGAGCGGGGTGAGCGGGGTGAGCGGCGTGAGCGGGGTGAGCGGGGTGAGCTGCGCGGGCCGGGGGCCGCGGGACGGGCGCGGCCGTGCGGGGCCCGGCCCCTCGGACCGGTCCCTCCGGGCCCGGCGGCCGGGCCCGGCGGTCAGGGGGACGACGGCAGCGGCGCGCCGCGCAGCGCCGGGTGGTCGGCGACCACCGTGCACGACCCCGGGGCGATCTCGGTGAACCCGGCGTCCCGCACCACCGGCAGTCCGCCGCCGGCCAGTTGCTCCCAGGCCGCGGGCGCCGCGGTCCGCACGGACAGCGGGAAGCCGGCCGCGCGCCACGCCTCCCGGTCCGCCGCGGACAGGCCCCACCAGGCCAGCTGCGCGCCGTGCCCGGCCTGCGCCATCGCCTTGCCCGCGGACATCTCCAGCGCCGGATTGAGCCAGAGCACCGGGGACCCGGCGGGCGGCTCCCCGGGCGCCCGGGAGTCGTCCAGCTCGGTCCCGGAGACCTGGAGCCGGGCCAGCTCCTTGGGCCAGCCGTCCAGCGGCACCGGAGGGAAGACCCGCACCTCGGCCGCCCGGCCGGTGACCGTCAGGCCCGGCAGCGCCGTGGCCCGCCGCCACTCCGCGCCGCGCGCCCGCCGGACCACCTTCCGTATCCGGGAGTCCTGCCAGTCCCGCACCGCGTCCGCCCAGGCGCCGCCGTCCGCGGCGCGCGGGTCGGAGAGCAGCGCGAGCACCGCCCGGGCCGCGGTCTCCAGGGCGTCGGTCCGCTCCGGCGGCGCGGTCCGCTCCAGGCGCACCACGAGCGGCAGCACGAACTCCCGTGCCGCCGCGGGCTC
Source organism: Streptomyces rhizoryzae (assembly GCF_023155275.1). GTDB lineage: Bacteria > Actinomycetota > Actinomycetes > Streptomycetales > Streptomycetaceae > Streptomyces > Streptomyces rhizoryzae. The sequence goes on from NZ_JALMUV010000037.1 coordinate 69,302, forward strand.
GCGCGCCTCGCCCTCGCCCGGGCGCGGCCCGCTGTCGTCGCCGGCCGGGCCGGCGGTCTCGGTACTGGTCACGCGGTCAAGTCTGCCAGCCGCCACCGACAACGCCCCGCGCCCGCCCGCGCCGCCCGCCGCCGGACCCGTCCCCGGCGCCGCACCGCGCGCCCGCCCCCGCTACCGTTCGTCCCGTAGCGGGCCGCGGGCCGCGGGGCCGCTGCGGGACACGGGACGACGGGGGAGCGGGGAGGTGCGGCGGATGCCGCGGGGGGCAGCAGCGCGGATGCGGCTGGACGGGGTGGGCCGGCGCTACGGAGTGCGCGGTCCCTGGATCCTGCGGGAGGTGCGGCTCGACGTGCCGGCCGGTGCGCTGCTGCGCGTCGAGGGCGCCAACGGCAGCGGGAAGTCCACCCTGCTGCGGCTGCTCGCCGGCCTCGACCGGCCCACCGCCGGGCGGATCACCGGCCGCCCGCGCACCGCCTACGTGCCCGAGCGGTTCCCGGCCGCCCTCCCGTTCACCGCCGCCGCCTACCTCACCCACCTCGGGCGCGTGCACGGCCTGCGGACCCCGGAGGCGGCCCGCCGCGCCGCCGAGTGGCTGGAGCGCTTCGGCGCCGCCGGGCACGCCCGGACCCCGCTGGCGGAGCTGTCCAAGGGCACCAGCCAGAAGGTCGCGGTCGCCCAGGCCCTGCTGGCCGGCCCCGACCTGCTCGTCCTGGACGAGGCGTGGACCGGGCTGGACCCGGCCGCCCGGGGCCTCCTCGACCGGGCGGTCGCCGAACGGGTCGCGGCCGGCGGCAGCGTCGTCTTCGTCGACCACGACCCGGGCCGGCTGGCCGGGGCCGCGGACGCCCGCTACCGGGTCGCGGACGGCCGGCTGCACCCCGTACCGGCCGGACCGGCCGCCGGTCCGGAACAGGCGGCCGAACCCCGCGGTCCGGTGGCCGTCATCGAGGCCGAGGGCCCGCCGGGCAGCCCGCCGCCCGCCGCCCTGCCAGGGGCCCCCGAGGCCGCCCCCGGCCCGGGTGGCACGATCCGGCTGACCGTCCCGGCCGCGCACTCCGACGCCCTGCTCCGCGCCCTGCTCACCGCGCACCCGCCGTGGCACATCCGCACCGTCACCGCCCCCGGACCGCCACCCGGCCCGCACGCCCCCGGCCGCCGGCCGCCCGGCCCCCCTGCGCCCGGCCCGGACACCCCCGCACCCGGAGAGAACCCCCGCCCATGACCGCCTCCCTGACCGCGCTGCTCCGCTACCAGGCGGCGCTGCTGGCCCGTTCGCACCGCTGGCTGCCGCCGTTCCTGGTGTACGCGGCGTTCCTGGCCATCGGTGTCCAGACCGGCGGCCCCATCCTGGACGCCTACGGGTACGCCGCCGCCGGGCTGCTGCCGGTCACCGTCTGGCTGAGCCGGATCTGCGCCGCCAACGAGCCGCCGGCCGCCCGCAGGTGCATCGCCGCGGCCGCCGGGCCGGGCCGGGCGCAGCTGGCCGCGCTGCTCACCGCGGCCGGTGCCGCCCTGCTCCTCGCGCTCGGCGGGACCGCCTTCGTGGCCCTGCTGTCCGACCCGCACTCCGCCGACCACCGCACCGCCGTCCCGGTGGGCCCGGCGACCGCCGCCGGGCTGCTCACCGCGCTGGTCTGCCTGCTGCTGGGCGGCGCGATCGGCGCGCTGTGCTCCTGGCCGGTGCTGCGCCGCCCCGGGTGGGGCGTGCCGGCCGGGCTGGTCGCCGCGCTGCTGCTCCTGGTCCTGGGCGCCTCGCCCGCGAACGCCGCGCTGACCGGGATGGTCACCGGCTCGGAGCGCGGCACCGTCCTCATGCCCTGGCTGCCGCTGGCCGCCGCGCTGCCCCTGGCGGCCGCCGCCGCGGCCGTGGCCTGCGCCCTCGCCGCCCGCCGCGGCTGACCCCGGCCCGGACGGCGCCCGCCGCGGGCCCGGCCCCCGCGGGGCGGCGGGGCGGCGGCGTAGGCTCGTGGCATGCCGCACACCGCACCGCAGTCAGAATCCGGCCGCACCGCCGGGCACCCGGCCGCCGACGGCCCCGGCGCCCGGGAGCCGCGCGCCGACTGCGTCGCGTGCGGCCGCCCCACGGAGTACCCGGCCGGCCGGCCGGGCATCGTGCACTGCCCGGTCTGCGAGTGGCAGGAGGCCCAGCGCACCGCCTGCTCGGGCTGACCGCCCGCCCCCGGCTGCCGGGGGCGGGCCCGAACGGCCTTACGGGACGAGCGACTTGGCGTCCCGGGCCAGTGCGGTCAGCCGGGAGATCGCGCGGAAGTACTTCTTGCGGTAGCCGCCGTTGAGCATCTCGTCGCTGAACAGCTCGTCGAAGGGCTTGCCGGAGGCCAGCAGCGGCACCTCGCGGTCGTAGAGCCGGTCGGCCAGCACCACCAGGCGCAGCGCGGTGGACTGGTCCGGCACCGCCTGGACGTCGGTGAGGCAGACCGCGGTGATCCCGTCGCACATGGCGCCGTAGCGGCTCGGGTGGACCGTCGAGAGGTGCTCCAGGAGGGACGGGAAGTCGTCCAGGGAGGCGCCGGGGGTGCGGTGCGCCGCGCGGGCCACCGTCGCGTCGTCGAACGGCGCGGGTGCCTCGGGCAGACCGCGGTGGCGGTAGTCCTCGCCGTCGATCCGCAGGGCGCGGAAGTGGGCGCTCAGACCCTGGATCTCGCGCAGGAAGTCGGCGGCCGCGAACCGCCCCTCACCCAGCTTGCCGGGCAGCGTGTTGGAGGTGGCGGCCAGCGCGACGCCGGCCTCCACCAGCTTGCCCAGCAGCGTGGAGACCAGCACCGTGTCGCCCGGGTCGTCCAGCTCGAACTCGTCGATGCACAGCAGCCGGTGGCCGCTGAGCGTCCGCACGGTCTGCTGGAAGCCGAGCGCGCCGACGAGGTTGGTCAGCTCGACGAAGGTGCCGAACGCCTTCTGCGCGGGCTCGGCGGGGGCGGCGTGCCACAGGGAGGCGAGCAGGTGGGTCTTGCCGACGCCGTAGCCGCCGTCCAGATAGACCCCGCGCGGCCCCTCGGGGGCGGCGGGCTTCTTCGGCGCCCGGGAGAACCAGCGCCGCTTCCCGCCGGCGCCCGCGCCGGCCCCGCCGCCGATCCCCGCCGCGAAACCGCGCAGGATCTCCACGGCCTCGGCCTGGCTGGGCCGGTCCGGGTCCGGGAGGTAGGTGTCGAAGCGGGCGCCCTGGAAGCGCGGGGGCGGCACCATCTCGGCCACCAGGCGCTCGGCCGGTACGTGCGGCGCGCGGGAGGTGAGCGCGGTGGGGGCCGCGGCGCCGTCCCCGCCGGCCGGGGGCGCGGCTATCGGGGAGGACGCGGACGAGGACGAGGGCTGGGAAGATGACACAGCCCTCCAGCCTAGTCGCTGCGCGGTGCCGCCCGGTCCGGTGAGCGAGGCATGTCACACTGCGGCCATGCGACGCCTGTTCCCCCTTCCCGTCCCGCCCGCCCCGTCCGCCCCGGCCCCCGGCGCCACCGGGGAGCCGGGCCCCGACCCGGCCGCCGACCGCGAGTGGACCCTGGACGAACTGGCCGACGCCTATGCCTACCCGGCGGCGGACGACCCGGTGCGGTCCGGCCGCCCCGGCTGGCTGCGCGCCAACATGGTGTCCTCCCTGGACGGCGCCGCGCACCACGGGGGGCGGTCGCACCCGCTCTCCGGGGACGCCGACATGCGGATCTTCGGGGTGCTGCGGGCGCTGGCGGACGCGGTCGTGGTGGGCGCGGAAACGGTCCGTCTGGAGGGCTACCGGCCGGCCCGGGCGCGGGCCGCCTTCGCGGCGCGGCGGGCCGCCGCCGGACAGGGCCCGGCGCCCGCCATCGCGGTGGTCACCGCGGGCCTGGGGCTGGACTTCACCCTGCCCCTGTTCACCGAGCCGCTGGTGCCCACGGTGGTGCTCACCGGGGCCGGCGCCCCCCAGGAGCGCGTGCGGGCGGCCTGTGCGGCGGGCGCCGAGGTGCTCTTCGCGGGCGAGGGCCTGGGCGTGGACCCGGCGCGGGTGGCGGAGGTGCTGGCGGCGCGGGGCCACACCCGGCTGCTGACCGAGGGCGGGCCGCGGCTGCTGGCGCAGTTCGGGGCGGCCGGGGCGCTGGACGAGCTGTGCCTGTCGCTGGCCCCGGTGGTGGCGGCCGGCGATGCGCAGCGGATCATGGACGGGCCCGGGGTGGCGGTGCCCGAGCGGTTCGCGCTGGTGTCCGTACTGGAGGAGTCCGGTTTCCTGTTCACCCGATACCGCCGGACCTGAGGGGTTCCTCCCCTCCGAAAAGAACGGAATTATCTGTTCCGCTTAGCTTCCTTTGGGCACACTAAAACCCGACAGGCCCCGTGTGGCGACGGGGCAGGATGGTTTCTGTGGGCACCGTGGCAGACGGTGCCGGAAGAGAAGAAGGGCGTCCGTCGTGTTCACGAGCGTATTGATGATCGAGAAGCCTCTGACGCCCGCCGACGTGGAGTTCGTCACCACCCTCCACGGCGACGACCGGGTGTCCTTCGTGGTCCTCATGCAGCCGCGCGGCAAACAGGACGTCCTGCTGCGGGCCATCGACGACGTGGCCCTGGGGGAGTTCGAGGACGCCGTGCGGGAGGGCGAGGAGCCGGGCGGGGCCGGCGCCGCGGTGCCCGCCGAAGAGGGGCTCAGGCGCACGCTGGGGGCGCTGCGGGCGGCCGGCGCGGAGGCGGTCGGCCAGGTGGTCGAGGACCATCCGCTGGACCTGCTGAAGACCGTTGTCGACGAGACCGCCGCGGACGAGGTGATCGTGCTGACCGCCCCGCACTTCGTCGAGGAGTTCTTCCACCGCGACTGGGCCTCGCGGGCCCGCCACAAGGTCGGGGTGCCGGTCCTGAAGCTGTTCTCGCACGCCGCCGACGACCAGCCCCAGGACACCGGCCGCTGAACCGCGCGCCGCGCGGCACCGCCCCGGCCGCCCGGTCAACCCCGTGCCCGTCTGTCACCCGAACGGGCGATCTGCGGCTCCCCGCCGTCCCGGATCGGTGCGTTCCTGGTCGAAAGCGGCCCGTACCGGGCCGGACCACCGGTGTACCGAGGAAAGGGGTTGTCATGGCGGAGCAGCGGGAACCGGGCGCGGAGCGGGGGCGCGAGCGCGGCCGGGCGGAGGGCCGGGCCCGGCGCGGACGGCGGGCCCGGGACGAGGAGCGGGCCCGCGACGAGGACCGCGGCACCGGCCCGGCGGCGCAGGAGGCCCGGGACACCGGCGCGCCCGGGGACCGCGCCCCCGCCGACCGGAGCCTGTTCCCCACCTTCTCGCACCGCGACGACTAGGCCGCCCCGCGCACGGCCCCGGGGCGGCGGCTCACAGCGGGGCGGCTGCCCCCGGGGTCAGCCGGCCGTCCAGGACTTCCGCGACCGCGTCCACCGCTTCCAGGTGGGCGCGGTCGTGGGTGACCAGGACCGTGGCGGTGCCCCGCTCCCGGGTGAGCCCGGCCAGCAGGTCCAGGACCGCGGCGCCCCGCTCGTGGTCCAGGGCGCTGGTCGGCTCGTCGACCAGCAGCACCGCCGGCTCGTTCATCAGCGCCCGGGCGATGTTGACCCGCTGCCGCTGGCCGCCCGACAGCTGGTGCGGCCGCCGGTCCGCCCGGTCCGCCAGGCCGACCGCCGCCAGCAGCTCCCGGGCCCGGGCCCGCGCCGCCCGGGGCGGGCGGCCGTCCAGGTGGGCCATCACCTGGAGCTGCTCGGCGGCGGTCAGCGACGGCAGCAGGTTCGGCTGCTGGAAGACCGTCCCGATGGTGGTTCGGCGCAGCGCCGTCAGCTCGGCGCGGCTCAGCCCCGTGGTGTCCGTGCCGTCCACCACCACCCGGCCGCGGTCCGGCCGGATCAGCGTGGCGGCGACCGCCAGCAGACTGGACTTGCCGGACCCGGACGGCCCGATCACCGCCGTCAGGCGGCCCGCCGGCACGGTCAGCGAGACCGCGTCCAGCGCGGTCAGCCGGGTGTCGCCGTCGGGGTAGGTGAGGGTGACGTCGGTCAGTTCGAGGCTCATCGGGCACTTCCCAGCGCGGTCAGCGGGTCGACGGAGGTGATGCGGCGGATGGACAGCGCGGCGCCCACGGCACCCAGCGCGATCATGATCAGGGCCGGCAGCAGCACGGTGGACGGGTCCAGTACGAACGGCACGGTGCCGCCCACCGCCGCGCCCACCCCGGCCGCCACCGCCGTGCCCAGACCCGTCCCGGCCGCCAGCAGCACCACGGCCTGGCCGAGCGCGTCCCGCAGCAGGTAGCGGGTGGACGCGCCGAGCGCCTTGAGCACCGCCACGTCACCGCTGCGCTGGATCGTCCAGACCGTGAAGAACGCCCCGATCACCAGCGCCGAGATCGCGAACAGGAAGCCCCGCATCAGCTGGAGCGAGCCGTTCTCGGCGCTGTACGAGCCGATCGCCTGGAGGGCGTCGGCGGCGGCCACCGTACGGGTGCCGAGCCGGCGGTCGGCGGCGGCCAGCGCGTCCGTCCCGGTGGTGGACAGGGCGACGACGGTCGCGCCCGGCGCGTCCGCGCCGCCCGCGCTCCCGGGGAGCCGGTGCCAGTCGGCCAGCGAGGCCCACACCACGGGGGTGTGGCTGTACATCGCCGCGCCCGTCACCGCCGCCACCTCGACGGTGCGGCCGCCCAGCGCGACGCGGTCCCCGGTCCGCACGCCGAGCGTGGCGGCGGCCTTCTCCGACAGCGCCACCGCGCCGTCCCGCACCGCCCCGGCGGCGGGCGCCAGGTGCGACCCGGGCCGCACCCCGAACACCGACACCGCCGCGGTCCGCCCGCCGGCCCCCTCGGTCTTCGTGGTCGTGATGCCCAGCGGGTCGGCGCTGCGCACGCCCGGCACCCGGGCCCACTCCCGCACCGTGCGCTCCGGCAGCCGGGAGTCGCCGAACGACGGCTTGCCGTCCCCGGCCGGGGCGGCGAACACCAGGTGGTCGGCGGGGAGCGCGGTGATCGCCGAGGTGTTCTCCCGGCCCAGGCCCGCGGTCAGGCCGGACAGCAGCCCCACCAGCACCGTGATCAGTGTGACGACGGTCCCCATCAGGGCGAACCGCCCCTTGGCGAATCTCAGGTCTCTCCAGGCGACGAACACCGGCGCGGCCATCCTCGGCTCGGTACCGGGCCCGGTGCCCGGCGGCTGGTCTCCACCGTCGCCCGCGGCGGCCCCCCGGGGCATCGCGCCCGGGAGTGGTTCCGCGCGGCCGAAGGATGCGGTCCGGCGGCCGCCTTTCGGACGCCCGCCCTCCACCTTTCGATGGATGCCGCGGCCGGGACCGGCCCGTAGCCTTGAGGGGCCGTGACCGAAGAAGCCAGGACCGACCACTCCCTCACCCCCGTCCTGCGCGCGCTGCGCCTGTGCCTCCACCTGATGGTGGCCGCGCTGCTCGCGCTCGCCGCCGTCCGCGCGGTGGCCGGCGGCGCGCCCGCGGTCCCCGCCGTGCTCGCCACCGCCGCGGTCCTGCTGGCCCTCTACGTCCTGGGGCCCTTCCTGCCCCGGGTGCGCAGCTCCGCCCGCGCCGCCGCGCTCTGGCTCGCCGCGGTGGCCGCCGTCTGGCTGGTGCTGCTGGCCCTCACCCCGGACGGCGTCTGGCTGGCCTTCCCGCTCTTCTTCGTCCAGCTGCACCTGCTGCCGCTGCGCGCGGCGCTGCCCGCCGTCGCGGTCAGCACGGCCCTGGCCATCGCCGGTTTCGCCTGGCACACCGGCGCGCTCAGCGCCGGCACGGTCATCGGCCCGGCCCTGGGCGCCGCCGTCGCGGTCGCCGTGGTCCTCGGCTACCAGGCCCTCTACCGCGAGAGCGAGCAGCGCCGCCGCCTCATCGAGGAGCTGACCGCGGCCCGCAGCGAACTGGCCGCCGCCGAGCGCGCCGCCGGCGTCCTGGCCGAACGGGAGCGGCTGGCCCGCGAGATCCACGACACCCTCGCCCAGGGCCTGTCCAGCATCCAGCTGCTCCTGCGGGCCGCCGAGCGCGCCGTACCGGAGCGGCCCCAGACCGCGCTCGGCCACATCCGCCAGGCCCGCACCGCCGCCGTCGACAACCTCGCCGAGGCCCGCCGCTTCGTCCGCGCCCTCAGCCCGCCCGATCTGGACGCCGGGTCGCTGCCGGCCGCCCTGGAGCGGCTGTGCGCCGCCACCGCCCGCACCTCCGGGCTCGCCGTGCACTGCCAGGTCTCCGGCGCCCCCGCCCCGCTCCCCACCCCGCACGAGGTCGCCCTGCTGCGCATCGCCCAGTCCGCGCTGGCCAACACCGTCCGGCACGCCGCCGCCCGCCGCGTCGAGCTGACCTTGAGCTACATGGACACCGAGGTGGCCCTGGACGTCGTCGACGACGGCCGCGGGTTCGTGCCCGCCGAGGTGCCCCCGCCCGGCTCCGCGGCGGCCGGCGGCTCCGGCTTCGGGCTGGCCGCGATGCGCGCCCGGGCCCGCGCCCTCCAGGGCACCCTGGCCGTGGAGTCCGCCCCCGGGGAGGGCACCGCCCTCGCCGTCACGCTGCCCTGCCCCGATCCGACCGCCGTCCCCCCTACCGACCGGGAAGCCGCCCCGTGACCGCACCCGCCGCCCCCGTCCGGCTGCTGCTCGCCGACGACCACCCCGTCGTACGGGCCGGCCTGCGCGCCGTCCTGGAGACCGAGCCGGACTTCGAGATCGCCGCCGACGTCCCGACCGCCGAGGAGGCGGTGGCGCTGGCCGCCCGGCTGGACGTCGACGTGGTCCTCATGGACCTCCAGTTCGGCGGCCGGATGCTGGGCTCGCGGGCCACCGCCGAGATCACCGCCCGCCCCGGCGCGCCCCGGGTGCTGATCCTGACCACCTACGACAGCGACGCCGACATCCTCGCCGCCATCGAGGCCGGCGCCACCGGCTACCTCCTCAAGGACGCCCCGCCGGACGAGCTGGCCGCCGCGGTGCGGTCCGCCGCGGCCGGGAAGTCCGCGCTCGCCCCCGCCGTCGCACTGCGCCTGATGGACCGGATGCGGACGCCCGCCACCGCGCTGTCCCGCCGCGAGACGGAGGTCCTCCAGCTCGTCGCCGACGGGCTGTCCAACGCGGCGATCAGCAAGCGCCTCTTCCTCAGCCAGGCGACCGTGAAGTCCCACCTCGTCCACATCTATTCCAAGCTGGGGGTGGATTCCCGCACCGCCGCGGTCGCCGCCGCCACCGCCCGGGGCCTGATCCGCCGCTGAACCGCCGCACCGCACGCCGCACGGGCCCGTGGCGGGGCGCTGTCGGTGCCGGGTGCGAGAATCGTCCGCAGCACGAGGGACGGCGGTCCGGCGTACGGGCGCCCCCGCGCCCCCGCGCGACCCGCACGCCACGCTCGACGATCAGGGAGACCCGCTCATGGCACCCGCCATCCCAGCCTCGATGGAACGGCCGCACTTCATCGGCATCGGCGGCGCCGGCATGTCGGGCATCGCCAAGATCCTCGCCCAGCGCGGCGCCCGGGTGGCGGGCAGCGACGCCAAGGACTCCGCGACCGCCCGCGCCCTGCGCGAGCTCGGCGCCACCGTCCACCTCGGCCACGCCGCCGGGCACCTGGCAGAGGACGCCACCAGCGTCGTGGTCTCCTCCGCGATCCGTGCCGACAACCCCGAGCTGGCCGCCGCCCGGGAGCGCGGCCTCCCCGTCGTCCACCGCTCCGACGCCCTCGCCGCCCTCATGGACGGCCTGCGCCCGATCGCCGTCGCCGGCACCCACGGCAAGACCACCACCACGTCCATGCTCGCCGTCTCCCTCGGCGCGCTGGGCCTGAAGCCGTCCTACGCCATCGGCGGCGACCTCGACGCCCCCGGATCGAACGCCGAGCACGGCACCGGCCAGATCTTCGTCGCCGAGGCCGACGAGAGCGACCGCAGCTTCCACAAGTACGCCCCCGAGGTCGCCATCGTCCTCAACGTCGAGCTGGACCACCACGCCAACTACGCCTCGATGGACGAGATCTACGCCTCCTTCGAGACCTTCGCCGGCCGCATCCGCCCCGGCGGCACCCTGGTCATCGCCGCCGACCACCCCGGCGCCCGCGAGCTGACCGCCCGGCTGGACCGCGACGACATCGAGATCGTCACCTACGGCGAGTCCAAGGACGCCGACGTCCGCATCCTCCAGATCACCCCGCACGGTCTGACCAGCGACGTCACCGTCACCCTCACCAGCGGCAAGATCCTCACCTTCACCGTCTCGGTGCCCGGCCGGCACTACGCCCACAACGCCGTCGCCGCCCTGGCCGCCGGCGTCGCCCTCGACCTCCCGCCGCACCAGCTCGCCGACGCCCTCGGCAAGTACACCGGCGTCAAGCGCCGCCTCCAGCTCAAGGGCGAGGCCGCCGGCGTGCAGGTCATCGACTCCTACGCCCACCACCCCACCGAGATGACCGCCGACCTGGAGGCGATCCGCGGCGCCACCGCGGAGACCGGCGGCCGGATCCTGGTCGTCTTCCAGCCGCACCTGTACTCCCGCACCCAGGAGCTGGGCACCGAGATGGGCCAGGCCCTCGCCCTCGCCGACGCCTCCGTCGTCCTGGACATCTACCCGGCCCGCGAGGACCCGCTGCCGGGCGTCACCAGCGCCCTGATCACCGACGCCGCCCGCGCCGCCGGGGCCCGGGTCACCCCCGAGTCCGACCCGGGCGCGGTTCCGGACCTCATCGCCGGAATGACCCGCCCCGGCGACCTTGTTCTCACCATGGGCGCGGGCGATGTGACCGACCTCGGCCCCGCCATCCTGTCCCGCCTGGGCGCATGAGCTGAGGAGGCCCCCATGCCGTACGAGATCGACAAGCCCGACGAGGAGTGGCGCGCCGAGCTGAGCCCGGCCGAGTACCAGGTCCTCCGCCAGGGCGGCACCGAGCCCGCCTTCCGCGGCGAGTACACCGACACCAGGACCGCCGGGGTCTACTCCTGCCGCGCCTGCGGCGCCGAGCTGTTCCGCTCCGACACCAAGTTCGAGAGCCACTGCGGCTGGCCGTCCTTCTACGACCCCAAGGACAGCGGAGCCGTCGAGCTGCTGGAGGACCGCAGCCACGGCATGGTCCGCACCGAGGTCCGCTGCGCCCGCTGCGGCTCCCACCTCGGCCACGTCTTCGCGGGCGAGGGCTACCCGACCCCCACCGACCAGCGGTACTGCATCAACTCGATCTCCCTCCGGCTGACCCCGGACGAGGGCTGAGCCCGGACGAGGACTGAGCCCGCCGGGAGGCGGCGCAGGCCCGCCCGCGCACGGCGACGGCACCCGAGCCCCTCGGGTGCCGTCGCCGTGCGCGGGCACCGGGGCGGCCGCCCCGGCAAAGACCTCACACCGGCACCGTCACCGCCGTCATCACCAGCCCCGAACCGATCAGCCAGCGGCCGGCGAACTCGGTGAGCGTGCGGCCGGCCACCTCCGGGCCGGGGACGAGGAGCCGGGCGGTGAAGGTGGCGTCGGTCGGGTCGAGGGTGAGGTGGGCGTCCTCGAAGCCCAGCCAGCGGCCGGTGAGCGGGTACCACGCCTTGTAGACGCTCTCCTTGGCGCTGAACACCAGCCGGTCCCAGCAGATCTCCGGCTGGTGCGCGGCGAGCCGGGTCAGCTGGGCGCGCTCCTCGGGGAGCGTGACGAGGTCCAGGACGCCGGGGTCGTCGATGGGCGCGTGCGGCTCGGCGTCCACCCCGAGGGAGCGGACGTCCGTCGTCCGGGCCACCGCGGCGCCGCGGTAGCCCGTGCAGTGGGTCATCGCGCCGGCGATCCCGGCCGGCCACTGCGGGGCCCGCCCGGGCCCGGGCAGCACCGGCCCCGGCGCGATGCCGAACGCGGACAGGGCCCGGCGGGCGCAGTTGCGGACCGTCCCGAACTCCCGCTGCCGGCGCGGCACCGCCTTCGCCACCAGCGCGAACTCCTGCGGGTGCATCTCCTCGACGGGGTCGTCGGCGAAGGACTCGGCGGTGGCCACCGGCGCGGGCAGCAGCTTCTCCATCACGCGGGCACTCCGGTGGTCGCGACGGGCAGGATCTGGACCGGGCGGCCGGGGGAGCCGGAGCGTCGCCGCCATTCGCGAGGGTAGCCGAGCGACACCTCCTGGTGGGGCACTCCCTCCCAGTGGATCAGCCGCGGGATGTGCAGGTGCCCGTAGACCACCGTGGCCGCGCGGAACCGGCGCGGCCAGTGGGCGGTGGCCTCCGTCCCGCACCACAGGGCGAACTCCGGGTACCACAGCGGACGGGTGGGTTCGCGGACCAGCGGCCAGTGGTTGACCAGGACGGTGGGCAGGTCCGCCGGGAGCGCCGCGAGCCGCTCCTCGGTCTGGGCCACCCGGGCCCGGCACCACGCCTCCCGGCTCGGGTACGGGTCGGGGTGCAGGAAGTACTCGTCGGTGCAGACGATGCCCGCCTTCTCGGCGATCTCCAGCGCCTCCTCCTTGGAACCGGCGCCCGGCATCCGGAAGGAGTAGTCGTAGAGGACGAACAGCGGCGCGATGACGGCCGGGCCGCCGGCGCCCTCCCAGACCGGATAGGGGTCCTCGGGGGTCACCACGCCCAGCTCCCGGCACATCGCCACCAGGTACTCGTAGCGGGCCACCCCGCGCAGCTGCACCGGGTCCTTGGCCGGGGTCCACAGCTCGTGGTTGCCCGGCACCCACACCACCTTGGCGAACCGGCCGCTCAGCAGGGTCAGCGCCCAGCGGATGTCCTCGGCGTTCTCCCCGACGTCCCCGGCGACCAGCAGCCAGTCGTCGTCGGACTCGGGGGTGAGCCGCTCGACGATGTCGCGGTTCTCCTCGTACCGGACGTGCAGATCGCTGACGGCCACCAGCCGGCCCCCGCGCGAGGCGGGGGCCGGGGCGGCGGTGGCGTGTTCGGCGCCGGGGGCGAAGGTGCGGATCTCGTAGGTCACCTCAGCAGTAAAGACGGTGACGGGGGGAGAGTGAAGCGCCTTCTGTGACGGGGGTGTTGTGCCGCGCGGCGGCCGGGCGCCGCGCCGGGGCGGTCCGGGTGCCGGTCAGCGCCCGCCGGGCGCCGCCCGTCCGCCGCGCCGGATGCGGGTGGCGAGCCAGAGGTCGAAGCGGTCGTCGGGGTCGTCCAGGCGGCGGCCGGTGAGGTCCATCGCCTTGTCGAGGCGGTTGCGCACGGTGTGCCGGTGGACGCCGAGCCGGCGGCTGGTGGCGTCCCAGGCGCCGCCGGTCTCCAGCCAGGCGGCGAGGGTGGCGATCAGCTCCTCGCCGTTGTCGGCCAGGTCCAGCGGCCCGAGGACGGTGTCGGCGTAGCCGAGCAGCGTCCGGCGGTCGCCCAGCTCCAGCAGCAGCCGCGCGGCCTCGCTCTGCCGGGCCTCCGCGGGCGCGCCGCTGGTCCGGCTGACCGCCAGCAGCCCGGTCGCCTGCCGCAGCGACACCCGGACCGCCTCCGGCGCGGTGGCCGGCCCGATGCCCGCCGGGCAGTGCGGCGCGAACCGCCCCAGCACCGCGTGGATGTCCAGCTCCTCCCCGGCCACCGCCTCGATCAGCGGCCCCCGCGCGGGCCCCGGCTCCCCGGTCACCCGCACCAGCCCACCGGGCATGGCCAGCGCCAGGTCGGCCGCCATCTCCTGTGCCGCGCCCTCGGACAGCGCGGCCGGGGAGGGCGCGCCGCCGGGGCCGCGCGGGCCGGTGGCGGGCGCCGCCTCGACGACGACGGCCCGGACCCGCTCCGCGGACAGCCCCGCCGACGCCAGCATGTCCCGGGCCCGGTCGCCGGTCAGGTCCTCGTCCGCCAGCAGCTCCGACAGCAGCGCCGACCGCCGCCGGCGCTCCGGCTCGTCGCGCAGGTGGCGCCGCTCCAGCTCCAGGGAGAGCAGCGAGATCAGGCCCGGGACGACCGCGCGGGCGGCGTCGTCGGGGCGGCCGGCGAGCAGCAGCAGCCCGCGCAGCCGGCGCGCACCCAGCGGCTGCACCTCCAGCTGCGTACCGCCGGCGGTACTGGTCGCACTGCCGCGCAGGCCCCGCGCGGCGACCCGCTCGATCAGGTCGCGGGCCCGGTCCAGCGGGGTCCGCGGCTCCCGCTCGGCGGCCGCCAGCTGCCGGCCGAGGGGGTCCAGGACCGTGGCGCCGACACCGGTGGCGGCCGTCCACTCCGCCAGCATCGGCTGGAGCCCGTCACTGGTCGCCGCGGCCGCGGTCAGCCGCCGCTGGGTGGCGAACGCGCGGTGCAGCACCTCCCGCTGCTCGGCGGCCCGGGCGTCGAAGACCGCCTTGGTGACCGCGATGAACGGCACCTCGTCGGGCACCGTCAGCAGCGGCAGCCCGGCCTCCCGCGCCGCGGTGACCAGCACCTCCGGCGCCTCCTGGTAGGGCAGGCCCTGCCCCAGCCCGAGCGCCAGGCAGGCCGCGCCGCCCTCGGCCGCGTCCCGGACGTACGCCCGGCAGGCGGCCGGCTCCATCGGCAGCAGCAGCCCGATCGTCATCAGCAGCTCACCGCCCTGGAGCCACTTCCCCGGGGTCAGCAGGTCCGAGACGGTCGCCGCCTCGATGGTGCGGGCGAGCAGCTCCGGCGGAACGTCGTAGGTGAGCGCGAGACGCAGGCCGGGGCGGTCCAGCAGGTCCGAGATACGCAGCGGCATAGACATAGTGTCCACCACATATCTATCGGATGGACGATCGGGCGATCGAGTCCTCAGCGGTGGGCGCCTAGGTTCACACCACCGCGGAATCCGTCGTCCCCCGTGTGCCGGCCCGCGGCCCCCGCAACCCTGTCGCCACGCCCGAGGAGTAACCCATGGATCCCACGGCACCCATGGAAGGCACGAGCGAGGGGCGAGGCTCCCGCATGATCGAGGTCCGTTCCATCGACTACGTCCCGGTCCGCGAACGGCACGGGAAGGTGTGGCACCAGGGCCCCTTCTGGTTCACCGGCAACTTCGTGCTCACCACGATGGTCACCGGCTTCCTCGGCCCGGCCCTGGGCCTGAGCCTGTCCGCCTCCGTCGCGGCCGTCGTCCTCGGCGCCTGCTTCGGCACGTTCTTCATGGCCTTCCACGCCAACCAGGGCCCGCGGATGGGCCTGCCGCAGATGATCCAGTCGCGGGCGCAGTTCGGCATCCGCGGCGCGATCGTCCCGTTCGCCGCGGTGGTCTTCGTCTACGTCGGCTTCAACGTCTTCAACGTCGTCCTCGCCGCCCAGGGCCTGCGCACCGTCTTCCCCGGCGGCGCCACCCTGTGGTACGTGCTGATCATCGGCGTCGCCATCGTGCTCGCCGTCGTCGGCCACGACCTGCTCCACCTGGTGCAGCGCTGGCTGACCTACGTGCTGATCGCGGTCTTCGGCGTGCTCACCGTCGGCGCCCTGGTCACCCTGCACCCGCACGCCGCGGCCGCCGCCGGCCACGCCGGGCACGCCTCCTGGACGTCCTTCCTGGTCGTCTTCTCGGCCGCGGCCGGCTACCAGATCAGCTACGCGGTCTACGTCTCGGACTACTCCCGCTACCTGCCCCGGGACGTCCCGGCGCGCAAGGTCATCTGGTGGACGTACGCGGGCGCGGCCGGCTCCGCCGCATGGCTGATGTCGCTGGGCGCGCTGCTCTCCTCGGCGCTCCCGCACCCGGACGCGATCAGCGGCATCCGCCAGGTCGGCAACGCGATCCTGCCCGGCTTCGGCACCTTCGCGGTGGTGGTCTCCTCGGTCGCGCTGATCGGCATCATGGCCGTCAACGCGTACGGCGCGATGCTCACCACCACCAGCGCGGTGGACGCCTTCCGCGCGGTCAAGCCGACCGTCCGGGTCCGGATCGCCGGCATCGTGGCCATCGGCCTGATCATCTTCGC
The DNA here is from genome assembly GCF_023155275.1 of Streptomyces rhizoryzae. Lineage (GTDB taxonomy): Bacteria > Actinomycetota > Actinomycetes > Streptomycetales > Streptomycetaceae > Streptomyces > Streptomyces rhizoryzae. The sequence goes on from NZ_JALMUV010000037.1 coordinate 85,045, forward strand.
CGTGGCGATGCTGCTGCCGGAGAACTACCTGGAGAGCTTCAACACCTTCGTGCTGATGATGCTCTACTTCCTGATCCCGTGGACGGCCGTCAACCTGGTCGACTTCTACTGGGTCCGGCGCGGCCACTACGCGGTCACCGCGATCTTCGACCCGTCCGGCATCTACGGCCGCTGGTCCTGGCGCGGTATCGCCGCCTACGCGGCGGGTTTCGTGGCGATGGTCCCGTTCTTCTCCACGTCCTTCTACACCGGCCCGGTCACCGAGGCGCTGGGCGGCGCGGACCTGGCGTTCGTCCCCGGCCTGCTGGTCGGCGGCGGGCTGTACTACCTGCTCACCCGCAACCTCGACCTGGCGGCGGAGGCGGCGGCGGTCGCCGCCAGCGAGCGCGAACTGGAGGGCGCCGAGGCGGACGGGCCGGCGCCGGCCGGGGCCCCGTCCGCGGTCTGACGGATCCCGCCGGACCGCCGCCGACCTCAGCGGATGACCCGCGCCCCGCATCCCGATATGGTCGGTCGGTAGGAGAAATCCACCGACCGACCGTCGTTTTCCGGCCGTTCCGCGCCCGGTGGTCGTCACCGCCCGGGCCGGGACGACCGGCCGAAGGGAAGTGAGCGCTCCATGCAGGTCGCGTTTCTGGTCGCCCCCGAGGGCACCGAGCAGGTCGAGCTGACCGATCCCTGGAAGGCCGTCGCCGCCGCGGGCGGCACGCCGAAGCTGGTCTCCACCGCGTCGGGCCGGATCCAGGCGTTCCACCACCTCGACAAGGCCGACACCTTCCCCGTCGACCTGACCGTGGACGCCGCGTCCGTCGCGGACTTCGACGCGCTGGTCCTCCCCGGCGGCGTGGCCAACCCCGACGCCCTCCGCCTCGACAAGGGCGCCGTCGCCTTCATCGCCTCCTTCTTCGAGACCGGCAAACCGGTCGCGGCGATCTGCCACGCCCCCTGGACGCTGGTCGAGGCCGACGTGGTCCGCGGCCGCACCCTCACGTCCTGGCCGAGCCTCCAGACCGACATCCGCAACGCCGGCGGCACCTGGACCGACCAGCAGGTCGTCCGCTGCACCGAGGGCCCCAACACCCTCATCACCAGCCGCAAGCCCGCCGACCTCGAACCGTTCTGCAAGGCCCTCGTCGAGGAATTCACCCCGTAACCCCCGTCACCGACCCCCACGGGCCCCACCGGCGCACGCCCGCCGGCGGGGCCCGTGGTGCGTACCGCTCGCTACCCCGGGACCGCTCCGTCCCCGGCCTCCGTCAGCACCGCCACCGACTCGCCCGGGAGGGGGAGGGTGCCGTCCGGGGACGGGGGGTGGGGGTGCGGCCAGCCGGTGAGGGGGCGGAGGGGGG
>NZ_JALMUV010000038.1 GCF_023155275.1 Streptomyces rhizoryzae
CACAGCTCGTCCGGCACCAACCGCTTCACCAGATCCGTCATGCACGGCTCAACGAACGATCACGCCATCAGAAACGACGTCTTAATGAGGCGTATGAGCCCGAACTCGGTCCGATCCCAGGACGAGGTTGAGGCGGTGGGCGAGGGACGGTGGGCAGGGCGCCTGGGCGGCACGGCGTGCCCGGCGGCGATGGTCCGCTGCGTGCCCGGCCCTCCTCCCACCGCCGTTGCTGTCGTTGCGGTCAGGTGCGGCGTTTGCCGTCGACCGGCAGCGTGGTACCGGTGATGTAGGAGGACTCCTGTGAGCACAGCCAGATGGCGGCATCGGCGATCTCGTCCGGAGTGGCAAGACGACCGAGCGGAGTCAGTGCTTCGTGCTGGGCGATCATGGCCGTGCCCTGGCGATCTGGTGCAGTGTCGCGGTGTGGGTCATGCCGGGGGCGAGAGCGTTGACGCGGATACCGTCACCGGCGTGGTCGAGGGCGGCGGCCTTCGTCAGCCCGACAATGCCGTGTTTGCCGGCCACGTACCCGGGAGACAGCGGGATGGCATGCAGGCCGCCGCCGGAAGCGATGTTGGTGATCGCCCCGCCGCCTGCCCGACGCAGCTCGGGATCTCGTGCCCGAGGCAGAAGAACGTCCCGGTCAGGTTCACCTGGAGGGCGCGCTCCCATGCCTGGGCTGTTCATCTCGGTCAGCTTTCGGCCGCTGGAGGGAACCCCGGCGTTGTTGATCGCCGCGTCCAGCCGTCCCCACGCCGTGACGGTCCTGCGGACCGCCACGTGGACGGCGTTCTCGTCAGCGATGCCGGTCGGGACGGCAAGCGCCCTGCCGCCGTGATGCCCTCGGCCGTCTCGTGTGCCGCGGCCCGGTGCAGGTCGAGGACCGCCACCGCCGCGCCCGGCGGGCCAAACCGGCGGCAATGGCGCGCCCGATCCCGCTGCCGGGCCCGGTGACCAGAGCGACCTTGCCGGTGAAGCCGCTCATACCAGCGCCCGGTGGTTGGCCCACGCCGCCTGTACGGGTAGCGCCTACGCCAGGTGTCAAACACCTGGTCGACCTCCGGTGAGGCAAACAGCGCCCCCAGAGCTTCCAGGTCCGCGACGCCGACTTGGATGACAGCGGACGCGACGAACGCCGCAATCCGCTCCTCACCAGGGACGCAGATATGACGCTGCGCAGCGAACGTCACAAGCATCCCGGTGCCCTTCATTACCCTCTCGACATCAGCGAAGTACTGATCCAGGTCAGCGTCGGGATCGGTCCGGTGAACTGAACGAACAAGGTGTGATGGATCATGCCTCAATCCGACCACCACATCACCGATTGCGTCCAAGACCCATCCCACCCCCTTCGATAACCTGAGAGAATAGATCTGTTGGAGATCAGGGAACTGCGGTACTTCGTCGCCGTCGCCGAAGAACGACACTTCGGTCGCGCTACCGCAAGACCGGCCATCGCACAGCCCGCGCTGTCGAAAACCATCCAGCGCATCGAGTCACGGCTGCGGGTACGGCTACTGGACCGCACCAGCCGCAGCGTCGCCTCGACGCACGCCGGAGCCGCGTTGCTGGAACACCGCCGACATGCACTGAACGACATAACGCTCGCCGTACAGCACGCACAACGCGCCGCCGACGACGCACCCCTGAGACTGGTGACCAAACCCGGAAAGAGATGCAAACCTGCTCCCGGGAATCCTCGCCACCTACACCCGGCACCCCCAGGCCCGGCCGGTCGACATCCTCTTCAGCGGCACCGCCGACCGCACCGACCACCTGCACAACGGACACACCAACGCAGCCCTGCCCTACATCCCCTTCAACAACCTCACCGGACTCACCGCCCAAACCCTCCACGACAAGGACCGCGTCGCCGCCCCCCGGAAAACCATCGACTCGCCACACACGACACCCTCTGCCTCAACGACCTCAAAGGCGAGACCTCCCCCGATGACCAGGCATTCCCAGCAACGGAGACGCCCCCAAACCGCTCATGCCGCTGATGCCGCTGCACTCAGCGCATCGGTCAAATCGGCCGCATGATCGCCGTCACCACCACCGCCACATCACCACACCACCACCGCCAGACGGCGGGCCACGACCGGATTCGGTCGGTAAGCCCGGCCGCGAGCAGGCCTGCCCGCCGCCAGGCGCGACCGGACCACACAAGTGACAGGCCCCGGCTGCAACCAGGACAGAGCCGCGCGGCAGCACAGCGGCAGAGCAGGCCCCGCGCAGATCCCCGCAGCAGCTCGGGCGGACGCCAACAGCCCCCAGTCAGCCGAACACCTGCTGTCGGCAACAGCCGAACCTGGAATCGGCTACAGGCCACCCAGCGGGCGCAGGCACCCCCAGCCTTCCTGCAACCCGGCAGCCGGTCGTCGCTGCCCGCCACCCGAGCTGGTCGAAGCCGCGTGCATCGCGACGCCGCATCCACGGCGAGCCGCTGCTGAGGTGTTGCCGAGTTGGGCCGGGCGATCTTTTCGCCCATTGCCGCTGCGCGTGCGGCTGGTTGACGGGTTTTTTCACCTGATGGCGGCGGCTTCGAGGTAACCCCGGTGCCGACCGCCATCGGGTCAGTGCTGCCGTTCGGGGTGGTCCTGTTGCGGGTTTGGCTCGCCAGGGATGCGCCGACTGCGGGGTGGCCCGCTACCAGGGCGGCCGACGGTGACGGCGGCGATGATAGCCAATCTCCGTGCGGTGCGGCATCAGTTCGCCTCCGCATCCGCGGTGCGGGGCCCGCCCCGTCGGCGGGCTGCCGGCGCTGCGTACGCCACAGCGACCGCACTACAGCCGCCATCAGGCGAGCATCGCCGAGCCCAGGAAGAGCACACCCATAGCATGTCACTACTAGTTTTGGATTCATACTGGAGGAGTCCCTGTGGCGAACACACCTCGACCGGCCGTCTTCCAACACGGGCAGGCGTTCCTGGCGGCGGTCTCGGAGCGTTGGAACTACCAGATCCTGCGCGAGGTCTTCTTCGGCGTGCACCGGTTCGGCGAACTCAAGCGCGGACTGGGCATCTCGGCGACGATGCTCACCGCGCGCCTGAACCACCTCACCGAACTGGGCCTGCTGGAGAAGCACGCGTACCGGGAGGACAAGCCCTGGTACGAGTACCGACTGACCGAGGGCGCACGGGAGTTGGTCGTGCCGGCCATCGTTGCGGTCACCCGGTGGGCGGAGAGCCTCGCCGACGGCGAGGCGGTGCCCGCGCGGCCCTTGCTGCACACCTCCTGCGGAAACGAGACGGAGCCCTATCTCGCCTGCAGTCACTGCCACCGCCCCATCGAAGCAGCCGATTTGCAGCCACTCCCGGCGAGGACGGGAGTCGGCGAAGAGCAGCCGGTTCAGGAAGCCGAACCCAAGTAGTCTACATTTGCTACTAGTCGTAGTACGCTACCGGTGACGGATCCATTCGAACCTCGGGTGAGGAATGACCATGTCACCAACGGACTGGCTCAACGACGTCACCGAGAAGCTGATACCGACATCCCTCGGCCTGTTGAACGTGCGCCTGGGCGGTCGAACCGACCGCCCAGCCATGGTCTTCTGGCCGAGCCTGATGATGGACGGCACCATGTGGCGCTACCAATACGAGCACTTCGCCCCCACCCACCGCGTGGTGCTCATCGACAGCCCCGGACACGGCACATCCGACGCGTTACGCCGGATCATCGACCTCAAGGAGTGCGCCGACGCCTTGGTCGAAGTCCTGGACGCGCTCGACATCGACACGTGCGTGCTGGTGGGCAACAGTTGGGGCGGCATGCTGGCCGGAGTGTTCCCGGCATACCACCCCGAGCGCACCACCGCCGCCATCGGAATCAACTGCACCGCCTCGCTGCCCACCACGTTCGAAAGCATCTGGGCGACCGGGCTGGCCACCTACCTCGCGCTGCACGCACGCATGCCGCAACTGGCCGCCAAAGCCGCACGCTCGGCGTTCACCGGACCGACCGCCGAGGCCGAGAACCCCGAGTTCCTCACCTACCTCGACGTCGTACTGGACAACGATCCAAAATCCGTGGCGTGGGCACTTCGCAGCATCCTCATCGGCCGCAGGGACGAACACCGGCTGCTGGCGACCATCCCCGGTGACATCCCGGTCCTGATCGTCGCCGGCGAGGAAGACAGCCAGTTCCCCGTGCACGCAGTGCGCAAGATGGCCGACGCCATCAAAGGCAGCACCTTCCACGTGCTGCTGCACACCGGCCACCTGGCCGCCCGGGAAAACCCCCACGAGGTCAACGCCGCCATCGACACCTTCCTCACGGCCCACTCCCCCACCGGCTGACCTGACGACGACGCCAGAGGACCAGAGGAGGAAGAACAATGACGCAGCGCGCCACTCCCACGCCTGCCCCCACGTGGGTCAGGCAACTCATGCAGGAGATCGACACCCTCGACTTCGGCGAGGGCTTCGCCCGGACCACCGACGACACCGAAATGTTCTTCGGCACCGCGCACGTGACAGGCACCGAGGCCATCAAAGCGTTCTTCATCGCCATCGATGAGCCGCTGCACATCGAGCACACCATCCTGGAATGCTGGGACACCCCCGACGGCACCCTCTTCCTGCGCGGCGAAGCCACCATGGCCAAAAAAACCGACCCGGACACCACCGTCCAGGCTCCCTTCATGCACCTGTACCGCCTGGATGACAACGAAAAGATCCACACCATCCACATCACCGCAGGCCCACTCCAGACCGACACCATCATGTGACACACGCAGACGATCGAGCCGGCAGCCCATCCCCACCACCCCGCACACGACACACCGACCCGGCCCGCCGAGGCGGCCAGGTTGGCGCTCTGGGTGGGCGCGCGGATCTGTGGTTCGGCCCGGGCCGGGGGACGCATGGTCGCCTGCCTTGCCAAGGGCGAAGGGCCCGGCCCGGGCGTGGTGGGAGCGGCTTCATGAGCCGGGGGTCAGCAGGGCTTGACGTACCAGACGGGGCCCCAGTTGCCCGTCGGGTCGTAGGAGCTGGCGGGCGGGGTCTGGTAGACGAAGTTGTAGGTCTTGCCGTACATGCGGGCCACGGTGCCGGGTGTCTGATTGTTCCACCAGGAGCCCCCGCTGTTCCAGCCCCGGGGGATCTCCGCGTAGACGTTGCACTTCCCCTTCTGCCAGATGTCGCCGGTGTAGTGCGCGCCCTTCCAGCCGCAGAAGTTCTTGTACGCGCAGTCGCTCGCGTCCGCCGGCAGCACTGTGCCCGACGGAGTGCGGACGGCGGACTTGGCAGCACTCTTCTTCGTGGCGCCCAGGTCGCGTGCGTAGGTCTCGCCGGGTACGGCGACGGTGATCTGGCCGTCCGGGATGAGGATCCGGTTGGCGGAGACCTGCTTGCCGCCGTACTGCGCCAGGTAGCGATCGACCCGGTGCTGGAGTTGGGCGGCTTGGGAGGCGGTCAGGCCCGCACGCCGGATCTGGGAGGCGAAGGGGGTGGGGTTCTCGGTGGTCGTCGCCTGGGCCGGGGCGGCGGTGCTTGCCAGGCCGAGCAGGGTGACGGCGGTTGCCAGGGCCCCGGCCCTGGCGGCGGTGGTCAGTCGCATGGATGGTCTTCCTTCCTGGTGGTCGAGGTGCCGTCATCCTGGCTGCCCGGTCTTGGGGGAACCTTGTGCGTTTCTGGAATCCGCTGACCGGAGCCGTTCGCGCACCTCCTTCACCTCCGGGTGGTCCAGCTCCTCCAGGATCGCCAGGGCCTGGCCGTACGCCGTCCGCGCCGCGGGCAGATCGCCGGTGGCGTGGTGGATGTCCCCGAGCCCGGCCAGCGACGCGGCGCTGTGGTAGCGGTCTCCCGGCATCCGGAAGAGGCGCAGCGCCTGGTCGTAGCAGGCGATCGCATCCTGGTACCGGCCAAGGCCGCGGTGGGCGTAGGCGAGGCTGTCCCAGCTGTGTGCCTGGCCGGTGGTGTTGCCGACCTGCTCGAACAGGCGCAGGGCGCGGCCGCAGGCGGAGAGTGCCTGGCGGTGCCGGCCCAGCAGGGCCTGATACCAGCCGATCGCGTTGAGCGCGCTGGCCTGGCCGGGGAGGAATCCGGCCCGCGTGTAGCAGTGCAGGGTGCGGACTGCGTGGTGGCGGGCGTCGGCGGGCCGGTTCTGCTGCTGGGCGAGCCAGGCCAGGGTGCGGTGGGTGTGGGCCTGGCCGCGCAGGTCGCCGAGGTCGGTGTAGGCGGTGAGGGCGGCGGCGAGGTGGGTGTGGGCTTCGGCGTGCTGCCCGGTCCAGGCGCAGGCCAGGCCGAGGCCGTGTGCGGCGTGGGCCTGGCCGGTGGCGTCGCCGGTACGGGTCGCGGCAGCCAGGGCGGTGCGCTGTACCCTCGCCCACTGCGTCCAGGCACCCGTGCGCTGGAGGTGAGGGGCGAGGGCCCAGGCGAGCCGCCAGGTGTGTCCGGCCGGGCCGCCGCGATCGGCGTCGTCCACGGCCGCGACCAGGACGGCCTGTTCGGCGAGGAGCCAGGTTTGGGCCTGTTCGGGGCCGGTGAACTCGCACGGACCGGCGCCGCGGGCGGGGGCGTCCACGGGGACGGGGTCGCGGTGCTCGTCCAGCAGGCGGTCGGCGGTCAGCGCCGAGTGGAGGTAGTGGTCGAACAGACGGCGCCGGGCCGCGCGGCGGTCCGGTTCCGGTTCGTCGGCGGCCAGCCGGCCGGTGGCGTAGGCGCGGACCAGGTCGTGCATCTGGTAGCGGCCTGCCGGGCGGCGCTGCACCAGGTGCGCGTCGACGAGTTCGGCCAGCAGCTTGCAGAGGTGGTCGGGGGGCAACCCGGCCGAGGCGGTGGCGGCCGCCGCGGTGGTGTCCGGGCCCGGGTGCTCGGCCAGCAGCCGGAAGAGCCGGGCGGCGGCGGGCGACAGCGCGCGGTAGGACCAGGAGAACACCGAGGCCAGGTCGGTGTCCCGGCCGTCGCCCGTGGACAGCGCGGCCAGCCGGTGCCGCGTGTCGCGCAGCTCCGCCACCAGCGTGCTCAGCGGAAGATCAGGGCTGGTGGTGGCGCGGGCGGCGACGATGCCGAGGGCGAGCGGCAGGCGGCCGCAGTGCTCGACCAGTTCGGCGAGGGCCTCCGGTTCGGCACGGGCGCGGTCCGGGCCGAGGCGGCCGGTCAGCAACTCCCCGGCCGCTTGCGTGCTGAGGACGTCCAGGGCGAGAGGCCGCGCCTCGTGGTGGACGGCGAGGCCGGTGAGGTGCCGGCGGCTGGTGACCAGCACCAGGCAGTGCGCGCTGCCCGGGAGCAGGGGGCGCACCTGGTCGGTGTCGTAGGCGTTGTCCAGGACCAGGAGCAGGCGCCTGCCGTCGACGAGAGTGCGGAACCGGGCGGAGCGGGCCGTGGGGTCTGTCGGAATGGTGCCTGGGCGGGTGCCGAGGGCTTCCAGGAAGCGGTGGGTGGCCTCGGCGGGCGGCAGCGGGGCGCCGGGGGAGAAACCGCGCAGGTCGATGTAGAGCTGGCCGTCGGGGAAGTGGTGCTTGGCCCGGTGGGACCAGTGGAGGGCGAGGGTGGTCTTGCCGACACCGGCCGGGCCGCTGAGGGTGACGAGCGGGGTGGAGCCGGGCGCTCGGGCGGCGGCGAGCCGGCCGTCCAGGAAGGCGAGTTCGGCGGCGCGGCCGGTCAGGTGGGGGGTGGTCGGCGGGAGTTGGTGCGGGATTCGGTGCGGTGGATGGTGGGGTGAGGTGTCGTCCGTCCCGGGGCGGGGGGCGTTCCGGGATGAGGGGGGCGTGGGGCGTGAGGGGGGTGTGGTGCTGTCCGGGATTGTGTGGGGGTTGCGGCTGCCCGCGGTGGTGGAGGGGCTGCTGCTGTCTGCGGCCGCGTGGGACTTGCTGCTGATCGCGGTCACGTGGGGGCTGCTGTTGTCCACGGTGGTGGGTGCGCTCTTGCCGGTTGGTCTGCCTCGGTCCGCCGTTGTGCGTGCGGTGTTGACGGTCGCGGCGGCCGGGGCGGATGCCAGCAGTCGCTGGTGCAGGCTGTGCAGGTGTTCGCCGGGGGCAATGCCCAGTTCCTTGGCCAGGGCGCGGTGAATGCGGCGGTACTGGGCCAGCGCCTCGGCGGGGCGGCCGCAGCGGTGGAGGGCGAGCATCAGCTGGGCAGCGAGGCGTTCGTTCAGCGGGTGTTCCTCGACCCGGGCGGTCAATTCGGTTGCCAAGGCGGTGTGCCGGCCGCAGCGCAGGGCGCGGTCGTTGCGGTCCAGCTCGGCCGCCAGGCGCTCTTGGCGCAAGGCATCGCGCAGCTGCTGGAACCACAGGCCGTCCACGCTGCCGAACGGCTCACCGTGCCACAGGCCCAGGGCCTGTTCGTACCGGCTCATGGCCTGCTCGTCGTCGGTGACGGCCCGGGCGCGCGCCAGCAGCCCGCGGAAGTGGTGGAGGTCGATCGTCTCGCGCCGGGTGTGGAGCAGGTAGCCGTCGCTTCGCCGCTCGATCTCTGTCCCCGGCACGTGGGTCAGTGCACGGCGGAGCCGGGAGAGGTAGCTGTAGAGGGCGTCGCGGACGCGTTGGGGCGGGCGGTCGGCCCAGACACGATCGATCAGCCGGTCCACGGACACGGGTCGTCCGACATCGACCAGCAGGACGGCCAGGACGCAGCGCTGCCGCAGATGGCCCACGTCGACCGCCCGGCCCTCCGTCAGCACCTCGATGCCGCCCAGCAATCGGAAACGGACCGACACCATGTTTCCCCCTTTTTTGTGGTCAGCACGACCTCAGCACCCCTACGGCATGGACGGCAACGGGCCCGGGCGGGCATGACCGGAAAGGAACCGGCCGAAGTGACTGCGGGACAGCTGCGGAGTGACTGCGCCGCGGCCACCGAGGTGTGCCCAGCAGGTGCTCGGCAGCACGCTCGATCCGTTCAACCGTCAGCGATCGCGGGAACCGATCACGCGCTACGACCACCGAGTCGATCAGCGCATGGCCGGCGAACGCAGCTTGCGCCTCACCTCTGTTGATCGACGGTCGGCGGCCGGGACCATGGGCACGCGACGCAATAGGATGCGGGAGCGGATACCGCCGGGCTCTGCGACAGCTCATGCCGACTGCACGGGCGAAAACGGCTGCCGGATATCGACGGTCCCGAACGTTGCCGGGCACGCGCCTGTCCCCTTGATCAACAGTGAGGCGTTCCGGGTCCTCGTCAGGGACCGGTGGCGCCCGTACCGCCGTCCGGATGATGAGGTGACATGGTGACTGACCACGACGCAGCGGCGATTGTCCGGCCGTTGACCCTGGCGTGGGTGAGCCGACACCTGGAGGTCGGCGAACGGATCGTCGGGGGTGAGGCGCTGCACGGCGGCATCACGGCCGAAGTGCGGAGGCTGACCCTCAGCACACGGGACGGAGGCACCCGTGACCTGGTGTTGCGGAGTTTCGTCGATCCGTTCTCCGTGGAGCGCGCCGAGGACTGGCTGAACAGGGAGGCCGGCGCGCTGGCCCTGCTCAGGGGGACCGGCGTGCCGGCTCCTGGACTGGTCGCGGTGGATCCGACCGCCGCACAGTGCGAATATCCCTCGCTGCTCATGACACATCTGCCCGGCCGGACAGTCCTCGACGACGAGGGACTGCACCTGCGTGTTCCTCTGCTGGCACGGCAGCTCGTGGCGATCCACGCGGTGCGTCCCACCGTGCGGCCCCGGACGTTCGAGACGTTGACGACCGCCGATACGGTGGTGGTTCCGAACGGCGCCAACGCGGCGGTATGGGCCGCGGCGATCCGTATGATCCGCCAGTCTCCGCCGCCCTATGAAGGGCGCTTCCTGCACCGCGACTTCCAACCCGGCAACGTGCTGTTCGCTGTGCCGTCCCCGCACCGGGCAGAGGTCCGGATCACCGGGGTCGTGGACTGGGCAGCGGCCTCCTGGGGTCCGACGGACCTCGATGTGGCGCACTGCTCGACCATCCTCGCCCTGCTGCACGGCCCGGCATGGGGGCTGCGGTTCGCCGAGGCGTACGAGGAAGCCGGCGGGGTGCTGGCCGCCACCGCGAGCGAACGGCTGTACTGGCAGGTGCGGGACGGGCTGGCATGCTCAGAAGAAGTGCAGGTGATCGCCCAGTCGTGGCAGGCGACGGGGAGGGCAGAGCTGACAACGCAAGCCGTGGAGAAGCGACTGGACGCCTATGTCACCGCCCTGATGGACACCCCGCCGGGCTGAACAAAGCCGTCCCAGCTGCTCCGGCTCAGGCACCGCGGCATCGGAGGCAGTGGTGTCGGTGAGTACCCGAACGCCGTACCACTCGCGCACCGGCATGCCGAGCTCGGTGAGCACAGCCGTCAAGTCGTCCAGGCGGTCGGCGCGGGCCCTGACGCCGATGCGGTTGAGATAGCCAGTCCCCTCGAAAGCCTCCTCCACGCCGTCCCCGTCGCCGCGGAGACCCGGCCGCATGGCCAAGGCGTCGCCGTTGCGCACCAGGAGCGACACCACCCCGGTGGGGGCGGTCACCTGGGCGCTGCGAACCCGGTGCCCACGTCGCCCCTCTCCGCACACCCGACAGACCACCCAGGAGCCTACGTCAACGTGGTCTCCCCTCGAAGTGCCACACGGAAAAGGGGCGTTGACACGTCACCGGGCTCGGCCACTGAGCAGGTGCCTGCCCCGCCCGGTGCACGGTCTGCCCCGCCCCGGCGGTGCGGGGACCCGGACTCGGGCCTGCCGAGGGAGCCCGGGCCCCCACTGCGCAGGCTGCGGCGCCGTGGGGAACACCTTCTCTCGGCGTCACCGCGTCCGACAGGTGGCGCGTCACGGCGGCCGAGGAGCTTGGTGTGCGTTCACCGGGATGGGGTTACCAGGCCGAACTCGTAGGCGGTGATGACGAGTTGGATGCGGTCGCGGGCTTCGAGTTTGGTGAGGAGGCGGGCTATGTGGGCCTTTGCGGTGGCCACGCTGATGTGGAGGCGGGTGGCGATCTCGCTGTTGGACATGCCGCGGCCGACGAGGGTCAGGACCTCGCGTTCCCGCTCGGTGATGTTTCCGACCGGCCGCGGGCGGGGTGCGGGTTCGGGGCGGGCGGCGAACTCTGCGATCAGGCGGCGCGTGACGCTCGGTGCGATCAGGGCGTCTCCGGCGGCGACCACGCGGATCGCCGTGAGGATGTCGTCCAGCGCCATGTCCTTGACGAGGAATCCGCTCGCCCCGGCGCGGAGCGCGCCGTAGATGTAGTCGTCGTCATCGAAGGTGGTGAGGATGAGGACGCGGGTGGCACCGGTGGACGCGGTGATCAGTCCGGTGGCCTCGATGCCGTCCATGTCCGGCATGCGGATGTCCATCACGGCCACGTCGGGCTCGGTGTCGCGGACGAGTTGGACCGCTTCGGCGCCGGTTCCGGCCTCTCCCACGACGTCGATGTCGGGGGCGTCTGCCATCAGGACGCGCAGGCCGTTGCGGACCAGCGGCTGGTCGTCGGCGAGCACGACGCGCACCGTCATGACCGGTGTACTCCTTCGGGGAGGGGGAGCCGGGCCGTCACGCGGAAGCCGCCTTCGGGCCGGGGGCCGGCGGTGAATTGGCCGCGGAGCAGGGTGACGCGTTCGCGCATGCCGGTGAGGCCGTATCCGGTGCCGGGGGTGCGGCCGCCGCGGTCGCCGCGGCCGTCGTCGGTGACCTCGATGGTCAGTTCGCCGCCCTGGCAGCCGAGGGTGACGCGGCAGTCGGGGGTGTCCGCGTGGCGTACGACGTTGGTGAGGGATTCCTGGACGATGCGGAAGGCGGCCAGGTCGATGTCGGGGGGCAGGGGCCGTCGTTCTCCGCGCCATTGCACGTGGACGTCGACGCCCGCGTTTCCGGTGGCGGCGGCAAGCCGGTCGAGGTCGGCCAGTCCCGGGGCCGGTTCGCGCGGTGCGGCCGGTGCGGTGCGGCCCGGTTCGGTGTGGCGCAGGGCGCCCAGGGTGCGCCGGAGTCCGGCGAGGGTTTCCCGACTGGTGTCCTCGATGGTGGCCAGCGCGTTGCGGGCCTGGTCGGGCTGGGTGTCGATGACCCGGCGGCCCACGCCTGCCTGGATGGCGATGACGCCGATGCTGTGGGCGATCATGTCGTGCAGCTCGCGGGCGATGCGGAGCCGTTCGGCGGCGACTGCCTGGGCGGCGGTCTGCGAGCGGAGGGCCGCGGCGTGCTCGCGGCGTTCGCGCACCGAGTGGCCGGTCAGCCAGGCGGCGGTGAGGGCGAGGACGAGGGTCACGGTCGTGCGGGTGAAGCCGTCCGGTCCGGTGCCCAGGCGTGCGGTGACGGCGAGCTGTGTGGCGAGTGTCAGGGCGGCGGCGGTGACTGCGGTGCGGCGGGTCCGGGTGGCCACGAGGTAGGCGGTGGCGAGATCGTGCGCCAGGACCAGCAGGTACACGACTTGCGGGAAGGGGCTCGTGGTTGCGGTCGCGTAGGTGCCGAGGAGTATCAGTGCCAGGGCCGGCAGGGGGTGGCGGCGCAGCAATGCCAGGGGCAGGACCGTGACCGCGGCCGCCGAGACGAGGGGCAGGCCGGGAGAGTCGAAAGGGGTGCCGCGGGTGGTGAGGAACAGGGCGAAGGGGTAGGCGAGGGCCCCGCACCAGGCCAGGGCCGCCCGCGCGGCCGGCCGCGGGTGCCAGGGCAGCGCAGGACGCGGCGGCGTGGCGGACATGAGGTGATCGTAATCCTCTGACCAGGGGCGGAACAGTGGTCCGTGGGCGTACGCCCACGGGCTACCCGGCCGTTTTGCGGGTGTGGCCCGCGGGCCGATGCGGTGCGGATGCTCTTCCCGGCACCGTTGGCCGGGTGATCGAAGTCAATGAACTGACCAAGCGGTACGGCAAGACCACTGCTGTCAACGGTCTGTCCTTCATCGTGCGGCCCGGACACGTCACCGGGTTCCTGGGTCCCAACGGGGCCGGCAAGAGCACGACGCTGCGGATGCTGCTGGGGCTGACCGAACCGACCAGTGGCACCGCCACCATCGGCGGTCGCCCGTTCCGGGACCATCCGCGCGGCCTGCGCCAGGCCGGTGCGCTGCTCGACGCCCATGACGTCCATGGCGGTCGCAGCGCGGCGGCCTACCTGTCCGCCCTGGCCCGCGGCAACGGCATCGGGCGGCGGCGGGTGACGGAGGTCCTTGAGGAGGTGGGGTTGGCCGCGGCGGCCCGGCGCCGGATCGGCGGGTTCTCCCTGGGCATGAAGCAGCGGCTCGGCATCGCCGCGGCGCTGCTCGGTGATCCGCCGGTGCTGCTGTTCGACGAGCCGGTCAACGGCCTGGACCCGGAGGGCGTGCGGTGGGCGCGCGGGCTGTTCCGGCGGCTGGCGGCCGAGGGGCGCACCGTGTTCGTCTCCAGCCATCTGATGAGCGAGATGCAGAACACCGCCGAGCACCTGATCGTGGTCGGCCGCGGCGAGCTGATCGCCGACGAGAGCGTGACGGAGTTCGCGGCGCGCGGCACCCGCCGGAGCGTGGCCGTGCGGACGCCCGGCGCCCTCGCGCTGGCAGCTGTGCTGGAAGCCGAGGGGGCGCGGGTGGAGCGGGACGGCGCACGTGCGGAGGAGGTGCTCACCGTGTCCGGCCTGAGCGCGGCCCGTATCGGAGAGCTGGCCTTCCAGCACCGCATCGTGCTCCACGAACTGGCCGGTCGTACCTCCTCGTTGGAGGAGGCGTTCATGGAACTGACCGCCGACAGCGTCGAGTACCGCGCAGGAGGATCCCGATGACCTCAACCACCGGGCAGCCCGCGGCCGCCTCCGCCGCCGTACGCGCCGCCGAGCCCCGCTCCCGTTTCCGGGACCTGCTCGCCGCGGAGTGGATCAAGCTGTGGTCGTTGCGCTCCTCCTCCTGGGCATTCGCGGCCGGCGCGCTGGTCATCCTCGCGATCAACCTCAGCGCGGCCGTCGCGGACTACAACAACTGGCCGACCTACAGCCAAGGGATCCGGGCCCTGTTCGTGCCGATCTGGGCCATGCGGGACGCCTTCACCACGGGCGCCGGCATGGTTCTGATACTGGCCACCGGCAGCATCGGCGCCCTGACGGTCGTCGGCGAATACAGCACCGGACAGATCCGCACGACGTTCGCGGCCGTCCCCGCCCGCCGCTCGGTCGTGGCGGCCAAGATGTCGGTCGTGACGGCAGTCATGCTGGTCTACGGCGCGGTCGTCGCGGGCGTTTCCTTCGGCCTGACCCAGGCCGTCCTGTCCGGCCGGGACATCGGCCTCTCCCCCGGCTACCCCGGTGCGCTCCGCGCCGTCGCGGCGTCCGCGCTGCTCGCTCCGGTGTGCGCGCTCATCGGCATGGGACTCGGCGCCGTCATCCGGCACACCGCGACCACGATCGTGGCCTTCACCGGCGTTCTGCTGCTGCTGCCGTTCCTGCTCAGCGACCGGCACCGCTGGTCGTCCGCCGTCCTTCACGCCCTGCCGCGCAGTGCCTGGGAACGCCTGGTGCAGATGGGCGATCCCTTCGCTTCGTCCCCCTGTCCGGCGACCGTCAGCGGCTCGTGGATCGTCTACGCGGCCTGGCCGCTCGCCGCGGCAGTCGTCGCTGTGGTCGCCGTCCGCCGGCGCGACCTGTGAGTGGCACGGCTCCGGGGGGTTGGTTGCCGGCGTTGCCGGCCTGGCCCGGTAGCGGTGGGGAGCGGCGGCGCCCGGGGCACGCCGGTGCCTGGGGCCGCCGGTGCCTGGGGCCGCCGGTGCCTGGGGCACGCGGTGCCTGGCTCACGCCGGCGACCGGGGCCGGCTCGGGGCCGTATGGCGTCCGACGACCGTCCGCGGGCGCGGGAACCGCACCGAGGGCCTTCCACCCCGCACCGCGTGCGCGGCTGCGACAGGGCGTTTGCCCGGCCGTGCGACGGCCGGGCGGCAGTCCGGCGGGGCCGCACGGCCAGCCGGAAGAGGGTGAGGTTCGCCGGAGGGACCGTCCCCGGTCTCTCCGGCGAACCGCGCGGCCGTGGACCGTGGTGGTGCACCGTCCACGGCCGCGCTGCTGACTCAGCGGACGTGCACCGTCGCCACGTCAGAGGCGTGCAGGCGCACCGGGTGCTGGTCGTGCGCACTGGTCAGGCCGTAGAGCACGGCGCGGAACTGCAGGTCGCCGCGGCGCGCGGCCGTGCCCTGGGCGGTGACCCGCACCTCCCCCTTGCCCACGGCGCTACAGGTTTCCTGGTGCCACCCCTCGCCGAAGCCGTTCTCCTCCACACACAGCTGGTGCAGGAAGCCGGCGCTGTCGTCGCCACCGTGCGCGGTGACCGCGATGGTCTTGCCGACCTGCGCCGTGGGCGGCGCCGTGATGTCGACGGTGCCCTTGGCGAACGCCGGTCCGGCGGCCAGCGTCACTGCGGCCAGGCCCAGTGCACCGACCACGGCCAACCGGCCCCCGCGCGTCGTCATCCCGGTCTTCTTCGTCCTGGTCATGGACTTCCCCTCCTGTGGGTCTCACCGAGACCCATCCGTTCGCGGAAGCGCCCGGTGCGCTTCGCTGATCAACCAGACGGACCGTCCGACCGGCTCGTTGCGCCGCACCTCCACCCGTTACAAATCCACGACAATTCGTCGCCCGTGCCTGGATACGGCAGCGGTCGGCACCCCAGCCTCTCGGGCCGGCCAGGCACCCCGCCGGCCCGCACGAGCCGAGCGGACGGCGGTCGGGGCGAAGCGGCACCGCCGCGGACCGGGCGGCCAGGCAGGGGACGAGGCACCCCCAGCCCCCACCCAACGGAAAGGTATTCCCGGATTGCGGAATTGACTCTGGACATCGCCCTCTCCGTCGGCGACAGTGAGGAAAGGTCTTTCGGGAATGGGGAACTACCCAAGGACGGGAACGTGCCAAAGTGGGGCGGCGGCGATGCGTCCCTGACGAGGAGTCGGGGGCCGGCGCTATCGGCGCATCCCCTATGACCTCGGGTTCGAGGTACTTCGGGGGCGGCTGAAAAACGTCCAGCGGGGGCAAACTCACGTTTGAGGGCACCTTGATCACTTAATCTGGCTGCAATATTGCTGCAACAAACGGAGAATGAGCTGCTCAGGCCCCTGCCGGGGACGGCGCGTGAGGAAATTGGAGAAGTGAATTCCGCTTAGTGGCGGGCGGATCGACGCTGGCCAGTGGCTGTGGCGATCGCCTAGCATCTCAATGTCCGCCGCCCGGCCAGTAACCACGCCGGGATAAGTGGATTCGTAACTTCATACAGCGGGCGCTGTTTCTCGGACTTCCCGGCGACAAGTAACGCCCACCCCCCACTCATTCACCTCCAGTCATTCCCCGACAGGGAGAAGCATGTCCACAGCAGCCACAAAGGCGTCGCACGTCCCTGAGCAGTCGGCCCGATTCGCCGAGATCCTCAAGCGGCTCGTCGACAAATCGGTGGACGGTTACTACAACCCGTACCGCGAGTTCGACTGGCCTGATGCGCTCCCCGAGCAGATGCCGTGGATGAGCGAGGACCTGATGTCGACCTACGGCACCCAGGTCGCGGAGGAGTTGACGATCGAGGAGTCGCAGCGGCTGTCGCGCTGGGAGAGCATCAACTTCTACAGCCTCAACGTCGAGGGAATCCGCGAGCTGCTGATCGAGGTCATCAAACGCATCCACACGGCGGGCTTTGAACTGCCCTCGGACTTCTTCCACCACTTCATCGGCGAAGAGAACGAGCACATGTGGTTCTTCGCCGAGTTCTGCCTGCGGTACGGCAACAAGATCTACTCCGGGCCGAAACTCCACTCCATTCCGCATGACAACGCCCAGGTGGAGAACTTCCTGGTGTTCTCCAGGATCCTGCTGTTCGAGGAGATAGTCGACTTCTACAACATGCGGATGGCCGCCGACGACTCCCTGCACGAGACCATCCGCAAGGTCAACCGGGTGCACCACGAGGACGAGTCCCGGCACATCGCGTTCGGCCGCGAACTGGTCTCGATGCTCTACGCGGAGCTGGCGCGGACCATGACCGACCAGCAGCGCCAGGAGATCGAGCAGTACCTGAAGCGGTACATCGTCTTCAGCCTCCGCTCCTTCTACAACCCGCAGGTCTACCGGGACGCCCGGATCGACAAGCCGCTGGAGTTCCGCGAGCGGCTGGTCTCCGACCCGGCCCGCCGCGACCTGGAGCGCAAGGTGGTGCGCAAGCCGATGTCCTTCATGGTCAAGTCGGGGATCTTCGCCGACGACGTGCTGCCGGCCATCTGAACCGGGCGAAGGAGGACCTGAATGGAAACGAACGGTCTCGCCTACCTGCGTCCCGGTGAAGCCCGGCTCCTGCGGCACCTGGACGACATGTTCGAGCGGTGGGGCACCGAGGACGGCGCCGCCCCGGTCATCGGGGCACCGCTGCTGCCGGTCGCCAAGCTGGCGAAGCTCGACTACTACCAGAACTTCCCGCACCAGGCACTGGTGGTCAACGCGCTGGACCTGGAGCGCCGCCCGCAGGGCCAGGACGCCTCCGTCATCGAGGCGTTCCCTCCGGAGCAGTTGCAGAGCGCGGAGATCGCCCTGCCCTCGGCCACCTGCTACGCGGTCTACCTGGGGCTGGAGGGCACCAGCATCCCCGGGAACACCCTGATGACCCTGGTCGGCCGGTGCTTCCGCCGGGAGGAGCGGTACTCCGGGCTGCGCAGGCTGCTCGGCTTCCACATGCGGGAGATCGTGGCGCTGGGCGAGCAGGAGTTCGTCGAGGACCACATCGACCGCTTCTCCTCGCGCATCCTGCGGTTCGCCGAGGCGCTGGACCTGCCGTTGCGCAAGGAGGCGGCGACCGACCCGTTCTTCGACGGCGAGGGCCCGCGCGCGCTGTTGCAGCGCATCGCGCCGGTCAAGTTCGAGTTCCTGGCCGGGGAACTGGCCATCGCGTCGGTGAACAAGCACCGCAACTTCTTCGGCGAGCGCTGCGCCATCCAACTGGCCGACAGCGGGCGGCCGGTGTTCACCAGCTGCGTCGCGTTCGGCCTGGAGCGGTGGCTCGCCGTGCTGCACGACCGCTACGGCGACTGGGAAGCGGCCGACGAGGCCGTCACGAAGGCAGACCAGGCACTGGCATCAGCCGCACACACCGAAGGGACTTCCCGTGCACTCTGAACGCGATCAGCTCAAGCAGTGGATCCTGGCCCGCCACCCGGAGACGCCCGACATAGACCCGGATCTCGACATCCTGGAGAACCGGCTCATCGACTCCCTGGCCTTCGTCGAGTTCATGCTGCTGGTCTCCCGGCTCAGCGGCGAGGAGATCGACATGGAGACCCTGGACATCGACGACTTCCGCACCCTGCGGCGGATCGAGGAGCGGTACTTCCGGGCAGGCGTGGCGTGACCGCTCCGGCCGTGGAGACCGGTCCCGAGCGGTTGCTGCGGGCCGAGCGCGAGACCCTGCTGCCCGCGCTGCGCGATCTGCCGCCGGAGATGGCCGGGCGGCGCACCGTGTGCCCGGCGTGGACGGTGCGCGACGTGGTGGCGCACTGCGCGGCGGCGCTGGTGGGACTGACCGCCGGCGCGGCGTACCGGGCGAGCCACGATCAGAACCAGCGGGACGTCGAGGAGCGCCGGGACTGGCCGTTCGCCGACGTGCTGGACGAGTTCGAGCGCGGTCTGACGGTGGCCGGCCCCGCGATCCGCGCGGCCGGCGGCACCAAGGACCTGGCGGCGCTGGGGACGTGGATCCACGGCGGCGACGTCCGGGAGGCGCTGGGGATGTCCGACGCGTACCACAGCGCGGGGACGGCGGAGGCGCTGGCGGCGCTCGCCGGATGCGCCCGGGTGACCGCCGCCCCGCAGGTGCACGTCACGCTCGACGACCGGGAACTGGTCCTCGGCTCACCGGTCGAGGGCCGGGACCCGGCGCGGCTCCGCACCGATGTCCCCACCCTCTTCCGGCTCTACACCGGGCGGCCGGCCGCCCCGGAACGGTACCGGCTGGTCGGGGCACGGCCGGAGGAACTCATCAGCGCGGAATGGTAGGTCGGTTCAGCAATGCTCTACCTAGAAGATTTCCCCGTGGGGGCCGTGTTCGAGCTGGGCAAGGTCGAGGTCACCGAGGAGGAGATCCTCCGCTTCGGCCGCGCCTACGACCCGCAGGTCTTCCACACCGATCCGGAGCAGGCCCGGGACTCCGCCTTCGGCGGCCTGGTGGCCAGCGGCTGGCTGACGGCCTCGCTGTTCATGCGGCGGTACGTCGAGGAGATCCTGAACCGGTCCGCCGGGGAGGGCTCCCCCGGGGTGGACGAGGTGCGGTTCCACCATCCGGTGCGGCCCGGGGACGTACTACAGGCGCGGCTGACGGTGCTGGGGGTCGGCCCGGTGCTCGGCCGTCGCGGTTCCGGCATCGTCCGTCCCCGGTGCGAACTGCTCGATCCGCAGGGCTCCGCGGTCTTCAGCATGGTCCTGCACAGCATCTTCCGGCGCCGGGATGCCTGAGCGCGCCCCGGCACAACCTCGACAGACAGGGAGCAGTGACGCATGGAATCGGTGAAGCAGGTCATGGAGCCCGTGTCCAAGACCGCGCAGTGGACCGCCGCGGCGCGCGCGCTGGAGTCCGAACGGCCGGACCGCATCTTCCACGACCCCTACGCGCGCCTGGTCGCCGGTGAGACCGGCTTCGCGCTGCTGGAACGCTATGCCGGTTCCGCCGTCGTCCCGTTCGTGCTGGTGCGCAGCCGGTACATGGACGACGCCATCCTCCGCACCGTCCGGGAGCGCGGGATCCGCCAGGTGGTGCTGGTGGCCGCCGGGATGGACATGCGGGCCGTCCGGCTCACCTGGCCCGAGGGGGTCACGCTCTACGAACTGGACCGGCCGGCGCTGCTGGAGACCAAGGCGGCGCTGCTGGCCGAGAACCCGCCGCAGCGTGCGGAGGGAGCCGTCAGCCGGTGCCAGGCGGTACCGGTCGACCTGGCCGCCGCCTGGCAGGACGACCTGCGCGCGGCCGGCTTCGACGCCGGGCAGCCGACCCTGTGGGTGGCCGAGGGGCTGTTCTTCTTCCTGCCCGAGGACGTGGTGCGCGGCCTGCTGGGGTCGCTGCGCGAGCTGTCCGCGCCGGGGTCCGTGCTGATCGGCGACATGACCAGCCAGGCCACCCTCAAGAACCCGCTCGCCAAGGGCTTCATGCGGGTCCTGATGGAGGACGGCAACCCGTGGCTGTTCGGCACCGACGCGCCGGAGGAGTTCCTGGACTCGTGCGGCTGGGCGACCGAGGAACTGCTCCAGCCCGGTGAGGAGGGCGCCGCCTTCGACCGCTGGCCGTTCCCGGTGCCGCCGCGTTCGGTGCCCAACGTCCCGCGGTCCTTCCTGTTCACCGCCGGGGTGAAGCCCGCGTGACGTACGCCGGACCCGCGCAGTCCCCGTTCGGCCCGGTGGAGCGGGTGCTCGCGATCGCGGCGCACCCGGACGACACCGACTTCAAGGCGGGCGGCACCGTCGCGCAGTGGACCGCGGCGGGCACCGAGGTGACCTACCTGGTGCTCACCGACGGCGCGGCCGGGGGCGAGGACCCGGCCGTGCCGCGCGCCGCGTTGGCCGGCGTCCGGGAGGCGGAGCAGCGGGCCGCCGCCGACGCCCTGGGGGTCAAGGAGGTCGTCTTCCTCGGCCTGCCCGACGGGGAGTTGACGGTCGACCTGGCGCTGCGGCGGGAGATCACCCGGGTGGTCCGGCGGGTCCGCCCGCAGCGGGCGCTGATCCAGAGCCCGGAGCTCAACTGGGACTTCCTGCCGGACATCCATCCCGACCACCGCGCCGCGGGAGAGGCCGCGCTGGCGGCGCTCTACCCGGACGCCCGCAACCCGCGCGCCTATCCGGAGCTGCTGTCCGAGGGGCTGCGGCCGTGCGTCGTCCCGGAGATCTGGGTGATGACCTCGCCGCGCCCCGACACCTGGGTCGACGTCACCGACGTGTTCGACCGCAAGCTGGCCGCACTGCGTGCCCACACGTCGCAGACCGCGCACCGTGCGAACCTGGCGGATGACATACGTTCCCGGTTGCGCGGGCAGGCCGCGGCGGGCGGTCTGCCGGAGGGCAGGCTGGCCGAGGCGTTCCAGGTGATACGTACCGAACAGGCTGCCCCGCCTGCTGACAGCACCCGTTGAGGAGGGCTCCTTGCCGATTTCGAAACTTCTGGGCGGCATCCTGGTGATGGTGATCTGGGGGGTCAATTTCGCCATCATCGATATCGGACTGCGGTCCTTCGACCCCTATCTGCTGGCCTCCCTGCGGTTCCTGCTGGCGGCCGTGCCCGCGGTGTTCTTCTTCAAGCGCCCGCAGGTCCCGTGGCGTTACATCGCGTTATACGGGGTCTTCTTCGGCATCGGGCAGTTCGGGCTGCTCTTCGCCGGTATGCACTTCGGCTTCTCCGCCGGGCTCGCCTCGGTGGTGATGCAGCTCCAGGCGTTCTGGACGATCGGTCTGGCGGCGGCGATGCTGCGCGAGCGGGTCGTTCCGCGGCAGCTGACCGGCGTGGTGGTGGCGGCCATCGGCATCGCGTTGATCATCGGGATCACCGACGGGTCGGT
Organism: Streptomyces rhizoryzae; assembly: GCF_023155275.1. Lineage (GTDB taxonomy): Bacteria > Actinomycetota > Actinomycetes > Streptomycetales > Streptomycetaceae > Streptomyces > Streptomyces rhizoryzae. Next base: position 21,411 of record NZ_JALMUV010000038.1, read on the forward strand.
CACCGCCGTCGGCGCGGTGCTGGTGATCGGCGCGTCGCTGTCGTGGGCGATGGCCAACATCGTCATCAAGAAGGCGCACCCGAGCGACGCGCTGGCCTTCACGGTGTGGGCGAGCCTGATCCCGCCGATCCCGATGTTCCTGCTGTCGCTGGGCGTCAACGGCTGGGGGTCGATCACCCACTCCTTCGACCACATGGGCTGGGCGGGCATCGGGTCGCTGGCCTACATGGTGTACCCGACGATCCTCTTCGGCTTCACCCTGTGGGGTCATCTGCTGCGCAACTACAAGACCTCCCACGTGGCCCCGTTGTCGCTGCTGGTGCCGGTCTTCGGGATGGCCTCCTCGATACTGATCCTCGGCGAGCCGCTGGGCACGCTGAAGGCCACGGCCATCGTGCTGGTCATCCTGGGACTGGTCATCAACCAGTTCGACCTGGTCGGCCGGTTGAAGGCACGGTGGCGGGCCGCGCCGGCCGCGCCCGCGGAAGGCGAAGTCATCGGCGGCGACCCGGCCGCCAGCACCACGAGAGCGAGTTGACCCATGCGCAGCCGTTTGCTGACCGACGACGCACCCCGGATGTTCGCCGTCGTCTTCGACCAGGACGAGGACGTGCTCACCGTGCTGGAGGAGTTCGCCACCGCCCACTCGGTGGCCGGAGCGTCGTTCACCGGGATCGGCGCCTTCCGGAACGCCGCGCTCTCGCTCTTCGATCCGGAGAGCCGGACGCACGTCCCGATCCCGGTCACCGAGCACACCGAGGTGCTCAGCCTGTCCGGCAACATCGCGCTCAAGGACGGGCGGCCCTCCGTCCACATGCACGCGGTGCTGGGCCGCCGGGACGGCTCGACCGTCGGCGGCCACGTGCAGCGCGCCACGGTGCGGCCGACGCTGGAGGTCGTGGTCACCGAGTTCCCGAACCCGTTGACCAGGCGCCTGGACGAGGCGCGCGGACTGCCCGTCATCGACCTGGACGCGGACCGCTAGACCATGGGGGTGGGGGAGGCATACGCGATGCGGTTGGCGGTGATCGGTGGTGGAGCGGCGGCGGTCAGCCTGCTGGACAGCGCGCTGCGCCGGTTCGAGGGCGAGGAGCGGCGCTGCGACATCACCGTGTACGAGGGCTCGGCCAACTTGGCCACCGGCCGCGCCTACCGCCCGGACCTGGACTGCGCCCTGGTCAACCGGGAGGCCGGCTACATGTCGGTCCGGAGCGCGGACCGGGGCCACTTCCTGCGGTGGCTGCACCGCGCACCGCGGTACCGGGACACCTCGTACGCCTCGCTGCCGGTGGATTCCTACGTACCGCGCAGGGTCTACGGCGAGTACCTGACGGCCCATCTGGAGTCCTGCCGCGCCGAGGCCGAGCGGCGCGGCTGGACGGTGCGGGTCGTTCCGGAGTTCGCCGTCGAGGCGAAGGCGACCGCCGGGGACGTGATGGTCCGCAGCGCCCGCGGCGTCGGCCACTTCGACCGCGTGGTGCTGTGCCTGGGGACGGGCGCGCCCGCCGACCCCTACCGGCTGGCCGGCGCCCCCGGCTTCCATCCGGACCCCTATCCGTTGCGCGCGGTCCTGCCCGAGATAGCCGCCGACGCGCATGTCCTGGTGCTGGGCAGCGGCCTGTCCGGGGTGGACGTCGCCCTCGGACTGCTGCGTTCCGGACACCGCGGCCCGATCACCATGACCTCCCGGCACGGCCTGCTGCCAGGCGTACGCGCCACGCAACCCCCGTACTCCTTACGGCACTTGACTCCGGAGGCGGTGCGGCAGCGGGTGGCCCGCGACGGTGCGCTGCGGGCGCGGGACACCTGGCGGCTGCTGCGCGCCGAGCTGACGGCGGCCGGTGTGGACCTCCGCGCGCTCGCCGCGGACCGGCCCGCTGCGGAGCGGCTGCGGGAGGACCTCTCCCGGCTTGGCGGCAATGCCTGCCAGGCGGCAGTGTCGGCGATGATGCACCAGGTGCGGGAACCCGTCTGGTGCGCCATGTCGGACACCGACCGGCGGCTCTTCCTCAGCCGCTTCCACGCGTTCAGCAAACCGCTCTACAACCCGATGCCGCCGCCCACCGCCCGGACGCTGCTGGACGCCATGGACAGCGGCCAGCTGGCGGTGCGGTCCCGGACGACCTCCGTCACCGCCCGCGCGGGCGGCGGCTTCACCCTGGAGGACGGCGGCGGTCGGCTGACCAGGGTGGACACGGTGGTCGACGCCACCCGCTCCGGGCTGGCCGGCACCGGCAGCCGGGCGGAGCCCTTCATCGACTCCCTCACCGGTTCCGGTCTGGCCGTGCGCAATCCGGTCGGCGGCGTACGCATCGACGTCACCAGCAACGCCCTGCGTGCCGCCGCGCCCGAGGAGGACCCGCGTTTCTTCGCGCTGGGCGACATAGCCTCCGGCGACCTCTTCTACGCCGGCAGCATGTACATGCTCAACACCCGTGCCGAGGTCATCACCCACACCCTCGCCCGTGCTGCGCACGCCGGGGGGTGAGGGAGGGGCGCCCGCCGCGCCCCCGGCCGCGGAGCGGGCGCAGTGACCTCTCACGGTGACGGTTGCGCCTGCTCAGCGCAGGCCGGTGGCCGGGGTGTCGTGTCCCAGGCCCTGCCGGATCGCGATCTCCACGGGTGAGTACGCGCCGTCGGCCCGCTCCAGTTCGTACGGGGCGGCCGGCATCAGCGGCGGCTGGGCCATGAAGCGCGGTCGTGCCCCGTGGTGCGGTTGTGCCGCGTGCACCAGGAACGGGTGGCACAGGAAGACGTCGCCCGGGGACCCGGTGGCGAGGGCGAGCGGCCGATGGGCGGAGGCCGCCACCAGCTCCGGAGCGAGGGCCAGCCCGCTCGCCCCGTCCTCCCCGTACTTCTCCAGCACCTTCGGGACGTCGAGGTGTGAGCCGACCCGGATCCGGGTGGGGGCGTCCTCCGCACCGACCTCGCTGAAGAGGAAGAGCATCAGCAGCGCCCGGCCCCGGGAGCGGAGATTGGTGAAGTACCAGTCCTCCCCCTCCGGCAGATAGCTCCCTTCGATGTGCCAGCCCGCGTCGTCCGGCTCCTCCTCGTGCGGGAAGCGCAGCGGGAAGGTGCCCAGTGAGTAGCGCGGTTCCCAGCGTCCCGCGCCGACGAGCAGGTCGTACGCGCGGTGCAGGGCCGGGGAGTTGGGGGCGGCGGCGAACGGTCCCTGCGCCATGCCGGCCACCCAGTGCACGGGCTGTGTCCAGGTCGCCGGCTCGTCCGGGTCGCAGCCCGTCTCCCGCCACAGCAGCCGCGCGCAGTCCGCGGCCACCCGCGGTGCGACAGCGCCCTCCACCTTCACGAAGCCGTCGCGGAGGAAGCGGGATACCAAGGTCGTGTCATCCATGCCCCCATCGTGTGGCACCACCGGCTCCGGTCACCCGACATTGTCTGCACCGCCTTTGTCGGGTGCCCGGCGGGTCCCTTCGCTCCCGTTCCGGGCCGGCGGCGTCGGTGGCGGGAGCACTCCTCCGTGCCCGCCTGCCCGCGTGCCCGCTGCCGTTCCGTGGCCCGGCCTCAGGGAGCGGAGAGCGCGTGGGTCGTCACCGTCCGGCCGGCGATCAGGCTTGCCAGGAGCAGGCAGAGGACCGCCCACCACGGAGGGCCGTTGAGGGTGTCGTACACCGCCGTGCCGAGCCCTTGCCCCAGGAGCTGCGATGCGATGAGGGCGCCCGACGCCGCGCCGGAGTGCTGCGGTGCGACGGCGGCGGACGCGGTGGCGAAGAGCGGCGTGAAGAGCAGGCCCATGCCCAGGCCCGCGAGGATGGTGCCGGGCAGCAGGATCCCGTACGTGCCCCCGACCGCGATGGCGACGATGCTCAGGGCCAGCCCGAGGGGGGTGACCAGCAGGCCCGCCACCAGGAGCCGGCGGGGCGGCACGGCACGCCGCAACAGGCGGGGGCAGATCTGGCCGGCACCGATGGCGATCGCGGCGACCATGGGGAGCATCTGGAGAGCCGCCTGTCCTGGGGAGTGGCGGAAGCCGTGACCCGCCAGGCGGACCAGGGGCGGTATCAGGCACAGGATGCCGACGCCGGCCAGACCCATGGTCAGGAAGCCGCCCAGGCGGCTGCGGTCCTTCAGGACGTACGACGCGAGGAGTGGGCTCGACGTTGTGCCCTGCCACAGCAGAAAGGTCAGGAGCAGGACGAGGCCCCCGCAGAGCGAGGCGATCACCTGGGGGTTCTCCCAGCCGGCCGACGGGGCCCGGGTGAGTCCGTAGGAGAGGGCGGCGAACCCGAGGGAGCTGAGCAGGACACCGGGCAGGTCGAAGCGGACACCGGTGCGGTCCGGGCGGTCGTGCGGCAGGAGGCGGACGCTGGCCAGGGCGATCAGGGCGAGGACCGTGCCGATGCCCAGGGCCGGGCCCGGAGCCAGGAACCCTGCCGTGAGCTGCCCGAGCAGCGGACCACCGGCGCTGACGGCCGCGTAGCTCCCGAACGCCCTGATCCGTTCCTTCGGTTCCGTGAAGACCGTGGTCACCAGGGCCAGCGCCGCCGCCGTCACCAAGCCGCCGAAGCCGCCCTGTAGGACGCGCACCAGGATCAGCAGCGGCACGGAGAAGGCGCCGGCCACGCCGCCGAGCAGACCGGACGCCGCGAACCCCGCCAGGCCGATGGCCAGCGTCCGTCTGCGCCCCGCGAGGTCCGCGAGATGACCGCCGGACAACAGCAGGGCACCGAAGGCGACCGTGAAGGCATAGATCGCCGGGTTCCGGCCGTCGGAACCGGACCGGCTTCCGAGCGTCGCTCCGAGCAGCACCGTCAGCTGCGCCAGTGCTATCACGGCCAGCCTCCGCCGGCGGCGGGGCGAGGGGGCGGGGGCCTGGGCCGCGGCCGGGACCGTCGGGGTGTAGGCGGGTGGGGCGGAGGGCGCCGCCGGGGCGGTCTGCGTCACGGGCGGGGCGGCGGGCGCTTCGGCCCGCGCCACGGGCACGTAGTCCAGCAACTGCCCGGCGTGGCGCCCCAGTTGGGCCAGCACCTCGCCGGGCAGCCATACGCCGCCGTCGTCCCCGCCGGTGCGGGCGGAGATCTCCGCCGGGGTGGGCCGCCGGGCCGGATCCTTGGCCAGGCAGGCGCGTACGAGCCCGAGGAGAGGCTCCGGCACGCCGGTCAGGTCGGGTTCGTCCTCGGCGATCCGGAAGAGGTGGGCGTTGAGGCCGGTGTCGGTGGCCCCGAACAGGAGGCGTCCGGTGGCGGCATACACCAGGACGGCGCCGAGGCAGAAGACGTCGCTGGCGGGGGTGAGTTCCAGGCCCCGGACCTGCTCGGGGGACATGAAACCGGGCGAGCCGATCAGCATGCCGGTGCGGGTGTGCAGGCTGTCGCCGGTCAGGCTGTCCATCGCGCGGGCGATGCCGAAGTCGATGACCCGCGGCCCGTCCACCGTCACCAGGACGTTGGACGGCTTGAGGTCGCGGTGGATCAGGCCCGCCTCGTGCACGGCCCGCAGCGCGAGGGCCAGGCGGTTGGCGAGGACGCGGACCGAGTGCTCGGGCAGTGGGCCGAAGTCCTCGGCGACGACTGCCGCCAGGTCCGGTCCGGGCACGTACTGGGTGGCGACCCAAGGCACCGCGGCCTCGGTGTCGGCGTCGAGGACGTCCGCCGTCCAGGTCCCGCCCACGCGCCGGGCCGCCGCCACCTCGCGGGCGAAGCGCCTGCGGAACTCCGCCTGTGCGGCGTACTCGGCCTGGACCACTTTGACCGCGACCGTGCGGCCGACCTCGGAGCGGCCGAGGTAGACCAGGCCCATGCCGCCGGCGCCCAGGCGGGCGATGAGGCGGTAGGGGCCTATGCGCGTGGGGTCTTCGGCGGTGAGCTGGTCCACGCCGGAAATCTAGCCGAGGCCGTCGGCGCTGGTGGGGGAAACGGCAGAGATCGCCGATGCGGTACGGCCGGCCACGTGGCGGGAGCGGCACAGTCCGGCGCCGTCATCGAGGAGGAGTGTCGTCGAGGGGGAGCGCAGCGCCACCGCTTCCGTCCCCGTCCCCCACCGGCCGAGCGCGGCCGCACCGCCGTCCGGGGCGGCGAAGCCGCCCGACGCCGCCCGCCTTCCGGCAGGCGCTGCCGGGGCCCGCTGCACTCCGAACAGCGGTGAGGGCCCGGTGGATTCACCGGGCCCTCACCTGTGAGTAGCGGGGACAGGATTTGAACCTGCGACCTCTGGGTTATGAGCCCAGCGAGCTACCGAGCTGCTCCACCCCGCGTCGACACGGTGAACTCTACGGCACCGGGGCGGAACAAGCGAATCGCTGCCGGCGCCACGGATCGTGCGGACCCGCGACCCGCACGCCCGCCGGCAGGGATCCGCTACCCCGCTCCCTCCCGCCGAGCCACCGTCACCAGTTCGGCCGCCGGCCCCACCAGGCGCCGCCCCGTCGGCCAGACCGCGCGCAGATCGCGTGTGAGGTCGACGCCCGCCACCTCGACACCGGTCAGCCGCCCCTCGGCGATGTCCCCGCGCACGGCCAGTTCGCTCAGGACGGACGGCCCGGTGCCGGCGATCACCGCACCGCGCACGGCGGCCGTCGAACCCAGTTCGACCAGGGGCCGGACCCGTTCGCAGCCGGCCAGGTACAAGGCGCGGTCCAGGGTCTGCCGCGTACCGGAACCGCTCTCCCGCAGCACCAGTGGCGTACGGGACAGCTCCCGCGCGGACAGCGGCTCGCGGCGCCGCGCCCACGGATGACCGGGGTCGACCACGACGACGAGCCGGTCCTCGGCCACCTGGCGCGTCGCCATCACGCGCGAGAGGCGCGGCCCTTCGATGAACCCGATGTCGGCCTCGCCCGATTCGACCAGTTCGGGGACGTGCTCGCTGTTGGTCACCTGCAACCCGATGTAGAGATCCGGCCGGCGCCCGCGCAGCTCGCTGATCCAGGCCGGCAGCAGGTACTCCGCGATGGTCAGGCTCGCCGCGACCCGGAGTTCGGCCTCCCGCCGGTCGCGCAGTTTGCCGGCGCCGACCAGCAAGTCGTCCAGTTCGTCCAGAACGCGTCGGGCGTGCCCCGTGACGACCTGCCCGGCCAGCGTCAGCCGGGAACCGCGTCGGGTCCGGTCGACCAGCACCAGTCCCAGCCCGCGTTCCAGCGTCGACAGCCGGCGGCTGGCCGAGGGTTGGGAGATCCGCAGCCGCTCGGCGGCACGGCCCAGACTCCCCAGATCGGCCACGAGGACGAGCAGGCGCAACGACTCCAGGTCAGGCGTGCGCAGGGGCAGGGGCAGGGCGAGGGACTGGGGGACGGCTTGCCGGGGTGCGTCGGTCACAGCGTGAGCGTATGAGACAGTCATACGCCTGCGCTATGAGCTCCTGCTCGTTCAGGGGCTACAGGGCGGGCGCGGGGCCGCCCAGAGTGGTGATCATGAAGAACGCCGGACTCCCGCGGTCAACGACCGACCGACCGCCCCGCCCTGCCGCTCCCCCGAAGCCCCGCGCCGCGCTCGCCGCCCGCCTGCCCGGGCTTGCCCTCGCCGTCGCGGTGGCCCTCGTCGCGACCCTGCTGGGCCGGCTGGTCCCCGTCGTCGGCGGGCCGGTCAGCGGCATCGTGCTCGGGGTGCTGGTGGCGGTCCTGGTACGGCCCGGCGACCGGATGCGGCCCGGCATCTCCTTCGCCGGGCGCGGAGTGCTCCAGGCCGCGGTGGTGGTCCTGGGCGCCCAACTGTCGCTGGGGCAGGTGCTGCGGGTCGGTGTCGGTTCGCTGCCGGTGATGCTCGTCACGCTCGCGGTGTGCCTGGCGGCGGCCTACGGTCTCGGGCGCCGTCTGGGGGTGGTCCGCGACTTGCGCACCCTGATCGGGGTGGGCACCGGTATCTGCGGGGCCTCCGCGATCGCCGCGGTCACGCCGGTCATCGGCGCGGCCGAGGCGGAGGTGGCCTACGCCGTCTCCACCATCTTCGTCTTCAACATCGCCGCGGTGCTGACCTTCCCGGCCCTCGGCCATCTGCTGGGCCTGAGCCAGCACGCCTTCGGCCTGTTCGCCGGCACCGCGGTCAACGACATGTCGTCGGTCGTCGCGGCAGCCACCACCTACGGCGGCCCGGCGGCCGACTACGCGGTGGTGGTCAAGCTCGCCCGAACGCTGCTGATCATCCCCATCTGCCTGGGCCTGGCTGCCCTCGCCCGCCGCCGGGCCCGGCGCGCTGACGCCGGCCCGGCAGGTGCGGAACGGGGGCTTCCCGGCCCGGTGCGCGTCGGTCGGCTGGTGCCGTGGTTCCTCGCCGGCTTCCTCGTCCTGGCGGCCGCGAACACCGCGGGTCTCATCCCCTCCGCCGCCCACGGCCCGCTCAGCACGCTCGCGGTCTTCCTGATCACCGTGGCCCTGTCCGCGATCGGCCTGTCCACCCAGCCCGCCACACTGCGGCAAGCCGGCTCCGCGCCCCTGCTGCTCGGGGGCTGCCTGTGGCTGGTGGTGACCGCCACCAGCTTGGCCGTCCAGTTCCTGGCCGGGCACCTGTAGACCACGGGTGGCGAACCGGCGGACGGCACCGACCGTGTTCAGAGGTAGCGGGCCCGGTTGATCGGGATGTCCTGCTCCTGGCAACCTCGCTCGTAGTGGTCGATGAGCCGGAAGACGTCGACCACCGCGGTCACCCTGCTCTGTGCGTCGAGGAACTCCACCGGCCCGTTGAGCCAGAACACGGTCTTCATGCCCTCGTCGGAGTACAGGGTGTGGGTGCGGCCGGGGCTTTCCCGGATGAAGTCGCCTGGGCGGCCGACCCAGTCGTACTCCCGATAGCGCCAGCTGCCCTCCAGCACATAGCCCGACACCGGGCCGCGGTGCCGGTGTCGGCCCAGCGATCCGCCGGATTGCACCCACAGGACGTTCGCGGCGGAGTTGCTGCGGATGTCGAACGTCAGATGCTTGATCATCACCTGCGGGGCGAACGGAAGCCATGGTGAGGCCGCGTCAGCGATATGCCCTTCGGGCAGCGCGTACCGGTCCCGACGCCGGTCGATCCTCGCTTCGGTCGCGGCCAGGTCGTCCGCGCCCGGGGTCGAGTCCACGCTCATGTCCGGTGTCCCTCCTGCTGGTGCTGGGGCTGTTGCTGCTCCGGCCTGTTGCCGCTGGGGCCCGTCGGTGCCGGGGCGGGCGCGCACCCGGACCATGTTCGGCGCCTGCGGTCCGGCGCGACAGGGGCTTCCCGGACGATTGGTCACCGACACCCCTCAGCCGGCCGCGCTCGCCACCGCGAGGCCGAAGCCGATCAGCACCACGCCCGTGGTCCGCCCGAGCGCGCGGCGGGTTCGCGGCCTTTCGAGGACGCCGCGGGCCTTGGACAGCAGGAACACGTAGCTGCCGAGCCAGGCAAAGGTGAGGGCGGTGTGGAGGAGGATCAAGGAGGCCATCGCCCGGCCGGGCGCCAGCCCCGGCGGAGCCAGCATGGGGAGCAGGCCCGTGTAGAAGACGGCGATCTTCGGGTTGAGGAGGTTGCTGACCAGACCCGTCCGCCACGGGCTCCCCGCGGCGGGGCCGGTTGGTGCCGGGACGGCGGGGGCGGCGCGGCGGTGGTGCCACAGTGCCTGCGCGCCGAGGAACACCAGGTAGCCGGCGCCGAGGAACCTGACGGTCAGGTAGGCCGCGGGCCAGGCGGCGAGCATGGCCGTCAGGCCCGCGACGGTCAGCGCGCCCCAGAGCAGCAGCCCCGTCGCGATCCCGCCCACGGTGCGCAGCGCGTCCCGGGGGCCGGCCACGAGCGCCCGCCGGGTCACCACTGCCATGTCCGGGCCGGGCACGATGGTCAGCAGCGCAAGGACACCGGTCGCGGCCAGGAAGTGGGTCAGCACGCCGACGGCCCCCTTCCGATCGCGTGGTTCAGGCCGGTCGGGGGTGGGGTCATGGAAAGTCGGTGGTTCAACGAACGGTCCTCGGTGGGGCGGTGGCACGGCGACGCAGCGCGTGAGGGGTGGTCGGGCACGGGGGCGGAAGGGGGCTCAGTGCGGGAGCGATCGGTCACGGAGCAGGAGAAGTTCTCCGTCACGAGTGGCCGAGTGGCCGGTCAGGGACTGGGATTGGCGGCGGTGCCCTCCGTGCTCAGGAGGACGACCACCGAGGACGGTCCGAGGCCCAGTGTCGTGCGGCGTTCCCCGGCGCCCGGTGCGGTGAGTACCGCCCGCAGTCCGGCGAGCGCCGCCGCTCCGCAGGGGCCCGAGGAGACACCGGCTGCGGCGAGGTCCGCGGCGGCGCGGGCGCTGTCGGCGTCCGCGATGGCGACGGCGGCGTCGAGTCCGGCGCGCAGGGCGGGCCAGGCGATGCTGGACGGAGTGCCGCAGTTCATTCCGGCCATGGCGGTGGTGCCCGTCGCCACGGTGACGGGTTCGCCGAGGATGAGGCTGTGCAGGACGCAGGCCGCGGCCTCCGGCTCCACGGCCAGCAGCGCCGGGGCGCGTCCGGCGGGCCGGCTGCGGTAGTGGGTGACCACCGCCTGGGCCAACGACCCCACCCCGACCGGCATGGCGACGAGGTCGGGACCCTCGGCGGCCCCCACGGCCGCCAACTGCTCGTCGATCTCCGCGCAGAGGGTGGAGTACCCCTCCACGATCCACCCCGGCACCCGCTCGTAACCTGCCCACGCGACGTCCTGGACCAGGACCGCGTCCGGGCGGGCGGCCGCCTCGGCCGCCCGGCGCACCGCCTCGTCGTAGGAGCCCGGGACCTCGGTGACCCTGGCCTGTTCGGCGGCGATGGCCGCCACGGCCTGGGGATGCACGCCCTGGGCGACGAAGATGTGGGCGCGCTGCCCGAGGCGCCGTGCCGTGCGGGCGACCGCGCGGCCGTGGTTGCCGTCGGTGGCGGTGACCAGGGTGAGCGGGCCGGGATCCGCGCCGTTCGCGGCCCGCTCGGCGAGGAGGCGGTGGACCGCCCAGGACGCGCCCAGCGCCTTGAACGCGGGCAGCCCCAGGCGGCACGACTCGTCCTTGACGAAGACCCGCCCGACCCCCAACTGCGAGGCCAGCGAGGGAAGTCCGGTCAGCGGCGTGGGCGCGTAGTCGGGCAGCGAGGCATGGAACGCGCGCGCCGCGGGGGGCGCGGGCTCACACCGCCAGGCCCGGGCACCGGGGCGCACGTACCACGGCAGCCTGCGGGAGGAGGAAAGCTCGTCGGACATACGTCCAGCCTCCGACGGGACCCGGTCTTCGGTCCAGCGAATGTTTCCGACCTATACTCGTCGGAGAAACCGATGGTTTGGCGGGGACCGGTGAGGCGGGGAAACCGATGAGGCAGTCGGCGATCCCGGAGGGCGAGGAGCGCGGGCTGCCATGTTCGATCTGCACCGTCTGCGCCTGCTCCGCGAACTCAAACACCGCGGCACCCTCGCGGCCGTCGCCGCCGCCCTCTCCTACGCCCCCTCCTCCGTTTCCCAGCAGCTCTCCCAGTTGGAAGCCGAGGTGGGCGTCCCGCTGCTGGAGCCGGTCGGGCGGCGGGTGCGGCTGACCGAGCAGGCCGAGATCCTCGTCAGCCACACCGAAGCGGTCCTCGAACGCCTGGAGCGTGCGGAGGCGGACATCGCAGCCTCCCTTACCGACCTGACCGGCACGCTGCGCATCGCCTCGTTCCAGACAGCCGCCCTGGCCCTCGTCCCGACCGCGCTCGGCCTGCTGCGCGACCGGCATCCGCACCTGCGCGTCCACGTCACGCACCGGGAACCGGAATTGGCGCTGCTCGCCCTCCAGGCCCGCGACTTCGACCTGGTGCTCGCGGAGGAGTACCCCGGCAACCCCAATCCGCGGCCCGCCGAACTCGAACAGGAAGACCTGCTCGACGACCCCCTGCACCTCGCCCTGCCGGCGTCGGCCGGCACCTCGGACGCGGACGGGCCGACCGCGGCGCTGCGTTCCCTGGCGGACCATGCCTGGGTGATGGAGCCCGAGGGCACGGCCGCGCGCCACTGGGCCATGACCCTGTGCCGCAACGCCGGTTTCGAACCCGACGTGCGGTTCGAGAGCACCGACGTCCTGCTGCACCAGCGCCTCGTCGAGCAGGACCACGCCGCGGCCTTCCTCCCCGACCTCGTCTGGAGCGGACACCCGCCGACCGTCACGCTGCGGCAACTGCCCCGCGGCCGGCGCACGCGCCGCATCTTCACCGTCGTTCGCCAAGGCCGCAGCCGGCACCCCGCCGTGCTCGCCTGCCGCACCGCCCTCCGCCAGGCAGCCACCGGCCGCGCCGACCCCGCATAGCCGAACGCCGTCCGGCGACCGGGGTCCGGCAAGACAGGGTGGGCGAGGCGCAGGAAGCGGGCCGCTCCGGGCGCGGGGGGGAGAACAGCGGGGCGGCCTCCTGGTGCGGGCACGGGCCGACTGGCCGGCAGTCAGCCAGCCAGTCAGCGCGCCCCGAATCGCCAGGAATTCCGCTCGCCGGCCGCGCGACCGGCGCAGGAATCGGCTCAGACGATCAGGACCCGGCGTCCGCGGGTGTGGCCTGCCTGGCTGTCGGCGTGCGCCGCCGCGGCCTCGGCGAGCGGGTACGACTTCTCGATCGGGATGTGGAGCTTCCCCAGCGAGAGGAGGCGGACGGCCTCGGCGAGCGCATCCGGGACGCTGCCGGCCACGCCGGAGTACCGGGCACCGAGTCGCGGCGCGCCGAGATCGGCGATGGAGACCACCTTCCGCGGGTCGCCGGTCAGCTCGATCAGTTCGCGGATGACGCCTGAGCCGGCCAGATCCAGCGCCGCGTCGACACGGCCGAGCTGCCGCACCCGTTCGACCCAGCCCTCGCCGTACGTCGTGGCGACGGCGCCCAGGCTCCGCAGATAGTCCTGGTTCGCGGCCCCGGCCGTGCCGATCACCCTGATGCCGCGGTCGCGGGCGATCTGTAGCACCGCCGATCCCACTCCCCCGGACGCGCCGCTGACCAGCAGCGTTTCCCCGGACCGCACGCCGGCCTCGCGGATGATGCGCAGCGCGGTCTCCACCACGGAGGGATACCCGGCCGCCTCCGCGAACGTCAGCCCCGCGGGCATCCGGGCCCAGGCCGACAACACGGCGAACTCGGCGTAGGTACTCGACCCTTCACCGAACACGGGGTCCCCGATCTCGACCCCTTCGACGCCCTCGCCGACCTCGTCCACCACCCCGGCGGCGTCCTGCCCGACTCCGGCGGGCAACTCGATCGGATGGGCTGTCAGTTTCTGGCCTTCACGGATCCGCCAGTCGACGGGGTTCACGCCCGCCGCTCGCACGGCGATGCGTATCCGGCCGGGGCCCGCGTGGGGCTCCTCGGCGTCGGTGAGGTGCAGGACGTCGGGGCCGCCGAACTCGGCGAAGCTCACTCTCTTCATGCCGCCGACCATAGCACTAACGGTTAGGGTTTAAAAACCGTTTCGGTATTGCACCTGATAGTGTTCGACCATGACCGTTCCGCCCGGACGCCGCGAGCGCAAGAAGGCCGCGACCCGCCAGAAGATCGCCGACACCGCCCTGCGGCTCTTCCTGGAACGCGGCTATGACGCGGTGGGCATCCGGGACGTCGCCGCGGAGGCCGACGTGGCCGTGACCACGGTCTTCTCCCACTTCGCCTCGAAAGAGGCGCTGGTCTTCGAGCAGGACCAGGACTTCGAACAACGCCTGACGCGGGCGGTCACCGACCGGGCACCGCAGGAGCCGCTCGTCCCCGCCCTGCGCCGCGAGATCCTCGCGCTGGTGCGACACTGCACGGCGGACAGCGCCGCCCCGATCTGGCACATGATCGACGCCTCACCCGCCCTGCGGGAGTACGAGGAGTCGATGCGGCTGCGCCACGCGGAGTCGCTGGCGGCGGCCATCGTCGCCGAGCCCGAGCTGTCCCGGAGTCCAACGGCCTGCCGCACGCTGGCGAGGTTCGCCGTCGACGCCTACTCACTGGCCCGCGACGCGGCCGACCCGGAAGCCGCCGTGGACGAGATCTTCCACATGATCGAGGCGGCCTGGGCCGCCACCTCCCCCGCCCCGAACCACCCGAACTCCCCGGGCCCGTCCGGCTCGTAGGGGGAACTCACCCCGCCCGGCGGCCGACAGCCGTCGCCGGCGTTCCGGTCATCGGGGCGGCGTACGGCCCGTCAGGCGTCCCCGTCCTGGTGGGCCGGCTCAGCCTCCATGGTGGAGCGCAGTTGGGTCAGGACGGTCTCCAGTTGCCGGAGCAGCTCGGCCGGGTACTGGGCCAAGACGGCGTCCTGGCGCGCGTTCACGGGACCGAAGAACGCGTCGGCGCGTTCCTTGGCCTGGGAGGTGCTGCGCAGGGTGACGATCCGCCGGTCGGTGTGTTCGCGGGTGCGGATGACGTACCCGGCGCGTTCGAGGCGGTTGAGCAGTGCGGTCATCGCCCCCGAGGAGAGCGGGATGCGGCTGCTGAGCAGGGCCGGCGACAGGGGGGCGCCCTTGGCTTCGGCCGAGGCGATCTCCAGCAGTGCGAACGCGTCGGTGGAGTGCACGCCGATCCGAGCGGCGAAGCGTCGGCCCAGTTCGGTGAAGCTCGCACCGTAAGCCCTGAGGGCTTCCGCCAACTGCTCGCGCTGCGCCGCGACCCCACCGGGCACCGACTCGTCCACCGGACCCCTCCCTCTCCCCTGCCGCCGGTTCGCTCCGCCGGCGCGACGCGTTGACAACCCCTCACCGAACAGCATAGCTTCCTCGCGAAGTAACTTCATGGTGAAGTGATTTTGCGGTGAAGTTAGTTGAAGGTGACGTCAGGTGGGCGGGGGGTGCGCCGGGTGCGGCACGGACCGGATCGCCCTCGCTCGCCCCGTGTCGCCCCGCGCTCCCCCTTCCCTGCCTTCTCCCCTCCCCCTGCTCATGGAGACCCAGGATGTTGAACGCGCCGTACCTCAAGGGCATCGACCCGTTCGCCGCCACCGTCCGCCGCCTCGGCGAACCGGACCCCGTTCACGCCGCCCTGCGCGCCGCCGGCCCCCTCGTCCAAGTGGACGCGCCGGCCGGTGGACGGGCATGGATCGTGACCGACCACGCCCTGGCACGTGAGGTGCTCCTCGACGCCCGGATCCGGAAGGATCCCGCGTTCGCACCTCCCGGCTGGGATCGCCACACCGCCGGACTGGAGCAGACCGCCGCCGAGCAGCCGTCCCTCACCACCCTCGACGGCCCCGCACACGCCGCACTGCGGCGCGCCCACGCTCCGCTCCTCAACGCCCAGCGGATCCGTGCGCAGTCCGGCCGGGTGCACGCCATCGCCCGGACGTTACTGACCGAGCTGGCCGCCGACCGCGCGGAGGTCGATCTCATGGCCGACTTCACCACGCGCTATCCGCTCACCGTCCTGTTCGACCTGCTGGGTATCCCGCTCGCGCATGTCGACCGAGCCGCCGACGCCTGTAGGCAGATGCTCAGCAACGAACCCGGCGCCCAGGGCAGCGCGATCTCCGCGCTTGCCGAAGTCGCCGCCTTCGGGCTCGGCGACGACAGCAAGGGGCTCGCCGCCGAGCTGCGTGACCGTATGCCCGCTCACACCGCTCAGGAGGAGCTGCGGTACCACCTGTTCGCGTTGATCTTCGCCGGGCAGCTCACCACCGACGCCGCCCTCGGCACCCTGATGGCGCACGCTCTCGCGGACCACCGGCACCTACCCGCGGCCGACGAAGGGACTATCGACGCACTGGTCCGTGCGACGCTCCGGCAGCACCCGCCCGCTCCGTTCACCCTCTGGCGGTTCACCACCACCGAGTTCGAACTCGCCGGCACGCGGCTTCCCGCCCGCGCGCCCGTACTCATCGACATCCAAGGCATCAACACCGACCCCGCCCGCTCCCCCGGGCCGGACCTGGCGTTCGGCGCCGGCCCGCACGTCTGCGTCGGCGCCCATCTCGCACTCCTCGAACTCCGCGCGGCGGCCACGGTGTTGCGGACCGACTTCCCCCGAGCCCGCCTCGCCATGCCCTTCGCCAGGCTCCGGCAGGCCACCATCGGCGGCCTCCAGGGAAGCCGACTGACGGCTCTCCCCGTCGCCCTGCACGGCTGACCGCACGGTGCCGCGCGCCCGGCCACGACGCCAGTGCCGGCGGCCCGTCACCTGGCACTGGCGCACCACCCCGTGGCCGGCCCTCAACCCGGCCGTTGCGGGTCAGGCGGCCCAGCCGACGGAGGAGACGAAGGTGTAGGCGTCCCAGTCGGTGCCGAGGCCGCCTTGGATGATCTCGTCCCAGATCGCTTCGAGTTCGCGGGCGTCGTGGGAGAGCCAGGCATCGACGGCGCGGTCCCAGACCAGGCCGCGGACATTGAGGGAGCGCATCTCCACGTCGCGGCGGTGGCGGGTGGCGACCTGGGACTGGTCGGCGGGGTCGATCTCGATGCGGGTGCCGCGGCCGTGGTTGGTCAGACGGCGTTTGAGGTCGGTGACGACGTTGCGGCGCCGCAGGTCCCAGTACGCGGCGTCCAGGCGGGTCAGGTTGGCTCTGCTGGGACTGCGCTCCTCGGCGAGCCAGGCGATCAGGGTGCGGGGGCGGACGTGGATGCCGGCGCGGTCCATGGCTTCGTAGCCGGCGTCGGAGGCGGTGAGGTAGCGCAGGCGGGCGGCCAGACCCCGTTCGGTGGTCACCGGTGATTCGATGCCGGTGACCATCTTGTCCACCCCTTCGGCCAGGACGACCCAGCCGGGCAGGGCGCGGGCACCGTAGTGGCCGATGCGGCGCCAGCGGGAATCCTGCGCCATCAGCCCGTCACCTTGCCGACGGTGTACTCACCCGATGCCTTGGCGGTGTCGCTGTACTTGATCTTCATCTGGGCCAGGCCGCGGCCTTCGGGGAAGACCCGGCGCCAGTCGCCACTCACGTGGAGTTCGTCGGTGCCCATCATGGCGATGACCTCCAGGCCGGCCTGGTGGGCCTTGTATGCCTTGCCCCAGAGGTTGGCGTATGCCTGGCTGTGGATGATGTGCATCCAGTCCGGCCGCTGGATCTCGCGGTTGTGGACCGACTCCCCCATCGTGGAGATGAACTTCGAGTACATCGCCTTGACGTACCCCTCGGTGAGGGAGTCGTCCTGGGCCAGGGCGGTCTCGCGGGCGGCGGCCAGGACCTTGCGCAGGGCGTCGAGGAAGTTCTCCGTCGCGCCGGAGGTCCAGGATTCGTGGACGGTGGGCGGGTCGGTCAGGCCGTACTTGGGGCCGGACAGGCGCAGCAGGAGGCGCAAGGTGGCATCCGTGATCCACAGGGCGCCGGGCTCTTCGCGGTCGCCGAGGGGGTCGGGCAGGTGCGGGTGGGTCCAGGGGGCGGGAGTGATGAGGTGGACGCCGGAGCGCTTGGGGTCCACGCCGTCGCTGCCGCTGTGGTGCTCCAGTTTGCCGATCGGCAGCCAGCACTTCAGCGCGGAGAGGTAGGCGGCGTTGGCATCCAGGGCGGTGACGCGGATGTCGCCGGGGGCTTTGAGGGAGTAGTGGGGGTGGTGGAAGTTGGGGCGGGCCTCCCAGATCTGGTCCGGCTCCCGCTTCGAGGGCTTGTGCAGGATGTCCGGCAAGGACGGATAGGCGGTGTACTGATAGCGAGCCGTCGCCCGGGTCTCCTCGAACAACCGCATCACATCCGGGATCGCCCGCTTGACCAACGCCTGGAGAGCCGCGTCCGCGTCACCCTCGGCACGCTGCAACTCCTCGTGCACGGCCCGGGCGATCAGGTCGCCGGTCTCGGACTGGGCGCGGGCGGCCGACTGCGCCCGCCGCTGCGGACGGGACGGAAGCGGAGCGGGCGTCGGGGACGCGGAGGGGGCCTGCGCCTGCCTCTCTCCCGAGGGCGGGGCCGGGGACGGGGACGGCGGCCGGGTGGGGGCCGGGACCACCGGGGCCGGCGCGGGGGCGTTCGCAGGGGTGGTTGCGGGCGTGGTGGCGTGCTGCGGTGCGGCGGCGGCCAGCGGTGCGGCCGTCCCGGGCCGGCACATGGCGCCGGCGTGCAGGGGCCGGCCATCGGTGGACCGGAACGGCGTGACGACCCCGCAGCGGACGCACGGGCCGGGCTCGCCCTGGGCAGCCAGGCCATCGGAACGCCATGCGGTCTGAGCGGTGAAGTCCCACGAGGCCGCTGTCGGGACGGAAGACGCCGCTGCCGAGGCGGAAGGTGACCGGCCGCCGGGCTGGGGCTCCCGGGGAAGCGACGCCGCTTCTTCCGGGGCGGGGTGGATCTGCGCGAGTCCTTCCAGCAGCCGCAGGTACTTCACGCGGCCGGGCCGCTGCGGATCCGTCACCCCCGACTCCCAGTTGGCGATCGTCTGCCGGCCCACGCCCACCGCGGCCGCCACCTGGGCACGCGAAAGACCGGCCGCCTCCCGCAGACGCAGACGCTCGGCGGGATCCGGCATCCGCGCCGCGAGGCGGGCCTCTTCCAGCAGAGCCTCGACACTGTCCAGCTGGTCACCACTCATGCAGCAACCCTACACAAGACTAGGCATGCCAAAGCAGCATATTGGGCAGCTCTTGGGCGCTCGTCGGCGGGCGCCCGGTCGCCCCGGTCCGCGGCCGACCACCCCGGGGCGCTCTGACAGGCAGTGCCGGAAGAGCTCTTGGAGGGCGGCTACGGCGGACCGGCCGGCTGCCCTCACCTGACCAGGACCCCGGCTGGCGGCGTCGGTCCTTCGGGACTTCCCGGCAACGGCAGCGGGCCACGGCCGGTTGGCGCTCAGTCGGTGGGGTCGACCTCCGTTGACCGGGGTTCGGCCATCTTCCGGTGTGCCTGGGCCTTGGTCCTGTCCGGCAGGACCTTGCCGGCCAGTTCCTGGGCTTTGGTCTTGGCGGAGCCGGCGACGATCTTGCGCTTGCCGGCGAGAAGCGCGTCGAGTCCTTGTCCGGCGACCTGGGCGGGGTCGTCCTTGTCCTGTTGGCCGATGGGGGTGTCGTCCATGTCGGCGCGGTGGAAGAAGTCGGTCTCGGTGGGGCCCGGCATGAGGGAGGTCAGAGTGACGTTTGTGTCCTTGAGCTCGTTCTGGAGTGCCTGGACGAACGACTGGAGGAACGACTTGGACGCGTTGTAGACGGCCTGGAACGAGCCGGGCATGGTGGAGGCGATGGAGGAGGTGACCAGGACGCGGCCCTCGTTGCGGGCGGCCATGTCGCGTACGACGCGTTTGGCCAGGTGCACGGTCGACCTGACGTTGAGGTCGATGACCTCCAGTTCGTCCGCCAGGTCGGTGTCGACGAACGCGCCGCCGCGGCCCACCCCGGCGTTCAGCACCGCGATGTCCAGCGGCCGCCCGAGGGCCCGGACGGCCGCGACGAGGTGTTCGGTCTGGTCGTAGTCGCGCAGGTCTGCCCGGATGACGTCCACCTGCGCGCCGGCGGTTCGGATCTGCTGGGCGGCTTGGTGGAGGCGGGCCTCGTCCTCGGCGTTGATGACCAGGTCGTAGCCCCGCTCGGCCAGTTGCCTGGCCAGTTCGAGGCCGATGCCGCTGGAAGCGCCGGTGACGAGGGCGAGGGGCTTGGTGCCGCTCATGCGCGGTTCCCTTTCGTGTCGGGAGTCAGGAGGGCGGGGCCGGCAGGGGGTTGTCCATCAGGGCGCGGGCGACGTGGACGAGGTTGGCGGCCATGGCGCGGCCGGTCGAGGCCGACCAGTCATGGCCCCGGTCGTCGTCGAGGTAGTCGGGGCCGGGCCCGGGACCGAGGTGCCAGTACGTCCATGCCTGGCCGGGGATGGTGAAGCCGATGTCGCCGAGCGCACCACTGATCTCGCTGATGACGTGGTGGGCGCCGTCCTCGTTGCCGGTGACGACCACGCCGGCCACGCGGTTGTAGGCGACGGGGCGCTGCTGGTCGTCGGTCTCGCTGAGCATGGCGTCCATCCGCTCCAGCACGCGCTGCGCGACCGACGAGGGGCGACCCAGCCAGGTCGGTGAGGCGATCACCAGGATCTGGGCGGACAACAGCTTTTCGTGGACCCGGGGCCAGTCGTCGCCGTCGCCCATATCGGTCCGGACCCCGGGCTTGAGGTTCAGGTCGACCGCCCGTACGACGTCCACCGCCACGCCGTGGCCTTCCAGTGCCGTGACGACCGTGCCGGCCAGCGCCTCGGTGTTCGACGGCTGCGGCGAGGGCTTGAGAGTGCAGTTGATCACCAGAGCGCGCATGGCATTCACTCTTCCCGCGGTCTCGGACCGGTCGGGCGGGGCGCGTGACGATTCACTCGGGCGCACCAACCGGTCGCATCGACCCCCCGCATCGACCCGCGTATCTGGCATCGACCCGCCGCATCGACCCCGCCAGATCTGGCATCGACCCGCCGCATCAAACGATCGCGTCGCCGGGGGGCGGTGATGGGGTGCGCGCGGTGGGATCGATCGGCGTCGGGGGCGGGGCCGTCGCGTCGGCGCGGTGGTTCCCTTCGCGCCACCCTCGTGCGCACAGTCGGCCGAAAACCATCGCGCGCGTGTCCTTGTCAGCGGAAAGCGCCGGAATTACATTCAACTCGCCGGTAACACCCGTGGTAACACCGGCAGTTGAGCACAAACGGCCGCGGCGCCACCGGCGCCGTGGGCCCGCACCCCGCCGCGTACGACGCACCTCACGCTCCGCCGACGCGCCCGGCGGCCCGCCGCCGCGTCACCCGCACCGCCGCACGGCCCGGCCCTGCCCCGGACACCGCGCCGTGCACCCCGCACGCGGCGACCGCTCCACCCCCACCCGTGCAACAGCGCGACCACCAGACTCTTGCACCACCGGACTCTTGCAAAGGGGACCCGTCGTGAAGGACGCACACGGCAGACATGTCACGGGACGGATCAGCTGGCGGAGGTTCGCCGTGCTCGCCGTCCCGGCCGTCGCCGGCACCGCAGCTCTGGGCATCGCCCTGGCCAACGGGGCGCTCGCGGCCTCGTTCGCGGTCTCCGGACAGCAGTTCAAGGTGTCCGCGGACAGCCTCACAGGGGACGGCTTCGCCCAGTACGGCAGCGTGGACGCCAACGCCAGGGGCGATCTGCTGCCGGTCGCCGTCACCGCGATCAAGTCCGCCGAACTGCACCGCCTGTGCCAGTCAGTCGTGACCCACCTGCCGGTTCTCGGTGACATCTCCCTCAAACTGACCGCTGGCAACGGCGACCCGGTCAAGGCCACCAACCTCTTCGTCGACGCCACCCAGCTCGCCGGCAACGCCTCGTTCCACCACATCGAGATCGGCCGGGACGCCTCAACGCTCACCAAGGGGCCGGACGACGCGCAGGGCCTACAGGACCTCTTCGCGCAGCAGGCCGACGACGTCTCCATCACCCAGCTGCGGCAGACCGCCTGGGCCACCAACGCCGGCACGTTCCGGCTCACCGGCCTGAGCATGAAGGTGTCCAAGGGCTCGAAGGAATGCTTCTGACATGGGCGCCGCCCGAGCCCGGGACCGCTGGCGGCGCTGGCGCCGGGGGCGTCCCTTCTGGGGCGGGCTGGCGGCGGTGCTGGCCGGGGCGGAGATCTGCGCCCTGCCCCTGGCACCGCTGAAAATCATGCTCCAGCAGGGCATCGCCGGGATCCCCTCGGTGCTGATGGGACTGGTGATGGTGCTGATGGGCCTGTCGGCGTGGTTCGCCCCGCACTACCGGGGCCTGGCCGGCATCCTCACCGTTATGGGTGCCATGGCCGCCCTGGTGATGTCCAACCTCGGCGGCTTCCTGATCGGAACGGTCCTCGGCATCCTCGGCGGGGCTCTGATCTTCGCCTGGCAGCCGGTGGAGGCCGGGGGGCCGGGTGAGCGTGCGGCCAGCGCCTCGGACGGGGCCAGCGCCTCGGACGGGGCCGGCGCACCGGACGGGGCCGGGAGTTCTGGTGGGGGCGATGCGGCGGTCGGGGGTGGCTCGACCGGCGACGTGGACGCGTCGGGGGCGGCCGTGAACGCGTAGTGCAGAGGGATCGGCGACGTTCCGGGCGAGCGTCCGCTGCCGGGCGACTTCTCGACCTCTCGACTACTCGGCCTCCCGCCCTTGCCCCATCGCGACTTCTCGGCTTCCCGACTTCTCGACTTCTCGACTGTTCGCCTCTTCGCCTCTTCGCCTCTTCGCCTCTCGTCAGGTTCCGGGACATGCCGGGGGCGTCATGTGGACGTCGGCGTCCCACACGCAGGCGAGTCCTGCACGGCATACGCGCGCCCCTACCTCCGCGGTACCGACCCTCTCCCCCACGCGCACCCATACGCATGCGGTCACCGGCTCCCGGCCGAGGGTGCGCCATCGCGCGTGCCCAAACCGCCACCGCCCAGCCGCCAACGCCCACCGCACTCCCCCTCATCCGGCCCGGCTCCCCGGGCGCACACCGCACGAAGGAGACAGTGATGACACAGCCCCTCCCCCGCACCGTGCTCACCGCGTCGGCCGGTATCGCGGCGGCCCTCGGACTCACCCTGGCCGTGACCGGCCCGGCGACCGCCCACGCCGCCGGCGGCCCGCGGACCGCCGCGGCCTCCACCACGGTGACGCCCGCCGGGCACGCGTTCAACGCAACGCTCACCGGCACCGCGACGTTCTCCGCCGGGTCGGTGACGGTGACCTGTTCCGTCTCCAGCTCCAGTGGCACGGTCCCGGCCGCGCCCGGCAACAGCAACGCCTCCGGGCCGGTGAGCAGCGCCATCTCGGCGCCCACGTACAGCTCCTGCACCACGAGCATGCCGGGTGTCAGCGCCACCGTCACCACGACCGGCGACTGGTCCGTCTCCATGCAGAACGGCGCACCGGTCACGGCCGCGCTGACCATGCCCACGACCGGTTTCGTCCTGAAGACCAGCGGCCTGGCCAGCTGCACGGTCACGGCCGCGCCGACGTCGGCGGCGACCGTCAGCGGCACGTGGACCAACGGTGCGCCGTCCAGCCTGAAGTTCACCGATGCCGCGGTGCCGGTGAAGGTGGTGGGCGGGTTCGGCTGCCCGACGACCGCGACCAGCTCGAAGTTCAACGCCACCTACAAGGTCACTGACACCAGCGCCCCGGGCTCCCAGATCACCGTCACCGGCTGACCCGGCGCACCATCCGGCCACGCACCGGCCCGGCCCGGCGTTGCCGCCGGCGGCACCCAGCCACCGGCGGCACCCCGTCGCGCACACAGGCGCCGAACAGCAGGAATGAGGTCCTGCGGGGGGCGGGGGCCGTGTGGCTACTGAACTTGATCGGGTGATGTCGGCCCTGTTCGTCTGACGGTGGTCGGGGCTTGGCGCGGGCAGGGCCAAGCAGTGGGTGCTGCTCAAGGGCTTGTTAGGCCGCTAGAAGCTCGCGTTGTCCCATGAGAAACCCTTCAGGCACCTTCCTTGCGTGGGAAGGAAGGCGCCTGAAGGGTGCTTGAAGTTCGTAACTCAGAACTGCCGATACATGAGATGCAGGCCGACGGCTCCGAGTTTCGGATGCATAAAGGCGCCGGGAACGGTTCCGAGAACATGGAACTCAAGGCGCTTGTAGAGTTCGACGGCGACGTGATTCGACTCGACCACGGCGTTGAACTGCATCCCTGCGTAGCCGCGTTCCTTTGCCCAGTTCACCGCGAATCGGCACAGGGCCGTGCCCACGCCCCTTCCTCGGGCGTCAGCGGCCACCATGAAGCTCGCGGTGGACACGTGAGAGCCAGGGCCGGGACGGTTCGTCCCCATCTTGGCCGTGCCCAGGACGCGTTCACCGTCGACCGCGACAGCGGTCAGTCCGGGCGGCTTCTCGATCCACATGCGGGCTTCTTCTTCGGTCATATCGGGGTCGTAGGGAAACGTCTCCTGCTCCCGTACGACGTCCCTGATGATTCCCCACACTTGGGGCCAGTCGGACTCCTGGAATTCGCGGATCTGCATGGTGATGAGGCTACTGACTTTGAGTTCGTGATGCCGTCAGGTGTCCATAAGCAGGCCAGTGTTGGCAAGACAGCCGTCGACCACGTCCGGCCGGTACTGAATCTGCTTGAGTCTGCGCTTGACGGCCCGGGTGATGTCGCCCAGGTCGGCGGCTGCGAGGTTGCCGATGTCGCGTTTGACCAGCGACCAGATGCCCTCCTGCGGGTTGAGATCCGGTGAGTATGAGGGATCAGCCGGGGCCGCTGGCCGGACTTGTGGCAGGTCATCCCGGCCATCGAGACTCTGCCGGAGCCACGTCCTCGGACCCGCACCACTGGGGTGCGGCCGATGCGGCCCCAACTCCTGGCGCGCGGCGACGTCATCGACTGCCCTGCCTCGTCCTCAAAGACGATCCAGCCGTTGCACGCCGCCGCGGTGCTTTTACCCGCGGCCACACCTTCTTCTTCCACCGTTCGACCGCTTCCTCGTCGCGCTCGATCGCCCGCCGCACGGGCTGCTGCCACGACCAGCCGTTGCGCTTCAGCAGCCCCCACGTGCCCTCCACCGTGTAGGAGATGTGGAATAGCCGGCCGATCAGCGTCTTCACTCGCGCCAGCGTCCACCGCTGATCCGCCCAGCCATGGACGGGTGGGCCGCGTTGCAACTCCTGATCCAGCCGAGCGAACTGGCTATCGCTAAGCTTCGACCGCCCGGGCGAGCCTTTGGACAGGACCCCTGCCTCGCCCTGCTCGCGCCAGGCTCGGCGCCACCGTTCCACCGACCCCTCGCTCACGCGTAGCGTGACTGCGATCACCCGGTTCTTCTCCCCGTGCTCGAAGCGTTCCACAGCTTGCAGCCGGATTCGCTCCCGCACGGCCCTCCCGGCGTCGGTCAGCCCGCCGCCCTGCGCGTATCTCACGCCCCGCAGCTACCGGAGGCAACCGGCAGCGGTCAGACGAACAGCCCCGACATCACCCAATCAAGTTCAGTAGTGTCTGAGGTTCCGGCGCCAGCGGATCTCGCCGTCGTGCCGTTCCTCGGTGGGGGTGAGTCCGGCGGCGTTGGCGACGGCGGCGGATGCCTGGTGTTCGGGGTGGATGTGGGCGATGACGGTCTGTACCGGCTGCCGGCTCAGCCAGTCGACCAGGCCGCGGGCCGCTTCGCTCGCGATGCCCTGCCGCTGCCACGGAGTTCCCACCACCCAGGCGATCTCGGCAACGGTGCCGTGGCCGGTCGTCGTCGCGATCGTGGCCTGGACCGTACCCGCCAGGCAGGACTCCGCGCGGAAGCGGATCACCCAGTTCAGCCAGGAGACGGCTGGATCGGGTGAACCGGCGGCCAGGCGCCGGTAGCGCGAGCGCAGGGATTGCGGGGTGTCCGGGGCGCCGCCGATGAAGGTGTGCAGCGCCGGATCGGAGAGCACCACGGCCATCTCTTCGGCGTGCCGGATCTCCAGCGGAAGCAGCTCCAGCCGCTCGGTGCTGAGGGGCTCGGCCACGAAGGTGCTCATACCGCCACCGCCGAGCGCGGCCGGGCGGGGTGGGCTGGTGCCGACGGGGCGCCGGCGTGGGCGAGGCGGTGGCGTTGGTTCGCGGTCCGCCGCCCTTGCCGGGTGGAACGCACCGGGCGTCGGCCGGACACGGGGTCAAGGCTCTGCATGGGCCGATCGTCGCACGGGTCCGTCGGCGGCAAGTCCGCAGGGCGAGGCTGCCGTCCGCCCCGATTGCCGTTCCGCAGAGTCTTCTTGAGCCGGTCGGCGCGCAGGCCGAGGGTGGTGTTCACCCGTGATCGGTGGCGGGTGAGCGCCTGTTGACGGCCAGGGCCGGTCGGCGGCTGCTGCGCGTCAGGAGGTGAGGGCGGCGACGAGGTGGGTCGTGGCCTCGGCGAGCAGGTGGTCTTGCGGTGGCGTGGTGTAGCCGGGGCGGTCGGACATCAGGGCGATCACGAGCGGGGCGGTGTGCGGCGGCCAGACGAGGGCGACGTCGTTGGCGCGGCCGTAGTCGCCGGTTCCGGTTTTGTCGGCCACGTAGGTGAGGTGCCGGTCGAGGTGGCTGAGGGGGTGGCGGTGCAGCACCGCCGCGGCGGCCAGCGCCTTGAAGGGGGAGCAGAAGGCGAAGCGTTCGTCCGCGCGGTACGAGACGCCGGTGCCGGTCGCCACGGCGTGGACGCCGAGCCGGGCGCCGTAGGTGCGTTCCCGTGCGGCGAACGGGGCGACGGACCGTGCGGCGCCCGGGGATCGGCCGGGGGCGGTGGCGCGGCGGCTCGGCTCCGGGGTGGGTGGGGCGGAAGGCCGTCGGCCCTGGGCGCAGCCGGTCAGGGGGAGGAGGGCGGCGACGGTCAGGAGCGCGCGGCGGGACGGCCGGACCGCCCAGCCGGCATACGGGTCACCTGCTTTCGTCGGGGAGAAGGCGGTGGGGGCGGCGGGCGTGAGAGGTGCGGTGAGAGGGCGGGCAGGCGGCCGGGCGAAGAGGAAGAGGGGAAAGGAGCGTCACTCGCCCGGGGCGATGCGTTGGGCGATGATGCGGGCGGCCTCCCTGATCAGCGCGTTCTCCACCGGGGCGTCCTTGGTGGCCTTGGACGACAGCACGGCGAGCGCGATCGGGGTGTTCCTGGTGGTCCAGGCGACGCCGACGTCGTTGGCGGAGGCGTAGTCCCCGGTGCCTGTCTTGTCGCCGACGGTCCAGTTCTGCGGCAGGCCGGCACGGAAGCGCTGGTCGCTGGTGGTGTTGCCCTTGAGCCAGGTGACGAGCTGTGCGCGATCGGCACTGGACAGGGCCCGGCCCAGGGCGAGCTGCTCGTAGGTGGCGCCGATCGCCTCGGGGGTGGTGGTGTCGCGCAGGTCGCCGGGGAGGGCGGTGTTGAGGTCGGGTTCCCAGCGGTCGAGTCGGGTGACCCGGTCACCGAGCGACCGGAAGAACGCCGTGAGTCCGCCCGGGCCGCCGATCTGCCGGAGCAGCAGGTTGCCCGCCGCGTTGTCGCTGTACTGGATGGCCGCGGCGCACAGGTCGTGCACGGTCATACCGGTGTCGACGTGCTCCTCGGTCCTGGGCGAGTTCGGCATGATGTCGGTGGACGGGTAGTGGATCACCTTGTCCAGCGGTGCGCAGTGTGCCTGGTCGCGCAGGACCGCGGCGGCCGCGACCGTCTTGAACGTGGAACACAGCGCGAAGCGTTCCTGCGCACGGTGGGCGATGACCTGACCGGTGCGGACGTTGCGGGCGTAGACGCCCAGCCGAGCGTCGTACCGGCGCTCCAGGTCGCTCAACTCTGCTGCGGCGCCGCGGAGTTGGCGGGACGTGCCGCGCGCCCAGGCGGTCGTGGCCGTCCCCGTGGTGGCGAGGACGGCGGTGGAGGCGGCGAGGCCGGCCTTGAGCAGGCCGCGGCGGGGCAGAGAGGTGGCACGGGTCATGTGCGGAGGTCTCCCGGTTCGTTCGTGCGCCGTTGGGGTCTCGATGCCCGCCCACGCGTGGCATCGACGGGTACAGCGAAGCAGCCGTACTCCATCCATGTCCAAGAGTGAACATTGAAGGTGCCATAACTTCTTGATATGACTCCAGGATGGACCTGCTCGCGCACCTCGATGCCTACGTCGCCGCCGTCGACGAGGCGAGCTTCTCGCGCGCGGCCGAGCGGCTCGGGATCGCCCAGCCGCTGCTGAGCCGCCGCATCAAGACGTTGGAAGCGCACTTCGAGGGCCAGTTGTTCGACCGTTCGCGGCGCCAGGTGGCGGCCACCGAGCTGGGCCTTCTGCTGCTGCCGTACGCCCGGGAGGTGCTGGACCGGGCCCAGCGGCTGCGCCATGTCGCCCGGTCGGCCAGGCAGTCGGCGGTGCGCGCGGTCGGCGTGCCGGCGGACTGCGGGCCGGCCGCACTGGCCCGGATCATCCGCGCGGGCGCCGACCACGGCACCACGTTCGCCGTACGGGAGCTGCCCCCGGAAGAGCGTCTGGCGGGCCTGGCCGACGCGTCGCTGGCGTACGCGCTGGTGCGGGTTCCGCCGGAGAACGCCGTGCTGCGCGTGCCGCTGGGACTGGCGTCCGCCTCCGCGGACGGGCCGGGCGCTGCGCGCCCCGCGGCGTCCGGGGAGCGGCCGCGGACGCGTCGGCGCACGGTCCACCTGGAGGATCTGCGGCCGCGGCGCGGGAGTGGGGGGCGGTCCGGGCGGTCGGCCGCGGTGCCGGTTCTGACGGTGGCGGAAGAGCACGTTCCGTACGCGCGGGACCGGTTGGGCCGGGCCGTGGCGCGGGCCGGGCTGCCGGAGTCCGCGGTGCGCGCAGCCGGTCCCACGGCGGCCGCGTTGGCCGAGACGCTCGCCGGGCAGGCGATGCTGCTGTGCGCGGAGCCGTTCGCCCGGCGGCACGGGGCGCGGTGGGCGCCGCTGGCCGATATCTCCCTGCACCGGGGGTACGACGTGCGGGCGGCGCACCGCGACCGGGGGCCGGTGCAGGTGCCGCCCTGGCTGGTCGCGTTGCTGGCCGCGGCGGTCGGTGCCGCAGCCGCCGGGACGGCCACGGCGGCAGCCGCGACCGCGGGCGAGGACGTGCCGTCCAGGCTGGCGGCGCGCGGATGACCGCCCGGCAGGCACCCGGTCCGGTCTGCGTCGCGGACGACGCGGAACTCTTCGAGGTCGCCGAGACCATCGCCGCGGAGTGGGCGGCCGTCGGGATCCGCGGCGCGTTCCTCGCCAGGCATCTCGACACCGGCGAGCAACTCGGCTTCGGCATCGATGAGTTGGTGCCACTCGCCTCGGTGGCCAAGGTCCCGCTCGCGCTCGTCGTCCTGGAACGGATCGCGACCGGCGCCCTCGACGCGGCGCGTCCCGTCGTCATCAACCCCAACGCCAGCAGCGTCGGGCCCACCGGACTGGCAGCTTTCCGGTATCCGGCCACCGTGGCCGTCGGGGACCTGCTCCACATGATGCTGTCGGTCAGCGACAACGCCGCCGCCGACGCACTGTTCGACCTCGTGCCGCCCCGGGAGGTGGACGCGCAGCTGCGGGCGTGGGGCTGCGCCGGTATCCGCCTGCGCCACCGGATGAACCGCATGTACGAGTGCGCCGCCGGCGCGGCCGGCAACGACTTCTCGCTCGCCCTGGAACTGGCCGTGCGCGACGACCACGCCGGGCGCCACCCCATCGAGACGCTGGATCCGGACCACGCCAACGCCGGTACCGCCCGCGGCCTGGTCGACCTGCTGGCGCGGGTCTGGCGGGACGAGCTCGGCCATCCCGACGCCCGTGCGGAACTCCGCCGCCTGATGGGACGGCAGGTCTTCACCCAGCGCCTGGCCGGTGAACTGCGTGCGGACACGCTCCGGGTGAGCGGCAAGACCGGCACGTTCCTGCATCTGCGGCACGAGATCGGGGTGGTGGAGTCCGAGGCCGGTGACCGGGTCGCGATGGCCGCCCTCACCCGCTCCGACCGCCGCGCCAACCTCGCACCCGATATCGACCTGGCCATCGGCACCAGCGCCCGGCTGGCCTTCGAGGCGTTGCGGGGGTGAGGGGAGGGGGTGCGCGGCGGGGCACCACACCGGGGCACGGGGAGAGCTTGCGGAGGGCTCATGCCGGTCAGGTTTCCGGTGGGGGCGCCCTCGCGGGCGGGTGACCGCGACCGAGGGTGCGACTGCCGCCGGTGACGGCGGGGCCGGCGCGATCCGGCGCGATCCGGCCCGGTCCGGGGCCGTCCGGCGTCCTTACCGGTGCTTGTGCGCTCGGGTACCGGGTATCCGGCCGGAATGGACCCTCTTACTACCGAAACGACGTATCTGTCCACGCAGCTCGCGGCGCCGAACGGGACGAGCGGCGCCCTGCTGACACTCGTCGGTGTCCTCGTCGTCGCGCTGCTGATCGCGGCGTTCGTCTGGGGCCGGTACCTCAGGAAGCGCGAGCCGGGACCGCCGCACCCCGAGTCCCATCCGCGGCTGCCGCACGGCGAGCCGGTGGGCGACGTCATGGAGCGCCGCGAGCCCGATGAGCTGCCCCGGTCGGAGCACCGGCGCACCCCGCACGAGCTCAAGGGCAACGGCATCGAGTCGCGGCCCCGCCGGGAGTCCGGGCCGGATGATCGTGCCACGTGACCGGCGCGGCGCGGCGAGCCCGGCCCGGAGCACGAGCGGGCGGCCCCGGCACGGGGCCGGGGCCCGCCCCGCGCGGCTGCCCGTACCGAGGATCCGCACCGCCGGCGGGATCAGGCGGGAGCGGTAGCGCACGCGCCGCCCCCGCTTTGCCGGCGCCGGCCCCCTTGTCGAAGCGCCGGCCCGCCCCTCCCCTCCTCCCTGTTGCCGAAACAGCAACAAGCCTGGCTCTGCCGTACCGTTCGCCCCATGATCGGCTCTGCCTCGGCGGGGCGGCGGCCCGGATCGGCACCGCTCCCCGGGCGCACGGCCCAGCAACGCTTCCGAAGGATTGATGTTGATGTCGCATCTGGTGACGCCCCCCACCCATCGGCTGGTCCCCTCTCCCGCCGGCCGGATCCACCTGGTGGAGCAGGGCACCGGGCCGCTCGTCCTGCTCGTGCACGGGTTCCCGGAGTCCTGGTACTCGTGGCGCCACCAACTCCCGGTGCTGGCCGCGGCCGGTTACCGGGCGGTCGCGATCGATGTCCGTGGCTACGGGCGCTCCTCCCGACCCGCGGACCCGGCGGCGTACCGGATGCTCCGCCTGGTGGAGGACAGCGTCGCGGTGGTCCAGGCCCTGGGCGAGCGGTCCGCGGTGATCGTCGGCCATGACTGGGGCTCGGCCATCGCGGCCAACTCGGCCTTGCTCAGGCCCGATGTCTTCCAGGCGGTAGGACTGCTCAGCGTCCCCTACACTCCGCCTGGCGGCCCGCGCCCCAGCGACGTCTTCACCCGGATGGGCGGCGACGAGGAGCTCTACGTCTCCTACTTCCAGGAGCCGGGCCGCGCCGAGGCCGAGATCGAACCCGACGTACGCGGCTGGCTCGCGGGCTTCTACGCTGCCGTGTCCGGCGAGACCATGCCGCCGCCCGGCGCGCCCGACCCGCACTTCGTCGCCGAGGGCAAGACCCTCCGCGACCGCTTCCCCGTCGGCCGTCTGCCCTCGTGGCTGGGCGAGGACGACCTCGATTTCTACGCCGGAGAGTTCGAACGGACCGGTATGAGCGGGGCCCTGGCGCGCTACCGCTGCATGGACCGGGACTGGGAAGACCTCGCCCACCTCAACGGCGCCCCGATCCGCCAGCCTTCCCTGTTCATCGGCGGCGGCCTGGACGCCTCCACCACCTGGCTCGCCGACGCCATCGCGGCCTACCCCACCACCCTGCCCGGCCTGCGCTCGTCCACCGTCCTCGACGGCGCGGGCCACTGGATCCAGCAGGAACGCCCCACCGAGACCAACCAGCTCCTGGTCGACTGGCTGGGTTCCCTCTCCTTCTCCTGAGCCCGTCCTCGGCCGAGCCGGGAACCCCGGAAGAGTGGAGGCGGGAGCGGTCCCGCAAGCCGGCTCGGCGCGGCGGAGACCGGTCCGCTGCGTCAGAGCGCGATCAGTCCCGCCGCGGTGTCCCCGAAGCCACAGGCATCGACGTAGAACGCGCGCAGGCGCTCCTCGAAGTCCACGTGGAGCCACTCGCAGTGCGCGGCGCGGGCCCCTTCGACCGCGGTCGCCACGAGCGCGGTCCCGACCCCGCCCGCCCGGTACGGCCTGGCGACCACCGTGTCCAGGAGAAAGGCATGCACCCCACCGTCCCAGGCCACGTTGACGAACCCGATCAGGGAATCGCCCGCCCGGGCACAGACCCACCCCAGGCTGTGCCGCTCAAGCCGTGCCCGCCAGTCGGTCTGCGGGACCGGATGGCCGAATCCTTCGGCATGCAGCGCGTTGAGGGAAGCGTTGTCGACGTGGCCTCGCCATGCGTACGTGATCCTCACCCGCCGATCGTACAGACAGGGCGGCGGGGGCGGTTCGCGTGCGGTCGGCGTCACGTGCCCGCCGGGAGGGCCCGGTCGGCAGGGTGGTCAGGAAGGGAGGGACGCGGCGGAGGACGGGCCGCCGGGGTTGGGGCGCGGACGGGCCGGGCGCGAACGCGTCGCGTACGCCCTCCCACGGTTGCGGTGGCTCGGGCGGCCGCAGACGTCGCGGGCCGAACGGCGGTGCGGCGTAGGGGATGCCCAGGAACGCCGGCACCTCGCCTTCGCGGCGTCCGCGGACTCGGCCGGCCGTGGTGAGGACTGTGACGTGCAGGGGGGCGCCTCGTGATGTTGTTGATCTTCCTCTCTCTCACCTTCATCGCTCCGGAAAGGCGGGGCAATTCCTTTCCGGCGGTGTGCGCGGCAGGCGGGGGCGGTCGCAGTCACGCCTGCCTGCGCGGCGCGCCGTACCAGCGCCAGTCCCTGCGACGCGGGCGGTCGGGCATGTCGATGCGTCCGGTGGCCCACAGCAGGGTGGACGCGGCGCTGCCGGAACGGGATACGTCCGGGAAGAGCCTGGTCAGGGCCAGGTCGCTCAAGTCCTCCGGCGGGTTCCCGGCGCGCCGCAGTCCCTGGGCGATGTCGTAGGTGTGGACGAGGGTTTCGACGACTCCCATGGCCGCGAAGCCTTCCGGGTCGGAGGCACCGAACACGTGCGGGGCCAGCGCCGTGGGCGGGGCGCTGTCCACGACGGCCGCGAGCAAGCCACCGCATGCCTGGACGACCGTCAGCAGGCCCTCGGGTCCCGCCGCTGCGTCGCCGAAGATGACGTTGGCCGGTCCACCGGGGCGCTCGGTGGTGATACGCAGGGGCACCCGCGGGACGTCCATCGGCTGCGCGAGCCCGAAGCGCAGGGCGTAGGTGAGCAGGTCGTCCGCGAGGTGCTCCAGCGTCTCCCAGCACGTCCACTCCAGTTCGCCGGCCGGGGCGTGCCATGGGGCGGACGCTGCACCGGCGAGGGTGGCGGCGCAGTGCGCGACTGCCTGGCGTACGTGGGCCCCGCCGACCGGCGGTGCGGTTGCGGTTGCGGTTGGGACGGAATGGCTCATCCGGGAAGGCTACTGGGGAGCGCTGCGCCGCGGGGAACGGGTCAGGAGTCCCGGCCGCTCACCAGGAGCAGCAGGCCGAGGACGACCAGCAGCACGAGCACCACGAGGGTGACCACCGCGCCGGTACAGATCGCGGCCATCGCGGCCCACCCGAAACGTGCCACTCGCCGCGATCGCCGCAGCTCGGCCTCGTGGGCAGTGTCAGACCACCATTCAGGATCAGTCACTCCCACCCCGCCGGCTCGTCGCCAAGGCAGCATGCCTGCGGCCGCCCCGTCTTCGCGCTACTGCCCCGGTGCCCGAGGCTCCAGCTGGAAGTCGAACGCCGCGACGCCGGGGTCCAGTGCGGTCACTCCCCCGTCCACGGTCAGCACCGCGCCGTTGACGTAGGAGGCGGCGGGTGAGAGCAGCCAGCTGATCGCCTCGGCGACCTCTTCGGGGTCGCCCGGGCGGCCGGCGGGGGTCAGCCGCGTCGCTTCGGCGTACGCGCCATCGATGCCGCCAGGCAGTGCGGCCTCCTCCGCGAACCGGGCCATCCGCCGGTCGGCCATCTCCGTACGCACCCAGCTCGGGCAGACGGTGTTGGCCCGCAGGCCCTGGCCGCCGTAGTCGACGGCGAGGGAGCGGCAGAGTTGGAGCAGCGCGGCCTTGGACGTCGCGTAGGCCGCGTTGCCCTTGCCGTTGCGGAGTGCCGAGACCGAGGCGACCGCGACGACCGCGCCACGGGTCGCCAGCAGATGCGGCAGCGCGGCCCGCAGGAGGAGGAAGGGGCCGGTGAGGTTGGTCCGCATCAGGGCTTCCCAGTCCTCGACGGCCATGTCGCCGACCGCGCCGCCGCGTCCGACACCGGCGTTGAGCACCACGCCGTCCAGCCGGCCGTAGGCGCGCACCGCCGTCTCGACGAGTTCCCGGACGGCCGCGGGGTCGGCCGTGTCGGAGGGATGGGCCAGGGCGCCCGTCTCCTCGGCGATGCGGTGCAGCGGCTCGGGGCGCCGCCCGGAGACCACCACTTGGTGCCCGCCGGTCCGCAGCAGCCGTGCGGTGGCGGCGCCGATACCCGTGCCACCACCCGTGACGATGACGACGCGTTGCGCTTCCGTCATGCTGACGCCTCTCTCGGATCTCGGAGCTGTGCACCGGGGAGCAAGTACCAGCCTAGGGCGGGGCGTTGGCCGGGACACGGCCGGGGTCGGCGCCGCGCCCCGAGGCTCTGCGGCGCCCCGCCCCGTCTCCTTGCTCAGCCGGCCCCTGCCCAGTTGGTGCCGCCGGCCTTGCGGTTGCGGCGTACGGCGACCACCGCGCCCGTTCCGAGCAGTACGGCGGCGCCGCCTTACGAGGGCGAGTTGCGGCAGGGCGGACGGCGTTCCGGTCGTGGCGAGGCTGCCCTTGCCGCGTCGGCGGCGGCCGACCGGGGCGAGGCCCCGCCCTGCGCCGACGGGTGCGACGTGGCGGCACTGCCGGTGGCGGTCCGGGCCCGGCGCAGGACGGCTGTCCGGACGGAAATGGTGCCGCGGTGCGCCGGCGGCCAGGGGTCTTGGCGACCGGGTGGAATACGCTCTGAGCGACCGGCCGGCCGGGGCCCCTCATGGAGCGGACGCCTGAGGCGACGCGCGCGGAGAGCGGAGTGGTACGTGACACGCATACTGGTGATCGGTGGCGGGATCGCAGGCACGGCGACCGCGATGGCCCTGCACAAGGCGGGGTTCGATGTCACCGCCTACGAGGCGCATCCCGACACCGCCGAGGACATCGGGGCGTTTCTGACCCTGGCGAGCAACGGTATGCGTGCCCTGGCGCAGCTCGGCGCCTCGGACGCGGTCACCTCGATCGGCTTCCCGCTGCCCTCGATGCGCGTACTCGACGGCCAGGGCACCGAGGTGGCCCGCGTACCGCTGGGCGAGGCCGGCAACGCACAGCTGCGGTACCGGTGCCTGCGCCGAGGGGAGTTGAACGCCGCCTTGCAGGGCGAGGCGGTCCGCCGGGGCATCCGGGTCGCGCACGGCGCGCGCCTGGTGTCCGTCGAGGCCGGTCCGGACCAGGTGACCGCGCGTTTCGCCGACGGCAGGGTCGCGACCGGTGATCTGCTCATCGGCGCGGACGGGCTGCATTCGACCGTCCGGCGCGCGTTCGCTCCCGACACTGTGCCTGTCTACGCAGGTCAGAGCGTGTTCTACGGCTACACGCGCACCGCGGCGGTGACCGCGGACACCGGCCACCTCACCATGGTGCGGGGCAGCACAGGCACCTTCGGCTACGCGGTCTCGCCGGCCGGCGAAACGTACTGGTTCGCCCGGGTCTCCGGTCCGGCCCTGCCCGCCGGCCAACTCGCCCACCCCACGCCCCACCACTGGCGCGAGCACCTGGTGGAGTTGCTGCGCCAGGACGCCACTCCCGCTGCGGACATCGTCGCGTCCTCCAGCGACGGCATCATGGCCACCAACGCCACCGAGATCCCGCCAGGCACCCCCTGGCGTTCCGGCCGCACGCTGATCATCGGTGACGCCGCACACGCGGCCTCGCCCGCCACGGGCCAAGGCGCCTCGATGGCGTTGGAGGACGCCGTCATCCTCGCCAAGGCGCTGCGGGACGCACCCGACCCGGAGAACGCGTTCTCCCTCTACGAGACGTGCCGCCGCCCGCGCGTGGAGCACAACACCACCGTCAGCGGACAGATCTCGCGCGGCACCCGCACCCCGCCCCGCGACGCCGGCCGGACGCCGCCGCCCCAGCGCCCGGGGGACGACACTCTGGCCGCCCAACTGGACTGGCACGACGTTCTGCGCCCTGCTGTCGCGGGTGACGGGGCCTGACGGCGTCGCCCCCGCTGAGGCCAAGGCTCCGTCCTCCATGCCTGGCGTGCATGTCTGGCGTGCATGTCTGGCGTGAGCGGGCACGCTGGGCCGTATCCGCGGTCGGTCCGGCGCCGCGTTGGCGTGTCTCCATAACCGTCGGCTATCACGGTTGTTCTTGGACGGAGGGCGAGGTTCCCCGGCAGGCTTGGGGCCAACACCGCACAGCGAACGAGGGGTTGGCGATGATGAGCAGGGTATGGCTGGTGACCGGGGCGAGCAGCGGGTTCGGCCGGGCGATCGTTGCGGCGGCGGTCGCGGCCGGTGACACCGTGGTGGCGGCGGCCCGCCGTACCGCCGCGTTGGACGACCTCGTGGCGGCGCACCCCGGGCAGGTGGAGGCGTATCCGCTGGACGTGACCGATACCGCCGCGATCGATACCGCGGTGCGGGACATCGTCGAGCGCCACGGCCGGATCGACGTGCTGGTCAACAACGCCGGCCGGGGGCAGGTCGGTGCGGTCGAGGAGACCACCGACGAGGAGTTGCGCGCGCTGATGGATCTGCACCTGTTCGGCCCGGCCGCGCTGACGCGGGCCGTCCTCCCGCACATGCGCCGGCAGCGCTCCGGGGCCGTCGTGCAGATGACGAGCATGGGCGGGCGGTTCGCGTTCGCCGGCGTATCGGCGTACTGCGCGACGAAGTTCGCCCTGGAGGGCCTGTCCGAGGCGCTCGCGGCGGAGGTGGCGCCGCTGGGGATCAAGGTGATGATTGTCGAGCCGGGCGCGTTCCGCACCGGGTTCGCCGGTGCGGGTGCGCTCCGGATGTCCGCGGCGCTCCCGGCGTACGAGGAGACGGTCGGCCCGGTGCGGGAGTCGCTGTCGGCCGGTGACGGCAAGCAGCCTGGCGATCCGGCGAAGGCTGCCGCTGCCGTCCTCACCGCCCTCGATGCCGAGGACACCCCGCTGCGGCTGCCGCTGGGCAGTGACGCCGCCGATGCGATCGCGGCCCATCTGGACCAGTCCCGCGCGGAGTTCACTGCCTGGGAGAAGCTCAGCCGCTCCACGGATTTCGACGCGTAGCCGTTCCTCTCCACCCCGGCGCACAGCGCCGCGCGGGGGCACTCACCGGTTCGGCCGTGAGTGCCCCCGGTGCCTGGCCGGCCCCGGGCGCGGCCGCCCGGCCCACGACGCCCGGGCATCCCTGACGCGTAATCAGCATCCGCTGCCCGTCGGCAGGTTGCTCGCTGACGTAGCCGCGGTCACGGGCGAGGAGCCGGGCTGACGGGTCAGCCTCCGGCCACCAGCGCGTCCACCAGGTAGGTCTCCTCGATCCGCTCTTCGGGAAACTCGTCGCGCAGGCGTCGTCGCTCGTCCGCCAGGAAGGCGCGGTTGCGGGCCTGGTCCAGGACGAGGAACGCGGAACGGGTGCTGATGTTGTCGAGGTGGGCGTCGAGGCCGATCACGCGGCTCCATCGGATCTGACGGCGCACCACCCGCAGTCCGGTCAGACCGGCCAGGCGGATGGCGGTGTCGTCGTCGGGGCGGGTCGCGGACCGCGGCTCCGTACCGCAGTGGTGGGCGATGCGTGCGTGCTGGGCGCGGATCCACGGCACGTCGAAGGCCGTGGTGTTCCACCAGATCGCCAGCGCGCCGTCCGGCCGCAGCACGCGGAGTGCTTCCGGTACGGAGCGGGTGGGGTCGGTCCACTGCCAGGACTGCGCGTAGGTGAGGAGGTCGTGGGAAGCGGTTGCCAGCGGGAGGGCGTTGCCGTCGCCCCGTAGGACCGGTACGTCCGGCAGTGACCGGCGGAATTCGGCGGCCATGGCACCGCCTGGTTCGACCGCGATCACCTCGGCACCGCGTTCGCGCAGCAGCGCGGTGCCGATCCCGGTGCCGGCACCGACGTCGGCGACCCGGGCACCGGCCAGGCGGCGGCCCAGGTGCTCTTCGATGAAGTCGAGCAGGGCGGGCGGGTAGGACGGCCGGCTGGCCGCGTACCGGGCGGCAGCCGCGTTGAATGACTGGGCGCGTGAGCTGGGCATTTTCCTCTCCCCCGGTCGGAGCGAACGGGTCCATCAGATCACGTCGGGGGCTTGCTGGGCGGCCGTTTCGCGACCTGCCAGTGGCCGTCCCCGGTGGGGCCCGCAGTACGGCGCCTGCGCCCGCGCCGGCCCCCACCTCCCCCGAGGGAGCCGGACACCGCCCCGGGTGGGCGGGCGGCCGATTGCCTTGACGGCGGCGGACCACCACACAGCCGTGCGCCGGCCCCGCCCGCCAGGCACCTCGCGCGCCACCAGGCCGGGCAGCGGCCCTCGGTTGACGCCCCGGGCGGCCGCCACCGAGTCCCAGGCGGCTTCCTCACGAAGTGCCGTGCCCGGAAGGCCGGAGCCCGGCAGTCGCCGGCAGTGGTTCGACGGCGTCGCTCGCGGCCCTGACGAAGGCGCGGACCCGCTCCGTGGTGTTCCCCGCCGACCAGATCAGTCCCCGTTCGATCGGCGGGGCGTCGTGGAGGGGCACGTAGGCGAGGTCGGGGCGGGGGTAGTACTGGCGGGCGTGCTCGCCGACGGGGAGGACGCCTCTGCCCATGGCGACCAGGGTGAGCAGCTCGGAGAACGAGCCGCCGACGGGCCCCTTGGGGACGGGCCGGCCCGAGGGGGTGTGGTCCGGGGTGCGGTCCCGCTTGAAGCCGACGGAGGTGACGTCCGGGTACTGCACCACGGGGTGGTCGGCGAGGACTTCGAGCGATACCGAGCGCGCCCCGGCCAGCGGGTGGCCGGCCGCCACCGCGAGCACCCTGTTCTCCCTCAGGAGCACCGGCCCGCGGGCCATACCGTCGAAGGGGAAGGAGGCCAGCAGGATGTCGATCGAGCCGTCCCGCAGGCTCGCCCGGGAGTTGGCCAACTGCACCTCCCGCACCTCGACGCGGCAGTCGGGGTGGCGTTCGGTGAACAGGCCGACCGCTCTGAGCAGTACGGGTGCCGTCCACTCCCCGAGGAAGGCCACCCGCAGCTCTCCCGTGACGCCGCGGTGGGCGTCGGCCGCCCTGCGCAGCGCCTCGTCCATCGCGGCGGCCAGCGGCGCCAGGTCCTCCGCCAGCTGCCGTCCGACCTCGGTGAGCCGGACCGTACGGCTGGTGCGCTCGAACAGCGCCCCGCCGACCCGGCGCTCCACCTTCTTGATCAGCTGGCTGACCCGCCCGGTGGTGATCCCCAACCGCTCGGCGGTCCGGCCGAAGTGCAGTTCGGCGGCGAGGGTCAGGAACGTCTCGGTCTCCAACCGCTCCAGCATGCCGGCCCTGCCCCACTCCCTCAGCGTTGAATGTGACTCAACGATCGTATCGCGAAGGTGTCTTGATGGCGCCCGCCCGGTGGCCGAGGCTGGGAGGTGTCGCAGTCGGCGCCGGGCCCTCCGAACGGGGCGAGGCCCGGCTCCGCCGCACCACACCTACCGGCCCGCCCTCACCCTCGCTCTGGAGAAGAAGTGACCACTGTGCGCGTCAAGGCATTCGACCACCTGGTTCTCAACGTCGCGGACGTGGAACGGTCGCTGGAGTTCTACACCGGGCTGCTCGGCCTGGAGCCGGTACGCGTCACCGAGTGGCGGGCCGGCGAGGTCCCGTTCCCGTCGGTGCGGGTCACGCCGGAGACCATCATCGACCTGTTCAGCCGGCCCCGCAGCGAATCCAACGTCGATCACATATGCCTCACCGTGGAACCGCTGGACTGGGACGAGGTCATCCGGTCGGGAGTGTTCGCCGTCCTGGAGGGCCCGGTGCAGCGCTTCGGCGCCCGGGGCACCGCCACGTCGGTGTACGTCCAGGACCCGGACGGCAACACGGTGGAACTGCGGTGGTACCCGGAGGACGCGCACACCGGTCCGGGCGCCGACCCGGCCGAGTGAACCAGCCGGGCCCGGACCCCGGCGTCCCGCCCCCGAAAGGGCGGGTGCCGCCCCGGTCACAGGCTCAACGCGATCGCCGCGGTCACCCCGCCCAAACCGGCGGCGAAGGCAGCTCCGGGCCAGCCGCCCGTGCGCCAGGGGAAGAACCGGTCCAGGGACAGCCGGCCGGGGCCGATGGCGGCGACGGCCAGGGCGACGACGGCGATGCAGACGCTGTACTCCACACCGCCTTCGGTGTCCCACAGGCCGTGCGCCGCGGTGACGGTCACCATGGCGTTGATCATGACACCGATGAGGGCGGCGGCCGCGAGCGGTGTGAGGAGGCCGAGGGCCAGGCCCAGGCCGCCGAGGAGTTCGGAGAGGCCGCCGATCAGGGCGAAGAGTTTGCCCGGATGGTAGCCGAGGGCGGTGAAGCCCTTCGCGGTCTGGGTCAGGCCCCTGCCACCGAGGATCCCGAAGAGTTTCTGGGAGCCGTGCCCGGCCATCAGCAGCCCGAAGGTCAGCCGGATCAGCAACAGGCCCCAGTCGGAGGCGGACGAGGTTGCCGTGGTGGTGGGGCCCCGGGTCGTCGCGGGTGCCCTCGCCGAGGGGGGTGCGGTATGTGCCAAGGGGTGGGTGAGGCGTCTGGTGACCATGGGAGTGCTCCGGTCGTACCCGCCGGACCGGCCCACGGTCGTCGCCCGTCCGCTTCGGCGCCGCGGCACTGGTCGGGTCCTGCTGGCCGTACTCAGTGGGAGCGCCGGGTGGCGTCGGTGACGTCCGCGGTCGGCAGCTCGGCGTTGTCGCTGTGGGGGTTGCGGGGGACGTAGTGGACGTGGTGGACGGGGTGGAGAGGGCCGCGCCTCACTGCGCGGGTGGGCCCAGCTGCACGCAGCATTCCCCGGGGCGCGGCGCCAGGACGGCCTCCACGCCGCTGACCTCCAGGCCGTCGAGGTAGCCGGCGAGGAAGGCGTGATTCATGCCGCAGACCAGCTCGGGAGCCTTGGCGGCCAGGGGGTGGAACGGGCAGTTGCGCAGCCGGAGTCGGGTGGGGGTTTCGCGGACCGGCTCGAAGCCGTGCTGGTCGAGCATCCGCTCGCAGACGCTCAGTCCGCGTTCGGCGCCGAGCCGGCCGGGGCGGGTCTGCTCCCGTTCCCGCTCGCCCAGTTCGCGGCCGCGCCGGCCGGCGGTGCGCACGGCGGCGTGGGCCGCGGATTCGCCGTCGTCCTCGGTCAGGACGGCTTCCAGCAGGAGGTCGGCCAGGAGCTCGTGGCGGCGGTCGGGGATGCTGACGTGGATGTGGCTGTCGGTGGTTTCGTAGACCTTGGGCTGACGGCCGACCTTGCGGATCCCGCCGGGTGGTTCGTACCGGGAGCGCAGCAGGCCGGCGTCCACCAGCTTGTCGAGGTGGAAGGCGGCGAGCTTGCGCGAGATGCCCACGCTGGCGGCGGCCTCGTCCCGGGTCACGGGGCGACCCTGCCGCCGGATGAACGCGAACATCCGCCGCCGGGAGTCCTCCCCGAGGACACTGACGGACTCGATCGCCGCGTCGCCCGCGGGAGGCTGCGGCGTGGCGTCAGAGGTCACCTCTCCACGATAACGCGTACGCCGTTGGGTGCAAGGGGCGAATGCTCCATGCCTGTCCGGCCGCGAGCTGGATGCCTTGACGCCCTTCTCGAATAAGGCCAAGATTTTTTGGTGAAAACCGAGGAGTTTCGACGTCGCCTCGTAGCTCGTCCGGGACCGGGATTTCCTGGTCCGCGGGGCGAGGTGGCTGATCGCGCTCGGGGTGGTCGGCGCGCCGGCCGCGGCCCTGGTCGGCTTCCTGGACCTCTTCGCCATCCCGCCGGGCCCCCGGGCGTTCCGCACCGCGCTCGTCCACAGGGCGCTGAACGCACTGGTGACCGGCGCGTACGCGGGCGAAGCATGACCCTGCGCGGCGTCCAGGCCACCGGTTCCGGCGCGCTCACCTCCACGCTGCTGGGTACGCTGCGCAACGACGCCCGCTCCCGCGGCGCATTCCCGGCCCTGGCCGGCCTCGCCCGATATCACCCTGCCTGACAGCCACCCCGACAGCCACCCGCGAGGCGCCGCCTCGCCCGGACGGAACGAAAGACACCGCCCCATGGAAATCTGGATCAACCCCGCCTGCTCCAAGTGCCAGTCCGCCCTCTCGCTCCTGGACGCCGAACAGGCCGCGTACACGGTGCGGTACTACCTGGAGGAGCCGCCGACCGTGGACGAACTGGACGCCGTCCTGCGGCGCCTGGCCCTGGAGCCGTGGGACATCACCCGCCTCGGCGAGCCGGCCGCCGGCGAACTGGGCCTGGCGGAGTGGCCCCGCGAGGCCGCCGCCCGCACCCGCTGGCTGGAAGCGCTCGCCGCCCACCCCGCCCTGATCCAGCGCCCGATCATCACCGCGGACGACGGGACGGCCGTGGTGGGCCGGTCGCCGGAGGCGGTGCGGTCGATCCTCCCGTAGCGTCCCGCGCGGGCCGTTACGCGCCCTCCTCCTGCGCTGAGCACCACCACCGGGGCCCGGCGCCGGGCCCCGGTGGCACCGCAGGCGCCCCACGGCTCGGTCCGCCGGGCCCCGGACGAGCCGGGCGAGCGCGCCCGCATCCCTCCCCGCCCAGCCGTTTCCCCTGGTCAGCGACGCCCCTTGGACTTTCTGCCGAGGGAGTGGGGGGTCCCTGGTCGGGACAGCGCATTGCGCGCCAGGGGGTGCGGACGGTTTGGATGACCCAGGCCGGGACGGCGGATCGCTCCCCGGCGTCGAGAAGGGGGACCTGCCGACAGCGCCGCCGTTCCCCGCCCTTCGCGACCCGGCACGATCCGCACGGCTTCCGGTTCGGACACTGGTACGCGAGGAAGCGAAGGACACCATGCTCGACGGCTGCACGCCCTGGCCCGAGGAGTTCGCCCACCGGTACGGGGCGGCCGGGCACTGGCGCGGCAACACGCTGGACAACCTGCTGCGCGGCTGGGCCGTGGAGTACGGGCCGCGGACCGCGCTCGTCCACGGCGGCACCCGCCTCACCTACGCGAACCTCAACCGGCGCGTGGAGCGCATGGCCGCCGGGTTCCGGCTGCGTGGCCTCCGGCCCGGGCAGCGGGTCGTCGTCCAGCTGCCGCCGGTCCCCGAGTTCGTCATCACCGTGTTCGCGCTGATGCGCGTCGGCGCGTTCCCCGTGGTGTGCCCGGTCTCGTACCGCGCGCCCGAGATGTCCCACCTGGTACGGATCACCGAGGCTACCGGCTACGCCGGCCCCTCGACGTACGAGGGCTTCGACCACACCGCGATGGCCGCGCACCTCGCGACCCAAGGGCCTTTCCTGCGACGGGTGTTCACCTTCGAGCCGCCGGGCACCTCGTCCCCGTTCGGCGGCATGAGCACCGACCCGTCCGGCTGCCACTACTTCCCGCTGGGGTCGATCGACGCCCCGCCCGGGCCGGCGGTGGCGCAGCGCGCCGACCAGGTGGCGTTCTTCCTGACCGCCGATGCCCCTGCCGGGGCGCCCCTCCTCGTTCCGCGCACCCACAACGACTACGCCTACCAGACACGCGCCGCCGCCGACCTGGTGTCGCTCACCCGGGACGACGTGTATCTGGCCCTGCCGCCCGCCGACTCCCCCGTCGCCCTCGGCTGCCCGGGCATCGTCGGCACCCTCTCCGTCGGCGGCACCGTCGTCCTGGCCGACACTCCGGACCCCGCCGACTGGCTCCCGCTGATCGCACGCGAGCGGGTCACCCTCACCACGCTGCCCCCCGCCGCCGCCGAACGCGTCCTTGACGAACTGCCCATCGGGCAGCTCGACTTGAGCAGCCTGCGCCTGGTGCAGATTGACGGCGCCCCCTTGCCCCGGGCCCTCGCCGAACGGCTGGGCCCCGCGCTGGGCTGCCGCCTGCAACGGGTCCTCTGCCTGGCGGAGGGGCTGGTCGCACTCACTCGGCCCGCCGGTCCGGACGAGACCGCGCTCGGCACGCAGGGCCGCCCGCTCTCGCCGGACGACGAGATCCGCATCGTCGACGCCGACGGCAAGGACGTGCCCGGCGGGGAGCCCGGCGAACTCCTCGCCCGCGGCCCGTCCACCCCGCGCGGCTACTACCGCGCCCCCGAGCACAACGTCCGCGCCTTCACCCCCGACGGCTACCTCCGCACCGGCCACCTCGCGCGGCGCACGCCGAACGGCGACCTGGCGCTGACCGGCCGCCTGCCGGACGCCCGGCGCCGCACCGACCGCCAAGAGCCGGCCTGACCTGGGGCGTCAGGGCCCGCTCCGCCACACGGCGGAGCCGGGCGCCCAGGGGATCAGCCGTGCGGACGACCCGCATCCAGGGCCGCCGGCCGACGGCATCCGGTGGGCGGGCCGACAGTATCGGGAGGGTGACCAGCAACCAGTCGAAGCACACCGGCACCGCCCACCGCGCACCCACCCCACCGCCGCCGCGGTGGGCCGTGCGGGCCGCCCACCTCATCCCGCTCACGGTCCTGCCCTCCGGGCTGTGGCGCCTGGCCCTGGCCTGCGGCTACCCGGGCGGCTACACCCGGCAGGGTTTCGACCAACTGCACGTGCACGGGCGGGGGTTGGTGTACGTGGTCGCGCTCAGCGTGCTCAGCGAGGGGCTCGCCCTGCTCGCGCTGGGGCTGGTACGCCCGTGGGGCGAGGTGCCGCCGCGCTGGGTCCCGTTCATGGGCGGCCGGCCCCTTCGGCCGCGAGCGGTGGTGGGCACGGCCGCTGCCGGCGCCGTCCTCCTCACGCTCTTCTGGGCCCCACTCCTGTGGTGGTGGGCCATTCCGCACCCGGACATGACCCCGGCCGGCCGGACCGTGGTCGGCTTCCTGTACCTGCCCCTCGTCGCCTGGGGCCCCCTGCTCGCCGCGGTCACCGCCTCCTACCACCGCCGCCACCGCCGCACCCCCGCGCCCGCCGGCAGTGCTTCTGCCTCAACACCCCTGCCTGTAGCATCACTTGACGCCCACCACCCCAGCCGCCCCTGACCGCGCCCTGCCCCGGGCTCGCGCCATGCCTTCCCCCTCCTACGGCCCGGACCCGGCGCGTGACGTCGCCTGCCGGGGGTGCCGTCACCCGGATCACGCGCATCCACCCGCCCGTCCCGGCACGTTACGCCCGCCGCGCCCTCGCCCGCGTCCCGGACCATGACCCCGTTCGTGCCCGGCAGGTCGTGCACGGGCTGAGCACCGTTGCCGGGGTGGCGGAGGAGTGCGCTCCGCTGCGCCGCCGGGACGTCGGCGGCCCGCGGAGGACGGGAGACCTGGACTGTGTGACCGTTGGCTGCTGGGGGTCCGTGGTGCAGATCACCGACCCCGCGTTCGGTGAGGACGGCGTCACGACCCGGAACATGGACGGCGCGTTCGAGGCGCAGGTCGAGAGCCATCCCGAGGCCCGCGTCATCGGTGTCTGCGAGATGGATTTCTCCCTGAGCTACCTGAAGTACCTGGTCCGCGTCCCCGGCGTTGCGCCGGTCCGGGCGGAAGGCTGGGACGACATCGACCTCGCCGGTGACCCCGTGCGGACCCTCCGCGCCCTCGGGATCACCCCCGGCGCGCCCGGCACCGCGGAGGTCTCGCCGGACGACCTCGAACACGTCGTGCGGAGCGAC
Organism: Streptomyces rhizoryzae; assembly: GCF_023155275.1. Classification (GTDB taxonomy): domain Bacteria; phylum Actinomycetota; class Actinomycetes; order Streptomycetales; family Streptomycetaceae; genus Streptomyces; species Streptomyces rhizoryzae. The sequence continues at coordinate 66,370 of NZ_JALMUV010000038.1, forward strand.
TACTTGGACGTCCTCAGCTGCGGCCTCCACCACACCTACGCCGACGAGCGCCTGACCGTCTCGGTGTTCAAGGTCGCCCGCCCCGACCACGTCCGGGATGCCCTGGAAGCGGTCTGGTGCCGGGACTGACCGGCCCACCGCGCGCCCGGTCCGGCGTTCCGCCAGACAGGTAGTTCCGTGTTTTCGGTCCCGGGTGCCTGGATATCCGCCCTACATGATCGGCGCCCGAGTCCGTGACACCCTCCCCGAGCTGGAAGCCTTCGCCCATGCCGTACAGACCCGCCGGCCCGGCGACGGCACCTGGTGCGAGGCGTGGACCGTCCGCGACATCCTGATCCACCAGACCGGCAACGCCGAGGAGCTGGCCCGGGTGCTCCGGGCGCAGCTGGCGGGCGAGCCGGTCGAGACCCGCGGTTTCGACCGCGAGGCGCCGTTCCGGGCGCTGTCCGACGCCGACCTGTGGGCGGCGTTCCTGGCCCGCTGCGCACAGCTCGCCGAGGTCACCGCGGCGGCCGAGCAGGACCTGCCGCCGGACACCGGCGTGCGGTGGACCGGGCGCCATGTCACGCCGGCCTTCTTCGCGGAGCACATGCGCGAGGAGCTGATCCTGCACCGTTGGGACGTGACCGGGGACGACCGCACGTCCGGGCAGGCCCTGGTCGAACCGTGGATGACGGAGCACAGTGTGGTCTCCGTCGGCCGCCCGTTGCTGGCCCGGGGTTCGGCGGGGTTGGCGCTCGGCCCGGACGGGCGGGTCGAAGGCCGCCTGCGCACCCCGGGCACCGAGGACGTCGTGGTCACGGCGGACGCGCACGGCACCGCCGTCGCGTTCGCCGCCCCCGAGGGCCCGGCCACCGTCGAGAGCGACGCGGACGTGCGGGTGCTGCTGCTCTGGGGGCGCCGCCCGGCCGACCCCGGGCGCTGGCACAGCGACGCGGGTCCGGAAGTCCTGCGCGCGCTGCGCACCCTGCTGAGCGGCTACTGAGCCCTCCGCACACCTGATCGGCTGCTACGCTGGAGCGGACGTTACCCCTTCGTTGAGGAGCCCAGACATGGTGGTGGACGACGACATCTCCGGGTGATACCCGGACCCGACAGGCCACCGGCCGGTGCCCAGGAGCGCCGCCGTGCGTGGCCTCGCTGTCGTTGTCTTCTCCCCCCTTGTCTGCCGGGGCAGAGGTGTCTCTTCCCTGCCCCCTCTCCCGCGAGGTCTCTTCATGTCCGACGCTGCCATCGTCTGCTCGAACCTCTCCTTCGCCTGGGCCGACGGCACCCCCGTCTTCCAGGACCTGTCCTTCACCGTCGGCGCCGGCCGCACGGGTCTCGTCGCGCCCAACGGCTCCGGCAAGAGCACCCTGCTGAAGCTGATCGCCGGCGAACTGCGGCCCGGTGGCGGCTCGGTCTCCGCGGCCGGCACCCTCGGCTACCTCCCGCAGAGCCTGCCCCTGACCGGCGATCTCACCGTGGCCGAGGTGCTGGGCGTCGCCGCCGTCATCCGCGCCCTGGACGCCGTCGAGAAGGGCGATGTGAGCGAGGAGCACTTCACCACCATCGGCGACGACTGGGACATCGAGGACCGCACCCGTGCCCAACTCGACCGCCTGGGCCTGGCCGACGTCACCCTGGACCGGAGCCTGGGCACCCTCAGCGGGGGCCAGGTCATCACCCTCGGCCTCGCCGCGCAGCTGCTCAAGCGGCCCGATGTGCTGCTGCTCGACGAGCCCACCAACAACCTCGACCTGGACGCCAGGCACACGCTCTACGCGGCGCTGGAGGACTTCGGCGGTTGCCTGCTCCTGGTCAGCCACGACCGCGCGCTGCTCGACCGGATGGAGCGGATCGCCGAACTCGAACGGGGTGAACTGCGCTTCCACGGCGGCAACTTCACCGCGTACGAGGAGGCGGTGCGGGCCGAGCAGGAGGCCGCCGAGAAGAACGTCCGCAACGCGGAGCAGCAGCTGAAGCGCGAGAAGCGGGAGATGCAGCAGGCCCGCGAGCGCGCCGAGCGGCGCGCGAGCAACGCCGCCCGCAACCTCAAGAACGCCGGGCTGCCCCGGATCGTCGCCGGCAACCTGAAGCGGAGCGCGCAGGAGTCCGCGGGGCGGGCGGGCCAGACGCACGCCGGCCGGGTCGGCGAGGCCAAGGCGCGGCTGGACGAGGCCGGGCGGTCGTTGCGCGACGAGCAGCGCCTCACGCTGGACCTGCCGGACACCCAGGTGCCGGCCGGGCGCAACCTCGTCCTCGGCGAGGGTCTGCGGGTCCGGCTCGGCGACCGGGACGTGTTCCCCGGCCAGGGCATCGACCTGACCGTCCGGGGCCCGGAGCGCATCGCGCTGACCGGCCCCAACGGTGGTGGGAAGAGCACCCTGCTGCGGCTGCTCAACGGCGATCTGACCCCGGAGAGCGGCACGATCAGGCGGGCCGACGGGCGCATCGCCTACCTGTCGCAGCGGCTGGACCTGCTGGATCCGGACCGTACGGTGGCCGAGAACTTCGCGGCGTACGCCCCGGAGCGGCCGGAGGCCGAGCGGATGAACGTGCTCGCCCGCTTCCTCTTCCGCGGGGCCCGCGCCCACCTGCCGGTGCGGGCGCTCTCCGGGGGTGAGCGGCTGCGCGCCACGCTGGCCTGCGTGCTGTGTGCGGAGCCGGCGCCGCACCTGCTGCTGCTCGACGAGCCGACGAACAACCTCGACCTGGTCAGCGCGGCCCAGTTGGAGGGTGCCCTCAACTCGTACCAGGGCGCGTTCGTGGTGGTCAGCCACGACGAGCGGTTCCTGCGCGAGATCGGGGTGGGCCGGTGGCTGCGGCTGGCCGGCGGGGAGCTGAAGGAGACGGGCGGCCCGGAGGCGTGAGCTGACCAACTGGCTTGCCGCCAGGCTTCCTTGGTGACCGGGCCCGGCTCTCGCGCGGGAGTCGGGCCCGGGGCCCGTCCGGGGCGCCCGCGCACTCGGGGCGGGGCGGGCGGTACGCAGCGCCGTTGTCAGTGGTGCGGCCTACGATCCGGGCATGAGAGCTACAGGGACGTTCCACGTTGCCGACTTCACTCCGGCGCCGGTGCCGGCCCCGGCAGTCGAGACCGCACTGCCCGTCGGCGTCGCCACGATGCGGAAGCAGTACGAGGGTGAGATCACCGGGCACTCGGCCACCTTGTTCACGGCCGCGTTCGATCAGCCCAGCGGGACGGGCACCTATGTCGCCATGGAGTCGTTCGAGGGCGCACTCCACGGGCGCTCGGGGGCCTTCAACTTCGCGCACTCGGCGACGACCACGGGGGCGGACCGGCGGGACGCGTTCTTCGTGATCGTCCCGGCCAGCGGCACGGGCGCGCTGGCCGGGATATCCGGGACCGGCGGCATCGCCGTCGACGCGGACGGCACGCACCGGATCTGGTTCGCGTACGAACTCCCCGAGCACGACGGGCCGTTGGCGGCGGAAGGGTAGCCGGAGCGACCGGTGAGGGTGCCCGGCGCGCGGTCACGCGTCCTGGGCGCCCTCGGCGGCAAGGAGTGCCAGCAGGCCGGGGAAGCGCCGCTCGATGTCCTCCCGCCGGAGGGTGGCCATGCGGCTGTTCCCCCGGTCCACCTGGCGGATCAGCCCGGCCTCGCGCAGCGTGCGGAAGTGGTGGGTGACGGTCGCCTTGCTCACCGGCAGCGCGAAGGAGCTACAGGTACGCGCCGCGCCGTGCGGCCCGGTCGCCAGTTCGCGGACGACGCGCCGCCGCAGCGGGTCGGCAAGCGCGGACAGCACCGCGCCGAGTTCCATCTCGGCCACGTCGGGGTGCCCCTCGTCATCGGGCATCTCGGCCACCTCCCAGCCATGCAGGTACGGCTTGCATCGTACCTTGCGGGGCGCTAGCGTCTCGCAAGGTACGAAAATGATCGTACCTAGGCGCGTCGCCACGCGGTGCGGCGTGCCCGTGTGGACCCTGCGGATGGGAGACCCCCGTGCACCAGCCCTTCACCCTCGTCGGTACCGCCCGGCCCAAGCCCGAGCGGGCGGAGGAGCTGCGGCAGCTCCTGCTGTCGTTCGTCGAGCCGACCCGGCAGGAACCGGGCTGCCTGGAGTACCACTTCCACGAGGACCGGGACGCCCCGGGCGTCTTCGTCTTCTACGAGGCGTGGCGGAGCGAGCAGGACCTCGACGCCCACCTCGCCCTCCCCCACCTCCGGGACTTCTGGGAGCGGCGCATGGACTACCTGGAGCAGGACCTGGAGATCCGGTATCTCACGATGCACAGTCCGTACCGGGAGCGGAGCGGCCGGGCATGAGGCGCTGCGGTGCCTGGCCGGCCTGCCAGGCACCGCAGCCGGTCATCGCCTCCAGAAGAAGTGGTGGGTGACTCCGCCGGAGCTCGGCACCTTCTCCAGGTGGAAGCGGTCGAGCAGTTCCTCGGGGCTTTCCCACAGCCGTTCGCCCCGGCCGAGGTCGACCGGCGCGACGGCGATGTGCATCGTGTCGACCAGGTCGGCTTCGAGGAACTCGCGGACCGTGGCGACGCCGCCGCCGAGCCGCACGTCCCGGCCGCCGGCGGCCTCCTTGGCGCGGGCCAGCGCCTCGGCCGGTGGCGCGTCGAGGAAGTGGAAGGTGGTGTCCCCCAGGGTGAAGGAGGGGCGCTCGTGGTGGGTGAGCACGAAGACCGGCGTGTGGAACGGCGGGTTGTCCCCCCACCATCCCTTCCAGTCGTGGTTCTCCCACGGGCCGCGCTGCGGGCCGAACTTGTTGCGGCCCATGATCTCGGCACCCATGCCGCGGGCGTGGTCGCGGGTCAGGTAGTCGTCCAGGCCGCGCGTACCGCCCGGGTCGGTGCGGTTCACCCAGCTGGCGGTGGCACCCGCCCAGGAGAACAGGGCGGCGGGGTCCGCGTGGCCGAAGGGCCGTTCCAGGCTCTGCCCCTCACCGGAGCCGAACCCGTCCCGCGACACGTTGAAGCACTGCACCCTCAACAGCTGTGACATGCACCCTCCTCGGGAGCCGACCGGCCACTTCTGATTGCAAGTAACAACCGGTGGTACCTTACTGCCTCATGGACGCTCCGCGAGCAGAACGGACCGATCTCCTGCCCGTGCCGGACGGGAAGTCGGGCTGCCCGATCAACCTGACCGTCGAGTTGCTGGGCGACCGGTGGAGTCTGGTCGTGCTGCGGGACGTGATGTTCGGCGACCACCGGCACTTCCGCGAACTGCTCACCCACTCGCTCGAAGGCATCGCGTCGAACATCCTCGCCGCCCGCCTGGCCAAGCTCGTGGACGCCGGCCTGCTCACCCGGCACGACGACCCCAGCCACCGGCAGAAGATCGAGTACCGGCTCACCGAGGCGGCGATCCAACTCGTGCCGGTCCTCGTGCAGTTGGGCACCTGGGGAGCCCGCTGGCTGCCGACCTCGCCGGAGCTGGCGATCCGCGCCCAGCTCCTCGGCCAGGGCGGCCCGGAGATGGCCGAACGATTCATGGACGAACTCCGCGCCATGCACCTGGCGGGCCGTCCGGCCCGCCCCGACGGCGTCCTCGCCGAACTCACCCGGGCCTACCAGCGCGCCGCCGGGATCGCCTGAGACCCAGGGGGCGGGGGCTGTCCTCCCGCCGGTCCGCCCGGCGGCCCCGGCGCAGGAGGCACCAGGGCCGACAAGGCCAGGAAGGGCAAGAAGAGGCGCCCGGAGCGGGGCAAGAAAAAGGGCAAGGGAGCCATGCTCTCCTTGCCATGTTCAAGATATAGCGCACTGGGGGGCTTGCGGCAAGGCCCCCGTGGTGCCGCACAATCGCCGACCGTAGCCAGGAAGTGCCTGGCGCGATCCGTCCCGTCACCCGGTCTCGAACCCCAGGACACCCTTGCCGCGCGCGGGCCGCCGGCGGCCCTCATCGGAGCTGATGTACGTGAACCCCCTGACCACCCATGCCTTCGACCTCCCCGGCCACCTCTCCCCCAAGGCCGACCCGGACCTGATCGCCGGTGACGAGCAGCACTTCGCGGCCCTCGCGGACTGCCTGGAGCAGACCATCGCCGAGGTGTCCGACCGCCTGGACGAGGTGCGCAGGTCACCCGGCGGTCTGGGCCGCCAGGCGATGGACCGGGACGCGGAGGTCCACCGACTGACCGCCCGCCTGCGCGCCCTGCGCCGGTTCGGCCTGGACCTGTGCCTGGGGCGCATGGTCGGCGCCGACGACCCGGAGCCGGTGTACGTCGGGCGCCTCGGCCTGACCGACAGCGCGGGGCGCCGGCTGCTGATCGACTGGCGCTCCCCCGCGGCGGAGCCGTTCTTCGGCGCCACCCACGCCAACCCGATGGGCCTGGTCAGCCGCCGCCGGTACCGCTGGACCGGCGGCCGGATCAGCGACTACTGGGACGAGGTGTTCACCGCGGACGGGTTCGCCGGGCATGCCGCGCTGGACGACCAGTCGGCCTTCATCGCCAGCCTGGGCAGCAGCCGGTCGCCGCGGATGCGGGACGTCCTCGGCACCCTCCAGGCCGACCAGGACGCCATCATCCGGGCGGGGTCGCGCGGCGCGCTCGTCGTCGACGGCGGCCCGGGTACCGGCAAGACCGTCGTCGCCCTGCACCGGTCCGCTTACCTGCTCCACTCCGACCCCCGCTTCGGCAACCGCCGCGGCGGCGTGCTCTTCGTCGGCCCGCACCAGCCCTACCTGTCCTACGTCGTCGACGTCCTGCCCAGCCTGGGCGAGGAGGGCGTGCAGACCTGCACGCTGCGGGACCTCGTCGCGGAGGGGGCCGGGGCGGCGCCGGAGACCGACCCGGAGGTGGCCCGCCTGAAGTCGTCCGCGGCGATGGTGCACGCCATCGAGGCGGCCGTCCGGTTCTACGAGGAGCCGCCCGCCGAGGGGATGACGGTCACCACCGACTGGGCCGACCTCTGGCTCGGCGCCGATGACTGGGCCGAGGCGTTCGACGCACCGGAACCAGGCACTCCGCACAATGAGGCGCGGGAGCAGATCTGGGCGGAACTGGTCACGATCCTGCTGGACAAGCTCGACGGCGAGGTCTCGCCCGACGTGTTCGGCAGGGCACTGCGGCAGGACGAGGAGCTGGTCACCACGCTCAACCGGGCCTGGCCGATGCTGGACGCGGCCGACCTCGTCGGCGACCTGTGGACCGTCCCCGCGTACCTGCGGCTGTGTGCTCCCTGGCTCGGCCCGGAGGAGGTCCGCGCGCTCCGGCGCGCGGACGCCCAGGCATGGACGGTCGCCGACCTGCCGCTGCTGGACGCGGCACGGCAGCGGCTCGGCGACCCGGAGACGGCCCGGCGGAACCGCCGCCACCGGGCGGCCGTCGCCGCCGAACGCGCGCGGATGGCCGACGTCATCGACCACATCGTCGCGGCCGACGCGGACGGTGAGGGCGCGGTCACGATGCTGCGCGGCCAGGACCTCCAGGAGCGGCTGATCGACGAGACGGCGCTGCCCGGCACCGAGCCGGACCGGCTCGCCGGACCGTTCGCGCACATCGTGGTGGACGAGGCGCAGGAGCTGACCGACGCGGAGTGGCAGATGCTGCTGCTGCGCTGCCCGTCCCGGAGCTTCACCATCGTCGGGGACCGCGCCCAGGCCAGGCACGGCTTCACGGAGTCGTGGCGGGAGCGCCTGGAGCGGGTCGGCCTGGGCCGGATCGAGGTGGCCGCCCTGAGCATCAACTACCGCACGCCGGAAGAGGTGATGGCGGAGGCGGAGCCGGTCATCCGCGCGGCGCTCCCCGACGCCAACGTGCCGGTCTCCATCCGCCGCAGCGGCCTCCCCGTCCGGCGCGGAACCGTGGCCGAGCGCGACGCGATCCTGGACGAGTGGCTGGCCGGGCACGCCGACGGCATCGCCTGCGTGATCGGCGATCCCGCGTTCCGGGAGACCTCCCGCGTCCGGTGCCTGTCCCCCGCCCTGTCGAAGGGCCTGGAATTCGACCTGGTCGTCCTCGTCGACCCGGACGCCTTCGGTGACGGCATCGAAGGGGCGGTCGACCGCTATGTCGCGATGACCCGCGCGACGCAGCAGCTCGTCCTCCTCACGAGCGCCTGACGCCGGCGCGCGCGGTACGGCGGTGCGCCTCCGCCTTCCCCCTCCCCCCTTCTCCCCTTCTCTTCACCCCTCTCCTGGAACGGACTTGGTGATGACTGACATGACTGACGTGGTTGACGTGGCTGACGTGATTGACGTGATCGTGGTCGGCGGCGGGCCGACCGGTTTGATGCTGGCCTGCGAGCTGCGGCTGCACGAGGTGCGGGTGGTCGTGCTGGAGAGGCTGGCCGCACCGACCGAGCAGTCGCGCGGCCAGGGGCTGCACGCCCGCAGCGTCGAGCTGATGGACCAGCGCGGGCTGCTCGACCGGTTCCTCGCGGTCAGCGAGAAGTACCGGGTCGGCGGCCTCTTCGGGGGCATCATGAAGCCGTGGCCGGACGGGTTGGACACCGCCCACCCGTTCGGCGTGGCCGCCCCGCAGCCGCTCACCGAGCGGCTGCTCAACGAGCGAGCCCTCGAACTCGGTACCGACATCCGGCGCGGCTGCGAGGTGGCCGGGGTGAGCCAGGACGAGGACGGGGTGACCGTCGAGCTGACGGACGGATCGCGGCTGCGGGCGCGCTACCTCGTCGGCTGCGACGGCGGCCGCAGCACGGTGCGCAGGCAGCTGGGGGTCGGTTTCCCCGGCGAACCCGCGCAGGTCGAGACGCTGCTGGGCGACATGGCGGCGACCGAGGACCCGGCGACGATCGCCGCCGTCGTCGAGGAGGTCCGCAAGACGCAGCTCCGGTTCGGCGCCATGCCGCTCGGCGAGGGGAGGTACCGCCTCGTCGTCCCCGCCGACGGCGTGGCCGAGGACCGCGCGACAGCGCCGACCCTCGACGAGTTCCGGCAGCAGCTACGGGCCGTCGCGGGCACCGACTTCGGGGTGCACGCGCCGCGCTGGCTGTCCCGGTTCGGGGACGCCACCCGGCAGGCCGAGCGGTATCGCGTCGGCCGGGTGCTGCTGGCCGGCGACGCGGCGCACATCCACCCGCCCACCGGCGGACAGGGCCTCAACCTCGGTCTCCAGGACGCCTTCAACCTCGGTTGGAAGCTGGCCGCCGAGGTGCACGGCTGGGCACCCGCGGGCCTGCTGGACAGCTACCACACCGAACGCCATCCGGTGGCCGCCGCCGTGCTGGAGAACACCCGCGCGCAGATCACGCTGCTGGGGACCGATCCCGGTGCGACCGCGCTGCGCGGGCTGTTGTCGAAACTGATGGACTTCGAGGAGGTGAACCGGTACATCACCGGGATGATCACCGCCGTCGACGTCCGCTACGACGTCGGCGAGGGCCACGAACTCCTCGGCCGGCGACTGCGGGACGTGCGGCTGGCGCAGGGCCGGCTGTACGCGCTGATGCACGGCGGCCGAGGGCTGCTGCTCGACCGGACCGGGCGGCTCTCGATCGCCGGCTGGGCGGACCGGGTCGACCACATCGTCGACGAGGTCGAGGCCGGTGAAGCGCTGGACGTCCCGGCGGTCCTGCTGCGCCCGGACGGGCACGTGGTGTGGGCCGGTGAGGAGCAGGAGGAACTGCTCGGCTGCATGGCGCGGTGGTTCGGCGCGCCCCGTGACTGACCGGGCGGCGGGCCGTCGCGCGGGGTGCGGCGAGCGGGCCCCGGCGGCCGCGTCGGGGCAGCGGGGGCCGTCGCCGACCGGAGGGGGAGGCCCCGCCTCCGGGTCGCCCGCGGACCGTATATAGGCTCACGCCCGTAACGAGCCTGACGGGGGAGAAGACCGAGTGGAACGGCTGCGGCAGGACGATCCTGCGCGGATCGGGGATTTGGTGACGTTGGCGCGTCTGGACGCCGACGGCAGCCGGGGCGTACCGGAACGCCGCTATCTGGCCCGCAGCGCTGACGGTGCGCACACCGTGCTGGCCTGCCTGCCGCCGCCCGGCGGTGACCCGGCGCGGTGGGCGGCCGAGGCGCAGCAGGCGGCGCGGCTGACCCAGCCCGGGTTCTGGCCGGTCGGCGGGCTCGGCGGGACCCCGGCGTTCCCGTGGTGGGCCGCTCCCTACCGGCCCGTGCTGCCGCTGCCGGCCGTGCTGGCCGCGCACGGCGGGCCGCTGCCGGAGCCGGTGGTCCGGATGCTCGGCGGCACCCTCGCCGAAGCCCTGGCCTCCGCCCACGTCCTGGGCATCGTGCACGGCGGGGTCTGTCCGGCGGGCGTGCTGCTGACCGTCCGCGGGCCGCTGCTGAGCTGCTTCGGGGCGACCCGCGCGAACCCGGTGGTGGGAGCCTCCGCCACGGGCGAATCGGTGCTGGAGACCGGGTGCCTGGCGCCCGAACTGGCGGCGGGCGGAGCAGCCGTGGACCGGGCCGGCGACGTCTACGCCCTGGGCGCGGTCCTGGCGTACGCGGCGACCGGGCACACGGTGCCCGAGCGGCAGGAGATCCCCGCCGGCCTGCGGGACGTCATCACGGCCTGCCGCTCGCGCGATCCGCAGGGGCGGCCCGAACCGGCAAGGGTGCTGGCGGAGTTGGTGCCGGGCGCGGCGTACGGCGCGCTGACCGGTGCCGCCGAGCCGGTGTCGCTGCCCGGCCGGGTCGTCGAGGCGTTGTCCCGTCAGTCGGCGGAGGTCCTCGCCGCCGCACTCCCCACCCAAGGGAGCTGAGCCATGATCTCCCCGCTGCTGCACGACGACCCGCACACCGTCGGGCCGTTCCGGATCCTCGCCCGCCTCGGTGGCGGCGGGATGGGCACCGTGTACCTGGGCCGTTCGGCGGCCGGGCGCACAGTCGCGGTGAAGACGCTGCACACCCGGCTCGCCGGCGACACCACGCTGCGGACCCGCTTCCGTTTGGAGACGGACGCGGCGCGGGTGATGGGCGCCGTTCACGGGGCGGCCGTGGTCGACGCCGATCCGCAGGCGCCGACCCCGTGGCTGGCGACCGAGTACGTGCTCGGGCCGCCGCTGGACACCGCCGTCGAGGCGGGCGGGCCGCTGCCGGAGCCGGCCGTGCGGGCGCTCGGCGCGGCGCTCGCCGCCGGGCTGGAACAGCTGCACCGCTCGGAGGTGGTGCACCGCGATCTGAAACCGTCCAACATCCTGGTGACGGCGCAGGGCCCGCGGATCATCGACTTCGGGATCGCCCGTGCCTTCGGCGACGAGCACCTGACCAACGTCGGGAGCGCCGTCGGCACCCCGGCGTTCATGTCGCCGGAGCAGGCGGCGGGGCTGGAACACGCGGCGGCCGGCGATGTGTTCGCGCTGGCCGGGGTGCTGATCTTCGCCGCCACCGGCACCGGCCCGTTCGGCGGCGGGGCGCCCACGGACCTGCTGTACCGCGTCCGGTTCGGTGAGCCGGACCTCGGCCGGGTCCCCGAGTCGCTGCGTGAGCTGCTCGCCCGCTGCCTGGCGAAGGATCCCGCGCACCGCCCGTCCACCGGGGAGCTGCACGGTGCGCTCGGCGGTGCCGCGGCCGCCCCGGGCGACCGCGGTGGTTTCGCGGTACTGCTGCCCGACGCGGTGCTGCGGGAGATCGCGCGGCGCAGCGACGAGGTGTGGCGGGAGCCGCCGCCGCGGTTGGCGCCGCCGGTGCCCACCGAGGCGCCGCGGGCCGACGCCGCCCCGGCGGCGGGGGTGTCCCGGCGGCGGCTGCTGGCGGTGGCCGGCGGTGCGCTGCTGGGCGGCGGCGTCCTCGGCGGCGCGGGCTGGGCGCTGTTCTCCGGTCCCTCGGACAACGGGGGCGGCGGCACGAAGAAGGACGCCGTCGACCGGCCGAAGCCGCCGTCGGCGCTGTGGAGCGCCGGCCTGTGGTGCCCGGAGTCCGGCGGCGAGGTGATGCCGGTGGGCCGCAACCTGGCCATGCGCGCCGGGATCGTGCTGTGCGGGATCAACGCCGAGTCGGGCCAGTCCACGTGGCAGGCGAACATCGCCGATGTCTGGCGTTCGGCCACCGACGGGACCAGGCTGTACGCCCTGCGGGACTACCAGGAGGACGCGGCGGCGCTGGCGGTGTGCGAGGTGTCGCAGACCGACGGCCAGCTGGGCAAGCCGCTGGCGGAGCTCGCCGCGTTCACCGGCAAGGAGCAGTACAACCAGCTGCTGTGCGTGGCCGGCGGCACCGCGTACCTGGTGGCCCGGGCCGCGTCGGGGGGCCGCTGGTACCTGGTCGCGGCCGACCTGGGCACGGGCAAGGAGCGCTGGCGCAGCCCGGTGGACGCACCGCAGTCCAAGGGCTTCCCGGCGGCGCTGTACGGCGGTGTGGTGGGGTCCCGGGTGGTGCTGTGCGCGTACCCGGCGTCCGATACGAAGTTCCTCCGCCTCTCGGCGTACGACAAGGGCAGCGGCAAGCAGGCGTGGGCGGTGTCCGAGACGTTCGCGGGCGCCCCGCCGACCCGTCTGGTCGCCGACGAGCACAACCTCTACCTGGCTGCGGACACCCTCACCGCGCGCCGGCTCTCCGACGGCGGCCTGGAGTGGCTGTTCGGGAACGGGCGCGACGGCGAGGGCAGCGGCGGTGACCAGCGGCGGTACGGTGCGCCGACCCTCCAGGACGGTGTCGTGTACTCCGTCCGGGAGGACCAGGGGCTGCTCGCCGTCGACGCCCTCTCCGGGACGCTGAACTGGCAGGAGCAGGGGCTCTCGGGCAGGAAGAGCAAGCGGGACGTGGCGCCGGCGGTCGGCAAGCGGTACGCGTACTGCGTCGACGACAAGGGCGTGCGCGCCGTCGACCTCAAGTCCCGCAAGGCCGTCTGGACGTACGCCAGCGAGCCCGTGGTGCTGACCGCCGACGCCCAGGGCGGCCGGCTGTACGTCCGCCAGGAGAAGCGGACCCTCGCCCTCCCGCTCGCCTGACGCCGTCCCCGGCACCCCTCCCCCACCCCACCCGCTCCATCCGTTCCGATCCAGGAGACGAGACCGCCCGTGAAACCCCTCGGCCAGGGAGATCCGCTGCGCCTGGGCCCCTACCGCCTGCACGGCGTCCTCGGCGAGGGCGGTATGGGCAAGGTGTACTTCGGCGCGGACGCCGCCGGGTGCCCCGCCGCGGTGAAGGTGCTGCTGCCGGAACTCGCCCACGACGCGCACCTGGCCGACCGCTTCCTCCGCGAGGCGCGCACCGCGCGGGCGGTGACCAGCGAGGGCGTGGCGCGCGTCCTGGCCGCCGAGTTGGAGGGCGGCAGGCCGTGGATCGCCACGGAGTTCCTGGCCGGTCCGACGCTGGACGACGCCGTGGCGCGCTTCGGGCCGCTCGATGACGCCGCGGTGCGGGAGTTGGCGCGGTCGCTGGCCCGCACGCTCCAGGACGTCCATGCCACGGGCCTGGTCCACCGGGACGTGAAGCCGCCCAACGTGGTCCTCACCTCGCGGGGCCCTCGGCTGATCGACTTCGGCATCGCCCGCCCCGAGCACGGCCTGACCCTGACCCGTACCGGGCAGATCCCGGTCACCCCGGGCTACGGCGCGCCGGAGCAGGTCCTGGGGCAGCGGGTCGGCCCGGCGGCCGACGTCTTCTCGCTCGGCGCCGTCCTGGCCTTCGCCGCGGCCGGCCGCCCGCCCTACACCGGTGCCGAGATCACCGCGGTCCTGTACGAGGTCGTGCACGGCGAGCCGGATCTCGCGGCCGTCCCCGAGGCCCTGCGGTACCTCGTCACGCCCTGCTTCGCCAAGGATCCGGCGGCCCGCCCGCTGCCCGCTCAGGTCGCCGAGGCCGCGGCGGCGCCCCGGCAGCCGGAACGGCTGTGGAGGTCCGGCGCGCTGGGTGACGAGATCCGCCAACGCGAGGTGGCGGCCCGCCGCCTGACGGAGCGTTCGGTGGCCGCCTCCCCCACCCTCGGGGCCGGGCCGGCCGGCGGCGGCCCCCGCTTCACCCGGCGGCGGCTGCTGGCCGCGGCCGGCGGTGGGGCGCTGCTGGCCGCGGCGGGCGGCGGTACCGCCTGGTGGCTGTCCCGGGGTGAGGCGCCGGCCGACCCGTTCGACCTCCCGCCGCCGGCCGCGGTGCGGGCCGCCCCGCTCGGCTCCGCGGTCGGCTCCCCGAGCCCGCTGTGGGGGCCGCTCCAGGACGTGGCCGACGCCGGGTCGCCGGCGCCGCTGCCGGTCCGCGACGTGGTGGTGTTCGCGGCGGCCGGGGGCGGCATCGCGGCGCGCCAGGTCACCGACGGCCGGGAACGCTGGCGGGCCCGCGAGGCGAAGGCCGCCGCCGGCTACCTCTCGATCGGCGACCGGCTGGTGGCCGCCGCCGACGCCAAGGGCACGCTGCGCACCTGGGTGGCGGCCACCGGCTCGCCGCGCTGGACCGCGGACGCCCAGGCGGCCGCCCTGCTGGCCGCCGACGCGAGCGCCGTCTACCTGGTGACCACCGACGGGCGGCTGCGCTGCGTCGGCACCGACGGCACGGTGCGCTGGACCCGGCAGCCACCGCTGGCGCTGTCCGGCGGCCGCCCCGCCGCGGCCCTCGGCGCGGGCCACCTGGTGCTGTGCACGGCGCAGGGCGACGTGGCCGCGGTCCGCGCCCGGGACGGGGCGCGCGCCTGGGTCCGCAAGGGCCAGGCCGACGGGGCGTTGCGCCCCGCCATCGACCGCGAAACCGTCTACCTCGGCGGCCGCACCCTCGCCGCGGTGCGGATCACCGACGGCCACCAGCTCTGGTCCCGCAACCCCGCGCGCCCGCCCAGGCGGGGCGGCACGGACGGGTGGGGTCCGCCCGCGGTGGCCGACGAGGTGGTCTACGCGCTGGACTGCGCGGCCCTGCAATCGCTGCACTCCGACGGCAGCCAGGCCGCCTACCCGGTGATGATCGCCGGTGTCGTCCCGCCCTGGCAGCCCCCGGCCGTCCAGGGACACGGCGTCTGGATCGTGGAGAGCGAGGAGACCGGCGTGAGCGGCCTGCCCCGTTCCGGTCAGGGCGACCCCCAGACCTACGCCCTCACCACCGCCCCGTCCCGCACCCTCGCCGCCGCCGCCAACCGCCTCTTCGTCCTCAACGGGACGACGCTGGTGGCCTTGCCGGTGTATTAGCCATGCCGCCTGTGGCGCCCGGTACAGCCCGGTACAGCCCTGTGAAGGACACCGGCTGCCCGTGAAGGACGCAGGCTGCCGGTGAAGGACACAGCCTGTCCTAGTGGGCTCCTACCGTGGGGACCGTCCGTCAGAACGCAACGGAAGGTGCCCCGTGAAGATCGCCGTGCTCGGTACCGGTGGCGGTGCCCGCGCGCACGCCGCCGGGCCGATGCCCCGGCCGGCAGGACCCTCGCCGACCACGCCGTCCCCTTCGTCCCCGAACCCGCCGGTCGAACACCCGTGGCCGACGCCGTGGGGCGTCATGCCGGAGCTCGACCCGTGCCACACCGACGCCAAGCAGCGGGTCACCGACCCGCTGAGGTCCTACGGCTGGACCCTCGTCCGCAACCTCGGCCCCCTGGTCTGCGCCCGCGGTAGGGAGAGGTACGCGCACCTGCACTCCGCCATCGGCTTCGGCCTCGGCCGGCACTTCGGCGGCCACTTCGGCATCGAAGTCGAGCGCTAGGCACCGGCACCCACACCGGCACCGGCACCGGCACCGGCACCGGCACCACAGTCCAACACCCACCCCGGCCCCGGACACCGACGGCCCTCCTGTTTCCCGCCCTGCCCCGCCCAGGCGCGCCCGTGAGCGCGCCCGTGAGCACGTCCGTCCCGTTCTCCCCACCCGCCACCCCGACCCCGACCCCGACCCCGCCCCCGACCCCGACCCCGGAGCGTCATGTCCGTTCTCCCCCGCCTCACCGCCGCCCAGCGCCGCGCCCGTCTCGTGCGCCGCCATCTGCTCGCGCCCTCGCTGCGCAAGACGCGGGTCGAGGAGGTGGCCCACGCCCTCGTCGGCCTGCACGCCACCGATCCGGCCACCGTGTTCCTCGCGGCGGCCGCCCGTATGCGCACCGCCACCCGGGACGCCATCGACCGCGCCCTGTACGACACCGCCGGCGGCGCTCCCGGACTGGAACGCATCCGCTGCATGCGCCGCACCATGTTCGTCGTCCCCCGCCCCCTGGCTCCGGCCGTCCTCGCCGCGACCGTCCGGGACACCCACCGCCACCGGGCCGACGCCCTGACCCTCCTGCGCGAGAACCTGGACTGGGACGAGCGGCGCTACACGGCCGCCGAGGCGGCCGTCCTGGCGGCCCTCGCCACCCGCGGTGAGGCCACCGCCGCCCAACTCGCCGACGACATAGCCGACTTGCGCCAGCAGATCATCCTCTCCCCCGGCAAACCGTACGAGTCCCGGCAGCGTGTCAGCGCAACGGTCCTGGCCGTGCTCGCCGCCGAAGGCCGCATCCGGCGCGCCCGGCCCGCGGGCTCCTGGACGTCCGGGCAGTTCCGCTGGGCCCTGGCCCGCCCCCTGCCCCAGGTCCCCGCCGCCGAGGCGAAAGCCGCGCTGGCCCGCCACTACCTCGCCGCGTTCGGGCCGGCCACCGTCGACGACCTGAAGTGGTGGACCGGCTGGAACCTCACCGACACCCGCCAGGCCGTCGCCGCCACCGGCGCCCAGCCGGTCGCACTCGACGAAGGCACCGGCTACCTCCTGCCCGACGACCTCGACCAGGCGCCGGACCGGTCCGAGCCCGAGCCCGCGGCGGCCCTGCTGCCCGGTCTCGACCCGACCGCCATGGGCTGGCGGCACCGCGACTGGTACCTCGATCCGGAGCACACCGCGTCCCTCTTCGACGGCAACGGCAACATCGGCCCCACGGTGTGGTGGAACGGCCGCATCGTCGGTGCCTGGGCGCACCACCGCGACGGCCGGATCAACCACCACCTCCTCACCGACCCCGGCCAGGAGGCCCGCACCGCCATCAGCGCGGAGATCGCCCGCCTGTCCGCCTTCCTCGACGGCACCCGCGTCACCCCCTGCTACCGCACCCCGCTCGAACGCCGACTCGCGACCTGACCGGGGCGTAGCCGACTGACCGCCCGTCGGCTCGGCCGACCGACCGGCGGGGTGGCCGGCTGACCGGCCGCCTGCCCGGCCGGCTGCCCGGCCGGTTGCCCGGCTGACCGGCTGACCGGCCCAGCGGTTGCCTGGCCGGCCGCCGGGCCGCCGTTCCACCGACTGCCGCTCGGGGCGAGGGCCGAGGCGTCGTCGTTTCACCGGCCCGCGCCGCCGGGGGGAGCCGGTGCGGGGGTCCGGCCGCCGCGGCGCCACAGCAGCAGGCTGACCGCGATGAACCAGATGAAGCCCAGGTAGCGGCCGACCGGGATGAACACCGTGGCCGGTTCCAGCAGCAGTGACAGCAGCGACAGGCCGCTCGCCGCGGCCAGGAACAGTCCGGCCCAGCCGACCCAGACCGGCAGCGCCCGGCTGGCCAGCACCGTCCGCGACACCGGCCACATGGCGAGGCCCAGGGTGCCGATCGCGGGCGCGGCCCCGGTGATGAAGGAGAGGTCCATCACGGCGCGC
The DNA here is from genome assembly GCF_023155275.1 of Streptomyces rhizoryzae. Classification (GTDB taxonomy): domain Bacteria; phylum Actinomycetota; class Actinomycetes; order Streptomycetales; family Streptomycetaceae; genus Streptomyces; species Streptomyces rhizoryzae. The sequence goes on from NZ_JALMUV010000038.1 coordinate 83,757, forward strand.
GCGGTGGAAAGACCGGCCGTGGGGATCAGCACGGACAGGATCCACCCGGCGCTCGCGGAGAGCACCAGCAGCGTCCCGGACGCGGTACCCATCGCGCGGACCACGCCCGCCTGTGCGGTGGTGCCGTAGCGGCGCACGAAGTCCGTGAGCCAGGGGACGAAGGCCAGCAGCGCCAGCGCCGACAGCATCTGGAAGAGCGCCGATATCTGAAGCGAGCGGTGCAACGCGGACGGGTCGGCGAGGAGGTACTGCCGGGCGACGGTGTCGCTGGAGTAGGGCGTGGCGAGCGGGCCGGACGGTGCGGTGGCGCCGCTCGCGACGATGCTGGTCACGAACAACAGCGCGTACAGGACGCCGCCGAGCGCTCCCGGGGCCGGGCGGCGGGTCCGAGCGGAGGACGACAAGACAGGCAGCCTTCCGGTGGTGGGCACGGTGCCGGCTGGAGGCCCCAGACCCGGCACCGTCAGTCCACCGGACCGCCCTGCCCGGCGCGTCCGCCCGGCGAGGGCTCCTGACGTACTCCCGCGGGCGTAGCAGCAGATCCGTCGCCGCCCGAACGGCTGGGTACGAGCGGGTTCAGCCCCACAGGCCCTTGGCGACCGCCACCAGCCCACCGGCCAGGGCCAGCCACAGTACGAGCAGCCGGGACCACTTCTCCGGCACGCGCCGCGCGAGCGCGCCGCCGGCGACGGCCCCGGTCACCAGGCCGGTCAGGGCCGCCCCCCACGTCGGTGCGGCCAGCCGCGGCAGGCCGTTGGCGGCGACCGAGAACGCGTTCACCACCACCCCGTAGAACTGGGCGTTCGGCACGAACTCCGGCACGGACCAGTCCGCGTTCACCGCGTACAGCGAGACCGGTGGCCCGCCCACCCCCGCCGACGCGTTCATGAAGCCGCCCAAGGCACCCGCCGCCATCGCTCCCCGGGTCCCCCGCAGGGCCGGGACGCGGGCGCCGCGCATCACGAGCAGGACGGCCGCGGTCACCAGCGCGCCCAGGCCGACCAGCAGCACCGGTTCGGGAAGGCGGGCGGCCACCCACGTCCCCAGCGGGACGGTGCACGCCGAGGCGGCGACCAGCGGAACCATCGCCCCCGGCCGTATTCTGCGCCAGCCGCCGGCGAGCCCCACCAGACTGATCGCACCGGCCGCGCAGTTGGCCAGCACCACACCCGTACCGGGTCCCAGAAGGAGCACCAGCGCGGGCACCGCGACCAGCGCGAAGCCCATCCCTGTGAGCCACTGCACCGCCGCGCCCACCAGCACGATCGCGGCCAGCAGCAGCTCCCCTCCCCCACCGCTCACCCTGGTTGCTCCTCACCGGGTGCCCTCGACACCGCGCGCCAGGCACCGGCCCTGTTATTTTCGGGCGGTGACGGACTATACCGCCGCCGACGACAGCGGCAAGGGATACCTGCTCGACAATCGGCAGGCCGAGGCCGGGGAGCGGTTCGCGGCGTTGTCGCAGCTGTTCGACCCGGTGACGTTCCGGCGCCTGGGGGCGCTGGGGGTCGCGGCCGGCTGGCACTGCTGGGAGGTGGGGGCCGGCGGTCCGGGCGTGCCCGGGTGGCTGGCCGAGCGGGTCGGCGAGGAGGGCCGGGTGCTGGCCACGGATCTCGATACGTCGTGGATGCCGCGGACCGGGGCGCCGTACGAGGTGGTGCGGCACGACGTGGGCGCCGAGGAGCCGCCGGAGGGGCGGTTCGACCTGGTGCACGCACGGCTCGTGCTGGTCCATGTGCCGCAGCGCGAGGCCGCGTTGCGGAGCATGGTGCGGGCGTTGCGGCCCGGTGGATGGCTGCTGGTGGAGGATGCCGATCCGGCGCTCCAGCCGCTGGCCTGCCCCGATGAGTACGGCCCCGAGCAGGTACTGGCCAACCGGATCCGGCGCGGCTTCCGAGCACTGCTCGCGGAACGGGGCGCGCAACTCGACTTCGGGCGGACGCTGCCCCGGCTGCTGCGGACGGCGGGCCTGGCCGAGGTCGGGGCGGAGGCGTACTTCCCGATCACCTCTCCGGTGGGGAGCGCGCTGGAGGCCGCGACCGTACGGCAGATCCGGGACCGGTTGGTGGCGGCCGGGCTGGCGACCGCCGAGGAGATCGAGGAGCACCTGGCGAACATCGCCTCCGGCCGGCTCGACACCGCGACGGCGCCGCTGATCTCCGCCTGGGGACGCAAGCCGCCCGGTCCGGACCGCGACTGAGAGGACGTTCATGCTGTTGACGTGCGGGTTTGACCGTTTTATTGCCCGCCT
>NZ_JALMUV010000039.1 GCF_023155275.1 Streptomyces rhizoryzae
TCGCCGGTGGATACCCAGACGGTCAATCAGGCAGCCACGACGACCGCGTTGACTTCGGCGCCGGACCCGTCCGTCTTCGGTCAGGCCAAGACCCTTACCGCCACGGTCACCGCCGTCAGCCCGGGAGCCGGCACCCCCACCGGGACGGTCAGCTTCTTCGACGGAGCCACCCTCCTCGGCACCAGCACCCTCAGCGGCGGCGTGGCCACCTTCTCCGTCTCCAACCTGGCGGCGGGGTCGCACTCGCTGACCGCCGTCTACAGCGGGGACACCAACTTCACCGGCTCCACCTCACCGGTGGACACCCAGACGGTGACCAAGGCAAACACCACAACCACCGCGAGTTCAGCCCCCAACCCGTCCGTCTTCGGACAACCGGTGACCCTCACCGCCACCGTCACCCCCGTGGCACCGGGAGCCGGCACCCCCACCGGAACCGTGACGTTCTTCATCGGCGGCATCCCCCAGGCACCCGTCACCCTCTCCGGCGGCGTGGCCACCCTGACCGTCTCCAACCTGCCGGTCGGAACACGAACCATCCGCGCCACCTACAACGGCGACACCAACTTCAACACCTCCACCTCCACCACCAGCAACCAAACCATCCACAAAGCCAACACCGCCGCCACCCTGACCTCAGCCCCCGACCCGTCCGTCTTCGGCCAGGCCAAAACCCTCACCGCCACGGTCACCGCCGTCAGCCCGGGAGCCGGCACCCCCACCGGGACGGTCAGCTTCTTCGACGGAGCCACCCTCCTCGGCACCAGCACCCTCAGCGGCGGCGTGGCCACCTTCACCACCTCCACCCTCGCCATCGGCACCCACCCCCTCACCGCCGTCTACAACGGAAGCGGCAACTTCAACACCACCACCTCACCCGTAGACACCCAAACCGTCACCCCGTGACCCCGTTATGCCGCAGCGGTGCCCCGGCCAGGCTCTCCCGACGCCGACCGGGGCACCGCTGCGGGCTGCCCGCCCGGATGCTCACGTTTCCGAAGGCGTACGGGCTGGCCGGGCTGCGCGTCCTGAGGGGTCGGCTGCCGGGTGCGGCAGGCTACGGCCTGTCGTGATCCACTTCTCTTGATCGGCTTGTCTGCCTTGCCCGTTGCCTGCGCCCGTCCGATCTTTCTGCGTGCCGCCGAGCGCGAGCGGCTAAAGAAGATGGCTTACGGCCACAAGACCGAGTACCGGCTGCGGATGCGCGCGCAGGTGGTGCTGCATGCCGCACGCGGCCGTTCCAACGCGCGCATCGCCCGGGAGACCGGCCTGCATCTGGATACCGTGCGCTGCTGGCGCGACCGGTTCGCCGATCGGGGTCTGGGGGCTGAGGAACAACGGAACGAAAACCGGCGCTAAGCCTCGATCGCCGCTAGTGGGCGGCTGACGGGTCGTCGGCGTTGGGGCGGTGGTGAAGTTCTCCCACAGATAACGCCCTATTATCTGCGGTATCACTGAGCGCGACCTGCGGGGACGTCTTCCGCACGCTGCGCGAAGCGGCCCTGTTATCTGTGGCAAGGGAGAAGCGGTGCCGACCGTCGTCCAGTTGCCGGCCGGGAAGGCGGTGACCGTCCGGGCGGCGGCCGACGCCTTCCTCGGCTCGCTCGGCAATCCGAACACTGTCCGCAGCTACGGCATCGCCGTCGGGAAGACGGCCGAGCGGATCGGCGAGGGCCGCCCGCTCGCCGTCGTCGCGGACGACGAGATCGGCGAGGTACTGGAGCTGCTGTGGGGCAGCTCGGCGGTGAATACCTGGAACGCCCGACGCGGTGCGGTGCTCTCGTGGACGAGCTGGTGCGCCGAGCGCGGATACGAAGGGCCGGCGGTCCCGGCCTGGGCGAAGCGCCTGCCGCCCCCGGACTCCGACACCCCGGTGCACTCGAAGATGGCGATCGACCGGCTGATCGCCCGACGGGACGTCCATGTGCGGGAGAAGACGCTGTGGCGGATGCTCTACGAGACGTGCGCCCGCTCCGAGGAGGTCCTGGACGTCAACATCGAGGAGCTGGACCTGGCCGGGCGCCGCTGCCTGGTGAAGTCGAAGGGTGCCCGGCCGAAGGTCCGCCGCCGCGGCGGCGCCCGCTCCGACTTCGTGCTGGAGACGGTGTACTGGGATGCCGGCACCGCCCGGCTGCTGCCCCGGCTGCTCAAGGGCCGCACCCGCGGGCCGGTCTTCACCACCCACCGCCGCCCCGGCCCCGGCAAGGTCCTCTCCGCGCGTGACATGTGCCCGGACACCGGCCTGGTCCGCCTGTCCTACGGGCAGGCCCGCGCGCTGCTGGACCAGCACACCGCCGTGCGCGGACCGGGCTCCGGGTGGGACCTGCACGAATGGCGACACTCTGGGCTGACGCATCTGGGCGAGCAGGGCGCGTCCGAGCTGATGCTGATGGCCAAGTCCCGGCACAAGAAGGCGGACAACGTCCGCCGCTACTTCAAGCCCTCCCCGGAGTCGATCTCCGAGGTGACCAGCCTGCTCGCGCCCGGCGACAGCCGACGCTGAAGGGGGTGCGCGACAGACACCGCGTATGAGTTGATCACGTTGCACACGCTACTGAGGTTGAACTGTTGATGTCGGAGTCTGGTTGATCATATTGACCAGCGGGGCGCCGGTGCCGTGCGTGGCCGGGGGATCGTCAGGCTCCGTCGAAGCAGAGGCAGAAGGGGAGCCGGCAGGATCGTACAGCACCCGGACGTGCTCCTGCGGCTGGACTTCGCGCGACGGTGGCTCCCAAAGCCACCGCCTCGGGCACGGCCGTGTCCAGGTCGCCCACCTGGAAGTCGAAGTGGATCATCGGGCGCTGGTCTCCTTCGACGGGCGGCCAGACCGGCGGACGGGGCTACCCCGGGCGGAGGCTACGTCGGCACCATGGCCAGGCCGATCTGGGCCGCCGCGTAGCCCCCGTAGTTGCCGCCGTTGGTCGGCGTGCACAAAGGTGACGTGAGCCGGTAGCCGGTGCCACTGCTCGGGGAGGTGACGGAGATCGTGGGGCTGCCGAAGAACGGGCTGTGCACCTCGGCCGTGAACTGCGCGACCTGGTTCGAGCCCTGGGAGCCGTTCAGGTCCGTCACCTGGAACCCGTAGCTGCCCGAGTTCAAGCCGACCCCGCAGCTCTGGTAGGCGCCGAGGTAGCTGTCGCCCGTGGGACCGCTGAGGCGCAGCAGATCGGGCGTCAGGTTGGTGAAGGTGAGCCAGCCGTCGTAGACCTGACTGTTCGTGGCGAAGGCCCAGCCGCCGCCGGACCGGAAGAACTGCTCCGGCCTGACACCGTAGCCCCACACGTAGCTCTGCATCGTCAGCTCGGCCGGGAACACCTCGGCGTTGGTGATCTCGGCGATCCAGTACGTCCACCCGCCCGACTGCCACATCGCCCACGACGGGAGGTCGGAGGGGTAGTAGTCGGGGTCGGTGGTCTCCGCGACGTAGATCTGGTACTTGGCGGCCAGCAGCATCTGCATCATGGACACGTCGTAGCCGGGCGTCGCCGCAGCGATCAGGTCGGCCGCCGTCTCCGGACCCCAGTACAGCGTGTCGGGCCGATCGGGGTCCAGGGTCAGCGGGTAGACGCTCTGCAGCATTCCCCAGTCCTGCAGGATCGCGGTCTCCAGCGTGCCCATCGCGCCGAGCAGGCCCTGGTAGTTGTTGTCGAGCTCGGTCCAGAGGTCGACCACCGTGACCTGGAACGGGTCGGGAGAGATGCTGCCGCCGCCGGAGGAGGCGGCCAGCCCGATGTTGATCCCCGTCTCCATCAGGTTCCCCAGCACCGGCCACCCCGGCGTCGCCGACTGAGCGCTCATCGCGGTGTAGGCGACGCCGCCGAGGATGGCCAGGATGATCCCCGCGACGTTCTCCTGGTCCGATCCCACGGTCAGTCCGGCGGCCTCGATGTAGGCGTTGAGCGCGGCGCTGTCGGCTCCGAAGAGCGTGTTCTGGAAGGTCGCGTACTGGCTGAACACGTAGCGGGTGTTGCCCGCGTAAGAGATCTCGGTGAGCAGCTGATTGCGGACCGCGTCCCAGTCCCCCTGGGAAATGCCGTCCGGTGCTTGGTTCCAGGAGGCGATCTTGTTGCCGTAGCTGTCGATGTCGGCGCTCAGGTCGACGTACGTCGCGCGCAGCGACGGGACGCCCAGCCGGTTCTCGATGCAGGTGTACGCGGTTTCCTTGTCGTCGGTGAACTCGGGGAAGTCCTCAGGCGTCTGCTGCAGGATCGCCTGCAGCGGCGTGGCCGGGGTGGTGTACCAGGTGTAGCTCGCGCTCGGAGTGCCGGGTGCTGCCACGACGGGGTCCCCGGCGTCGTGGGTGACCGGACCTCCGGTTCCTCCGGACGGGCACAGGAAGTCACCCGAGGAGGCGCTGCGGATCTGGTTAGGCCTGCTCAGGTCCCACACCTGGGTCAGCGGCAGGGGGTCCCGCTGCGTGTCCACGGTGACGTAGTTGCCGCCGTCCCCGTCGCTCGGGCCGCCCAGGGTGAGGACGAGATTGTCGCCCTGGGCGCTGAGGATCCGCCCGTCGGGCGTGATCTGCCACAACTGGGACGCGGCAGCGGTCTGCTGCGTGTACGGCCAGATGATCAGCACCGCGCCGGGGTCGGTGCTGTTCGCGTCGACGCTGATCAGGCAGTCGGCACCGCCGGTGTCCGGGAGCGCGCTCTGGAAGCAGACCCAGGAGGGCGCTGTCGTGCTGCCCGACACCGGGGGTGCCAGAAGGGTCCAGTGCTGCAGGCGCCACGGATCGTCCCCTTCCGGGCTGAGCACGGCGCCGAAGCGGCCGTTGGTGCGTGCCAGCGTCGTGAGGACGCCGCCGTTCGCCCGGTTCGCGATGTGACCGTCACCGGTCACGCTCCAGAACTGGTGGGGATGGGCGCGGTCCCCGGCGACGGCGGTCGTGATCCGGTTCTGCGAGTCGTCCCAGGCGATCGCGTACCCGTTCAGCCCGCTGATGAGGCGGCCGTCACCGGTCATGCACCACAGCTGACTCCGCGCATCGGTGCCTTCCATCGGCCGCAGGATGATCGGGGTGCCGGGGCCCGGGTCGTCGGCTTCCAAGCCGAACACGAAGGGCTGCTCCTGGGGGTGCTTCAGCCCTTCCAACTCCTCGGCCTGGCTCGCGATGTAGAAGAACTGATGCGTCGGGGGCGTCACCGTCGTCATCATTCACCACCGTTCCTGGTGCAGCAGGAGCTCCGCTCGGCGGGCTCGTTCCACCGGAGCCGGCGCGAGCGGTCACCTCTTCAGTGGACCTCGTGGGCGACATCGCCGCAATTGGGGGCCACCAACTGCCTGGCGCCGGAGGCCGAGCGGAGCGGAAATGCCCGCACCGCCCGGCCTCCGATGCGACACAATCGCCGCTTGATAGGCAGGCCGTGGCCGGGTTCGAGGCTGGTGAGAAGAATCGGGAGATCGCTGCCGCATCGCGGGTTTCGGAGCGCTCGGTGGAGCGCTGGCGCCGGCAGCGGCGGGGGCGTGGTGAGGCCGGGGTCGTCTCGAAGGGATCGCCGGGGCGCCGGAGGCTGAGTGCCACGCAAGTCGAGAGACTTGAGCGGGAGCTGGAGCGTGGGCCGCCGGCACACGGGTGGGAGGACCAGCGGTGGACGCTGGCCAGGATCAAGACCCTCATCGGGCGCATGTTCCATGTGAGCTACACCGTGGAGGGCACGTGGGCGTTGCTCAAGCGCCACGGCTGGTCGTGGCAGCAGCCGACCCGGCGGGCGATCGAACGTGACGAGGGGCCGTCGAGTTGCGGAAGGAGGAGGTGTGGCCCGCGGTAAAAGCGCCGCGGCGGTTCGCGGAGCGTGGCTGGTCTTCGAGGACGAAGCCGCGCAGACGCTGAGACCGCCGCGTGCCAGAAAGTTCCGCGTCCACCGGGGCCGGAAAGGCGAGCCGAAGGCATTCACCAGGCAGGACTACCGGGACCTGATCATGCGGGCCCGCACCCAGCTCGGCGGCCCGATCGTGCTGGTCTGGGACAATCTCTCCGCCCATCTGATGCCACCGATGAGGGAGTTCATCGCCGCGAACAGCGAATGGCTGACGGTCTTCCAACTCCCCTCGTACGCACCGGATCTCAATCCGCAGGAGGGAATCTGGGCGCTGCGAGGGATCGGCAACCTCGCGGTCGTCAACGTCGACCACCTGGCCAAGGCCGTCAAGCGACGCCTCAAGAAGATCCAGTACCGCCCCCACCTGATCGACAGCTGCCTCACGAGCGCCGGCCTGATCATGGACAGCTGACCACGACCAGACCCGACATCACGCCTTCAAGTTCAGTAACCGACGGAGCCGACCACCGGCCGGGGCGGGCTCACGCTTCCTCGGGGGCGTCGGGGTCGCGCAGGGGCCGCAGGCCGCCGGGCATCTCGGGCAGCTGGAAGGAGTAGCGGCCCAGCATGTTGATGTGGTGCCGCACGAACGGGGACAGGCGTTCGACGTCCTCGTCGCGGACCTCGGAGCCGTCGGCGCGCAGCTGGGTGAGGGCGGCGTCCATGTAGCGGGTGTTGAACAGCAACGAGGGCGTTGAGGACCAGGCCGCGCGCCGATCTGGTCCTCCATGCCTTCCTGGTAGTTCTGGTAGAGCTGCCCGGACCGGCCGTGGAAGATCTTCCGGGCCAGGGCGTGGCGGCCCTCCTGGAGGTTGGCCCGAGTCTTGATCGGGCGCCGGTAGCCGGGTTCGTCGGCCAGGCGCAGGATGTGGAGCGACTTCGAGATCCGTCCGTAGTGGGCGATGGCGTCGCCCAGCGGGGTCGGTCGGCCGTCGCGGGACAGCATCCGGATCACGTCGTAGGCGCGGACCGCTCCGGTGTGGATGGAGCCGATGATCCGCAGGATGTCCTCCCACTGGCGCTCGATCCGCGCGAGGTCGATCCGCCCGCGGGCCGCGTTCTGGAAGGGGCCGTAGTCGGCGGTGCGGTCGATGCGCCACATCTTCTGGTCGGGCAGGTCGGCCAGTTGCGGCGCGTAGGTGTAGCCGGTCAGGGTGAGCAGGCCGAAGACGATGTCGCTGTAGCTGGCGGTGTCGGTGACGATCATCTCGGGGCGGCGGCCGCCGTCGCGGTCATAGAGGACGTCCAGGACGTACAGGGAGTCGCGCGGGGTGCCGGCCACCACCTTCCCGCCGAGTCCGGCGGCCTGGTCGTTGACCAGGTTGAGCCAGGTCGCGCCCGCCCGGGTGCCGCCGCCGCGGGTGGAGGTCCCGAAGTACTTCGGGTTCGGCCGCGCGTACACCGAGGGCACCGGAACGACGAACCGCATCCCGTCGACCGAGGCGACCAGGCCCCCGCCCCATGCGCTGGCGAGCGGGATCTGGGCCTGCGCCGTGATCAGGGCGGCGTTGGCCTGCCGGTAGGTCGACAGCCGCAGGTAGGTCTGGTCGACGTGGGAGAGCCTGCCGTACTTCAGCGCGTCAGCCCCGCTGATGACCGGGGTGTAGCCGACGTTGCAGCCGTGCGCGACCAGCAGCGCGGCGATGCTCACGTGCAGGTCCCGCAGGCGGGCCTCGCCGCCGGTGACCGAGGTGAACGCCTGGTCCGCCCCGGTCCAGGAGAACACCTCCAGCAGCACCTCCGGCAGGTCTACCCTGGGCAGCATCGCGTTCACCGCCGCCCGCAGTGCCGTCAGCGAGGCCGGTTCGGGCTGCGGCTCCAGCGCGGCGAAGTGCAGCCGCCCTTCGTCGTCGAAGACGATCTGCGTGTTCGCAGGGAGCCGGGAGGCCACCTCCCGGTAGGTGCCGTCCAGCAGCGCGGCGCGGGCGGCCAGGTGCTCGCCCGCGGTCCCGGGCAGTCCGAGGGAAGCCAGCACCGTCGGCTTGGCCTGCTCCCACGTCTCGCCGGCCAGCAGCTTCGCCCGGGGGTACCCCACTTGGAGGAGTTCTTCGCGAAGACCTCCTTGCGCCGCAGCATCGAGTGGGCCTGCTCCAGCACGCAGAACGTGTACGCCTTCCAGTCCACCTCGCCGCGCTCCAGGTGCGGCGCCGCCAGGACCAGCCGCTTCCACGAGCCCGTCAGCAACTCGGTGTCGATCTCTGCCGCGCCGACCTTCTTGCGACCCATCAGGTCCGGCAGCGCGCGCAGCGCCTTCAGCACGGGCAGGCCCTCGGGGGTGGCGCCGAAGTCGACCACCTCCACCAGCAGCTTCAAGAACGGCCGCACCGTGCCGAAGCGGGTGACCAGCATCGCCCGCCACGCCTCGTCCGCGTCCGAGTCCAGCGGCGGCGTCAGCTCGAACAGTGCGGCGATCGCCGCGGCCAGCTCCTGGCGCGGGACGACAGCCTCGATCTGCTCCCACATCGCCTCCAGGGTCTCCACCTTCGGCCCGGTGATCTCCCCGGTGTCGGTGTCGACCTGCTCGGCTGTCACCTCGAACACCACCGCGAAGGCGGTGGCCAGCTTCGCGCCGGCCCGCTCGACCTTCGGCAGCGTCTTGAGCTTCTCCTTCGCGCTCTCCCGCTCCGCCCGCGCCAGCAGCTTGGTGGAGATCAGCACCTCCAGCAGGTCCAGGGCGTCATCGACGGCCCGCGACGTCAGGTAGATCGCGGTGGCCAGCAGCGTGGCCAGACGCCGGGAATCACCGTGCCGCCGCAGCAGCGACGCCTTCCCGTCCACGCCGTACCGCGAGAGCTCCGCCAGTCGCCGTGGCGGGATCCCGGACACGTCCAGCGCGCCCAGGCCCAGGGCGATGATCTCCTCCGCCCGCTCCAACGCGGTCCTCATCTGCGGCCCCGACACCCGCGCCGGGCCGCGCCGCAGCCGGTCCAGCTCCGAGCCCCGGGCCCCGGGCGGCACCATCAGCAGTGAGTCCAGCACTCCGCGCTGGCCCACGGTCAGCAGCCCGTACAACGTGTCCCACAGCCGCTGGTTCGCCGCCTCGCGCACCGACGCCACCAGCCGGGCCAGAGTCGTCACCCCTGGCAGCAGCACCCGACGCTCCCGCAGCTACCCCACCGCCGCGTCGAACAGCGCCTTCGGGCCCTCGCCGGTCGTCCAGGCCCGCGCGTCAACCCACGACCGCAGCTCCGCCTCCGCCTCGGCGAACTCCCGGTACCCCAGCAGCAGCCGCAGCTCCCGCATATGGTCGAGACGGGTGTTCTCCCGCTCCCCGTACGCCTTCAGCACCGAGGTGTCCTTGATCCCCAGCTGCTCGGCCAGGTACTCCACGACCTCCACAGGAACGTCGGCCGGGTCGTCCAGGAACACCCCGAGGTAGCGCACCGTCGTCAGCTGGGCCGCGAACCCGAGCCGGTTGTGGACCCGCCGCTTCGACTCCACCAACTCCCGGTCCACGTCGTCCAGGAAAAAGAATCGCTCCAGCTCCGCGCGGGCCGGCGCTCCTCGGGACGCCGCATACCCCGAAGCCTGCTCATCTGTCAGAAACTCGACCGGCACCCCGGACCTCCAGGCAATTGATCAACACGACCGCCGAAGGTTCAACCACTTCAGAACCGCAGGTCAACGGGCCCCGGGGAGCAGACAGGGCTTAGCGCCGGTTTTCGTTCCGATGTTCCTCAGCCCCCGGTCTGGCCGCTCTGAGCGACCGTGAGCGGTCCGGGCGGCCGCCGTCGTACACGCCGTTGCAGGTGGCCGAGGCCAAGGCGCTGGCCTGCCGGCTGCCTGCCGAGACCGGGGTACCGCTGGCGCGCTGGTCGTGCCCGGAGCTGGCCGCCGAGCTCGCCGCGCGCGGCATCACCGGCCCCGTCTCCGCCTCCACCGTGCGCCGCTGGCTGAGGGACGACGCGCTCAAGCCCTGGCAGCACCGCTCCTGGATCTTCATCACCGACCCCGGCTTCCGTGCCAAAGCCGGGCGTGTGCTGGACTTGTACGCCCGCACCTGGCAGGGCGTCCCGCTCGGCGCCGACGAGTACGTCATCAGCGCGGATGAGAAGACCTCGATCCAGGCGCGCTGCCGCTGCCACCCCACCCTCGCCCCGGGCCAGGCCCGCGCGATGCGGGTGAACCACACCTACGGCCGCGGCGGCGCGCTGGCCTACCTGGCCGCCTACGACGTCCACGCCGTGCGGGTGTCCGGCCGCACCGAGCCCCGGACCGGCATCAACCCGTTCATGAACCTGGTCGCCCAGGTCGTGGGCCAGGAGCCGTACGCGAGCGCCAAGCGCGTGTTCTGGATCGTCGACAACGGCTCCTCCCACCGCGGGCAGAAGGCCGCCGACCGACTCGCCGCGGCGTTCCCGAACGCGGTGCTCGTGCACACCCCGGTGCACCCCTCATGGCTGAACCAAGTGGAGATCTACTTCTCCGTAGTACAGCGCAAGGTTGTCTCACCCAACGACTTCACCGACCTGGCCCAGGTCACCGACCGGCTCCGAGCCTTCGAAGACCGCTACAACGCCACGCACAGCCGTTCCAGTGGAAGTTCACCACCTCCGACCTGGACGATCTGCTGGCCAGGCTCGACCAGCACACCGCCGACCACCCAGAAGAATCCTCCGCCGCCGCAGCATGATCAACCCCCGAAGGATTTACGAAGCCAACCACTTAAAGCTCCTAACGCAACATTGGTAGTCGTGTCCTCCGGACGGATGCGCCGGTTGCTTGGGTATGGGCAAGCGGAACCCTCAACCCTGGCTGGTTGACGATGAGTTGTGGTCGAGAATCGAGCCGTTGCTGCCATCGAAACCCGATGGTCAGCGGCGGCCGGGGCGGAAGAAGGCGTTGGAGGACCGCAAGGTGCTGTGCGGCATCTTGTTCGTCCTCTACACCGGCATCCAGTGGGAATGGCTGCCCGGCGAGCTCGGGTTCGGCTCGGGGATGACCTGCTGGCGGCGGCTGCGGGACTGGAACAACGCCGGAGTGTGGCAGCGGCTGCACGAGGTGCTACTGGACGAACTGCGGGCCACCGAGCGCCTGGACTTGTCGCGGGCGGTGATCGACAGCTCCCACGTCCGGGCGCTCAAGGGCGGCCCAAAGCCGGACGGAGCCCGGTCGACCGAGGTCGGCCGGGCTCCAAACACCACGTGATCTGCGACGCCACAGGCATTCCGCTGGCTGTGACGCTGACCGGGGGAAACCGCAACGATGTCACCCAGCTGATGCCCCTGCTGGAAGCGATCCCGTCCATCCGCGGCAAACGCGGCCGGCCCCGCAAGCGACCGAAGGAGGTCTACGCCGACCGAGGCTACGACCACGACTGCTACCGCCGCCAGGTCTGGGCAAAGGGCGGCAAGCCGGTCATCGCCCGACGCGGCACCGAACACGGCTCCGGCCTGGGAACCAAGCGATGGGTCGTGGAACAAACGATCGCGCTCCTGCACTGGTTCGGCCGCCTGCGCATCCGTTGGGAAACTCGAGACGACATCCACGAGGCGTTCCTCAAACTCGCCTGTTCACTGATCTGCTGGCGACGCCTGCAAAACACGTCGCGTTAGGAACTCTTAGCGTCGGGGTGGCCGCGCGTCGCACGCGGAGGCATGTCCTGGCGGGGCGGGCGCGGGCGTGCGCCGCCGGGCCCGCGCGGGGATCGCCTTCGCCGCTGATGAGGAGTTCTGCCATGCCCGCTCGTACGCTCAAGGACAAGGTCGTCGTGGTCGGCGGCGCCTCCCGGAACCTCGGCGGCCTGATCAGCCGGCAGCTCGGTGAGCACGGGGCCAAGGTCGTCGTCCACTACAACAGCGACTCCTCGCGCGCCGACGCGGAGGAGACGGCCGCCGCGGTCAAGCAGGGCGGCGGCGACGCGGTGACCCACCAGGCCGATCTGACGCGGGTGGCCGGGGTCGAGGGGCTCTTCGACGCGGCCGTGGACGCGTTCGGTCGGGTGGACGCGAGTGTGAACACCGCCGGCATGGTGATCAAGAAGCCGGTGACCGAGACCGCGGAGGACGAGTACGACCGGATGTTCGCGGTGAACTCCAAGGCCGCCTACTTCATGATGCGCGAGGCCGCCAAGCGCATCGACCGGGACGGCTCGATCATCACCGTCGTCACTTCCCTGCTGGCCGCGTACACCGGCCTGTACTCGGTCTACGCCGGCAGCAAGGCACCCGTCGAGCACTTCACCCGCGCGCTGTCCAGGGAACTCTTCGGGCGCAACATCAACGTCAACAACATCGCCCCGGGGCCGATGGACACCTCGTTCTTCTATCCGGCCGAGACCGATGACTCCGTCGCCTATCACAAGTCCTCGTCGATGAACGGTGAGTTGACCAAGATCGAGGACATCGCTCCGCACGTGCTCTTCCTGCTGACGGACGGCTGGTGGCTCAACGGCCAGACGCTCTTCGTCAACGGCGGTTACACCACGCGCTGAGGAGGCCGGGCAGGGGCCGGGCCGCGCCCCTGCCCCGTATCCGACTGCTCCGCCCGCCGCGCCCGTTCAGGCCGTCCCCGCCGCCCGGCGGAGCAGGGTGGTGAGGACGGGCCCGGTGTGCGTCCAGAGGAGGGCGCCGCCGGTGTCCGGTACCAGGTGGCGGCGGGCGCCGGGGATACGGGTGGCCAGGAGCGCGCCGTGGTCGGGGGAGTGGCTGGTGTCGTGCGTGCCGTACCAGAGGTCCACCGGGACGGCGATCCGGTCGAGCCGGAACGGCCAGCGGCCCATGGCCAGGACGGTGTCCCGGGCGTAACCGGCCGCCGCTCCCCGGGCGAAGCCCTCGTCCAGTGCGCGGCGGTAGGCGGCCGCGAAGTGCGGCTCCCGATAGACGGCGAGGTCGCAGTCGGGGCTGTTCCCGTGTACGAGGTGCCGCATCGCGTCCGCCGTGAAGCCCCCGAAGAACGTCTCGGCACCGGCCGGGTCGGTGGCCGTCCGCTCGACCAGCGCTCGTATCTCGGGTGGCAGCGCGGCGGCGAACTCCGGTGCGGCGACCTCGTCGGCTCCGGAGACCAGCGCCACCGCGCCGGCCACCCCCGCTTCCGCGCAGGCCAGCGCGAAGGGCGCGCCCTGGGAGTTGCCGATCAGGGGAGGGCGACCCAGACCGCGTACGGCCGCCAGGTGCGCGAGGTCGGCGGCGAAATCCGCGAAGCCGCGGCCGGGCAGCGGTGAGGAGGCTCCCAGGCCCGGGCGGTCGACGGACACCAGCCGTATGCCGAGGGCCGCGACCGCGTCCGGGCCGCAGCCCAGCCACCGGCTCGTTGCCGCACCGGGACACAGCAGTACCGGAATGCCATCCTCCGGGCCCCACTCGGCCCAGCCGAGCAACCGGCCGTCGGGCAGGGGCGTTTCACCGAGGCGGGCGGGGGCGGTGACATAGGTGTTCATGATCGCCATGATGCGGACCGCCCGGCCCCGGCCGCACGGCATTTTCGGCGAGCCGCCGGTGCGGGGCGCGTGCGGCGGGCGCGGGGCGGTGCCGGGCGGGAAGCGGCGGACGTCCGACCCGTACGGCGTCACGCTGCCGGAGGCTGCTCCTCCGCCGTGCCGGGGGCGCGCCCTCCGTAGACGCTCAGGCCGTAGATGGCCAGCACGTCCAGCGCGATGATCAGCACCGACCACACCGGGTACGCGGGGAGGAAGAACATCTGGGCGAAGGCGTTGAGGCCCAGGACCACGACGCCGAACCAGCGGGCCGCCTCCGATCCCGTCGAGAGCACGCCGCCCGCGGCCGCGCCTTGCAGGATCCCCAGCGCGAGCATCAGCCAGCCGAAGGACCGCAGATCGCCCAGGACGAACTGGGCATTGCCCACGAAAATGCGGGAGTTGACGATCGCCGCGATGCCGTCGAGGCCGTTGAAGAGCGCCAGCAGCGCCAGCATCACCCCGGCGAACATCACCAGTCCGTGGGGCTCGCCCCCGGCGGCCGGTGCCGCCGCTCTCCCGTAGCCCGGGTGGGGTGTACCGGACGGATGGCCGGTCGCTGAAGTCATGGGAACCTCCGTGGTCGAGGGCTGCGCCGCCTCCGGCGCGGGGCCGACCGGGCCGGGACGGGCGCGTCCGCGCGCGCCGCGCCGGACCGTCGCGCCTCCGTACGCCCGGACCGGGCACGTCACTCGGGGCAGCCGTCCATTTCAGCGTCGCAGGGACGGTCCCGGGCCGCCACCGCTTCCGTCACTGCTGGCGGTGGCGCCAGCCGTCGTCCGCCTCCGCCCACTCCTTCTCCCACTGGGCGTAGCGCCGGCGGTTCAGCAGCCGGACGCCGGCCCGGTGCACGCCGAACACCAGCAGACCGGTGCCGGACGCGGCCACACTGCCCGCCACCACGCTCTCGGCCAGCGAGTCGGTGGGGTTGCCGGGGTCCCGTACGAGCGCCCCGCCGCGGTCCAGCCAGACGGTCGTCCGGTCCCCGACGTGCACCCCGGTCGGCACCGTCGTCTCACCGGACCGTACGGAGTGGTCCGCGGCGCTCCAGCGGACCACCGCCTGCGCCCGGCCGCCCGTGCTGCTCCCGCTGTCGACACCGATCCGGGCCGCGGGCTCCTTCGCCACCACCGCCGGGACGGCGTGCCACCCGGCGCTCTGCCGGTGCGCCGCCGCGTCCACCGCGTCCGCGGTCAGCACGCCCGCCGCCGGCGCCGCCACGGCGATCAGCGCCCCCGCGACCAGCGCCATCCACGACTGGGCCACATCCGTGCCCCGCCGCAGCGGACCGCGCCGCCAGGGCGGCCGGAGCTTCCCGAAAGGCATCACGCACGCACCCCCTTCGCCTGCACTTCGAGCGTCGCACATCTCCCCCCTCCGCTCCCACGCCACCGCCGCCGCCCCGCCCTGCGGAACCCGCCCGGAACGCGGATCGTGGAAGGAGAACCCCAGGAGCCGACGTGATCACCGCAGTCCGCCTGCCGGGGCGCCACGCCACGCGCTCGGCCAAGCCCGGGCCGCCCCGGGAGCCGCCCAAGGCGCCGGCCGGCGGACCGCGCCCGCCGGCCTGGCGGCCCTGGCTGCTGCCGGTCGTCCTGCTCGCGGTCTTCGTCCTGCTGCTCAGCCGGACCCACAGCCCCTCGGGGACCGCCCTGACCTACAGCGCCTTCCTGGGCAAGGTCGGCGCCGGGCAGGTCAGGACCGTCGACATCGACGACAAGGGCGGGGTCGACGGCACGCTCAAGGACGGCCGGAAGTTCACCACCCGGATCCCCACCGCGCTCGGCAACACCGGCCTGGCCCAGCAGCTCCGCGCCCAGCACGTCGACATCACCGCCTCCGGGGGCGGGGGCGGCGCCGGCTGGGTCGGGGCGCTCGCCGCGCTGCTCCTGCCGCTGGTGCTGCTGGGGGCGCTGTTCCTGTGGACCGGACGCCAGGCGGCCCGCACCCTGACCGGCGGCCTCGGCGGAATCGGCCGCTCCAAGGCCCGGATCATCGAGGCCGAGCGCCCCACCACCCGCTTCGGCGACATCGCCGGCTACGACGGCGTCAAACAGGAGATCAGCGAGGTCGTCGACTTCCTGCGGCACCCCGAGCGGTACGCGGTGGTCGGCGCGACCGGCCCGCGCGGAGTGCTCATGGTCGGGCCGCCGGGCACCGGCAAGACGCTGATCGCCCGGGCGGTGGCCGGGGAGGCGGCGGTGCCGTTCCTGTCGGTGACCGGCTCCGCCTTCGTCGAGATGTTCGTCGGCGTCGGCGCCTCCCGCGTCCGCGACCTCTTCGACGAGGCCCGCAAACGCGCCCCCTCGATCATCTTCATCGACGAGATCGACGCGGTCGGCAGCCGCCGCGGCGGCGTCCGGCTGGGCGGCAACGACGAACGCGAGCAGACCCTCAACCAGCTGCTGGCCGAAATGGACGGCTTCGACCAGAGCACCGGCATCGTCGTCCTCGCCGCCACCAACCGCCCCGAGGCCCTCGACCCGGCGCTGCTGCGGCCCGGCCGCTTCGACCGGCACGTCACCGTCCCGCTGCCCAACCAGGCCGAGCGGGCGGCCATCCTCGCCGTCCACGCCCGCGGCAAGAAACTCGCCACCGACGTCGACTGGAACGTGGCCGCCCGCGCCACCCCCGGCTTCTCCGGCGCCGACCTCGCCAACCTCGTCAACGAGGCCGCCATCCACGCCGTCCGCACGGGCGGGACGGTCATCACCGCCCGGGACCTCGACAGCGCCCGGGACCGGGTCCTGCTCGGGCGGCGGGAGACCTCCAACGCCCTGCTCCCCGAGGAGCGGCACGCGGTCGCCGTGCACGAGTCCGGCCACGCCCTGGTCGCCGCGCTGTGCCCGCACGCCGACCCGGTCGCCAAGGTGACCATCCTGCCCTCGGGGCCCGCGCTGGGCGCCACCGAACAGCTCCCGGAGGCCGAGCGGCGCCTCTACACCGAGGGCTACCTGACCGATCTGCTCACCGTCCGGCTCGGCGGCCGGGCCGCCGAACTCGTCGTCTTCGGCGAAGGCTCCACCGGCGCCGCCGACGACCTGGCGGGCGCCACCCAGATCGCCGGCCGGATGGTCCGCGAATTCGGCCTCTCGCCCGCCCTCGGCCCGGTCGGCTACGCCAGCACCGGCCTCCCGCACCGCTTCGGCGACGAGCCCGCCGACGACACCCTGCACCGCCCGTACTCCGAGCAGACCCAGCGCCTCATCGACGAGGAGACCACCCGCCTGGTCCGCCAGGCCGAACTCCGCGCCACCGACCTCCTCCGCGGCCACCGCCCCGCCCTGGACCGCCTCGCCGACCTGCTCACCACCCGCGAGACGATCGACGGCTCGGTGGTCCTCGACGTCCTGCGGGGCCCGGGCCTGCCCGGGACGGGCGCCGCGGGGGAGGGCGCCCCCGGCGGCCCACCCGGGCGGCCCGCCGACCGCGCCGGGCCTCAGGAGGGCTGACGGCCGCGGGACCCGGGCCGCCCGGCCCCGGGCCGGTCCGCGTACCGCAGCAGCGCGCCCACCCCGTCCCGCAGCCGGAGCCGCCGCTCCGGTACGAGGACCAGCTCCGCACCCGTGCCCACCAGGGCCCGGGCCAGCGCGGCGTCGGCGTGCTCCCGCCGCACCGGACCGACCCCGTACGACCGCAGCTCGCCCTCGGTGAGCGCCAGTTGGGCCGGCTCCGGGCCCACCCACAGGTCCGGGGGCGGCGCGCGGCGTTCGGAGGCGAAGAGCGCGCCGACCTGTCCCCGCTGGAGCGCCGCCAGGGTGGCCGGCAGCCCTTCAGCGGCCGCCCCGCGCAGTGCCCGCTGGGTGAGGAAGGCGTCCACCAGCGCCTCGTCACGGGCCGCCAGCCGGCCGCTGAACAGTTCGTCGAGCCGGTGCTCCAGCAGCGCCCGGCCCGGTCGCGGCGCCCCGCCCGGCCCCACGGCCGTCAGCCGCCCGCGCAGCCTGGCCGGGAGCCGGCGGGCCAGGATCCCGCGGGCCCAGGTGTCGCCGGCCAGCACCAGGGTGTCCGCACCGAGGTGGTGGGCCTGCGCCGCGAGCCGCCGGCCCCACCGTTCCGCCGCCCGCGGCCACTCGGCGACCGGAATGCGCTCCTCGCACCGCTCGCCGGGCGCCACCCTCGTCAGCGGCCACCTGCCCGCCTCGGACTCGATCCGGACCCGGCCGCGGGCATCCGTCGAATGCCGCCCCGCGTAGTGGACGTAGGCGGCCACGTACGGGATCTCGGGCGCGTGCTGGGCGATCAGCGGCATGGTGTCCGGCAGCGCGCCGAAGTGGGCGGTGTCCCGTACCGGCGGAACCGGAAGTTCCCCTTGCAGCACCAGGGCGCCGTGCGCGGTGAACACCGCCTGGCCGTGCAGCCCCGGCACCTCGGCATCGCTGCCCACCGTGCCGGCCAGCGCCGCGAGCGAGTTCTCGTCGGCGCCCTCGGCCACCAGGGCGTCGCGCAACCGCCGCCACCGCAGCGCCAGGGCGGCGTCCGGATCGCCCGGGGCGCCGGCCCGCGAGGTGTCCACGTAGACGGACGCGAACGGGCCCGGCTGCCGGTAGAGCGGTTCCAGGAAGGACAGTCGCATCGCCACCACCAGGACGGCCGGCGGGCGGAACAGCCCGCCGGGCGCCGTCTCACCGGCCCCGCGCGGGCGCCGCCGCCCCTCCACTCCAGCATGCCCCCACCCGGCCCGCGGCGAGCGAGAATCGAGGAGAGGGCGGGTGCGCGACGGCGGCCCTCCGCAGGGCCCCGCATCGCCCCTGAGCAGGGAAGGTGACGCCCGATGATGTTCTGGTACGGCCACGGCGGGGGCTGGGGATGGCCTGCCGCGATGCTCGGCATGGTGCTGTTCTGGGCCTTGGTGATCACGGTCGGCATCCTGGTCTTCCGCGCCCTGGCCCGCCCGGGGCCGCACGGCGGCGACGAGCCGGGCCGCGGCTCCCCGGGCCGGCACCCCGGCGCCGGGCCAGGCGCCGAGCAGATCCTCGCCGAGCGCTACGCCCGCGGCGAGATCGAGGACGAGGAGTACCACCGGCGGCTGGCCGTCCTCCGCACCGCCGCGCAGGCGGGCGCGCAGCGGGGGGCGACCGGGAGCGGTGGCGCCGCGCGCGGTTGGGCCGGGCGCGGCGGGGAGGGAGGACCGGGGGCACCAGGAGGGCCCCGGGGACCGGGCGAGCCGGCCGGTCCGGGCGGTCCGGGCGAGGCGGCGGGTCCGGGTGGGGAGCGGGGCGGCGCGCCGCCGCCACCGGCTTGACCGGTTCGACGGCCCCGGGCCCGCACCGCGATACCCGCTACCCGGTGGAGTTCCCGCCTGCGCCCTCGCTGCCCGCCACGTCAGTGCAACTCCGCCTTGACCACCACGATGGCCAGCCCGAGCACCAGGTTGACCACGGCGGACACCACGACCAGCCGCCGGGACGCACCGGCCCGGACCGCGGCCGTCGTCCCCCAGCCGATCTGCTGGGCCACGGCGACGGACAGCGCGAACCACGCGGTGCCCGCCAGGTCCAGCCGCAGCAGCGGACTGACCGCCACCGCGGCGGCCGGGGCCACCGCCGCCTGCGCGATCGGCCACTCATGCCCCGCCACCCGGCGGACCGCGCCCCACGTCAGGTCCCGGTACGACGCCAGCGCGCCGACGAGGTGGGCGTAGACGTGTCCGGCCCAGAGCACCAGCCCGGTGACGAGCAGCAGCACGATCAGCCCAAGCCGGGGGAACGGGCCGAAGGTGGCGGTCCCGGCCACCACGGCTGCGGCCTGCAACGACCCGTAGACCGCGCCCCCGTAGTCGGCCCGCGCCGCCCCGTCCCGCTTCCGTCCCCCGCCGCCCGCACGGGCGTCGGCGCGGAGGCGATCCGCCATGCCGGTCACCCGTTCCCTACCGGCCATTCGTTCCTACCGGTTACCAGCGGTGGTTCCCAGAGTCTGATGACGCCAGAGTCTGATGACGATCGCGGTCCCTGTCGTTCTCCCGCGATCAGTTTCGTTATCCTCCCTGGCGGCCGGGTGGGGAAGGGCCGGACGGGCCAGAGCCCGGGAGCCGTTGGGGCAGGGTGCTCGGCCGGGCGCCGACGGGGAGCCGCTTCCCGGAGGGTACGGCTGTCGGATCACCGTCAGTGGCGGTCCGGGGCGCCCCGCGGTACGGCGAACGCGGTGAGCACCGCCGCACCGGGGGAGAGGCCGGCCCAGCCGCCGGGCACGGTCAGCACCGCCACCCCCGAGGTCGGGAACTTCTCCCGGGCCCGCTCCAGCGCCTCCGCCTCGCCCGCGCCGGCCAGCATCAGCACCAGCTCCTGTACGGCCGGCCGGTGGCCGATCAGCAGGGCGGTCCGCCACCGGTCGGGGAGTCCGCGCACCACGTCGAGCAGGACCGACGCGCTCGCCCCGTAGACCCGCGGTTCGAAGACGACCTCTGGTGCGGGGCCCAGCTCCGCCGCGACCCGTTCCCACGTCTCCCGGGTCCGCCGGGACGTCGAGCAGACCACCACCTCGGGCTCGCAGCCCGCTGCGCGCAGCCACCGCCCGGCCGCGGGGGCGTCCCGGCGGCCCCGCCCCGCGAGCGGCCGCTCGTGATCCGGCACGCCCGCCGGCCAGGCCGACTTCGCATGGCGCAGCACGATCAGACGGGCGGCCCCGGGCGTCGCCGCCGGCGGTGCGGGCGCCCGGCGGGCCGCTGCCGCGGCGGACGCTCCCTCGGCACAGTCATCCATCAACGGGACCCTACCCATGAGCCCCCTCGTCCTCCCGGCAGCCGTGCCCCGGCGCCCGGTCACGGGGACAGCGTGGGCGTGCCGCCCCGGGCGTACGCCGGTGACCACAGGACCTCGGTCGCGACGCCCCGCAGGCGGGCGTACTCGACCAGGTGCCCCATGGCGTCCGGCCCGTCGTCGCAGGAGCCGTCGGGGGAGCCGTCCCAGACCGCGAGGAGCGTGGCGCAGGAAGCGATCAGGCGCTCGTCCGCCGCGACGCACTCGGCGGGGTCGGCCGGGTCGTACGTCATGAGCCGGACGTGTGCGGAGAGGTAGAGCAGTTCCCCGGCCGCCGCCCGGTCGGCCTCCGGGAGCAGCGCGGGTTCGGACTCCTGGGCCGGCAGCACCGCCACCATCGGCACGCCCGTCCTCCGGGCGGCCCGCCCGATGGCCAGCGGCAGCCCCCGGCCCGCGCGGACGACCACGGTGGCGCCCGGCGGGGCGATCCGCCGGAGGGTTTCCCGCACGTCCTCCTGTAGCAGCTTCAGCGTCGGCGCGGTGAGGTCACTGTGCCCAACGACGGCGATCACCGCCGGTCAACTCCTCTCACTTGCCTGCGACACCCGGATACCTACCCCGGGTAGGCGTCCGGGGTGCGTACGACGGGCGCGGCCGGGCGAACCGGCCGCGATGCGCTCACTCCGTCCTCATGACGACCCCATTACGCACCCATCCGCCCCGATGCGGACCTCACTCCGTCACTTCTTCTTCACCCCGTCACGTCTTCCTCACGTGATCGTTTCGTTCCGCGACGCGGCGGGGGCCGGCGCGCGAGGCGTCACTTCTGCGCGTGCGAGCCCAGGTAGAACAGCAGGGCCAGGAAACCGAGCAGCAGATGGCTTCCGGCCACGTAGATGAACACCCGCCAGGACGCGCCCCGTTACTTACGGGCCTCGGACATGCCGCCGCCGAACGACGGCTCGTCGGCCGCGGAGTCGGCGGTGTCCGGGGCGGGACGGTCTGCGGTGTGGACGTCGGTCATGGCGGTGCTTCTCTCGTCCTTGCTTCTCTTGCCCTCTGGGTGCTGCCGGGTGGGGCGGGGCGGGCGCGGCCGGCTCGTACCCGACGCCGAAGAGACGAAGGCGAACTGCGAGACCCTTCGATTCTAAGGCGGGGCGGCACCGGGCCCGGCCCGGGCCCCGGTGCACGAGCGCGGCCGGCGCCGCGGTCAGCCGGCGACCCGCACCACCGGCTGCACCGCCCACCAGGTCCGCACCACTTCCACCGGCGCCACCACGTCCTCGAACGCCATGGCGGCGGGCCGGGCAGGCCGTACCGCTGGGGGCGCTGCGCGACTGGGTGGAGGAGAACCTTGACGCCTCCAGGTCGGCGGCGTCCCGGGCGACGGGCGGGTGGGTGGCGCGCGGGGTGCGGTGGCGGGAGCGCCCGAGGGGGCGCGCGGAGGTTACGGCACCGGCGGCAGCCGACGCGGCTCGATGCGTTCCTCCACCGCCGCGTCGCCGTCCCGGGTGACCACGTAGGCGCCCTTGCCGGGTACTTCGCTGACCGCCTCGACCAGCTCGGTGCCCCGATAGACCAGCCCCACCCCGTCGTCCGTGCAGTGCGCGGACGGCAGGGCGCCCGCCGCGACCATCCGGTGGATCAGCGGCCGCCGGCCCGGATCGACGTCGTAGTGCACGCCGTTGCCGTACGGGAGGAAGCCGAGCGCGTTGGTGACCGGACGCAGTTCCGGTCCGAACGAGTCGGTCGCACCGCCCTGGAACCAGCAGAGCGATCCCGCGCTGACCCCGCTCAGCACGACCCCCGCCTGCCAGGCGCGGCGCAGGATGCGGTCCAGTCCGTGGACCCGCCAGACGGCCAGCAGATTGGCCACCGAGCCGCCCATCACCCAGACCACGTCCTGCGCGAGGACGGTTTCCTCGACGTCCGCCACGTTGGGCATGGGGAACAGGTGCAGCGGCGTCAGGTCGAAGCCCGCCACCCGGGCGGCCTCGGTCATCCGGGAGGTGAAGTGCTCGGCGTCCCCGATGGCGGTGCCGACGTAGAGCACGCGGGGGCGCCGGCCGTGCGCACCGGAGAGTTCGACCGCGTGGTGCACCAAGGAGTTGAACGTCACCATGGTGCGGCCGCCCGCCCGGTGCCCTCCGGACGTCGCGAGGATGGTGGGTTGGGGTCCGTTCGTCATGGTCATGACCCTACCTCGGGGGTCGGTGGCCTCGGGGCGCTCCCGCGGCCGGTCCGCCGCCCGGTGTCCGTCGTCAACGGGCCTGCCGTTTCCCGTGGTTGCGCTGTCACGGCAGGCGGCAGGGGGCTGGTCGCCGGGCCTTGTCAGTGGCCACCGTTATGGTTGCCGGCAGAACGATCGGCAGGACGAGCAGCCGGGCGTGCAGCCGGGCGAGCAGGACGAAGCGGCAGGCCGGGCGCGGCCGTTCACACAGGGGGCGGGCCCGGAGCGTGTCCCTAGCCGAGCAGATACCCGGTCTGTGCGGGCTGTGGGCACTGGACGGTGGCGTCCCGGGGCGCTCCTACGGCGCGGAGGCGGTCCTGGCCCGGGGCACCGGCTGCAACGCCAACGAGCTGGGCTGGCTGATGGACGGCCCGGATCCGGACCGGTGGCCCGTGGTGGTGTGGCGGCGTCACGACGAGCCGGCCTGGGCGGGGATGTACGGCTGACCGTCGCGCCAGGCCATCGCCTACGCTGGCGACCGCGACCACCACGCACACCGTGACGCCGCGGGCGTGCCGGGGTGGTCCGCGCGCGGCGGGGCGGAAGCGACGATCCCTGGGAGACCGATGTGGCGGACCTGGTAGCCGTTCCGGTTGACGGTGAGGGCGACGGACGGGTGGTGGTCTTCGAGACCGACGCCGCACTCCTCCCCACCGGAGCTGTTCCCCCTGGTGTGGAAAGCGTCGCCGGCCAGGACGGGGGCATCGCCCGGGCCAAGGTTTCCCTGGAGGAGGCGCTGGCGCAGGTCCGCCCGGCGCTGACCCAAGTGGCGCGCACGGTACGGGAGATGGAGCCGGACGAAACGCTGATCACCTTCGGACTGAAGGTGGGCGGCAGCGGCACGGTGATCGTGGCCAAGGGCACCGCCGAGGTGAACTTCGCGGTGACCCTGCGGTGGACGCGAGCCCCCGGGACCACCTGACCGGCCCGGCGGCCTGACGTCGACGAGCGCGGCGGCCCTCAGCGGTGATCGTCGGCGAGCGCGCGGCCCTCAGCGGTGGTCGTCATCGGGCAGCGGTGCCGACCAGATGAGGCGTGTGCCGCCGTCGGGCGGTGCCTCGACGGTCAGTTCGCCGCCGGCGTCCTCGGCGCGCCGGGCGAGGTTCCGCAGTCCGCTGCGCCGGCCGCCGGCACCGCGGATGCCCACGCCGTCGTCGGTCACGGTGAGCGTCAGCCGGCGGTCGTGGAGCGCCAGGGAGACGTCCGCCGCGCCGGCCCGGGCGTGCCGGGCGATATTGCTCAGCGCTTCGCCGAGCACGGCCAGCACGTGACCGGCCAGCTCCTCCGGGACGTCGGTGTCCAGCAGACCGGCCATGTGGAGGGCGGGGGTGAAGCCCAGGGTGCGGGACGCCTCCTCCAGCGCGGTGACGGTGCGGGAGCGCAGGCCCTGCCGGTCGCGTGCGGTGTCGCGGGTGCGCAGCCCGAAGATGGTGGAGCGGATGATCTTGATGGTTTCGTCCAGGTCGTCCACCGCGCGCAGCAGCCGCTCGCCGGCCTCCGGGTGATCGACGAAGCGCACGGTGCTCTGCAGGGTCATCCCGATCGCGAAGAGCCGCTGGATCGCCAGGTCGTGCAGGTCGCGGGCGATCCGGTCGCGGTCCCTGAGCAGGGTCACCTGGTCCGCGGCCGCCCGCTGCTCGGCGAGCTCCATGGCGAGCGCGGCCTGACCGGCGAACGTCAGCAGCGGTGCGGTCTCCGGCTCGGTGAACGGGGCGCGCCCGCGCAACCGGGCCAGCAGCAGCACACCGCGGATCCGGTCGCCGGTGGCCATCGGCACCGCGACCGCGGGCCCCAGCCCCCACCAGCGCGGCGGGCCGGTCGTGACGCGCGGATCGTGTTCGATGTCGTCGCTGATCAGGGGGCGTTCGGCGGCCAGCGCGGCGCCCGCGAACGAGCCGTGGCGGGGGAGGACCAGACCGCGGTGGGCGTGCGCGTCGACACCGGAGGCCAGCGCCATGCGGAGGCGGTCGCCCTCGGCCGGCAGCGCCAGGACCCCGAGATCGGCGGAGAGGATGCGCACCGCATGATCGAGGATGGTGGCGAGCACGTCGGATTCCCGGGCCCCCGGCAGCAGCCCGGCGACGATCTCGCTGTTGGCCTCCAGCCACTCCTGCCGGTTGCGGGCCTCCTGGTAGAGCCGGGCGTGTTCGATGGCGCCGCCGGCGGCCACCGCCAGCGTCGTCAGCAGCGTCTCGTCGTCCTCGGTGAACGACCCGCCGCCGCGCTTCTCGGTCAGGTACAGATTGCCGAAGACCTCGTCCCGGACCCGGATCGGGACCCCCAGGAACGAGTGCATCGCCGGGTGGTGCGGCGGGAAGCCGTAGGAAGCGGGGTGCTCACCCAGTTCGTCGAGCCGGAGCGGAACGGGGTGCCGGATCAGTTCGCCGAGGATGCCGTGGCCGGCCGGCAGGTCGCCGATGGCCTTGAACTGCTCCTCGGACAGGCCGGCCGGCAGGAACTGCCGGAGCCTGCCGTCCGGGCCGATCACCCCGAGCGCGCCGTACCGCGCGTCGGCGACGACCACGGCGGCCTCGACGATCTGGCGCAGGACCTGCTGCACGTCCAGCCCCGCGCCCACCGACAGGATGGCTTCGAGCAGCAGATGCTGCGACCGGCCCGAGGGCTCCTGCACCGTGCGCAGCCGTTCCAGCAGTTCCCGCGGCAGCGCGTGCAGCAGCGGCCGCGCGCCGTCCGTCCGTCCGGGATTCTCGCCCACGGGACCTCCGCCGCGGCCGGGGTCCGCGCCCGGCCACACCCCCACGGTAGTGCGGGGGGCCGCATCGCACCGCTTCTCGGACGCGGTGTGCGCGCTCGCCCGCGGTGCGTAGCCGGGACCGGGCGGGGGCGAGGCCCCGGTGCGCGGCGGGCGCCCGGGCGGGCCGGGCGAGAGCCCCCGGGCCCCGGGCCCCGGGCCCCGGGCCCCGGGCCCCGGGCCCCGGCCTCCGGGCCCCGGCCCCGGCTGCCGTGCGGCGCCGGTGTCGCGCCCAGGGTGCCGCCGGTTGCGCCCCTGGGCCCGTGGCGAAATCCGGTGGCCCCACCCGTCCCGCCCGGGAGAAGGTGCACTCGGCACCAGACGGCTCGCGGCCGGACGGTCGGCGATCGGACGGTCGGTCGGCGATCGGACGGTCGGCCATCGGGCGGCTGGTGTCCGGACGGAACGGTGGCGTGGAGAGGGGCGGACATGGCGGACGGCACGGTGCTCACGACCGGCGGCGAGGTGCACGTCACCCTGGTCAAGGCGGGGCGTACCAAGGTGCGTTACCCCGCGACGGTGGTGCGTGACGACGGCGTCCGGGCGGTCGTGCGGGCCCCCTGGGCGCGGCCCGGCGTACGGGACTTCGGGTTCGTGCGGTTCGAGCCGGGGGACCTGTTCACCGAGCACTACTGGCGCGACCGCTGGTACGCGGTGAAGGAGGTCAGGGCCGCGGACGGCACGCTCAAGGGCTGGTACTGCGACGTGACCCGGCCCGCCGAGGTCGGCGCGGACGGGATCGCGGTGGAGGACCTGGACCTGGACCTGTGGTGTGCGCCGGACGGCGGGCCGGTGCTCCGGCTGGACGAGGACGAGTTCGCGGACAGCGGCATCGCGGAGCGCGATCCGGCCGCGGCGGCCCGGGCCCGCAGCGCCCTGGAGGAACTCGACGCGCTCGCCCGCGCCGGGCGGCTGCCGGCGCTCACCGGCCCGCCGACGGCCCCCTGACCGGCCCGGCGCGGCCGTTGAGCCACCCGGCCCCGACCGGCCTGCGGAGCCGCCCGGCCAGGCCGCCGCACACGAAGCACAGCCCGAGCAGCGCCCCGGCGGTCTGCTCGCCGGCCTGCTTCACCACCGTCGGCACCTGGAGCGGGTCGCGCCGGTAGGCTTCGCGGGCGCGGTAGCGGACGTAGGCGGTCGGGACCCGGCGCACCGGACTGCGCTGACGGCGCGTCAGTTTGCGGTCGGGGCCTTCCAGATCGGCCGGTTCGGCGAAGGTGGACCGGCCGTATTCCACCGCCCTCCGCCAGACCCTGAGCCAGCCGGGAATTCCGGGGGTGTCCGGATTCCCCGCGTCATTGAGCAGCCGCATCACGGCATCACCGATCTGGGCGGCATTCCGTATTCCCTCCGGCGTCCTGGCGTGCCGCAGGAGCAGTTCACTGTCCTTCGCGCCCAGTTCCCGGAGGTGCTCGGCCATCCATGCCCGGGCCTCTTCCGCGGTGCGCCGTTTTCCGGTGGCCTGGTCCGGGGGAGCCTCGGCGGCCAGGATGGCCCGGTGCAATTCGCGCTCCGCCTGTTTGCGCTCGTCCTTCCCCAGACCGCTGAGCAGGCCGAGCAGGTGGTGGGCGGCGTCCAGGCGGCCCCAGGTGAAATCGGACTGCCGCCAGTCGGGATTGGCGAAGGCGCCGAAGTGGGAAAGGCGCGTCCCGTACAGTTTGCGGTCGCCGAAGTCGTCCAGGTGATCCTCGTGGAACAGCGGGCTCATGGTGTCCGGCCCGAGCCGCAGAAACGCGAATTTCGGGGAGAGCGGCTCCACCAGTTTCGACGGCGGCGCGTAGACCCGGGTGAGGACCTCCACGATCAGACCGGCCGTGACCACGTCCTCGGCGCTCCAGCCGTTGTGGAGTCCCGCCGACGACATCGCCCGCACATAGCTCTCGCTCGCCGCCACGACGATGCGGCGCAGGCATTCCGGTACGCCGAGCCGGGTGAACACCTCGTCGTAGAGGTGGGCGGCCCCTTCCTCCGCCAGGTCGTTCGGGTCGGCGGTCGCCCGCAGTTCGGAGTCGAGCGCGTCCCCGACGGCGAGTACCTGGCGCAAGCACCTGCTGATCCGCTGCCCGCCCTCCGACAGCGCCTGCTGCACGGCTTCGTCCTCCTGGTGGCCGAGCAGTTCGAGGAGGTGGCCGATGAGGCACTGGATGACGCGTTCCGCCGCGATGATCCCCCAGTTCCACGGCTGGTCGGCGGTGAATTCCAGCGGCTGGTCGTAGCAGGGGATCCAGCTGGGGTGCCGCCAGCCGCCGTCGCCGCTCCGGTGTGCGCCGAGGACGCCGTCGATCCGTGTGCTGTCCAGTTCCGGGGTCACGATGAGGGTGCTGATGTCGCTGCTTTCACTGATCCGTTTGCGCAGGTCGTAGAGGAGGGCGGCGGCCCGGCTGCGGCGGTACTCGTTGGTGAGGTTCCCGGCGACGCTCCGGATGTGTGCGTAGAGCTTTCCGTCGCCGTGGTTCCGCGGGTCGCTCAACCGCTGGAAGAGATCGAGCTGTTGGTCCCGGATGCTCGACCCGAGGCGTGCGGCGAGGTCCTCCATTCCGGACCGGAGATTCACCTCCTGCGGGTAGCGGATCGCGTTCAGCGCCGCGGTGTGCCACCTGATCTCCCCGCACAGCTCCTGCTTTGTGCTCTCCTGCGCCAGCCGCCCGATGGACGGGACGACGTACACCACGACGCGCTTCATGGGCCGGTCGAGTTTCCGCCGGGTGATTTCCGCGAGTACCGGGCCGAACGGTGCGTTGTTCAGGACACCGCCGTCGATGACGCAGCTGGCCGGGAAATCGAGATCGGGGTCCGGCAGGACCCTGCGGTCCAGCATCGGGTATTCCGAAACCGGCGGGAACGCGACGGGGAATCCGGCGGTGGCCCGGGCGGCCCGGACCAGCGCCGGGAGATCGCCGTTGGTGAAGTGCGAGACGGGCCGCTGGGCGAATTCCCAGTTCCGCAGGTCGTTCGTCTCGTAGGTGATCTGGATGTCCTCCTGCTGGAAGCGGTAGAGCCGCCGGTGGTCGCGGATCTGGAATTCTGTTCCGAAGCCGTCCCGGTAGGTCTGGTTGCGCCCGTCCAGCGCCGTCGCCGTGACGAAGAGGGTGACCGGGTGCCGGCTGCGGCCCGCGCCCCCCTCGATACCGCGCACCGCCCTGTCCACCTCCGCGGTGAAGGTGTCACCGTTGAGCACGCTCTTCTCGGGCGGCGGGTCCAGCAGCTTGCGCAAGGACGCCGCGTTCACCCACAGGTCGCTGAGCGGCGGGAGTTTCGCACCGCGGGCGATCGCCGCCGCCAGGATCAGCCCGTTGATCCCGCCGGCCGACGTCCCCGAGATGATGTCGATGACGATTTTGGTGCCGGCCTTGCGGGCCAGCCGCTGCCAGATCCGGAAGATGGCCCGGTCCCGTTCGCCGATGCCGTCGGCGGTCCCGTCCGCATCCGGGGCGGCAGCCGAGGCCCGGCGCAGCAGATCCATCTCGTGCGTCACCCCGCCCATCCACACGGCGAGGCTGACGCCACCGTTCAGGACCAGCGCCAGCCGGGTTTCGTGGGAGGCCACCGGCAGGTCCGTGGTCATGCCCATCCCCTTCCGTGACGGTGCGCGCGGGAGGCGGCACAACGGTCCCACCGCCGATGCTTCCGCCGCGCCCGCCGAGGCGCCAGCGCGTACGGTGCCGCCGTCACGGCCGGGTGACGCGGCGGTGACGGCGGCGGGACGGGCTCGCGGGGTGGGCTCCCGGGGCGGGCTTCCAGGGTGGAGGGCGCGGGCGGTGCCGCGTCAGCCCGGCAGCTGCGGCAGCACCTTGGTGCGGTAGAAGTCGAAGAAGCCCTGCTGGTCCGGGCCGATCTGGTTGATGCAGACGGTGTCGAAGCCGACCGCGGTGTAGGCGTTGATCGCCGCCAGGTGGGCCTCGGGGTCGTCGCCGCAGGGCACGTGCTCGGCGACGCGCTCCGGCGTGACCAGCGTGACCGCCTGCTCGAAGTGGCGCGGTGTGGGCAGGATCTGCGGCAGCTCGCCCGGGAGTTGCTCGTTGGCCCACAGCCGGTGGGCGGTCCGCACGGCCGCCTCGCGATCGGTGGACCAGCACACCTTCAGTCCGCCCATGGCCGGTTTGGTCCCGCGGCTGCTGCGCCGGAAGCGCTCCACCGCCTCGCCGTCCGGCGCCATGGTCACGAAGCCGTCGCCGATCCGGCCGGCCAGTTCGGTGGCGGCCGGACCGAATCCCGAGACGTCGATGGGGACCGGTTTCGCGGGGACGGTGTAGAGCCGGGCGTTCTCCACGGTGTAGTGCTTGCCGTGGTGGCTGACCTCCCGGCCGGTGAAGAGCTGCCGCATGATCTGCACGGCCTCTTCCAGCATCTCCAGGCGGACCGCCGCCTGGGGCCAGCGGTGCCCGAGGATGTGCTCGTTGAGCGCTTCACCGCTGCCCACCCCGAGGCGGAAGCGCCCCCCGGTCTGCACCGCGGCGGTGGCGGCCGCCTGGGCCGTGACCGCCGGGTGCAACCGCACGGTGGGGCAGGTCACGGCGGTTTCCACGGGCAGCGAGGTGGCCTCGGAGAGCGCCCCGATCACCGACCAGACGAACGGGCTCTGGCCCTGCGCGTCGTTCCACGGGTGGAAGTGGTCGGAGATCCACAGCGAGCTGAAACCGGCCTGTTCGGCCATCCTGGCCTGCTCGACCAGAGCGGCCGGTGCGTGCTCTTCGCAGGAGAGGAAGTAGCCGTAGTCGGGCATGGGGCCTCCGGGGCGGGGTGGGGGAGGGGCGGCGCGCCGGGTCCGGGCCGGGGCGAACCGGTTGGGGCCGGTGTGCCGGGGAAGGCGGGGGACGTGGACCGAGCGGGGTGAGTGGGGGAGGTGCCCGGCCTCTTCGCCTTCGACCGTACGAACGTTCGCGGACGTCCGCACGCGGGGCGCCCGGCCCGCCCGGCACACCGGGCCCGCGCCGGCCCGCGGGTCAGCGATTGCCGGGCGGGCCGCCCGGGACCAGAGTGGAGGGAGGACGGGAGGCGTTGGCGCTTTCTCACGGAGGCGACCGCGATGACTGAGGCACTGTCCCGCCGGGAGCGCTACCTCCTGGCGCAGATCGAGCAGGACCTGCGTGCGGACGACGCGGAACTGGACCGCCGCCTGACGACGATGCGCTGGAACGCCCCGCCGCCACCGGCACCGCCCACCCCCCACCCCCCACCGCGGCGCGACGGCTGCCTGGCCGTGCGCGCGCTGGGAGCCGTGGCCCGGGGTGTCCTGATCCCGGCCGCCACGGCCTCCGCGACGGCCCTGGTATCGGCGTGCGCGTCGGTGTCGGGACTGGCCCTGGCCTGCCTGCTCCGGCTGGTGTGCCGGCGGTCGCGGCTGCGGAGCCCGGACGACCGCTGACACCGCCCGGCACGCGGGCAACGGGCCACGCACCGCGGGGAACGGGCCGGGCACACCACGGGACACGGGCCGGACGCACCGGCGCCGGGCCTTCCGGCGCCGGAGGAGGCAACGCGGCCCGGACTGCGAGCACACCGACGCGAGCCGGGACGGCCGGCGGAAAGGGACGTCAACGCCATGGGAATTCTTCCAGCGCCGCCTTCGATCGAGGGGCTGACCGCCGTCGTCACCGGCGGGTCACGCGGACTCGGCCTGCTGATGGGCCGCGAACTGATGGCCCGCGGCTGCCATGTCGTGCTGCTCGCGCGGGACGACACCGAACTCCACCGCGCCGTCGGCCGGCTCACGCCCGCGGAGGGCGGCTCGGTCCGCAGCGCGGTCTGCGACGTGCGGGACAAGAACGCGGTCCAGCGGTGCCTGGACGAGGTGGTGGCGGAGCGCGGCGGACTGGACATCGTCATCGCCAACGCCGGGATCATCCAGGTGGGACCGGCGGACGCGCTCGGCACCGAGGGTTTCCACGACGCGCTCGACGCCATCTTCAACGGCTCCCTCAACACCGCGTTCGCCGCCCTGCCGCACCTGCGGCGCAGCCCGGCGGGCGGCCGGCTCGCGCTGGTCGGTTCGGTCGGCGGGCTGCTGGCGGTACCGCACCTGCTGCCGTACTCCTGCGCCAAGGCCGCGGTCGCCGCGCTGGCCGAAGGGCTGCACGCCGAGGAGTCACCGCACGGGGTGTCGGTGACCGGGGTGCACCCGGGCCTGATGCGGACCGGATCGCATCTGCACGCGCGGTTCGGCGGCGACCGGCGCCGCGAGTACGCGTGGTTCCAGGCACTGGCCGGGGCTCCGGTGCTGTCCATGGACGCCGAACGCGCGGCGCACCGCATCGTGACCGCGGTGCAGCGGCGGCGGGCCCGGATCGTCCTGACCCCGGCCGCCAAGCTCGGCGCCCTGGCGCACGGGGTGGCGCCGGCCGCCACCACCCGGCTCACCACGGTCGTGGGCCGCCTGCTGCCCAGCGGCGGCGGGCCCGGCACGTCGGAGGGCGCGGAGATCCAGGGCCAGGACCAGCCGCCGGCACCGCGCCTCCGGGGCATGCTGGGCGTCTTCAACGAGCGGGCCGCCGACCGCTTCAACCAGCGCGGACGCCCCGACGGCACGCGGCCGTAGCGCGTGCCCGGGGCGTCCCGCCGGCTCCGGCGGCCTCCCGCGGGGTCCGCGGGGTCAGTCCTGCGCGGACTTCCCCGGCGGCTTCCGTCCGCCGTCGTGCGGATGCGGCCGGAGCTTCTCCATGGCCTGGCGGGCCTTCCGGCGCGCCAGTTCGGCGAACTTCAGCGAACCGTGGTCGTGGCCGCGCGAGCCGCGACCGGCGTCGTCCGTACCGCGGTCGGCGTACGGCGGCACCGGCGGGCCGGCTGTCGGCGGCGGGTTGTTCACCTTCGGAGGTTCGTCCGGAGTGTCGGAACTGGGCATCGCAACCTCCTTCCTGCGGGTTCCGCTCCCCCGTTCCCTCCCCTCCACTCCACCCGATGCGGCGCCGGCGGGCGACTCGGGCCCGCCAGGCACCGACGGCGGCGCCGCCCGCGCCCGGGGCGGCTGCCAGGCGCCCCGCCGGTCCGGGCCGCCGCAGCCCGCCACCCGGGCGTTTTCCGAGGTCAGCGCCCGATGCCATGCGAGCTCCGGCGGCCGAACCTATCGTTGAGGGAATGGCCCCGGAGGGCCGAGCGGGGAGGCCGTGCGCGCCCGCTGAGCGCGCGAAGACGCCTTTCCCCCGGCATCTCGCGACCCCCGCGTGCCGCCCCTCCCGCGCCGCGCGGCGCGCACGAGGCGTGTGACAACCGCGAGGTGCGGTGTGTGACACCCGCGAGGTGCGGAAAAGCGGTGCGTGGCACAGGAGCGTCGCACGAGGCGGAGGACCGCGCCGCGCGACGCAGACACGGAAACCGAAGGGGAGATCACCGTGCGGGCACTGACCTGGCAGGGCAAACGGGACGTCCGCGTCAGCACCGTTCCCGATCCCACCATCAAGGAGCCGACCGACGTCCTGGTCAAAGTCACCTCCACCGGCATCTGCGGCTCCGACCTGCACCTGTACGAGGTGCTGGCGCCGTTCATGGAACCCGGCGACATCCTGGGCCACGAACCGATGGGCATCGTCGAGGAAACCGGCCCCGAGGTCACGGCCCTGTCGGCCGGCGACCGCGTGGTGGTGCCGTTCAACGTCTCCTGCGGCTCGTGCTGGATGTGCGACCGCGGACTGCACTCCCAGTGCGAGACCACCCAGGTCAAGGAGCACGGCACCGGCGGCGCGCTGTTCGGCTACACCAAGCTCTACGGCCAGGTCCCCGGCGGCCAGGCCGAGTACCTGCGGGTCCCGTTCGGCAACACGCTGCCGGTCAAGGTGCCGCACGGGCCGCCGGACGAACGCTTCGTCTACCTCTCCGACGTCCTGCCCACCGCCTGGCAGGCGGTGGAGTACGCCAAGGTCCCCGAGCACCGCAACGTCGTCGTCCTCGGGCTCGGCCCCATCGGCGACATGGCCGCCCGGGTCGCCCTGCACCGCGGCGCGGAGCAGGTCATCGGCGTGGACCTGGTGCCCGAACGCCTGGCCCGGGCCCGGGCGCGCGGGGTGCACACCCTGGACCTGAAGGAGCTGGGGGACGGCCTGGGCGACGAGATCCGCCGGCTGACCGGCGGCCGCGGGGCCGACGCGGTCATCGAGGCGGTGGGCATGGAGGCGCACGGCGCGCCCCTCATCAGGGCCGCCCAGCAGGCCGTCGGCATGCTGCCGGACGCGGTCGCGGAGAAGCTGATGACCAGGATCGGGATGGACCGCATGGCGGCGCTCCAGACCGCGATCGACGTGGTGCGCCGGGGCGGCACGATCTCCGTCGTCGGCGTCTACGGCGGCGCGATGGACCCGATGCCGCTGCTCACCCTGTTCGACAAGCAGATCGAGCTGCGGATGGGCCAGGCCAACGTCCGGCGCTGGGTGGACGACATCCTCCCGCTGCTCACCGACGAGGACCCGCTCGGCGTCGAGGGCTTCGCCACCCACCAACTCCCGCTGGAGGACGGGCCGGAGGCGTACCGGACGTTCCAGGCGAAGGAGGACGGCATGGTCAAGACGCTGCTGCGGCCGTAGCCCCGGCCGGGCAGGCGGTCGCCGCCAACCGCGGCCGCCGCGGTCGCCGAGGAGGTAGTGGTGGAATTCGACGTGACTGTGGAGATCCCCCAAGGGTCGCGGAACAAGTACGAGATGGACCACACGCTGGAGCGGATCCGGCTCGACCGCTTGCTGTTCACCTCCACCAAGTACCCGGCCGACTACGGCTACATCGAGCACACCCTCGGCCGGGACGGCGACCCGCTGGACGCCCTGGTGCTGGTCGGTGAGCCGACCTTCCCGGGGTGCGTGATCCTCTGCCGGGCGGTCGGGATGTTCGTGATGCGCGACGAGCAGGGGCCGGACGAGAAGATCCTGTGCGTGCCGGCGCACGATCCGCGCTACGGCGGGCTCCAGGACATCGGCGACGTACCGGAGTTCGACCGCCTGGAGATCACCCACTTCTTCGAGGTCTACAAGGACCTGGAACCCGGCAAGTCGGTGGAGGGCTCGCACTGGGAAGGCCGCGACCAGGCATACGCCGAGATCGGGGAGGCCCGGCGGCGGGCCGCGCAGACCGACGGGCCGGGGTGAGCCCCGCACGGCACCCGGCCCCGCACGGCACCCGGCCCCGCACGGCACCCGGCCCCGCACGGCAGCGGGGCGGCCGGGTCAGCCGCGCGGGGTGGGCAGCACCTCGAAGCCGGCCAGGCGCTCCGGGGCCTCGTCGCGCACGTCGACGGTGTCCACCTGCGCGGCCGGTGGCCCCTGGCGCGCCCAGTCGACCATTCCGGCCACCTCGGCCTCGGCGCCTTCGAAGACCGCCTCGACCTCCCCGCCGGGGAGGTTGCGCACCCAGCCCGCGACCCCGCGCGCCAGGGCGTTCTCGCGGCAGGTGTCGCGGAAGAAGACTCCCTGCACCCGCCCGGACACGATGATGTGCTTCCGCAGCATGGGACAGGACTGTAGAGGACCGGACGGCCCCGGCGCGGCAACGGACGCCGCGACGGGCGTGGTGGGCCCGGCGGACGGCGGTGTCCGGGCCGGGGCGGACACCTTCCGCGCGACGGCGCCCGGGACTACTCCGGTGGGAGCCGGAGGGCGTCCAGGCGGTGTTCCGGGGCAGCCCCCAGCCGCGCGCGCAGCTTCGCCACCCACGGGTACTTCTCCCGCTGCTCCCGTGACTGGCGGTTCAGCTCCTCCACCAGCCGTTCGGAGCGCTTCGCCACGTCCAGCTCGTCCAGGATCCGGTCGATCTCGGCCAGCAGCGCACCGTGCAGCTGCCACTGGCGCGGGTGCTCCCGCACGCCGTCCAGCAGCAGGTGCGCCACCACCTCACGGCTGGCGCGGCTCGCGGCCAGCTCTTGGACGAGCCGGTCCTCCGCCTCCTCCGCACTGGCACTGACCTGCGTGGTGATCAGCACCGCGAAGCTCTCCACGGCGCGCGCCATATGGCCGAACAACTCCCGCAGCGCACCGGCGATGTCCCCCCGGAACAGCGGTTCGCCGGTCCTGGCCTTGGCGAGATCGGTCAGCGTGCGGCACGCCGTGCGCAGCACCACCGCGGAGATCTCCAGCGTGTCGAGACCGGTGCGCAGCACCACCCGCGACAGCAGGCCCTCCTTGACGCGGGGGTTCATCCGCAGACTGTCCTCGGCCTGCCGCAGCGCCGCGTCCACCTGCACCACGTCGTGGTCCAGCTGCCGCGCCTCGTGCAGCCGGGCCGCCGCCTCGGCCACCGGGACCTGGCCGAGCACCTGGTCGCCGAGGCGCAGCAGCAGGTCCCGCATCCGCCCCGCCAGGTGCTCGATGGACTCACTGGCCGGCTGCACCCACACCGGCGGCACGAACAGCACGTTGAACAGCAGCCCGACGACCGCGCCGATCAGCGTCTCCAGCACCCGGTCCCAGGCGGTCGCCGCCACCCGGGTCGTGGTCACGCCCAGCACCAGCATCGCGCTGATCGCCACCTCCGGAACGAACTCCCCGGCCCGGACGAACCGGCCGATGACCAGCGAAGCCAGGATGATCAGGCCCAGGCTCCACCAGGTCAGTCCCACCAGCGAGCTGAAGCCGATGGCGATGACCACGCCGACCACCACCGAGTTCACCCGGCGCACCCCGGTGGTGAGCGTGGTGTAGAGGGTGACCTGGACGACGAGCAGTGCGGTCAGGGGAGCGGTCAGCGGGGCCGGCTCGCTGCTCAGCAGCAGCGCGACCACGTACGCGAGGACGGCGGCGACCGTCGAGCGCAGGGTCTGGGCCACCACGGGCTCGCTGTGCCGCCGGACGAGGTCCAGCAGGGGATCGGTTACGTCACGCACTCCTCGTCCCTTTCCCGCCATCCGCACCGGCAACAACCATCCGCCCACCGATATCCGAAATATCCCCTGACCCTGCCGCGACGCGCCCCAACGGCCCGAGCGCCTCCAGGGAAAGCCTTACACTCCCTGTATTCCGCAAAATTCCCTATTGGCTCGCAAGGTAGGGAAGGTTAAGGTATCTTCATGAGTGATCGAGAACGTTTCTATTCCGTGGAACAGGTGGCTGAGCGGCTGGGGCTGCATGTGCGGACCGTGCGGAACTACGTACGGGACGGCCGGCTGCCGGCCGTGCGCATCGGCAAGCAGTACCGGATCGCCCGCGAGGACCTGGAGACCTTCACCGGGCGTCCGATGAGCGCCCCGGAGGAGGGCGCGGAGCGGCCGGCGCGGCACACCGAGGCGTCCAGCATCGTGGAGGTCGAGGGCGTCGACGCCAGGACGGCCGACCGCCTGTCCACCCTGCTGACGTCGGCGGCCGCCGCCCGCGGATTCGGCGAGCGGCCCCTGCGGGTCCAGACGGTCTACGACCCGGACCGGGCACGGATGAAGGTCATCGTTCTCGGCGGCCTGGCCGACACGGCCAGGCTGTTCGACTACATCGAGGGGGTACTCGCGTCATGAACGCGGACACAGGGGCGCGAAGCGGCACCGACCCGGCTGCCGGGACGGGTGGGATCTACAAGACACGGGCCGGCGCGGAGGAGATCCTGCGGCGCTACCGGAAGGCGCTGGCGGACTGGCCGGTGCCCGCCGAACACGTCCGGGTGCCGACCGGGGAAGGGGAGACCTTCGTGGTCGTCTCCGGACCACCGGACGCGCCCCCGCTGGTGCTGCTGCACGGCTCGGGCGCCAACGCCACCACGTGGCAGGGCGATATCGCCGCCTGGTCACGGCACTTCCGCACCTACGCCGTCGATCTCGTCGGCGAACCGGGCCACAGCGCCCCGTCCCGTCCGGTCCTGGCCTCCGAGGCCCCCGCGCAGTGGCTGGACGAGGTGCTGGCGGGCCTCGGCATCACCCGCACCGCACTGGTCGGGATCTCGCTCGGCGGATGGTGCGCGCTGGACTACGCGCTCCGGCGGCCGGAGCGGGTGACCCGCCTGGCCCTGCTCTGCCCGGGCGGGGTGGGCCGGCAGAAGGTGGCCTGGCTGTTCAAGGCACTGCTGCTGCGTGCCCTCGGGCGGCGGGGCGCGGGCCGGTCGGTGCGGACCGTCATGGGCCCCGAAGCGGCGGAACTGGAACCGGTCCTGGAGACCGTCGCGCTGACCTTCGCCCACTTCCGGCCGCGTACGGAACGGCTGCCGGTGTTCCCCGACGAGGCGCTGCGCCGCCTGGCCGCGCCGCTGCTGGTGATCGCCGGGGGCCGTGACGCGCTGTTCGACTCCGCGGGGACGGCCCGCCGGGTGCGGGAGTGCGTACCCGGCGCGACCGTGCGGCTGCTGCCCGAGGCCGGGCACGCCCTCCTCGGGCAGACCGGGCCGGTGTTGGAGTTCCTCCGGGAGCAGGGGGCGGACGGAAAGGCCAACGCCCTTACGGAGTAGCGGTGTCGGGGCCGGCGCGGGCGGCTGCCCCGGGGTCCACCGGGACCACACCGGCCATCCGCCCGCCGACGTCCGGCAGCCGGCCCCTCGGCTTGGTCTGCCGCAGGCCCACCGACCGGTCGCGGAGCACCAGCTGCGGCAGGCGTTCACCGAGCTGGGCCGCCAGCCGCTGGACGTCGGCCACGGTGCGCAGCCACACCGTGAAGAGCAGGTTCTGCGGCCCGGTCACCGAGGCGCACAGCCGCACCTCCGGAAGGGTGAGCAGCACCCGCCCGGCCCGAGGTGCTTGCAGGGCACCGCCGTCCCGGCCACAGTGAACGGGATCTCGTCCCGAGCCGTTCTCACCCGTACCGCCGGTGGAGGAGCAGCGCATGCCGCAGTCCGAGGAGTGGGACATCGTCACGGGCGTCGGACTGACCGCGCTCGGCGTGGCGGCCGGCCGGGCACTGGAGACCGAACGCCCCGACCACCTGGTCAGCGACCCGTACGCCGGCGCCTTCGTGGCGGCCGCGGACGCGCCGGTCCCG
The DNA here is from genome assembly GCF_023155275.1 of Streptomyces rhizoryzae. Classification (GTDB taxonomy): domain Bacteria; phylum Actinomycetota; class Actinomycetes; order Streptomycetales; family Streptomycetaceae; genus Streptomyces; species Streptomyces rhizoryzae. The sequence goes on from NZ_JALMUV010000039.1 coordinate 37,774, forward strand.
GTGCCCGGCCGGTTCTGCGACACCCGGCGGCTGTCCGCCGCCGCGGCCGACCTGTGGACCTCGCTGGCCGCCTACCTCGGCGTCCGCTCGCGGTTCTTCGACCAGTACCTCATGGAGGCGGCGCTCGGCGGCATCGGCCAGGTGGTGGTGGCCGCCGCCGGACTGGACGTCCGCGCCTTCCGGCTGGAGTGGCCGCCGGGCGTCGAGCTGTTCGAGATCGACCGGGCGACGGTGCTCGACTTCAAGGACGAGGTGCTCGGCCGGTGCGGTGCCCGGCCCCGGTGCGGCCGGCACCCCGTCCCCGCCGACCTGCGCGCGGACTGGCCCACCGCACTGCGGAACGCCGGCTTCGACCCGGACCGGCCGGCCGTGTGGCTGGCCGAAGGGCTGCTGCCGTTCCTGCCCGCCGACGCCGAGCGGCGCTTCTTCGAGCGGATCGGGCAGCTGTCCGCCCCCGGGAGCCGGCTGGCCGCCGAACACCTGGAGCCGGACGTCCGCCCGGTCATCGAGGACCCGGAATACCGCGACGCCACCCGGCAGCTCGGCGTCGACATCGCCACCCTGTGGCACTTCGAGGGCAAGGAGCATCCCAGCCGGCTGCTCACCGCGGCCGGCTGGGACGTCCGTTCCGCCCCCGCACCCGAGATCGCCGCCGAGTACGGGCGGGAGCTGCCCGGACTCATGGCGCGCACCGCTGCCCACAGCCGCTTCCTGAGCGCCGAGCGGTAGGAGCGGGGCTTCGGCGGCCGGGCCTCAGACCCGGGCGCCGCGCTCCCGCGGGTCCGGCCGGCCCCGCCGCCCGGCGCCGCCGGCCGTCCGCGGCGGCGGCGTACCGCACCGCCCCTCCAGGACGACGGCCAGCGGAGCCGCGGTGAACACCGACGACCAGGTGCCGACCGCCACCCCGATCAGCAGCGCCAGCGCGAAGTCGGTGAGCGCCGCACCGCCCAGCACGGCGAGCGCGGCCAGCACGAACACCGCACCCATCCCCGTGTTGACGGTCCGCGGCACGGTTTGCAGCACCGCGGCGTTGACCAGGTCCCCGAACGCGCGGCCGCGGACCGTCGCCCGCAGCTCCCGGATCCGGTCGAAGACCACCACCGAGTCGTTGACGGAGTAGCCGATGACGGTCAGCAGCGCCGCCAGGAAGACCCCGTCGACGCTCTTGCCCAGCCAGGCGAACACCCCGATGAGCAGCAGCACGTCGTGCGCCATCGCGGCCACGGCCGACACCGCGAACGTCCACCGGAACCGCACCGCGAGGTAGGCCAGTTGGGCGGTCAGGGCGAGGCCCAGGGCCAGCGCCGCGCCGCGCCGCAGCTCGCCGCCCAGGCTCGGCCCGATCAGCTCGTCCCGCACCTTCTCCGCGCCGCCGCCGAGCGAGCCGACGACCGCGTCCGCGGTGCGCAGCTGCTCCGCGGAGAGCCGCTCGGTGCGCACCGTCAGGCCGCGGTCGCCGGAGGCGGTGACCTGGGCCCGGTCGAGGCCCGCGGTGCGGAGCGCGGCCCGGGCCCGCTCGGCGTCCACCGGCGCGGCGGTGGTGTACTCGACCATCCGGCCGCCGGTGAACTCCACGCCGTAGTCCACGCCGCGGACGGCGATACCGGAGACCGCGAGGAGCAGCGCGGCGCCGCTCAGCGCCAGCCACCGGCGCCGGTGCCGCATCAGGTCCGGGCCGCGCCGGGCCAGCCGGCCGCGGATCCGGCCCGGGCCCGCCAGCCCGGACAGACCAGGCCGCCGCCGCACCGGGCCGCGTACGAGTGCGACGTCGGCCAGCACCCGGGTGATCAGCAGGGCGCTGACCATCGACGCGGCCACCCCGATGCACAGCGTGACACCGAAGCCGCGCACCGGACCGGAGGCGAAGAAGAACAGCAGGACCGCGGCGAGCAGCGTGGTGACGTTGGAATCCGCGATGGCGCTGAACGCGTGGCGGAAACCGGCCGCCAGCGCGCTGCGCAGGGTGCGCGGCCGGGCCGTGCCGCCCGCCGCGAACTCCTCCCGGGCGCGCTCGAAGACCAGCACGTTGGCGTCCACCGCCATCCCGACCGCCAGCACGAAGCCGGCCAGCCCCGGCAGGGTGAGGGTGGCGCCCAGGGCCAGCAGCGCCGCGTAGGACAGCAGGGCGTAGCAGGCCAGGGCGAGGGTGGCCAGGGCGCCGAGGAGCCGGTAGACGACGGTGAGGAACACCGCGGTCAGCGCGAGCCCGAGGACCGCGGCCCGGGCGCTGGAGGTGATCGCCAGGGCGCCCAGCGTCGGGCCGACGGCGCGCTGTTCGACGATGTCCACCGGGACCGGCAGCGCCCCGCCGTTGAGCAGCAGCGCCAGTTCGCGCGCGGTGCGCTGGTCGAAACCGCCGGTGATCCGGGTGGCGCCGCCGGTGATACCGGTACCGCAGGCCACGGAGGCTTCCACCTGGGGCGACGAGATGATCCGGTGGTCCAGGACGATCGCCGCCCGGCGGGCCGGGTCGCCGGCCGGTGCGCAGGCCGCCCGGCCGGTCAGCTGGGCCCAGGCCCGCTCACCGGCGCCCCGCAGCGTGAGCCCGACGGACCAGCCGTCGCCGCTCTGCGCGTCGAACTCCGCCGTGGCGTGGCGCACTTCGGCGCCGGTCAGGGCGGCCGGGCCGAGCCGCAGCGGGGTGCCCGAGGCATCGGGGAGGACGGTGCCGCCACCGGCCGGGTCGGCGGCCGCGGACGGGGCTGCGGTGCCCCGTACCGGGTGGATGGTCAACTGGGCGGTCCGGCCCAGCACTCCGGCCGCCCGGTCGGGGTCGTCCAGGCCCGGGAGCTCGACGACGATGCGGTGCTCACCGGCGCGGGCCAGGTGCGGTTCGCTCACCCCCAGGGCGTCCACCCGGCGGCGCAGCACCTCCAGCGTGCGGTCGGTGGCGTCCCGGTCGGCCCTGGCGGTGGGGGAGTCGCGGGTCTCCAGGACGAGTTGGGTGCCCCCGCGCAGATCGAGACCGAGCCGTACGGGCCGGGTCAGCGCGAGGTAGGCGGACAGGACGAGGAGCGCGAGCGCGAACAGCGCCCGCACCCTTGTGGCGCGGGTCAAGGTGCCTCCAGCAGGCAGGCGGGGGCCGCGGGTGCGGCCCCGGTGGACGAGGTCGCGGGTCAGCTGGAGGCAGCGGCGGGGCCCGGTCCCGGCACCGGCCGGCGTAGCGCAGGGAGTCCGCCTCGGCGGTCCCCGGCGGCCCGGCCGGCCGGCCCCGCCGCGACGGCCGGGCAGCGCGCGCCGCGGGCAGGGTGCCGGACACCGGGACGGGGGCGGGCAGGTGGCGGGCGACGTGGCCCGTGACGTGCGGGAGTCCGGGCCCGGCGGCGTCCTGGGGAGCGCAGTGGTGCGCGCAGACGGTGCGGGGCGCGGCAGCGGCGGCGGCCGGGGCGCGGGCCGTGAGCCCGGGCACCAGGAGGACCACGGCCGCAAGGAGGGCCCACAGGGCGGACCGGCCCCGGCCGGACACGGCAGCAGACACCGGACGCGCACCCCCTCGCGGCCACTCTGCCATGCCCGCTCCGGCCCCGGCCCGCCAGGGGCGCGTCCCCGGCCTCCGGTACCGCCCCGGCCCGCCGGAAGTGCGGTAAGCCCCTGGCCAACGGACTAAGGTACGCACGGAAGTTGCGGAACCGCGCAACGGTGAACGGAAGGGAAGGGATGGACATGGCGGTGCCGGAGGACTGGATGGGTGCCCGGCCCCAGCAGCCGGTCGAACTGCACACGGACCGGCCGCACGCCGCCCGGGTCTACGACGTACTGCTCGGCGGCAAGACCAACTACCCCGCGGACCGCGAGGCGGCCGAGCAGACCCTCGTCGCGCTCCCCAACGCGGCGATGATCGCCCGGCAGAACCGCGCCTTCATGCAGCGCGCCGCCCGCCACCTCGCCGCCGAGAAGGGCATCCGGCAGTTCCTCGACATCGGCACCGGCATCCCGACCTCACCCAACCTCCACGAGATAGTCCAGGCGATCGCCCCGGACTCCCGGATCGTCTACGCCGACAACGACCCGATCGTGCTGGCGCACTCCCGCGCGCTGCACACCAGTCACCCCGCGGGACGGACCGCCTACATCCAGGCCGACCTCTGCCACCCGCAGGAGATCCTGCGCGATGCGACCCTGCGCCGGACGCTGGACCTCTCCCAGCCGGTGGCGCTGACCCTGATCGCCGTCCTGCACTGGCTCCCGGCCACGCACGACCCCTACGCCATCGTCCGGGAACTCCTCGACGCCTTCGCGCCCGGCAGCTACCTCGCACTGACCTATGTCACCGGCGACTTCGAACCGGCGGCCCTGCAAGAGGTGTCCGACAACTTCCAGGCCAAGGGCTCCCACGTGAACGCGCGCAGCAAGCAGGAAGTCCTGCGCTTCTTCGACGGCCTGGAGCTGGCCGACCCGGGCCTCACCGTCGTCCACCGCTGGCGCCCGGACCCCGTGGACCTGGGGGCGACCGCGCTGTCCGACGCGGACATCCCGCTCTACGCCGGCCTCGGCCGCAAGGGCTGACCGGAGCCGGTACGCGAACGGGGCGGCGCAGCGGGCCCGTTGGCGGGCCCGTTGGCAGGGCCGTCAGGTGCCGGTCGGCAGCGCCGCCCAGACCGCCTTCCCGGCGGCGGTGGGGGTGGTCCAGCCCCAGGACGCGCTGAGGCAGTCGATGATGTGCAGCCCCCGCCCGCTCTGCGCGAAGTGATCGGGCTCCCGCAGCACCGGGACGTCGCTGCTGTGGTCGCAGACCGTGCACAGGACCAGGTCGCGGCAGCGCAGCAGACCCAGCCAGAGCGGATGCGCCGCGCCGCCCCGGGGCTGGGCGGCGGGCCTGGCGAGCCCGTAGCGCAGCGCGTTGGACAGCAGTTCCGTGACGACCAGGACGGCGTTGTCCACCAGCGGGCCGAGATTCCAGCCGCTGAGGGTGGTGCCGGTGAACCGGCGGGCCTCGGCGGCCGCCCGCCCGTCCGCGGTGAGGGCGCGGGCGGCCAGGCCGTCCGGTCGGGCGGCACCGCCGCCGGCATCGGGCGGAAGGTGCCCGGGCGCCTGCGCGAGCCACTGCCCGAGGGGCTGGGTGGGGAAGGGAACGGCAGGCAGCCCTGCCGGGCGAATGGTCATCACGAACTCCGCGGCGCCTCTTCGACCTTCGTCACGAACGGTGATCCGCGCCCACTATCCCCCGGCGATCAGTAGCGCTGCAAGTGCATCTGCAATTACATTCGGAGCGAACGTAATTGCATCGGTAAGTGCAGCGGCACGTGCGGCGGCGCCCGATGCCCAGGGGACACCTGCGCGGAGAGCAGAGGAGTGGGCGGTATGCAGCAGTTCGACAACGGTGTGGCCGCGGATCTCATCGAGGGGGCGGAGTGGAGGAAGAGTCAGCGCAGCGCACCCGGCGGCGACTGCGTCGAGGTCGCCAAGCTGGCCGACGGCGGTTTCGCCGTCCGCAACTCCCGTGATCCGCACGGGCCGGCGCTGATCTACACCCGTGCGGAGATGGTCGCGTTCGTCGGCGGCGCCAAGGACGGTGACTTCGACGCCATGCTGGGCTGAGCACACCCGCACCGGGCCCGCCGCGCCACGCGGCGGGCCCGTCCGCGGTCCCTGGCGGACAATGGCTCGATTCTGTACCTGTCGGCCGGTAAGTGCGACACTGGGTGTATCAACACTGTCGCACACGGGAGTTGGGATGACCGCGATGATGCGGCCGGAAGGCGAACGGTCGATAACGCGCTACCTCAAGGAGTCGCAGGTCGGGCCCACGGCCGCGCGTATCGTGCTGGGAGCCCAGCTCCGGAAGCTGCGCACCGCGGCCGGCATCACCCGCGAGGACGCGGGCAAGGCCATCCGCGGCTCTCACGCCAAGATCACCCGCCTGGAAAGAGGCCAGGTCGGCTTCAAGAGACAGGATCTCGCCGATCTCCTGACCCTCTACCGCGTCCTGGACCCCGACCGCCGCGCCGAATACACCGAGCTGGCCGATCAGGCCAACTCCCCGGGCTGGTGGCACGAGTACAGCGACGTCCTGGAGGACTGGTTCGAACTCCACCTCGGGCTGGAGGAAGCCGCCGCGCTGATCCGCACCTACCAGGTGCAGTTCCTGCCCGGCCTGCTCCAGACCGAGGAGTACGCCTACGCCGTCACCCGCATCGGCTACCCGAACGCCCCCGAGGCCAAGATCGACCGCCTGGTGCAGCTGCGGATGGAGCGCCAGAAGCTGCTGACCCGGCCGGAAGCGCCGCGGCTGTGGGCCGTGGTGGACGAGGCCGTACTGCGCCGCCCGTTCGGCGGCACCGCGGTGATGGCCGCCCAGCTGCGCCACCTGCTGGAGGCCGTCGAGATGCCGAACGTGACGCTCCAGATCGCGCCGTTCAGCGTCGGGGCCAACGCGGCGGCCGGGGCGCCGTTCAGCATCCTGCGCTTCGCCGAGCCCGAACTCCCCGACAAGGTCTACCTGGAGCAGCTGACCAGTGCGCTGTATCTGGACAAGCAGGAGTCGGTCGACCAGTACACCGCGGTGATGGACCGGCTGTGCGCCGAGGCCGACACCCCGCAGGAGACCAGCGCCTTCCTGACCGCCCTGCTCGGCGAACTGGGCTGACCCGGCTCCGGCGTCCGAGATCACCCGGTACGGGGCGCCCCGGCCGCCCAGGGCCAGGGGCGGGGCGAGGAGCTGCCCGCCTGCGCCCCGGCCTGACCGAGGGCGACCCGGCCCGGCTCAGGGCGCGCAGAGCCTGTTCAGCTCGCTGATGTCGCGCTTGAGGGCCTCGGTGCCGGAGCCGCCGTGCGGGTGGCTGTTCACGAAGTCCTGCGCGGCGTCGCGTACGGACCGCCAGTCGTTGGAGTTGGTCGGGGCACCGGCCGACGCCAGATGCTGCCTGGCCGTCCGCACGGCCTCCGCGCAGGTGCCCGCCGCCGGTGGCGGAACGGCCTGCGTCGGGGGAGCGAGGAACGCCAGGGTGCCGAGCGTGACCGCACTGGTGATGCCGGAGACCGTGCCCCTGCGAAGGTTCATCTGTCCTGCCCCCTCTGCCGGACGAAGCGCCGGACCAAGGCTCGTCACCGCGTCCGTGCGGCTGCGCGGGCAGTGGGTCCGCGTGCGTCCGCGTGCGTCCGCGCGTTCCGAAGAGCACGCTTTCCCCTTCCCGGGAGCGGTTACCCGCCGACGGGGTCACGTTAGCCCGAAAGGGGGACGGAATCGTGCCGGTGGCCCGTCCCAGGCCGGGAGGGTGGTGGCGCGAGCGGCGCCGGCCGGATCAGCCCCTGGCAGCGCACCCCGCAACACTCCCGACACCAACCCGACGCAACCCACCCGGAATAGCGGGCCAACTCCCCACGTTCCCAGCGGACATGACCCTTGGAGTTGCACTCAATCCGCTCGACCCCGCCAACCAGATCGACGCCAGCGTGCGCCTCGCCAAGGAGGCCGCGGCCGCGGGCCTGCGGTCCGCCTGGTTCGGCCAGACCTTCGGCGCGGACTCGCCACTGCTCGCCGCCATCGTCGGGCGCGAGGTGCCGGAGCTTCAGGTGGGCACGTCCGCCGTCCCCGTCTTCGGGCGCCACCCGCTGACCGTGTCCAGCCAGGCCCAGACCGCCCAGGCGGCCACCCACGGCCGCTACCACCTCGGTCTCGCCCTCGGTACCAAGCTGCTGACCGAGGGCGGTTTCGGCATCCCCTTCACCCGCCCCGTCGCCCGCCTGCGGGAATTCCTCACCGCCCTGCGCCAGTTGACCGACACGGGCAGCGCCGACTTCCACGGCGAACTGCTCACCGCCACCACCCCGATCCCCGCCCGGGTGCCCGGCGCGGAAGCAGGTGTTCCGCTCCTCGTCGCCGCCATGGGCCCCCAGGCGCTGCGGGCCAGCGGCGAGCTGGCGGACGGCATCCTGCCCTACCTCGCCGGGCCGCGCGCCCTGGCCGACCACATCGTCCCGGCCGTCACCGCCGCCGCCGAGGCCGCCGGACGCCCCGCTCCCCGGATCGTGGCCCTCGTCCACGGCCTGGTCACCGACGACGTCGACGCGGTACGTGCGACCGTCACCGAACGCCTGGCGTTCTACGAGCAAATCCCCTCGTACGCCCGGGTGATCGAACTGTCCGGAGGCCGGCGGGCCGCCGACGTGGCGGTGATCGGCGACGAGAAGGCGGTCGCCGAAGAGGTCCGCCGCTACCGCGACGCCGGCGCCACCGAAGTGATCTTCTCGGGCACCGAGACCGCCGGCGACGCCGACCGCCGCCGCACCTGGCAACTCCTCGGCGAACTGGCCGGCTGAGCCCGCCCGGCGGGCCGCCCCCTCGCCCGTCAATTCACGTCGACATGGTCGAAGAGTTCGAGCATCTGCCGGAGCACCCGCACGCACGCGGTCAGGTCGGCGTCGGTGAGATCGCCGCCGACCTGCCGGAGCAGGGCGCTCTCGCGCGCGGTCGCGGTGGTGATGACCGCCCTGCCGTCCGCGGTCAGCCGGATCAGGGACGAGCGCTGATGGGCCGGGTTGGGGATGCTCTCCACCAGGCCGCGGGCCGCCGCGTCGTTGACCATGCGCTGCACGAACTGCCGGCTCAGGCTCTGGGCGCGGCCCATCTGCGGCACGGTCATCGGCCCGTGCTCCAGCAGCATCACCAGGACGGCCCGCACGCCGACGGACAGGCCCTCCAGGGGCGCGGCCTGTTCCACCTTGCGCTGTACGCGCCGGTACAACGGGCCCACCAGGTCGAACACTTCGGTCAGCCGGCGGGCGAGGTCGTCGGGCGGGAGAGGGGTATCGCGGTCGGTCACCCCACCAGGATGACACCTTGGTTGCCAACATTCCAAGAAGATGGCACCTTGGTTGTCATGACTGATGCTTCCGGCATGTGCTTCCTCGACACCGACGACGGCCGCCTCGCCTACCTCGACACCGGCAGCGGGCAGCCGCTGGTCCTGCTGCACGGCGGCTTCCTGGACCACCGCATGTGGGACGACCAGATACCGGTCCTGGCGCCGCACTACCGGGTGATCGCACCGGACGTCCGCGGGCACGGCGCCTCGGCCAACGCGACCGGGCCGTTCCGATTCACCGACGACCTCGCCGCGCTGCTGCGCCACCTCGGCACCGGCCCGGCGGTCCTCGTCGGCCTCTCCATGGGTGGCGCCATCGCCGTGGACACCGCCCTCGAACACCCCGAGCTGGTACGCGCATTGGTCGTCAGCGGCGTCGGCACCAGCGAACCGGAATTCCAGGACCCCTGGCTGGGCGGCATCCGGGACGAGGAGGCCAGCGCGCTGGCCGCCGGCGACATCGAAGGCTGGGTCGAGGCGTTCACCCGGCTCAGTACGGGACCGCGGCGCACACTCGCCGACCTCGACCAGGACGTGGTGCGCCGGGTGCGGGAGATGACCTGGCGGACCATCACCAAGCACACACCCGACGAGCCGGACCACCGGGTGCCGGTGACCGAGACCTGGAACCGCGCGGTGAAGATCACGGTGCCGGTGCTGGCCATCAACGGCGGGAGCGACTCGGCGGACCACATCGGCATGGCCGAGCGCCTCGTCGGCCTCGTCGCCAACGGCCGCGCCACCACCGTCCCGGGCACCGGCCACTACCCCAACATGGAACGGCCGGACCTCTTCAACGCCCTCCTCGGCGACTTCCTCCGCGACCTGCCCGCCCAGGACCGCTGACCCGGGCCCCGCCGCAGGCGGTGTTCGGCGATCCGGTCGGGATCGAGCCGGGAGCGGGGAGCCGGAAGCAGGAGGCCGGAAGGCGGCCGTGGGCCCCCTCCGGCCCCCACCGGGCGTCGTACCGGTCGCGCAGGGCTGACTGGCCTGGGCGGCTGCCGCGGTGTCAACCCACAGGATGACCGCGGACGCGACCGTGGTCTGACGATCGCCGCCAACTTGCCGACTACCTTCGGGCCTTGAGCACGTGCCTCCCAGCGCATGCCTTCGAGCGCATGGCGTTGCGTCTTCGCCGTTGAGCGGTTGCCGATGAGCAGTTGTCAACGAGCGGTTGCCGACGGGCGTGGGCATGGGCGTGGGCGGGTGAGCGTGAGAGTGAACTGACCGTAGCGGAGAAGAAGGCGATCTGTGGGACAGCACAGTACGGGGGTACGACGGATGGACATCGACGCGGCGCCGGCAGTCGGTGCGGCGGAACGCAAGGTGGTGGGCCGGTGGAGCCGGACAGGGCGCCGCGGGCGGGCGCGCGCCGCAGTCGCGTTCGGCGCGGCCGTGCTCAGCGCCGCCGTGCTGGGCGCGGCCGGGACGCTGGGCGCGGCCGGTACGGCGCAGGCCATGTCGGGCGGCACCCAACTGCCGCAGCCCGGTGCGGCTCCCTGGCTGGCGACCCTGGCCGTGCGGGGCGACGGGCCGCTGCTGAAGCGCGCCTCGTGCGGAGGGGCGCTCATCGCGCCGGACCGGGTGCTCACCGCGGCCCACTGCCTGGACGGCCAGGACGCCAGGCAGCTGGAGGTGCACCTCGGTTCCTCGGTGCTGTCGCAGGACCCCGGCACCGTACGCGGGGTCCGTACCGTCACCCTCCACCCCGCGTACCGGCTGCTGCCGTCCCCCGTCGACCCGGGCAGCCCCGAGCTGTCCTCGGCGGCCGGCGACCTCGCGGAGATCCGGCTCAGCGCCCCCGTGCCGGGCATCCGGCCGCTGCCCCTCGCCGACCGCCGGCCCGCCCCGGGCACGCACGTCTCCCTCTTCAGCCACGGCACCATCGCCGTGCCGGACCCGGCCCATCCGGACCGGGAGATCCGGGGGGACGTGCTGCGCCGCGGCGACCTCACCGTGCGCACCCACGCGCAGTGCGCCGCCCAGACACCGGCCGTGGTGGACGAGGCATCGGTGTTCTGCGCCCGTGACGTACCGACCGGGCGGACCACCATGTGCTTCGGGGACAGCGGCAGCCCCCTGGTCGTCCGGGGGCGGCGCGGACCGGAACTGGCCGGCGTGTTCAGCTTCGCCGGTGAGACCGCGGGCAAGGTCTGCGGACAGCCGGCCGACGCCGCGTTCGCCGATGTCCCCGCCCTGATCGGGGGCCTGCGCTGAGCGGGGACCATGCCGGGGCCGGGGCCGGGACTGGGGCCGGGGGGAGCGAGGCCCGCGTCCCGTGGCCCGGCCCCCGGCCCGTGGTGCTTGCCCTTGAGCGCACTCGAACTCGTATGCTCGCGGTCCCAACGGGGTGACAGTCAAGGAGAGTTGCATGCGCTACCGCGTTCTGGGCGGTACCGGCATCGAGGTCAGCACCTACTGCCTCGGCACCATGATGTTCGGTTCCGTCGGCAATCCGGACCACGACGACTGCGTACGGATCATCCACACCGCGCTCGATGAGGGCATCAACTTCGTCGACACCGCCGACATGTACTCGGCCGGAGAGTCGGAGACCATCGTCGGCAAGGCGCTGAAGGGCCGCCGGGACGACGTGGTGCTGGCCACCAAGGTGCACTTCCCCATGGGGGAGGGACCCAACCGGGGCGGCAACTCCCGGCGCTGGATCATCCGCGAGGTGGAGGACAGCCTGCGGCGGCTGGGAACGGACTGGATCGACCTCTACCAGGTGCACCGGCCGGACCACACGACCGACATCGAGGAGACCCTCTCCGCCCTCACCGACCTGGTCAGCCAAGGCAAGATCAGGGCGTTCGGCTGCTCCACGTTCCCCGCGGAGGAGATCGTGGAGGCGTACCACGTGGCCGACCGCCGCGGGCTCCAGCGGTTCCGCACCGAGCAGCCGCCCTATTCGCTGCTGGCCCGCGGCATCGAGAAGCACGTGCTGCCGGTGGCCCAGCGCCTGGGGATGGGCGTGCTGACCTGGAGCCCGCTGGGCTCGGGCTTCCTGACCGGCCGCTACCGCCAGGGCCGGGCGATGGATCTGAGCAGCGGACGCCCGACCCTGCACCCGGGCCGCTTCGATCCGTCGGCACCGCTCACCGCCGCGAAGCTGGAGGTGGTCGAACAGCTCGTCGCCGTGGCCGACGAACTGGGCTGCACGCTGCCGGAGTTGGCCATCGCCTTCCCGCTCGCCCACCCGGCCGTCACCTCGGTGATCATCGGCCCGCGCACGATGGAGCAGCTGCGGAACACCCTCAAGGGCGGCTCGGTGGTGCTGGACGACGCGGCCCTCGACCGGATCGACGCCATCGTGCCGCCCGGGACCGACGTCTACCCGCCGGACGGTGTCTGGACCCCGCCCGCACTCGCCACCCCGGCCCTCCGCCGCCGCCCGGCCGCCTCCCGCCAGGCAGCCGACTGACCGCGTCCCGAGCGGCCTGAACGGTGCCCACGGCGGACCGGCCGCTCGGGTGTCCGTCCTGTCCGTCGCGCTCACCATGTCCGGCACGCCCGTCCCGCCCGCCCCGACGCACCGGGGCGGGCGGGACGGGTCCGTCAGCGGGCGGTCGCCGTCACCCGTACCGTGGCCCCCGGCTTCGCCGCCGGGAGCAGCAGCCGTGCCTGGCGGCCACCGCCCGCGCCCACCACGACCACCCGCACCGGGCCGCCCGCTCCCGTGACCGCCACCCGCGCCCCGTGCGGGAAGGCGGTGGCGGGCAGCGAGAGCAGCGTCCAGGCACGCCGGGTGGTGCCGTTGGCGGTCATGGTGAGGGTGTAGGTCCTGGTGGCGGGGGAGTAGGACTCGGTGCCCGGGACGCCCGCCACCGCGGGCGCGTACGGGGCGAAGGCGGGTTCCTTGCCCGGAGCCGGATTGCCGTCCGGATCGTAGGCGCAGTAGCCGCCGCCGTTCTTGCCGTGGCAGTCGTACCAGAGGGCCCAGCCGGTGGCGAAGCGGTCCAGCGAGGCGACCTGGCGGCGCATCAGTTCCGCGTTGCCGGGGGTGGTGGCCTGCGGCGGTCCCCATTCGCCGACCAGTACCGGCAGCCGGTGCGCGGCCGGGTAGCCGCCGATGGCGGCCTCGTAGCGTTCGATGAAGCGGTTCCCGGGGTCCCAGTCGGCGCCTGATTCGACGGCCGTGTCGTAGTAGTGCGGGGCGTAGCCCAGGCGGGCGGCGCCGGGCCGCGGGTCGCGGAAGCCGGGCAGACGGGTGGGGACGCCCTGGCCGACCAGGACCGTGGGCTCGACGAAGAGCCAGGCATCCGGGTCGGCGGCGCGGACCGCCGTGATCAGCCGGCGGTACATGCCCGCCAGGCGGCCGCGTTCCAGGGCGGCGGAGGCTTTGACCTGGTCCGCAGGGTTCGCCGGATCGCCGGGGATCGGACCGGAGGGCTCGTTGAACAGGTCGTAGCCGAACAGGGAACGGTGCCCGCGCAGTTCGGTGGCGACCTTGGTGTAGACGGCGGTCTGGGCGGCGCGCAGGTCGGCATCGTCGTACAGGTGGGTGAAGGCGGCCTGCACGGCAGGCTGGAAGTAGTCGGCGAACCAGTCATCGGGATTCGGCTCGAACGGCAGCCCGTCGGTGCGGGTGGTCCAGGCGGGGAGCCCGTTGTGCCCGAAGGCCGGACCGAAGACGTCCTGGTGCCAGTCGACCAGGACCAGGACCCGGTGGCGGTCGGCCCAGGACAGTACGCGGTCGAGGTAGCGCAGATAGCCGGTGTCGTACTGCCCGCGGCGCGGTTCCACCTTCTCCCACTGCACGTTGAGCCGCACCAAGTCGAAGCCGCTGCGGACCAGTTCGGCGAGGTGCTGCTCGGTCACGGTGCCGGTCTTGCCGAGGTTGAGCCCGCGCAGCCGCAGGACCCGGCCGTGCCGGTCGGTGAACAGCGTCCGGCCGTCGGACGAGGTGACCGTGCCGGTGGGGACGGGCCAGCCACCTGCCCGCCCGTCGTGGCCGGCCGCCGGATCCTCCCGGGGGTCCGGTGGCACGGCCCGGTCGGCCGCCCGCGCCGGCGCCTGCGCCACCGAGGCGGCACCGGACGCCGCAGCCGCGGGTACGGCACACAGCAGACTCGCCACCAGCGCGAGAACCGCCATGGCACGACGGCCCGAAAGCGCACCCGCATGTCCATCCGGACGCGCCCGCGAACGCGAACGCACCCACGGGAGCGGGCGCGCCGGCCGTCGTGGACGCGGGTGCGGACGTCGGCGCACGTGCGGGCCCGGTTGCATCACAGTCCAGCCTCCCGTTGGCAGCGGCCTGGTCGGACGGCCGGAGGGCGGCCGGTCCACCGCCGGATTCTGCGGTACGCGGGCCGCGGAAGGAAGGGCCGCGAAGGAAAGGATGTGGAGGGGGAGGGGAGGGATGCGGAGGACGGCATGGGGGGAAGGGGTGCGAACGTGGTGGCCCGGGCGGCGGCCCGGACCACCACGCCGCGAATGCCGGCCGCTCAGCAGCCGTACCGGTCCTCCGTCAGCGCGCCCTGCGCGGTGGCCAGCGTCCGGTCGTAGCAGGAACCAGGCCCGTACAGGCGGTAGCGCTCGCGCGAGACCCCCGTGGCATGCCGCTGATCACGCGGCACGTTCTGGTTGTAGGCGGCGTCGCCCGTGTACGTGTCGTCCAGCCGTGACCAGTCGGCCACCCGGGCGCCCCGCACGCTGGTGTCCGCGCGGTCGGCCATGGTCATGGTCGTCCGCAGCCGGTTGGCGGAGTCCACGGTGGTCGCACCGTTCATGGTGTAGGTGCGGTGGGCCCGGGTGGTGGTCGGGGTCCCGTCGCCGGGGCGGGCGGTGCCGGGGCCGCTCCGAGGGCCGGCCCCGGGGCCGTGCACCGTCACCGTCTCGTCATCGTTCCAGCGTGCCTGGAGCGCGTCGGTGGTCTCGTCGGCGTTCCAGCGGTGGGTGGAGCGGGCGGTGAGGGCGCGGGTGACGGTCGTGGTGACCCGGCCGTGGGAGGTGTCGAGGTAGCCGGATACGGTCAGCCGGTGCCCGCCTTGGGCCGTCAGCCTGCGCTCGGCGCCCGGCTCGTAGGCCGTCTTGTTGACGAGGTCGCCCGCCCGGTCCGCCAGGAGCCCGCCGGTGACCTGCCGGGCCTTGGCGTCCTGCCAGACGAGGACGTTGGTGGGCGTGCTCCAGCCTGCCTGGCCTGCGGGCAGACCGGTGACCGCCACCGAGATCCGGTGCGGACGCCCGTCGTTGAGCCGGCCGGCGAAGGGCGTGAGGTCGTATTCCACCGGCCGCACGTCGAAGGCCCGGGGACCGGGGATCACGTACCACAGGAACGGATTGGACCATCCGCCCGTCCACACCGTCGGGTACGGCGCGGCGATCCCGGCCAGCTGGCCGTCCACCCTCACCTGCACCTCGCGGTACGGGCCGTCCTTGGCCTTGCACGAGTACGGCACCGCGTCCGGCACCGTCAGGTACCAGAACTCCTCACAGCCGCCGCCCGAACCCGTGGCATACACCTCGGCCACAATGCGTTCACTGTTGCGCGGAGTGGTCAACTGCCCCTCGTACGCACCGCCTTCGCTGTGAGCGTTCGCCAGCGTGAGCACCGTGTCCGGGGTGGCGGCCTCCTTGGCCCGGCCCTGCGCGGCGTAGAAGGTCAGCGTGACCTTGACCTTGAGGACACCGGTGTAGGTGTCGTCGACGGTGTTGCCGATGAGCATCTCCACGGGCTGCTGCGCGCGCAGCGTGGCGGCGTACCGCGTGACGTCCTTCTCGACCTGCCAGGTGATGCCCTGAGGGGAGGGCTCCGGGGTGGAGGTGCGGAGGACCTCCACCCCGCCGATGTGCAGATAGCCCAACCGGTCGAACTGCCGCCCGGCCACCGACCCTTCGAGCCGGAGCACGACCTTGTTCCAACGCTGTCCGCACCCCTGGGGCGGACGGTAGGTGCCTTGGTAGGGCGTGTAGTCACGGAACTCGGTGTCGGCGACCGTGACGCGGCAGGACGGGGTGTCCGGGACGGGTACGGGTGGCCCCGCGGTCAGCGGATCGTGCCACTGGGTCCCGAACTCGGCGGGCGGCGGCGCGGCCACGGCCGGGACCGCGCCCAGCACCAGGCCGGCGACAGCGGCGCACAGGGTGAGAAGCAGTCGTCTCATGGGACAGGAGTGAAGCGCGTCATGGAGCTGTGCACCAGGGGGCGATCGGCCGGTTCGAGCATCCGCTCCTCTCGCCCCGCGCCGGCCGGCTCAGTCCGCCGCGGCCAACTCCTCGTACAGCCCCTCCAGCGCCGTGTGATCGTCGTCCGTCCCGCCGTGCGGCGAGCAGAACCACCGTGCGTACTCGTCGAGTTCGGAGAGCCGCCAGTCCAGGGCGAACAATTCGACCATGGCCGGGTCGTAACGAACGAGATGCCTGGTGTCGGTGTCGGTGTCGGTGTCGATGCCGGGGGCGGTGCCCTGGCCAGGGCTCGGGCCGGTGCCGGTGCCGGCTTCGAGCAGATCGCCGTAGTCCCGCTCGCGGGGTGCGAGCGCCAGGGACTCCCAGTCGACCAGCCGCAGTCCGCCGGGGGTGACGATCTGGTTGGCGTGGTGCGGTTCGCCATGGGTCGGCACCCACTGGTCGCGATGTGCGTCGGCGAGCCGCGCCAGCTCGTGGTACCGGGCCGTCCACCGGTGGATCGCCCTGCTGCGCGCGGCCATTGCGGTCCTGGCCTGTTCCCCGAGGGGGCCGGATGCCCAGGGGCGGGCGGTGAGGCGCTCCAACTCCTCCGCGAAGGTGGGCCCGACCCGCGGGGACCAGGGCCGCAGCCCGTCCGGCGGGGTGGCGCCGTGGAGCGCGGCAAGCCCGGCGACGACCTGGCGGACGTGGCCGGGCGCGGCGGCTTCCTCCTCCGTGGGCGTGTGCCCCACGACCCACGGCGTCGCGCTGAGCGCACCGCCGTGGAAGGGCACGGTGAGGCGTCCGGACGGAGTGGCCAGCGGCGGGCACACGAGGTCCAGCCCCGCGGCGGCCAGCGCGGCCGCTCCCGCATAGGCCGATTCCAACGACTCTTCGGTGTGCCGGGGCGCCAACTGATCCAGTGTCACGAACAGGGCCCTGCCGCCCGCCACCGCCCGCCAGTGGTGGGCGCCGAAACCGACCGGCAGATAGGTGATCTCGCTGACCTGGGCGACGTCCGGCAGCCAGTGCGCTGCGACCGCGTGGGCGATGTCGTCGTCGGTGACGAAGGAAGGACGGGAAAGCATGACAACCGACCCTAAACCGCGCCCGCCCCACCGTCACGGCGTTTTCGGCCCGTCGCGCGGGCGGCGCGGGGCCGTGCCACCCCTCCCGAAACCGCCGCCCGTCCCTCCGCCTGACTGCCCGCCCGTCCCTCCGCTCGCCTGCCCGTTCACCTGTCCCGTTCACCTGTCCCGTTCACCCGGCCGTCCGCCCGGAAGAGCACAGGACGCCAGTAAGATCGCTGCTCTCATGGGGAATGCGCCACGAAGATCAGGGCAGGGCGGCGAGGGGCGGAAGTGCGCGCTGACCTCCGACGAGGACGACGCCGACTTCTGGGGCGCGGCTCACGAGACCGAGGGGCTGTTCACGCCGCTGCCGGAGGACGTGGGCGCGCGCCGCGTACATCTCACGGGCTGTCGCCCGCAGGGAGGTCTGCTGAGGAGCGTTGAGCGCGTCGGCACTCGCCGCGCCGTGGCGGGCAATGCCTGGTTCGACCTCCTCGACGCCGACGGTGCCACCATGGGCTCCTACTTCGTCAACGAGGTCACCGTCATCGACGTCCAACCCTCCACCCGCGGGCCCGGCCTGGCCGACCTCACGATGACCCTGTGGTGCGACAGCGCGCTGCCCGGAGCGGAAGCCGTATGGGACTTGGTCCGCACGGGCCGCCTTCAGCGCACCGGCATGTGGCACGCACTCGACCCCGAGAACAGGCGGGCCTGGTTGTCGGTCGCGCTGTGGTCCCGGCAGTACCGGCAGCAGGGGAAGCCCGCCGCTCCCGCAGGCCGGACCTTCGCCCTGGACGGTCGGCACATCGTTGACCTGGACAGCTTCTACTGTGCGCTCGGCGAGGCCGTCAACGGGCCCGGCGGCTACTTCGGCTGGAACCTCAACGCGCTGGACGACTGCCTGGCCGGCGGCTGGGGCGCCACCACTCCGTTCACCTTGTGCTGGGACTCCTCGGCCGGGAGCAGGACGCGGTTGGCGGAGCGCGTGCCCACCGGCGAGGGCGAGGAGATGGCGCTGTTCGGCATCCTCGTGGAAACCTTCGAGAGGCGGGGCGTGGACGTCGTCCTCCGCTGACAGCTGCTCGCCTCCGGCCGGCGGGGCCGAGGTCGGGGTCGGGGCCCTCAGGATTCGATGATCCGGAAGACGGGGTGGCGCGGGGCTGCGGCGAGGAACTCCTCGTCCGTGGAGCCGGCGGTCAGGCCGCCGAAATAGGACTTCACCTCCCACTCCCAGCGGTCCAGGTACGCACGCAGCAGATGCGGGGTCTCGGCCGGCGGGAGTTCGACCGCCGTGAAGGGCCGGGTACGGCGTCCGACGCGCAGTTCCCCGCCGCCGGCTGCCCGCATGTTGCGCACCCACTCCGACTCGCCGCGCGTCGAGACGAGGTAGTGGGAACCCTCGTACGGCATGGGGTTGACCGGCACGCGCCGCCAGGTGCCGCTCTTCCGTCCGCGCACCGCGAGGTCGGCCGAGCCGGCGAGGCTGATGCCGCGACGGGCGAGCCAGCCGATCGTTCCGTTGAGCCGGGCGGCGAATCGGCGCGGCTTGAGGTAGTGGGACATGGGGGCCTCGGTTTCTGTGGTGGCGGGAGAAGCGCACTGCGCGCCCCTGGTGGCCGACGCGTACATGAGCGCCGCCTCGAAACGAGAGCGGTGCTCTCGCTTGCTGGGTGCTCAGTGTGCACGAGCGCGGCACTCCATAGCAAGAGCACTGCTCTCTTTTTTGTTCGGCGCTCCGGGGGCTGGCACACTGCTCTCATGACAGTGATCCGGGGAGCCCGGGAACGAGCCCGTAGCGAAATCACCGAGGCCATCAAGGTGGAGGCGCGCAGACAGCTCGCCGCCGAGGGCGCCGCCAAGCTCTCGTTGCGCGCGGTCGCACGGGAACTCGGCATGGCGTCGTCCGCCCTGTACCGCTACTTCCCCAGCCGCGACGAGCTGCTCACGGCCCTGATCGTCGATGCCTACGACGCGGTCGGCCGGGCCGCCGAGCGCGCCCGCGACGCACGCCCCGCACCCGCCACCGTCGAACAGGCCGTCACCCGGTGGTGCGCCATCTGCACGGCCGTCCGTGACTGGGCCCTGGCTCATCCGCACGAGTACGCGCTGATCTACGGGTCGCCCGTGCCCGGGTACCAAGCGCCCCGGACCACCACCGAGCCCGCCGCCCGCGTCGGGCTCGCGCTCATCGGCGTGCTGCGCGACGCGCACGCCGCCGGGCTGCTCACGGAGCCCGCGGATCCCTTGCCCGAGGACGTGGTGGCCGACGCGCTGGCCCTCGGCGCGCAGCTGGGGGTGGAACTGCCGCCCACCGTACTGGCCCGCTCGGTCGGTGCCTGGGCCCAGTTGTTCGGGTTGCTCAGCTTCGAAGTGTTCGGCCAGTTCAACCGGGTCGTCGAGGCCCGCGATCCGTTCTTCCACCAGGCCGTCCGCCAACTCGCCGGCAGCGTCGGCCTCGACGCCCCTCAGGAAGAGGGGTGAGGGTGGGGGTGGCGCCTGCCCCCTGCGCCACCCCCGCCCCTCCCTCCTCCTCGTCGTAGTCGGTCAGCTGTCGGCAGGGAGCAGGGTGGCGGTAACGGCCGCGCCGTCGTGGATGTGGAGCAGCGCGTCAGCCGTGTCGAGCAGTGCCCGGTCGAGGGGGAAGTAGCCCTGTTGCGGGGTGGTGTCGGTCCGGGTGCGGGCGGGCGCGGAAGTGGCACTCTCCGTGAGGCCCCACGTGGGGACGCGGGTCTGGAGGGTGCCCTCGTAGGTGTCCGGGGCGGGGTCGGGCAGGTCGAGGGCCTCGCTGCGTCCCAGCGTGCCGGCGACGAAGGCGTAGTGCTTGCCCATCAGGGATGCCAGGATGGAGCCGGCGCCGGACCAGGTGATGTCGCTCTCTCCCATCTGCCAGGTGCTGGGGTTGCGCTGAAGGTGCAGGTTGTGGGCAGAGACCAGGGTGGGCCCCCGGTCTGCCTCCTCGCTTCGGATGTCGAGGAGGTGCTGCGCCATCAAGGTGTCCCGAGTGGCGAGCAGACGGCAGATCCGTGCGGTCTGGTCCACCTGCTGAGCTGCCTGTTTGTGGTAGCGGAGCAGGCCGATACCAGCGGTGAGGTACGTCTTGGCCTGCCGCCACTCGGCGCGCGAGGTGGCCGCGATCATCAGCGGCGCGCGGGCGTGGAGCAGGGTGAGCAGGTCGTCGGCGAACACCCGCAGCCGCTCGGCCTCAGGGGTGGCCCCGACCGACCTGGCCGGATCCATGATCGCTTCCGTGCGGTGCCAGCGTTCGTCCTCGCCGAGGAGGCCGGTGAGGTCGAGATCGTGGTCGACGTCGAGGGCGAAGCCCAGGTCGGGGACGAGGCGCAGATAGTCGCGGGCGTATTCCAGATAGCGCCGCGGGCTGGGCGCGGTGGTGTTCTCCGTCGGCGCGTCGAAGCCGTGAAAGGCCAGGCGTTCCTCCGGCGGGCGGTTCCGGTTGTAGCGGCGCATCCAGGCGACCAGTTGCCTGTTGGGTTCCAGGTCTCCGAAGTTGTGGGTGAAACCGTCGCTCAGCACGGTGTCGAGGTCTCCGGCTCCGCCTTGGACGAACTCGTTGACGCGGAGGGCGGCCACGCGGTCCGTTTCGAGGGCGATGGACCGGAATCCGCGGTCAACCAGTTGAGCGAAGAGCGCGTTGCGGAGATGCCCGAAGGCCGGTTCCTGATGGGTGGGTTCACCGACGGCCAAAAGTTGGCATGAGGGAGGGAGGAAGCCTCCGATGTCCTGGCTCATGTGCCTCAATCGTATCGTTGAAGCACTCGTTGAAGGTCGGGACGGCTGCCGCCGCTGGAGGGGTGGGAAAGTCTCAAACCCGCGCCTTCATGCCCGGGGAGCCGGTGCGGGGCCGGCCCGGGGCTCAGGCCCGGTGTTGCGTCCGGTGCGCGGTGACCGCGCTGCGGCCGCTCGCCAAGTGCTGGCTGACCAGCTCCTCGACCCGCGCCACATCCCGGTCCGCGAGGGCCCCGTAGAGCTGTTCGTGTTCCTGCGCCATCGCCATCAGGTCGTCGTGCTGCCCGAGGAGCCAGCGCATCCTGCTGCGCAGCGTGCGCTCCAGTTCGTTCAGCAGCTCGTTGTCGGCCAGGGAGATCACCGTTTCGTGGAAGTCCGCCGCGGCCCGGCGGGCGCGTACGGCGTCGCCCTCACGCGCCGCGGCCAGTTCGGCGTCGAGGTCCGCGCGGAGTCTGGCCAGTCCCGCGCGGGTACGCCGTTGTGCGGCGAGGCGGAAGGCCAGGGTCTCCAGCGCCGAGCGGACCTCGTTGAGATCGGTGATGTCCGAGGGCGTGAACTCCCGTACGACGGCCCAGGTCCGGGGGCGCGGGGTGACCAGGCCCTCCGTCACCAGTGCCTTGAGTGCGTCCCGGACCGGCAGCCGGCTGACTCCCAGTTCGGCGGCGAGGTCGCGTTCGACCAGTCTGCTGCCCGGCTCGCGGACGCCGTCGATGATCTCGTCGCGCAGCTGCCGTGTGATGCGTTCCGACTCGGGCTCAAACCCTCCAGACCCTGTCATGACCTCATTCTCTCACCGGCTTGCGCGGCGGCGGACACTCCCGCCTCGCGGCTCCCGGCCACTGGTTTCCGACTCCCGGCTGTCGGCTCCTGGATTCAGGTTCCCGGCTGTCGGGGCGGGGAGAAGGGATGACTGGGCGGGCCGCTTGCGACGGGCGGCCGGGGCTGGGACGGCCGAGGCCGGTCGGGGGCGCGGGCGAGCAGGGCGGTGGTGGCACCGGCGAGGAGCAGGACGGCCAGGGGCCACCGGACGGCCGTGGTGAACCCGTGCAGGGTGGCCGCCCGGACGCTGTCGCCGGCAGCGCCGTGGAAGGCGGCGGCCGCGCTCGCGGCGGCGGTGTTGAAGACGGCCGAGCCGATCGAACCCCCCACCTGCTGAACGGAGTTGACGGCCGCGGACGCGATACCGGAGTCCCGGTCGGGCACCCCGGCCGTGGCACCGTTCATGATGGCCAGGAAGCTCCCGCCCAGTCCGATGCCGAAGGTGGCGAGGGCGGGCAGGACGCGCGTCGCGTACGCGGAGTCCGGCCCCAGCAGGGTGAGCTGGCACAACCCGCAGGCCGCGAGGCACAGGCCCGCCGTCATCAGCACGCGCGGGCCCAGGCGGGGCAGCAAGCGGGTGCCGAGCTGGGTGGCCGTCGCGGTCGTCACCAGGCTGATCGGCAGGAAGCCGAGCCCGGCGGCGAGCGCGGACCAGCCCAGCACCGTCTGGAGGTAGTACGTGAGGAACAGCGAGACCGACAGCTGCGCCATCATCAGCGCCCCGCCGGCCAGCAGCGCGGCCACCCTGCCCCGGTCGCGGACCAGCACCGGCGGCAGCAGCGGCACCGCCGCACGGGTCTGCCGGACGGCGAACGCGGCGAGCAGCACGGCGCCGCCGAGCAGTGTGCCCAGCACCGGGGGCGCCAACCACCCGTCCGCCTCCGCGCGGCTGCAACCGTGGACGAGCGCGATCAGCCCGCCGCAGCCCAGTACGGCCCCGCAGACATCGATGCGGCCCTCGACGCGCGGCGCACGGTCCCGCGGCATCCCCGCCGCGCCGAGCACCGCGGCGAGCGCGATGGGCACGTTGACCAGCAGACACCAACGCCAGCCGAACCACTGGGTGAGCACCCCGCCGAGGACGACTCCCGACGACGCCCCCGCGCCACCGAGCGCACCGAAGACGGCGATCGCCCGGCGGCGCTCTCCGGGATCGGGAAAGCTGGTGGTGACCAGGGCGAGGGCCGACGCGGCGAGCAGCGCCGCGCAGGCGCCCTGCACGGCCCGCGCGGCGAAGAGCGCCGCCGCCGTGGGGGCCGCGCCCGCCGCCGCGGAGGCGACGGCGAAGCCGAGCAGCCCGGAGACGAAGACGCGTTTGCGCCCCGTGTGATCGGCGATCCGCCCGGCGAGCAGCAGCAACCCGCCGAAGGCGACGGTGTACGAGGTGACGACCCAGGGGCGGTCGCCGTCCGCCATGCGGAGTTCGGTCTGGAGCGAGGGCATCGCCACGCTGACGATGGTGCTGTCCAGCAAGATCATCAACTGGGCCGAGCCGAGTACGCACAGCGCCCACCACCGCCGCGGATGCGCTGGCGGGGCGTGGCCGGGAGACATGGGGTGGGGACGGGCAGACATGGTCATTTCCGTGTGCCGGAGAGAGGGGGCGGGGCCGCGCAGCCGTGGCTGCGTCCGTCGTCAACAGGTCAGTGCGCCGTCGCGGGCCACCACCCGGCAGCCGTGGACCACCATGTCCCGCGCCGGCAGGTCCACCACGATCTGCGGTACGCACTCGCCGCGGACCAGGAGGAAATCGGCGGGCGAGCCGGGGGAGAGGTCGGCGCGCGGCAGGCCCAGCACCGCGGCGCCCCCGTGCGACCCCGTCTCGTAACAGCCGGCCAGCTCGGTGTCGAGCCGGACGTCCCGGACCCAGCCGAGCAGATGGGTGCGGTGCAGCATGTCCGCGTTGCCGAACGGGCTCCACGCGTCGCGCACCCCGTCCGAGCCCAGTCCGACCCGTACGCCGTGCTCCTTCAGGCGAGTGACCGGCAGGACCAGGGACGCGCTCGGCGCCACCGTGGTCAGGGCGATGTCCAGGTCCGCCACATCGGCTGCCACGTCGGCCAGTTGTGATTCCGTGAGGCCGGGGAGGCAGAAGACGTGACTGACCGTCACCCGCCCCCGCAGGGACAGCGCGCGGGTCCGGTCGATGATGCCGCGCAGCGCCGTGAGGCCCGGCTCGCCCCGGTCGTGCAGATGGATGTCCAGACCGACGCCGTAGCGGTCGGCGAGGTCGAAGACCAGATCGAGCTGGGCGAGGTGGGCGTCCGGCGACCGGTCGAAGCCCGTCGGGTCGATCCCGCCGATGAGGTCCACGAGCCCGCTGCGGGCCGCTTCCCGCAGCAGCTCCGCCGTACCGGGCGCGCGGATCACGCCGTGCTGCGGGAACGCCACGAGCTGGACATCGAGCGCGTGCGCCAACCGGTCGCGTGCCTGGGCGACGCCTTCCAGGCAGGTCAGGCCATAGGCGGGAGCGATGTCGGCGTGCGCACGCATGGCCCGCGTCCCGCGCGTGACGGCGTGCGCCATCAGCCCGTACGCCCGCTCGGCCACGGACCGCTGCCGGCCGCGGAACAGTTCCACGTCCTGGGCCGCGAAGTCGGCGATACCGCTCGCCTGGGCCCGTGACACCCAGGGGCCGCCCCACGTCGTCTTGTCGGGGTGGATGTGGGCGTCCACCAGCGCCGGCAGGGCGATCCGGCCGCCGCCGTCGATCACCTCGGCGTCGCGGGGCGCCGGCCGGTCCGTGATGCGGCCGTCGACGACGGTGAGGTCCACCGGGTCCTCCGCGCCGAAGGGCCGTACGTCGCGGAAGACCACGGGACGTGCAGCCCGCGCCGGGGACCCGGCCTGCGCCGGGGAGGGCGCGGGGGCCGAGGGCATTGACGCGGTGGCCGGGTCCGTGGCCGTGACCGTGGCCGGGGGCAGGTGCGAACGGGAGGGGGTCATGGTCTTCCTCGGGTGGGCGTCGGGCGCGTCTTGAGCGGGCGCGTCTTGAGCAGGCGTTCCTGAGGGGACGCGTCCTGAGGGGACGCGTCTTGAGGGGACGCGTCTTGAGGGGACGTGTCTTGAGCGGATGTCACGTGCGGGGCTGCGTTGCGGCGGGCGTGTGGTGGGCTGCGTGTGGTCGCGGGCGCTTCGACCGGGAGGAGCGGGGGAGCGGAGCCGTGGCCGACAGAGTGCCCAGAGGCTGCCTGGCACGCCGGGAGTGCGGGTCGCGGCGGACCCGCAGCCCTAAGGGGTGTCCGCAAAGTCCCGTCTGCCGTCCGGCGCCCGGCCGCCCTCCGGGCGAACGACGCGACTTTGCGGACACCCCCTAGCTAGACAGGCATCCCGGCGCGCACCACGCGAACCGGCCGCTTGAGCACGGACACCTCGGCGAGCGGGTCACCGTCCACCACGATCACATCTCCCGCGAAGCCGCGCACCAGACGCCCCGCCGTTCGCTCCAGCCCCAGCAGCCGGGCCGCCTGGGTGGTGGCCGTGCGGATCGCGTCGAGCGCCGGCAGACCTGCCGCACGCATCAGTTCCACCTCCCGGCCGATGGGTTCCACTGCACCGCCCGAGGAGTCCGTACCCGCCGCCAGCGGAACGCCCAGCTCGTGCGCCGCGCGCACCGCTTCCTTCAGGACCGGCAGATACCGGCGGCCGCGCTCGGCGAGCACCGGATCGGTCTCGTCGACGAGCCCCGCGATGGCGGTCAGCGTCGGCGTGAAGTACGTACCCCTGCGCCGCATGTCGTGCAGCGTCCGCTCCCCGACGAACACCCCGTGCTCCAGCGACCTGATCCCGGCCCGCACCGCGTCGTCGCACCCCCGCTCGCTGTAGCTGTGGCACAGCACGCCCTTGCCCCCGCGCCGCGCCGCCGCCACGACCTCGGACAGCTGCTCGTACGAGTAGACCTGCGTCAGCGGATCCTGCTCCGGCAGACCGGCGCGCTCGTTGACCCGGGTCTTGATCACGTCGGCACCGCGGGCCAGGTTCACCTGCACGACCCGGCGCAGCGCCTCCGCCGAGCGCACCCCGTCCTTCAGGCGCGCGAGTGCAGTGAGGTCGGGATCGGCGAGCACCGTGTCGCCCAGGTCGGGCGTGACGAACACGCCCGCGGCGCGCAGCCGGGGCGCCAGTCCGGGAGCCTGACGGGCCAGTTCGCGGACGGCGATGTCCTGGTAGAAGCTGGTGGAGCCGCTGCGGGCGCTCGTGGCCCCCTTGCGGACGGCGTCACGCGCCTCGGCGGCGGTGTTGAGATGGATGTGCGCGTCGATCAGGCCCGGCAGCACCCACCGGCCGTGGGCGTCCAGCCGCGGTATACCGTCCGGCGCCGTGACCTGCGCCCGGGCCCCGGCGGCGCGTACGACGCCGTCGCGGATCACCACGACCGCGTCCTCGGTCACCTCGCCGGTCGCCGGATCGAGCAGCGTGCCGCCCTCGACGACCAGGTCACCGCCGTGCCGCGGGCCCCGGTCGGGGTCGGCACCGCCCCGCACCGGGGCCGCCGCCGCGGCGCCGGGGGTTGTGGAGAGGGCGGCGGTTCCGGCCAGGGCGGCGGCCCCGGCGAGGACCCCGCGGCGAGTGACCCGGCTGGGCGGGGGCGGCACGGATTCGACACACATGGCGGACTCCTCAACGCTTGAACGCTGCTCGGCGGACGGCCGGCCAGGGCCGACAGATCACCGCCACCAGCCGACCGACTGCCAAATTGGTATACCAAAATGCGAGGCCGGGACAAGGTTCTTGCCTGTGGGGCATGCAAGAGGGGGGCTCGACGCTTGCAAGAGGGGGCTCGACGGGAGATTTTGGTATGCCATTTCTGGAGAAGGGGGGAGAGCGGTGCGGAGGGCGGGCCCGGGCCCCCCGCCCGCCCCACCGGGGGAACCCCCGTAGACCCCCGGTCACCCGCCGTTCAAGTTCGTTGCAAACCATGGGCCCATGCGACGAACCGTTTCCGCCCTCGCCCTGTCCTTAAGCGTCGTGCTCGCCGCGACCACGGCCACCGCCCTTCCCGCCCAGGCAGGCAGCGCCCGCGACGCGCGCACCCCCGCCGGTGCCGGCGCCGCCTACAGCACCAAGACGCCGTACGAGCCCCGGCAGAACCCGCGGACCTACGAACCCGCACCCGACGGTTTCGTCCCGGTCTTCACCGAGATCGTCTCCCGCCACGGGTCCCGGTCCGCCACCGACAGCGATGACGGCGACATGATCCTCCGGCTCTGGGAAGAGGCTCGCAAGGAGGGCCAACTCACCCCGCTCGGGCGGGAGTTCGGCCCGGACGTGCGGGCCCTGCTCGACGCCGTGCGGCAGACCGGCTACGGCAAGCTCAGCGGGCGCGGCAAGCGGGAGCTGCGCGGCACGGCCCTGCGGATGGTGCAGCGGCTGCCGCAGCTGTTCACGACCATCGTTGAGGACGGCGAGTCCGTCGACGTCGTCAGCTCCGGCCAGGGGCGCGCGGTCGACAGCGGGACCGTCTTCACCGACGCCCTCACCGAGGCCGATCCGGCGCTCACCCCGCACATCGGCCGGGCCCGGACCGACAAGGACCTGCTCTACTTCCACAAGTCCGCCGGCGGCGCCGCGTACCGTGACTGGCTGGCCCACGACCAGCGCCTGGCGGACACCCTCAAGAAGCTCGACGATCAGCCCGCCACCCGCGCCGCCGCCCGGCGGGTGCTGGCGAAGCTCTTCCGGCCGGCGTTCGTACGGCGCGTCGCGGACGGGGAGTTCGCCGCCCTCGGCACGGACGTCAGCGCCGCCCGGGCCGTCTACAACCTCTACAGCACCGCCCCGGCGATGAGCGACGAAAGCCCGCGCGAGCAGGGCTCACACGCCGCGTCGCGCCGTGACGGCGGCTGGCGCCTGGACCGGTACCTCGCGCAGCGCGACGCCGACCGGTTCGGTTACCTGAACGACGCGGAGGAGTTCTACGAGAAGGGCCCCAGCTTCGCCGGCAGCGACATCACCTACCGCATGGCCGAGGTCCTCCTCGACGACTTCTTCCAGCAGGCCGAGGCCAAGCGGGACGGCACCAGCACCCTGGGCGCGGAACTGCGGTTCACCCACGCCGAAGAGATCATCCCGCTCGCCGCGCTGATGGGACTCCCCGGCAGCACCGAGGCGGCCGCCCCCGGCACGCCCTACACCTACGCCGACAACCCGTGGCGCGGGGCGACCGTGGCCCCGATGGCCACCAATATCCAGTGGGACATGTACCGCAAGGGCGGCACCTTCCTCGTCCGCATGCTCTACAACGAGCGGGAAACCCCCTTCAAGGCAGGCTGCCGGCCCGTTGCCCGGCACAGTCACTTCTACGACCTGCGGGAACTGGAGCGCTGCTTCGGCCGGACGGCCGGGTGAGCGAACGCCCCGCGGCTCGCCGCCCGTCCACTTGCTCGTGATTACGTAATTACGTAATCTACCGGCATGGATCTCGAACGGCGGGTGGTCGAGCTGGAGCGCCGGCTGGCCGCCCTGGAGCGGGCGGCGGGGGTCGCCGCGGAAGCGGGCCCCGACCGGCCGGCTCCCGCTCGGCCGCCCGCACCCGAAGGGGACCCCGGCGACGCGCTGTGGGCCCTGAACGGCCTGAAGGAGCGCTTCGCCGAGCTCGGCGCGGCCAACGGGGGAGTGCTGTTCACCGGTGCCGTACGGACGCCGGCGGGACTGCGCTACGAGTGGCAGTACGGCCTGGCCACCGACACCGTACTGGAGGGTGACTGGTCCGACGCGTCCGAGGTGTTCGCGGCGCTCGGCCAGCCGGTGCGGCTGCGGCTGCTGCGCGAGATCCTCGGCGGTCGCTGCACCGCCGCCGAACTCACCGAGCTCGACGGCACGGGTACGACCGGCCAGATCTATCACCATCTGCGGCAGCTGACCGCCGCCGGCTGGCTGCACACGACCGCCCGCGGCCGGTACGAGATCCCGGCCGACCGGGTCGTGCCGCTGCTGGTGGTGATGACCGCTGCCGGGCGGTGACGCCCGGCCCGCTCACAGGGGAGAATCACTTGTCCGAGAGCCGTTCCTCCGGGCCCGTTGCGATAGCGCTCGCCGCGCTGGGTGCCGTGCTGTTCGCCATGGCCCTCCAGATGTACCTGGACGGGCAGCAGACGTACGTGGACGCGCTGGGTCGCTTCGCCGGCACGGCGTGGGGCCTGTCGCTGACCGTCGCCGCCGTCGAGTGGCAGAGCCGCCGCCTCAGCCGCGGCTGACCGGCGCGCGCACAGGGGAGGGCCGTGGTGCTTCGTCGCACCACGGCCCTCCCCTTTGTCCTGATGGCCGACTTGCCTACGTCTGGTCTTCCGCGTCCGTGCTGACACGGCTCGCCAGGCGTTCGTAGCGCTGCCTGGCTGCCTGCTGCGTGCCCAGGCCGAGGCCGAACGCGATCTCCTGCCACGTCATACCGCGTCCCCGGGCCATCTCCAGCAGCCCGGCCTCCAGTTCGTCCAACTCCCCCCGCACCAGCGGAACGAGGCTCAGCGCGGCCGTGATGTCGGCGTGGTCAACCTCCGGTTCGCCCTCCGCGGGCCGTGCCGCACCGCTGAGCAGGAACGACACCAGTCGGACGGCCTCGTGCGGCCCGAGCATCGAGGGGTGCACCTGCCGGCGGCGCTGCTCATCGGTGGCCGCATGCCGCTCGGCGATGTGGAGCAGTGACGCGTACACGCGATGTGCGCGCGCCTGCTCCGGGTGCGGGGGTGTGAAGGGGTCGGTGTCCTGGGCGGAGTTGGTCGATGTCATGAGAGCAGCATGAGGCAGTACATGAAACCCTGTCAACTAGTTGTTGTAAACGAGTCGTTCATAAGCGTGGTTGTGCATAGGGTCTTGGGCTTGGGAGGGGCTGGGGCGCGCCGTCGGGGCGGCGCTCCCCCTGTACCGGCCCGCTACTGGGGTGCGAGGGTCTTGAGCCAGTCGTCGGTGGGCAGGACATCCGCCCACTGCGGGAACAGCCGCTCGACGAGGACCCGGTGGACCTCGGGGTCGAGGTCCAGGCAGCCGTCGGCCAGGACGGTGAGGCCGAAGTCCAGGTCGTTCGCCTGGCACAGGGTGGACAGCACCACGGCGCTGGTGGCGATGCCGGTGAGGACGAGGTGGTCGATACCGCGTGACCTGAGTACCGCGTCCAGATCACTGCCCGAGAACGCGCTCGCCCGCCGCTTGGTGACCACCACATCGCCCGGCCGGGGCGCGATATCGGGGTGGATCTCGGTGCCCGGTTCCCCCTCGACGAAGAGGCCGGCCTGGGCGATGGCGGCAAGTGCCTTGTTGCGCGTGCCGACTTCGGGGAAGCCGGGGCGCAGCGCGATGACCACGTAGATCACGGGGATGTCCGCGGCCCGGGCCCCGGCGATCGCCCGGCGCAGGCGCGACAGGTACGCGGAGTCGGCGTGGGCGATGTCCACGACGGCCTGTTGGACGTCCATCACGAGAAGGGCGCTGTGCGGGTCGGTCATGGTGTCTCCTGAGGGGAAGTCGGTACGGCGTGGGCGGGGCGCCGGAACGGGCCGCCGGGGAGCCGGGGAGCCCGGGCGGCTCCTCACTTGATCACCATGCACCAGCCAAGGATGTTTGGCGCCAGATCCTGGGAATTTGCTGCTCCGTGAGGTGAGCGGTGCTCCGGTTGGTGGGCAAGGGCCGCTCGGGCGAGTGGTGTTGGAGTGGGCGACGCAGGTCAGTGGGCGACGCAGGTCACATCCGTACGTGTCACAGGGGGCCGGGCTGTCTCGTCTCAAGGGGTGTAGGCACTGAGCGGCCCGTAGGGAGCAGACCATGGACGCACGACTGAACTACTTCGCCACCCCGACCGCCGGCAAGGCGCTCAAGCACTTCATGGCGGCCGGCAAGGCCCTCAGGGACGTGCCGCTGCCGGCCGCGACGCAGGAACTGGTCGCCCTGCGCGTCAGCCAGATCAATGGCTGCGCCGTCTGCATCGATATGCACACCAAGGAGGCCGCCGCGGCCGGCGAGACCTCGGTGCGGCTGAACCTCGTGGCGGTGTGGCGGGAGGCCACGGTCTTCACCGACGCGGAGCGGGCCGCGTTGGAGCTGGCGGAGCAGGGGACCCGGACGGCGGATGCGGCGGGTGGCGTCAGTGACGAGGTGTGGGACAACGCCGCCCAGCACTACGACGAGGAACAGCTCGCCGCCCTGGTGGTCCTCGTCTCCTTCATGAACGCGGCGAACCGGCTCAACGTCCTCACCCGGCAGCCGGCCGGTGACTACGAGCCGGGGCAGTTCCACTGAGCCACCACAGTCGGGGACGTGGGGGTCGCGGGCCCTGGGCCTCGGTGCCCGGCCGCCCGGACCTCGGCCCGGCCACCGGCGGCGCTACTCTGACGTGCCGGTGGCGCGGCTGATCGCCGTCCGCGGTCCGCGCCGGTGCGTACGGCCGGTCGGCATCGTTTCAGGGGGAGGGGTTCGGCGTGAGCAAGGTCGAGGAATTCGAGGAACTGCGGCCGTTGTTGTTCTCGATCGCCTATCGGATCCTGGGCAGTGTCGGCGAGGCCGAGGACGCGGTGCAGGAGACGTGGCTGCGCTACGACGCCTCGGCGACCCGGCCCACGTCCACCAAGGCGTTCCTGTCGGCCACGGTGACCAGGATCTCCATCGACGTGCTGCGTTCGGCACGAGTGCGGCGGGAGGAGTACGCGGGCCCGTGGTTCCCTGAACCGCTGCTCAGCGATCCGTACCAGGATCCGGCCCGGTCGGTGGAGTTGGCGGACTCGGTGTCGATGGCGGCGCTCCTGCTGCTGGAGCGGCTCAGTCCGCTGGAGCGGGCGGTGTTCGTGCTGCGGGAGGTGTTCGCGTTCGGGTTCGACGAGATCGCCTCGGCGGTGGGACGGTCGGAGGCGGCGTGCCGGCAACTGGTGGTGCGGGCGCGGCGGCACATGGCGGACGGGCGGCCGCGCTTCGCGGCGGACCGGCAGGAGCGGCAGGAACTGGCGACGCGGTTCTTCGAGGCGCTCAAGGACGGTGACGTGGGTGGCTTGCAGAGCCTGCTGGCCGCCGATGTGCAGTTCGTCGGGGACGGCGGCGGCAAGGCACCGCAACTGGCCAAGGCGCTGGTGGGCGCGGAGAGGGTGGCGCGGCTGCTGGGTACGGTCTTCCCCTGGCTGGACCGGATCGACGTGACCTGCGAGCCGCGGGAGATCAACCGCCAGCCCGGCGCCGTCTTCCGGGGCCGGGACGGCAAGGTGCTCCACATCATGGCCCTGGACGTGCTCGACGGGCAGATCCAGACCATCCGCGCGGTGATCAACCCCGAGAAGCTCGGTCACCTGGGGCCGGTCGCCGATGCCTGGGCCGTCGACCGCGAGCTGAAGCGAGTCCGCCGCCTGCCGAACTGACCAAGCTGTCCGCCGCCGACGAGGCGCGCATCGCCGAACTGGTGAAGCGGGCGGCGAGCTGCCCCTTGGCGGCCCCGGCGTCCGAGCCACCTGAGGGGCGCGTCCGCCCAGCCGCCCCTGCCCAGCCGCCCCCGCCCGGCACCACGCCGATCGCCCCACCGCGGCTCGGCCAGGCAACGGCTGGGCAGCGGTGGGGCGTTGGGGGTCAGGCGGTGACGTAGGCGGCCAGGTGCTCGCCGGTGAGGGTGGAGCGGGCGGCGACCAGCTCGGCGGGGGTGCCCTCGAAGACGACTCGGCCGCCGTCGTGCCCGGCGCCCGGGCCGAGGTCGATGATCCAGTCGCCGTGCGCCATGACCGCCTGGTGGTGCTCGATGACGATCACGGACTTGCCGGCGTCCACGAGCCGGTCGAGGAGGCCGAGCAGCTGCTCGACGTCGGCGAGGTGCAGGCCGGCGGTCGGCTCGTCGAGGACGTACACCCCGCCCTTCTCCCCCATGTGGGTGGCCAGCTTGAGCCGCTGGCGCTCGCCGCCGGACAGCGTGGTGAGCGGCTGGCCGAGCGTGAGGTAGCCGAGCCCGACATCGGCCAGCCGCGTCAGGATCTTGTGCGCGGCCGGAATGCGGGCCTCGCCGGCGCCGAAGAACTCCTCCGCCTCGGTCACCGGCATCGCGAGCACCTCGCTGATGTCGCGCCCGCCGAGGCGGTGGTCCAGCACCGCTGCCTGGAACCGCTTCCCCTCGCAGTCCTCGCAGGTGGTGGCGACACCGGCCATCATCGCCAGGTCGGTGTAGAGGACGCCGGCGCCGTTGCAGGTGGGGCAGGCACCCTCGGAGTTGGCGCTGAACAGCGCGGGCTTGACACCGTTGGCCTTGGCGAACGCCTTGCGGATCGGCTCCAGCAGCCCGGTGTACGTCGCCGGGTTGCTCCGCCGCGAACCGCGGATCGCCCCCTGGCCGATCGACACCACACCCGCGTCGGCGCCCGCCGAACCGTTCGCCAGCGACCCGTGGATCAGCGAACTCTTACCGGACCCGGCGACGCCGGTGACGACGGTGAGCACCCCGAGCGGGATGTCGACATCCACATCGCGCAGGTTGTGCGTCGTCGCGCCGCGGATCGGCAGTGTGCCGGTGGGCTTGCGGACCGATTCCTTCAGGGCGGCCCGGTCGTCGAGATGGCGGCCGGTGAGGGTGCCGCCGGCCCGCAGCCCCGCCACGGTGCCCTCGAAGCAGACGGTGCCGCCCGCCGTACCGGCACCGGGTCCGAGGTCCACGACGTGATCGGCGATCGCGATCACCTCCGGCTTGTGCTCGACCACGAGCACCGTGTTGCCCTTGTCCCGCAGCCGCAGCAGCAGGCCGTTCATCCGCTGGATGTCGTGCGGGTGCAGACCGGTGGTGGGCTCGTCGAAGACGTAGGTGACGTCGGTCAGACTGGAGCCGAGGTGGCGGATCATCTTGACGCGCTGCGCCTCGCCACCCGACAGGGTGCCCGAGGGCCGGTCGAGCGAGAGGTAGCCGAGGCCGATCTCCACGAACGAGTCGAAGGTGTGCCGCAGCGCGGTGAGCAGCGGCGCCACCGAAGGGTCGGCGAGGCCGCGGACCCAGTCGGCCAGGTCGCTGAGCTGCATCGCGCAGGCATCGGCGATGTTGAGCTCGCCGATCCGGGACGACCGGGCGGCCTCGTTGAGCCGCGTCCCGTCGCACTCGGGACAGGCGGTGAAGGCCACCGCGCGGTCCACGAACTCCCGGATGTGCGGCTGCATCGCCTCCCGGTCCTTGGCGAGCATCGACTTCTGGATCCGCGGGATCAGACCCTCGTAGGTCATGTTGATGCCCGCGATCTTCATCCGGGTCGGCTCGCGGTGGAGGAAGTCCTGGAGCTCCTTCTCGGTGAACGTACGGATCGGCTTGTCCGCGGGGAAGAAGCCCGACTCGCTGTAGAGCCGGTAGTTCCAGCCGCCCGGCTTGTAGCCGGGAACGGTGAGCGCGCCCTCGGCCAGTGACTTGGCGTCGTCGAAGAGCTGGCCGAGGTCCAGGTCGGACACCGTGCCCCGGCCCTCGCAGCGCGGACACATACCGCCGGCGCGGGTGAAGGTCACCTTCTCCGCCTTCTGCGTGCCGCGCTCGACGGTGATCGCGCCGCTCGCCCGGACCGAGGGCACGTTGAAGGCGAACGCACCGGGCGGACCGATGTGGGGCTTGCCGAGCCGGCTGAAGAGGATGCGCAGCATCGCGTTGGCGTCGGTGGCGGTGCCGACCGTGGAACGGGGGTCGGCGCCCATCCGCTGCTGATCCACGATGATCGCGGTGGTCAGCCCTTCGAGCACGTCCACCTCGGGCCGGGCCAGTGTCGGCATGAAGCCCTGGACGAAGGCGCTGTACGTCTCGTTGATCAGCCGCTGCGACTCGGCGGCGATCGTGTCGAAGACCAGCGAGCTCTTGCCCGAGCCGGAGACGCCGGTGAAGACCGTCAGCCGGCGCTTGGGGATCTCGACGCTGACGTCCTTGAGGTTGTTCTCGCGCGCGCCGTGCACGCGGATCACCTCGTGACTGTCGGCGACGTGCGACCCGGGCGACTGCGCGCCCGTGCTCGTGCCTGTGCTCGTGGCCTTGCTCATCTGTCTCCCTCTCCTCTGCGGGCGTCGCCCCGACGCGCCCCGCGCGGCAGGCGGGCCGCCCTGGCGATCCCCGTCCGCGTCGCCGACCGGCTCGGCGCGACCGGGTGCGACCGGTGTGACCGGTGCGACCGGCGGGTCCGAGTGGCTCCGGTCGGCCGACTCCGGCCGACCGGCTCCGAGAAGTATGTCCGGTCGGGATGCGAGGGCGCGGCCGGTCACCGGTTCCGGGGCGATGCCGCAGGTCAGGGGAGGGGAGCTGGGGGGCCGGGCCGGGGGGAAAGCGAGCCGAGCGCCACGGCCCCCGCCTGTCAGGCAGCCACCGCTTCCACGATCGAGAGGACCGTGCTGGTGGGCACCACACGGGACAGGCGCAGGCCCGCCGTCTCGAAGAGCGCGGCGAAGTCCGCCTCGGTACGCTCCCGGCCGGTCAAGGACGCCATCATCATCAGGTCCAGTGCCTTGGCCTGGTGGGGCGCGTTGCCCGGCGGCACCACCGCGTCCAGGACCAGGATCCGGCCGCCGGGCCGGAGCGACCGACGGCAGTGGCTGAGGATGACCGCGCTCTGCTCGTCGTCCCAGTCGTGCAGGATCCGCTTGATCAGGTAGAGGTCACCGGCCGGTACGGAGGCGAAGAAGTCGCCGTCCGCCGTCCGCCACCGCCCGGCTACCGCTTCCTCGCCGCCCAGGCGGTGTCCGGCCAGGACGTGCGACCGGTCGTGGAGGACGCCCTCCAGGCCGGGGTGGCGGCGCAGGACCTCCAGCAGCAGGCCGCCGTGTCCACCGCCGACATCGACGACCGTTCCGGCCGCCGGGAAGTCGTAGGCGGCGGCGAGGGGCCCGTTCTCCGCGTCGGACATCGCCGCCATGCCGTCGTGGAAGACGGCGGCGGTCCGCGGGGCCTGCGCGAAGTGGTCGAAGAACGGCATGCCGAAGATGCCGGCGAACGCCGAGCCGCCCTCGGTCAGGCAGCGGCTCATGTCGTTGGCGGGCAGCCACATGGTGCGGTCGGTGAGCATCAGGATGGCGGTACGGGCGGAGTACGGGGCGTCGCTGCGCAGCGCCTGCCCGGCCTCCGTCAGCCGGAACCGGCCCTGCTCGTCCTCCGCCAGTACGCCGCGCGTGGCGAGGAGGCGCAGCACCCGGTAGAGGTTGCCGGCATCGGTGCCGGTCGCGGCGGCGAGGTCGGCGGGGGAGCGGGGGCCGTCGGCGAGGTGGTCGGCGACCTGCACGTCGGCCGCCGCGCGGAGAGCGGCCGGATAGAGAAAGCCGAGGACCTCGTCCACGAGGAAGGCGGCCGACCGGCGGAAGGGCGAGTCCGAGGGGGAGTCCGCCGGGGAGGGGCCATCCGCCGGTCCTGACGCCCCCTCACCCTCGCTCCAGCCGTGACCGCATCCGCTGCTGTCGGTGTCGGTGTCGGTGCCGCTGCCGATGTCGAGGTTGCCGTTCCCGTTGCCGGTCCCGTCGCCGCCGCTGTCGCTCACGCTTCCGTTTCCGCTTCCCTGATCCTGCCGCATGCCGATGTCCCCTCCTTCTCGATGCACGCCCGGGCCGTCGGCTGCCGGGCCGCAGTGGGCACGCGATGCCTAGGGGGCTGGCCCTGTCCGGTCCCGCGCCACCCCGAGCCCCGCGCGTCCCCGCCCGCCGGTGAGGCTGCCCCTCGGCGACCGCCCCGAAGCACCGGCCTCCTGCAAGGCGCCCAACACCGGCCGACTCGCGACGGGTTACGGCCAGGAGTGGCCCGTCAGCACCGGCCTGCCGGTCGGCGCCGGGGGCGGCCGACCGGTCGCGCGCACCCGATCCGTGCACGTTCAGGCGAGTGAACCGTGCGGCGCGCGGCCTTGCGAAGCCAGGCTGACGGCGCGGGGCCGGAGCGGCCGGGCATTGAGGTCCACCCGGGCCCGGAGTGGTTCGGCGTACGGGGAAGCGGGGGCGAGGGTGTCCAGCAGGGTGTGGGCGCGGCGGCGCAGCTCCGCCAGGACCTGGTTGTACGGGTCGAGCACGGGCGGGCTGAGCAGCAGGTCGGTCAGCTGCCGGCGGGGCGATTCCGCCTGGGCGGCCTGTTCCAGTAGCGGCAGCGCACGTTCCCGGGTGGCGGGGGCTGACTGGGTGAGGAGGTGGACCAGCAGGTAGGTGGCGGTACCGTTGCGCAGATCCGCTCCCGGGCCGCCGCACAAGTCGTCGTGATCGTTGCGGAATTGCGCGAGGGCGCCCAGCACTTCGCCGAATGCGTACCAGGCCGCGACCGCTTCGCCGCACTCCTGCCAGGCCGCGACGCCGTCCGGCCCCGCGCCGGTGCCGTGTGCCAACCGGGCGGCCATGGCGCAGGCCATCGCGTACACCGCGCCGCTCTTCTTCCGGTACACCTCGTACACGGCCTCCGGTCCCACCTGCTGCGGCGCGTGGAGGAGGTCGCGGATCTGCCCATCGCTGGCGGCGGCCCAGGCGTCCAGGTAATCGGCGCTCAGGGCCCGGCACAGTGCCTGGGGGACGGGCAGCTCGGCGAGGGCGCGCAGCGGTAGCCCGTACCCGCACTCCAGGGCGGCGGTCATGGCCGCGCCGCGGTCCATGCCGTACATCAGTGTGCCGGCGTCGCCGTCGGCCACGTCGTCGAAGGTGTTGGCCGACCGCCACCACAGGGCGTGGGCCGCGGCGACCGGCACCGCGGGCGCGGCGCGGCCGCTGATCGCCGCGTGGACGAGGAGCGGGAGGGCGGCCTCCTGGGGGTCGCGCCGCCCGTGCTCGACCAGCGCGGCCAGGGAGGTGCGGAGCACCGGGTGCCGCGCCCCGTAGTGCCGTTGGACGAGATCGGCCAGGTGGCGCCGTACGTGGGGGAAGAGACTGCGGATGTGCTCCTCGGGGTCCCGGCCGGCCGGCTCGGACTGCTGACCGGGCGGGGGCGGAGGGGGCGTGGTGCGGGCGCTCTCGTCAGGTGAGGACGGCGAAGCAGGGGTGGTGGGGGGAGTCTGCGGAGTGGGGGGATTGGGGGGATTGGGGGGATTGGGGGACAATCTGGTCTCCGAAATGTGGTGCCGGGGCGGGTGGTTGGCGGAGTCGGGGGGTGGCCCGGGGCGGGTCAAGCGCTGGGGTCCGCGGGTGCGTGGGTGGTGGCCGCGGCGGGGGTGCCTGGCGCGGCGGCGGGCGGTTCGGCGGCCGGCGGTATGAAGAGGGCGAGCGCGCCGCTGGCCACCGAGGTGAGCGCGATGGCGCCGGTCGTGACGGCGAACGCCCGGCCGTGCGGGTCGCCTGCCTGGACACGGGCGAAGAACACCGCCCCGAAACCGCACACGCCGAGCGCGGCACCGAGTTGCTGAACGGTGGAGACCACCCCCGACGCGGCCCCGGAATCGGCCTGGGGGACGGTGCGGAGGGTCACCGCGAGCACCGGGGTGACGAACAGCCCCAGCCCGGCACCGGCCACCCCGAGGGCCGCCAGCAACCACGGCACCGAGCCGTAGGACGCGCTCAGCACGCACCCTGCGTACCCCACCGACGCGAGGGCGGCGGCCAGGCAGAGCGCCAGCCGGTCCGCGAGCCGCCGCAGCAGCCGCGGAGCGAGGAGCGAGGTGACGGCGAAGGTGCCCGCGCACGGCAGTATGCCGGCGCCGGTCGCCAACGGACCCCAGTGCAGGCCCTGTTGGAGCAGCAGCCCGAGGATCAGTACGAAGGCGTTCAGACCGCAGTTGAGCAGGGCCACCAACGCCAGTCCGCGGCGGAATCCGGGCAGCCGCAACAGCTCCGGGGGGAGCAGCGGCGCGCCGCCGCGCGCCCGCAGCCCCCGCTCGTACCGGAGGAAGCCGGCCGCCACCAGGAACGACCCGGCCAGGCAGAGCAGGCTCCAGGGCGGGTAGCCGTGCGCCCGGCCGATGACCAGGGGGACGGTGAACAGTGCGAGGGCCCCGGCGGCCAGGACGGTGCCGAGCGGGTCCAGCCCCTCCGCGCCCGGCGCGTCCCGGAACGCCGGCCAGTGGCACCGGCGCGCGGCGGCCCACGGCAGCAGTGCCAGCGCCGCGCCCCCCACCGGGACGTTGACCAGGAAGACCGCGCGCCACCCGAGACCGGCGAGATCGGCGGCCAGCAGCCAGCCGCCCAGCAGTTGCCCGGACACCGCACCGATCCCCATCACCGCACCGGTCGCCGCGAACGCGGTGCGCCGCTCCGCCTCGTCCGGGAAGAGCGTCTGCGCGGCCAGGTAGACCTGGGGAACCAGGAGCGCGGTACCGGCGCCCTGGGCCAGGCGGGACGCCACCAGGACCGGCGCCGAGGGCGCGA
Source organism: Streptomyces rhizoryzae (assembly GCF_023155275.1). Taxonomy (GTDB): domain Bacteria; phylum Actinomycetota; class Actinomycetes; order Streptomycetales; family Streptomycetaceae; genus Streptomyces; species Streptomyces rhizoryzae. Next base: position 76,544 of record NZ_JALMUV010000039.1, read on the forward strand.
GGCCGCAGCCGATCGACGCGGCGGTGAAGACCGCCATACCGGCGCCGAAGACCCGGAAGCACCCGAAGGCGTCCCCCAGGCGCCCGCCCGCGATCAGCCCGAGCCCGTACACCAGTTGGTACCCGGCGAGGACGAGCTGCTCCTCGCCGGTGGTGGTGTGCAGACCGTGCTGGAGTGCGGGTATCGCGACGACGACGATGAACACGTCGAGATTGGCGAGGAAGGTGCCGGCGAGCAGGACGGCCAGCGCCGCCCAGCGCCGAATCGGGCGCGCGGCGCGGCTCCGGGTGGGCCGGGTGCGCGGGCGGTCCCGCCGACGCCGTCGCCTGCCCGGCGGACCGGCCTCGAACCGGCGCGCAGGTTCAGCGAATGGTGGTGCGCTGGCGCGAGAGTGGTGGACGGGGTGTGCCCCTTGGGTCCTGAAAGGGGGCAACCGGCCGCCGCGTCAAGGTAGTTGGTGCGCCTTGTCGGTCTACGTCGGCAGTCGCTGACTCATTGGGCCCCCTCCGGCGTTCGGCGCCGCGACCCCTCGCCCGCACCGGTCCGCGAAGTCGTTGCCCAGCGGCAGCCAGCGGGAGTGGAGCGCCCGGGCGGTGGATGCCCGGGCCGGGGCGGGCCCCCGCAGGAGCAGGCCGCAGAGCGTTGGCGGTCCCGCGCCGCCGCCCCCGCACCGCATCGCACCGCCGCCTGGGCGCGCCTCACCCGTCCGGCTCAACGCGACCCCCGCGCTCCGGACCGTGCCCCTCCACCACTGGGATGACACGGAACGGCCGGTCCGCGCCGTACGGCCGCCGCCCAGCCGCCCTCGGCCAGACTGGGCGCCGTCCACCACCACCCCACCAGCCGGAGGTCGCCGCCGTGACGCTCCCTCGCGCCGCCGCCGACGGCGACGACCACCTGCCGGGCCTCGGCCCGCGGACCGCGTCACCCCGCCACACCTCGTCACCGCGCCCGCGGCCACCCCGCCTGCCGCTCACCCTCCGCCGCACCGCCCCGGACCGGGCGACGGCCGTCCCGTCCACCCCGACCCCCGACCTCCGCATCGCCTCCTGCCACCGTCTCGCGCGGCTCCGCCCGGGACCGGACGGGCCCGGCGCGGCCGATGGCGCCGACGCGACGAAGGCGTCGCCGGCGTGAGGGAGAAGCGCGCCCCGAACCCCGGCAGCCCTGATCCGCGGCGGTCCCGCAACCGCAGGGAACAACTGATGATCGATCCTGAAATCGACGCCGTGCTGCGGGCCATCCGCGAGGATCCCGGCCTGCCGTCCTTCGACGGCGTCTCCGTCCACCAGGCACGGGCGCGCGAGGCCGCCGTCCGGGAGAAGTACTACCGCCCGGCGAGCCACCCGGTCGCCGCCATCGAAACGGTGCCGGTGCCCGGACCGGCCGGTGACCTGCCCGTCCGCGTGTACCGGCCGCTGGGCGACCGCCGGCCGGAGGCCACGGTGGTCTACTTCCACGGCGGCGGGTGGGTGCTCGGCGACCTCGACGCGTACGACAGCCACGCCCGGCGCCTGGCGCACACCACCGGCGCCGTCGTCGTCCACGTCGGCTACCGGAATGCCCCGGAACACCCCTTCCCCGCCGCCTACGACGACTGCGTCGCCGCCACCGAGTGGGTGTGGAAACACCTCGACGCGCTCGGCGGCAGCCGGCGGCACCTCGCGCTGGCGGGCGACGGCGCGGGCGGCAACCTCGCGGCCGCGGTGGCCGTCCACTGCCGCGACACCGGCCTCCCGCTCGCCGCCCACCTGCTCGTCCACCCACCGCTCGACCTGTACCCCGCCCTCAACGGCGCCCCCGACGGCGACCGTGACTGTGACCCCGGCGGCGATCCTGACTGTGGCCCCGACGGCGACCGCGCCGGACCCGTGGCCCCAGGGGAGCACTGGGCCTGGCTCCACTACCTCGGCGGCGACCCGGCACAGGCCGCGGACCCCCGGGTCTCCCCGCTACGTACCCCCACCCTGGCCGGGCTCGCGCCCGCGGTGATCGGGGTCGGCAGCCACGATGCCCTGCGCCCGCAGTGCCGCGCGTACGCCGAGGCGCTGGCGGCCTCCGACGTCCCCGTGCTCTACCGGGAGTACCCCGGCCTCGTCCACGCCTTCTTCGGTATGGGAACGGTCGCGCCGCGCGCCGACCGGGCCGCCGGTGAACTGTGCCGCGACCTCTCGGCCATCCTGCAACCCGACCACTGACCCCCACGCCCCCGCATCCCGCCGCCCCCCCCGGATCGGAGCCCCGCATGGCCGGTGACCCGCCCTGTCTCGACACCCCGCTGGAGCTCCCGGCCGCCGAGTGGCAGCGTCTGAAGGGCTTCGCGGCCGCCGTGTGGCAGGCCACGGCGGACGCGCTGGCCGCCCACCTCCGCACCCCCGCCGCCGACCTGCCGGCCTGGATGACCGACCAGTACGGCGCCCTGCGCGATCTGTGGCACGGCGCCGGCGCCGACCCCCGCCTGGACACCATGCGCCTGGACCTCGGCTGGACCGACGAGGGCGAGCCGCGGACCCTGGAACTCAATGCCTGGACGCAGTGGGGCTGGTTCAGCCTGGAACCGATGGCCGCCCGCACCCTGCCGTCCCGGCAGGACCACTCCCTGGCCCCCGACCCGGAACGCCTGGTGTCCCACCTCCTCCACCGGCTCGGCCGGCGCATCGCCCTGATCGCCGCGGGCTCCCAAGTCCTGGCGGAACTGGAGGAGTTGGCGGGGCGACTGGCCCGCCGCGGCGCCGCCGCCGAAATCATCGACCCGCTGCCGGACGGGGGCGCCCGCCTGCGCGCCTTCGCCCCCTCCGGGCTGCTGCTCAAGGTCTGCGACCCGCAACTGCTCGTCCGCCACGCCGACCTCATCCGGTGGCTGGCCGGTCTGCCGCTGCCGCGGGTGCCGGAGTTCCCGTCCCTCTTCATCGCCGACGACAAGACCTTCCTCAGCGAGGTCCAGCGCCACTGCCCCCGGCCCGTCGTGCCCGCGACCGTGCCGCTGCCCCGCTACCTGAACGGCGAGACCGCAGGCATCACCCGCGCCCGGGCGGTCGTCAAACCCGCCCACCGGATGCGCGGCGACGGCGTCGCCTACGGCGCGGACTTCACCGACGCCGCCTGGGCCGACCACCTCGCCGGCCTCCACACCGCGTCCCCCGATGCCTGGATCGTCCAGGAACGGTGCCGGCTGCGCACACTGCCCGACGGCCGCTACGGGGACCTCTCGGTCTTCCTCGTCGACGGCCACGTGGCCGGCGCCTTCGCCCGCGTCTCCCCGTACCGCACGGTCAACCACGGCCAGGGCGGCGCCGTCCAACTGGTCGTCACCGACGCCGGCGAAAGCAGCAGACCGACCGCCGACGGCCGGCCGCCGGCTCGGCGGGGCAGGACCCGGTCCCGCGGATGAACCTCGTCACCAACCCGCCCCCCCCGGGCGCCCGGCCGGCCCCCTCGCTGCCGCATGGGACCTGCCTGGAACCTGACCGCGGCCGTGATCGGCCCCGACGGCGCACTGCCCCACGGCCTGGCATCCCTGCCCGCGGTGGCCTGCGCGGCCCTCGCCTTCGCCACCCTGACCCTCTGGGACCCGGCCGTCCTCGACTGGATCATTCTCCCGGGGCTACGCCCCCGCCCGCTCGTCCTGCCGGGCACCGAAGCCGTGACCGACTGTCCCGTTGCAGCGAAATCGTTGGACACTCCTCAGGCCGGTGGGCGAGCATCCGCGGGTGACAGAGGAGACCGAGCGCCTGAGGCCGCTCACGCGGAGCCCGCGGAATGTGCGTTTTGTCGAGCTCTCCGGGGAGGTGATGTCCGCATTGCTGGACGGCGATCTGGCCGCAGCCGGCACGACGGCCGGGGTCACGCTGACCGAGTACTTCGTGACGGACCGAGCTCGATGGCTGTGGCGGTTCCGGCTCGGTCAGATGGCCGCCGATCCCGGTCGTGCGCGATGGATGGCGCGCCAGGCGGTCGTCGGCGACGAGGGCCTCGTCGTCGGGCACGCCGGGTTCCACGGGCCGCCCGATGAGGTCGGCACGGTCGAGATCGGTTACTCCATCGCTCCGCCTTTCCGCCGTCGGGGATACGCCCGGTCCACGCTGATCGAGTTGCTTCGCCGGGCGGCGGCCGAACCCGCAGTCGTGACCGTGCGGGCAACCATCAGTCCCGACAACGTGGCGTCACTGGCCACGCTTTCCGGCTTCGGGTTCGCCCGGGTCGGAGAGCAGTGGGATGAGGAGGACGGCCTCGAACTCGTCTACGAGGCCCCTGCCCGCAGGGATTCACCGGCCCGGTGGGAGGGTTCGCGGCAGAGCCCCGGCTGTGGCTGAAGGGTCCGGCGCGACGGCCAGGGTGTGGCGCGGCGAGGTGCCGGCTCGCCGCGCGCGGACGCGGCTCGGCCGTCACGCCGCCCTGACGAGGCGGTTGGCGAACGTCGACAGGGTGTAGGTGCCGATCCCCATCACGACTTCCAACGCATTGCGCTCGGTGTATCCGTGGGTCAGCAGGGCGTCGAGGGAGTCGTCGGGCACGGCGCCGGTGGTGGCCAGGACGTCGAGCGTGAACGTCCGGAGCGCGTCGAGCCGTTCGTCGGGGAGTGTGCGCTCCTCGCGGAGGGCGGTGATGAGTGCGGTCTCCGCACCGAGTGCGCGGAGCTTGCCGGTGTGGAGGGTGAGGCAGAGGTGGCACTCGTTGCGAGCCGCGACCGTCATGATGACGACCTCCCTGGACAGCGGGTCCAGGGTGCAGCGCTCGAAACTCGCGCTCAGGGACAGGAAACCGTTGAGCAGCTCCGGCGACGTGGCCAGCCGCGCCACCGCGTCCGGCACCGTGCCGCCCCAGGCTTCGGCGGTGGCCCGCATCGCCGGGCGCGACGCGGGCGGAGCGCTCTCCACGCTGTGTGCAGCGAACATGGATCCTCCTAAGATGGTCAACGTGGTTGACGATGAGATGGTAAACCAGGTTGTCTTTCGAGGGAAGCGGGAAGATGTGGAGGACCGGGACGCCGGCCGGCCCAGGGCCGGCCATGACCTTCCGCTGCTGCTGTTCGCGGGGTTCCGCACGCTCATCGACGCGGTACATGCCGAACTCGCCGCGCAGGGGCACCCGGACGTCCGCCCGGCGCACGGGTTCGCCCTCCAGGCGATCGGACGCGACGGGGCCGCCGCCAGTGACCTCGCCCGCCGCCTGGGCATCTCCAAGCAGGCCGCGGGCAAGACCGTCGAGCGCCTGGTCGAGCTGGGCTATGCCGAACGCGCCGCTGATCCCGCCGACGCCCGGCGCAGGATCGTGCGGCTGACCGAGCGGGGGCGTGACGTGCTGGCCCGGTCTGCCGCGATCTTCGAGCGGCTGCGTGCGGAGTGGGCCGCGACACTGGGCGAGGACCGCCTGGCCGCGATGGAGGACGACCTGCGGGCCGTGGTCGCCCCCGGGGCGTTCCGCCTGGACGCGGCGGGATGGATGGGGGGCATGGGCTGATCCGTGGAATGGGCGCGGGGGGGGGAGGGGCGGGGTGGGTTGGGCGGAGGGATTGGCCGGTGGGTGCACCGCGCCTGGGGGGGCGTCGCTGGGGCGGCCGACGCCGGACGGTGCTGCCGGGGCGGCCGACGCGGGCCGGTGGCGCCGGTGCCGCGGATGTCGCCGGTGCCGCCGCGGGCGCTCAGCCGAGGTTGGTGAGGGGGAGCAGGCCGCGTTCGGCGAAGACCTTCTTCGCGACGAGGGTGGCGTTGATCGAGCGCGGCATACCGCAGTAGACGGCGGAGTGCAGCAGGGCCTCGGTGATCTCGACGGGGGCCAGGCCGACGTTGAGGGCCGCGTTGATGTGCACGTCGAGCTCGATCTCGCAGCCGCCGAGCGCGGCGAGCACGCCCAGGGTGACCAACTGGCGGTCCCGCGGCGCCAGTTCAGGCCGGGCGTACATGTCGCCGAACGCCCAGGCGACCACCTGGTGCCCCAGTTCCGGTGAGGTGTCCGCGAGGGAGTCCACGATGCGCTGTCCCGCCTCGCCGTCCACCTGCTCCAGCACCTTCATGCCGTACTCGTAGCGCTCCGCGCGGTTCATGGTTCTCTCCCTCTGGGGTGGACGGTCGCTCCGGTCGGCCGGTGCGATCCGCGATGACTCCAGCCTGGCGCGGAAAGCGTCCGACGCTGCTCCGTGGGCATGACTGGCTATACTTGCCATGCCTGGGAGGTATGGATGGAGCTGCGGTTGCTCGGCTATGCGGTCGCGATCGCCGAAGAGGGCAGTATCAGCGGCGCGGCCCGGCGGCTGCATCTGACGCAGCCCACGCTGAGCCGCCAACTACGCGAGATGGAACGGCAGTTGGGCGTCACGCTGTTCGTCCGGGAGGGCCGCGGGCTGGCGCCCACCCAGGCCGGACAGGTGCTGGTGCGGCGAGCGGTCACCGTGCTCGCCGAGGCGGCGGCCGCCCTGAAGGACGTCCGGCTGGCCGCGCAAGGCATCACCGGGCGCGTGACGGTCGCCTTCGCCGGGTCGGGCATCAACGGACCGCTCGGCGGCGCACTGAGCCGCGTACGCCGCGAACTACCCCGGGTGGACCTCCAACTGGAGGAGAGTTTCAACGACGCCGAGATGTCCACCGGCGTGCTGGAGGGCCGTTACGACCTCGCGGTCCAGCGCCTTCCGATGCGCGACGCCCGGCTGGCCACCCAGGTCTGGTGGCGGGAACCGCTCACCCTCTTCCTGCCCGCGGGCCACCCCCTGGCCCACCCCTCCGAAGCCGCCCCGCTCACCGCGTTGGGCCAGATCCCCCTGGTCATCTGGCCGCGGGAGGTCTCCCCCCGCTCCTACGACGAGATCATCGCGCTCTGCAACGGCGCCGGCATCGTGCCGCAGATCAGCGCCGAGGGGCGCAGTGTGCAGACACTGCTGGCCCTGGTCGCGGCCAAGTTCGGGGCCGCGGTGCTCGCCGACTCGCACCGTGCGCTGCGCCGCGTCGGCGTGACCCCGAGGCCGCTGGCCGGCACCTCGACCACCCTGCACCTGGTCTGGCGCGCCGACGACCCCAACCCGCTCGTCGAACGGCTCCGCACCGTCCTCACCGCCGTTCTCGCTGACGCCCGCACCGGCACCTGAGCGGGCCGCCACCTCGCACACGCCCACTGCCCACGGGCACTACGCCCCCCCCGGTTCCCCGCCCGCGAAGGGCGTCCCCGCGTCCGGGACCGCTCCCTGCCCTGCGGAGCCCTCAGAGGACGTCCCGTTCAGGTGCGTGTTAGTTCATGGGTTGTGCCAGGTTGTGG
>NZ_JALMUV010000003.1 GCF_023155275.1 Streptomyces rhizoryzae
CCAGGCCAACACCGCCTTCACCGATCCCGACCACCTGATACGCCACATACGCCACGGCCTCCGCCGCATCCCATACCGCAGTGACCTCATCGACGGATGCCCGGCCGCGACCGGACTCAAGCGAACGACAGAGAGACCAGCATGACGACACCACGCCTACAAACTCAGTAACGGGCGGGGACGCCGCCCGTGCGGCTCCCGGCCAGTGCCTCCGCGGCGGCCACGCCGCAGGCGGCGGTGGCGCCATGGGTGTAGAGCCGGACCGCTCCCGGGAGCGGGCCGCCGGGCAGGCCCATCTCCACCACCACCGCATCGGGGCGGGCCGCGGTGAGGTCGGCGAGGGCGCGCGCCATCCAGGCGTGCCGGGCGGCGTCCCGGACGACGACGACCAGCGGCCGTCCGGCGGCGGGTGCCAGTGCGTGGTCCGCCAGGACGCCGGGCTGCTCGGCGAGTTGCGCGTGCGGTACGCGGACGGAGGTGGTGCCGGGCAGCCGTTCGCGCAGCGGGGCGCCGATGCCCCAGGGCGTCGCGTCGCCGACCGCGAGGTTCGTCGACGGCACGAGTTCCACCACATGCGGCGCGGCGGCCAGCGGAAGCACCCGGTCCGCGGGGCCGTCGACGCGGAGGGCGCGGCGGGCGGCGGTGAAGCCGAGGTCGCGGCGGACCGGATCGAGGGGGACGGCCAGGCCCAGCCGCCGGGACCAGCCGGCGAACCGGTGGACCCGGTCGGCGGCCTCGGCGAGGCGTTCCGCACCGAGGTCCCCGCGGACCACCGCGCCGGTGAGGGCGTCGGTGAGCAGGGTGGCGGTGTCCTCCCCGGCGTTCTCCCCGCCGACGCAGACCGCGTCGGCGCCCGCGGCGACGGCCCGGACCGCGGCGCCGCCGATCCCGTACCGGTCCGCGACCGCGCCCATCTCGATGGCGTCGGTGACGACGAGGCCGTCGAAGCCCAGCTCCTTGCGGAGGAGATCGTGCAGGATGCGCGGGCTGAGGGTGGCCGGCAGCTCCGGATCGAGGGCGGGCACCAGCAGGTGGCCGGTCATCACCGCGCCCACCCCGGCCTCCACCGCGGCCCGGAACGGCGGCAGTGCCTGGGCGGCGAGGGTCTCGGCGTCCGCGTCGTAGCGGGGCAGCCCGTGGTGGGAGTCCACCGCGACGTCCCCGTGCCCGGGGAAGTGCTTGGCGCAGGCGGCGACACCGGCCGACTGGAGGCCCCGGACCCAGGCGGTGGCGTGCCGGGCGACGCGCGCCGGGTCGGCGCCGAACGACCGGACGCCGATGACGGGGTTGTCGGGGTTGGAGTTGACGTCGACGCTGGGCGCGTAGTCCAGGCTGATCCCGGCGGCGTGCAGCTGGCGGCCCAGATCGCGGGCGACGGCCTCGGTGAGGTCGGGGTCGTCCACGGTGCCGAGGGCGAAGTTGCCGGGCCGGGTGGCGCCGGTGGCGGTCTCCAGCCGGGTGACGTCCCCGGCCTCCTCGTCGATGGCGATGATCAACTCCGGGTTGGCGGCGCGGAGTTGGGTGCTGAGCCGGGCGACCTGTTCGGCCGAGACGATGTTGCGCGAGAAGAGCACCACGGACGCCAGCCCGTCGCCGATGGCGCGCAGGATCCAGTCCGGCGCCACCGTCCCCGTGAAACCGGGCTGGAGGACGGAGAGCGCGAGGCGTCGCAGCTCCTGGCTGTGCGGGGTGGCGGGCATCGGCGGAGCCTTCCCTTCGGGCGGTGCGACAAACAGGAGCTTGGTGTAGACCAGCGGATATTGGCCTGGACCAATCCGCGCTGTCAAGGGCAACTCCGGGCTTGACACCCCGAGTTGGTCTAGTCCATTTTTGTGGGGCGTGAGTGAAGCAAGTGACGTGAGTTACGTCAGGGGCGGATGACCGGCCGCCCTACCCGTCCCACTCACCTCCACCACCCCGACCACCGCGGCACGGACCCCCGGGCGCGCCCCACCGCGCCGGGCACCGCGCCCCCGCGGGGCCGTGCCCCGACCGTCCCGACGCGCCCGCCGACCGGCATCCCGGACCGGCCGGCGGACGCCCCGGCCCCGCCACCCCGCACACCTTCGAACGAGGGAGCGCTGCATGCCGGCGACCGACCCGTACCTCTACCGAGCCTCCAGTGACGTCCCCTACTTCAGCGCCGACGGCGAGACGTACCTGGCCCGCACGCCGCTGCGGGACCTTCGCAAGACCCGGCCGCTCAGGGTGCTGTCCGAGGAGGACTTCGCCTTCTGGCAGACCTACGGCTACGTCGTGGTCAGAGAGGCCGTCCCCGCCTCCGCGGCCCGGCGCCTGCTGGACTTCGCCTGGGACTTCCAGGGCCTGGACCCGGCCCGGCCGGACACCTGGTACCAGCACCGCACCTTCCGCTCCGACCTCGACCGGGACCTGTACGTCTACGGGTTCGTGGAGGCGTACCACCACCAGCTGCTCTGGGACAGCCGCCAGCACCAGCGGGTCTACGACGCGTTCGTGGACGTCTGGGACTGCGAGGAGCTGTGGGTCACCCTGGACCGGCTCAACCTCAACCCGCCCAACGTCAAGAACCGCGACCGCGCGCTCATCGCACCGACCGCGCGCGGTTTCGACATCGAGCTGCACTGGGACGTCGACACCTCCCTGGGCGTCCTGCCGCAGCGCGTCCAGGGCATCATCGCCCTCAACGACACCGACCCCGACTGCGGCGGCTTCCAGTGTGCGCCCGAGCTGTTCCGCCGCTTCGAGCGGTGGCGGGCGCTCCAGCCGGCGGACCGGGACCCGCTCCGCCCCGCCTTCGACCGCGCCGAGATGCCCGTCGTCCGCCCCGACCTGCGCGCCGGCGACCTGCTGATCTGGAACGGACTGCTGGCGCACGGCGTCGCGGCCAACACCTCCCGGGACGGGGTGCGCGCGGTCCAGTACCTCGCCATGATGCCGGCCCTCGAAGCCCACCAGCGGCTGCGCGAGAGCCGTATCGACTCCTGGCGCCACCTGCGGACCCCCGACTGGAACGCCACCCTGCTCGGCGACGCCGCGCGGCCCGAGTCCCTCCGCTACGGCACGGCCGAACTGAACGGCCTGGGCGCCAGACTGCTCGGCCTGGAATCCTGGCACGGGCGGCAGCCCCTGGAGGCCGTGGGGGCGGGCGCATGCGCAGAATCTGCCTGACCCTCCCCACCAACCGCCCCTGCGCCGCGACCATCGCGGCCATCGGCGCGGAGGCCGCGTACGCCGCCGAGCACTTCGGCGCCGAGGTCCACCTGCTGATCCTGGACTCCTGCGACGCGCCGGTCCTCGCCGCCCACGCACGCGCCGTCCGGGCGCTCCGCCCGGTCCCGGGCGTCGTCGTGCACCACCTCGACGAGCCGGCCCAGCGGGACTTCCTGCGGCGGGTGATCCGCGACGCCGGCGTCGCCAAGCCCGAACTGATGCTGGAGCTGATGCTCCCCGCCGAACCCTCCTACGGGGCCTGCACCAACCGCGCGTTCCTGATCGCCGCGGCCCTGGGCTGCGCCTCCGTCCACCGCCGGGATTCGGACAGCCGCTACCAGACCCACGGCGGTGCGCCGGTCTTCCCCGTCCACCACGAACTCCGCACCCTGGGGCGGCGCGCGGCCGACGCCGCGCCGCGCGTCTCGGAAACCGCCCTGGACCCCCGCTACGCGGACCGGCCCGTGGCGATGGCCGGCAGCTCCTTCGTGGGCGAACCCTCCGTCGACCTCGCCGAGATCGAGCGGCTGGACCCCGCCCTGTACGCGGACATCGTCGGCCTGTGGGCGCCCGCCGGCCAGCCCGAGCAGGCCCGGCGGCAGCTCGTCGCGGAGTCCTTCCGCGGGGCCGGCACCGCGCCGTTCACCGGCGACCACGCGCTGCTCACCCTGGTCGACCCGATGCGGGTGGACATGTGCAACATCAGCTTCCACCAGGTGCACGAACGCGTCCCGCTGCCGCCCGCCACCAACACCATCGGCAGCGACTACTTCCTCATCCACCTGGTGCACGACGCGGCCCTGCCCGGCGTCCTGCACAACCGCAACATCGTGAACTTCTACACCGGCGCCCGCCGCACCGGCCCCGGATTCGTCGCGTACCAGCTGCGCTACGTGAAGTTCCTGCTGTCGATGCTCTACTTCCACGCCGTCTACGACCGGATGGCGCGGGCCGGTGGGTCGCTGCTCGACGACCGGCAGCAGGTGCGTGCCCCGCTAATCGCCGGTTTCGTCCGCGAGAGCACCGCACTGGACCGCACGGAGAACCTCGACCGGCTGGCCGTCCTCGACACCTCCTACCGCCAACTGGGCGGGAAATACGCCGTGGTGGCCGACGTCGTGGCGTCCCGCCGCGCCCGCCTGCTCCACGAGGCCGGGCAGGACATGGCGGACTTCGCCCTGCTCATCGAGGAGTGGGCGGCGCTGATCGGGGCCGCCCGGGCCGGCGGACCGCACCGGATCCCGCACCGGCCGGACCGTGACCGCCGATGAACCACCCCACCGCACCCCTGCACGCCGCCCTGGCCGCCGCGGACCAGGACCAGATCATCTACGACCTGGCGGGCATCGCCGGCAACCTCGACACGCTGCGCCGCGAACTCCCCGGCGCGGACGTCCGGTTCGCCGTGAAAGCCTGCCCGGTGGACGCCGTGGTCGCCTGCCTGGCGGAGCGCGGCGCGGGCGCCGACGCGGCCGGCCCCCGCGAGATCGCCCAGGCACTCCGCTCCGGCGTACCGGTCGAGCGCATCCACTACGGCAACACCGTCAAGTCCGACGAGGACATCGCCGCGGCCTACCGCCTGGGCGTCCGGGACTTCGCGACGGACAGCCTGGCGGACGTGGCCGCGCTCGCCGCCCACGCGCCCGGCGCCCGGGTGTTCTGCCGGCTGGCCACCGACGGCGAGGGGGCGCTGTGGGGGCTGAGCGGCAAGTTCGGCTGCTCCGCCGCCGATGCCGTCCGCGTCCTCGCGGCGGCGCGCGCGGCCGGCCTGACCCCGTCCGGACTCTCCTTCCACGTCGGCTCGCAGCAGATGACGGCCGGTGCCTGGCGGCGGGCCCTGGACCTGGCGGCCGGGACCCTGGCCGCGCTGCGCCGCCGCGGTATCTCCCTCGCCCACGTCAACCTCGGCGGCGGCCTGCCGGCCCTCGGCTACGCCGACCGGCACGGCCGACCGCTCGACCCGCCGGTGGACAAGATCTTCGCCGTACTCCGGGAGGGCATGGCCCAGCTCGGCGAAGCCGCCGGCCGCCCCCTGGACTTCCTGGTGGAGCCGGGGCGCTACCTCGTCGCGGACCACGGTGCCATCCGCGCGCACGTCGTCCGGCTCACCGACCGGGAGCACCCGGACGGGACGCGGCGGCACTGGCTGTACCTGAGCGTCGGCAAGTTCAACGGCCTGTACGAGATGGACCAGGTGCAGTACCGGCTGGTCTTCCCCGGCCACCGCGGCGCCGCCCGCGTGCCCGCCGTCGTCGCGGGACCCACCTGCGACAGCGACGACGCCTTCACCACGGCCGGCGGGCCGGTCCAGGTGCCCGGCACCCTCGCCTCCGGCGACCCGGTCTGGGTGCTGTCCAGCGGCGCCTACGCCATCAGCTACCTCACCCGGGGCTTCAACGGCTTCCGCCCGCTCCCGCACACCTGGATCCACGGCCCGGCGCGTCCGGCCCCGGCCCGGCGGGAGGCACCCGGCGGATGACCGATCAAGACTTCCGCGCGCACCCGGGCATCCGGGCCGTCGCCGAGGACGACTGGGACGGCATCACGGCGCTGGAGTCCCGCGCCTACGCCGCCCTCGGCCTGTCCGAGGAACCGGCCGCCCTCAGGTCCCGGGCCCGCTCCTCGCCCGCCACCTGCTTCGTCCTCGACGTCCGGGGCCGGCTCGCCGGCTACCTGCTGGCGCTGCCCTACCCGCCGTACCGGTACCCCGACCTGACCCGGGCCGAGGCGGACCGGGCGGCCGCCGCCCCGACGCGCAACCTCCACCTCCACGACCTCGTCGTCGACGGCCCGTGCCGCGGCCGGGGCCTCGGCGGGCAGCTGCTGCGGCACCTGATGGCGACGGCCGCGGCGACCGGCGGCTACGACCGGCTCTCCCTGGTCGCGGTCGCCGGCAGCCGGACCTTCTGGGCGGCCCACGGCTTCACCGCGCACCCCGGGGTCGTCCCGGCCGGAGCCTACGGGCCGGACGCCGTCTACATGACCCGGCCGCTCCCCCCGCACCACCGGGCCGGGGCGCCCCGGCCGGCCGCCCCGGGCACCCCATGACCCCCACCACGACGAAGGGGAACCACTCCGTGTTCCGCGTCCACGACCCCTTTCTGCGGGCGCAGTTGGCGATCGCCGCCCTGTTCTGCTCGCTCGGCTTCCAGTACGCCACCTGGGCGGCGCAGATCCCCGCGCTCAAGGCCCACCTCGGCCTGTCCGCCGCCGAGGTGGGCGTCCTGCTGATGTCCACCGGCGTGGGCGCGGCGGCCTCGTTCCCGCTGGTGACCGTATTGATGAACCGGCTGGGCGCGAGACGCCTGGCCCTGCTGTCCGCCCTCTGCCTGGCCCTGCTGCTGTTCGCCCTGGCGGCGGCCCCGAACTACCCGGCCGCCCTGGCGGTCCTGGGCGCCGACGGCGTGCTCGTGGGGTGCCTGAACGTCGCCATGAACGCCCAGGGCGCCGCGCTGGAAGCCAGGCACGGGCGCAACGCCATGGCCAGGCTGCACGCCACCTTCAGCGGCGGCTCGCTGGCCGCCGCGGTCCTCGCGTCCGGCATGAACGCGCTGTCCGCGACCGTCACCGCGCACTTCGCGGCCGCCGCGGCGGTCCTGCTGCTCCTGCTCGGCCACGCGCGCCCCGGCCTGCTGCCCGACGAACCGCCCCCCGCGGCGGCCGTCCGCGCGGACCGCGGCCGCCGGCGCCTGCCGTCCCGCATGACCCTGTGGATGTGCGGCGCCATGGCCTTCGGCACGGTGACCGAAGGCGCCATGAACGACTGGTCGGCCCTCTACCTCAAGGACGTCGCCCGGGCGTCGGCGGAACTGGCCCCGATGGGCATCGCCGTGGTCTCGGGCGTGATGGTGCTGGCCAGGCTCTTCGCCGACGGCTGGCGGAGCCGCTGGGGCGATGCGGTGATCGTCCGGGCCGGCGGCGCCCTGGCCGGGGCCGGGCTGGCCCTCGCCCTGCTGGCCGGCGGGGTGCTGCCGGCGCTGCTCGGCTTCGCCTGCGTCGGCCTGGGCATCGCCGCCGTCACCCCGTGCGTCTACGTGGCCGCGGCCGGCCAGGGTCCGCAGGCTCTGACCCTGGTCGCGGCCATGGGCACCACCGGTCTGCTGGCCGGTCCGCCGGCCATCGGCTTCCTCGCCAACGCCCTCGGCCTGGTGTGGGGGATGGCCGCGGTCGCCGCCTCGGCGGTGGTCGTCACGCTGTGCGGTCTGCGGATCCGGTGGACGCCGCGCCCGGCCGCGGTTCCGCCCGCGGCCCCGGGCGCGGCTGCCGCGGGCGAGGTCTGACCTGGCCCCGGTGGGCCTCAGCAGGCCCCGAGGTCCTGCCAGACACCCCACTCGCCGGTGGTCCCGGGCTCCTCGCCGGTCGTCCACCACTTGGCCTTCCAGGTGTGCCCCTGGTGCGAGACCTGCTGGCCGGCGGTGTAGACCGTGCCCGCGGCCCACGGCGCGGCCGTGCACACGTGCCCGCTCCCGCCCGTGACCGTCAGGTCGTACCCCGTCGTGCGGGTGCCCGAGGGGCCCGTGCCGACGATGCTGAGGTGGTACGTACCGGAGGCGGTGGCCGCGGTCGTGGACAGGGTGAGCGTGGAGGTGCCGCCGGCCGTCACCGAGTCCGGGCTCAGCGAGGCGGTGACCCCGGCGGGGGCGCCGCCGACGGTGAGCCGGACGGTCTGCGCCGCACCGGAGGTGACCGCGGTCCGTACCGTCGTGGTGGCCCGGTCGCCCGCGGCCACCGTCCCGGCGGCGGGCGCCGCGGTGACCGAGAAGTCGTCGGACGGTGCGGTGCCGCCGCCGGTGAACGGCGCGAAGAGATGGGTGAAGTCCCAGGTGTTCTGGGCGATCCCGGAGCAGCTGTCGGTGGACGGGCCGCCCGGGCAGCTGCCGTTGTCCCGCTGGAGGGCCCAGAACGACAGGGTGTTGATGCCCTTGGCGACCGCCCAGTCGTAGACCTGCCGGGCGTTGGCCAGGCTGAACGTCTCGGCCGGCCCGAAGTCGTCGATACCGGGCATCTCGATGATCCCGATCATGCCCCACAGCTGGGCCGGGGTCTTGTTCGGGTACAGCGGCGCGAGTTGGTCGTACAGGCCCTGGGCGGCGGTCTGGGTGTCCTTGGCCATGTCGTGGGTGGCGTTGTCGTAGTAGTCGAACGTCATGATGTTGGTGACGTCCACCCGGGCGCCGTTGCGCACCGCGCTGCGCAGCACGGCCAGTCCGCTGTCGGTCAGGCCCCGGGTCGTGGTGGGCAGGGTGTAGGAGATCTCGACGGTGCGCCCGTTGGCGGCCGCCCGGTCCTGGACGAGCTTGATGGCCTTGTTGCGCCGGTCGACGGCGGCGGAGTCGTCCAGTGAATCGGCCTCGATGTCCATGTCGAGCCGGGTCACGTCGTAGGTGGTGATCACCTTCTCGTACACCGCGGCGATCTGGTTGACGTCGGTGCAGCTGTCGGCGATCTCGGTGCCCGTGGTGTCGGCGGTGTACCCGCCGAATGACGGGATGACGTCACCGCCCCTGCCCTGGATGGTCGTGATGTCGCTGCCGAAGGAGGCGGGGGAGACGGGCGTGTCGGTGCTGCCGTTCCAATAGGCGGTGCACGAGCCCTTGGCGGCGGTCTGGAGGAACGCCATCGTCAGGTGCCCGGCACCGGACCGGGCGGACAGCGCGGCGGGGCTCTCGCCCGTCCAGGACTCGAAGTAGGGGGCGAACACGTGGCGGGGGAGCGGGGTCGCGGCCTGGGCGGCGCCGCCGCCCAGCGCGGTCAGGCCGAGGGCGGCCACGGTGGTGGCGGCCGCGGTGAGCAGGGTGCGTAACGAGCGCCTGCGTCTCATGTCTGTCCCGGTGTGAGGAGGAGGTGAGGAGGAGTGGACCGCCGATTCCCCTGGTACGCGGCGGTGTTGCCTCAAGGGGATAGCCCTGGGTGCAGGGGCATGTCAATGGACTGGACCAAGACAGGACTAGACCACTTCGCGCGCGCCGCCGGGACGCCGCTGCCCAGTGCCCGCACGGCCGGGTGGACCACCCGGTGGCCCGGGTACCGCCGTTCGGCGCCCGGCCCCGCGGGGTGGCCGCCGCCTCGCAGGTGCGCGGGGGGCCGGCAGCAGGAAGCGTGGAGGGGGTCTGCGCCGTACGGGGGCGCTCCTGGCTCGTCATGGGTATGACGCCTCCTGCCGAGAAGGGGAAGGGGGCGGGCGGCAGGAACGCGGCGACGTGCACCGCGAACGAACGGACCTGCTTGTCGGACAAGCTCGCGTCGTTCGCACCGGTCTATCGGGCGCCCAATGACGTGCCCATGCTCCTTTACCGATCCGTTGATTCCACCTCCGGCCGCTCTCGTACGCCGGAAACGTCGCCCTTCGCCCGTGGTGTACGGGCGACATGCCCGCCGTGTGCCGACTGCGGGCCCGCCGTGTGGCGCCGTTGCGGCCGTCGCGGGCCGGGAGTCGTCCGGCGACTGGGATCCGGTCGCTTCCCTGTCGGGGGACGTGCCATACTCCGGCTCCATGACCTTGTCTGACAAGCTTCCGCCGCACGCCGCCACGCCGCCCGCCACCTCGCACACCGCTCCGACTCCCGCCCCGGGGGCGGCGGTTGCGGGATCCGCTCGCCTGCTGGACCGCGAGCAGGTCCGCCGGGCGCCCAAGGTCCTGCTGCACGACCACCTCGACGGCGGACTCCGGCCGCAGACGATCATCGAGCTGGCCGAGGCGATCGGATACCGGCAGCTGCCGGTCACCGAACCGGCCGCACTCGCCGAGTGGTTCCGCCGGGCCGCCGACTCCGGTTCGCTGGAGCGGTACCTGGAGACCTTCGCGCACACCTGCGCCGTGATGCAGACCGGCGAGGCGCTGTTCCGGATCGCCGCCGAGTGCGCCGAGGACCTGGCCGCCGACGGCGTCGTCTACGCCGAGGTCCGCTACGCCCCCGAACAGCACCTGGCCGGCGGCCTGACCCTGGACGAGGTCGTGGAGACGGTCAACGCCGGCTTCCGGGAGGGCGAGCGCCGGGCCGCGGCCGCCGGCCGCCGGATCCGCGTGGGCACCCTGCTGTGCGCCATGCGCCACGCCGACCGCGCCCGCGAGATCGCCGAACTGGCCGTGGCCCACCGGGACCGCGGCGTGGCCGGCTTCGACATCGCCGGCGGCGAGATCGGCAACCCCGCCTCCCGGCACGCCGACGCCTTCGACTACCTGCGCAGCCAGGGCGCCCGGATCACCGTCCACGCCGGCGAGGCGGTGGGCGCGGAATCCATCCACCAGGCGGTCCTGCGCTGCGGCGCCCACCGCATCGGCCACGGCGTCCGCATCACCGACGACCTCACCATCGAGGCCGACGGCACCGTCCGCCTGGGCCGACTGGCCTCCTACGTCCGCGACATGCGCATCGCCCTGGAGGTCTGCCCCACCTCCAACCTCCAGACCGGCGCCGCCACCAGCTACCCGGACCACCCCATCGACCTGCTGCGCCGACTGGGCTTCCGGGTCTGCCTCAACACCGACAACCGCCTGGTCAGCGGCACCACCATGACCCAGGAGTTCCAGCACCTGGCCGACACCTTCGGCTACGGCGCCAACGAACTGGAAGCGCTCACCCTCAACGCCGCCAAGGCCGCCTTCCTCCCGTACGACCAGCGCACCGCGCTGATCAACGAGGTGATCCGCCCCGGCTACGCCCGGTTGCGCGCCGGGGAACTGAGCCGGGTGCCGGTACGCGGAGGGGGCGCCGCAGCGGCGGCGTGACCCTCCCGTACGACGGACGGCACCCGTCACAGGGGCCGGGACCGGGCGTGCCGGCCCCGGCCCCGCCCGGCGCCGCGGCCCGCGTCCCGGCCTCAGCCGCCCGCGGCGTACTCCAGCGGCGGCGCGATGGCCTGGGCGTCCGCGCCCTCACCGACCCACAGGCCGATCAGCAGCGCGGCGGTGGCCTCCAGCAGGGCGGCCCGGTCGAGACCGCCGGCGGCGAGCGGCTCGCAGCCCAGGTCCCGCACCAGGCGGCGCACGGTCGCCAGCGCCGGTGCGTGGTCGCCGCAGAGCGGGACCGCCAGCGGGCGGCCGCCGAAGACGGGCGGCGAGTGGCGCCAGACACTCTCGTGGCAGAGGTTGAACGCCTTGACCACCCGGGCCCCTGGCGCGGCGGCGGCCAGGCGCTCGGCGGCCGAGGGCCCGCCCCGGGTCTCCAGCACGAAACCGGGGCCCACCGGATTGGTGCAGTCGATCAGCGTCCGGTCCGCGAGCGCCCCGGCGAGCCCCGCCGCCACGGTGGCCGCGGCCCCGTACGGCACGGCCAGCAGCACCGCGTCCGTGCCGTGTCCGACGGCGTCCCGCGGCCCGCCCGCCCGGGCGCCGATCCGTTCGGCGAGCGCGGCCGCGCGGTCCGCGTCCCGGCCGCCGACCAGGACGTCATGGCCGGCCCGCGCCCACTGGCCGCCCAGGGCGTCCGCCATGTTCCCGGTGCCGACGATCCCGATCCTCATCATCCCCACGCTCCCTGTTCCCGTACGGCGCCGCCGCTGCCGTTGCCGCTGCCGCCGCTGTGTCGGTGATACGGCCACGACATTAGGGAGCCGTTCGGGCACCATTCGGTACGTGACCGCTGACCAGAGCTTTCTCGCCGACTGCCGGGCCCGGCTCGCCTTCGACCTGCTGGCCAACACCTGGAACGCCGTGGTGATCTGGGCGCTCCGCGACGGTGCGGCCCGCCCCGGGCACCTGCGCGCCCGCATCGGCGGCATCAGCCCCAAGGTGCTCACCGAGACACTGCGCCGACTGGAGTTCAACGGCCTGGTGGCGCGCCGCGCCCGCACCGGGGCGCCGCCGCGCGTCGACTACGAACTCACCGCCCTGGGACGGACGTTGCTGCCGCCCATCGAGGCGTGCGGTGCCTGGGCCTTCGCCCACGGCGAGGAGGTGCTGGCGGCCCAGGAGCAGAGCGAACAGCGGGCGGCCGGCGGGCGCTGACCGCCGGTGGGGGAGGGGCGCACGCCACCGCACGGGCGGCGGCGTGCGCCGTCGCGGTGCGGCCGTCAGCTCCCGCAGGTGGTGAAGGTGGGGCTGGTCTCGGCCACGTAGATGCTGGCGTGGCCGGCGTTGTCGTTGCGCAGCGGGACCGTGATGGTGTCGTTGGCGGTCCACGGGAAGCCGTTGACGTCGAAGGTCCACTTGCCGGTGACCTTGGTGGCCAGCTCGGACAGCGACACCCAGCCGTAGTTCGCGGGCGGGACCTCGAACTCCAGGCTGCTGCCCAGTTCCTGGGTGAGGTTGTACGTGACCTCGCCCTTGATGGAGTTGGAGACCGACGCGGCGATCGGGGACGCCTCGCCGGAGCCGATGGTGGTCTGGAACTCGAACCCGAGCGCGGTGGTCCACCCGGTGGTGGTCTTCAGGGAGAAGGTCCACGGCACCGGCTTCTGGGTGCCGTTGTACCAGACCGGCGAGATGCACTGCTTGGGCAGCGGGGCGGCCGGGGTCTGGCTCTCGGCGGTCCAGGAGCAGGCACCCGCGTTGGTGGTGCAGACACCGGCGGCGTAGGCGACCGCGAGCTGGAACGCCTGCGGCTGGGCGGCGGCGGGCACGGTCCACTGCTGCGGCTTGGTGTTGTTGCAGCCGTAGCTGCCGGTCCAGGCGTCGTTGTAGGTGGCGCCGAGCAGCACGTCCAGGCAGTTCTTGTCGTCGGCGTGCCGGATCATGAAGGTGTTGGGCGCGCCGGTGGGCTGGAAGTACCACTTCTCCCCGCCGCGGCCGTCGCACGGCTGGAGGCGGTTGGGGACGCCGGCGTCCAGGCACTTGCCGTTGGCGTCGTTGACGACGGCGAACGACGAGTCGCGCGGGTTCACGTTCAGGTGCCAGGTGGTGTGGTAGCCCGGCGCGTTGGTGACGATGATGGTCCCGTCACCGGAGTTGCCGTTCTGGACGTCCAGGGCCCGGCCGTTGTTGACGTTGGTGAAGGTCAGGCCGGTGACGGAGCCGCCGCCGGACGGGGCGGCCGCGGCCGGTGCGGCGGCGGCCACGGAGAACACGGCGGAGAGTAAGAGCGCCGCGGTGACCGCGGCGAACGTCGTCAGCCGCGCGAGCACCTGTCTCGCAATGCCGGTGTCAGACACGGGAAGTGTCCCTTTCTGGGAGTGGTCGGTCGATCGCACAGGTATGGCGATCCCGTGCAACTTAGGGGGAACCGGTGAAGCGGGCAATGGCCCGTGGGTGGTCGCGCCTGTGAACTGGGTCTCGGGCGGCGGCCGGCGGTGTGTCATGGACCCATGACCGTCCCCCTGTCCTCACGCGCGGCCGGCGAACTGGTCGCCGCGCGCGCCCGCGCCGCCCCGCACGGCCGCCCCGCCCTGGTCGCACTGGAGGGCCCGGCCGGTGCCGGGAAGACCACCCTGGCCGCCCAACGGGCGGACGCTTCCGGCCCGTTGGGCCCGGCGGCGGTGGTGCACGGAGACGGCTTCCTCCGCCCCCTGCCCTGGCCGGACCGCCTGGCCATGACGCCGCACCAGGGCTATCTGCGGCTCTTCGCCTGGCAGCGCCTGCGCGACCAGGTGCTCGTCCCGCTCCGCGCCGGACGCGCTGCGCGCTACGAGCGGTACGACCCGGCGGTCAACGGCCTGCGGCCGGACCGGCCCGGACGCGTCGCCCCGGCCGGCACGGTCATCGTGGCAGGCGTCCTCACCGCCCGCCCGGAACTTGCCGCCTGCTACGACGTGATCGTCTTCGTCGACACACCCGGCGAGGTGTGCCTGCGCCGCCTGCACGCCCGCGGCACCGACGCCCGGCGACTGGCCTGGATCAGGACCTGGCAGGCCGTGGAGCGGCACTGCTTCGCCGCGACCGCGGCACGCGAGCGGGCCCACGTCACCGTGACGAGGTGACGGCTCACCCAGGAGCCCGCTCCCGTACCCGTCAGGAAGCGCAGCGGGTTGCGCCCGGTCATGCGGTCCAGGAGGCCGTCGGGGACGCCGGCGGCCCGGAGCCGGGGCAGGACGGTGCGGAAGAGGTGGCCGTAGCCCGTCCCGCCGCGGCAGGACAGATGGCTGTGGCGCGACACGTCGCAGGAGAGCAGGATCCGGTCGGCGTGCCCGGCCTCCAGCAGGGCGAGGAGCAGCCGCAGCCGGGTCCCGTCGTCCTGGTAGCCGTGCTTGCCGAAGGTGTCGAAGGAGAGGTAGGAGCCTTCGGCCGCCAGGCGGTGTCGCCCGTGCGCACCTCCGCGGGATGGAACGCCTCGTGGTACCAGCCGGTACCGGCCACCACGGCCACCCCGCAGGCAGCCGCGATCCCGGCGACCGCGGCCACGTCGCGCCCCATCCCGCGGCAGGTCTGCTCGACGACCGGCGACAGGCCGAACTCCCGGCGCAGCGAGGCGAGTTCGGCGGCCACCGCGGCGGCGTGCCGGGCGTCCAGAAAGGCGTCCGGGGCGCCCGGGCGGCGCAGGTCCGGCCGCAGGTGCTCGTGCGCCGGCACCGGCCCGGCCGGCGCCCCCGCACCGACCGGGCCCGCTACCGTCCGGATCGTCGCCACCCCGCCTCCCTAGGGGGCGTCCTAGCACGGCGGCCGCCCGAACGGCAGGGGGTACGGCCCGGACGACCCGGCGCGCGCGACGGGGGCACCCGGGCTCTACTGGGAGGGATGCACGGACCACCCGGGACCCACCTGGGACGACGACCTCGTCATATGTGGAGGCACCCGTGGAACTGGCCTTCCTGAACACGGTGTACGCAAGCGGGGGACCCTACGCCTGTGCCTGTCTCGACACGTCGGGTGATGCCGGCCCGTCGCGGGGGCCGGGAACGCCCGGCACGTCCGGCGCGGCCCCGGATCCCGGCCGTGCGGGCACGCCGCGCAGCCGGCACCTCTGCGCGGCGCTCGCCGCCCAGGGGGCCGACGCGGCCACCGTGGAGGCGGTCCGCGCGGCAGCGGACGGTGAGCGGGAGGTCGCCGGGCGGCACGGGCGGATGATCGTCGCCAGCCGCGGGCGGGTGCTGCTGGCCGAGGAACTGCCCGAACCGCCGGCCCGCGACGAGGCCGCGGTCACCGGGCTGCCCGACCTGCTGCCGCTGGCGGTGCAGTACGCGCCGGGCATCCGCTACGTCGCCGCCGGCGTGTACGGCACGCCCGGCCCGCGGGGCGGGCCCCCGGACGTGGTGGAGGTGGTGTTCCAGGCCGGGACCTGGCCGAGCAGTGCCGTCGCGCCGGGCGCCTGCTACCGCATGCGCAGCCCCGCCGCGGGCCGCCGGCTGAACGGGGCCGGGCCGCTCGCCGACGGCATCGCCGGACTGGCCCGCGGCAGCGGCGCCGAGGCGATCGTGCTGGGCGGGATCGACTGGGCCCGCGACGCGCTCGCCGACCAGCTGGCCGCACGCTGGCGCAAGCGCCTCGTCATCGGCGGCGACACCCCCGCCCCCGGCGGCGACGGGAGCCGGCCGGACCCGCAGGGCACGCCCCTGCCCCCGCCCGGCCGGGCGCTGATGGAACCGGAGCTGGCCGAGGTCTTCCGGGACGGGCTGCGCACCGCCGACGCGGCGCGCCTGGAGCTGTTCCAGGCCCGCCGCCCCAGCCGGCACGGCGCCGTCGAGGGGGTGGCCGACGTGGTGGCCGCCCTCCAGCGGTCCCAGGTCGCGACCCTGCTGCTCAACGTCCCGCTCCGCTTCCCGGCGCGCCGGCACGTCAGTGCCTGGGTGACCGCGCAGGGGCTCCCGGAGGCGGCGCCGGCCCCTTACGGCCTGCTCGGCTTCCGCGAGGGGCCGGTGGGGGCCGCGGTGCTCCGGGCCGCGGTGTGCACCGGCGCGGAACTGGTCGTCGTCCCGCGGCACCACCTGGCCCTGTCGGACGGCCTGGGAGCCCTGCTGCGCTACGCCGGGCCGGAGCGCACCCCGCACTTCTCCCGCCCCGCCCGCCGCTGAGCGGCGGGCCGCTCGCTCACGGCCGCCCGGCGGGCGTGCGGACCGCGCCCGTACCGCCCCCGAGCGGCCACTCGCGGTGCAGCGGCCCGAGCGGAATGCTCCGCTCGAAGACCGGGGTGCCGAAGATGTCCAGGTGCGCCCGGAGCGCACCGGACAGGTCCACCCCGCCGTACGCCGCCCACTTCCCGACCAGCGCCCCGGTGCCGTCCGAGGCGCCGGTGGCGGTGCCCTCGGCCTCGGCGCGCAGGTACGGGGCGAGGGTGCCGGTGACGCCGACGCTGCCGTAGAGCCCGACACTCGCCTCGGCCCCGAGCGCGGCCTTGACGCGTCCGGCGGCCGTCGCGGTGACCCGCACCGGGGTGCCCGTCAGGTCGGCCCGGGCGAGCGGCGTCCAGCCCGTGGCCCGGTCGTAGGCACCGCCCACCCGGAAGTGCCCCTTGACGTCCTGGCTGACGTCGACGCTCACCTTGCCGTCCGCATCGACCTGGAGGTAGCAGGTCAGCGCGAGGTTGACCACGACCGGCACCGCGCCGACCCGGATGACCGGGTCGGCGTGCAGGGTGGCGAACGGCACCCGCAGCGGTGCGCCGCCCGGCGTCGCGGCGGCCGCCCGGCCCTTCAGCTCCCACCGCGAGGTCCAGTCGCCGGCCAGGCTCACCGACGCGGTCCCCGGCCGCCCGGTGGCGCCGCCCGTGCCGTCGTAGGCGAAGTCCACCTGCGGCGTGAGCTGGACGAAGCCCGCAGCGGAGGCGTCGGCGGTACCCGCCGGGGTCCGGACGGCGGGCAGCGCGGCGCGGACGTCGATCCGCAGGCTGCCCAGCGGCAACCGCCCGCCCTCGGGCCCGACGCGCAGCCCGCCGGTCTTCGCCCAGGAGACCGCCACCTTCGGGGCGAGCGGCTCGACCGTCACCGCGGCCGGATCGACCGGCACCCGCCCGCGCGCCGTGGCACCGCCCAGTACCGCGCCCAGCGTGGCCGGCGCGGTCCGCACCTCGGTGCCCCGCGCGCTGGTCCCCACCACGCCGGTGACCTTGGCCAGCGCACCGTGCGGGGCCCCCGGCGCGGGCGCACTGGCGATGACGTCCCCGACGGCAACGGGCGCCACCGGCTTGCCCGTTGCCCCCGGCCGCCCCTTGTCCGCCCCGCCGGTACCGCCCGCCGGCCGGGCGCTGAGCACGGCCCGCCCGCTGCGCTTGTCGAATTCCACGATCCGCAACGGCGACGTGGCCGCGGGGCGCCGGCCGGGCCCCGGCGTCGCGACGGCGCCGGACCCACCGGACCCGCCGGACGCCGCGGCCACCGCGAGCGGTGCCGCCCCGCCCCCGTCCGCACCGCCGCCCGCGTTCTCGACGGCGGCCGGGGGCACGTCACCGCCGCCGTTCCGCCCCGCGGCGGGAGCCCCGGACGGCGCTCCTCCCGCGCAGCCGGTGACGACGAGCAGGGACGCGGCGGTCAGTGCCGGTAAAACGGCATACCGGAGGCAGTGGCGCACAGTGGGGTTCCTCGGAAGCGCTGATGTGGGGGCGGCCGAGGGAGGGGAGCACGGCTCCGCGACGCCCCCGGCCGAACGATTACCCGTGGGTAATGATCGGCATGATCGTGCCACGCGCGCCGCCCGCCCCACACCGGAAATCCGGCCGGGGGGCGATGATCTGGATCACATCCGCGGTCGCGGACCGGGAGCGGGGCCCGGCAGCCGCGCCTCCTTCCGCCCCCGCCCGCAACCGACCGGCCAGGCCCCCGGCCCGCGCCCCGGTCCCTACGCCCCTTCCCGAGCCTCCGGGCGTCCCTCTTCCTCCGGGCGTCCCTGCTCCTCCGGGCGGTGGGCGCGGCGCCGGCGGACGCGGTCCGCGGCGATCAGGGCGGCCACCACGAGGGCGGTGCCGGCGAGCTGCTGCCGGCCGTCCTGGCTGGTGGCCATCACGCCGAACACGCCGAGGAGGGCGGCCAGGGCCAGCCAGGTCAGGTACGGGAAGCCCCACATGCGGACCAGCAGCAGTTCGGGAGCCGAGCGCTCCAGGCGGCGCCGCATCCGCAGCTGGGTGAGGCAGACGATGGTCCAGACGACCAGCACCGAGCAGCCGGCGATGTTCAGCAGCCAGGCGAAGACGGTGGTCGGCCAGATGATCCCGGCGACCACGGCGGCGAAGCCGAAGACGCAGGACGCCAGGACCGCCGCCGCCGGGACGCCGCGGGTGACCTTGCTCAGGAACCGCGGCCCCTGACCCCGGCTGACCAGGGAGTACGCCATCCGCGACGAACCGTAGATGTTGGCGTTCATCGCGGACAGCAGGGCGATCAGCACCACGATCTGCATGATCGTGCCGGCGGCCGGGATGCCGAGCCGGTCCAGCACGGTGACGTACGGGCCGTCCGTGGCGACCTTCGGGTCGTTCCACGGCACCAGGGTGACGACCACGGCCATGGAGCCGATGTAGAAGACGGCGATGCGCCAGACGGCGGTGCGCACGGCGCGCGCCACGTTCCGGCTCGGCCGGTCCGATTCGGCCGCCGCGATGGTGACGGTCTCCAGGCCGGCGAAACCGGAGATGGTGGTCAGCAGCCCGGCGGCGAGGCCGGCGGCGCCGGTCGGGAAGAACCCGCCGTGGCCGGTCAGGTGGTGGGTGCCCGGCGGGTTGCCGAACACGCCGAGGATGCCGAGCACGCCCAGCACCAGGAACGCGACGATCACGGTGACCTTGATCGTGGCGAACCAGAACTCGAACTCGCCGAAGTTCTTGACCGCGGTGAGGTTGCTGGCGCAGAAGAACACCATGAAGACCGCGACCCAGCCGTAGGCGGGGAGGAACGGCAGCCAGTTGTGCACGAGCGTGCCCGCCGCGGTGGCCTCGGCGGCCACTCCGGCGCAGAGCATCAGCCAGTACATCCAGCCCGAGGTGGTCCCGGCCCAGGAGCCGAGCTCCTCCTCGGCGTGCACCGAGAACGAGCCGGTGGAGGGCCGCGCTGCGGACATCTCGCCGAGCATCCGCATGATCAGCATGACCAGCGCGCCGGTACCGGCGAAGAGGAGGACGATGGCCGGACCCGCCGCGGCGATGCCGACGCCGGAGCCGACGAAGAGGCCGGCACCGATCACCCCGCCGAGCGCGATCATCGACAGATGGCGCTGTTTGAGGCCGTGGGACAGCACGGGTGCCGCGCCCTGCACGGCCGGCGGGGAGCCCTGGGGTGGCCGGTGGACGGTCCGAGTCATGGTCGTGCCTGTTCATTGCGTGACGATCAGTGAGCCCGACGAGTCTGCGATCTATCTCGCCGAGAGGACGTGAACGCCCGCTATGCGGACACGGCGCTCACGGAGCGTGGGGCGGCGCGCACGGCGGGAAGGGGTGGCGGGGGTGAGGGTGCCGGGTGGGCGGCAGTGACGCCGGGCGGCTTATTGCACATCAGATGCAACTACGATGTGGGCGCAATAGCAGCTATGAGGGAGTGGCCATGACGCAGGGGCGGACGCGGGCGCGGACACGGGCGCCGATCGTGCTCGGGATCGAGTCGTCGTGCGACGAGACCGGGGCCGGGATCGTCTCCGGCGGGCGGCTGCTGGCACATGCGGTGGCGTCGAGCATGGACGAACACGCGCGGTTCGGCGGCGTGGTGCCGGAGATCGCGGCCCGGGCCCATCTGCACGCGTTCGGGCCGGTGGTGCGGGCGGCGCTGGACGAGGCGGGCCTGCGGCTGAGCGACCTCGACGCCGTCGCCGTCACCACCGGCCCCGGGCTGTCGGGCGCCCTCCAGGTGGGTCTCGCCGGCGCGAAGAGCCTGGCGTACGCGGCCGGGGTGCCGCTCTACGGGGTCCACCACCTGGCCGGCCACGTCGCGGCCGACACGCTGGCGCACGGGCCGCTGCCCGATCCGTGCCTGGTGCTGATCGTCTCCGGCGGCCACACCTCGCTGCTGCTGGTGCGGGACCTCGTGCGGGAGCCCCTGGCGCACCTCGGGGACACGGTGGACGACGCGGCGGGGGAGTGCTTCGACAAGGCGGCCCGGGTGCTGGGCCTGCCCTATCCCGGCGGCCCGGCGATCGACCGGGCGGCGCGCGGCGGGAACCCGTGCGCCGTCGCCTTCCCCCGCCCGCTGACCGGCGCGCGCGCCGACCCGTACGCGTTCTCGTTCTCCGGGCTGAAGACGGCCGCGGCGCGCTGGGCCGAGGGCTACCGCCTGCGCGGGGACGCACTGCCGCTGGCCGACGGCGCCGCCTCGCTCCAGGAGGCGGTGGCGGACGTGCTGACCCGCAAGGCGCTGGCCGCCTGCCGGGAGTTC
This sequence comes from Streptomyces rhizoryzae, assembly GCF_023155275.1. GTDB lineage: Bacteria > Actinomycetota > Actinomycetes > Streptomycetales > Streptomycetaceae > Streptomyces > Streptomyces rhizoryzae. The sequence goes on from NZ_JALMUV010000003.1 coordinate 20,353, forward strand.
GGCGTGCGGACGCTGGTGGTGGTCGGCGGGGTGGCGGCCAACTCCCGGGTGCGGGCGCTGGCCGAGGAGCGGTGCGCCGCCGCCGGGGTGGCGCTCCGGGTGCCGCCGCTGACGCTGTGCACCGACAACGGGGCGATGATCGCCGCGGTCGGCGACCTGCTGGTCCGCGCGGGCGCCGCCCCGGCCCCACCGGACCTGTCCGTCGACCCGTCCGCGCCCCTGGAGTACGCGGCCCTGCACCCTGCCGCCGTGCCCTATGCCCGCTCCGCGTGACCCGGGGCCGCCGAGTGCGGCACCCAGGGCACCGTCCGGTCGAGGGTCGCGCCCGGCCCGGGCGGTCACCGCGTCACGCGGTCATCCGCGCGGAGCGCCGCAGCGCCTCCCGTACGCCCTCCAGGTCGCCGGCCGCGGTGCGCGCAAGCTGCTGGGCGAGGTCGTGCATCGCGCGGCTCACGGCCAGTTCGTCGCCGATCTCCGGCACGTCGGGGTCCCGCGGACCGCACCGGGCCGTGCCGCGCCCGGTCAGCGTGGCGGTCCCGGTGTCGAGGACCACATGGGCCTTCGTGGCGGTGTCCTCCTCGAAGAGGTGCACCCGCACCTTCCACTCAAGGGTCCTGGCCATGACGCACCTCCCGCGCTCGTCCCCCGGCATCAGGGTCGGCCCGCGCCACCGGGCCCGGACAGGGCCCAAGCGCCTGGGCCGGTGAGCCGACCGGCCCCTCGCCGCCCAGGAGGGCGAGGTCCCGGGCGATCCGGGCGACGAGCGGGCGGACGGCGGCGGCGACCGGCGGTGACAGCGTGCGGCCCGGGCCGGTGTCCGCGGCCTCCACCGCGTAGAGGAGCAGTTCCCCGGGCAGCCGGCCCAGGACACGGGCCAGTTCCACCGCATCGGCCAGCGCGAAGCCGTGCGAACTGGTCCCCGCGGGGCTGCTGCGGCGGCAGGCTTCGTGGAGCCCGAACCGGTGGACCCGGCCGGGCCGGGGCGACGGACGGCAGCGGGCCGCGTCCACCACGATCGCGGTGCGCGCACCGTCCCAGGCGGCCAGGAGCCGGGACGGCTCCCCGTCGCTGCGGAACAGCGCGATCCCGCGGGGGAGCCGGCGCCGCGCCAGTCCGGCCACCACCGCCCAGCCCACACCGTCGTCGCGGCGGTGGTCGTTGCCGATGCCGATCACGGCGATACGCGCGGGCGGGCCGGAGGAAGGGTGCATGGTGCGGGTCCTTCCCGCCCGGGCCGCCGCCGAGTCGCCCGGCGCGGCTCCCGGGGGCCGTCCGGGCTATCCGCAGCGCTGTCCGGGGCACGCCCCGGACCCGTCGGCGCGGCCCGGTACCGCGGCCGGTCACATACTGACCCGGATGGCGCGAGCGCACCGGGAGGCAGGCGATGACGGGCGAGGCAACCACCGCGGTGCTCGGCACCGACGGCATGGCGGCGCTGATCCGGGCCCTCACCGCCCGGGGCCGTACCGTCATCGGCCCCACCGTGCGCGACGGCGCGATCGTGCTGGCGGAGCTCACCGACGGCGCCGAACTGCCCTACGGCTGGGGCGTCGAGCTGGCGGCCGGGCACTACCGGGTGCGGCCCCGTGCGGACGGTGCCGCGTTCGCGCACAGCGCCGGACCGCAGTCGTGGAAGACCTACCTCCACCCCCAGCGCGAGCGGCAGTGGAGCGCCGACCGCGCGGCCGACGGCGCCTGGGTGGTGTCCGAGGAAGCCGCCCCACCGCCGGCGTACGCGTTCCTCGGGGTCCGGCCCTGCGACCTGCGGGCGATCGCCGTGCAGGACCGGGTGCTGGCCGGCGGGCCGCACGCCGACAGCCGCTACCGCGCCCGGCGCGAACGCGCCTTCCTGGTGGTGGTGGAGTGCACCGAACCGGGCGCCACCTGCTTCTGCGCCTCCATGGGCACCGGCCCCGCCGCGGACGGCGGCTACGACCTGGCGCTGACCGAGGTCGTCGACGCGGGCGGCCACCGGTTCTGGGCCCGGGCGGGCAGCGACGAAGGGGCATCGGTGCTCGCGGAGCTGCCGCACCTCCCGGACGACCCCGCACTCGCCACCGGGGCGCGGGACCTGGTCGCCGCGGCGGCCGGCCGGATGGGACGCACCATGCCCGAAACCGACCTCCAGGCGCTGATGCGCGAGACCCTGCACGCCGACCGCTGGAACGATGTCGCCGCCCGCTGTCTGACCTGCGGGAACTGCACCATGGCCTGCCCTACCTGCTTCTGCACCTCCGCCGAGGACGTCACCGACCTGACCGGCGACCACGCCGAGCGGTGGCGGCGCTGGGAATCCTGCTTCGACCTGGAGTTCAGCCATCTGCCGGGCGGCCCGGTCCGCGCGTCCGGCCGCAGCCGCTACCGGCAGTGGGCCACCCACAAACTGGGGACCTGGTACGACCAGTTCGGCAGCTCGGGGTGCGTCGGCTGCGGGCGGTGCATCGTGTGGTGCCCGGTCGGCATCGACATCACCGAGGAGGCCCACGCGCTGCACACGGAGCGGGCGGCCGGCGGCGCGCCGGGGGAGGAGGGCCGGTGACCACCGAACGGCCCGGCTTCCTCGCCGCCCTGCCGTCCGCGCACCGCGACCGGCTCCTCACCCTCGCCCGCGAGGCTGCCTTCCCGGCGGCCCTGCGGCTCTTCGACGAGGGCGGTCCGGCCGACCGGTTCTGGGTCCTCCGCTCCGGCACCGTCGCCCTCGACGTGTACGAGCCGGGCCGCGGCACGATCGTCGTGGAAACCCTCGGCCCGGGCGAACTCCTGGGCTGGTCCTGGCTGTTCGAGCCCTACCGCTGGCACCTGGGCGCCCGCACCCGCACCCCGGTGGCGGCCTACGCATTCGACGCCGCGCGGGTCCGGGCGGCGATCGACGCCGACCCCGCCTTCGGCCTGGCGGTCACCCGCTGCGTCGCCGCGGTCGCCATCGGCCGGCGGCTGCGCGCCGCCCGGATGCGCCTGCTGGACCTCTACGGGGCGCCGGGCACCCCGCCCGGGACCACGGGAGCGGTACCGTGACCGCCGCACGCCCCGACCTGGTGCCGGTGCCCTACCGGGTCGGCGAGCGCACCGAGCGGACCGACGACACGGCGGACCTCGTGCTCGAACCGGTGGCCGGCGCCCTGCCGCCGTTCGTCCCCGGGCAGTTCGCCATGGTGTACGCCTTCGGCGCCGGTGACATCCCGCTCTCGCTGAGCGGACTGGACGGCCACCGGCTGACCCACACCGTCCGCGCGGTCGGCGCGGTCTCCCGGGCGCTGCACGGTCTGCCGCCCGGCGCGACGGTCGGCGTCCGGGGGCCGTTCGGCATCGGCTGGGGCCTGACCGCCGCCCGGGGGAGGGACCTCGTGGTCGTGGCCGGAGGGCTGGGACTCGCCCCGCTGCGCCCGCTGGTCCGGGCCGCGCTGGCCGCGCCGTCGCGGTATGGCCGGCTGACTGTGCTCATCGGCGCCCGCTCCCCCGGCGACCTGCTCTACGGCCGCGACACCGACGCCTGGCGGGCCGCCGGCGCGCGGGTGGAGGTCACCGTGGACCGGCCCGACGACGGGTGGCAGGGCGACGTGGGCGTCGTCACCGCCCTGCTCGACCGGGCGGAGTACGACCCCCGGAACGCCACCGCCTTCGTCTGCGGACCCGAGGTCATGATGCGGGCCACCGCCCGCGACCTCCGCCACCGCGGACTCGGCGCCGACCGGATCCAGGTCTCCCTGGAACGCACCATGCACTGCGGCACCGGCCACTGCGGGCACTGCCAGCTCGGCCCGCTGCTGCTGTGCCGCGACGGCCCGGTCATCCCCTGGCGGCATGCCGAACCCCTGTTGTCCGTAAGGGAGTTGTGAGGTGACGGTCACCACCGGAACGGCCCGGAACGGCCGCCGGCCGGAGCTGGCGGTGTGGAAGTTCGCGTCCTGCGACGGCTGCCAGCTCACCCTGCTCGACTGCGAGGACGAACTCCTCCCCCTCGCCGGCCGGCTCAGGATCAGCTACTTCCTGGAGGCGTCCAGCGCCCCGGGGCCGGGCCCGTACGACCTCTCCCTGGTCGAGGGATCGGTCACCACGCCGCAGGACGCCGAACGGATCCAGCACATCCGCGCCGCCTCCCGCCGCCTGGTCACCATCGGCGCCTGCGCCACCGCCGGCGGTGTCCAGGCGCTGCGCAACTACGCCGACGTCGCGGAGTTCCGGGCCGCCGTCTACGCCCGGCCCGACTACATCGACACCCTCGCCACCTCCACGCCCATCAGCGCCCACGTCCCCGTCGACCTCGAACTGCACGGGTGCCCCATCGACCGCGGCCAGCTCCTGGAGGTCATCACCGCCTACCTCGCCGGCCGCGACCCCGACATCCCCGCCCACAGCGTGTGCTTCGAATGCAAACGCCGCGGCACGGTCTGCGTCACCGTCGCCCACGGCACCCCCTGCCTGGGACCGGTCACCCACGCCGGATGCGGAGCCCTGTGCCCCGCCTACCAGCGCGGCTGCTACGGCTGCTTCGGCCCCTCGAACTCCGTCAACTTCCCCTCGTTCGTCCCGCTGCTGCGCCGCGACGGCATGGACACCCTCGACGTGGTGCGGGTCCTGCGCACCTTCAACACCGGCGCACCCGAATTCGACGCGGAATCGCGGAAGCAGGCCGGACGGTGACGCGCCGGGGGACGAAGGTCCTGCGCGTGGACTCGCTGGCCCGGGTCGAGGGCGAGGGCGCCCTGCGCCTGCGCCTCGACGGGGGCCGCGTCACCGAGGCGCACCTGAGGATCTACGAGCCGCCGCGGTTCTTCGAGGCGTTCCTGCGCGGCCGCTCCCACACCGAGCCGCCCGACCTCACCTCCCGGGTCTGCGGGATCTGCCCCGTCGCCTACCAGATGAGCGCCTGCCGCGCCGTCGAGGACGCCTGCGGCGTCAGCGTGGACGGGCAGCTGGCCGCCCTGCGCCGGCTGCTCTACTGCGGCGAGTGGATCGAGAGCCAGACGCTGCACATCTACCTCCTGCACGCCCCGGACTTCCTCGGCCACGACAGCGTCATCGACCTCGCCCGCACCCACCCCCGGCACGTCGAGCGCGGGCTCGCGCTCAAACAGGCCGGCAACGCGGTCATCGAACTGCTCGGCGGCCGGGCCATCCACCCCGTCAACGTCCGCCTCGGCGGTTTCCACCGCGTCCCCACGAAGGCGGAACTGCGCCCGCTGGCGGAACGGCTGCGGCGCGCCCGCGACGCGGCGGAGGCCACCGTGCGCTGGGTGGCCGGCTTCGACTTCCCCGACGCCGGCGGCGACCACGACCTCCTCGCCCTGGCCGAACCGGGCACCTACGCCATCGACGCCGGGACCCCCACCGTCATGCCGGCCCCCGGCACCGCCGGCCTGCCACCGGACAGCGACCGCGCCCTGCCCACCCGCACCTTCCCGGTCCGCGCCTTCCCCGAGCACGTCGCCGAGACCCAGGTACCGCACTCCACCGCCCTGCACGCGCGGCTCGACGGCCGCCGCCACCTGACCGGGACGCTCGCCCGCTACGCCATCAGCGGCCGCTGGCTGCCCCCGGACGTGCTCGGCGCCGCACGCGAGGCCGGGCTCGGCGACCCCCGCGAGGGCACGGTGTGCCGCAACCCCTTCCGCAGCATCATCGTCCGCGCCGTGGAGGTGCTCCACGCCGCCGGCGAGGCACTGCGGCTCATCGACGCCTACGAGCCCCCGCCCCGCCCCCACCTCGACGTCCCGGCCAGGGCGGCCACCGGGCACGGCGCGACCGAGGCCCCCCGCGGCCTCCTCTACCACCGCTACACCCTGGACGCCGGCGGGACCGTCACCGGGGCCTCCCTGGTCCCGCCCACCGCCCAGAACCAGGCCGCGATCGAGGACGACCTGCGGCGGGCCGTCCAGTACCGCCTGGACTCCGGCCGCCCGCCCACCGACGCCGAACTGACCACCTTGTGCGAGCGGGTGATCCGCAGCCACGATCCGTGCATCTCCTGCTCCACCCACTTCCTGGACCTGACGGTCGAGCGGGACTGAGCACGCCCCGGCCGGTGCGGCGGCGCACGGGACGGCGGCCGGAAGAAGGGCCGTTCGGCCCCTCGGCGAGGGCCGGCCGGAACGCGCGCCCGCGGCCGCGGCGCGCTGCACTGAAGGTGACGAGGAGGACGGGCAGACGCGGAGGAGCGGAGCGAAACCGCGCACCGCGCCCTCAGGGCCCGCGAGAAGTGGGCGGTCCTCCCGGGTCACGGATGCCGGCTCGCCTGCGCGGGCCGGCCCGTTCGCATGAGGAGGCCGGTCATGCGGGTCCGCGATGTGATGCGCACGCCGGTGGTCACCGTCGCCGCCGACGCCACCCTGCGGGAGACCGCCCGCCTCATGGCGCGGCACACCGTCGGATGCGTGGCGGTGGTGTCGGACGAGGCGGTGCTCGGCATGGTCACCGACCGGGACCTGGCCGTCCGCGGCCTCGGCGCGGGGCGGAGCGCGACCGCGCCGGTCGGTGCGGTGATGACCGAGCCGGTCCGGGCCGTCCGGCCGGACGACGACGTCGACGCCGCCTACCGCACCATGGCGCACGCCGCGGTCCGCCGGCTCCCCGTCCTGGAACAGGGCCGGCTGGTGGGCGTGGTGGCGCTGGACGACCTGCTGATGGACGTCTCCCGGCGGCTGTCCGCCCTGCTCGGCGCGGTCTCGTGGAGCGTCCTCCCGGATGCACCGGCCGCCGGGGACCCGCCGGCCGCCGGGCAGGTGCCGCACCCGGGATGAGGGCCGCCCCGGGGCGGCGGTGCGGCGGCCGCCGGGACGGGGCGGCCGGACCGCGCTCCACCGGTACCGGCCCCCGCCCGCCCGGGCCGGGGAGCCGGCGGGGCACCGACGAGGACGACAGCCACCCTGCCGACGCCGTGCCCCGGCGGCCGGCCGGCGTCAGCCCCGGGCGCGCAGTGCGTCCGCCAGGGCCTGGTTCAGTTCGACGACGTTGACGTACGGCTGGCCGAGGAAGCCGAGCGCCCGCCCGTGGACGTGGCGGGCGACCACCTCCCGGACCCGCGCCGGAGCCAGCCGGCGGGCCCGGCCGACGCGCGGTGCCTGCTGGTACGCGTACGCCGGGGAGATTGCCGGGTCCAGACCGGAGCCGCTGGCGGTGACGGCGTCCGCGGGCACCGAGGCCGGGGGGACGCCGTCGAGGGCGGCGACGGCCGCGCGGCGGGCCCGCACGGCCTCGGTGAGCGCGGGGTTGGTGGGCCCGAGATCGGTGGCGCCGGAGCGGGCGGGGTCGTAGCCGGCGGCGGAGGGGCGGGGCTGGAACCAGGCGGGGTCGGGGCGGGCAGCCCCGCCGGGACCGTGCCGGGGGAGCGGGAACTCCTGCCCGATCAGGCGGGAGCCCACCGGACGGCCCTGGTCCGTCGTGAGGAGGGAGCCGTTGGCCCGGTCGGCGAAACCGGCCTGGGCGATGCCGGTGACGAGCAGCGGGTAGCCGGCGCCGGTGACGGCGGTGAGCACGAGCAGCATCCGCAGCGCCGCCAGGTGGGGACGGAGCACACGGGGGAGCGCGGTACGGGCCATGGATCCCTTCTCCCGGTCCCGCGGGCCGGTCAGCGCAGGCCGGGGACGAACTGGAGGACGAGGTCGAGCAGTTTGATGCCGAGGAACGGCAGCACGAGGCCGCCGAGCCCGTAGCGCCAGATGTTGCGGCGCAGCAGTTCGGCGGCGGAGGACGGGCGGTAGCGGACGCCCCGGAGCGCCAGCGGGATCAGGGCGACGATGATCAGAGCGTTGAAGACGATCGCGGAGGTGATCGCCGATGTCGGGCTGTGCAGGCGCATGAGGTTGAGCCGGTCCAGTCCCGGGTGGACGCTCGCGAACATCGCCGGGATGATCGCGAAGTACTTCGCCACGTCGTTGGCGATCGAGAACGTCGTCAACGCGCCGCGGGTGATGAGGAGTTGCTTGCCGATCTCGACGATCTCGATGAGTTTGGTGGGGTTGGAGTCGAGGTCGACCATGTTGCCGGCCTCCTTGGCGGCGGAGGTCCCGGTGTTCATCGCCACGCCGACGTCCGCCTGCGCCAGCGCCGGGGCGTCGTTGGTCCCGTCCCCGGTCATCGCGACCAGCGCCCCGCTCTCCTGCTCGCGCCGGATCAGCGCCATCTTGTCCTCGGGGGCGGCCTCGGCGAGGAAGTCGTCGACCCCGGCTTCCTGGGCGATGGCGCGGGCGGTGAGCGGATTGTCCCCGGTGATCATGATGGTGCGGATGCCCATCCGGCGCAGCCGGCCGAACCGGTCGCGCATGCCTTCCTTGACGACGTCCTTGAGGTGGATGACACCCAGGACGCGGGCGTCCGGGGGCGCCGCGCCGCGCCGCGTCACCTGGCCGACCACCAGCGGGGTGCCGCCGCTCGCCGAGATGCCGTCGACGACGTGCCCCACGTCGTCGGTCGGGTGCCCGCCGTTGTCGCGGACCCAGCGCATCACCGCCGTCGCCGCCCCCTTGCGCAGGGAGCGGCGCCCCTGCGGCACGTCCAGGTCGACGCCGCTCATCCGGCTCTGCGCGGTGAACGGCACGAACGCCGCCCCGGCCAGCTCTCCCTCGCCGCGGGCGCGCAGGGCGTACTGCTGCTTGGCGAGGACGGCGATCGAGCGGCCCTCGGGGGTCTCGTCGGCGAGGGACGACAGGTGGGCCGCGTCGGCGAGGTCCTCGACGTCCACCCCGGGCACCGGAAGGAAGGCCGCGGCCTGCCGGTTGCCGAGGGTGATGGTGCCGGTCTTGTCCAGCAGCAGGGTGTTGACGTCGCCGGCCGCCTCCACCGCGCGTCCCGACATGGCCAGCACGTTGCGCTGCACGAGCCGGTCCATGCCGGCGATACCGATGGCCGGCAGCAGGGCGCCGATGGTCGTCGGGATGAGCGCGACGAGCAGGGCGACCAGGACGACCAGGGGCTGCTCGGCCCCGGCGAAGACGGCGAACGGCTGGAGCGTCACCACGGCGATCAGGAAGATGATCGTGAGGGAGGCGAGCAGGATGTTCAGCGCGATCTCGTTCGGTGTCTTCTGCCGGGCCGCCCCCTCCACCAGGGCGATCATGCGGTCGATGAAGGTCTCCCCGGGCCGGGCGGTGATCCGCACGACGATCCGGTCCGAGAGCACCTTGGTGCCGCCGGTGACCGCCGACCGGTCACCGCCCGATTCCCGGATCACCGGCGCCGACTCCCCGGTGATCGCCGATTCGTCGACGCTCGCGATGCCCTCGACCACATCGCCGTCCCCGGGGATCAACTGCCCGGCCTCGACGACCACATGGTCGCCCGGCCGGAGCCCCGTGCCCGGCACCTCCTCCTCGACCGCGTCCGCGCCACCGGGCCGCCAGCCGGTCAGCCGCCGGGCCGTCACGGTGGTCTTGGTGCGGCGCAGCGCCGCCGCCTGCGCCTTGCCCCGGCCCTCCGCCACCGCCTCCGCCAGATTGGCGAAGACCACGGTCAGCCACAGCCACCCCGTGATCACCCACGGGAACACCCCGGGGGCCCGGATCGCCGACAGCGTCGTCAGGACCGCCCCGACCTCCACCACGAACATCACCGGGTTGCGGTACATCGCCCGCGGGTCCAGCTTCCGCAGCGCGTCCGGGAAGGAGCGCGCCAGCTGACGCGGATTCAGCAGGCCCCCCGCGGCCCGGTGCGGCCGGCGGCCGGCTTCCGGCGCGGCCATCAGTGCAGGCCCTCGGCGAGGGGGCCCAGCGCCAGGGCCGGGAAGTACGTCAGGGCGACCACGATCAGCACCACGCCGGTCAGCAGGCCCGCGAACTGCGGCCGGTGGGTGGGCAGGGTCCCCGCGGTCACCGGCACCGGCTGCTGTCCCGCCAGCGACCCGGCCAGCGCCAGCACGAACACCACCGGCAGGAACCGGCCCAGCAGCATCACCACACCGAGGACGGTGTTGTACCAGACGGTGTCCGCGGCCAGGCCGGCGAACGCCGAACCGTTGTTGTTGGCGGCCGACGTCAGCGCGTACAGCACCTCGGAGAAGCCGTGCGGCCCCGGATTGCGCATCGCCGCCCGCTCACCGGGGAACGCCATCGCCAGCCCCGTGCCGGTGAGCACCAGCGCGGGCGTGGTGAGGAGGTAGAGCGAGGCGTACCGCATCTCCTGGCCGCGCAGCTTCTTGCCCAGGTACTCCGGGGTGCGGCCGACCATCAGCCCGGCGACGAAGACCGTGATGACGGCCAGCACCAGGATGCCGTAGAGCCCCGAGCCCGCGCCGCCCGGCGCGATCTCACCCAGCATCATGGCGAAGAGCGTCATGCCGCCGCCGCCCGGCGTGTACGAGTCATGGGCGGAGTTGACCGCCCCGCACGAGGTGAGGGTGGTGGAGACCGCGAACAGCGCCGAGGACCAGATGCCGAAGCGCGTCTCCTTGCCCTCCAGCATCGCCCCGGCCGCGTGGCCCGCCGGGCTGCTGACCCGGTGCAGTTCGTTGGCCGTGGTCAGGGCGACCGAGCCGGCCCACAGCAGGGCCATCACCGCGACGATCACATAGCCCTGCCGGTGGTCCCCGGCCAGCGCGCCGAACGTCCGCGGCAGCGCGACCGGGATCACCAGCATCAGGTAGATCTCGATCAGGTTGGTCAGGCCGCTGGGGTTCTCGAAGGGATGGGCGGAGTTGGCGTTGAAGAAGCCGCCGCCGTTGGTGCCGAGCACCTTGATCGCCTCCTGCGAGGCGACCGGTCCGCCCGGCAGGCTCTGGTGGCCGCCGGCGAGCGTGGTGATGCCGAGCGGGCCGTGGAGGTTCTGCACGACGCCGGCGGCCACCAGGACGACCGCGGAGAGGAGGGCGAGGGGGAGCAGGACGCGCAGCACCAGCCGGGTCAGATCCGTCCAGAAGTTCCCCACGCACCGGGTCCGCTTCCGGGTGAAGCCGCGGATCAGCGCGGCGGCGACGGCCATGCCCACCGCCGCGGAGACGAAGTTCTGCACCGCCAGCCCCGCCATCTGCACCAGGTGCCCCGGCACCGTCTCCCCCGCGTACGCCTGCCAGTCGGTGTTGGTGGCGAACGACGCCGCGGTGTTGAACGCCAGGTCCGGAGGGACCGCCGCCCTCCCCAGCGAGAGCGGCAGCCGGTCCTGGAGGCGCAGGAAGGCGTACAGGAACAGCACCGAGACCGCAGAGAAGGCCAGCAGGCTCCTGAGGTAGACGGGCCACCGCTGGTCGGTGTCCTCGTTCACCCCGGCCGCGCGGTAGAGGAGGCGCTCCACGCGCCAGTGGGGGCCGCCGCCGAGCACGCGCGCGAGGTGGTCGCCCAGCGGCCGGTACGAAAGCGCCAGCGCCGCCACCAGGACGGCCGCCTGGAGCCAGCCGGCCGCGGTGTCGCTCATGACCGCCCCCTAGAACTTCTCCGGAAAGAGCAGGCAGAGGACGAGGTAGACCACCAGCGCGGCGGCGACGACCAGCCCGACGGCGTTGTCGACGGTCACCGGCGTCCGGCACCTTTGGCGGCCAGGCCGAGGACGGCGAACACCACGACCGTCAGGCCGATGTAGGCAACGTCCGTCATGGGTGGGGCACTCCGCGGTGGCGTCAGGGGGCGGGACGCGGGTCCCGTCCGGCCGGCAGGGATCGAGCGCCCCTGACGGTATATCAGGTTCCCGGCGCGGGCGGCCTGCCGCGCCGTGGGCCGCCCGGCGCGGAACCGGGCAGGGTGAGCGCCACCGCGTAACCGCCGCCCCTGCGGGACGTCTTCAGCGACCCGCCCATGGCCTCGGCCAGATCGCGCGAGAGGCGCAGCGCCAGGCCGTCGGCCCGGGGACCCGCCGGCCCGGTGGCCGCGGCGGGGCCGCCGGACCCGTCCGCCACCCGGATCGCCACCCGGCCGTCCCGGTTCTCCGCGGTGATCAGCGGCGGCCGGTCCGGCGGGCTGTGCCGGAGCGCATCGGCCCCCAGCGCGGCCAGGACACGGGTGAGCAGGGCGGCGTCGGCGATCACATCGGGCAGGTCCTCCGGCAGGCGCACCACGATCGAGTGGCCGCCGGCTCCGAGGTCGTCCAGCGCCGCGCCCAGCGCCTCGCCCACGTCGACCGGGCGGAGGTAGAGGTCGAGCGCCCCGGCGTGCAGCCGGCTCAGGTCGTCGAGGTCGGTGACGAGCCGGGCCGCCCGGTGGACGGCCGTGCGGGCGGTCTCCAGCAGCCGCTTCTCCTCCGGGGCCCGCTCCTGCGGACGCTGCCGGAGCCGTCCCAGCGCGTCCTCGGCGGTACGCAGCGGCGCGCGCAGATCGCGGCCGGCGGCGAGCAGGAGGGCGGCCCGGGTCCGCTCCGCGTCGGCGAACGGGTCACCGGGCCCGGCGAAGCGGCCCCGGGCGTGGGCGAGTCCGAGCTCGGCCGCGCACGCGTCGAGCAGCCGCCGGTCCTCCGTACGCAGCCCCGGACCCCGCGCGGCCAGGGTCCGGAAATCGTCCACCGGGCTCTCCACATCGGCCTCGTACGGCCGCTCCGGGGGAGCGTCGCCGGCGCTGGCCACGACGTACCAGCGCGGCGTCGGGGAGGCCCTGGGGTCCCGTTCGAGCAGGCTCACGGCGGTCAGACCGAAGTTCTCCCGGATCAGCTCCACCAGCGCCGGCAGGTCCTGGCCGCGCAGCACGTTGGCGGCCAGCCGGCTCAGGGTGCGCGCCTCGGACGTCGCCCGGGCCGCCTGCCGGGTGGCGCGGGCGGCGGTTCCCGCCGCGGTGCCGACCAGCACCGCCGTGGTGACGAAGACGGCCAGCGCGACGATCTCTTCGGGGCGCGCCATGCCCAGGGAGTGCAGCGGCGCGGTGAAGTAGTAGTCGGCCAGCAGCGCCGCGGCGACCGCGACCAGCAGCGCCGGCCAGACGCCCCCCGCCAGCGCCACCACCACGACCAGCAGCAGATAGGCCGCCAGGACTCCGGCCAGGCCCAGGCGGCCGCGCACGGCGGCCAGCAGCAGCGTCAGCGCGGGCAGCAGCACCGCGGCACCGGCCAGCGCCCCGCCGAGCCGCCGCGGGCCCGCGCCGGCGCCCGGCCGCGGCAGCCGGAACGCCGCCCGCCCGGCCGCCTCCTCGTGCGTGACGATGTGCACGTCGATCGGCCCGGAGCCCTTGATCGTCCGTTCCCCCACCCCCGCTCTCAGGGACGAGGCGAGCCGGTTGTGCCGAGTGGCGCCGAGCACGATCTGGGTGACGTTCTCCGCCTCGGCGAACCGCAGGAGGGCCGCGACCACGTCCTCGCCGGTGGTCTGGTGGAAGCTGCCGCCGAGCGATTCGAGCAGGACGCGCTGGGCGTTCAGCGCCGCCGGGTCGATGCGCGCCGAGCCCTCCTCGGGCACCACGTGCAGCGCCAGCAGGTCGCTGCCCGGCGTGCGGGCGCAGATCCGGGCGGCCCGCCGGATCAGCGTCTCGCCCTCCGCCCCACCGCTGAGGCCGACCAGGATGCGCTCCCGGGTCTCCCACGGCGCGGCGATGCCGTGTTCCGCGCGGTAGCGCTGGAGTCCCTCCTCCACCCGGTCGGCCAGCCACAGCAGGGCGATCTCCCGCAGCGCCGTGAGGTTGCCGACCCGGAAGTAGTGGGTGAGGGCGGACTCGATGCGGTCCGGCGGGTAGATGTCGCCGTGCACCATCCGCCGGCGCAGCGCCTCCGGTGTCAGGTCCACCAGCTCGATCTGGTCGGCCCGGCGGGCCACCTCGTCGGGCAGGGTCTCCCGCTGCCGCACCCCGGTGATCTGCCGGACCACGTCGTTCAGCGACTCCAGGTGCTGCACGTTGAGCGTGGTGACGACGTCGATGCCGGCGTCCAGCAACTCCTCGACGTCCTGCCACCGCTTGGCGTTGCGGGACCCGGGGACGTTGGAGTGGGCCAGCTCGTCGACCAGGGCCACCTGCGGCCGGCGGGCCAGCACCGCGTCCGGGTCCATCTCGGTGAACCGCGCCCCGCGGTGCCGCACCACCCGCCGGGGGACGGTCTCCAGCCCCTCGGCCATGGCCGCCGTCGGCCGCCGGCCGTGCGGTTCGACGTAGCCCACGACCACGTCCGAGCCCAGCGCGCGCAGCCGCTGCCCCTCCGCGAGCATGGCGTACGTCTTGCCGACCCCGGGCGCGGCCCCGAGGAAGATCCGCAGCCGTCCACGTCCCACCGGTGGCCCTGCCGTCCGTCCTGGTGCCTGGCGCGTGCCCTTCCATGGTGCGCCCGGCGCGGCCGCGGGCGTGCCGTCCACGCCGCGGTGAGGGCGTCCTTCAGGGCGGCGGCGGGCCGGCTCCGGGCGGTCCTGCCGCGGAGCCGCCGGCCCGCTCCCCGGCGCCCCGGGCCGGCCGAAGGTCCTCGGACACCGAGACCACCCCGTCGACGCTCGCGCACATCCGCACCAGAACGGGCACCAGCAGCGGTTCCGCCACCGTGCCGTGCAGGGCCACCTGGCCCCGGCGGACCTCGGCGGTCACGTCCGAGGCGCCGAGGCGGGCGGTGCGCCCGATCACCTCCCGGGTGATCTCCTCCTGGATCGCCCGGTCCTTCCGCAGGAAGACGCGCAGCAGGTCGGCACGGCTGACGATGCCCAGCAGGGCGTCGGTCTCGTCGACCACCGGGAGCCGCTTGAGGCCCTGCACCTCCATCAGGCGCGCCGCCTCCACCACCGTCCACTCCGGGTGCGCGCACACCGCCGGCGCGGACATCAGCTCGCCGGCGGTGCGCCCCTGCGCGCGCGCCTGCTCCCACGCCTCCAGATGCGGCAGCGGCGTCCGCCCGGACAGGTCGGACCGGTCGGCCGCCTTCCGCAGCAGGTCGGCCTCCGACACCACGCCGGCCGGCCTGCCGAGGTCGTCCAGGACGGGCACGGCACTCACCGCGTTGTCGGCGAGCGTCTGCGCGATCTCCTTGAAGGGGGTGTCGATCCGCACGCTCACCACCTTCCGGGTCATCAGCTCGGCGATCGTGCGGTGCTCCATCTCGGTCTCCTTCCACCGCGGCGGCCGGCGCCCCGGCCGCCCCACCAGCGTCGCCGGGCCGACAGCCGCACCGATATGAGCCACTCGGCCCCTGCCCGCCGCCGGGCGTCCCCGGGCCCCGGGGCCCCGGTGGGAGCCGCAGCGGGCGGGCGGCCGCGGCGAGGCGCGGACCGTCGTCTTCCGACCGCCCGGGGCCGGCCGCCGCCGCGCCGCGCCCGCCGTGTGCCGTCCGCCGCGCCGTGGTCACACTGGAAGCACGACCGCATCGAGGCGAGACCGGCGGCAGGAGGTACGGCCGTGGTGGCGTTGCGCGATCTGCTTCTGCGTTTCCGGCCGGTGAGCACGCCCGGACCGGCGGCCACCGGCGTACCCGCCGACCGCACCGCGGAACTGACCGGGGAACTCACCCCGCCCCTGGCCCAGCTGGACCGCACGGCCGCCGAGGCCGACGCCGTCCGGGCCGCCGCACACCGCACGGCCGACGGGATCCGGCGGGACGCCGCCCGCCGCGCGGCGGACCTCGCCACCCGCGCCGCGGACCGGGCCGAGCGGGTGCGGGCGCAGGCCGCCGCCCGGCAGCGGGAACGCGGCAGCCGCGCGGCGGCCGAGCTGGCCGCCGCGGGCGAGCGGGAACGCGCCGCGCTGCGCCGCCGGGCCGCCGACCGCACCCCGGCCCTGGCGGACCGGCTGGCCGGCGACGTCCGCCGCGAACTCGGCCTGCCCGGCCCGGAAGGACCGCCGGGAGGCGAGCCGTGAGCGCCGCCTGGGTGGCCGGGGTGACCAGGGCGCGCGGCCTGCTGGCCCATGCCCCCGGCCCGTCCGGGGCCCGGGAGGTCGCGACCGCTGGCACTCCGGCGGACGCACTGCGCCGCCTGGCCGCGTCCCCCTACCAGCGGGTACCGGCCGCCGCCTCCCTGGCCACCGCCCAGCGCGCGGTCACCGGCACCCTCCTGTGGCACCTGCGGGTGCTCGCCGGCTGGCTGCCGCACCGCGGGGTGGAGTGCCTGCGCCTGCTGGCGTCCGGTTTCGAGATCGCCAACATCGAGGCCCGGTTCCGGCAGCTGAACGGAGCCGAGGGGGAGCCCGCCCCGTACGAACTGGGGGCGCTCGCCACCGCCTGGCACCGGGCCGCCCGCGCCGCCGGCCCCGGGGAACTGCGCGCCGCGCTCAGCACCTCCGCGTGGCGGGACCCCGGCGGGACGGCCGCCGAACTGGCCGTCGGGCTGCGGCTGACCGCGGCCGCACGGACCGCGGCGCGGGTCCCGGGCGCGGCACGGTGGTCGGCGGGCCGCGCGGCCCTGCTCGTCGCCCGGGAGCGGTTCGTGCTCGGCCGGGACCTGCCGGACCGGGCCCGGGCGCCGGCCGCGCGGCTCCTGGGCGCCGCCCACCGGGCGCCGGACTTCGACGCCTACCGGCGGCGCCTGCCGCCCGCGGCCGGCTGGGCGCTGCGCGGCATCGACGCCCCGGAGGGCCTCTGGCGGGCGGAGGGCCGCTGGTGGAGGGATATTGAACAGGACGGTCTGCGGATGGCGCGCCGCACCCGCTACGACGCGATCCCCGTCGTGGGCGCGGTGGCGGCGCTGTCGGCCGACGCCTGGCGGATGCGCGCCGCGCTGGCCCTCGCCGCCCACCCCGGCGTCCCGCGGGAGGAATCCGATGGCTTCGGTGTCCTGGTCTGAGGTGCTCTTCCCGGTGCCGATGCAGCGGGTGGCCGTGGTCATGCCGCGGGCCGCCGAGGAGGACGCGCTCCGGTGCCTGTCCGACGCCGGCTGTGTCGACCTCGACCGCACGGCCGGCCCCGGGCAGCCGCAACGGCCCGGTCCCCCCGAGGAGGAACGGCAGATGGCGGACGTCCTGGCCGACGCCGTCCGGCGCGGCGGGGCATCCGCGCTCGCGGGCTGGTGCCCGCGCTCGGAGGTGCCGCGGGTGCGGGCCCGGCTGGCCGGCCTCGGCGGGGCGCTGGTGCCGCTGGCGGCACCGCGCGGCATCGATCCGCCGACCGCGCTGCGCCGCACCGGCCCGGTCCGCGGCGCCGGAGCCACCCTGGTCACCACCTACGGCACCCCGGCCTACGCGGACCTCGACCTCTCCTGGGGGGCCGCCGCCCTGTACGCCGTGATGTTCGGGATGATGTTCGGCGACGTCGGGCACGGCGCGCTGCTGGTGCTCGGCGCCGCCGCCCTGGCGCTGCGGCGCCCGCGCCGGTGGGCCGCGTGGCGCGGCGCCTGGCCGCTGGTGGCCGCCGCCGGCGCCCTGAGCATGGTGGCGGGACTGGCCTACGGCGAGTTCTTCGGGCCGACCGGAGTGCTGCCCGTCCTGTGGCTGGACCCGCTGCGCCGGCCCGCCCGGCTGCTGGTGTCGGCGGTGGTCGTGGGCGCCGTCCTGCTGCTGGCCGCCTACGCGGCGGGCTGCGTGAACCGGTGGCGGGAAGGCGGCTTCACCGCCGCCCTGTACGCGGTGTCGGGCCTGGCGGGCGGCGGGCTCTTCGCCGGGCTCGCCGGGGTGGCCGCGGGCGCCTGGCTCCACGCGGCATGGCTGGTGGCGGCGGGCGGCGCGGTGGCCGCCGTGGGCGCCGCCCTCGCCGCCGCCGGCTTCTACGCCGACAGCGCCCGGGGCGTGGCCGGTCTGCTCCAGGCCGGTGTGCAGCTCTTCGACGGCGTCCTGCGCATCGCCTCGAACGCGGTGTCCTTCGCCCGGCTGGCGGCCTTCGGCCTGACCCACGCGGCACTGGGGGCGGTGGTCTGGGCGGGCACCGCGGGCCTGGCCCGGCACGGTCCGGCAGGGGTGCTGGGGGCCGTCGCCGTGTTCGCCGTGGGCAATGCGCTCGTCTTCGCGCTGGAGGCGCTGGTGGCGGGCGTGCAGGCGCTGCGCCTGACGTACTTCGAACTGTTCTCCCGCGTCTTCGAGGCCCAGGGCCGGCCCTTCCGCCCCTGGCGCCTCCCCGTCCGCCGTCCGGAGGCCGTGCCGTGATCGCCTGGTTCGTCTCGCTCCCCGTCATCGCCGCGATGTGGTGGGCCGTGCGCACGCTGTTCCGCAGACGCGGCGGCCGGCGCGCCCTCCGGTACGTCGTCGGCGCCAATCTGCTGCTGCTGGCAGGAGCGCTGGCCCTGCTGGCGGCGGCGCTGAGCGGGGGTGCGGCCCAGGCGGCCCCGGCCGCGCCCGCGGGCGCCCCGCACGCCAACTCCGCGGCGCTGATCGGCGCCGCCATCGCCGTCGCGGGCGCCTCGATCGGCGCGGCGATCGCCGTGGCCTACACCGGCGCCGCGGCCCTGGCGGCGCTCAGCGAACGCCCGGAGCTGTTCGGCCGGGCGATGGTGATCGTCGGGCTGGCCGAGGGCATCGCCATCTACGGCCTGGTGGTCGCGGTGCTGCTGATCGGCAAGGCGTGAGCGATGGGCACCGTCGTCGCCCTCGGTGAGCGGACCCGGACCGCGGGGTTCGCCCTGGCCGGCGTGCGGGTCCGGGCCGCCGAGGACCCCGAGCGGGTCCGCGCGCTGTGGCGGGACCTGCCCGCCGACACCGCCCTGGTGATCCTCACACCGGCCGCCGCCGCGGCCCTGGGCCCGGGGGCACTGGACGGCCCGGCGCCGCTGACGGTGGTGATGCCGCCATGACACCGGCCGCCACCGGCCCCGCCGACCCGCTCGCCCCCGTCCGCGCGGCGCTGCTGCGCGCCGCCGAGGAGGATGCCGGCCGGCTGGTGGCCGCGGCCCGGCACGACGCCGGCGCGACCCTGGCGAAGGCCCGCGCGGCGGCGGCCGCCACGCTGCGCGAGGCCCGCCGGCACGGCGCGGAGGACGGCGCCCGGGCCGCGGCGGCCGGCGTCGCGGAAGCCCGCCGCACGGCGCGCGCCCGGCTCCTGGAGGCCCAGGCCGACGCCTACCAGGAGCTGCGCAGGCAGGTCCTCGTCCGGGTGCGGCGGTACCGCCGGGAGGCGTGCGCACCGGAGGTGCGGGAGCGGCTGGCCCGGCAGGTGTACCGGGCGCTGGGGCCGGGTGCCGCCGTCGCCGCGCACCCGGCGGGCGGGGTCACCGGGACGGCGCCGGGACGGCGCGTGGACCTCACCCCCGAGGCCCTGGCCGCCCGCGTCCTGGACCGCGCCGGCCCGGGGGTCGAAGAGCTGTGGCGGAGCTGACCGCGGCGGGGCCCGGGGCCCGCCGGCCGGCGGCCAGCCGCATCCTGCGGGTGGCCGGGCCGCTCGTGGAGGTCGCGAACACCGGCCGGATCGCCATGAACGACCTGCTCCTCCTGGGCCCGGCGCAGGTGCCCGCCGAGGTGGTCGCCCTCACCACGTCGCGGGTCACCGCCCAGGCGTACGAGTACACCGGCGGCCTCGCACCGGGGCAGCCCTGCCGGCCGCTCGGCCACCCGGTGACGGCCCGGCTCTCCCCGGCCCTGCTGGGCGGGGTGTACGACGGCCTGCTCCGCCCGCTGGCCACCGCCGGGGACCGCCTCGCGCCCGGCACCGCCACCGGCCCGGCCCCCGGCCCCCGCTGGCGGTTCACCCCCGCCGTCGCCACCGGGGCGCAGGCCGGGGAGGGCACCGCGATCGGCGAGGTGTGCACCGAAGGCGGGCAGCGGACCCGCGTCCTGGTACCGCCGGGCCGCGGGGGAGAGGTCGGCCACGTGGCCGACCCGGGCGACCAGGCCGAGGACGCCGTGCTGGCCGTGGTCGGCGGGACCGAGATCCGCGCCGTGACCGACTGGCCGGTGCGCCGGCCGCGGCCGGTCCGCGAACGGGTCCCGGCACGCCACCCGCTGACCACCGGGCAGCGGGTGATCGACCTGCTCTTCCCGGTGGCCCGCGGCAGCACCGTCGCGGTACCCGGGGGCTTCGGCACCGGCAAGACGGTCCTGCTCCAGCAGATCGCCAAGTGGTGCGACGCCGATGTCATCGTCTACGTCGGCTGCGGCGAGCGCGGCAACGAGATGGCCGAGGTCATCGCGGACTTCGCCGAACTGCCCGATCCGCGCACCGGCGGGCGCCTCGCCGACCGCACCGTGATCATCGCCAACACGTCCAACATGCCGATGATGGCCCGGGAGGCCAGCATCCACACCGGCGCGACCGTCGCCGAGTACTTCCGCGACACGGGCCGGGACGTGGTGGTCATCGCCGACTCCACGTCCCGGTGGGCCGAGGCGCTGCGGGAGTTCGCCTCCCGGACCGGCGAACTCCCCGCGGAGGAGGGGTACCCGGCCGGCCTGGCCTCCGCCCTCGCCGCCTTCTACGAACGGGCCGGGGCGGTACGGACGCTGGGCGCGGGACCCGGCTCGGTCACCGTCCTCGGGGCCGTCTCCCCGCCGGGCGGCGACCTGGCCGAACCGGTCACCGCGCACACCGAACGCTGCGTGCGCGGCCGGTGGGCGCTCGACCGCGACCTGGCCTACGCGCGGCACTACCCGGCGCTGTCCTGGTCCCAGTCCTTCTCCCGGGACGCCGACGTCCTCACCGCGGACCCGGCCGGCCGGGACACCACCGGGCGCCGGGCCGCGGTGGCCGGGCTGCTGGCGGAGGCCGACCGCCTGGCGGACCTGGTGGACCTGGTCGGCGCCGGGGCGCTGCCCCCGCCGGAGCGGGTCAGTGTCCTGGCCGGCCGCCTGGTCCGCGAGGGCCTGCTCCAGCAGAGCGCCCTGTCGGCCAACGACGCGCACTGCACACCGGCGAAGACGGCCGCGCTCGCCGACGCGGTGCTCGCCGTCGTCGCACGCTGCCGGTCCCTGGTGGCCTCCGGCACCCCGCCCGAGGACGTCGAACGGGCCGACTTCACACCGCTGCTGCGGGCCAGGGAGGACGCCGGCCCGGACGACACCGCCCCCGTCCACGCCGCCCGCGACACCGTCCTCACCGCCCTGGGAGGCCCCCGGTGAGCGGGGCGAACGGGCCGGACGGGCCGCCACCCGTCACCTACACCTCGGTGCGCGAGCTGCGCGGGCCGCTGGCCGTGGTGACCGGGGTCCAAGGGGTCGGCTGGGACGAGTTCGCCACGCTCACCCTCGCGTCCGGAGAGCGCCGCTACGGCGTCGTCCTGGAGGTGCGCGACGACATCGCCGTCGTGGAGGTGCTGGAGGGCACCGGCGGAATGGACCCGGCCCGGCTGCGGGTGGCGTTCGCCGGCTCCCCGCTGACGGTCCCCGTCGGCGAGGGCTGGCTCGGGCGGACCTGCGACGGCAGAGGAGCACCGCGGGACGGCGGGCCCCCGGTCTTCGGCCGGGAGTCCGCCCCCGTGGAAGGTGCGGCGATCAACCCCGTGCGCCGTCGGCCGCCGGGGGAACCGGTGCTCACCGGCATCGCCGCGGTCGACGCGCTGACCACCCTGGTACGCGGCCAGAAGCTCCCGGTCTTCTCCGCCGCCGGCCTGCCGCACCTCGAACTCGCGGTGCAGATCGCGGCGCAGGCCACCACGGCGGGCGAGCGGTTCAGCGTCGTCTTCGCCGGCATGGGGCTGACCCACGCCGATGCGTTCGCGGTCCGCGACGCCCTGGAGGAGCGGGCCGCGGCCGGCGAACTGTGCCTGCTGCTCAACACCGCCGACGACCCGGTCATCGAGCGGCTGCTCACCCCGCGGCTGGCCCTCACCGTCGCCGAGCACCTCGCCTTCGACGGCGGACGGCACGTCCTGGTCGTCATGACCGACATGACCTCGTACGCGGAGGCGCTGCGGGAGGTCTCCGCGGCCCGCGGCGAGGTCCCGGCCCGCCGGGCCTACCCCGGCTACCTCTACAGCGATCTGGCCTCCCTCTACGAACGGTGCGGCCGGATCGCCGGGCGGCCCGGCTCGGTGACCGTCGTCCCCGTCCTGACCATGCCCGCCGGGGACCTCACGCATCCGGTCCCCGACCTCACCGGCTACATCACCGAGGGGCAGATCGTGCTCTCCCCGGAGATCCACGCCGCCGGGGTCTACCCGCCCGTCGACGCGCTGTCCTCGCTGTCCCGCCTGATGCGCAGGGGCGCCGGTCCCGGCCGGACCCGCCCCGACCACCTGGACGTCGCCGCCCAGCTGACCGCCGCGCTCGCCCGCGCCCGGCAGGCCGCCGAACTCGCCGCGCTCGCCGGGGAGACCGCCCTGAGCCCCGCCGACCGGAGCTATCTGGCCCTCTACCCGGTCTACCTGCGGGACTTCCTGGACCAGGGGCGCGACCGGACGCTGACCCTGGACGAGTCGCTGGAACGCGCCTGGCGCGTCCTGCTGACCCTGCCGCCCGGCGAACTGGGCATGCTGCCGGCCGCGGTGGTCCGGGCCCGGACCACCGGAGCGGCACCGTGACGGCGGCGTCCCCGCCGCCCGCCGGCCGGGCCGCCCGCCTGCGGCTGCGGCGCAGCCTGGAGACCGCCGCCCGCGGCGCGGACCTCCTCGACCGGCAGCTGCACCTCCTGCGGGAGGAACTGGCCGGGCTGCGGAGGGCGGAGGCGAGCGCCCGGCAGGAGTGGGAGGAGCAGGTCCGGCAGGCCCGGACGTGGCTGCTGCGCGGCCTGCTGCTCGGCGGGGAGGACGCCCTGCGGACCGCCTCCCTGGTGCCCGCAGCGGAGGCCACCGTGGACTGGGCCGAAACCCTGGGCGTCCGGCGCCCGGGCCGCACCGTCACGACACCCGGAACGGCGGCCGCCGACGACGCCGCCCCCGGCAACACCGCGCTCGTCCACGCCCGCACCGCCTACCGCGCCGCGCTCGCCGCCGGTGCCCGCTACGGCGCGGCGGCGGCCGCCGTGCGCGCGGTCGACGCCCGGGCGCACACGACCCTGGTACGGGTGCGGGCCCTGCGCCGGCACCACATCCCCCGGCTCCGGCAGCGGCTCGCCGCCGTCGAACTCGCCCTGGAAGAGGCCGAGCACGAGGACGCCGTCCGACGCCGCTGGGCGGCGCAGCGGCGCGTACCCTGACCGGGCCCCGCGGGCGTCCGCCGCACCCGGCCGTCCCGCCGCCCGCCGGTCAGCCGGTGCGCACGTCGTGCGGCACGATCGCCAGCGGGCCCGGCGCGAAGTGGGCGAGCGTCCGGCTGGTCGAGCCGAGCACCAGCCCGCGGAAGCCGCCCAGCCCGCGCGAACCGACCACCAGGCAGCGCCCGGTGGCGGCGGCCTCGGCCAGGCGCGCCGGCGGCGGCCCCACCACGACCTCCTGCCGCACGAGGACCTGCGGATACCTCTCCCCCCACCCGGCGAGCGCCTGCGAGACGTCGATGAGGGACTCCTGGAGGTCCTCCGGCCAGTCCCCGTGGCGCGGCCGCCGCACCTGCACCGCCACCAGGTCCGCCCGGGCCAGCGCCGCCTCCTCGAACGCGAAGGCCACCGCGGGGACCGACGCCGCCGACCCGTCCACCCCGACCACGACGGGCCCCAGCGGGTCGCAGCGGGCGGCGTCCCCCGGCACCAGGACGACCGGGCACGGCGGGTGACCGGCCAGCGACCTGCCCACCGTGGTGAAGGTGACCGCCTCCAGCGGGCCGCTCACCTGGCGCGAACCGATCACCAGGAGGGCGGCGTCCTCCGCGGCCTCCCGCAGGACGGCGGTCGGGTGGCCGTCCCCCAGCCGCGTCGTGACGCGCAGGCCGGGCACCCGCTCGGCCGCGGCGTCCGCGTGCTCCTGCAACAGGGTCCGGCCCGCGGCCCGGTAGTGCGAGGCCCAGATCTGGCCGGGCTCGTCGCGCCGCTCCTTCGGGGCCGCCCCGGCCGGCCACTCCTGGGCGTGCACCAGGCACAGCTCCCGGCCACGCCGGGCCGCCGCGTCCGCGGCCCACTCCACCGCGCTGCGCGCCGTCGGGGAACGGGACACCCCCGCCACCACCGCACCGCGCGGAACCTCGCTGCTCATGCTGGTTCTCCCTCCGGCGGCCGCCGGCTGACTGCGCGGACCCGGCCGGGGCCCGACCGGGACCCCGCTCCGCCTTGGACCCCGCTCCGCCTTCGATCCTCACCTCCGCACGGCACCGCCGGTAGGGCCGGGTGGCACGCGGCCGGTGGCCGCCCGGCCCGCCGGACGCCGCGCCCCCGCACCGCGACCGGCGGCGGAACTCACGTCTTCTCTATCTCGCCTTCGGCGAAAAAGAAGGAGGGCCCGGAAGGATCCGCGTCCCGCCGTACCTCGTAATGCGCTTCCCCCTTGCGGCCATGGGCGACGTCCACGACAGTGCCGCGGTCGTTCCGCTCCGGCGTATCGGGCCGCGGCGAGAAACGGACATGGTCACCTTTCTTGAACTCCATGGTGCTTCCTTCCCTCCGTGGGCCGGGCCGGACGACGGGCCGTGCGACGGCCCGGGGCCGGCAGCGAGAGCCGTTCGTTCCCCCTCCTCCCATGCTAAGGAGACGGCGCCCGAATGTGCTGCGCGCCGGGCGGAACGGCGCGGAATGGATGACGATGGAAGGCGAGCGGCGGAACTCTCTCGCTCCGACCGTGCACATCCGACCATGCTGTTCCATGAGAGAGGTGGGCGGTATGACCTCGTCCTCGTCCTCCGCGTTTCCGGGCGACAGCCCGTCCCGACCCCAGGGCACCGCACCGGCGGACGACGTCGTGAGCGCCCTGGCGAACCGCGGCTGGCAGGCCCTGATCACCATCGGCCTGGCCTCGATCGCGCTGGGCGCCGTCGTCCTGGCGTGGCCGGGGGAAACACTTCGTGTCCTCGGCATCGCCTTCGGCGTCTACCTGCTGGTCAGCGGTGTCCTCCAGCTGGTCGCGGCGTTCGGCACGCACGTCCCGGGGCACTTGCGCGCCATGCACGTCGTCGCGGGCGCGCTGAGCATCCTGCTCGGCCTCATCTGCTTCCGGGGCACCCTGCAATCGATCCTGCTGCTCGCCCTCTGGATCGGCTTCGGCTGGCTGATGAGCGGCATCATGATGACGGCTGCCGCGGGGTCGGCACCCCAAACCCCGGCACGGGGCTGGCAGTTGTTCCTCGGGATCGTGACCCTGCTCGCCGGTATCGTGCTGATCGTCTCCCCGTTCGGCTCGATCGCCGTGCTCGCGATGGTGGCGGGCATCATGGCCGTCGTGCTGGGCGCCGTGGAGGTGTTCCACGCCGTTCAGCTGCGGATCGCGGCCGGCCGCCACGCCAAGGGGACCCCCACCACCCGGCACCGGCGGTCGCTGTTCCACGCCCACCCGCACCCGCAGCACTGACGCGCCCGCCGGCCCTCCCGCACCGGGACGCACGCCATGGGCAAGGACAGCAACGGGGACGGGGCCGGGGACGCGGGCATCACCGTGCGGGCGGACGGCCCGTTCCGGTTCCGCATCGAGCGGCACGGTGCGATGCGCGTCCCCGGCATCGTCTTCGCCAGCCGGGAACTGCTGCCCCAGGCATCCGGGGACGGCGCCCTGGAACAGGTCGTCAACGTGGCGACGCTGCCCGGCGTCGTCCGCGCCTCCTTCGCCATGCCGGACGTGCACTGGGGCTACGGCTTCCCCATCGGCGGGGTCGCCGCCACGGACATCGAGGCGGGCGGCGTCGTCTCACCGGGCGGCGTCGGCTTCGACATCTCCTGCGGCGTCCGGCTGCTGGCCGCGGATCTCGAACGCGCGGAACTCGCCCCCCACCTGCGGGCCTTGATGGACATCCTGGGGGACACCACCCCGCGCGGTGCGGGTCGCGGCGGGCTGTGGAAGGTCTCCGGGCGCGCGCAGATGGACAAGCTGCTCACCGGCGGCGCCCGCTACGCCGTGGAATGCGGCCACGGCGTCCAGCGCGACCTGGACCGCTGCGAGGACCGCGGCGCGCTGCCGGAGGCAGATCCGGCGCAGGTCGGACAGCGGGCGGTGGACCGGGGGCTCCAGCAGGTCGGCAGCCTCGGCTCGGGCAACCACTTCCTGGAGGTCCAGGCGGTGGACCGGGTGTACGACGAGCGCGCCGCGACCGCCTTCGGCCTGCGCGGCGGCCAGGTCTGCGTGATGATCCACTGCGGCTCGCGCGGACTCGGCCACCAGGTCTGCACCGACCACGTCCGGGTCATGGACAGCTCCCTGCGCGCGTACGGCATCACCCTCCCGGACCGCCAGCTGGCCTGCGCCCCCGTCGTCTCGCCGCCCGGCCGCGACTACCTGGGCGCGATGGCCGCCGCCGCCAACTACGGCCGCGCCAACCGCCAGTTGCTCACCCGGTCCGCACGCCGCGCCTTCGCCACCGCGGTCGGCGCGGGCGTGGACCTGGTGTACGACGTCTCCCACAACATGGCCAAGATCGAGACCCATGAGGTGGACGGCGTCCCGCGCCGGCTGTGCGTCCACCGCAAGGGCGCCACCCTCGCCCTCCCGCCGGGCCACCCGGACCTGCCGGCGGACCTCGCCGGGGCCGGCCAGCCCGTCCTCGTCCCCGGCACCATGGGCACCGCCTCGTACGTCATGGTCGGGATGCCCGGCAACGACGCGTTCTTCTCCACCTGCCACGGCGCGGGGCGGGTGTGGAGCCGCCACCGGGCGCTGCGCGAGGTGCGCGGCGAGGAGTTGCGGGACGCACTGGAATCCCGCGGCGTCGCCGTGCGGCCCTCCTCCTGGCGCGGCCTCGCGGAGGAGGCCCCGAGCGCCTACAAGGACATCGACGCGGTCGCCGCCGCCACCGAAGGCGCCGGGCTGGCCCGGCTCGTCGCCCGCCTCGTCCCGCTCGGCGTCGTCAAGGGCTGAGCCGGTCACACGTCGAGGATGACCGAGCACCGCCAGCCGCCCGGACCGCGACCGCAGACCAGGCCGTGCAGGGTGACCGCCTTCGGCGCGGCGCCCGTCACCGGCAGCGCGGCGAGGTCCGCCAGCTCCAGCACGGCCCGCACCCCGCCGGGTACGGCGGCCACCTCCACCTCCACCGGCACCTCGCCCCGCGCGTCGAGCCGGTAGACGACCTCGTCCAGCAGCGCCACCAGCAGGTCCTCGTCGGTCTCCGCCCGCACCACGACCTCGTCCCGGCGCGTTCGTGCCGCGGCCGCGAGGTCCACGAAGGACTCGCAGGCCCCGCGCACGGCCTGCGCCAGGCACACCTCGCGGGTCGGCCCCCACGCCTCCACCCGCAGATCCGCGGTGTGCGGTACGCCGCGGTGCCCACCGGGCCGCGGCCCGCCGGAGCGCGGCACGTCGTCCGCCGGTCGCATCGTGTGCCCTGCCTTTCCCTCGCCTGCCGGTACGGTGCCGTCCCCCGGCCCCTGGCCGTGCGGCTGCCGGCCCTCGCCCCGCCGGGTCCGCGTCCGGCTCCCCGCACCGTTGCCGCTTCCCGGGCCCGCGCGCATGCTGCCGGTATGCGCTTCTCCGTCAACATCCCGAACTTCGGTGACTTCGCCGACCCCCGCACCGTCGCCACGGTGGCGGCGGCCGCCGAACAGGCCGGCTGGGACGGGCTCTTCGTCTGGGACCACGTCCTGCACCGGCACCACCGAGGGCGCCCCTTCGGCGACCCGTGGATGCTGCTGACCGCGGCCGCGCTGGCGACCTCCCGGATCCGGCTGGGCACCCTGCTGACCCCGGTGCCCCGCTACCGGCCCCAGCAACTCGCCCGCCAGGTCGCCACGTTGGACCGGCTCAGCAACGGCCGGGTGACCTTCGCCGCCGGCCTGGGCGGGCCGGTCGCGGACGAGTACCGCAGCTTCGGCGACACCGCCGAACCCGCCGTCCTCGCCGAGCGGCTGGACGAAGGACTGGATCTGCTCCGGCGCCTGTGGACCGGGGAGCCGGTGACCCACCACGGCCGCCACTACGAGATCCGGGACGTGGCGCTGCTGCCCGCGACCGTGCAGCGGCCCGGCCCGCCGGTGTGGATCGGCGGGTTCTGGCCGCACCGCGCGCCCATGCGGCGGGCGGCGCGGTGGGACGGCGCGGCACCGCTGTTCGAGACGGCCCGGCACGGGCAGGTGCCCGACGTCGCCGAGGTCCGGGAGCTGCTCGGCTACCTGCGCCGGCACCGGGCGGACGCGGCCGGGCGGCCCTTCGAGCTCGTGCTCGGCGGTGCCACGTCCACGGACCCGGCCGAGGCCCGGGACGTGATCGGACCGCTGCGCGACGCCGGCGCCACCTGGTGGGACGAACGGCAGCTCCAGACCGGCCCCGACCTGGACCGCCTGCCGCCGGTGCTGCGCCGGATCGAGGCGGGGCCGCCGGTGCTCTGACCCGCCGCCCGCCCTCACGCCCGTTTGAGGACCAGAACGGTGTTGTGGCCGCCGAAGCCGCAGGAGTTGCTGGCCACGGCCTCCATGCGCTGGGGGCGCGGCGCCTTGGCGACCACGTCCAGGGCGATGTCGGGATCGAGCTGATCGAGGTTGGCCGTGGGCGGAATGGTCTGGTGTTCGAGGGTCAGGGCGGCCAGCGCCGCCTCGATCGCACCCGCCGCCCCGAGCGTGTGCCCGGTGACCCCCTTGGTGGACGTCACGGTGGGCGGGCGGCCGTGGAAGATGCGGGCGAGGGCGGCGCCCTCGATGCGGTCGTTCATCGGCGTACCGGTGCCGTGGGCGTTGACGTGCCCGATGTCGGCGGTGCCGAGGCCGGCGTCGCCGAGGGCCGCGGTGAAGGCCCGCTCGATGCCGGTGCCGTCGGGGTGCGGGGCCGCGTAGTGGTAGCCGTCGGTCGAGGAGCCGTAGCCGCTGAAGTAGGCGCGGGGGCGGGCCCCGCGGGCGCGCGCGTCGGCCGCCCGCTCCAGCACCATCAGACCGGCGCCCTCGGCGAGGACGAAGCCGTCGCGGTCCGCGTCGAAGGGACGGCTGGCGCCCTGCGGGTCGTGCAGGCGGCCGGAGAGGGCGCCCATCTGGGCGAAGCACGCCGAGGGCAGGGGGTGGCAGGGGGCTTCGGCGCCGCCGGCCAGGGCGATGTCGCAGCGGCCGGCCAGGAGCAGGTCGCGCGCGGTGCCCAGCGCGGTCGCGCCGGAGGCGCAGGCGGTGGTGACGGCCATGCTGGGGCCGTGGGCGCCCAGCGCGATGCAGATCTCCGCCGCCGCCGCGTTGGTGGTGGTGCGGGGGATCAGCAGCGGGGAGAGGCTCTCGTACGCGCCGTCGATGAGTTTGCGGACGGCGGGGACGACGAGGTCCTTGCTGTCGTAGCCGACGCCGACGACCACGGCGACCCGCGCCCCGTCCCAGGCCGCCGGGTCCAGCCCGGCGTCGCGGACCGCCTGGTGCGCGGCGATCAGCGCCAGGTGGGTGAACCGGTCCATCCGCCACACCTGCGGCCCGATCAGCGACTTGCCGTCGAACGGCGGGACGCGGCAGCTGAGCGGGATGGGGACGTCGCCGAGGTCCGGGTCGAGGGCGGCCGTGGGGGTCCCGGCGCACACGGTGCGCCAGGTGGTGTCCGCGTCGGTGCCGGCCGGCGTGATCAGGCCGATGCCGGTGACGGCGATGTCACGGGCCGTCATGCCAGGGTCTCGGCGGCCGGGGCGGGCGCCTGCGCCTGCTCGATGACGGCCGCGGCCTCCGCGAGGGTGAGCTGGAGGGACTTGAGGGCGTCGTCACCCGTGGGCACGCGCAGCCCCAGCTCGTCCTGGAGCACGCAGAGCAGTTCGACGACGGCGAGCGAGTCCAGGCCGAGGTCCTCCAGCGTCGACTCGGGGCGGACGGTATCGGCCGGGATGTTGAAGTGGCTGGTCAGCGCGGTTTTGACGGTGTCGTAGGTGGTGGTCATGGCACGGTCCTTCGGTGGGGGGCGGGCTTCACAGGCGGAGCGCCAGGAGGCCGGCGCTGCTGCCGGCGGCCAGGCCGATGAGGGCGACGAGGTCGCCGGGGTTGGCCCGGCCGGTCTCCAGGGCGCGGGCCAGTTGGAGGGGCAGGGAGGCGGAGGCGACGTTGCCGTGCCGGGGGAGGGTGACCAGCAGCTTGTCGCGGGGGACGCCGATGTCCGGGCCGCACAGTTCGTCGAGGTCCGCCAGCGCGACCTGGTGCACGGCGATGAACGCGAAGTCGTCGAATCCCAGCCCCAGTTCACCGAGCGCGCGGTGCAGATGGGTGCGGCCCAGGGCCCGGAGGCTGTCGCGCATCCGCACGCTGTCCATGCGGAAGGACGCGGTCGCCTCCGGTCCCGTACGCCGGCGCAGCGAGGCGATTCCCCCGTGCAGGACGGTCGCCGAGGGCCAGGCCGCCGAGTCGGCGGCGAAGCGGCAGCCGAGGATCCCGCGGGGCGGCAGGTGGCCGGCGGACTCCTCCGCCGTCAGCAGCAGCGCGGCGCCGGCGTCGGAGAAGCCGTAGGCCGGCAGCGAACGGGCGAACGCCGACGCGTCGGGCACCCGGAGCTGCGCGGAGACCGACGGCGCCTCGCCGCAGGTGATCAGGACGGTGCGGTAGCGCCCGGAGGCGATCAGGGCCTGCGTGATCTCCATCGCGTTGAGCACGCTGTTGCAGGCGTTCTTCACGTCGAAGACCGGGCAGGTCAGCGAGAGCTTGTCGGCCACGATGTGCGAGGTGGCCGGCTCGATCATGTCCTGACTGGCCGCGGCGAAGATCATCAGGTCGATGTCGGCGGGCTGCACCCCCTGTTCGGCCAGCAGCTTGCGGGCGGCGCGCACCGCGAGGTCGGACGCCTGCTCGTCGTCGCCGCTGAGGTGCACGCCCTCGACCCCGGTCAGCTGGGTGATCAGCCCCGGGGGTGGGGTGAAACCGCTGCTGGCGGCCGCGATCTGGGCTTCCCGTTCGGTCATCGTGACCCAGCGCTCGGGCAGATGGACGGTGGCCCCTGCCAGACAGGCCCGAAGGTCGCTCATGGGGCCACCGTAGGGCGGCGCCGCGGCCTTCGCCGCTCGTAGGCCGCCAATCATGTGCGCGAATGACCGCTTTGGCGGCGGCGTGCTCGTCTGACGGGGTGGCAGCGTGTTGCCGGACCCCCGTCCCGTCTACACATGGGCTGTGGCAGGGTACCGATGCCTGCCGGGCGAAGGGCGGTCGCGACGATGCGTGGACCCCGCGGCTCCGGGCGGTGGGTGGTGCTGGGCCTGGCCGCCGGACTGGCGGCGGTCTGCGCCTGGTTCGGCGCCTCGGTGCACGCGCACCTGTCCCCCGGGGGCATCGTGCCGGCCGGGACCGAGGCGGCCCGCGCGGACCGCGCCCTGCAACAGGGCTTCGGCGCCACCCCGCCCCACCTGGTGCTCGTCGCCCGGGTGGCCGGTGCCACCGGGACGGTGACGGACCGCGGCGCGGTGGCCGAGGGCGAACGCCTGGTGCGCCGGCTGACGGCCGACCGCGCGGTCTCCCGGGTGGTGTCCTACTGGCGGACCCGGGCACCGGAACTGCGCGCGGCGAACGGGCGCAGCGCCCTGGTGCTGGTGCGGTTCCGGGCGGACGAGGAGGCGGCGACCAGGGCGGCCGGGCGGCTGGTGCCGCGGCTGGCCGGGCGCCACGGCCCGCTGGAGGTCTCGGTCACCGGCGAGGCGGCCTCCCGCGCCGAGGCGCTGCGCCTGGCCGAACAGGACCAGCGCCGCGCGGAGCTGCTGGCCCTGCCGCTGACCGCGCTGCTGCTGCTCGTGGTGTTCGGGTCGGCGGTGGCCGCCCTGCTGCCGGTGGCCGTCGGCGCGCTGGCGGTGCTGGGCGCCACGGCCGTCCTCCGCCTCCTCACCTCCGTCACCGAGGTGTCGGTGAGCGCCACCAACGTCTCCTCCGCGCTCGGCTTCGCCCTCGCCGTCGACTACAGCCTCTTCCTGCTCGCCCGTTACCGCGAGGAGACCGCCTCGGGCGCCGGCCCCGACGACGCCCTGCGGACGACGCTGCGCACCTCGGGCCGGGCGGTGGCGTTCTCCGCCGGCACCGTCACCCTCTCCCTGGCCGCACTGCTGGTCTTCCCCCACACCATCCTGCGCTCCATCGCCTACGGCGGGATCGCGGTCACCGCCTTCGCGGCCCTGGGCAGCCTGGTCGTCCTGCCGGCCCTGCTGGGCGTGCTGGGGGACCGCGTCGACCGGTTCGGGATCCGCCTCCGCCTCCGCCGGCGCCGGGCCCCCGCACCGCCGGCGGACGGCACGGCAGGCGGACCGGGCCGGTGGGGGCGGACGGCCCGCGCCGCCATGCGGCGCCCCGGCCCGGTGGCCGTCGCCGTCACCGCCCTGCTGCTGGTGCTCGCCGCCCCCTTCACCCGCGTCCAGATCGGCCTGTTCGACGACCGGGTCCAGCCGGCCTCCTCCACGGTCGCCGAGGCCGGCGCGGTGCTGCGCGAGGGCTACCGGCTCGGCGCCGTGATCGCCCCGACGACCGTCGTCCTGCCCCACTTCGACCTGCGGCGGCAGGCCCCCGCACTGGACGCCTACGCCCGGCGCATCGCCCGGCAGCCGGGCGTGGACGCGGTCGGGACGGCGACCGGGACCTACACCCCGGACGGCCGCCGGAGGCCACCGGGTGCCCCCGCCGCCGCCTTCGCCTCGGCGCGCGGGGTGTGGCTGTCGGTGGCCACCCCCGGCGAGCCCTACGCCACCGCCAACCGCGACCTCGTCCGGGCCCTGCGCGCCCTGCCCGCCCCGGCCCCCGCCCTGGTGGGCGGACCCGGCGCCGTGCTGAACGACGTGCAGCGGGCGCTCTTCGCCCGCCTGCCGCTGTGCCTGGCCCTGGCGGCCGCCGCGCTGCTGGCCCTGACCCTGGCGCTGACCCGGAGGCCGGTCATGGCGCTCACGGCGCTGCTGCTCAACGCGCTGAGCCTGGCGGCCAGTTTCGGCGCCCTGGTCTTCGTCTTCCAGGAAGGGCACCTGGCCGGCCTGGTGGGCGGCTTCCCCGTCACCGGCACCACCGACGCGCTCATGCCCGCCCTCGTCTTCGGCATCGCCTTCGGCCTGTCCATGGACTACGAGATCCTGCTGCTCGCCCGGGTCTGCGAGGAGTACCGCCGCACCGCCCCCGACGGCGCCGCCGCCATCGTCCGCGGCCTGGACCGCACCGCGCGGCTGTTCACCTGGGCCGCCCTCACCCTGGCCGTCGTCATGGCCGCCCTGGCCACCTCGGAGCTGATCCTGCTGAAGATCGTCGGCGTCGGCCTCGCCCTGGCGGTCGTGCTCGACGCCACCGTCGTCCGCGGTCTGCTCGCCCCCGCCGTCCTGACCCTGGCCGGCCGCGCCACGTGGTGGAGCCCGTGGCCCCCGCCGCCGGCCCCGCCGCCCGCAGCCCCCGCCCCCCGTCCGGCCCTCGCCCCGGCCGGGCCGACCGGCGCCGAACACCCCAGGAAGTGACCGCCGATGACCGACCAGGCCCTGCACCCCTCCCGGAGCCCGCACGCCGTCGCCCAGCGGCTGCTGAGCGCCTCCGCGGCCCACTCCTACGACCCGGACACCGAGATCGACTGGGACGCCCCCCTGGCGGCGGACGCCTGGTTCTGGCCACCGGAACGCCTCACCCTCTACGGCAC
The DNA here is from genome assembly GCF_023155275.1 of Streptomyces rhizoryzae. Taxonomy (GTDB): domain Bacteria; phylum Actinomycetota; class Actinomycetes; order Streptomycetales; family Streptomycetaceae; genus Streptomyces; species Streptomyces rhizoryzae. The sequence goes on from NZ_JALMUV010000003.1 coordinate 53,537, forward strand.
TCCGCTGTGGGAGCGCATGAACGAGCGGCAGCGCATCGAGCTGTCCCGCCACGAGGCGGCCCACATGGCCGAGATGGGCCACTGGTTCGAACTCGCCATCATCCGCCTGTTCGCCCGCTACCTGATGGCGCGGAACGGCCTGGACGCGCGGGCCTACTACGCGCTGACCGAGATGGCCGACGAGACCCGGCACATCACCATGTTCGGGCGGCTGCTGACCAGGCTCGACCGCCCGCCCCACTGGGTCCCCGCCCGGGTCCGGTACCCCTTCCCGCTGGCCGCCGCCCTCTTCCAGGACATCACGACCTTCACCAGCGCCCTGATCATCGAAGAGGTCCTGGACCGGCTCCAGCGCGAGGCCGCCCAGGACGCACGCGTCCAGCCCCTGGTGCGCTCGGTGTGCCGGCTGCACGTCAGCGAGGAGGCCCGCCACGTCAGCTTCGCCCGGGCCGAACTGCGCGAAGCGGTCCGCCTGGCCTCCCGGGGGCACCTGGCCCGCCACCGGACGCTGACCGCGCTGATCGCCGCCCACACCGTGCCGCCGCTGCTCCGCCCCGTGCGGTACGGCGAGGTGGGGCTCCCTGTCCGGACGGCGAGGCGGCAGGCGCTGCACAACCCGCACCACCGCGACACCCTGCGGTGGTGCGGGGAGAAGCTGGTCGCCTTCCTCATCGAGGTGGACCTGATCAGGCCCGCCCAGCACCACCTGTGGCGCCGTTCCGGCCTGCTGGCCTGACCCTCACCAGGGGGTGCACCAGCGCCGGGCCGCGTACTCCACGACCGGATGCGCCTCGGCGCCCAACGCCACCCGCTTGACGTGGTCCTTGACCCGTACCGGCACCAGTGCGTCGGCGAGCAGGCCCATCCTGGCCTGCCTGCCGACGACGTACCGGTGGCGCGGCCGGTCCGCGAAGAGCGCCCGGCACACGGCCGCCACCACGGGCCCGTCGTCCGGCAGCCGGGTGGCGGACTCCCTGAGTGCCGCCTCCGCCACCCGGTACATCTCGCCGAACACCGTCCGCCCGTTGGCGGCGAGGGCCGCCAGCGCGTCGGCGGCCCGGGTCTGCATCGCGCTCGCGTAGGCGCCCGCCTCGACGATCACCACCCGCACCCCGCCGGGCCCCGCCTCCATCCGCAGCACGTCGTTCACGGCCCCCAGCGCGGACTTGCCGGCGCAGTACCAGCCCATCCCCGGCGCCGCGACCCGGCCCGCCAGGGAGGAGACGTTGACGATGCGGCCGTCCCCGCGGCGGCGCATGCCCGGCAGCAGCAGGCGGGCCATCCGCGCCGCGCCCACCACATTGACCTCCAGCAGATACCGCACGGCCGCGTCGTCGAGGTCCTCGATCGCGCCCGCCAGCGGGATCCCGGCGTTGTTCACCAGCGCCCAGGGGCCGCCGCCGGTCGCCTCCGCGACCTGCGCGCACGCGCGGTGGCAGGACGCGGCGTCGGCGACGTCCAGCAGCACGGTCCGCAGCACCACGTCCCGTTCGGCCGCCTCGGCCCGCAGCTTCTCGGCCTTCTCCGCGTCCCGGGCCGTGGCGAAGACCTCGAAGCCGGCCTTCGCCAGCCGCAGCGCGGTCCCCCGCCCCACCCCGCTCGTCGCACCCGTGACCAGAACACTTCGACGCACCACGCACCTCCTGGAGACAACGGCCTGCGAACACCATGCGCGCCGCGCCCGCGGACCGGCGCAACAGGCCCCGGCGTGTCCCGGACCCACCGGCCCGGTTCAGCCGTTCACCCCGCAGCCGCCCGCCCCCGGGGCGGGGACGGGGAAGCACTGGGGCGCGGCCGTCGCCCGGTGGGCCCCTCCTTCCTCGCCGCGGCCGCCGTCGGGGCGCGCTTGGGGACGTCCGCGTCCTGGGTCAACTGCCTCGGCACGCCGGCCCGTTCGGCGGCCGCGCCGGTGGGGTCCTACGTGCCGGGGAGGTGAACCCCGGGGGCCGGCGGCCCGTCCGCGGCCGGGGGCCCGCCGCGTCCTGCGGTGCCGGCGCCGGCGGCTTCGTCCGGGGGCCGTGTCCCCGCCGCCGGCGCGGCCCGCAGGGACAGGACCATGGTGAGGCCGCCGCCGGGGGTGTCCTCGGGGGTGAGGGTGCCGCCCATCGCCTCGGCCAGCCCGCGGGACAGCGCCAGACCCAGGCCCAGGCCGGTGGTGTTGTCGTGGTCGCCCAGCCGCTGGAAGGGGACGAAGATCCGGTCCCGGTCCTCCGGCGGCAGCCCGGGGCCGCGGTCGATGACCCGCAGCTCGACCCGCGGGCCCAGCGCGCTGGCGGTGATCAGCACCCCGTGCCGCTCGGGGGAGTGGCGCACCGCGTTGGTGACGAGGTTGGCGAGCACCCGTTCCAGCAGCGGCGGGTCGGCGAGGACGTCGCAGCTCTCGGCCAGCCCGCGGGACGTGACCGGGACCGGTGTCGCGGCGAGGGTGGCCAGGGCGGTGGGGAGGACGTCCGCGAACGAGGTGGGCTCGAGGTGCAGGGTGAGCGCGCCGGCACGGAGCCGGCTCATGTCGAGGAGGTTGTCGACCAGCCGGTTCAGCTCGATCAGGGCGTCCTCGGCGGTGGCCAGCAGCTCCTCCCGTTCCGCCGCGCCGAAGACCACGTCGCGGCTGCGCAGTGAGCTGATGGCGGCCCGTCCGGCGGCCAGCGGCGTGCGCAGGTCGTGGCTGACCGCGGCCAGCAGCGCGGTCCGCAGCCGGTCCGCGGCCTTGACCGGCTCCACCTCCGCGGCGGCCTCCCGCAGCCGGGCGTGGTCCAGGGCGGCCGCCAGATGCGCGGCGAAGGCGGTCAGCACCCGGTGCTCGGAGGCGGGCAGGGTGCGGCCCCGCAGGACCAGCAGCCGGTCCGGCCCGGCGGGCACCCTCACCGGCCCGTCGACGGCCTGCCCCGGACCGGCCTCCGCCTCCTGCGCGGACCGCGGCACCAGCTCGGCGGAGTCCATCCCGAACGCCTCGCGGGTGTGCTCCAGCAGCCGGGACACCCCCTGGTCGCCGCGTAGGATGTTGCCGGCCATGGACGAGAGCGTCTCGGCCTCCGCGGTGGCGCTGGCGGCCCGCCGCGCAAGCCGCATCGAACGGTCCACCAGGGCCGCGACGGTGACCGCGACCAGCGCGAACACCCCCAGCGCCAGCGCGTTGTTGGGCTCGGTGATGGTGAACTCGCCGCTCGGCGGGATGAAGAAGTAGTTCAGCAGCAGCGACGCGGTCAGGGACGCCAGCAGCGCCGAGACCACCCCGCCCAGGCAGGCCACACCGACGACGGTGACCAGGAAGAGCAGCGCCTCACTCGTCAGGTTGAGCACACCGCGGGTGCGCAGCAGCACGAACGTCAGCAGCACGGGCAGCAGGAGGCCGGCCGCCGGCCCGGCGACGCGGCGGGCCAGCGGCAGCCGGCGGCCGGGGACCGCCAACCGGCGCCCGCGCCCGGCCCGTTCATGGGTCACCATGTGGACGTCGATGTCGCCGGAGAGCTCGACGGTGGTCTCACCGATCCCGCGCGCGGCGAACAGCCGGGACAGCCAGCCCCGGCGGCTGGTGCCCAGCACCAGCTGGGTGGCGTTCTCGGCCCGCGCGAAGTCCAGCAGCGCGGTGGGCACGTGGTCGCCGACGACCGAGTGGTAGGTGCCGCCCAGGCTCTCCACCAGCGCCCGCTGCCGGGCGAGCGCGGCGGGGGAGGCGTAGGCGAGCCCGTCGCTGCGGGCCACGTGCACGGCCAGCAGGTCGCCGCCGGACGAGCGGTCCGCGATCCGCTCCGCGCGGCGGATCAGCGTCTCGCCCTCCGGGCCGCCGGTGAGGGCCACCACCACCCGCTCCCGGGTCTCCCAGACGGTGCGGATGCCGTGCTCGGACCGGTACGTCTGGAGCGTCTCGTCCACCCGCCCGGCGACCCACAGCAGCGCCAGCTCCCGCAGCGCCGTCAGGTTGCCGATCCGGAAGTAGTGCGCGAGCGCGGCGTCCACCTTCTCCGGCCGGTAGACGTTGCCGTGCGCCATCCGCCGGCGCAGCGCCTCGGCGGGCATGTCCACCAGCTCGATCTGGTCGGCGTGGCGCACCACTTCGTCGGGGACGGTCTCCCGCTGCGGTACGCCGGTGATCTTCTCGACCACGTCGTTGAGCGACTCCAGGTGCTGGATGTTGACGGTGGTGACCACGTCGATGCCGGCGGCCAGCAGTTCGTCGATGTCCTGCCAGCGCTTCTCGTTGCGCCCGCCGGGCACGTTGGTGTGCGGCAGCTCGTCGACCAGCGCGACCGCGGGGCGGCGGGCGAGCACGGCGTCGAGGTCCAGCTCGCCGAACGCCGTCCCGCGGTAGGCGCGGCGCAGCCGGGGCACGGTCTCCAGGCCCGCCAGCATCTCCTCGGTGTGCCGCCGGCCGTGGCACTCGGCGTACGCCACCACCACGTCCGTACCGCGCCGCAGTCGCCGGCGCCCCTCGTCCAGCATCCGGTACGTCTTGCCGACCCCGGGCGCCGCCCCGAGGAACACCTTGAGCTTCCCCCGCCGTACGCCCGGCGTACCGGCCGCGCCACCCTCCGGCGTCACCGAAAGTCCCTTCGTCACCCGTGCAGTGCAGGCACCACGACGCCTGCTGTGGCGAGGGACGGACCTCGGACGGCCGAGCGGTGGAGTGCTTCACATGGTCACATGTGTCCGGCGGAAGTGCGGTCGGGCGCCGGGATGTTGACGTTTTCCTGACCCGGCGGGGCCGCTCACGGCCCGGTCGCCGCAGGGGTCACCGCCCGGCGCCCCCGGCCGGTGACCCGGGCGCGCCCGCGACGCGGATCCGGCGCCCGCTCAGCCGCGTCGGCCGTACCGCGATCCACTGGTAGCGGCCGCCGCCCACCCAGGGGGCGGAGTACGCGTTCTCCTCCAGCCGCCGGGTCCGGTCGAAGGCGGTGACGATCTCGGCGGGCCCCACGGCCAGCACGCTCCAGCCCTGGCTGAACGCCTCGTCGAGGTGGTCGACCTCCAGCGCCGCCTCGTGGCCGGCCGCGGCGGCCGGACCGGAGCCGGCATGGGTGCGGTAGGCGATCACGTCGTGGTCGACGGTGTAGTTGACCGGGAAGACCGCCGGGACGCCGTCGACGGTGACCGCCACCCGGCCCACGCCGTGGCTGCCGAGCAGTTCCCGGCACTCCCCGGGCCCCAGCACCAGCACCTCGGGCCGGACGGTGGCGACACCCAGGCCGGCCGGCAGATCGGCGGTGCCCCCGACCAGGTCGGCGACCGTGGTGTCCAGCGCACCGGCCAGGCGCAGCAGGAACCCGATGTCGGGCTGGGCCGGATGCTCCTCGATGTACTGGAGGTAGCCGGGCGACGCGGCGGCCCGGGCCGCGACCTCCTCCCGGGTCAGGCCCAGCTGCTGCCGGCGCAGCGCGGCGCGCCGGCCGAGGTCGCCGCGGAACGGCGCCGGACCGCCGCCGGTTCCGGCGGGCTTGTCGGTCGTCATCGCTGTCTCCGTCCTTCCAGGGGTACCGGCCCGGCCGCTTCCGGTCAGCGGCCCTCCTCGGGGCCGCCCGCGGCGGCCGCTCCCGCCCGGTCACCACCGGGCACCGCCGGCGCCGGCTCCCCGGCCACCGACACCACGCCGTCCACGCTCGCGCACATCCGGACCAGGACGGGCACCAGCAGCGGGTCGGCGACCGTGCCGCCCAGCGTCACCTGCCCGTGGGAGACCTCGGCGGTCACCCCGGCCGCGCCGAGCCGCGCCAGCCGCCCGACGACCTCCCCGGTGATCTCCTCGCGGATGGCCCGGTCGGTGCGCAGGAACACCCGGAGCAGATCGGTGCGGCTGACGATGCCCAGCAGGGTGTCGGTCTCGTCCACCACGGGGAGCCGCTTGAGGTGCTGGACCTCCATCAGGCGGGCGGCCTCCACCACGGTCCATTCGGGGTGCGCGCACACCGCCGGCGCGGACATCAGCTCCTCGGCGGTGCGGCCCTCGGCCCGGGCCCGCTCCCAGGCTTCCAGGTGGGGCAGCGGCGTCCGCCCGGACAGGTCGGACCGGTCGGCCGCCTTGCGCAGCAGATCGGCCTCGGAGACCACACCGGCGGGCCTGCCGAGCCGGTCCAGGACCGGGACGGCGCTGACCGCGTGGTCGGCGAGGGTCTGCGCGATCTCCTTGAAGGGCGTGTCGAGCCGCACGCTGACGACCTTGCGGGTCATCAGCTCGGCTACCGTGCGGTGCGCCATCGTCGGCTCCTTCCGCCGTCCGTCCCGGCCGCGGCGGTGCCGCACGCCGTCCCGGCCACCTCTCTCCAGGGTGCTGGACCGGCGCCCGCCCGGCATGAGCCACCCGGCCCCACCCCACCGGCCGGCCGTCCCGCGAGGCCGACCGGCCCGCCCGGCCGGGCCCGTCGGCCCCTGCCGCGGCACCGCCCGGCCCGGCACGCTGGAATCACCCTGCCGACCCCGCCCGCGCCCGCGACCGGGCCCGCGGACGCATCCGATCCGCCCCGGAGGCCACGGTGCTCACCCACCCCACCCTCGACGACACCGCGGTCACGGCCCTGGTCGCGGACGCCACCACCGCCCCGTCGATGCACAACGCCCAGCCGTGGCAGTTCACCTACTCCCGCGCCCGGCGCACCCTCACCCTCGGCGCGGACCTGAGCCGCGCCATGCCGCTGGCCGACCCCACCACCCGGGGCCTGCACCTCGGCTGCGGCGCCGCCCTGCTGAGCCTGCGGGCCGCCGCGGCGCACGCCGGACTGCGGACGGCCACCACCCTGCTGCCCGACCCGCGCAGCCCGGCCCTGCTGGCCGAGGTGCGCCTGGACGTCCCGCACGAGCCCCTCGACGCCGCGCTGAGCGGTCTGTACCGGGTGCTGCGGGACCGGCACACCAGCCGCTACCCGTTCGCCGAGCGGCGCATCCCCGACGGCGTCCGGGCCGCCCTGGCCGAGGCCGCGGACCGGGAGGGGGCCCGGCTGGCGTTCCTGACCACCCCGCACCGCGAGGCCGTCCTCGACCTGATCGTGCACGCCGAGGGCTACGACCGGATGGACGACGGACGGGAGGCCGAACAGCGCGCCTGGACCCGCGACACCCGCGTCACCGCGCCCACCGACGGCGTCCCCGACTACGCCTTCGGGCCCGCCGAGCGCGGCGGCGCCGCCCCGCTGCGGGACTTCGCCGGCCGCCGCACCGTCCCCGGCCGCGCCCACGCCGCCTTCGAGAAGCGCCCCCAACTGGCGTCGCTGAGCACCACCGGCGACGGCCCGGCCGACTGGCTGCGGGCCGGCCAGGCCCTCCAGCGCGTCCTGCTGCTGGCCACCCGCGAGGGCCTGGCCAGCTCCTTCGCCACCCAGCCCCTGGAATGGCCCGACCTGCGCTGGCTGCTGCGCGACCCCCGCACCGGCACCGGCTACGTCCAGATGGTCCTGCGGCTCGGCTACGGCCCCCAGGGCCCGCACACCCCGCGCCGGCCGGTCGCCGAGGTCCTGACGATCACCCCGTGAGCCCGCGCCGCGGCCGGCGCACGGCTCACCCGTCCGGCACGTGCGACCCGGTGCCGCGCTCCCGGACGCCGTAGAACTGACCGTACGGCTCCGGGGCCGCCGCGAGGCGGCGCCCGGCCGGGTGCGCCGGGCGCGGCCCGGGCACGGCACGAGCGGCGGGAGAGGCGATGGCGACCAGGCACCCGGCCCCCCGGGGGCTGCGCACACCGCCGGTCGCGGCGGCGGCCGGGATCGTCGCCGCGGTACTGCTCGGCGCCGCGATCCTCCTGGTGCACCTGGCGGTGCCCGAGCACCCCCAGGACGCGGCCGACTGGGTCCGGGACACCTCCCAGCGGCGGTCCCTGCACACCGCCCTGGCCCTGCTCCCGTTCGCCGGGATCTTCTTCCTGTGGTTCATGGGCGCCCTCCGGGACCACATCGGCGCGGCCGAGGACCGGTTCTTCGCCACGCTGTTCCTCGGCAGCGGGCTGCTGTTCGTGGCCATGCTCTTCGTCCTGGCGGCGACCGCCGGAAGCCTGCTGGCCGTCACGGACGTCTCCCGCGCACCCTCCGCCGGGCAGCGGGCCCTGTGGCAGTACGGGCGCCACCTCGTCCTGACCCTGCTCACCGCGTACGCCACGCGGATGGCCGCGGTGTTCGTGATCGCGACGACCACCATCGGCCACCGGCTCGGCCTCTTCCCCCGCTGGCTGGCCTGGCTCGGCTACCTCGTGGCGCTGGTGCTGCTCTTCGCCGTCGGCGGCGCCACCCACCTCGAACTCGTCTTCCCGCTGTGGATGCTGGCCGCCGGCTGCCACCTCCTCGTGGTCACCCTGCGCCGCCACCGCACCCCCGCCCACCAGGACCCCCGCGCGGGCTGACCGGGCCGCCGTGGCGCGCACCGGGGCCGGGGCCGACAGTGGAGGTACCGGCTTCGGGAGGCGGAAGACCCATGGAGCGCTACCCACCCATCGCCGAGCACGGCCTCGTCGGCGATCTGCAGACCGCCGCGCTGGTCTCCGGCAGCGGCGTCGTCGACTGGTTCGCCGCACCGCGCTTCGACGGGCCCAGCATCTTCGCCGCCCTCCTCGACCACGACCGCGGCGGCGCCTTCCGCTTCGCCCCCGACGACACCCCCGGAACCCGCTGCAAACAGCTCTACTACCCGGACACCGCGGTGCTCGTCACCCGCTTCATGTCCCCCGACGGCGTCGGCGAGATCTACGACTGCATGGCGCCGGACCGCACCGGCACCCCCACCGCCCGGCACGTCCTGGTCCGCAGCGCGCGGGCGGTCCGCGGCACCGTCCGCTTCGGCCTGGAGTGCCGGCCGCGCTTCGACTACGGGCGGGCCGCCCACACCTGCGCGCTGCGGGACGGCACCGCCGCCTTCCGCGCCCCGGGCACCACCGCGTACCTCCAGACCACCTTCCCGCTGCGCACCGACGGCACCGACGCCGAGGGCGCGGTCACCCTGCGCACCGGGCAGCTCGCCGCGGCCGTCCTGACCGTGGACGCCCCGGACGCGCCCGCCCCGCCCCCGCTGAGCGTGGCCGCCGTGGAGGACCGGTTCTGGGAGGTGGTGGACTTCTGGCAGCGCTGGCTGCACACCTCCCGCTACCGCGGCCGCTGGCCCGGCGTGGTGCACCGCTCGGCGATCACCCTCAAACTGCTCACCTACGCCCCCACCGGCGCGCCGGTCGCCGCGGCCACGATGGGCCTGCCCGAGCAGATCGGCGGCGAACGCAACTGGGACTACCGCTACACTTGGGTCCGGGACGCCTCGCTGTCCGTACGGGCCCTGCTGGACCTGGGCTTCGCCGAGGAGGCCGCCCAGTTCACCGGGTGGCTCGGGGAGCGCCTGCGGGCCGGGCTCGACGCCGGCCGCGAACCGCTCCAGATCATGTACCGCGTGGACGGCGACCCCCACCTGCCCGAGGAGACCCTCCCGCACTTCGAGGGCTACCGCGGCTCGGCCCCGGTCCGGGTGGGCAACGACGCCGCCGGCCAGCTCCAGCTGGACATCTACGGGGAGGCGCTCTTCGCCCTGTCGGAGGGCCGCGAGATCGCCATGCGGGCCGGCTACCACGGCTGGCGGAACATCGCCCGCACCCTGGACTGGCTCGCCGACTCCTGGGACCGCCCCGACGAGGGCATCTGGGAGACCCGCGGCGGCCGCAAGGACTTCACCTTCAGCCGGCTGATGTGCTGGGTGGCCTTCGACCGCGGTCTGCGCCTGGCGGCCGCCTACGGCCGGCCCGCCGACACCGTCCGCTGGACCGCCGCCCGCGACACCATCCTGGAACAGGTGATGCAGCGCGCCTGGAACGACCGGGAACAGGCCCTCGTCCAGTACTACGGCGGCGCGGTGCTGGACGCCGCGCTGCTCCTCGTCCCCCGCGTCGGCTTCCTGGCCCCCAGGACGGAGAGCTGGCTGTCCACCCTCGACGCCGTGGAACGCACCCTGGTCTCGGACAGCCTCGTCCACCGCTACGACCCGGCCGCCTCACCGGACGGCCTGCGCGGCAGCGAGGGCACGTTCAGCCTGTGCACGTTCCTCTACGTGGACGCGCTCGCCCGGGCCGGACGGCTCCGCCCGGCCCGCTACGCCTTCGAGAAGATGCAGACCTACGCCAACCACGCCGGCCTGTTCGCCGAGGAGATCGGCCCCGGCGGCGAGCAACTGGGCAACTTCCCGCAGGCGTTCACCCACCTGTCCCTGATCATGGCCGCCGCCACCCTGGACGACGCCCTCGACCGGCAGCGGGACCCGCTCGCACCCCCGGCGTTCTGACCGGCCCGGCCGGGCCCCTGATGACGGTCGTCTCGGTGTCCCTGCCGCGCAGCCCGTCCACCAGGTCCGTGACGACGTCCCGCAGCTCACCGTGCAGGGCGTACACCCGCCGCGGGGTGTGCGGCGGCCGGGGTGAGCGCGGCGCCGGTCACAGGCGGGCGATGACCAGGGCGATGTCGTCCCGGGCGCCGCCGCTGACGTCCAGGCGGGCCAGCACCGCGTCGGCGAGCCGCTCCGGGCCGACCCGGGGGTAGCGGGCCAGCGCCTCGGTGAGCCGGGCCAGGCCCGCGTCGATGTCCTCACCGCGCCGCTCGATGAGCCCGTCGGTGTAGAGGACCAGGGCGTCACCGGCGGTGTAGGACACCTCCGCCTGGGGGCGCGGGACGTGGTCCGGACGGGCCCCCAGCGGCGGGTCGGTGGCCTGGTCCAGCAGTCGGTGGCTGCCGTCGGGGTGGAGCAGGACCGGCGGCGGGTGGCCGGCGCTGCTGTACGCGATGCACCGCCGGACCGGGTCGATGACCGTCTGGACGGCCGTGGTGGCCAGCGCCCCGTGGACGGACCGGGCGTACAGCCCCAGCACCTCCAGCGCCTTGGCGGGCCCGTCCACGGCCCGCGCCGCCGCCGACAAGGCGCTGCGCAGCATGCCCATCACGGTCGCGGCCGCCAGCCCGTGCCCCACCACATCGCCGACCGCCAGGGAGAAGCCGCCCGACGGCAGGTCCGCCAGGTCGTACCAGTCGCCGCACACGTTCAGCGAGCCGGCCGCGGGCAGGTAGCGCACCGCGACGTCCCGGTGCCGCTCCAGGTCGGGGGAGTGCAGCATCGCCTCCTGGAGGGCGAGCGCGACCTTGCGCTCCCGGGCGTGCGCCCGGCGCAGCTCGTCGTTGAGGTGCTGGAGTTCCCGGGCCCGCTCGTACAGCTCGGTCTCCATGGTCTCCGCCTGGCTCCCGCCGCCCTCGCGGGCGTCCCGCGGCGCACGGTGGTGGGGCCGGCGCTCCCGGACGAAGGCGGTGACGTCCTCGGCGCGGTGCAGGATCCAGGCCACCGAGCCGTCGGCGGCCTTGACCGGGGTGTTGACCGGCGACCACCAGCGCTCCTCGAACTGCCCGGGCCGGTCCGCGCACGGGATGTCGTACCTCAGGACCGCCATGGTGTCCGGGGCGCCGGTGGCCAGCACACGGCTCAGGGACGCGGAGAGGTTCCGTACGCTGCCGGCGGCGCGGTTCGCGGGGCTGTCCGGGAAGGCGTCGAAGAGGTACCGGCCCACCAGGTCGCCGCGGGACCGCCCGGTCGCGCGCAGGAACGCCTCGTTCACCTCGGCGATCACAAGATCCGTCCCCAGCACCAGGCAGGGGCTGGGGGTGGCGGCGAACAGAGCGGCGTAGTCGATCCCCGGTGTCACTTTCCTGGCTTTCCTGGCATCCCGCGCGGCCGGACAGGCTGACGCTCACCAATCTAGGAGGCCCGTCCGCGGTACGCCCGGTGGGGCGGACGGGTCCGGGCGGCGGCCTCCCGGCGGCACGGTGAACCGGACGGTGTTAGAAATGGCAGCATGGTCGACGGGTCCGACCGATACCGGCGCGTATCGGTACGGTCACTGACCGCCAGGCGCCCGTGGAGCGTCGCCGGGCAGGTCTTCGTACTTCAGGTGGCGGTGGGCCTGCTGCTCGTCATCGGTGCCATGGCGGCGCTGCTGCTGGAGTCGCGGCACGACGGTGAGCAGGAGGCACGCAACCGCTCCGTCGCCGTGGCCCAGACCTTCGCGCACGCCCCGGGTCTCCAGGCGGCGCTGAAGTCCCCTGACCCCTCCAAGGTGCTCCAGCCGATCACCGAGAGGGCCCGCAGACAGGCGGGTGTCGACTTCATCGTGGTGATGAACGACCAGGGGATCCGCTACACCCACCCCCGCCCCGAGCTGATCGGCAAGCACTTCATCGGCGACATCGGCCCGTCGCTGGCCGGCCGGGTCCGGGTCGAGAGCGTCAGCGGTCCGCTGGGCCACGAGGTGCAGGCGATCGTGCCGGTCGACGGGCCCGGCGGCTCGGTCGTCGGCCTGGTGTCCGCCGGCCTGAAGGTCAAGAACGTCACCCACGCCATCAACCGCCAGCTCCCGGTGATCCTCGGCGCCAGCGGCCTGGCGCTCTGCCTGGCCACCGGCGGCACCGCGCTGATCGCCCGGCGCCTGCGGCGGCAGACCCACGGCCTGGGCGCCGCCGACATGTCCCGGATGTACGAGCACCACGACGCGGTGCTGCACGCCGTACGGGAGGGCGTGGTGATCATGGGCGACGACGGGCGGCTGCTGCTCGTCAACGACGAGGCCCGGCGGCTGCTGGCCCTGCCCGACGACGCCGAGGGGCGGCACCTGTCGGAACTGGCCGGCCTGGAGCAGGGCATGGCCGAGCTCCTGGGCTCCGGCCGGGAGGCCACCGACGAGGTCCACCGGGCCGGCGGCCGGCTGCTGGCGGTGAGCCAGCGCCCCACCCGCCCGCACGGCGGCGCGCCGGGCACCGTCGCCACCATCCGCGACTCCACCGAACTGCGGGCGGTGTCCGGCCGCGCCGAGGTGGCCCGCAAGCGCCTGCGGCTGCTCTACGACGCCGGGGTCGGCATCGGCACCACCCTGGACGTGGTCCGCACCGCCGAGGAGCTGGCGGCGGTCGCCGTCCCGGAGTTCGCCGACTTCGTGACCGTCGACCTGGCCGAGCCGGTGCTGCGCGGCGACGAACCGGGCGACGCGGCCGGCCAGATGCGCCGGACCGCCGTCCACGGCATCCGCGACGACCCCCCGCTCTACTCCGTCGGGCAGCGCATCGCGTTCGCCCCCGCCACCCCGCAGGCCCGCGGTCTGAGCGACGGCCGGTCGCAGGTCGTCCCCGACCTGTCGGAGGCGTACGGCTGGCACACCCAGGACCCCGTGCTGACCCGCCGGATCGTGGAGTACGGCATCCACTCGATGATCAGCGCCCCGCTCAAGGCCCGCGGCATCATCCTCGGCGTGGTCAACTTCTGGCGCTCCCGGAAGCCCGAGCCGTTCGACGACGAGGACCGGTCGCTGGCCGACGAGCTGGTGGCGCGCGCCGCGGTGAGCATCGACAACGCCCGCCGCTACACCCGCGAGCACGCCATGGCGGTCACCCTCCAGCGCAGCCTGCTGCCGCGGGCGCTGCCCGAACAGAGCGGCCTGGAGGTGGCCCACCGCTACCTGCCCGCGCAGTCCGGGGTCAGCGGCGACTGGTTCGACGTGATCCCGCTGCCCGGCAGCCGGGTCGCGCTGGTCGTCGGGGACGTCGTCGGCCACGGGCTGCACGCCGCCGCCACGATGGGCCGGCTGCGCACGGCGGTGCACAACTTCTCCACCCTGGACCTGCCGCCCGACGAGCTGCTCAGCCACCTCGACGACCTGGTCGACCGGATCGACCAGGAGGAGTCCGACAGCGGCGGCGGCCCCGGCATCACCGGCGCCACCTGCCTGTACGCGATCTACGACCCGGTCTCGGGTCGCTGCGCCATGGCGCGGGCCGGACACCCGCTGCCGGCGCTGGTCCACCCGGACGGCGGGGTCCAGTTCCCCGAGCTGCCGGCCGGCCCGCCGCTCGGCCTGGGCGGGATGCCGTTCCAGACCGCCGAGCTGAGCCTGGCCGAGGGCACCCAGATCGTGCTGTACACCGACGGGCTGGTGGAGGAGCGCAGCCGGGACTTCGACGTGGGGATGGACCTGCTGGCGAGCACCCTCGCGCACGCCGAGCGGTCGCCGGAGGACCACTGCCGGGCCGTACTCGAAGCGCTGCTGCCCACCCGCCCGCACGACGACGTGGCCCTGCTGATCGCCCGCACCCGCACCCTGGGCCCGGACCGGGTGGCCGGCTGGGACGTCCCGTTCGACCCGGCGGCGGTGGCCGGGATGCGCACCGAGGTCTCCGCCAAGCTCACCGCATGGGGCCTGGCCGACCTGGTCTTCACCACGGAGCTGGTGCTCAGCGAACTGGTCACCAACGCCATCCGCTACGGCACCCCGCCGGTCCGGGTGCGGCTGCTGCGGGACCGCAGCCTGGTCTGCGAGGTGGCCGACGGCAGCAACACCTCACCGCACCTGCGGTACGCGGCCACCACCGACGAGGGCGGCCGCGGGCTGTTCCTGGTGGCCCAGCTGACCGACCGCTGGGGCACCCGCTACACCCCGCAGGGCAAGGTCATCTGGGCCGAACAGCCGCTGCCCGCGCCGGGCATCGAGGAGGGTGGCTGACGCCGCCCGGCCGGGCCCGGCCGGTACCCGCTGCGAGGGCGGAAAGCGGGCGGGTTAGCATATGAGCACCGCCTAGCTCGATCGAGAGATAAGCCTGTGACTGTCAACGACGACTCGTTCACCAACTGGAAGAACCGCGAGGAGATCGCGGAGTCGATGATCCCGATCATCGGGAAGCTGCACCGGGAGCGGGATGTAACGGTTCTGCTGCACAGCCGCTCCCTGGTGAACAAGTCGGTGGTCAGCATCCTCAAGACCCACCGCTTCGCCCGGCAGATCGCCGGTGAGGAACTCTCGGTCACCGAGACGATGCCGTTCCTCCAGGCCCTGGCCACCCTCGACCTCGGTCCGTCCCAGATCGACCTCGGCATGCTCGCCGCCACCTACAAGGCGGACGACCGCGGGCTCTCCGTGGTGGACTTCACCGCCGAGGCCGTCGCCGGCGCGACCGGTGCCAACAAGATCGAGCGCGGCGAGGGCCGCGACGTCGTCCTGTACGGCTTCGGCCGGATCGGCCGGCTCGTCGCCCGGCTGCTCATCGAGAAGGCCGGCTCCGGCAACGGCCTGCGGCTGCGCGCCATCGTCGTCCGCGGCGGCGGCGACCAGGATCTCGTCAAGCGCGCCTCGCTGCTGCGCCGCGACTCCATCCACGGCCAGTTCCAGGGCACGATCACCGTCGACGAGGCGAACGACACGATCGTCGCCAACGGCAACGAGATCAAGGTCATCCACGCCGACGACCCGTCGTCGGTGGACTACACGGCGTACGGCATCAAGGACGCCATCCTCATCGACAACACCGGCAAGTGGCGCGACCGCGAGGGCCTGTCCAAGCACCTCCGGCCCGGTATCGCCAAGGTCGTGCTGACCGCGCCGGGCAAGGGCGACGTCCCCAACATCGTGCACGGCGTCAACCACGACATGCTCAAGCCGGACGAGCAGATCCTCTCCTGTGCGTCCTGCACCACCAACGCGATCGTCCCGCCGCTGAAGGCGATGGCGGACGAGTACGGCGTCCTGCGCGGCCACGTCGAGACCGTCCACTCGTTCACCAACGACCAGAACCTGCTGGACAATTACCACAAGTCCGAGCGCCGCGGCCGCTCCGCGCCGCTCAACATGGTCATCACCGAGACCGGCGCCGCCTCGGCCGTCGCCAAGGCCCTCCCGGACCTCCAGGCGAAGATCACCGGCAGCTCGATCCGCGTCCCGGTGCCGGACGTCTCGATCGCGATCCTCAACCTCCAGCTCGCCCGCGAGACCAACCGCGAGGAGGTCCTGGACTACCTCCGCAACGTCTCGCTGACCTCCCCGCTCAGGCGCCAGATCGACTTCACCAGCGCCCCCGACGCGGTCTCCAGCGACTTCATCGGCTCCCGCCACGCCTCGATCGTGGACGCCGGCGCCACCAAGGTCGAGGGCGACAACGCCATCCTCTACCTCTGGTACGACAACGAGTTCGGCTACTCCTGCCAGGTCATCCGGGTCGTCCAGTACGTCTCCGGCGTGGAGTACCCGACCTACCCGGCCCCGGCGGTCTGACGCCCGCTCCGCCCCTGTCGGTACCCCTGCGAGGTCCCGTGCCCGATCGGCGCGGGACCTCGCCGTGCCGGGGCGCGGTCACACCTCCAGCGTGAGGTGGATGCCCTCGTAGGCCAGCCACTGGGCGTGCGTGTGCAGGCCGTGGCGCAGGTCGGTGACGGCCTGCCAGCCGGGCGGGGGCGGGGGCCAGGAGGCGGGCCCGGCGGCGGGCGGCCCGGGGACGGGCGGTGCGCCCGGGGCGGGGGCGGTGAGGGGGACGGGGCGGACCGCGCCGCGGACCGCCTCGGCCAGGGCGGCGGCGGTCACCGGGGCGCCGGCCAGGCCGGCCACGGGCGCCGCGGGCGGGGTGCGCACCACGCCGGCCAGCGCGCCGACCAGATCGCGGGTGTGCAGGGGCCGGACGGTCGCGGCCGGGTCGTCCAGGGTCAGCGGGTAGCTGCGCAGGGCGTCCCAGACCAGGCGGCCGATGAACCCGTCGGGCGGGCAGCCGGGGCCGTAGAGGTCGCCGAGGAGGAGCGTGAACTCCCGCCCGCCGACCGTGAGGCGGAGGCCGGGCGTGCGGGGCGGGGGCGGGGAGAAGGTGAGGGGGGTCAGGTCCAGGAGGGGCGCGGCCGGGTCGGCGGCGGGGCGGCGGGTGAGGGGGATGACGCGGTGGCCGGCGTCCGCCAGGCCGCGGACCACGTGCTCGCCGAGCGGTGTGGCGGCACCGAGGACCTGCACGGGCGGGGCTTCCGGGCTAGCCGGGGCGGCGGGCCGGCGGCGGGCCGGCCGGGGGAGTGCACCGGCCTCCTGACCCGCCGTCAGGCCCGCCCGGGCGATCCGCGCCAGGGCCGCCCGCTGCTCGGCGATCCGCTCCTCGGACTGGCGGTGGCTGAGGCCGCCGGGGCCGATGGTGGCGAGCGCCTCGGCGAGCACGGCGGGGTCCGTCCCCGGGGGAGGGCCGTCGGCGGAGCCGGCCGGCGGGTCGCAGCGGAGCCCGTCCCGCCGGTGGACCCAGCCCATCGTGAAGGCGGTCAGCCACGTCGCGTGGGCCGCCTCGGGGGAGGTGTCTTCGGCCATGCGCACAATGGCCGGTAGGTGTCTTTCCGGGTCGGCGCCGACGCCCGCCAGGTACTGCGCGCAGTCCAGATGCAGCCAGTGCCCGGGGTGGCCGGGGGTGTCGGCGCGTACCGCGCACTGCGCGACGCCGTTCTTGGCGAACGGCAGCACCCGCAGTCCGGACAGCCGCAGCTCTTCGCGGCCGGGAACGTCACCGGGCAGGAAGCACACCGAGCGGCGCGGCCCGCGGAACGCGTTGCCGGAGATGCTGCCGTGGTCCTCGTGCTCGGCGAGGCTGGGCACCGAGACGTAGGACGGGATGCCGCGGGCGTGCAGGTAGCGGCCCATCAGGATGTCGTCGGGCCAGCTGTCGAGATGACGCCGGCCGAAATCCACGAAACCGGCGGCGACCGCGCGCGGAAGAATGATCGCCACGCAGGGAAAATACTCGTTGACGGCGGCCACCCACCGGGCTCCGGTCAGTGCGCCGAAACGCACCGCGGCGCCGTTCCGGGAGTCCCACAGCGCGAAAAGGGCGAGCGCCGCCTCGGGCATCCGCGCAATCGCCTGCCGGGCGCGGGCGAAGAAGGAATCCGAAAGGATCATGTCGTCCTGGACGACGAGGTGATGTGTCGCGTCGTCCTCGATGGCCTCCCAGGCGCACAATGCGGTCCGCAATACGGACGGTTTGCCGGCCGGGTCGGGATCCATCACCACCCGCAGGGCGCCGGGCGGGGCGGAATGCGCCAGCCGTTCCGCCGCCGGACGGCGTCGAGGATGGGTCATCACGGCCCCGCTCAGCCGATAAGGCGTCATCAATTCCTCCGCTTCTCCGCTTTTCCGGCCCGACAGCCTTTTCCACCGCACCGGGGCGTTCCGGTCCAGGTGAATCCGGACAGTACGGCCGTCCTGGCACCGGCCGCAAGACTGCCGAAATGGCGCTCTGGCACCGCGAATCCGGGCCGGACATGCTGACCGCCGGCCCCACCCGGGCCGATTCGTGCTCCGTTATACGGGAAGAGGGGAAGCCATGCCCAAAACGGCCCACGCACATGGCGAGGTCGAGGGGAACGGAAAAACGCACGGCAATGACGGCGCGCGGAGCGGAACTTTGGCGCCCGGTGTCTTCGCGGAAACGGTGGAGGCCCGGTTGGAGAAACTCCGGGATTCCCGGGTCGTGGTGACCGGCGGCGCCGGACTCGTCGGCAGCCGGCTGGTCGGGCTGCTGCGCCGGGCCGAGGCCGAGGTGACGGTCCTGGACCGGCTGGACGCCTATCCCGAGGCGGTGCACTCCACCCTGTTCGGCGTCGACCGGCTCGGCGCGGCCGTGGTGGTGGGGGACGTCTGCGACCGCGAAGCGGTCCGCCGGGTGCTGGCCGGCGCCGACTACGTGGTGCACGCCGCCGCGTACGCCGATGTGGCCGCCTGCACCCGCCGCCCCGGTACCGCCTTCCGCGCCAACGTCCAGGGCACCGAGGTGGTGCTGGAGGAGGCCGCCGCCTCCGACGTGCGCCGGCTCGTCCTGGTCTCGTCCGCGGCGGTGTACGGCAACGGCGATCCGGCCGTCCGGGGGCCGCAGGTCTTCCACGAGGACCAGCGGCTGCTGCCGGTCTCCGTCTACGCCAACTCCAAGCTCTGGGCCGAGCACCAGACCCGGCTGCTGCTGAGCGGCCCGGACACCCCCGAGTACGCGGTCCTGCGGTACTTCTCCGTCTACGGCGACCCGCAGGTCCCCAAGCCCGGCAGCCACTCCTGGATGGTGGCCTGGCTGTCCATGCAGGCCCGCCTGGGCCGCCCGATGCGGCTCAACGGCGGCGGGGTGCAGGTCCGCGACCTCGTCCACGTGGAGGACGTGGCGGCGGCCACCGCGCTCGCCCTGGTGGAGGAGGGCATGGCCGGGGCGACCGTCAACGTCGGCACCGGCGTGCCGACGTCGGTGCGCGAGGTCGGCGAGCTCATCGCCCGGCACTTCCCGCACGCGCGGTTCGTCACCACCCCGCTGCCGGAGGGCGACCCGCTGGGCGGCTACGCGGCCACCGGGCAGTGCCGGGAACTGCTGCGCTGGGCCCCGCGGATCGACGTCCGCACCGGAGTGGAGCGCTATGTGCGCTGGCTGGCCGACACCCCGCACGCGGTGCCCGGCTGGCTGGCCGCCGGCCCCGCCGCATGACACGCTGCCTGCGCACACTCCCGACCGCTGCCAGGAAAGGTGCGTCACGCGTGAGTTACGAGGGCTCGTACCTCTGGCAGCTGCGGCAGCGGGTCGGCAGCCGGCCGCTGCTGGTCCCCGGCGCCCAGGTGCTGCTGCTGGACGCGGCCGGGCACGGGCTGTTCCAGCAGCGCGCGGACAACGGCGTGTGGGAACTGCCGGCCGGCGCCTGCGAGGAGGGCAGCGACTTCGCCGGCACCGCGCAGCGGGAACTGGCCGAGGAGACCGGACTGCACGTCCGCCGCGCCGACCTGGAGGCGTTCGGTTCGCTGTCCGACCCCGGCGTCCACACCCTGACCTACCCCAACGGCGACATCACCCACTGCTTCGCGCTGTGCTTCGTGGCCCGCCGCTGGTCCGGGGAGCTGACCCCGGGCCGGGACGAGGTGACCCGGGCACGGTTCCGGGCGCTCGCGGACCCGCCGCGCCCCCTGCACCCGCCCACCGCTGTGGTCCTGGAGATGTTCCGGGAGTACCGCACGACCGGAAGGTTCCAGGCCCGATGAGCGGATCGCGCACGGTGTCCGACGCGGCACAGGAGGGCGCGGCGGCGCGTCCCCCCGGGCAGGTGGCGGTGCCCTGCCGGGCCTGCCTGTCCGGGGAGGACCTGGACTGGCTGGGCGGCCGGTCGGTCAGCCTGGCCCTGGACCTGATGACCACGGTCACGGTGCGCCCGCCGGGCGCCCGGCCGCCCGCCGCGGCCCCGGCGGGCGGCGCCGGCGGCTGGGCGGAGGAGGTATGGACGTTCCTGCGCCGCCGGCTGCCCGGCCTCGGCCCCCGGCCCCCGGCCGTCACCGTGCACAGCGACGCCCCGGCGGCCAGCGGCCTGTCCTCGTCCACCGCGCTGATCGTGGCGCTGTTCCGGGCGTTCACCGACGCCGTGGCGCCGGCCGGCGGGCCCGGCGGCCGGCCGGTGTCCGCCGGGACGCTGGCCCGGTGGGCGTACGAGTTCGAGTTCGCGGTGTTCCACGGCGGCGGGATGGACCACCTGGCGGTGATCGCCGGCGGTCTGCTGCTGCTCGACGGGCGCACCGCCGGCCTGCCGGGGATCCGGGGGCGTACCGGCTTCCCCGGCGAGTGGTCCGTGGTCGTCCTGGACTCCGGCACCCGGAAGGACACCGGCGACCACATCCGCACGGTCCGCGGCCAACTCGCGGCCGGTGACGCCCGGTTGGCCGCCTACCGGGAGCGGACCGACGCCGCCTCGGCCGCCGTCTGGGACGCCGTGCACCGCCGCGACCTGGCCGCCCTGGGCGCGGCGATGACCGAGGCGCACACCGCGATGCGGGACCTCCAGGGCATGTCCACCCCGCAGCTGGAGGAGTTGCGGACGCTGGCCCGGCGGACCGCCGGCCTGCCGCTGAAACTCAGCGGGGCCGGCGGCGGCGGAGCCCTGGTCGGCGTCTGCCCGGCCGCCGACCGCGCCGAGGTGGTGGCCCGCCTCCGGCGGGCGCTGGCCCCGGCGCACCCCCGCGCGCGGGTGATCCCCGCCGGGGCCGCCGCGGGCCTGGCGCCGGAGCTCGCCGCGGTCCCGGACCACCGGGCCGGGGCCGGCGGCGCCCCCTAGATGAACGGGTCGTAGTCCGTCCCCGGTTCCGGCGGGGCCACCGTGCCCGCCGCCGTTCCGGCCCCGATCGCGTCGAGTTCGAGGTTGGAGCGGTGGCGGGCGCAGTGGAAGCGGCAGTCCCGGCTCGGGTCCACGATCCCGCGGTCCGAGGACCGCCAGATCTCCGGCAGGCGCTCGGTCACCGCGTCGCCGATCCGGGCCCCCTCGTTGCCCCGGTGGTACGAGCAGACGTACACCCCCGACGGGGTCACCAGGGTCCGCAGTTCGGCGACCCGGCAGCGGTGGTAGTCCTTCTCCTGCACCGGGCCGACCCGGTTGCGCAGCGACGTCAGCGTCGAGGAGTTGACGATCTCGAAGCCGTCCCCGGTCAGCGCGGCGGCCTTGCCGAGCTGCTCCTCCACCGAGGCCAGCACCGCGTCCGGCACCTGCACCACGTGGTGGCCGTCGTCGAACATGGCCTTGGTCTCGAAGTAGTCGCAGCCGATGTCGTGGGCGAGTTCGGCGGCCCGCAGCACCTCGTGGTGGTTGCCGACGACGCTGCCGTCCGGCTCCTGCCGGGACATGACCAGGAACGAGTAGCCCAGCGCGCCGCGCTTCTCCCGGGCCAGCAGCCGCATGTTGGCGACGACCCTGTCGAAGACGCTGCGGCCCTTGCGGTCCGGGCGGAAGAGCCGGTACGTGCCGCTGGTGCCGGCGTCCACCGAGACCCGCACCCACGAGGCGTAGGCGGCCAGTTCGGCCAGGTTCTGCTTGATCAGGGTGCCGTTGGTGACCACGCCGATGGCGATACCGGCCTCCCCGAGGACCCGCAGGACCTGCCGGGTGCCCCGGTGGGCGAGCGGTTCCCCGCCGCCTATCAGGACCACCGCCCGGACCTTCATCTCCACCAGCTCACCGGCCAGTTCCGCCAGCCGTTCGGGGGTGAAGCGCCCCTGGTTGAGCAGCTTTCCGCTGATGCACTCCGGGCAGGCCAGGTCACAGAAGGTCGTCGGGTCCAGATCCACGACCAGGGGGCCGCTGGAGCGGGCCCCGGTGGCGGCCTCCACGATCCGGGGCCAGCCGGACGGCTGGTACAGCTTGGACACCAGGTCGAGACGGTCGAACGTCACAAGTTCTCCTGTGAGGTCGGGGGTTCCGTACGCCGGCGGACACCGGTCCGCCGGCCGGGCGCGTACGCACACGGCTCGCGGCCGCTCACCCTTTGACCGCGCCGGCGGCCAGACCCGCGCCGATCCGCCGCTGGACGAGCGCGAAGAAGACCGCGACCGGGAGCGCGGTGAGGGTGGCACCGGCCATCAGTCCGCCGTAGTCCGTGCCGAAGCTGGTCTGGAAGGACAGCAGCCAGATGCTGAGGGTCTGTTTGTCGTTGCTGGACAGCAGGACGTAGGCCAGCACGTACTCGTTCCACGCCTGCACCAGGGCGTAGACGGACGTCGCCACCAGGCCCGGCGCCAGCAGCGGTAGCACGACCCGGCGGAACGCCCCGAGCCGGGTGCAGCCGTCGGTCATCGCGGCCTCCTCCAGCTCGACCGGGACGGCGGCGATGAAACCGCGCAGCAGCCACACCGTGAACGGCAGCACGAACACCAGGTAGGTGAGGATCACCCCCGGCAGGCTGTCGGTCAGGCCGGCATCGCTCAGCAGCAGGTACAGCGGGATGATCAGCCCGGCCAGCGGGACCATCTGGACGCCGATGATCACCAGCACCAGCGCCTTGCGGCCGGCGAACGAGAAGCGGGCCAGGGCGAACGCCGCCAGCGTCCCGATCAGCAGGGACACCAGGACCGTACCGACGCCGATCAGCACGCTGGACCGGACGTTGGCCCAGAACGTGGGGGAGCCGAGGGCCCGCCGGAAGTGCTCCAGCGTCAGGTGGCCGGGCAGCAGGCGGGGCGGGCTGGCGTGGATCTCGGTGGCCGGGCGGAACGCGGTGAGCAGCATCCAGTACAGCGGGAAGGCCATCCCGGCGCTGAAGAGCAGCCCGAGGGCGTTCGCCGCCGCGCGCCGCCGGGTGCCGCGCGGCGCCCCGGTACCAGGGGCTCCGGTCACTCGGCCGCTCCCAGGTGGACGAGCTGCCGGACGTAGACGACCGCGCCGGCCAGCAGCATCAGGACGGTCAGCACCGCGATCGCCGCGCCGGCGCTGTAGCGGTTGACCGCGAAGGATTCGATGAACGAGTAGACGCCGAGCAGGTAGTACTCCTTCTCCGGCTGGCCGCCGCGCATCAGCCAGATCTGGTTGAAGACCCCGAAGTCCCAGATCGCGCAGAGCGAGGTGACCAGGACCGCGGTCGGCCTGATCACCGGCCAGGTGACGTGGCGGAACAGCTGGCGGGGCCGGGCGCCGTCCACCAGCGCCGCCTCCGCCAGCTCGGCGGGGACCTGGCTCAGCGCGGCGAGCAGGGTCAGCGCGGCGAACGGGACGGCGCCCCAGACCACCACCCCGGTGATCACGGCGAACCCCTGCCAGGGGTTCTCGAACCAGTTGTGCTTGCTGAGGTCGAGCCCCGGCACCAGGCTCAGCAGCCAGTTGACGACGCCGTAGTCCGCGTCCGAGAGCCAGCGGAAGATGGACGCCGCGACCATCACCGGCATCGCCCAGACGGCCACCAGCACCCCGGTCATCAGCGTCCGCACCCCGCGCGCCACCACCCGCATCAGCAGCGCCACCAGCAGCGACAGCACCATCGTCGCCACGACGCAGACCACGGTGAACAGCGCGGTGCGGCCCACCACCGTCCAGAAGAAGCCGTCCGAGAGGACCGAGCGGTAGTTGGCGAGCCCGGCCCAGGGCGGTGCGGCCCCGGAGAACAGCTCGCGCCGGGTCATGCCCTGGAAGGACAGCAGCACCAGGTCGACGAGCGGATAGCCGAGGACCGCGGCGAGCGCCAGCACGGTCGGCGCGATCAGCAGGTACGGCAGCACCCGGCGCCGTACCCGGGCGGCGCGCGGCGGCTGCTCCACGGTCCCCACCGGCCTCAGTGCTCGTTGATCACGGCGTCGATCCGGCGGTCCGCGGCCCGCGCGGCGTCCGCCACCGACCGCTTCCCGGTCGCGATGTCCTGGAGCATCTCCGGCAGCACGTTGGACTTCTCGACCGCCGTCCAGCCGGGGGCCGGCGGGGTCACCCAGCCGTGCTCGGCGGCGCGCGCGGCCGGGCCGTTGACGCCGCCGGCCGCCACCTCCCGCAGCTGGGCGGTGTTGTTGGGCAGGGTGTCGGCGGCGATCAGCCGGCGCTGGGAGGTGCGGTCGGTGAACAGCCGGATCCAGTCCTGCGCCAGGTCCTGGCGGGCGGACTTGGCGGGGATCGCCAGCGTGGAGCCGCCCAGGAACGGCGGCAGCAGCCCGCCGGACGGGCCGGGGAAGGCGAAGGTGGCGAACTTCCCGCGCAGCGCCGGATCACCGCCCGAGCGGCTGTCGGTGGCGGCCTTGGCCTCCCAGGTGTTGCCGTAGAACATGCCGACCCGGCCCTGGCCGACGACCGCCGGCTCGTCCCCGTTGTCCTTGGAGCGGTCCCCGGTGTAGTACGCGTCCAGGAGCTGCTTCCAGGCGGTGAGCCCGGCGACGGACCTGGCGGAGGACAGCGTGCCGTGCCAGCGGCCGTCCCGGCTCACCGCGATCTCGCCGCCGGCGTCCTTGACGAAGGCCATCGCCGCGTACCAGTAGCGGCCCGGCATGTAGAAGGCCGAGAAATTCTTGTCGGCGGCGCCGAACTTCGCTTTCAGTTTGTCGAGGTCGGCCCGGAGTTCCGGATAACTGCGCGGGGCGCCGGCCACCCCGACCCGGGCGAGCAGATCCGTGCGGTAGATTCCCACGCGGGCGCCGACGTAATACGGGACACAGTAGGTTTTTCCTTCGTAACGGCAGGCGTCGCGGAGTGCCGGAAGCCATTGCCCGGAGTGGTCGTATTTCGCCGGATCGACGGTGGTGAAGGCGCCGTTGACAATGTAATTGGTGGTTTCGCTGTTCCCCATTTCGATCACATCGGGGACGTCCCGGCCGGCCAGCGCGGCATCGATCTTCTGGTTCTTCGTGGTCCACTGCTGGTACTGCACGGTGACCTTGACCTTCGGATAGGTCTGCCGGAAGCGCCGGTTGACCTCGGTCACCAGATCCGGCCAGCTCTCCTGGGCGTCCACGGTCAGCCAGACCGTGAGCTCATCCGCCCGGTCCGCGGCCGCGACCGGCTTGCCCCCGCCGCAGCCGGCCACCGCGGCCAGCATGGCAAACGCCCCCAAACCCGCCGCTGAACGGGAGATCCGCTCGGCCATGAGCCCCTCCATCCGGTTGCCGGAACCGGCTGTATCTACCCGTGCTTTTCCCGCCGCTCACCCCGGGGATTCTTTCCGGCCAGAAAATCCGGCGCCGGTAAATGATCAGCCGGAGAATCCCGTGGACCCGGTCCGGCAGGCCGGACGGTATACCGATCTTGGGTGCGGCGGGTCAAAGCCACCGTGGTTTTGACGCAAAAGGCGCGCCGGCCGCATGATCCGCTCTTGACGGTGCCGCCCCCGCTGCCTCAGTTTTGCTCGGGTGTCTCCCACGTCCCCTATCGAAGGGTTTGCACGTGACTGACTACGGCACGACGGCCGCAGATCCGGCCACCCGCCCGGTGAAAGTCAATTCCTGGAACGGCTGGGATCCCCTGCGGCACGTCGTCGTCGGACGCGCCGACAACACCGTGGTGCAGGCCCCCGAGCCCGCGATCCGCCGGGACTTCCCCGACGACGGCTTCCCGCTGGGCACCTACGGCCCGATGCCGGCGGAGATGACCGCCGAGGCCAACGAGCAGCTGGACAACTTCGCCGAACTGCTGCGCCGCCGCGGCATCCGCGTCGACCGCCCCACCCCCTTGGACTTCAACCAGCAGGTCAGCACCCCGGACTGGACCCAGGAGACGATGTCCGGCTGCATGCCGCCGCGCGACCTGCTGCTGACCGTCGGCAACGAGGTCCTCGAAGCGACCATGTCCTACCGCAGCCGCTGGTTCGAGTACCTCTGCTACCGGCCGCTCCTCCAGCAGCTGTTCGCCGCCGACCCGCACATGCGCTGGGAGGCCGCCCCCAAGCCCCGGCTGACCGACGCCTCCTACAAGCCGGGGTTCTGGGACACGTATCACGACCTCCCCACCGAGGTGCAGCTCGCCCGGGTACGCGATTACGACCTGGTGCTGACCGAGGAGGAGCCGCTGTTCGACGCGGCCGACATCGCCCGCTTCGGCAAGGACCTCTTCGTCCAGCTCTCGTTCGTCACCAACCGCAGCGGCCACCAGTGGCTGAAACGCCACTTCCCCGACCACCGGGTGCACGCGGTGACCTCCACCAACACCCACCCGCTGCACATCGACGCCACCTGGGTGCCGCTGCGCCCCGGACTGGTGCTGCACTGCGGTGAACGGCTCGCCGACGCCGAGCTGATGGAGTTCTTCCGGCGCAACGACTGGGAGATCGTCGAGGCAGTCCAGCCCGCCAGCTGGGACCATCCGCCCAAGCTGTCGTACTGCAGCCCCTGGCTGGCCGGGAACATGCTCAACCTCGACCCCGACACCCTGTGCATCGAGGAGAAGGAGGTCGCCCTCGCCGACCAGCTGTCCGGCTACGGCTTCGAGATCGTGCCGGTGCCGTTCCGCGCGGTCGGCCCGTTCGGCGGCGGTCTGCACTGCGCCACCGTCGACATCGAACGGGACGGGACCCTCCAAGACTACTTCCCGCACCGCTACGGACGGTACTGACCGCGTGCCGGACCCCGCCCCGCCGGCCCGCCGTGCGGGGCGTGATCCTCGACTTCTACGGGACCCTGGTGCGGCTGGTCGAGCCGCTGCCGCCCAGCCACCGGTCGCTCTTCCTCCGCCGCGGGCTGGCCGAGGCGGCCGACCGGTGGGGCGACCAGTGGGCCGTCGGCCCCCGCGACGGCGAGGAGCACACCGCGCACTCCACCGGCGAACAGGCGTACCGCGCCTGGGAGGTGGACCGGCTGCGGCGCCGGGCCCTGGCCTGCGGCGTACCCGCGCCGCAGGCCGGACCGCTCGCCGCCGAACTGGACCGGGCGATGAAGGACCTCCGCCTGGCCCGGTTCGACGACGTCCCGGCGGCACTCGCCGGACTGCGCGCCCGGGGCCTGACGGTGGCGGTCTGCTCCAACTGGTTCTGGGACCTGGACCGCGCCCTGGAGGACACCGGGCTGGCCGGACTGGTCGACCACGCGGTCAGCTCGGCCCGCGCCGGCGCCCGCAAACCGCACCCGCTGATCTACCGCACGGTGCTGGAACGCTGCGGGCTGCGGCCCGACGAGGCGCTGTTCGTCGGCGACATGTGGGAGGTGGACGTGGCGGGCCCGCTGGCGTACGGGATGCGGGCGGTGCACCTGTGGCGCCCGGACCGGGCGGTGGCGGGCGCGGCCCCGCCGCTGCCGGACGGGGCCGCGCGCATCGCGTCGCTGGCCGAGCTCAGCGCCCTGCTGTAGCCGGGCCGGACCCCGAGCCCGACCCCGGCCCCCGTCCTGTCCCCGTTCCCGTTCCCGTCCGCGTTCCCGGTCCCGAGAGGCGGTCCAGCACATTACGGGTCACCCGCACCACGGCCGGGTCCAGTTCCCGGCCGCAGACCACCGGCCAGTCGGTGGTCCCGGCCGTGAACACCGTGCCGCCCGCGGTGTAGAGCCCCATCGTGGCCGCGCGCGGACCGCTGATCCCCGGCTCCCGCACCGGGCAGTTCCAGTGCCCCCATTTCAGGTGGTGAAAGTCCTCGTGCACCGGATCCAGGAGGTAGATCCCCAGAATGAGGAAGGACTCCGGCGTCCCGTCCGCCCCGGTGGCGTACGCCACCCCGTCCGCGTCCCGGGCGAAGGCCGCGCCGTCGCACTCGTAGCCGATCAGCGGCGTCCCGGCCCCCAGCGCGTCGGCCGGCCCGCCGTCCGCACCGTCCCGCAGCCCGGTGCCCTCGTACACCCAGTGGTCCGCGTGCTGCACGCGGTAGCCGTCCCGCGGCCGGTCGCCGGGCCACTCGCCCGGCCACATCCCGCCGTTGCGGAAGCTGACCCCGGTCAGCGCGTTCTCCGGCTCGCCGACCCCGTCCGGCGGCGCCGGCCACCACAGGTCGGTGGCCGGCAGATGCGGGTACTCCGCGCCCACGCGGTGGTCGGTGTCGCACACGAACGCGCTGTTCCCGTCCACCGGGTGCACCCGCCACCAGCAGGTGTTGGCGCTCAGGAACGCCACGTTCCCGCCGCCGCGCACGAAACGGGCCACCTGGTCGCGCATCGGTGCGCTCCAGTACTCGTCGTGCCCCACGCTGAGCAGCAGCCGGTACGGCGCCAGCAGGTCGGGCTCCTCGTGCAGATCCAGGTCGGTGCAGTACTCGACGGCGTAACCGGTCCGCTCCAGCCAGGCGATGAACGGCGCGTCCCAGTAGGCCAGATCGATCACCCCGCCGGGGCGGTGCAGACTGAGCCGGTGGCCGCGCGGACCGTCCGGGCCGGCCTCCCGGTACACCGGGTTGTCGTAGAGGCTGGCGGCCCGCTGGACATCGGCCCGGTCGGCGCGGTTGTACGCGTGCCGGGTGAACGTCGACTTCTTGTAGAGGATCCGCGCCCCGCCCGCGCCGGGCCGGGCCGGCCGGACGATGAAGAATTCCCGCCCGAAACCCTCGATCCCGGAAGCGTCCAGCAGGGGAACGGACCGGGCCCGGCGCTGCCCGCCCTCGATGAAATGCGCGAGGTAGATGCCCGGCGGCCAGTCCTTGGGAACGGTGTGGTGATACGGCGGCCAATCCCAGTCCACGGCCGGGGAGGCGTGCTCGGGAACCCCGTCCGGATGCGGCGGGGGAGCGACCGCCACCCCGCGGTACGGACCCGACTCCGCCATGAACGTCAATTCCCGTCCCAGACGGTAGAAACGCACCCGGAATTCCACGGCATCGGTCGACACGTGAAACACCAACTGCCGCCCGGCGCGCACACTTTCACGATCCAGATATCCCTCGATCATCCGCGTCATGCTAGGTGCGGGTATGGGTCCCCACAACAGAACTTCCGGCCAAGGGAGACAGAAAACCATGGACCATGAATTCCGGGTGCGTGAACTCGTCCTGGGCATCGAGGGGCTGGCCCTCCTGCGCCATGCGCTGGACGCCGACGAGGATTTCGTGAATGCCCGGGTGGAGGAGATCCGCGCCTTCGCCACCGGCGGCGGCGGCCCGCTCCCGGACGGCGGGGCGGCGGTCGGCGAACTGGACGCGGCCGCCGGCTATGCCTCCTGGGCGGCCCGCTACGACGCGCTCCCCAGCTCGTACATCGAGGTCGAGGAGCCGGTGCTGCACCCGCTGCTGGACCGCGGCCCGGCCGGGACCGCGCTGGACGCGGCCTGCGGCACCGGCCGCCAGACCGCCGCCCTGGCCGCCCGCGGCCACCGCGTCATCGGCGTCGACCAGTCACCCGAAATGCTCGACCGGGCCCGCCGCAAGGTCCCCGCCGCGGAATTCCGGCAGGGCCGGCTGGAAGAACTCCCGCTCGACGACAACAGCGTCGATCTCGCGGTCTGTTCCCTGGCGATGACCCATCTCCCGGACGTCGCCACCGGGATAGCCGAACTCGCTCGCGTGGTCCGCCCCGGCGGCCGCGTCATCGTTTCCGACCTGCACCCGTTCGTGATCTCCCTCCAGGGACAGTGCCTCTTCATCGATGGTCCGGACCGCTTGGCGTTCGTCCGCAATCACGTCCACCTCCCCGGCCGCTATCTCGCCGGATTTCACGCCGCCGGCCTGACCGTACGCGCCTGCCACGAACCGCTCTTCAACGGCCGGCTCGCCCCCGGCGGTTACGAGGAGGCCATCGCGGACGCCGCCCTGGCCGCGTGGGAAAACCTCCCGCTGGTCATCGTCTGGGAAGCGGAAAAGCCCGCCGCGGAACCCCGGGAGTCGCGCGCATGACCCTCCGCTTCGTCCACCACGGCGAACGCCCGGAACTCTGGGACCGGCTCCCCGCGGAATTCGCCGGGGTGGTCCCCGAATACAACCTGCACGGCGACATCAACGGAGATTTCTGGGACCGCCTGTTCACCGACTTCCCCGCCCACCAGTTCGTCCTCCACGACACCGCCACGGACACCGTCCTCGGCACCGGCCGCACCCTGCCGCGCACCTGGGACGGCACCCCCGAGGGCCTCGGCACCGGCCTGGACGCCTCCATCGAGGCGGCGTTCCGCGACCACGACGCCGGAGCGCCACCGGACGCGCTGTGCGCCCTGGGCATCGAGATCGCCCCCGCCCACCAGGGCCGCGGCCACTCCGCCCGGCTCCTGGCACACATGGCCGACCTCGCCCGCGCGGCCGGCCTCTCCCACGTCATCGTCCCGGTCCGCCCCACCTGGAAGGACCGCTACCCCCTCGTCCCCATCGACCGCTACGCCGCCTGGACCCGCGCCGACGGCGCCCCGTTCGACCCGTGGATCCGCACCCAGGTGCGCCAGGGCGGCACCGTGGCCGCCGCGGTGGCCGAGTCCTCCCGCATCACCGGCACCGTCGCGGACTGGGAGACCTGGACCGGGATGGCCTTCCCCGACGACGGCCGCTACGTCTTCCCCGGCGGCCTCGCCCCTCTCGACATCGACCACGTCCGCGACCGCGGCGCCTACTGGGAACCCTGCGTCTGGATCACCCACGACGTCCGCCGCACACCCCCCGGCCGGCCGTAGGGCCCGCCCCGCGGGGCGGTGCGTGTCCGCAACGTCCCGTCTGCCGTCCGGCGCCCGGCACGCCCACCGGGCGAACGACGCGACTTCACGGACACCCCTGGCTAGGCGGCGCCGCCCCGCACCTGCGCCACCGGTCCGAGCAGCAGCCCGCCGCAGCACACGGCGCTCTCCGCGTACGCGGCCAGCAGCGTGGCCCGCTCCGGACCCACCTCCGGCCGCCGCTCCGGCGGCAACCCGGCCGGGCCGACCGTGGACAGCGCGGCGGCCCGGACCCGGGCCGCCGGCCCGGCCATCGGCCCCTCCGGCGCCCGCCGCGCCGCGTACCGCCACGCGGCCTCCTCGGCCTGCCGCCCGAGCAGCAGACAGTGGATCCACAACTCGTCCGCGAAGCCGTCCCCGAACAGCCGCCCGACCTCCGCCGCGGCGTCCTCGGGCCGGTGCCGCCGAAGCACCTCCCACACCTGACTCTCCGTCAGGCCGGTGTTCGGCAGCGCCTCGGGCCACCGCAGGTGCCGCCGCGGATCGGCGTCCCGCTCGCATCCGGCCGGCCGCAGATACCCCTCGCCGTACCGCATGTACGGCAGCCAGTCCAGCTCCTCCAGCACCCAGCCGCGCTCCAGCAGCGGCCGGGCCTCCGCCGCCCCCACCGGGCACACCGCCAGCCGCACGCCCTGCGCGGCGTGCCCGTTGATGCTGCTCGTCCCGATGTGCTCGACCACGTTCGGCACCGCCAGCAGCCCGGACCGGCCACCGGCCCGCAGGAACGCCGCCATCACCTCGTCGTCGTGCCGCTCGCCGCTGCCCGCCGCGAACGTCCGGAACGCGTCCGCCGCCGGCACCGGCAGACAGATCGCCAGCGTCGGCGCGAACTCCTCGGGCACCGCCCGCACCCAGCCCGCCCCCGCCAGCGCGGCCAGCCGCGCCGCCGCGCCGTTCCGGGCGTGCCAGTTGGTGTAGAAGATCAGCGCCTCGTCCGGAAACCGGGCCACCGATCCGGCCACCAGCTCCAGCAGCTCCGGGGGCGCCGCCACATCGTCCTGGACGACCAGGTGGTGCCCGGCCTCCGGGGTTCGCGCCGCCCAGGCCACCAGCGCGGTCCGCAGCGCCGACGGCGGCCCTTCCGGTTCCGGGTCCAGGGCCAGCCCGCCGAGCCCCAGCCGCGCGGCCAGCGCCGCGGCCTGCACCTCGCGCACCGGGTGGGTCATCACTGCCGAACTGAGCGAAACCGTGCTCACCGGGCCACTCCTCCCCTCGCCGAGCCCTTCCGCTTCGGGCGCCTCATCGTGACAGACACCCACCCCGGCCCACCCCCGCCCGCGAAGACTGGCCGAATCCCGCCACCACCGCCCTGGCACCGGGCGGGCGGCGTCCCCTCACCGCCCGCCGTACAGGCGGAGCAGCAGCCCGTGCAGGACGGTCCGCTCCTCGGCGGTGAGCGGGTCGAGGACGGTGTCCTGGACGGAGGCGGCCTGGTCGGTCAGGTCGGAGAGCAGCGCCCGTCCGGCCGGCGTGATGGCGACCAGCACCCGCCGCCGGTCGCCGGGGTCGCGGTCCCGGGTGAGCAGGTCCCGGCCGGCGAGTTCGTCGAGGAGCTTGGCCATGTCGCTGGCGTGGATGGCCAGGCGCCCGGCCAGGTCCCGCTGGGCGTGCGGGCCGAAGTCGGCGAGCGCGGCCAGGGTCGCCAGGTGCCACAGCCGCAGGCCCTGGGCCGCGAGGCGTTCGGCGAGGAGCCCGCGGGCGCGCTTGCCCACCTTGGACAGCAGATAGGTGGTGAGTGAGGTGAGGCTCGGCGGCGTCGTGTCAGGCATGACCCTATGATAGGTGACCACCAATGATGGGTGGTCACCTACTAAGTGGGGCGGGTGCGCTGATGAGCGCCCGCCCCGGGCGCCCGCGGCGGGCTGCCGCCGGGTGCCGGAATCGGCCGGTACGGGGAGGACCTTCGATGGACGCACTGCACGCCCGCTTGCTCGTCACGCGCTTCGGCGACTGCTTCCGCTTCTACGACGCGGTACTGCCGGAGCTGCTCGGCGCCCACCTGTCCGGTGGCGGCGAGCAGGGCCCGTACGCGAGTTGGGACGTGGGGGAGGAGGCCGTGGTGCGGCTCTTCGACCGCGCGGCGATGGCCGAGGTGGCCGGGACCGCCGGCCTGCCGGCGCCCGGCCCCGCGCAGGACGCGGTGATGCTGGTCAGCCGGGTCCCGGACGTCGGCGCGGCGCACGCCCTGTGCCTGGCGCACGGCGCCCGGGACGTCGCCGTGCCCGCCGACCGCCCCGCCTGGGGTCCGACCTGCCGCACCGCGCACGTCCGCGACCCCGAAGGCACCCTGCTGGAGTTCCAGTCCTACGGCTGACCGCTGGGCGCGAACAGCCGGTCCAGGTGGGCGTCGAGGGCGGTGAGCGCGTCGGCCGGCCCGATCACGCCCAGCTCCAGGAGCGGGGTGAAGCCGGTGAGGGCGAGCAGCAGATGCGTTTCGGTCACCGGATCGCGGTCGGGCCGCAGGTGCCCGTCCGCGATCGCCCGGCGGACCACCTGCTCGACCAGCTCCCGCCCCTGGGCGATACCGTCCCGCGCCCGGGTGCGGAGGCCCTCGTCGTGCAGCGCCTCCAGGACGTAGGCGGCGCTCATCCGGCTGGTCGCGCGGGCGTCGGCGTGCAGCGGGAGCATCTCGGTGAGCAGCAGGCGCAGGACGTCGCGCGGATGCGGTCGGTCGCCGAGCTCCCGGACGCCCCGGTCGACCCGGTCCGCGGTCTGCTCGGCGGCGAAGTCCATGGCGAAGCAGAGCAGGGCCGCGCGGCTCGCGAAGTAGTGCTGGAGCTGCCCGTGCGACATGCCCGCCTCCTGCGCCACCTCGCGCAGCGACAGCCGGGTGACCCCGCGCTGCTCCACCACCCGCCACAGCGCCCTGGCGATCTCCTCGCGGCGCTCCTGATGGTTGACCTGTTTCGGCAACTCCCCGCCCCTTTCCGGCCGTTCACCTGCGCGGTTTTCTCATACAGTTGACATAATACAGCTGACCGATAAACCTGGGGCGGCGAACGGAGATCGGACGAGGGGGAGGTGGCGGCGTGCCCGGAGAGCCCGAGGTGCGGACGGCGGCGGGTGTGGTGCGGGGGTTCCGGCGGGGCGGGCAGGCGGTGTTCCGCGGCATTCCCTACGCCCAACCGCCCGTCGGGAGGCTGCGGTTCGCCGCCCCGGTGCCGGCGCTGCCGTGGGACGGGGTGCGGCCGGCGGTCGCGTTCGGCCCGACGGCGCCCCAGTCCGGCCCGACCGCCCCGCGCACCGGCGAGGACACCGGCCCGCTTGCGGGCGACGCCTGGCTGACCCTCAACGTCTGCACCCCCGACCCCGGCGCGGCCAAGCTCCCGGTCCTGGTGTGGATCCACGGCGGCGGCTACATCGCGGGGGCGTCGAGCGACCCCTCGTACGATCCGGCGGCGCTCGCCGGGGCCGGCCTCGTCGTGGTGAGCCTCAACTACCGCGTCGGCGCGGAGGGTTTCGCGCTCATCGAGGGCGCCCCGGCCAACCGCGGGATCCTCGACCAGATCGCCGCACTGCACTGGGTCCGGCGCAACATCGCGGCGTTCGGCGGGGACCCGGACCGGGTCACCGTGGCCGGCCAGTCCGCCGGGGCGGGCACGATCGCGGCGCTGCTGGCGATCGAACCGGCGCGCGGCCTGTTCCACCGGGCCATCGCCCACTCGGTGCCGGGCAACCACTGCACCCGGGCCCTGGCCGCCCGGGTCACCGCCGCCCTCGCGGACCGGCTCGGCGCCGCACCCACCGCCGCCGGCCTCGCCCGGGTCTCCCCGCAGCGCCTGGCCGACGAGGTCACCGCGCTCGGCACCGCCCTCGCCGACCGCCACGCGGACTGGGGGCGCCTGGCCCGGCTCGGCGTCGCGGTCTGCCCGGTCATCGACGGCGAACTGCTCACCGGACCGCCGGGGCCCGCGCCGACCGGCGGCCGGACGGGCGGCATCGACCTCCTCGCCGGCCACACCCGCGACGAATTCCGGCTGTTCAGCGTCCTGAGCGGCCGGTACGGCACCGGCGCGGACGGGACCGGCGGCTGGACCGCGGAGGAGGCCCGTACCGCCCTGGACCTCTTCGCCCCGCCGCCGCACGGCGGCGACGCCTACCGCGCCGCCCACCCGGGGGCCACGCCGGGGGAGCTGCTGGAAACGGTGTACTCCGACGCCCTCTTCCGCATGCCGTCCCTGCGGCTGGCCGAGGCGAACGCGGCGGCCGGCGGCACCTCGTACCTCTTCGAACTGTGCCTGGCCGCACCGGCGTCGGGCGGCGTCCTCGGCGCCTGCCACAGCCTCGACGTCCCCCTGGCCTTCGGGACCCTGGACAGCCCCACCGGCCGGCAGCTCTTCGGCGACCGGCCCGCCCCGGAGGTCCGCGCGGTCTCCCGGGAGCTCCAGCGGGCCTGGGTCCGCTTCGCCGCCACCGGCGACCCCGGCTGGGCCGCCTACCGCCCCGACCGGCAACTCACCCGCGTCCTGGACACCGCGTCCCGCACCGTCCGCTACCCCGAGCAGACCTCCCGCGCGATCTGGCAGGGGCACGCCGCGGCCCCCTACGACCTGCCCTGACGGCCGCGGCCTTCAGGCGGCCTCGGGGGCGAGCGGGCCGCCGGGGCCGAAGGCCAGGGCCGCGAAGCGTTCGCCCATGCGGAGGTGGGTGGCGGCGTCGGGGTGGAGCTGGTCCGGCAGCGGCAGTTCGTCGAAGTCCGCCGGGCCGTAGAGCTCCCGGCCGTCGAGGTAGTGCAGCCGGGGGTCGTCGGCCGACCGCTGCGCGACGATCCGGGCCAGCTCGTCGCGGATGGCACCGAGCGTCAGCTTGCCGGCGGCGCGTTCGGCGGGGTCGCCGGCCGCCTTGAACTGGAGCCGCCCGGCGCCGAGGTCGCTGAAGTCCGGCATGCTGGGCCCCGGGGCGTCCTCGTGGATGGGGCAGTGGAGGGGCGAGACGACCAGCAGGGGAGCGGTGGGGTGCCCCTCGCGGATGGTGTCGAGGAAACCGTGCACGGCCGGGGTGAAGGCGCGCATCCGCATCAGGTCGGTGTTGACGAGGTTGATGCCGATCTTGACGCTGATCAGGTCGGCGGGGGTGTCGCGGAGCGCCCGCGCGGTGAACGGGTCGAGCAGCGCGCTGCCGCCCAGCCCGAGGTTGATCAGCTCCACCCCGCCCAGGGCCGCCGCGCGGGCGGGCCAGGTGCGGGTGGGGCCGGCGGCGTCGGAGCCGTGGCTGATCGAACTGCCGTGGTGCAGCCACACCTTGCGGCCCGCATCCGGTGCCGGCTCGACGGCGGCGTCGGCGCGCAGCGCCACCAGGTGGGTGGTCTCGTTGTGCGGCAGCCAGATCTCGACCTGCTTGTCGCGGCCGGGCAGCCCGGTGAACCGCACGGTGCCGACCGGGCCGGGCCGGGTCTCCGCGGACCCGGCGAGCATGTCCACCACCACGACGTTGCCGCCGCTGGTCCGCGCGTGCCCGGCCGGGGCGCCGTCGACCAGCAGGTCGTAGACGCCGTCCGGACGCGGCGGCGCGCCCTGGTACTCCATCTTGGTGCGCAGGGTGTCCAGTTCGAGGGCGGTGGCCCGGGTCCGGAACACCAGCCGGACACCGGAGGGCTGGCGCTCCGCCAAGGCCAGCTGCGGATCGGCGCACTGGGCGCGGGCCCGGGCGGGCAGGCGGTGGGGCAGCAGGCCGTGTTCGGTCCGCTCCACCTCCAGCGCGCCGCGCAGGAGGCCGGCGAGGTCCGGGACGGTGTGCCACGTGGCGGACTCGGCGGCGGGAGCGGATTCCGGGCCGGGGGCGGGATCGTGCGAGGCATTCATGAGCCCAGTCTGTCAACCCCGCCGCGGACCGGTCACCTCATTATTCCCGCCGCCCGCCGCCCGCTGCCCGCGCGCCCGGGCCGTCCCGGTCACCGTCCCGGTTCCCGTCGGGCGGCCGGGGCCGGGTGTGGTGGTGCCGCGGCGGACGGTAGCGTTCGGCCGGGGTGTGCCGCGCCCGCGCCGGTCCGTACGGACGGCAGGCGCGGCCCGAGCCGGACGTGCCGGTCCCGCGGTCAGGGCGATGAAGGAGAGTGTGGATGGGGTCCGTACCGGTGGCGGCCGCCGATGTCTGGATGCTGGTGCGGGAGCATCCGATGCCGCTGCTCAAGGCCACCCGGGCGCTGGCCGAGGCGCTGGCGGCCGCCCACGGCCCCCGCTTCGCCGTCTGGCACACCGATGAGATCCTCTTCGGCGTCCAGCGGGGACGGCTGGTGCTGCGCACGCTCGGCGGGGTGGAGATCGCCCCGCCCAAGGTCGTCCTGGTGCGCCAGACGCCCGGCACGATGACGCAGGACCGCGAGCTGAGCCTGCTGCGGCACCTGGAGCACCTGGGCGCGGTCCTGATCAACTCCGCGGCGGCCCACCACCGGTGCGGCAACAAACTGTGGCAGCTCCAGGACCTCGCCGTCGCGGGCCTGCCGGTCCCCGACTCCCTCTCCTACGCCACCGCCCCGCTGACCGGTGTGGTGCGCAGCCCCGACGTGGCCGCCCCCTGCATCGTGAAGGCCGTACGGGGCCGCAACGGACGGCAGGTGTTCCTGGCGCCGGACGGCGGACTGCTGCGGTCGCTGGCCGGCAGCCTGGCGAACGAGGTCCCGCTGCTGTTCCAGGAGTACGTGTCCGCCTCGCACGGCCGGGACTTGCGGGTGGTCGTGGTGGACGGCGAACCGGTGGCCGCCCAGGTCCGCACCGCCCGCGACGGCTCCCTGGCCGCCAACCTCGCCCAAGGCGGCTCCGCCGAGCTGTGCCCGGGGCGCTTCCCCGACGCCGAGGCCCTGGCGGTCGCGGCCGCCGGGACGCTCGGGCTGGCCGTCGCCGGAGTCGACCTGCTCTTCACCGCCGAGGGCGGCCACACGCTCTGCGAGGTGAATTCCGTACCCGGCTGGCGCCCGCGGATGACGGCGGTGATACCGGCGATCACCGGGTACGTCGCCCGGCTGCTGGCCGAGCGGTAGGCCCGGGCCCGGCCGGGGCACGCGTCCCGGCCGGGCGCCGTCCGGCTACTGCTGCGGGGCCGCGGCGGCCACCCGGCGGGCCTCCTTGGTCACCAGCCCGGTCAGCTTGGCGGGGGTGAGCTGGGTGGCGGGGTCGGCCAGGGTGCGCCCGTTGAGCTGGACGACGGGCACCTGGCCCAGGCCCGACGCGGCGTACTGCTCCTGGGATTTGGTCACCCAGCCCTGCCGCTGCTTGCGGTCCAGGCACAGGTCGAAGGTGTCGTGCTGGATCTTGCCGGCCTTCTTGGCCAGCTTCTTGAGCAGGGCGCGGTTGTTGAACGCGTCCTTCTCCGGGGCCGGCTGGTTCGCCCACACCTGGTCCATGAACTGGCGGAACCGGCCCTGGTCCTGCGCGCAGGCGGCCGCGGCGGCGGCCTCCTTCGCGCCGCTGCCGCCGTACTGCCGGTCGCTCGGGGTGACCAGCCGGTAGTTGATCTGGGCCTGGCCGGACGCCAGGAGCTGGGCGAACGTCCCGGCGTACCGCTGGGCGAAATCGCGGGACAGGGGGCTGCGCGGGTCCTCGTACACGGTCAGCGTGACCGGGACGGTCGGCTTGACGGGCAGGTCCAGCTGCGGGGCGCCGGTGGGCGCGCCCGACGGGGCCACGGCGCCGGAGGGCGCCTCGAACGTGGTCGCCTCGTTGGCGCGGGCGAACTGGCCGAGGACCGTCGCCGCCCCGCAGACCACGGCCAGGCCGACCGCGGACACCGCGTAGGTGCGCCAATTGCGGCGGGAGCCGCTCCGCGTCGTGCCGCTGCCGTTCTTCTTGCTCCCTGCGGAGGCCACCATGCGCACCCTTTCACCAGGCCGGTCCTTGTGCTTCCGGCGGCGCGGTACCTGCCACCGGTGCCCCGGCGCGCCGCCTCCGTACGGGACGGGGCGCTGCCGCGGCACGCCACAGTGTGGCAGCCCCCGCGGGGCGCGCGCGGGCCGGGGCCCGTGGTGGCGGACGGTGACCGCGGGGTCAGCGCAGGGAGACGCCGAGAGGCCGGCGGGCGCTGCCGAGCCGGGGCGGACGAGCGTGAGGAGGGTCACGTCCCGGCGCCACCCCTCACGTCCCGGCCGGTGGGGACCACACGTACGGGGTCGTCGTCGTGACGGCGTGGAAGCCCAGGCGCCGCAGGATGGGCGCGCTGTCGTCGGAGGCGTCCACCTGGAGGAACCGCACCCCGCGCGCGGCTGCCAGCCGGGCCCGCGCGGCGACCAGCGCGCGGTAGATCCCCCGCCCGCGCCAGGCCGGGAGGGACGAACCGCCCCACAGGGACGCGAACGCGGTGCCGGGGCGGAAGACCACCCAGGCCGCGCAGACCACCTCGCCGCCGGCCTCGGCGACCAGGACCGTCACCTCCTCGGGCGCCGCCGCGATCCGGCCGGCCAGGTCGTCCACCAGCCAGCCCCAGTCCTGCCCCCAGACCGCCGACTGCATGGCGGCGATCCGCCGCAGGTCGTCGCGCGCCGTCACCTGCCGCACGGTCACCCCGGCCGGCAGGACCGGTTCCGCGGCCAACTCCCCGGCCAGGCCGATCAGTACGGTCTCCCGCTCCTCGGGCACGAAACCGGCCGCGCGCAGCCGGTCGGGGAGGTCGGCCGGCCGGTCGTGCGCCCGGGTCTTCCACTCCACCGCCTCACCGCGCGCGGCGAAGTGGTCGCGCTGCCGGGCGATCAGCCGGTCCAGCTCGGCGCCGCGTAGGGTGAGGTCGGGCGGGCCGCTGACGAAGCCGCGGTGCTGGCCGGTGATCCGCAGCAGCGGCCCGTCCTGCTCGTAGCGCA
This sequence comes from Streptomyces rhizoryzae, assembly GCF_023155275.1. Taxonomy (GTDB): domain Bacteria; phylum Actinomycetota; class Actinomycetes; order Streptomycetales; family Streptomycetaceae; genus Streptomyces; species Streptomyces rhizoryzae. The sequence goes on from NZ_JALMUV010000003.1 coordinate 92,877, forward strand.
CACCGGCCGGCGGGTGGGGCGGCGCGCCCCGCATCTGCTCGTCATAGGCCGCGAGCAAGCTCTCGATATCGGTCACGGCCGCCACTCTACGAACGCACCGGACCCCCACCACGGAGGCGCCATGAGGAGGACGATGCGGACCGGGCCGACGACCGTGCGCGGACTGCGGCTGGCCCGGGCCGACGCGGGCGGGCCGGGGCGGCCGGTACTGGCCCTGCACGGCCACTTCGGGCGGGCCCGCGCGTTCGCCGGCCTGGCGGCCGCGCTGGCGCCGGAGTTCCGGGTGATCGCGCTGGAACAGCGCGCGCACGGCCTGAGCGAGAGCGCCGCCGACCTCTCGCCGGACGCGTACGCGGCCGACGCCGCCGCGTTCGTCCGCACGCTGGGGCTGGGACCGCTGCCGGTGGTCGGCCACTCGATGGGCGCCGTGGTCGCCTTCCGGCTGGCGGCCCGCCACCCGGACCTGGTCACCGCGCTGGTCAACGAGGAGGGCGGGGCGCTCAACCGCCGCCCCGACGTGGCGCATCCGGTCCTGGACGTACGGGACTGGCCGCGCCGCGCGCCCACCCTGGCCGCCCTGCGGCGGGAGGTCGAGGCGCGCGGCATCCCGGACGCCGGCTACTTCCTGGAGAGCGCGGTCGAACACCCCGACGGCTGGGGCTTCCTCTTCGACCCCGAGGACATGATGCGCTCGCAGGAGGCGCTGATCGGCGACTGGTGGCCCGACTGGCTCGCCGCCACCTGCCCGGCCCTGCTCCTGCACGGCCTGGACAGCGCCGTCCTGCCCACCTCGATGGCGCGGGAGATGGCCCGCCGGCGGCCGGGCACCATCCTGCGGGAGTTCCCGGGGTGCGGGCACTGGCTGCACGACGACGACCCGGCGGGTTTCGCGGAGGCGGTCCGGGCGTTCCTCACCGACTGCCCGAGGTGGTCACCCGTCAGCGGAGGCAACGCCCGTCAACCGAGGTAACGCCCGTCGACCGAGGTGCCCGGGACGCCGGTTGGGGTGCTGCCGCCCGATGCACACAGGACGTTCGACGGTGCGTGTGAGGGTGCCCGCCGGCCCTCTGCCGCCCGAGGCGGAACCCCGGTACAGTCACCGGCGCGATCAAGCCGTTCACGAGGGGGAGCGCCCGTGGCCGAAGCCGCCCGCACCGACGTCCGTCCGGTCGCCACGGAAGTCACGCCCGCCGTACGACTCACCGCCGTCAGCAAGTACTTCGGAGCGGTGCGCGCCGTCGACAGCGCCGAACTCACCATTCGGCAAGGGGAGTTCTTCTCCCTCCTCGGCCCGTCCGGCTCCGGCAAGACCACCCTGCTGCGTCTGATCGCCGGCTTCGAGCGGCCCACCTCGGGCCGTATCGAACTCGCCGGCCGCGAGGTCACCGCACTCCCGCCCAGCCGCCGCGACGTCCATACCGTCTTCCAGGACTACGCGCTGTTCCCCCATATGAGCGTCGAGCAGAACGTCGCCTACGCGCTGACCGTCGCCGGGGTGGGCAAGGCCGAACGCCGCGCCCGCGCCCGCGAGGCGCTGCGCACCGTACGACTCGACGACCTCGGACCACGGCGCCCCGCCCAACTCTCCGGCGGGCAGCGCCAGCGCGTCGCCCTGGCCCGCGCCCTGATCGACGGCCCCGGACTGCTGCTGCTCGACGAGCCCCTCGGCGCCCTCGACCTCCAGCTGCGGCAGGAGATGCAGCGCGAACTCCAGCGCATCCAGCGCGCCACCGGTGTCACCTTCCTCCTCGTCACCCACGACCAGGAGGAGGCGCTGACCCTCAGCGACCGCCTCGCCGTCCTCGACCGGGGCCGGATCGTGCAGACCGGCCCGCCACTGGAGATCTACGACCGGCCGGCCACCGCCTTCGTCGCGGGGTTCGTCGGCACCACCAACCTGCTGCGCGACCAGGCCGCGGTCCGTGTCGTCGGCGCCCCGGGCACGTACAGCATCCGCCCCGAGCGGATCCGGATCGCCGACCCCGAAGGCCCCGACGGCGTACCGGGGCCGGGCGAGCGGTGTGTCCCCGGGCGGATCGCCGAGATCGCGTACGCCGGCGCACACACCCGCTTCGTCATCCGTCTCGACGCCGGCGACGACCGGCTCACCGCGCTACGGCTGAACTCCGCGGGACTCCCGGAAGCGGCCCGCCCCGGCGCCGCCGTCCACCTGCTGTGGGACGCCGCGGACGCCTTGCCGGTACCCGATCGACGGCCGCCGAACGTGCGCCCCGGCGCATCCGATGCGTGATGCGCTCTGGTATCAGAGGGTTCACTTCCGGATACTGGCGGGGCTCGACAGCCGTGTGCGACAGGGGAGTACACCATGCGCAGCGCGAATCCATGGAAGGCGTCCGTGGCGGCCGGCATCCTGCTGCTGGCCGTCGCCTGCGGCTCCGGCGGCGGGGACGGCGGCGGTGCGGGGGCCGCTCCGCAGAAGTCCGTCGGCAAGGGCGAGGGCCGGGTCGACATCATCGCCTGGGCCGGATACGCCGAGGACGGTTCCAACGACCCGAAGGCCGACTGGGTGCACCCCTTCGAGAAGCAGACCGGCTGCAAGGTCAACACCAAGATCGCCGGGACCTCCGACGAGATGGTCTCGCTGATGAAGACCGGCCAGTACGACACCGTCTCCGCCTCCGGTGACGCCACCCTGCGGCTGATCGCCGCCAAGGACGTGGCCCCGATCAACACCCGTCTGGTCCCCAACTACCGCGATGTCTTCGCCGGTCTGAAGATGCGCCCGTTCAACTCCAAGGACGGGCAGATGTACGGCATCCCGCACGGCCGCGGCGCCAATCTGCTGATGTACCGCACCGACAAGGTCTCCCCGGCCCCCGACTCCTGGCAGGCCGTCTTCGACGGCGCGCCGAAGTACTCGGGCAAGGTCACCGCCTACGACTCGCCGATCTACATCGCCGACGCCGCCCTCTACCTGATGAGGACCCGCCCCGCGCTCGGCATCAAGGACCCCTACGCCCTGGACACCGAGCAACTCGCGGCAGCGGTGAGCCTGTTGAAGAAGCAGCGGCAGTACATCGGCGAGTACTGGAGCGACTACCAGAAGGAAGTGACGGCCTTCAAGGGCGGTGACAGCGTCATCGGCACCACCTGGCAGGTCATCGCGAACACCGCCGCAGCGGAGAAGGCCCCGGTCAAGGCCGTCCTCCCGAAGGAAGGCGCAACCGGCTGGTCCGACACCTGGATGGTCTCCGCCAAGGCCCGGCACCCCAACTGTGCCTACCAGTGGCTCGACTGGATCATCTCGCCGAAGGTGAACGCCCAGGTAGCCGAGTACTTCGGCGAGGCACCGGCGAACGCCAGAGCCTGCCGGGAGACCGCCGACCCGCACCACTGCGCCGTCTACCACGCCGACGACGAGAGCTACTACCGCCGCGTCCACTTCTGGACCACCCCCGTCCCGCAGTGCCTCGACGGCCGCACGGGCGTGAAGTGCACCGACTACGCGGACTGGACCCGGGCCTGGACGGAGATCAAGGGCTGAGCAGGGGGGCCCGGTGTCCACAACGAGCCGCGAGCGGGGCGGGCGCGCCCGGCTCGCCGCGCTGCTCGCCCCGCCCCTGCTGTGGCTGATCCTGGCCTACCTCGGCTCCCTCGCCGTCCTCCTGCTCTCCGCCTTCTGGACCACCGACCCCTTCACCTCGGACGTCGTACGCACCTGGACCACCGACAACTTCCGGTCCGTCCTCACCACCCCCGTCTACCGCACCGTTGCCCTGCGCACCCTGGGCACCGCCGTCGCCGTCACCCTCCTCGACGCCCTGCTCGCGCTGCCCATGGCCTTCTTCATGGCGCGGGTGGCGCGGGGCAGGCTGCGCCGCGCTCTGCTGGTGGCCGTGCTCACCCCGCTGTGGGCCGGCTACCTCGTCAAGGCGTACGCCTGGCGGGTGATGCTCGGTGAGCACGGCATCGTCAATGCGGCGCTCGCCCCACTGGGCCTGCACGGTCCCGGTTACGGCGCCACCGCGGTGGTGATCGTGCTCGCCTACCTGTGGCTGCCGTACATGATCCTGCCGATCCACGCGGCCCTGGAGCGGCTGCCGGCGCACCAGTTGGAGGCCTCCGCCGACCTCGGCGCCGGCACCCTCCGCACCCTGCGCTCCGTGGTCGCACCGGCGGTCCGCCCGGCGCTGCTGGCGGGCTCGGTCTTCACCTTCTCGCTCTCCCTCGGCGACTACCTCACGGTGCAGATCGTCGGCGGCCGCACCCAACTCCTGGGCAATGTCATCGCCTCCCAGGTCACCCTCGACCTCCCGCTCGCCGCGGCGCTCTCCGCCGTACCCGTCGCCCTCGTCGTCTGCTACCTCGCCGCCGTCCGCCGGGCCGGCGCGCTCGACTCGCTCTGACCGGTCCCGAAGGAGGCAGCCGGATGCACCTGTCCCGCACCGCCCGGATCGTCCTCGGCTGCATCACGGCCACCGGCCTCGCCCTGATCTACCTCCCGCTGCTCCTGGTGCTGCTCAACTCCCTCAACACCGACCGCTCGTTCGCCTGGCCACCCAGCGGGCTCACCGGCGAGTGGTGGGGCCGTGCGCTGCACAGCCCGGGCGCCCGCGAGGCGCTGTGGACCTCGCTGCGGGCCGGACTCGGCGCCACCGCCATCGCCCTGGTCCTCGGCTCCCTCGCGGCCTTCGCCGTGCACCGCCACCGCTTCTTCGGCCGGCAGACCGTCTCGTTCCTGATCGTGCTGCCGATCGCGCTGCCCGGCATCGTCACCGGAATCGCCCTCAACGCCGCCTTCCGCACCGTGCTTGAGCCGCTGGGCATCGGCTTCGGGCTGTTCACCGTCGTCGTGGGGCATGCGACCTTCTGCGTCGTCATCGTCTTCAACAACGTCGCCGCCCGGCTCCGCCGGATCGCGCCCTCGCTCGCCGAGGCCTCCGCAGACCTGGGCGCCCGCCCCTGGCAGACCCTGCGGTACGTCACCCTCCCGGCGCTCGGCCCCGCCCTGTTCGCCGGTGCGCTGCTGGCCTTCGCGCTCTCCTTCGACGAGGTCGTGGTGACCACGTTCACCGCCGGTGCGGGCACCAAGACGCTGCCGATCTGGATCTACGAGAACCTGGCCCGCCCGAACCAGGCCCCGGTCGTCGACGTGGTGGCCGCACTGCTGATCGCCCTCTCGACCGTCCCCGTGTACGTCGCCCAGCGCCTTTCTTCAAACACCGCGGGCGGACGGCTCTGAAATCACCCGCCAGGCCGGCCTGTTGAGCCCGCTCCTCGTCGGTGCCCTGTCGTTCTCGTTTCGGGAAGGACTCAAGGTGAGAATGGATCCAGGGGGTGGCGGTCGTGAACGCGGACCGGCAGGGCAACGCGGGCGACGGCCCGGACGGCGGCGATGAGCGCGCTTTCCTCGCGGCCTACGACCCGCGCGAGTTCCCCGCCATCGCCGTGACCGTCGACATCCTCGCGCTGACCTTGTGCGCAGGGGTGCTGCACGTCCTGCTCGTCGAGCGCGGCGGCCCGCCCTCCGGCACCTCTCGCCGCCCCATGTCCACCTCAACGGCACGACAGCGAAGCAGTCACACGATCGGCCGGACACGTCCTAGCTAGCTAGTCGCACCCGTCCAGCAGCCCCCGCAGGATGCGTGCGTAGAGGAGTCCGGCCGGGCGGGTCGTCAGGGGATGCAGGGGGCGGGGCAGACCGCGGGGGTGGACCTCGCCGCGCCAGACGATCCGGCAGCCCCCGGCCGCCCGGGGGCCGACCTCGATCTCGGCCCAGCCCCGCACCGCGCGCCCCCGCTTCTCCAGCCGGCACCGGGTGGGCGGTTCCCAGCGGACGACCCGCATCACGTCGTCGAAGGCGAGGGGGCCGAGGCCGGTGCGGGCCACGAAGGTCGTGCCGGGGCCCGGCGGCGGCGGGGTGGTGACCGCGATGGTGGTCAGCGGGACGTGCGCGGCGTGCGCCTCCCACTGCGTCAGCCGCTGCCAGGCGGCCTCGGGGGAGCAGGGCGCCGTGCGCTCGATCCGGAACTCCGTCACGGGTCCAGGGTAGGCAGGCCCGCCCGGGGCGGCGCGGTCAGGCGGTGCCCGGCGGCTCGTGCGGCGGCTGGGGCGGGTGGGGCGGGTGGGGCGGGAGAAGGGGAGCCGAGCTACCGGGCCGGACCCGCCGCGGCCACCCCGGCCCCTCCCGTCCCTCCCGTCCCTCCCGTCCCTCCGGTCACTCCGGCTCGGCGGGGGGCTCCGCGACCGGGAAGAGGATGGGGCTGAGGAGGTAGCGCGCCCGGCCGGGCGCCGCCTCGTTCGCCAGGCGCGGTGCGATGGCGGCCCGCAACTCCCCGAGGAGGGAGCGCAGTTCCTCGTCGTCCAGCCAGATCGCGTGCTGCCGGTACCCGACCGGATCCGTCGCCGGGGCGGCGTGCTCCTGGTCGAGGTAGGCGTGGAACTCGGCGAGCAGCGCGGCCATCGCCACCGCGAACGCCCGGCGGTGGTCCTCGGCGGTCAGCGACTCCGCGGTCTCCCGGCTGATCGACGCCCGCTCCTGGCGCAGCCGGTACCGGCGTTCCACCGCGCCGCGCACCCGGCGCTCCTCGGCCACCTCCAGGACCCCGCCCGAGGTGAGCAGGTCGAGGTGCCGGTAGACGGTGGCCTTGGAGGCGTCCCGGACCAGCCCGCACAACTGCGTGGCGGTCAGGGTCCGTTCGCCGCGCAGGGCGTGCACGATGCGCAGCCGCACGGGGTGCGCCAGAAGCTCCAGGGGATCCATCCCCGTACGGTCGCACGGCGTGCTACCTTTCTCAAAACTTGAGAAAGGTAGGGGGAATGAAGGAGAAAGAAGGGGCTGCCGCCACCGCCACTGCCACTGCCACCGCCATCGCCGCGTCCGTGGCCGAGGAGGCGCGCCGGGGGGACTTCGCGGCGATCGGGGAGCGGTTCGCACCGGCGCTGCGCGCGCTGGTCTCCGCCGACGCCGTCCGGACCGCCTGGGCCGCGCAGGTGGCCGGTACCGGCCCCGTCACCGCGGTCCGGCAGGCGGTGGCCGAACGCCCCGCGGGCGGCCTGGTCCGGGTCAGCACCCCGCTCACCTGCGAACGCGGCGCGTTCACCCTGGTCATATCGGTCGACGGCGCGGGGCTCCTGCACGGCCTCCGGCTGGCCTCCCCGGACGCCGCGGCCTGGACGCCCCCGCCCTACGCCGACCCCGGGCGCTTCACCGAACACCCCCGCACCGTCGGCTCCGGCCCGCTGGCCGTCCCCGGCACCCTCAGCCTGCCGCGGACCCCCGGCCCGCACCCTGGCGTGGTGCTGCTCAGCGGCGGCGGCCCCTTCGACCGCGACGCCACCGCGGGCCCCCACAAGCCGCTGAAGGACCTCGCCTGGGGCCTGGCCTCGGCGGGCGTGGCCGTCCTGCGGTTCGACAAGGTCACCCATGCCCACCCCGCCGAGGTGGCCGCGCTGCCGCACTTCACCATGGCCGACGAGTACGTCCCGCACGCCGTCGCCGCCGTCCGCCTGCTCCGAGCCCATCCGGCCGTCGATCCCGCACGGGTCGTGGTGGCGGGCCACAGCATGGGCGGCAAGGCCGCCCCGCGGGTGGCCGCCGCCGAGCCGTCCGTGGCCGGGCTGGCGATCCTCGCCGGCGACGCCCAGCCGATGCACCACGCCGCCGTCCGCGTCGCCCGCCACCTCACCGCGCTGGACCCCGCCGCGGACCGGTCCCTCCTCGACACCCTCACCCGGCAGGCCGCCCTGGTCGACAGCCCCGCCCTCACCCCCGCCACCCCGGCCGTCGACCTGCCCTTCGGTCTCTCCGGCGCCTACTGGCTGGACCTGCGCGCCTACGACCCGGTCGCCTCCGCGGCGGCCCTGGTGGACACCCCGCTGCTGCTCCTCCAGGGCGCGCGCGACTACCAGGTCACCGTCGCGGACGACCTCGCCCGCTGGCGGGCCGGCCTGGCCCGCCACCCGGACGTCACCGTCCGCGTCCACGACGCCGCCAACCACCTCTTCGTCCCCGGTGCCGGCCCGTCCACCCCCGCCGAGTACGCCCGCCCCGGCCATGTCGATCCGGCCGTCCTCACCGACCTCACCACCTGGCTGGCCTGCCTGCCCCGCTGATGCCGGCCGCCGCCGCTCCCGCCCGCCGCGTCAGGCCGCCGGATACCCCCGGCTGCGGACCAGCTCGCGCGCCAGGCGGATGAACGCCCGGGCCGCGGCGCTCCGGTAGGCGTCGGCCCGCCGCAGCAGCGCCACCGTGCGGGTGGGCAGGGCCGGGTCGAGCGGGACGGGCGCCAGATGGGGGTGGTCGTGCGTGATGGCGTCCGGCAGCACGGTGGACAGCGCACTGCGCCGGACGATCTCGATGAGGGCCTGGAGGGAGTTGGCCTCGACCGCGATCCGCGGCGCGACCCGGTGCCCGGCGAAGTAGCGGTCGATATGCGTCCGGGTGGCGAAGTCCGCGCTGAGCAGCGCCAGCCGGCGGTCGGCGAGCCGGTCCACCGGCAGCGGCCGGCCGCCCGCCGCGGGCCCCGGAGCGGCGGTGACCAGGCTCAGGGTCTCGGTGAACAGGGCGGTCGCCTCGATCCCGGGCAGATGCGCCCCGGCGAACGCGATGCCCAGGTCCAGCTCGTCGTCCAGCAGGCAGGTCTCGATCCGGTCCTGCGGCATCTCCCGCACGGCCAGCGTCACGCCCGGGTACCGGTCGTGCAGCACGGCGGTCAGCGGGCCCACCAGGTAGGCGGTGAACGTCGGGGTCAGCCCGAGCCGCAGATGACCCCGGGACAGGTCCTGCACGTCATGGACGGCCCGTTCGGCCGCGGCCAGGTCGCGCAGCGCGCGCCGGGCGTGCTCGGCGTACGCCGTGCCGGCGTCGGTCAGCCGCATGCTCCGCCCGGTGCGGTCCAGCAGCTGCGCCCCCACGGCCCGTTCCAACTGCCTGACCTGCTGGGAGAGCGTCGGCTGGGAGATGTGCAGCTCCTCGGCGGCGCGGGTGAAGCTGCCGTGCTCGGCGACCGCGAGCAGATACCGCAGATGTCGTAGTTCAGGGGCCATACCGCCCACTATAGGAACACCTATAGATGAGATCTATAGCAGGCATCTCCACCAGCTCTTGGACTCTATAACGGCAGGTCGTGCACAGTGGATTGCGCCGGACCACCCGGGCCGGCCGGACCGCTCAAGGAGTGCCCATGCGGAGTTCCCATGCCTGACCTCGCCACCGGCGTCGCCCGCTACCAGCGGGACGTCCACCCGGCCAAGGCGGACCTCTTCGGCCGCCTGGCCACCCACCACCGCCCGCACACGCTGTTCCTCGGCTGCTCCGACGCCCGCGTCGTCCCGGAACTGCTCACCGGCTGCGAGCCGGGCGAACTCTTCGTCGTCCGCACCGCCGGCAACCTCGTCCCCGCCTACCACCGCGCCTCCGGCGACGGTGTGGTGGCGAGCATCGAGTACGCCGTCGCGGTCCTCGGCGTCACCGACATCGTGGTGTGCGGGCACTCCGCGTGCGGTGCGATGACCGCCCTCGCCGAGGCGCAGGACCTGGCCGCCGTGCCGGTGCTCGCCCGCTGGCTGCACCACGCGGACGCCGCCGCGGCCCGCGCCGCTGCCGGGTCGGACGCCGTGGACCTGCCGGCCCTGATCCGGCACAACGTCCGCGCCCAGCTGGCCAACCTCGCCACCCACCCGGCGGTCGCCAAGGCCCTGGCGGCGGGCACCCTCGGCCTGCACGGCTGGGTGTACGACATCGCCACCGGCGCCGTGGACGACGTCGGCACCGGTGCCGTCGCCGCCCCCGCCGCCTGACGGCCCCCTTCGATCCGCAGACCTCCACCGATCCCGGAAGGATCCCGCCATGACCCAGCCCACCCCGCACGCCCAGTTCGCCCCCGCCGCCCGCCAGGCCCTCGCCAACGCCGCGGTCGAGGCCAAGACGCGCAAGAACCTCACCTGGCAGCAGCTGGCCGACGCCGCCGGCCTGTCGCCCGCGTTCGTCACCGCCGCCGTCCTCGGCCAGCACGCCCTCCCGGCGGAGTCCGCCCGGGCCGTCGCCGACCTGCTGGGCCTGGACGCGGACGCCGCGCTGCTGCTCCAGACCATCCCCACCCGCGGCTCGATCCCCGGCGGCGTCCCCACCGACCCGACGATCTACCGCTTCTACGAGATGCTTCAGGTGTACGGCACCACCCTCAAGGCGCTGATCCACGAGCAGTTCGGCGACGGCATCATCAGCGCGATCAACTTCAAGCTGGACGTGCGCAAGGTCGCCGACCCCGAGGGCGGTGAACGCGCCGTCATCACCCTGGACGGCAAGTACCTCCCCACCAAGCCCTTCTGACCCCGCCCCCCACCCGTCGAAGGAGCCCCATGAGCCCCGTGGACTTCGCACAGCGCACCATCGACCTCGCCCGCCGCAACGTCGCCGAGGGCGGCCGCCCGTTCGCGACCGTCATCGTCAAGGACGGCGAGATCCTGGCCGAGAGCCCCAACAAGGTCGCCCAGACCAACGACCCCACCGCCCACGCCGAGGTCCTCGCCATCCGCGCGGCCTGCACCGCGCTGGGCACCGAGCACCTGACCGGCACCACGATCTACGTGCTCGCCCACCCCTGCCCGATGTGCCTGGGCGCCCTCTACTACTGCTCCCCGGACGAGGTGGTCTTCCTCACCACCCGGGACGCCTACGAGCCGCACTACGTGGACGACCGCAAGTACTTCGAGCTGAGCACGTTCTACGACGAGTTCGCCAGGGACTGGGACGAGCGCCGCCTCCCGATGCGGTACGAACCGCGCGACGCGGCCGTCGACGTCTACCGCGCCTGGCAGGAGCACAACGGCGGCGACCGCCACCAGCCCGGCAACCCGTCGCCGGACGACCAAGGCTGACCGCCGCCGATCCGTCCGGCCGGGCCGCCCGGACGCGTCCGCGGCCGCCGGGAAGGGCGGCCGCGGACGCCGCGGCGCGGTCCGGACGGATCCGCACTTGCATGGTCATGCGTGATGATGCATAGTCTTGCTATGTCCAAGGTCCTCACCTCCCTCCCCGCCGGCGAGCGCGTCGGCATCGCCTTCTCCGGTGGTCTCGACACCTCGGTCGCCGTTGCCTGGATGCGCGACAAGGGCGCCATCCCGTGCACGTACACCGCCAACATCGGCCAGTACGACGAGCCCGACATCGACTCCGTGCCCGGCCGTGCCTCCGCCTACGGCGCCGAGATCACCCGGCTCGTCGACTGCCGTGCCGCGCTGGTCGAGGAAGGGCTGGCGGCGCTCGCCTGCGGCGCGTTCCACATCAAGTCCGGCGGCCGCCCCTACTTCAACACCACCCCGCTGGGCCGCGCCGTGACCGGCACCCTGCTGGTGCGGGCCATGCTGGAGGACGGCGTGCAGATCTGGGGCGACGGCTCCACGTTCAAGGGCAACGACATCGAGCGGTTCTACCGCTACGGCCTCCTCGCCAACCCGCACCTGCGGATCTACAAGCCCTGGCTGGACGCCGACTTCGTCGCCGAGCTGGGCGGCCGCAAGGAGATGTCGGAGTGGCTGCTCGCCCACGGGCTGCCGTACCGGGACTCCACGGAGAAGGCGTACTCCACGGACGCCAACATCTGGGGCGCCACCCACGAGGCCAAGACCCTGGAGCACCTCGACACCGGCATCGAGACCGTCGACCCGATCATGGGCGTCCGGTTCTGGGACCCGGCGGTGGAGATCGCCCCGGAGGACGTGACGGTCGGCTTCGACCAGGGCCGCCCGGTCACCATCAACGGCAAGGAGTTCGCCTCGGCGGTCGACCTGGTCATGGAGGCCAACGAGATCGGCGGCCGGCACGGTCTGGGCATGTCCGACCAGATCGAGAACCGCGTGATCGAGGCCAAGAGCCGCGGCATCTACGAGGCGCCCGGCATGGCCCTGCTGCACGCCGTCTACGAGCGGCTGGTCAACGCGATCCACAACGAGGACACCGTGGCCGCGTACCACAACGAGGGCCGCCGGCTCGGCCGGCTGCTCTACGAGGGCCGCTGGCTGGACCCGCAGGCGATGATGGTCCGCGAGTCGCTCCAGCGCTGGGTCGGCGCCGCGATCACCGGCGAGGTCACCCTCCGGCTGCGGCGCGGCGAGGACTACTCCGTCCTCGACACCCGGGGCCCGGCGCTCAGCTACCACCCGGACAAGCTCTCCATGGAGCGCACCGAGGACTCGGCGTTCGGCCCGGTGGACCGGATCGGCCAGCTCACCATGCGCAACCTCGACATCGCCGACTCCCGGGCGCGGCTGGAGCAGTACGCGGGCCTGGGCATGGTCGGCACCGGCCACCCGACGCTGATCGGCGCCGCCCAGGCGGCCTCGACCGGTCTGATCGGCGCCATGGACAAGGGCGGCGCCCAGGCGATCGCCTCGCGCGGTGCAGCCCCGTCCGAGGAGACCATGCTGGACCGCGCCGCGATGGAGTCCGGCACGGACTGATCCGGCACGGGCCACCCCGGCCACCGGCCGTGGGTACCGGTGCTACGCCTCGCGCGCGGCGGGCCCCGGCGGAATCCGGTTCCGCCGGGGCCCGCCGCGCGGTGCCGTGCCGGGGGCGTCCGGCCCTGCGCGGCGGGGTGCCCCCGGCACGGCACCGCGGGGGCCGCAGAGGCGCGGCGGCCCCGGCGCGGTCAGTCCGGGAGGGCGTACTGGGCGGCGCCGTTGCCCAGCGACCAGTCGACCGACGCGTTCTCGGTCAGGGTGACGAAGACATTGCGCGGCTCGGTCCCCGCGTACTCCTCGGCCAGTTCGGCGATCCGCCGGTAGAGCGCCCGCTTCCGGTCGGGCGTGCGGCCCGCGCGCAGGGTGATGGCGATGTAGACGATGCCGTCGTCGCGGTCGATGCCGAGGTAATTCCCGTGCCGCAGGGTGCTGTTGACCCCGTCGTGGCCGACCAGGACGTGGAAGCGGTCCTCCGGCGGGATCCCGATCGTCTCGGTCAGGGCGTCGTGCACGGCGCGGCTGAGTGCGTCCAGCCGCGCGCCGTCGGCCCGCAGCGCGTCGATACGGACGAAGGGCATGGCGGTCCTCCCGGAGGGGTGCGGTCTGTCGAGGCGGTCCGTCGCGTCCGGCTGGTGCTTCCGCCCGGTAGTGATCGTACATACTAGTAGGTACAGACGGGCTCACGGGTGGGAGTGGTCCGCTGTGGGTGGGCGGGGTCAGGGGATCAGGCGCTGTTCCTTGGCGGCGGCCACGGCGCCGGCGCGGGTGTCGACGCCGAGCTTGCCGTAGATCCGGACCAGGTGCGTCTTGACGGTGGCCTCGCTGATGAAGAGGGCCCGGGCGATCTCGCGGTTGCCCAGGCCGCGGGCGAGCTGGCGGAGGATGTCCAGCTGGCGGTCGGTGAGCGCGGCGTGCGGGGTGCGGACGCGGGCCATCACCCGGCCGGCCGCGGGGGCGGACAGCACCGCCCGGCCCTCGGCGGCCGCGCGGATCGCGGCGAACAGTTCCTCGGGCCGTTCGGCCTTGAGCAGATAGCCGGTGGCGCCGACGTGGACGGCGCGGGTGACGTCGGCATCGGTGTCGTAGGTGGTGAGGACGAGTACGCGGGTGCCCGGGACCTCGGCGACCAGGCGGCGGGTGGCCTCGATACCGTCCATGCCCGGGCCCAGGCTGAGGTCCATCAGCACCACGTCGGGCCGCTCCTTGGCGGCCACGGCCAGGGCTTCCTCGCCGGTGGCCGCCTCGCCCACGACGTCGATACCGGGTTCGGCGGAGAGCAGGGCCAGCAGGCCGGCCCGGACCACGGCGTGGTCGTCGCACAGCAGCAGGCGCACCCGGCGGCCGGGTGCCTCGGGGGAGCGCGGGGCGGGGGGCATCGGGCTCACTCCTCGTCCCGGCCGGCGGCCGGGGCGTTCGGGCGGAGCGGCACCGCCGCCGAGACGACCGTGCCCTCCCCGGGGTGGGATTCGACGGTCAGGGTGCCGTCCAGCTGCCGCATCCGGGCCTCCATGGCGCGCAGGCCGTGGCCGCGGCGGGGGAGGGCCGCGGACGCGGTGCCGTGCGGCGGGGTGAAGCCGCGGCCGTTGTCGGCGATGTCGAGGACCACGTCCTCGTCGAGATAGCTGAGGGTGAGGACGGCGTCGGTGGCGCGGGCGTGTTCGCGGACGTTGGCGACGGCGCCCTGGGCCACCCGCAGCAGGGCCGCCGCGACGGCCGGCGGCAGCGGGACGGGTTCGCCGTCGGTCCGGAAGGTCACGGCCGGGCCGGTGGCCGGCGAGCCGCCGGTGGTCCCACCGGTGGTTTCGCCGGCGGCCGCCCCGGCAGCGGTCTCGCGGCGGGCGAGGGCCCGCAGCGCGTCGGGCAGCCCACCGCCGGCGGCCAGGTCGGCGGGCGCCAGGTCGTGGACGAACCGCCGCGCCTCGACGAGGTTGCGCTCGGCGATGTCCGACGCGGTGGCCATGTGCCCGCGGGCCGCCGCCGGATCCTCGTCCCAGAGCCGTTCGGCGGCCTGGAGCAGCATCCGCTGGCTGGACAGGGCCTGGGCGAGGGTGTCGTGGATCTCCCGCGACAGCCGTTCGCGCTCGGCCAGCACCCCGGCCCGCCGCTCGCTGGACGCCAGGCCCCGCCGGGTCCGGACCAGGTCCTCGATGAGCGTGCGCTGCCGCACGGACTGCCGCCGCATGTGCACGAAGACCGTCGCGGCGAGACCGGCGACCACCGGCGGCACCACGATCAGCAGCGGGTCGGGGCCGTCGATGCGCACCTGGGCGACCACGACCAGGACGGCCAGCACCGCGCTCAGCGCCAGCGCCGCCCGCTCCGGCAGCAGTTGCAGCGCGGTGTAGAGGAGGGCGACCGCGCTCCAGGCGAAGCTCGGTGCCTGGAGCACCAGCGCCACCCAGCCGGCGATGAACGCCCCGAACCAGACCCGCTGCCAGCGCACCGGCACGTTCCCGCCGGCCGCGGGCCGCGCCGCGTACGCCACGGCCAGGGCGGTGGTCAGCGCGATCACCCACCAGGTGGTGGGGGCGCCGGGGTGGCGGGTGAGGAAACGAGCCATGGCGGCGATCAGCAGCAGCACGAAGGAGGCCGAGATGACCACCTCCAGGCGGCGGCCGGACGCGGCCGTGTCGGCGGTCCCCGGCCCCGGCCCGGCGGTCCGCGGCCCGGGCACGCCGGACGCCCCGGGGGCCGGCCCGCACCCGCCGGGTGGGGTCTTCGCGGAGCCGCGGCTCAGGTGGTGCACGTCCATCCTTGATTCGTAACCCGGTTTCCGGACCGCGTCCGTCATCCGATCGGTCGACATCGACGTCCTCCATCATGCTCCGCGACGGCATCCGCTCCGACGACCGGCGGCCTCCCGGCCGCCGCCGACGATGAAGGGGCCGCGGCCGGCCGCCGCGGCGCCGGGGCCCGCCGGCCCCGGCCCGACGAACAGGAGCAGACCCATGCAGATGCCGTCCAGGCGTACCCGGATCCTCACCGGCGCGGCCGTGCTGGCCGCCGTCGGGGTGAGCGCCGCCGGCGCCATCGCGGTGGCCGCCCCCGACACCGGCGTCCGGGCCGCCGGCGCCCCGGCGAGCCGCACCGCGGCCACCGGCACCGTCGCCACCGACCACCTCTCGATCGCCGCGGCGGCCAAGGCGGCGCAGGCCGCGCTCGCCGCCGCGCAGAAGGCCGACCAGCACGTGTCGGTGGCCGTGGTCGACCGCAACGGCAACACCGTCGTCACCCTGCGCGGCGACGGCGCCGGCCCGCAGTCGTACCGGGCGGCCGAGGCCAAGGCGTTCACCGCGGTGTCCTGGAACGCGCCGACCTCCGCACTGACCAAGCGCCTGGAGCAGGCGCCCACCCTGAAGGACATCCCGGGCACGCTGTTCCTCGCGGGCGGCGCCCCCGTCCAGGCCGAGGGCGCCCCGATCGCGGGCATCGGCGTCGCGGGTGCGCCCAGCGGCGACCTGGACGAGCAGTTCGCCCAGGCCGGTGTCGCGGCCCTCAACGGCTGACCGTCCGGCCCACCGGGCGGCCTTCCTGCCGGGACAGGGGGGCCGCCCGTCGCGGCTTCCGGCCGCCTGCCACGGGCCGCCGGCCCCGCCCGCACCAGGCCGTCCGCCGCCCGCACCCCGGCCGTCGGCGCCGCCGCCCGGCGTGCGAGGCTGGGCCGGCACGATCGTCACGGCCCCGCGGCCGCCGGGCCGCCGACTGCTGGAGGTTGCCCATGAAGCGGAACCGCGCCGTCCTGGTGACCGGCGCCGCGCGCGGCATCGGCCGCGCCGTCGCCACCGCCTTCGCCGCCGCCGGCGACCGCGTCGCCCTGCACTGCGGGACCCGCCGTGAGGCCGCCGAGGAGGCCCTCAACTCCCTTCCGGGCAGCGGCCATTGCGTGATCCAGGGCGACCTGGGCACCCCGGAGGGCGCGGCCGCGGTGGTCGCGTCGGCCGTCGAGGCGTTCGGCCCGCTCGACGTCCTGGTCAACAACGCGGGGACCAACACCGCGCACCCCCCGGCCACCACCTCGTTCGAGGACTGGCAGGACGCCTGGCGGCGCATCGTGGACGTGAATCTGCTGGGCACCGCCCACGTCAGCTACTGCGCGGCCCGCAACATGATCGACAACGGGATCGCGGGGCGGATCGTCAACGTCGGTTCCCGCGGCGCCTACAAGGGCGAGCCGGACCACCCCGCCTACGGGGCGACGAAGGCCGCGGTGCACGCCCTGGGCCAGTCGCTCGCGGTGGCGCTCGCGCCCTACGGGATCGCCGTCGCCTCGGTCGCCCCCGGCTTCGTGGACACCGAACGGGTCGCCGACCGGATCGGGGACGAGGTCCGGCGGCAGAGCCCGTTCGGCCGGGTCGCCGCCCCCGAGGAGATCGCCGCCGCGGTGGCGTACCTGGCCTCCCCGGAGGCGGTGTGGTCCTCGGGCGCCGTCCTGGACGTCAACGGCGCGTCGTACCTGCGCTGAGCCGGGCGCCCCGCAGCGGGCGCGGCGGGTTGCCTCAGGCCGGGCCCGCGCCGCCGGGCGGGAGGTGGACGGTCATGATCAGGTGGCAGGTCCCGGTGCCCGAGCCGCGGTACGTGTGCGCGGCGTCGCCGTCGAAGACCGCGGTCTGCCCGGCCTCGACGCCGTGCTCGGTGCCGTCGACGACCAGCGTCATCCGGCCGGACGTGACGCTGACGGTCTCCACCACCCCGGTCCGGTGGGGGTGGCTGGGGTACTCCTCGTCCGGTTCCAGCTCCCAGCGCCAGACCTCGACCGGGGCCGGCCCGGGGGTCGTCAGCATCAACCGGGCCGCACCGCCCCGCGGGCCGGTCCACAGCGGCGGCAGCGCGTCGGCGGACACCACCCGGACGCGCGCTTCGGCCTTGCCCTCGGTGAGGGCGGACACCGAGACGCCGAGGGTGTCGGCCAGCCGGACCAGAGTGGCGAAGTTCGGATTGCCCTGGGCCTTCTCCAGTGCCACCAGGGCGCCCTTGCTGATCTGGGCGCGCCGGCCGAGCTCGTCGAGCGACAGGCCCGCGCGGGTGCGGGCCGCCCGGACGTTGTGGGCGAGCGTCCGCAGGGCGGCCTCGGTCTCGGTCATCCGATCCCCTCCTCGTGCCGGGCTCCTGCCGGGCACCGCGCGGTCGTTTGGTTGACACGGCCCGGTCGGTCCGCTGTACCGTTCGGTCGTTCCATCGATGTTAAGGGATGTACCGTGATCGCTCTGCTGCTGGCCCTGGGCAGCTCCCTCGCCTACGGGTGCGCCGACTTCTTCGGCGGCCTCGGCGCCCGCAAGGCCCATGTCCTGCGCACCGTGCTGATCGCCGCTCCGGCCTCGCTCGCGGTCGAACTCCTGCTGTGGCCCTTCCTCGGGGCGTCGTTCAGCCAGGGCGCCGTGGTGTGGGGCGCCGCTTCCGGCGTCGCCTCGGCCGCCGCGTTCGCCCTGCTCTACCGCACCCTGGCGATCGGCCCGATGAACGTGCTCTCGCCGGTCACCGCGCTGGTGTCCGCCATGCTGCCGGTCGGCGTGGGGCTGGCCCAGGGCGAGCACCTGAGCACGGCCGGGCTGGTGGGACTGCCGCTGGCGCTGGTCGCGGTGGTGCTCATCAGCGCCGGACACGGCGCCGGGGCGGCGCGCCCGTCGCGGACCGCGCTGCTGCTGGCGCTGGGCGCCGGTGCGGCCATCGCGCTCCAGCTGATCTTCCTGCACCAGGCGCCCGCCGACAGCGGAGTGGCGCCGCTGATCACCGGCCGGGCGGTCTCCTCGGCCGTCACCCTGGCCGCGGCCGGGCTGCTGTACCGCAGGCTCGGCAGCGAGAAGCCCGCCTACGCGATGTCGGCCGCCGCCGGGGTGCTGGACTCGGTGGCGAACCTGCTGTTCCTGCTGGCCGCCCGCGGCGGCGACCTCGCCGTGGTCGCCGTGATCACCGCCCTCTACCCGGCCGGGACCGTACTGCTCGCCCGCTGTGTGCTCGCCGAGCGCGTCCACCGCGGCCAGCTCCTCGGCCTGGGCAGCGCCGCCGTCGCGGTCGGCCTCCTCGCCCTCGGCTGAGCCCCCGCCGCGGGCTCCCCGCCTTTCACCCCCGCCCCGACGCAGAAAGCGGAGTACCGTCCATGACCACCTTCCGTCTCGCCCCCGCTGTCGCTGACGCCTTCCCCGACGCCCTCATCGCCCTGGTCACCGCCACCGGCCTGCGCGGCCGCGAAGCCTGGCCCGACACCGCCGACGCCCTGGCGGACCTGGAGCGGCGGCTCGCCGAGGGCAGCTGGCAGCCCGCCGACGAGAACGACCCGCGCATCGCGGCGTGGCACACCGCCTACCGCGCCTTCGGCACCAACCCGCGCCGCATCCGCCCCAGCGTCGACGCCCTCGGCCGCCGGATGGCCAAGAAGGGCACGCTGCCGCGCATCAACCCGGCCGTCGACTCCTACAACGCCGTCTCCGTCCGCCACGGCCTGCCGGCCGGCGCCTTCGACCTCGACCGGGTCACCGGCGACGTGGAGATCCGCCACGCCGGGGACGGCGAGGAGTTCACCCCGCTCGGTGAGCCCGGCACCGTCGAGCAGCCCAAGGCCGGCGAGGTCGTCTACGCCGACTCCAGCGGTGTGCTGACCCGCCACTGGAACCACCGCGACGCCCACCGCACCCGCGTCACCGAGGACTCCACCCGGGTGGCGTTCCTCCTGGAGACCGTCGACGCCCCCCGCGACGCCGACCTCCTCAAGGCCGCCGCCGATGAACTGGAGGGCCTGCTCGTGCCGCACGCCGAACGGACCGCGGTGCACTACCTCAGCCCCGCCCAGCCGCACGCCGGTGCCTGACGCCCCGCACGCCCGCCGCTGACCGGGGAGGCGCGGAACCCGTACGCGCGGCCGGCCGCCCCCCGGCCCCGGCATACGGGTTCCGCCGGCTCACCCGGTGAACACCAGGCTGACGTTGTGGCCGCCGAAACCGAACGAGTTGGCCAGGGCGGCCCGCCACCGGCCGGTGCGGTTCGCGCCTTGTACGACGTCCAGGTCGATCCCGGGGTCCAGCTTCTCCAGGTTGCGCACGGCCGGCACCACGCCGTCCCGGAGGGCCAGCAGCGCGGCCAGCGCACCGACCGCCCCCGAGGCGCCGAGCATGTGGCCGGTCATGGACTTGGTCGCGGTGACCGGGGCGTGGTCGCCGACCGCCCGCGCGATGGCCTGCGCCTCGGCCAGGTCTCCCGATGCGGTGGACGTGGCGTGGGCGTGGACGTGGCCGATGTCGCGCGGGCCCAGCCCGGCGTCCCGCAGCGCGGCGCCGATCGCGCGGACCTGGCCGTCGACGTCGGAGGCGGTGATGTGGTCGGCGCTGGAGCTGATCCCGGCCCCGGCCAGGGCACCGTACGTCCGGGCGCCGCGGGCCCGGGCGAACTCGGCGCGCTCCAGCACCAGTACGCAGCCGCCCTCGCCCATCACGAAGCCGCTGCGGTCCACATCGAAGGGCCGGGACACCGCCCCGGGATCCGCCGACCGCGGCGAGAGGGCCTTCATCTGGGCGAACGCGGCCAGGGTGAAGGGGTGCAGGCTCGCCTCGACCCCGCCGGCCACCACCACGTCCACGCGTCCGGCGCGGAGCAGGTCCAGGCCCATCGCCAGCGCCTCGGCGCCCGAGGCGCACGCGCTCACCGGGGTGCGGGCGCCGCCCTTGGCCCCCAGGTCCATGCTCACCCAGGCGGCCGGCCCGTTGGCCATCAGCATGGGGACCGCGAACGGCGAGAGCCGCCGGGGCCCGGACGCCTCGAATATGTCGTCCTGCCCGAGCGTGGTGAGGATCCCGCCCGTTCCGGTCCCGATGACGACGGCGAACCGCACGGGGTCCACCTCCGGGGCCCCGGCGTCCCGCCACGCCTCGCGGGAGGCGGTCAGTGCGATCTGCTCGACCCGGTCCAGTTTGCGCGCCTCGGTCCGGGGCAGGCCGGCGGCCGGATCCCCGGCCAGCGCGGCCGCGACGTGCACCGGCAGCCCGTCGGCCCACTCCGCGTCCAGGGCGCGCACCCCGGAGTCGCCCGCCAGCAGGCCCGCCCACGTTGACGCCGCGTCAGCGCCGAGCGGGGTCATCGCCCCGGCGCCGGTCACCAGCACCGCACCGTTCTGTGCCATCCCGTCTCCTCCACACACTTGAGGCCCGCATCCCCGTGGGACGCCGTGCTGTGGGGTCCACACAAGGAATTTCTTGATCTTCCTGGATCATGCCAGCGATCATCTGGCGTATCAGGGTTGCCGTCCACCGATCCGGCGCCGCCGGATTGTGGGAAGTCCATAACGTGACGGCGGGTCAGGCGCGCTGGAATGCGCCTCGGCCCCGGCCTGCTGCGGGATTCCCTGTTGCTTTCCTAGGGCCCCTAGGGTGAAACTAGGGGCCCTAGGCAGAGGCCAGGATCCAGGGAGGGCGCATGGCACGGGCCGGGTTGACGGCGGAGCGGGTGACGGTGGCGGCGGCCGAGCTGGCCGACGAGACCGGGCTCGACCAGGTGACCATGGCGCAGGTCGCGCGGCGGCTGGGCGTGAAGGACGCCAGCCTCTACACGCACGTCCGCGGACTGGAAGACCTGCGGGGCCGGATCGCGCTGCTGGCGGCGGACGAGAAGACCCTCCGCATCGCCGAGGCGATGGCCGGGCGGGCGGGCAAGGACGCATTGGTCGCCTACGCGGACGCCTGGCGGGAGTACGCCCACGCACACCCCGGCCGCTACGCCGCGACGCAGGTCCGGATCCGGATCGACCCCGAACTGGCCGCCCGGGCCCCCGGGCCGCGGCGCGCGGTGCAGCTGACCTACGGCCTGCTGCGCGGTTACGGACTGGCCGAGCCCGACCTGACCGACGCGGTCCGGCTGCTGCGCAGCACGTTCCACGGGTTCGTCGCCCTGGAGGCCGCGGGCGGGTTCGCGCACGAGCGCGCGCCGCAGCGGTCCTGGCGGCGCGCCCTCGACGCCCTGCACACCCTCCTGGAGCACTGGCCCACCACCCGAGAAGGAGACTCCGCATGACCACCCCGACCACCGGCAGCCTGCGGGTACCCGGCGCGACCCTGCACTACGACGTGCGCGGCCGGGGACCGCTGCTCCTGCTGATACCCGGCGGCACGGGCGGCGCCGCCGCCTTCGACGGCCTGGTCGGCGACCTCGCCGCCGAGTACACCGTGGCGACCTACGACCCGCGCGGCATGGCGCGCAGCACCCTCGACGACCCCGGGGCCGAGCAGCGCGTGGCCGAGCACGCCGATGACGCGTTCCGGCTGCTGGAGGCGCTGTCGCCGGGCGAGCCCGCCCGGGTGTTCGGCAGCAGCTCGGGCGCCGTCGCCGCCCTCCACCTGCTCACCGCCCACCCCGAGCGCCTGACCCGGGTCGTGGCCCACGAGCCGCCGGTGGTGGAGGTGCTGCCGGACGCCGACCGGCACCGCGCGCTGCTCGCGCGGGTGCGGGAGGTGTTCCGCACCGAGGGGGTGTGGCCGGCGATGGCCGTGTTCGCCGCCGGGCTGCGCGGGGACGGGGCGGCCGCCGCGCCGGAGCCGGAGCTGAGGCTCCCGCCGCAGGCCGCGGCGCGGGCCGAGCAGACGATGGCCGGCCTGCCGTACTTCGTCGGGCGCATCGTGCCGGCCTTCATGTCCTACACCCCGGACACGGACCGGCTGGCCGCGCTCGCGGACCGGCTGGTGCTCGCCTGCGGCCAGGACTCGCGGGGTGAACTGCCCTCCCGCCCGGCCGCGTTCCTGGCCGAGCGCCTCGGTACGGAGCTGGTGCACTTCCCCGGCGGGCACACCGGGACCACCACGCACCCCGCCGCGTTCGCCGCCCGCCTCGCCGCGGTCCTCCGCGCCTGAGGAGCATCATCACGCCCCGCGTCAGGCCCCCGCGCCGCGGGCCCGGGAGCGGTAGACGAGGTAGGGGCGGAAGAGGTAGCCGACGGGGGCGGCGAAGGTGTGCACGAGGCGGCTGAACGGCCGGAGGGCGGAGGCCGGCCGGGTCCTCGCCGTCGTGGCCGCTGCGGGTCAGCGCGGCCACGACGGGGGAGAGCGGCGGCACGTACCAGACCATCGGGAGGGTGCGGTACTCCGGGTGCAGCGGCAGCGCGACCCGGTAGCGGGTGATCAGGTCGCGGACGGGGGAGCGGCGGGCGGCGGTGCTCCAGTCGTGCGGGATGCCCGACTCCTCGGCGGCGCGTGCGACGTCGGGGTCGTGCGGGTCGAGGAAGCTGTCGAGCTGGGCCTCGTAGAGGTCCTTCTCGTCGGGCACGGCCGCGGCCTCGCCGGCCCGGTCGGCGTCGTAGAGCATGACGCCGAGGTAGCGCAGCCGGCCGACGCAGGTCTCCGAGCACACGGTGGGCTCGCCCGCCTCGATGCGCGGGCAGCACGGGGTGCACTTCTCGGCCTTGCCGGTGGTGTGGTTGAAGTACACCTTCTTGTACGGGCAGCCGCTGACGCACATCCGCCAGCCGCGGCAGCGGCCCTGGCCGACCAGGACGATGCCGTCCTCGATGCGCTTGTAGAGGGCGCCGGAGGGGCAGACCGCGACGCAGGTCGGGTTCAGGCAGTGCTCGAACATGAACACCGTGCCCGGCGGCATCCGGTGCGAGACCACGGCCCGGGCGGTGACCACGCCGTTGGGGTTGACCGCCGCACCCCAGTCGTTGTCCGCCGCGCCGATGGCCTCGGCGTCGGCCACGCTCATCCAGATGACCGGCCCGCCGCGGGCCGGCGTCTGCATCAGCAGGTTCTCCTGGTACGCGGAGTGGATCGACCACTTGGAGTGCGGGGTGAGGTAGCGGACGGCCACCGAGCGCGCGCCGCCCCCGCCCGGGGCCGCTCCCGCCCCCGGGTCCCCGGGCCCGCCGAGGAATTCCGGGCTCAACGGCGGTCCGGTATACCGGTAGTTGCTCGCCCAGCTCGACCATCCAGTCGTGGTCGAGGTAGCAGTGCTGACGCCCGGTCAGGGTGTGCCAGGGCTTGCGGTGCTCGGTGTTGAGGGTGAACGGGGCGTAGCGCCGGTCCGGGGCCTCCTTGCCGGACCACTCGAAGCTGCTGCCGACCTGGACCGGCCGGGCCTGGGTGTCGGAGAACACCACCCGGCGCTCCCGGACCGCCTCGGCCAGCCCGGCGAAGCCGCTGCCCGGACCGCACCGCTCGGCGAGCTGCTCGAAGCCCTCGGCCGCCAGCCGCCCGTTGGTCGTCCTGGACAGCGCGAGGATCGCCTCGCACAGTTTGACGTCGGTGTCCAGCAGCGGACGGCCGCGGGCGGGGCCGGACGGGGCGGTACCGCACCGGTCGGCCAGCCGGCGCACCCGCGCGTTGTCGCTCGCCCCCAGCAGGTGGCGCAGGAAGAACTCGTTGCCCTTGGCCGAGGAGCCGGTCAGATGGGCCCGCCACACGGTGAGCACCCGCGGCCAGTTGGCGGCCGATGCCGCCCTTGGACCAGCGGTCCCCGAGTGTGCCGTTGGGGACGACCGGCCGGCCGGACACCGCGTCCACCAGCACCGGCTTCCAGCGCGCGGCCGCCCCCGCGTCGGCGTCCAGTCCCAGGTCGGCCGCGGTCAGGAACTTCCCCGGCGTCAGCCCGTCCGCGCCCTGCTCCAGTTCGACCAGGAACGGCAGGTCGGTGAACTGCCGGACGTACTCGGTGAAGTACGGCACCTGCCGCCGCACGAAGCACTCGGTGAGGATCACGTGCCCCATGGCCATCGCCAGCGCCCCGTCGGTACCGGGGTGCGGATGCAGCCACACGTCGGCGAACTTGGTCGCGTCCGCGTAGTCGGGGGAGACCACCACCACCTTCTGGCCCCGGTAGCGGGCCTCGGCCATCCAGTGGGCGTCCGGTGTGCGGGGCACCGGCACGTTGGAGCCCCACAGCATCAGATAGGCCGCGTCCCACCAGTCCCCGGACTCGGGGACGTCGGTCTGGTCGCCGAAGACCTGCGGTGAGGCGATGGGCAGGTCCGCGTACCAGTCGTAGAAGGAGATCATCGGCGCGCCGATCAGCGCCATGAAGCGCGCCCCCACCGCGTGCGAGGCCATCGACATGGCGGGGATCGGGGAGAACCCGGCGACCCGGTCCGGGCCGTACGCCCCGATGGTGTGCACGTGCGCGGCGGCGGCGATCTCCAGCGCCTCGTCCCAGCCGATCCGCACCAGACCGCCCTTGCCGCGCGCCGCCTGGTACCGGCGCCGCTTCTCCGGGTCGCCGGTGACCTCGGCCCAGGCCGCCACCGGATCGCCCAGCCGCTCCCGCGCCTCGCGGTACAGCTCCAGGAGCACCCCGCGGACGTGCGGGTGGCGCACCCGGGTCGGCGAGTACGTGTACCAGGGGAACGAGGCGCCCGGGGGCACCCGCGCGGCTCGTACTCGGGCCGGTCCGGGCCCACCGAGGGGTAGTCCGTCTCCTGGGTCTCCCAGGTGATCACGCCGTCCTTGACGTACACCTTCCACGAGCACGGGCCGGTGCAGTTCACCCCGTGCGTGGACCGCACGACCCGGTCGTGCGCCCATCGCTCGCGGTACGGCGCGTCGTTGACGCGCTGATCGGGCCGGTAGACGGCCCGGAGGTCCGGGCCGGCGGGGGTCCGCCGCAGCGTCGTCCCCACCTTCAGCAACTGCTCGGCGGCCAGCGCCGCCATGCGCTCGGCTTCCTTGCGGGCACCGCGTCGTACCACCACCGTCGCTCCTTTCACGGCACGCGGGCGGCACCGGCCACCCAAGTCCCCCGCACCGGACCGGTCGTGTTCCGCTCGCGGACCAGCTTCACGACGTGGCGCCCTCATCGGGGCGTCATCCCCGCAGAGTTGAGGAGAGTTATACGGAGTTTTTCTTGCGCTTCGCAATATTTGCCAACGGCATGCACTTGGGGCCGATGGCGGAGTTTGCGCTGTGCAATGCTTGGCTGCGGGGGGTGTCCCGGCGCGGGCCGGGACGACCGCCCTGTCGCGAGGAGCTCGCATGATGAGCGGTGAGGAACTGTCCGAGGGCGGGGCCCGGGCCGCGGGGGAGACCGCGCTCCGGGTGTGGACGGAATCGGTCTACGCGGTCGCGCGCCCCTGGCCCGGTACGCGGGTCCTGGTCGACCGGCGCCTGCCGCTCGGCCGCCTGCCGAAGAGCGCGGCACCGGACGTCTGGCTCGCCGCGGTCGCCCCGTCGGCCGCACTGTGGCGCTGGTACGGCACGCGCGAGGACCGGTACGAGGCGTTCGCCCGGCGCTACGAGCAGGAGCTGCGGG
The DNA here is from genome assembly GCF_023155275.1 of Streptomyces rhizoryzae. GTDB lineage: Bacteria > Actinomycetota > Actinomycetes > Streptomycetales > Streptomycetaceae > Streptomyces > Streptomyces rhizoryzae. The sequence goes on from NZ_JALMUV010000003.1 coordinate 118,512, forward strand.
ACGCGGTCCGGGCCGCCGGGCTGAGCCGGCTGCGGGCGCTGGCGGGCCAGGGCCCGGTGGTGCTCCGGACCGCCGTCGCACCGCTCCACCTCAGCCACGCCCGGGTCCTGACGCGGTGCCTGCTCACCGGCCGGGCGGCCGGCCGCCCGGCCGAGGGCGGTGACGCGGCCTGCTGGCTCGGCGCGGTGTGCTCCGCCTGCGGCCGGCCGGTGACGCCCGAGGGCGCGGCCCGCTGTCCCTCCTGCCACGCGTCAACCGCGCGCTGACCGCCGGGGCGGCGGCGCCCGGCGCAGGTTTAGCCGGCCCCCGGGGAGCGCGGAGCCGCTGCGCCGGACGGCGGTAAGGACGGCATCCCTGGTCATGGCACGGGCCCGGCGCCGCCACCGGCCCGGGGCGGCGGGCCCGGAGCGTCAACCTGCGTCCGGTCGGCGGTGTCCGGAGCGACGCGAAAGAGGGAATTGCGGGCCATTGCCCTCATGGTGACGGTGCGTATGCCGAAGGGAAGAGCAGAGAGCGGCGTTGGGTCGCTTGGATTGATCGAAAGGTTCGGAATGTCACGGATCACACGGATTACCGCTATGGCTGCTCTGGCGGCCGGGACCGCTCTGGGTGGAAGTTCGGCCGCTTTCGCCGACAGCGGTGCGGGCGGTGGCGCCGTCGGGTCGCCCGGCGTGCTGTCGGGCAACGTCATCCAGATCCCGGTGCACGTTCCGCTCAATGTGTGTGGCAACACCATCGACATCATCGGGCTGCTGAACCCGGCCTTCGGGAACACCTGCGCCAACGCCCACTTCGAGCGGCACGTGATCGTGCGCCACCACCACACGCACCACCACCACCATCACCACAAGGGCCACCACCACAAGGGCGGCCGCCGCTGAGCGCCTGACGGCGCGGCACCATCACACCGGCCCCGCCCCGTTCCTGCGTCCGTCACCTCGGGCAGGAACGGGGCGGGGCCCTTTGTGCGCGGCGGTGCCGCCCCGAAGGAGTACCGCCATGCGTACCAGTGTTGCCGTCATCGGAGCCGGACCGGCCGGGCTGCTGCTCGCCCACCTCCTGCACCGGCACGGCATCGACTCCGCCGTCCATGACCACCCTGCTGCACCCCGCCCCGGGCGAGGCGGCCTTCGGCCGCCGGCTGCGCCTGTCGCACCTGCGCTACCTGGTGGCCTCGCGGGCCGCCGCGGCCTCACTGGCGGAGAACTACGTGGGGCTGCCGGTGGTCTGACGGCCGGGCCCGGTGGCAGGGGCGCGCCGCGCACGTCACTCCACGTGGCCGCAGGCCGCGCACACGAACTGGCTCTCGCCCGTGGGGTTCCCCTCGTCGTCGGTCTCCACCGTCCGGTACATGGTGCCGCCGCATCTGCCGCAGCCCCGGGTCTGAATGAGCTGGCCCATCCGCAGGTCCTCCCTCGGGGTACGCCGGCGGCACCCGCCGCGCAGCGCCATCGCGTAGTCGAGCAGGACGAACGCCTCTTGCCGGATCCGCTCCCGGATGGTGATGTCGTCCGCGGTCTCACCCGTCGCCGCGACGCGCCCGCACCGGTAGCAGCAGTGCCGGTTACTCTGCGGGCCCGGCTCCAGCATCGGCAAGCCGCAGTCAGGACAGTCCACCGTCGGCCTCCTTGACGAAACCGCACCGGGCGCAGACGGAGATGGGGCGGCCGTCGCGGTCGCGCTGGCCCCACATGGTGTTCCGGCACTGCGGGCAGCCGCTGGTGTGGATGCCGCGCGGCCCGAGCGGCGGCGGCTCGGGCGTGGCCTCGACATAGGCGATGATCAGCGCCCGGTCCCGCTCGCTGTTCCCGGCCATCCGCAGCAGATTCGCCAGCCGCGAGCGCGCTTCGTCGGCGAAGGTCCCCATGGCGCGGAGGGTAGCGGGCGCGCGGTCCGCGGACGACGACCTCCTCCGGACTGCACCCGATCAGTTGAGGCGGCCGGTGCGGGGACCCGTCGCGCGCGCCGGGCGCGCCGGCGCCACCGGCCGTAACCACCGGTCCTCTTGGTGGTGCTGCGGCCGCGCGCAGGAGGCGCCGAGCGGACGGTCGGGTGCTGCTGGGTGGTGGACGCCACCGGGCGGGGCGCCGCGCTCGCGGTCCGGGCCGGCGCCCGCCGCGCCGCTGCCCTCCGGACAGCGCCTGGTCGCCTACTTCACCGACCCCGACCTGCCCCTCGCCCCCGACCGCGGCACCGAGGGGTTCCGCGCACGGCTGCTGGCCACCCGGCACGTCTCCCGCCGAGCCCGCCCGCACGGGCTCATCACCCGCACGCGCCCGCGCCGCGCCCCCGCGCACACCGCCCACCTGGACCGGGTGCACGGGGACGGCTGGCTGGACGGCCGCCGGAGACGCGGCCGCCGCCTTCGACCCGCTCAGCTCCCAGGGCATCCTTCCTCGTCGGCCGCCAGGGCTGGTGGAACCACACCAGCCTCGACAACTGACCGGGAGCGGCCGCCGCCGGTGAGCGGCGCGCACACGGTGCGGGGCGCCCCACCGACGGGTGCGGCGCCCCGCCTCGCCCTCAGTGCCGGTAGCGGGGCCCGACGGCCGGCGGGACACCGGTGCGGCGGGCCTGGGCACGCGCCGCGGGGGAGTCCTGGCTGCGGGCGGCCTCCAGCGGGATCCGGGGCGGGCTCACCGGCCGCACGACCGGGGTGTGGCCGGGCAGCCGCACCGCGCCCCACCCGTACGGGTCGGCCTGGGCGCTGCCGAACGGCGACCACGCCAGGCGGCTCTTGCCGGTCCTGTCCCGGGTGTCGGAGTCGTAGACCAGGATGTTGGCGGTGAGCCGGTCCGGATCGACGGCGGCCGGCAGCGCGGCGAACGGGATCTTCGCCTCGACCGTGTAGCCGGTGTACGGCCGGGTCACCACCGAGGCGACCCGCATACCGGGAGCGGTGGTCGCCGCCGGGCCCTGGCGGTTGTCGCCGTCCCGGCCCGCGCACGCACCCGCGCCGCGCGCCGTGAACGGCAGGATGCCCGCCTTGAACGTCGTGGAGGTGTCGTCGGAGGCGCCGCGCGGATCGAGGTCGATCTCGACGGAGTCGGTGCGCCAGTGGCGTTTGCAGTCGCCCTTCGCGTCCAGGGCCGCGCCCATGAGGTCGTCCCGGACCTGGACCAGGACGTACAGCGCCGAGGCGTGGCGGGAGATCCGGGCGGTCGCGGAGCAGTCCGCCGGGGCGCAGCGCTTGCCCTCCCAGTGCCGCAGGGTCAGCGCCGGGCCGGGATACTCACCGGGGCCGGCCCGGCCGTCCACGACGGGCGCCCGTTCCACCGCGGGCACCTTGGCCGAGGGGCTGGCGGGAGAGGCGGGCTGGGCGTCGTTCGCCAGCCACGGCAGACCGGTGCGGCGCGCCCAGGCACGGAACTCGGCGTACAGCGGGCGCAGTCGGGACCGGTCGCGCACCGGGGCCGGGACCGGATTGCCGTTGCGGGACAGTACCGTGAACCACTCGCACGGCAGCCTGCGGCGCGGGGTGGTGACCTTCCTGGGCAGCGAGCCGAACCCCTGGGTGACGTAGGTGCGCGCGGCGTTCCGCTCGACCTGCGCCCAGGTCTGTCCCGTGGGGGACCGCACCCCGGTCCAGAAGCCCTCGACCGGCAGCCCGGTGTGCGGGTCGGTGGCCCGGGTCCGGGCGCACCGGGGACCGACCGGGCCCGTGAACCCCCAGCTCTGGGTGCGCAGTTCGGACGCCTGCCAGGGCCGGTACCGCTCCCGGGTGAGCTGCCCGGGGAAGGCGGTGGGGTCCGCCGCCAGCCGGAACGCCTCGATCGCCAGGCGCGCGGACTCCTGGTGCGCACCGTGCTGGTTGAAGGGCCGCGGCTCCATCGTCACCACGGTCCTCGGGGTGGTCGCCCGGATCAGCCGGACGAGGCGCTCCAGGGTGTCGGTGGGCGGCTGCGGGCGGCGGTTCCAGACGCGTGCGGTCAGGGGAGCCGAGAGGGTGTACCAGAAGTCGGGCTTGTCGAGGTGGTAGACGTTGCGGATCCCCGCGAAGCCGACCGCCGTGCGCTCCTCGCGCTCGCGGATCAGGCCGAGCGCGGCCCCTTCCTGCGGCCCGCCGGCGTTGCCGCCGCCCTCGCCGCGGGTGACCGTGGCGACCCCGGTGGTCAGCCCCCGGCGCTGCCGCCACTGCCCGAAGGCCGCCAGCGACGGGAACTCGTCGTCCGGGTGCGCGCCGATGAACAGCACGCCGGCGCCCGCCTCCAGGTACCGGTGCGCGTCGGCGATCTCCGGCAGCCGGAAGGGCCGGTCCACGACCGGCCGGAACGCCTCCGTCCGCAGCCCCGAGGCGACGTACGCCGCGCCGCCCACCGCATCCAGTCCGTCGGGGCGGGGCACCACCGCGGCCGCGGGCACCAGCGCCCGTTCGGCGTAGACGCCGTGGTCGTTCGTCGAGAAGGCGGGCAGCACGCTGACCGGATGGCCCGGCGCGAAGCCCGTCACCCGCCGCCCGGCGGCCTCGACCACGCCCGCGGCCTCGGTGCCGAGCCGCGCCGGGAACTGCCGGGCCGCCTCGGTGTACCGGCCGCTGCGGAACAGCACCTCGGCGCGGTTGAGGCCGATCGCGTCCACCGGATCGCGAGTTCGCCGGGGCGGGGGGCGCCCACCGGCACCTCCTCCGGTTGCAGGACCTCCGCCCCGCCGTGCGCGTTAAACCGCACCGTTCCGGCCATCTCACGTCCCCCTTGCCGACTGTGGGGCGGGCATGGGGTCGGCCGGCCGGAGGGGGAATGCGCATCCCCTGGGCCGCGTTGGGTGGTTGGATGGGGCGGAGGGGCAGAGGTTGCCCGGTGGGGTGCGCGACCTCGCGCCCGCGGCCGCGCCCGGCCTCGCGGACGAGGGGCGCGCGGCCGTTGCCGGACACCGTCAAGGGGAGGACGAAACCGTATGAGTACGCCGCAGGCTCCGCAGGAGAGTCCGCAATCCGGGCCGCGGTCCAGCCGTCAGCGCTGGGCCGACGTGGACGGGTATCTCGCCGAGCTGTTCGCCCTGGAGGACGACGCGTTGGCGCAGGCCCGGCAGGCCAGTGACGCGGCGGGCCTGCCGCAGATCGCCGTCAGCGCCGCGCAGGGCAAGCTGCTGCACCTGCTCGCCCGGCTGCGGGGCGCCCGCCGCATCCTGGAGATCGGCACCCTCGGCGGCTACAGCACCATCTGGCTGGCCCGCGCACTGCCCCCGGAGGGCCGGCTGGTCACCCTGGAGGCCCGGGCGGAGCACGCGGAGGTGGCCCGCGCCAACCTCGTGCGGGCCGGTCTGGCCGACCGGGTCGAGGTCCGCGTCGGCGCGGCGCTGACCGCGCTGCCCGACCTCGCGGCCGAGGGCGGTGAGCCCTTCGACGTGATCTTCATCGACGCGGACAAGGGCAACAACGCCGCCTATCTGGAGTGGTCCCTCAAGCTGGGCCGGCCGGGCACCCTCGTCATCCTCGACAACGTGGTGGCCGACGGGGCCGTCATCGACCCCGAGGACACCGGCGCCCGCACCGAGGGCATCCGCCGCGGCCTCGCATTCCTCGCCGGTGAGCCGGGGTTGAGCGCCACGGCCGTGCAGACCGTGGGCGCCAAGGGCTACGACGGTTTCGCGCTCGCGCTGATCACCTGACGGGGCCGGACGGCACCGCCGCCCTCAGGCGGGCGCGCCGCCGCCCGCCCGGGGCGGTGCCGGACGGAGGATCAGCGGCAGGTACACATCGTCCACGATCTCGATGAGGACGGACTCCTCGACCGGCGCGCCGAACAGCAGGAACTCGTTGCGCAGCAGGTCGGTGGCGACCGAGGCCCGGCGCGAGGTGAGCATCGAGCGGTCGATCTCCCCGCGCTCCACGGCGCGTTCGAGGATGGTGTGCAGGGTCAGCGGTCCGACGGTGTGCACCCGCTCCCGGATCAGGGCGGCGAAGTCCGGGTCGCGGGTCATCTCGGCCAGTAGACCGCGCAGGATGCCGCCGAGCGGGCTGGCCATCTTCGCGGCGAGCTGGCGCATCAGCGCCAGTACGTCCGTCCGGAGCGCACCGGTGTCGGGCAGCCGCACATCGGACATGCCGGCCGACCGGACGGCGTCCATGACCAGTTCGGCGCGGTTGGCCCAGCGCCGGTAGAGGGCGGCCTTGCCGGTGCGGGCCCGGGCGGCCACCCGTTCCATCGTCAGCGCCGCGTAGCCGGTCTCGCTGAGTTCCTCCAGGGTCGCCGCCAGGATGGCGTGCTCCAGCTCCGCGCCGCGGCGGCGCGGCCCTTTGCGGTGGTCGGCGGCGGTCGCGGCGCAGGGGCCGGCGGCGGGGTCGGCGTTCGGTGACAGCGTGACTCCTGAAGATGTCCGGAGAGGTCGTTGCGTTCTCTATCACGCCAAGCCTATTCTGCCGATTAGAGAACTCACCGTTCCCTAGCGGTGGGTGAGGACGATGTCCGAGGGGACCGATGACCGAGACCGCCATGACGCCCCAGATAGCCGACGCCCCCGCATTCCCGAACGACCGCACCTGTCCGTACGCGTTACCCGAGGGCTACGCCAGGCTCCGGGACGCCGCCGGCGCACTGCACCGGGTCACCCTCTACGACGGCCGCCAGGCATGGGTGGTCACCCGGCACGAGACCGCCCGCAAGCTGCTCGCCGATCCCCGCCTGTCCTCCGACCGCACCCACCCCGGCTTCCCCGCCACCTCACCGCGGTTCGAGGCGGTGCGGGGGGTCCGCCCGGCCTTCATCGGCATGGACCCGCCCGAGCACGGCGCCAAACGGCGCATGACCATCAGCGAGTTCACCGTCAAGAAGATCAAGGGCATGCGCGCCGAGGTCGAGGAGATCGTGCACGGCTTCCTCGACGAGATGCTCGCCGCCGGCCCGCCGGCCGATCTGGTCAGCCAGTTCGCGCTGCCCGTACCGTCCATGGTCATCTGCCGGCTGCTCGGCGTCCCCTATGCCGACCACGACTTCTTCCAGGACGCCAGCCGGCGCCTCGTGCAGTCGACGGACGCCCAGCAGGCGGTCACCGCACGCCAGGACCTGTCCGACTACCTGGACGGGCTGATCACCGCCTTCCAGGCCGAGCCCGGCCCCGGCCTCGTCGGCAGCCTGGTCGCCGGGCAGCTGGCCAACGGCGAGATCGACCGCGAGGAGCTGATCGCCACCGCGATGCTGCTGCTCATCGCCGGCCACGAGACCACCGCGTCGATGACCTCGCTCAGCGTGATCGCGCTGCTCGAACACCCCGACCAGTACACCGCGTTGCGGGACGATCCCGGGCTCATCCCCGGCGCCGTCGAGGAACTGCTCCGCTACCTGGCGATCGCGGACATCGCCGGCGGCCGCGTCGCCACCGCCGACATCGAGATCGACGGCCGGCTCATCCGGGCCGGCGAGGGCGTGATCGTCACCAACTCCATCGCCAACCGCGACGGTTCGGTGTTCGAGGACCCCGACACCCTCGACATCCGGCGCTCCGCCCGCCACCATCTCTCCTTCGGCTTCGGGGTCCACCAGTGCCTGGGGCAGAACCTCGCCCGCCTGGAACTGGAGGTCATCCTCGCCGCCCTGCTCGACCGGGTGCCCACGTTGAAACTGGCCGTCCCCGTGGAGGAGCTGACCCTGCGGCCGGGCACCACCATCCAGGGCGTCAACGAACTCCCGGTCACGTGGTGAACGGCACGGCGGGCACGGCCGGTGGGACCGGAGCGGCGGGCGGGACCGGCGCGGCCGGTCGGGCCGGCGCGGTCGGCCCGGCCGGGAGGAGTGCGGTGGGCAGCGCCTCGGGAACTGCCGGGCCGGCCGGGGCGTTTGCCGGAAACAGACCGGGCACGGCAGCGAGCAGCGGGGGAGCGGCGACGTGAGCGGCAGGCCGAGCGGGAGAGGGGACGCACGATGAGCCAGGGTGAGGACGCGGCGCGCGAAGGCGGTGTGCGGGTGACCGCGGACCGGACGGTGTGCGTCGGCGCCGGTTTGTGCGCGCTGACCGCCCCCGCCGTCTTCGACCAGGACGACGACGGCATCGTCACGGTGCTGCGGTCCGCGGCGGACGGCGGCGACGGCGCCGCCGCGCGCGAGGCGGGGCTGCTCTGCCCGTCCGGCGCGGTCCGCGTCACGGACGCCGCGGGGTAGCCGGGCGGCGGGTGGCGGGCGGTCGTACGTGAGGGAGCGGGGCGCTCCGCCCCCCCGTGCGGCCGCACGGGCAGTTGTCCGGACTGCTGCTCGCTGCTCGGGGCGTCCCTCGGCCATCCTGGTGCGGGCGTTGTGCCGGCCCGGTGCGGGCGAACGGGCCGACGGGCGAGGGGCCGACCGGGGTGAGCGGCCGACTCGGCCGCACGGGCCGGCCGCGCCGCGCCGGAGCGCAGTGCCGGAGCGGTCGGCTGCCGCGTACCGCCACGCACCGCAGCGCCCAACCGCCCACCGACGGGAGGAGCCCGATGGCCACGGCGCAAGGGGGCGGGGCGCCGCTGCCGCCCGAGGACCGGGCGCTGTCGCCCTTCACGGGGTACGGCCGCGCGCACTGGGTGGCCCTCGCCGACCACCTGCTGGCCGACGCACGGCGGTTCGCCTCCCCGGCCGGCGCGCGGATCGTACTGCCGGGCCGCCCCTCGTCCTCCGGGCCCGACTCCGACCAACTCGAAGGCTTCGCCCGCACGTTCCTGCTGCTGGCGTTCCGCACCGCCGGCTGCGGCGGCGAGGCACCCGCCGGACTCGTCGAGGCGTACGCCGCGGGCCTTCGCGCCGGGACCGATCCACGGCACCCGGAAGCCTGGCCCGCGCTCGGCCAGGACTGCCCCCAGACCCTCGTCGAAGCGTGCTCCCTCGCCCTCGGCCTCCACCTGACCCGGCCGTGGCTGTGGGACCACCTGCCCAGCGTCGTGCGGGAACAGCTCACCGACTGGCTGCAAGGCGCCTTCGGACTGCGGATACCCGACAACAACTGGCACCTGTTCCGGGTGATCGTCGGGGAATTCCTGGCGGGTGTCGGGGCCGCCCACGACCGCGCCGAGATGGCCGCCGACCTGGCGCGGACCGAGGAGTTCTACGCCGGCGACGGCTGGTACCGCGACGGCGGCGACCCCCGCACCTCGGACCACTTCGACCACTACAACGGCTGGGCGCTGCACCTCTACCCCCTGCTGTGGGCCCGGATGGCCGGTGCCCGCGCCGCGGACCGCCTGCCGGAGTACACCGCGCGACTGCGGCGCTTCCTCGCGGACTTCGCGCTGTTCTTCGGCGCGGACGGGGCGCCGATGCACCAGGGGCGTTCGCTGATCTACCGCTTCGCGGCGGTGGCCGCCCCCTGGATGGGCGCCCTGGCGGACGCGACCCCGCTGAGCCCCGGCCAGACCAGGCGCCTGGCCAGTGGCGCGCTCCGGCACTTCACCGACCGCGGCTTCCGGGACCGGCACGGCATCGCCACCCTCGGCTGGTACCGGCCCTACCCGCCCATGGTGCAGGGCTACTCCGGCCCCGGCTCCCCGTACTGGCTCGCCAAAGCCTTCCTCGGCCTGCTGCTGCCCGCCACCCACCCGTGCTGGACCGAGCGGGAGGAGCCGCTGCCCGTCGAGCGCGGCGACCGCGTCCTGGCCCTGCCCGTCCCCGGCCTGCTGCTCTCCGCGACCCGCGCGGACGGCATCGTCCGCCTGCTCAACCACGGCAGCGACAACCACGAGGGCGACACCCGGGGGAGCGGCCGGGCCCAGGACGGCACGCCGGGCGCCCGGCCGCCGGAACGCGTGCCCGGCGACCCGCACTACGCCCGGCTCGCCTACTCCACGGCCACCGGCCCGTACCACGACACCGGCGCCTGGACGCCCCGGTGGCCGTTCCCTACCCCCGACAACCACATCGGGCTCCGCCACCCGCGGTTCGGCCTGTCGGGCCGCACCCGCATCCACCGCCTGCGGCTCCTGGACCGCTACGCCGCGTCCTGGCACCGCCCTGTCTGGCGCGGCCGCGCGCACCCGGAGGCCCGCATCGAGACCGCGGCGGTGTTCTGGGGAGCCTTCGAACTCCGTGCCCATCTGGTCGAGGCGCCCGCCGGACTGGACGCGTACGACAGCGGCTGGCAGGTCGCGGGGGAGCGGCCCCCGCGCGCCCGGACCGGCGACCGCTGGGCGCAGGCGGTCACCGGCGCCGACTTGACGAGCACGTTCGTCTCGCTGGCGGGACACAGTGCGGTGGCGGTCGCGGCCGTCGCGGACGGCAGCGCCTTCGGCCGCCACTCGGCCGTCCCGTACGCCACCGCCCGGCGGACCACCGCACGGAGCGTGCACGTCGCCCTGATCGCCCTCACCGGCCCCGGAGCGGACCCCACCCCGCCGGACGTCCACTGCACCATCGAGGGCACCACGGTCACCGCGGCCTTCCCCGACGGCACCTGGATCCTGGTCGCCCTCGGCGCCCGGCCGCCCCGGACGCCGGCACACCTGGGCGGAACCCCGCTCCCCGACCTGGTGCGCTACGCACGGGTGACCCCGGGAGAAGCCCCGGTGATCCACTGATCCGCCGGCCGATGGCTCCACGGGCCTACGGTTCTATGGGGCTACGGTTCTACGGGCTTACGGGGCCAGGGGCTTGCTGGGCGACCGGTCCACCGGCTCACCGGCGGGGCCCCGCCGGCCGAACCGCGCCGCCCCCGGCGCGCGGCAGTGCGCCCTCACGGCAGCATGACGACCTTCCCGAACTTCCCCGGGCCGGCCAGCCGGGCGTAGGCGTCGGCGTACCGGTCCAGGGGGAAGGCGGCGTCGAGGGGGACCCGCAGGCGGCCGTCGGCCAGGAGCGGGACGACGCCGGTGCGCACCGTGGCCGCGAGGAGCGCCTTCTCGGCGGGGGAGCGGCCGCGGATGGTGGTGCCGATCAGCTGGGCGCGCGCCAGCATCAGGTCGACCATGCGCAAGGGCGCCACCGCACCGCCCTGGACCCCCACCACGAGGATCTTCCCCCGCGTGCGCAGCAGTTCCACGCGGCGCAGGCAGTCCTCCCCGCCGACCAGTTCGACGATGAGGTCGTAGGGGGCCCGTTCGCCCTCCTGGCCGGGGGACACCACGTCCACGCCGCCGCCTGCGGGCGCGAGTTCCCGCACGCGGTTGTGGAGTGCGGTCCGGCGCACGCTGGCCACGACACGGGCGCCGGAGGCGGTGGCCACCTGCACCATGGCCGTACCGACCCCGCCCGCGGCCCCGGTCACCAGCACCCGGTCTCCCGCGCGCACCCCCGCCTGGACGACCAGCGCGTCCCAGGCGGTGCTGAACGCCTCCGGGAACCCCGCCGCCTCCCGCCAGGACAGCCCCACGGGTATCGGCAGCAGCAGCTCGGCGGGGACCGCGATCTTCTCGGCGTGGCCGCCGCCCCCCACCAGAGCCATGACCCGGTCGCCGGCCCGCACGTCCGTGACCCCCGCCCCGACCTCCTCGACCTCACCGGCGATTTCCAGCCCGGGGATGTCGGCCGGCCAGCCCGGCGGCGCCGGGTAGTCGCCCCGGGCCTGCTGGAGGTCGGCGGCGTTGAGTCCCGCGGCGTGCACCCGTACGGCCACCAGACCGGGCCCCACCGCCGGATCGGCTCGCTCCGCAAGCCGGAACGTGCCCCTGCCGTCGATCACCACTGCCCGCATGGTCCCGAATGTACTCGCCTGCCGCGGCACGCCGGTTCCGGAGCACGTCTGCCGTGGCCGGGCACCGTCAGCGCGGGCCCTGGGGGTCGAGCGCCTTGAGTGTCGCGTGCAACCAGCGCATCTCCGCCCGGCTCGTGGCCCGGGCGATCGTCAGGATGCCCTGCCGGAAGGGATCCTCGAACTCCTCGGCGGCCAGCGGGCGTTCACCCTCGTAGAAGAAGCTGCTCGGCTCCCGGAGGAAGTCCCGGCGGCGCCGCAGCACCGCGGCCTGCTGAGCCGGGTCGTCGAGCTGGCGCAGGAAGGCCAGCACGGTGAACCAGTGGTTCTCGTCGCTGATCTGCACGCCGCCGGCGTCCCGCAGCCGGCGCCGCAGCTCGTCCCGCCCGGCCTCCGTCAGGCTGAGGACGTGCCGGGGGGCCGCCCGGCTTCCGGGCTCGGTCCGGCGGCTCAGCCAACCCGCCTTCTCCAGCCGCTTGATCGCCGGATACAGCGTGCCGTCCGCGATCGGCCGGACGTGCCCCGTCAGGTGCGCGACGCGCCGCTTCAGCTCGTAGCCGTGCAGCGGCCGCTCGCCCAGGAAACCCAAGATCGCCAACTCCACCACGGCAGCATTGTGCCCCAGCTCCGCTATACCTCGCCTGCGAGGTATGGTCCCGGCGATGCACTGAGAGTGACGTGAGCCGGTCGAGGAGCAGACATGCGCGACGCCCAGGTGACACCGCAAGGGGACCGGATCCGCTGGGTGGAGATACCGGGAGACCCCCGGCGCCCCCGGGTCTACCTGCACGGACTCGGCGCCTCCGCCGCCCCCTACTTCGCGGCCGCCGCGGTCCACCCGGCCCTCACCGGCCCGCGCTCCCTCCTGGTCGACCTGCTCGGCTTCGGCCTCAGCGACCGCCCCACGCACGTCGACTACACCCTCGAAGACCACGCCGACACCCTCGCGACCGCCCTGCGGGCAGCCGATGTCCGGGCGGCCGACGTGGTCGCGCACAGCATGGGCGGCGCGGTCGCCCTCGTACTCGCCCACCGCCACCCCCACCTGGTCTCCCGCCTGGTCCTGGTCGACGCCAACCTCGACCCGATGACCCCCGCGCGCGGTCGGCCCGGCACGCGCGGCATCGCCGCCTACACGGAGGAGGAGTTCCTGGCCGGGGGCTGGCGGGACATCCGCGACGCCGTCGGACCGCACTGGTGGTCCACGATGCGCCTGGCCGGCCGGGAGGCCCTCCATCGCAGCGCGGTGCACCTGGCCCGCGGCACCGACCCCACCATGCGTGAACTGCTGCTCGGCCTGGCGGTCCCACGGACCTACCTGAGCCCGGAAAGCGACGGCCCGCTCCCCGGCGCCGCGCAGCTGACCGACGCCGGCGTCTGCCTCGTCGCCATCCCGCACTGCGGGCACAACATCATGCTGGACAACCCGGACGCGTTCTCCCGGGCGACCGCGCGGGCGCTGACGGACGGCTGACCGGGCGGCGCTCCGGTGCGGCCGCCGCCCGGGGCCGGACCTCAGCCGGCCGTCGCCCGCTCCTCCGGCCGGTACCGCGCGGGGACGTAGCGGCGGGGGCCGCCGGGGCCGTACCGGAGCATGGTCCAGGTCTGCCCGAGCACCAGCGCCAGCACGGCGGCGAGCACGGCGGCCTGTGCCGCCACGGACCAGTGCAGCGATCGCATGGAGAGCTGGGCGAGGGTCACCGCCATCACCCCGCGGCCGACGACGGCGGCGGCGCAGATCAGCAACTCCTCGCGGTGCGGGTGCCGCTCCTGCGCGAGGCGCCGCAACAGCCAGAGCGCCACGCCCAGTTGGGCCGCGACGGCCGCCGCGAACGCGGGCGGCGGCCCGCCGGGCGCCCCCGCCACCAGCAGCGCCGAGCCCAGCGTCCAGCACCCCGCGCTCAGCCGGCAGGTCCGTACGCGGCCGTGCCTGACCAGGAAGGTCCGCTTGCCGAACAGCGCGTCGCCCCGCACGTCGCGGAAGTCCTTGAGCAGGATCCGGCCGATGAAGCCGACGTAGAGCCCGGCCAGGAGCAGCAGCTCCCGGCCTCCGGGCCAACCGCCGGTCCCGGCCCACGCGCCCGTTCCGCCCCCCGCCGCCAGCCGGCCGACGAGGAACGGCACCGCGACGTAGCAGGCCGGCAGCGCCAGCGAGGCCAGGGCGCCCCGGTCGGCGATCCGCACCGGCCGCAGGGAGTACGCCGCGCTGAGGCCCAGCCCGACCGCGGTGACCGCCGCGGCCCACGGCGCCACCAGGAACGCGCTCGTCAGCGCCACCACCGCGCACACCACCGCGACGCTCCGCATCCCGTGGGGACCGATGTCACCGCTGACCAGCGGCCGGCGCCGGTCGCCCGGCAGGTTGACCCGGTCGATCCGCTCGTCCGCCAGGTCGTTGCAGGCCACCGAGAACATCAGGAACGCGGCGACCGGCAGCAGCGCCCGGCCGGTCGCCGGCAACGCGTCCCCGCCGCCGGCGTGCGCCCGGCTCCCGGCGGCCGCCCCCAGCGCGGTGTAGAGGGCCAGCAGCGCCAGCACCGGCGGCCTGGCCACCATGAACAGCACCCGTCCGCGCGTCGCCACCGTCACTTCGTGCTCCCCCACTGATTCAGCCCCACCACCATGAGGACGGCGAGTCCCACGGCGACCAGCCCGCACAGCGCCAGGACGACCGCGAGCACGATGCCGAACACCGCCCAGCCCGAACGCCGCGCCCGGCCCCCGCGTCCGGGCCGTGGATCCTCCGACATGTTCTCCTCCCCTCCCGGCCCCCACCCGCGCGGCGAAGGGCTTCCGCGCCCCCGCACACGAGCCGTGCCACGCCAGAGCATCACGTGATCCGTACCCACGTACCTGAGTACCCGTACTCAGATGGACGGTCCGGATGCGCGCCGCCCCACGGTGGGACACCGGGCGGCGATTCCGACGTGAAGGGGGGACCGTGGCCACCTGGGGGCTGATCCGAGAGGCAACCGAGCCGCGAACCGGGGCCGGAGGGATTCACCACGGAGATGTCCGTGCTCGCGTACGCGGAGGGGAGCCGCGGTCGCCGAACCGGTGGCGGACTCCCACCCGTCGGCGGATCCGGCGGCCACCCGCGAGTCCGTGTGGCAGCCGCCGGACCTCCCGTAAGGCCGCACGGCCCCGTCGGCTCCGCGGCCGCGGAGCCCGCCGAAGAGCGCTGTTCCGGCGGGTGCCGGTGACGCCGACGTGGTCGGCGGGCGGCCGGGAATGGGGGGTTTGTTGAACGAAGTGTGACCGGTTTGTGATCACGGACCGGCAAGCTGGGGGGCGGCGGCCGAGTGGGAGACGGGGGCCGGACGGGGATTGCGGTGGGGCCGTGACGGCTGTGGTCGTCGGCGTCGGTCCGCCTACGCAGTGTCTCGGAGTGCGGGCGGCCGTGTCCGCGGTTCGCCCTCGCCCTTACGATGCCCCAACTCCGTCCGTCCACCTCACCCGGAAGGCCACCGCGGAATGCCCGTCTTCAGACGCCGCAAAGGCAACCGTCCCCGCTTGGTGCCCGAACTCGACGACGCCGCGCTGGGGCGGGTCCGGCGGCGCGTCGAGACGTGCTGGGACCGTGGAGCACTCGATACGGCTGTCATGGCCCTGCTGAAGGAGGCGATCGACGAGGCCGGGGAGGACTGGGACCGCAAGGCCCACCGCCTGCGGGTGCTCGCCGGCGCCGCGGGGCGCGGGCTCCCCGGCATCTGGCGGCGGCACAACCCGGACGACCCGTCCGCCCTGCTGCTGCACGCCTGGTCGGACCTGGTCCAGGCCGGCCGGCAGGGCGCCGGCATCGACCTGGACGCCACCCGGGAGACCTGCCGGCGGGCGGCCGAGCTGCTCCCCGCCGACCCCACGCCCTGGACCCTCTACCTGGCCGTACTGCGCCTGGAGCGGCGGCCGTCCGGCGAACTCTCCGCGATCTGGCGGGAGATCAAGTCCCGCGACCCGTGGAACCGCGAGGCCCACCTCCAGGCCCTGGGCTACCTCTCCCCGGACGAGTGCGGCTCCAGCAGCCAGGTGCTGGACCTGCTCGACAGCGTCCGCTCCGCGATGCCGCCCAACGCCCCCGCCGCCGGGCTGGAACTGACCGCCCTGGTCCGCAGCCACCAGCGCGCCATGACGCCCGGCGGGGTGACGGCCCTCGGGGCGGGCGAGTTCTGGCGCCGCCCGGACGCGGTACCCGTACTCGATCACGCGGCGCACTACTGGACGAGCCCCGGCTTCCTCCACCACGCCCAGGCGCTCGCCGACCTCAACGTGCTGGCGTACGCACTGATCAAGGCCGCCCGGCCCGGCGACGCGGCGCAGGCGCTGCGCGCCACCGGCGGGGTGGCGACGCCCTGGCCGTGGAGTGCGGACGGTGAGCCGCTGGAGCGGTTCTCGCACCATTTCGCGCGGGCCGCGGCGTCCGCCTGAGCACAGGCGCAAGTGCGGTTAAGGGCATACATGCGAGCCATAGCCGGAACGAGTGGAATCATGTGCGGTTTCCGGTGTCTCCCGAATGCCCGGTTCTTCCGCAGGGAATCCCCTGCGGGAAGAGCGTTGGGAGACCCGCATGCGCCAGACCGTCAGCCCCGGCCGCGCGGCCGCGCCCGGCGGCCGTCGCACGCTGCTGCTCCTGACGCTGCTGGCCCTGCTGTTCACGGTGCTGACCGCCGCCTTCTCCGATGCGGCACCGGCCGCGGAGGGGAGGTGCCCGGCCGCGGCCGAGGCGCCGGTGGCCACCGGCACCACCGGCCGCCCCTGTGACGCGGCGGCGCACGTCCTGACGCCCTCCGGGGACGACCCGCGCCATCCGGGCAGCGGTTTCCGGCGGCTGTGCCACGCCACGGCCTGCCATCTGCGCCCGCACGCGCCGACCGGACCCGGCGGCAAGGCCGTCCGGGAAGCCGGCGGTCCGGCGTCCCCGGCCACACCGGGGCACGCTGCTTCCCGGGCCCTGCGGCCCGCTGCCCCCGCGGGATCCCTGCCCCAGGTGACCGTGCTGCGCTGCTGAGCGGGCCCGGCCGCGTTCCCGTCCTCCTGCCGTCCTGTGCGCGCAGCCGGTGGGCGGGCGCGGTCTGCCGCCCCTCGCGTCCGCACCCTTTCACCGCAGGAGTTCCGGCATGCCCGCCGACATCTTCGCGGCCCTCGGCGCGCTCGTCCGCGCCGAGGCCGTCCGCAACGCACCCCGTCCCGCACCCCGTTCCACGACCCCCACCGCTGCCGCGCAGCACCCCGAACCGGCGCCGGACCGGCCCCGGGCCGCCCCCGCGGTGCCCGGCCAACCGGCACTGCCCCGGCCCGAGGCGGATGCGGTTCCCGCTGCCGACCCCGGGCCGCCGGGCCCCGCGCAGGCGCGCGGTCCGGCGCCGGGCCCGGTCCCCGTACGGCCGGGCCGGCGCGGGCTGCGGAGGCTGTGGGAACTCGTCCTCGCCGCCCTGCGGCGGCCGCGCTCCGGTTCCCGCCGGGACGGTGGAGCAGCCGGGGGCGGGGGCGCCTCAGGGGCCCGGACCGCGGAGGAGTAGCCGGGGCTCGGACGTCAGCCTCCGCCGTGGAAGCCCGGCCCTCCGTGGTCGCCGTGGAAGCCCGGCCCGCCGTGGTCGTCATCGCCCTCGCCGTGGCCGTTCCCGTCCCGGCGGTGGTCGTGGTCGTGGTCGTCCCTGTCCCCGTCCCCATGGCCGTCGTCATGGCCGTTGTCGTGGCCGTCGCCGTCACCTGGGCCGTCGGGCAGCGGGGGGAGGGGGATGGCGTCGCAGTAGACCACCGGGCCGGGGGTGCCGGGGGGAGTGCCGGGGGCGGGGGGTGGGGCGTCGGGTGGGATGCCTTCGGTCTCGATGACCAGCAGGCGCAGCGGGGAGCCGCGCCCTACGGGCGGGACCGGGACCTGGCCGGTGTAGGACGGGGTCGCGGAGGACTCCGCGTCGATGGAGGTGAGCTCGGTGGTGGTGGCGTCGAGCGTCACCCAGCCGAGGTCCTCGTCGTCGACGAGGTGGTTGCGGCGCTGGAGCGCGGCGGTGATCCGCGGCCGTTGCGATCCGGTCGGGTCCCAGGACGGGCCGGTGACGCTGACCGACAGGGGGTCGCCCGGTCCGACCCGGAGTTCGCGGTCGGGGAGGGTCCGCACGAGGTCGGCGAGGACCACGTGTGAGATCTCGGCTCCTGTGATGGCGTCCGGCTGGTAGCGGACCAGGGCGAGCCGGACGAAGGGCAGGCAGGCGGTCCCGGTGTCCAGCTCCAGGTCGCAGAACCAGCGGCCGCCCGGCTCGTCCGCGTCGAACCGCGGGGTGAAGCCCACCACCGTGACGTCGAGCGTCCCGGACGGCGTGGGCAGGGACAGCGTCCCGGACGGCCGCTCCGCGTTGGTGAACGTGGCCGCGGTCGGGGCCACGACCGGCGCGGACCGGTGGAGGGGGTCGCGGCCCAGCAGGGTGACCCAGGCGTCCCGGAGGGAGGCCGGGTCGCCGCCCGGCGGTTCGCCGAGGACCACGCCGAGCAGTTCGCCGTCCCCGGAGGAGTACCAGGGCCGGTCCAGGTAGACCCGGATGCCGCCGCCGCGCCGGCGGTGGACGAGGGTGCCGGGCGGGCCGCCGAGGGGTTCGAAGGCGAGGGTGGGCACGCAGTACAGCAGCCGCGGCGCGGTGGGCGGGGCGCTGCTCCGCACCACGCGCTCCTGCGCGTCGCCCCGGACGGTCAGCGCGTCGAGGCCGGGTGCGGCGAACTCCGGGGGGAAGGAGTCGGCGAACGCGCTGCCGGCCACCGGGTGGTAGCGCACCGTGCGGTGTTTGGTGTCGCCGAACTCGTGCTTCGGGGGGACGGGCGGGACCGGGACCACCGTGGCGGGGGCGGGCCCGCCGTCGGGGTGGCCGGTACCGCCCGGGGTGCCGGGGCCGGCCCCGGGCTTTGCCTTGGCCTGTTCCCGGGCTTGTTCCTCCGTTGCCCTGGCCTTCGCCTCGGCCGCCTCGGTGTTGAAGTCCAGGCGGCCGTCGCGGAGGACGGCGGGTTCGGCGCCGGGGACGCCGGTGCGGGGCACCTGCCCCGTCAGCAGGCCGAACACCGGGACGGTCAGCTGCTGGGTCCGGCGGCCCGCGGGGCCGTCGTCGGTCACCTCGGTCCACTCGGCGACCAGGTCGATCCGGCCCGTGGTCGCCTCGTCGAGGGTGATGCCGCCGGCCAGGTGCTCGGCGGTGGCGTTGGGGTCACGGGCCGGGCCGGTGCGCGGCAGGTCCAACGCCGGTGCCCGGAGCGGCTGTTGGACGGCGTGCACCAGGGTGAGTTCCCGCCAGGGGGTGAACATCCAGTGCCGGCCCGCTGCCGCCAGCTCCAGCGCGTCGTGGGCCTGCTGCTCCGCCGCGGCCCGGGCGGCCGCCGCGTCGCCGTCCCCGTCGGCCGGTGTGCCGGAGGGGGCGGCCGGTGGCGGGGCGGGTGGCTGCCGGCACCACGAGGCCAGGCCCAGCACGTCCTCCTCGAAGGCGGTCCCGGAGATCCCGGAACACAGCCGGACGGTGGCCACCGCGCCCTTCGGCAGCGCCACGGTCAGCACCCGGGACGCCGCATCGAAGCGGGGCGGTCCGGTGCCCTCGACCAGCCGCAGCCGGAACGAGCGGGGGCGGTGCCAGACCTCGCCGTCCCAGGGGACCGGGAACGGCTCCCCGGGCGGCATGCCCGGCAGGTCCAGCAGCACCGCGCCGGTGGACAACGGGTCCGGGAGGTAGGGGAGTTCGATCTGCTCGCCGGTGTGCAGGGCGAGGTTCGCCGGGTTCCGGGGGTCGGCCGCCGGTGAGGGGACCGGCTCCAGGCGGACGTCCGGCTGCCCGGGGTCGTTGAGCGAGCCGCTTTCCCGGACGGCCAGTTGGTAGACGGAGTCCTGGACGCTCTGGTCGGTGGAGCCGATGGCCGCGTCCAGCAGTCCGTGCCACTCGACGCACCGCAGCGGCGCCTTCGGGGCCACGACGTGCCGTTCGTCGGCGCCCTGGTAGGGGGCGTGCCCGCCCTCGGTGACCAGCGGGGTGCGGTTGAACTCCGCGGCGTACTGCTCGGCCGTCCGCCCGGTGCCGGCGGCGTCGCCGAGACCGGTGGTGGCGGCGCCGTCGGCACCGGGGGCGGGGTCGGTGCGGCAGTCCACCGTGAAGCTGCTCCTGGCGCCGAGTGCGGTCAGCGAGGCGCAGCCGGGGATGCCGTCGGCGGCGTCGCCGGTGAAGCCCTGGTCGCGCTGCTCCTCGGCGTAGGCGGCCCTGGTCCGTTCGCCGAAGACGCCGTCCGCGCCGCCCGGCAGCGGGTGGCCGTGGTCGATGAGCGCCTGCTGGACGATCCGGACGTCCTCGTTGGTCGCGCCGAACCGGACGTGGGCGAGCAGCACCCGCACCGGCGCGGCGGGACCGGGCGTACCGGAACCGGGCGTACCGGGGGCAGGTGTGCCGGTGCCGGGCGTGCCGGGCGTGCCGGGGGCGGGCGCCGGGACCGGGGGCGGGCCCGCGCCGGGGCTGCTGCGGATCACCAACCGGTACGCCGAGGTGCCCTCCCCGAAGGGCAGCCGGGGCGCCACGGCGGGCGCCGGGACGGCCTCGAACCGCTGGAAGACCAGCGTCCCGTCGGCCGGGAGCGCCAGGTCCGGACGGTCCATCAGGGCATCGGCGTCGCTGCCGCGGGGGCCGTTGCCCGCCAGGTCGACGGTGCGCAGCCGCACCCGGTAGCGGTGACCGAACCGCAGTCTGGGCAGCGAGCCGGGGTGGGCGGTGGCCGTGATCTCCAGGGGCAGTGCGGTCTTCGCGTCGTTGGTGACCGGGACGGGCCTGTTGGGGGGCCGGTCCTCCGCCACCGAACCCTCGTCGATGTCCAGCACCAGGCCCGGGCGGTGCGCCGACAGCGACCAGCCGTCCCAGGAGGCCAGGGTCTCCGGCACGGCGACGCTCGGGTCGCCGGAGCCGGGCGGCGGTCCGATCAGGTTGTCCTGGAAGAAGCCCTCGTCGGAGGCGGCGAGCAGCAGCGGTCCGTGCTGCGGCTGCCGGTACTCCACGTCCCGCCGGTGCAGGGAGAGCCACCCCCGCTGGGCGTCGTCCCAGATGTCCATCCGGTGGCCGCGGATCACGTCCTCGGCGAACAGCTCGGGGCCCAGCCCGGGCTGGGCGTCGCCTGCGGCGGCGTCCGCGGGCGACGGGCCAGGGTCCTGGACGCGGGCGCCGCGCCGGGCCAGCTCCCGGGTGAAGGCGTGGTGGTGGTCCGCCGCCGTGGCGAAGTCCGCCCGGAGGCTGTCCAGGCGCCCGTTTTTGACCAGGGAGATCCCGTGGGTCCGCACCGGCGACAGCCCGGTGGCGTCCGGCGGCAGCGACAGCAGCTTGAGCGCGGCACCGTCGAGGTCGACCTGCTCGACGCGGAAGTCCTCCTCGGGCAGGGCCGCCACGCCGCGGGACGGTGCCGCCAGCGGGTCGTCGGCCGTGGCGTTCCGGGCCGTCGGGACGAAGGCCGCGCGGTCGGGGAGGAAGACGTAGCGGGTGCGGGCCGGGACGTCGTGCGAGTCCTTCCCCAGCGCGGACGTCCAGTGGGGGACGACGGCAAGGAACTGCTCGCCCGAGGAGACGGGGAGCCGGTCGGCCGGCAGCAGGAAGTCCAGGACCAGGCCGAGGTGCCGGAGCAGTGGGGGGTGGTCGCCGAGCAGGGTGAGCATGTGGTGGAAGTCGGGCTCCGGCAGATCGGGCGGCGCGGGCGGAGTGGTCTGGCCGTGGGCGAACTTGAGGCTGCCGGGGAGGCGGTGGAAGTCGCGCAGCTCGGCCAGCGCCCCCGGCATCTCGGCGCCGCCCGCGGCGGCCGCGGTCGCGGTGCCCGGCGCCAGGCCGCGCAGCGTGTGCAGCATCCCGCCCGTCGGGGGCGGCGCCTCGGGCGATTCCCTGGCCACCGTGGCGTAGGCGGTCCGGGTGGCGGTGCTGACGTCCTTGACCGAGTAGGTGCGGTGGGTCTGCTGCGCGGGGTCGTCGAAGACGTAGGGCGTCACCGGGGTCTTCGGGTGGAACAGGCTCGTCCACGACGCCGTGGCGGGGGGCGGGGCCTGCGCCGTCAGCGGGCCGGGGAAGGGGGAGGCCGCGGGGGTGGCGCCCCGGCCGGTCAGGAAGGTGAACGTGGCGTCCTTGATCCGGTCGGGCCAGGCCAGGAAGTCGGGGAACCGCTCCAGGACGGTGCCGCTCGACTCGCCGGGCGTCACCAGCCGGGGGGCGAGGAAGACCGCGACGTGGGCCTGGGTTCCGTCGGCGGTCAAACCGTTCGGCAGGGCGATCCAGTTCAGGTGCTGTTCAGGCGCCATGGCCGTCTCCCACGGGGGCCGGGGCCGGGGTCGGGGCGAACGTCGCGCAGTACGCGCGCCAGTGGTCCGGGTGCACGCACGCGGCGAAGGTCGGGTCGCCCGGAGCGCCGGAGAAGCTCCGCTCCAGGGTGAGGTCGACGGACTTGCTGAAGAAGGCGATCCGCACGCTGACCGTGAGGGTGCCCCGGCCGCGGATCACCGACTGGTGGTCGTGCTTCTCGTAGCTGAGCTCCAGGTAGAACTCCACGCACACCGTGACGATGCCCAGCACGGACAGGAAGCCGTTGCACCGCAGGTATCCGGACAGCGACACGTCGTCGTCGGCGTAGGTGAAGCGGACGCCCGCCATGATCGAGACCCCGCCGCTGGCGACCCCGAGGTTGAGCGCCACACTGCCGCCGAATTCGAGGGCGCCCTCGATCTCCTCGACCCCGTCGGCCCCGAGCTGGAGGGCGCAGTAGCCGCCGCCTCCGAGGGCGGAGACGGTGATGCCGAAGGGGTGCTCCCGCTCGGAGACGGAGAAGCGGAACGAGACCGGGCGGTTGTCGAACGGGATCGTCAGCGCGGCGTTCAGCGCCACGCCGGAGAGGGTGAACATGCCCAGTGGGAGCGCCGGGAGTTCGAGGCCGTAGCCCGCGCTGATCCCGGACGGCTGGACGTCCAGGAACGCGCCCTTGCCGAAGACGTCGGAGGGCAGGGCGCTGCGCAGGGTGTTGATGAACTCCAGCGCGCCGCTGAACTTCAGTTCCACACCGTCGGCGGTGACCTGCGGTTTGGTGCCCACGCCGGTGGTGAAGTGCAACTCCTTGAACTCCACGCGGGCGATCCCGGCGAAGTCCAGGGCGAAGGTGCTGAGCTTGCCCTCGACGGTGGTGCGGGCGGCGTCGGCGGAGCGGACCGTGCGGGCGTCCAGGACCAGCGAGGCGGCGGAGACGTCCAGGAAGTCGTGCGGGTCCTTCTTGCCGTCCGCCGTCGTCGGCTGGGCCAGCGCGGGCTTCCACACGTAGCGCAGTTCCTTGCCGTCCGGTACGTCGCGGATCCGCAGGACGGGGGCCGGCAGCACCCCGCCCGCGGGGCCCAGGAGGTCGCTGATCGCCTTGTCGTCGAGGTGCCGCAGGGAGTCGAGGCTTTCCTTGGTGAGGGGCTTGAGGAACCTTCCGAGGTCGATGAAGCCGAGCAGCTTCGCCCTGCTGAAGGCCGCCTGGAGGTCGCCCAGCCCGGCCGCGCCGGTGACCTCGCCGGTGGTGGGGTCCGTGGCGCAGACGTCGGGGGTGACGCCGGCCTGGCTGGTGATCGTGCGGACCGCGGCGTTGGGACTGGCGAGTCCGCCGGTCTGCTGCGCGGCGAAGGTGAGACCGACCGGGTCCACCAGGTCCAGGTAGCCGCCCGCCGGATGCTTGGCCATGGTCTGCTTGAGGTAGGTGGCGTTGAACACCACCGCCTGGTCCCCGCCGTGCGGGGTGAACTGTTCCAGGGCGGGCACGCGGACCGCCGCGGCCGCCACGTGCGGCAGGCCGACGGTGCGGCCGGCCCCGCCGTCGAGCGGGCCGAAACCGAAGGTCAGGGTGGTGACCGCATGACTGGTGCTGCCGGCGGCACCGGCCGGTGGCTCCGCCATGGCCATCACCTGGCCGCCCAGGGCGCGTTGGGTGCGCTGGACCAGCAGGGCCGCCTGCGCCGGATCGGGGGCGAGCGCGGCCGGCGGGTTGTAGAGGTCCCGCAGCTGCTGGTCCGGGTTCTCGGCGTCGTCGGGGAGGAAGACCTGCGGCATGGTGAAGCTGACCGTCCGGCCCTCGGCGTCCGTGCCGATGAAGGAGAACGCGAAGTCCGCCCCGGTGTCCAGGAGTTGCACCCAGAACGCCTTGGCCGGCGCGGCGTGGCCGTCCTTCGGCAGGTGCGGCTGGATCAGCGGCGTCACCCGGTCGGTGATGCGCAGCGAGCGGAACGGCATCTCCCGCCCGTCGTGGACGTATCCGCTGCCCGAGCCGTAGTCGACCACCGGCCGCTTGATCACCAGGTATTCCTGGGTCTGGAGGCAGGCGACGATCCCGTCGTCGGGGCGTGCGGCGAACACCCGCCGGGTCTCCAGGACGTCGAGGGACTCGTGGCCGGTGGCCAGGCGGCCGCGCCGGACGACCCGGATGTACTGGTCCCGGCCCAGGCCCGTGATGTGGTCGTACCCCGCCAGCGTCGGGAAGTGCCGGCCGGCCTGTTCGTACCGTTCCTTGTCGTCCCTCGGCGGCGCCTCCCACGCCCCGTGCAGATGGGCCGAGCAGCCCATCGGCGTGACGAGGAACTGCTCGGCGTGCAGGGGCGCGGTGGGGACGTCGAGCGGCAGGCTGCCGGGCGGGACGGGCACTTCGGTCCGGCTGGTGAGGGTGACCAGGTCCGCGAGGGTGTCGTCCTGGATCGGGCTGCGCGCGAACAGCGCGGGCCGGCCCCCGGCCGTGGCGATCGCCCGCAGCAGGAGGTCGCCGTCGCGCTGGCCGAGCAGCCGGGCGTGCCACAACGGCGCGCGGCCGCCGCCGGGTTGCGGGCCGGGCGCGGTCCGCCAGTGCACCGGCTCGTCGTAGGTGAGCAGCAGCCGCGCCGGGAACTCGATCACGGTGCGGGCGATGCCCTGGAAGACCGTCGTACCGGGGGTGTCCGGGGTCGCAAGGCCCACCGGGACGGTCATCGGGACCAGCCGCGCCCAGTCGAGCAGCGACGCGAGCGTCAGGTCCAGGCTGTCCAGGGCGGGCGGGACCGAGAAGGCCAGCAGGCTGGGGTCGGCGGCGAACGCCGCCAGGGGCGCGAGCGCGCCGGTGACGGTGTTCAGCGGCGGGGGGATGTCCTCGCGCACATGCTGCGGCGGCAGACCGATCAGGACCAGCGCGGGGGCGGCCGGGTCGCGCTTGACCAGGTGGCGGCCGTCGAGACGCAGGTTGACCAGGGTGATGTCGAGGAGGAGCAGGTCCGCGGGGCGCACCACCCGGAACGGGCCCTCGGCGGTGTCCTCCTCGTGCGGCCCGGTGTCCGGCGGCCCGTCGTCGCCGGGGCGGTGGCCCGGGTGCGGCCCGTGGGGCCCGTGGGGCCCGTGGGCCGGCCCGCCGAACCGCCCGCCGAACCCGCCCCCGAACCCGCCGCCGAAGTCGTCCCCCTGCTCACCCCCCTGTTCCCGCGGCGGCCCGGCGGCCGGTGCGGTGGCCCCGGTGCGGGGGCGGGCCGGGCTGCGGTCGGTGTGGAACGGCATGGCGCACGCCTTTCGATCACGGGATGCCGAGGAAGTTCAGCAGCGTCCGGCGCACCAGGAACGCCATCGCGTTGTGGCGGTCGTTGAGGTTGAGCAGGTTCTGCCAGCAGACCAGGAACTGCTGGCCGCTGGCGTCGTGCGAGAGGACGGTCGCCTCGGAGGCCACCGTGCTGCCGGCGGGGCTGTTGAGCGGCCCCAGACCGATCTTGGAATGGGTGAGGGTGAATCCCGCGCCGAGGCCGTCGATACCCTGCCGGGCGCCCGTCGTCAGGAAGGAGGCGTCGCCGACGGACTGGGCCTCGGCCAGCAGGTCCCGCATGTCCCCGGCGATCCCGTCCACGCTGCGCGCGTCCAGCGTCGCGCCCTCGATGAGCAGGGCGAGCAGGCGCGTCATATCGATCGTGGTGGTCGCCTGGGCCGAGGGGCCGTCGTTCACCGAGGGCACCCGTACCGCGGGGAACGCGCCGGTGAACGTCCCGGCCAGCCAGATGCCCTGGTTGGTGTTCGGATCGAACAGCCCGGCCCTGGCCAGCAGCCCGTTGATCCAGCTGTAGCCGAGTGCCTGGATGGTGGCGGATGCCTGGTTGTTGTCGCTGGGCACGATCATGCCCTGCATATGCGCCGTGAAGGCCGGGTTGAACGCCATCAGGCAGCCGCCGCTGGCCAGTGCCTGGGGTGTGTCGAAGATCGTCGGATACTTGGGCACCCGCATGGGCTGGGTGATCCCCGGTTCGGTCCGGAAGCGCGGCGCGGACGCGACGATGTCGGTGTCGAACGCGGATTGCAGACCGGTGAACACCACGCTTCCGGTGCAGTCGCCCGCGGAGGTCGCGAAGTCCGCGGCGCTCTGCCGCAGTTCGAAGCCCGCCAGCATGGCCGCCATCTTCAGCAGGCTGCCGGAGAAGTGCATCTCGGTGTCGCGGAAACCCGCGTAGGCGAAGGACGGTGAGGTGCCGGTCGGGTTCTGCACCGCCGCCACCGACAGCGGGCAGTTGACGTGCACGCCGGCCGCCGGGAACGCCGTCGCGGTCAGTGCCTGGGCGGCGGTGAGCGCCGCGGCCATCCCGGCGTCGCGGGTCAGCAGGTCCGGGAACGGATCCGGGAAGAGCATGCCGGTTACCTCCTCCGGCCGGCAGGTTTCTCAGGCTTGCGCCATCGCCTGGGCGGACAGCGCGTCGCAGACCGCGTCGAGGTGCGAGGTGGTGCCCTCCGCCGGGTTGGCGCCGCTGGAGGTGGGGGCGGTGACGCCCGCCAGCGGGTCGTCGGTGCGCGGTCGGTCCAGGGTGAGGACGTCCCCGAGGCCCGGGGCGGCCGCATCGCGCCGGGTGAGCGGGGCCAGGCCCCAGCGCTGCTCGACCGTCTTGAGCAGCGAGGTGTGGTCCAGCGGTGTGCCGCCCCCGGCCCGGAACACGGTCTGCGGCGCGATCAGCGGCGAGACCAGCACGGTCGGCACCCGGACCCCGAACCGGCCGAAGTCGAAGCCGAACTGGCCGGCCGCGTCGTCCGGCGGGACCGCACCGGACGGCGGCGGCACGTGGTCGTAGCAGCCCCCGTGCTCGTCGTAGGTGAGGACCAGCAGCGTGCTGTCCCAGTCGGGGCCGTTGCGCAGGGCGGTGTAGACCCGCAGCATCAGCTGCTCGCCGGCGGCGACGTCGTAGTTGGGGTGCTGACTGTTGCCGGACGGCGACCAGCTGGGCTCCAGGAAGATGAAGCCCTGCGGCAGGGTGCCGTGCGCGGCCGCGGCTGCGAAGTCGGCGAAGGTGCCGAAGTGGCGCGGGTCGGCCCGTACGGTGTCGGGGAAGTCGTTCCTGGTCAGCTGCTTGCCGTCGCTGTAGACCGCCCAGCCGACCGGGTCGGGGTCGTGCTGGTCCAGCAGTCCGAAGATGCTGGGGAAGTCGAACGGCGGGATGCCGTGCTGCTGGTGGTCGTCCATCCGGCCGCGGCTGGTGCCGGCGAGGGCGAACGCCCGGTTGGGCAGCGTCATGGTGGGCACCGAGCTGTACCAGTGGTCGCAGACCGCGAAGCCGCGGGCCAGTCCGGACAGCACCGGCAGCGTCTCCGGGGTGAAGCAGCCCATGATGTTCGCCGGCGCGGTACCGGGATAGATCGGCTCCTGCTTCTGCGCGTCGTACCGCAGGGCGTCGGCGAAGCTGCTGACGAAGCCGTCCATGGGCGGCTCCGCCGCGGGCGGGGGCGGGGACGGGTCGCCGAACAGCTGGCTGTTGGTCGGCAGGTACCCCTCCCGGGGGTTGGCGCCCGGCATGAAGTACGCGTCGGGGGTGTTCGGGTCGATGCGGAAGACCGTCACCGCACCGTCGCTCCCGGGTACGCTCTCCGTCCCCGTCAGCCCCTCGAAGGGCTGACCGGACGGCGTCCGCCGGCCCGGGTACAGGAACCCCAGCAGGTGGTCGAACGAGCGGTTCTCCTGCATCAGGACCACGAGGTGGGTGATCCGGTCCAGTTGTGTGGTGTCCGGCATGAGACACCTCCCGGCGGAATCCCTGGGACGAGGGCGTGCACGGCGAGGGCGGCGGGGCGGCCCCGCCGCCGGGCGCTCAGACCAGCCGCCAGGCGACGGCGTACGGCTGGGCGAACTGCGTGATCCGGTGCGCCCGGACCACCACCTGGACCTCCCCGCCGGGCACGCCCTCCCAGCGGACCTGCTCGACGTTGTTGACGCGGTCGAAGCCGCTGTCGGTGCCCATGTTCCCGTGGCGTTCCTGGCCCCCGGCCCGGACGATCAGGTCCAGGTCGTTCTGGAGGGCCGGGCCCGGCGGGTCGGACCACACCAGCGTGGCCTTCAGCCCGTGGCCGCCCTCCGGCACCGTGAGGGTGAACGTGCGTTCCGCGTCCTGCTCCAGGGCGTCCGCGTCGGTGCAGCCCGCGTGGTCGGTGCCGGGCAGGACGATGGCGTTCTCCAGGTTGACCAGGCCGAATCCCGAATTGTTGTTGGGGGAGGGGCCCGCCTCGGACGGGTCGTACTGGCCGGGCAGATCGTCCGCGCCGTTGATCAGCAACGCCTTCAGCAGCGCGGCACTGGGATCCGGGGTGCCGTTCTTCACCAGCGTCTCGCGCAGCACCGCCACACAGCCGGCGACCAGCGGCGTGGCCATGCTCGTACCGCTGTCGAAGAAGAACGCCGGGTCGTCGGAGACCCCGAAGACCGTGCTGAACTTCGCCGCCCGGGAGTGCGTCGAGAGGATCGACGTGCCCGGCGCGACGAGATCCGGCTTGGTCCGGCCCTCCTGGGTGGGGCCCCGGCTGCTGAACGCCGCCATCCCGGCCGGGTTGTCCGCCTGCCGGTCGTCGTGGATCGGGTTGACGGGGAACGAGGTCGCGCTCAACTGGCCGTAGGTCAGCGGGATCTCCGGACGTTCGCTCTCGCTCGCGCCCACCGTGATGCAGTTCTTCGCACAGGCCGGGCCGCTGACCGATGCCTGGCTGATCCGGCCGGCCTGGTCCTGGTCGCGGCCCGCGTTGCCGGCGGCGAAGCAGATCACCAGGTTCTTGTGGTCCCACACCATCTGATCGATCTCCGCCGACTGCTCGTTGTAGGGCACACCCGGCCGGATCGGCCCCCACGAGTTGGTGTGGACCCGCGCCCCGTCCTGGGTGTACGGCGGGCCGAACAAGTCCTGGAGATCCGCCGGGATGCCGCTGAGCGCACCGTTGTCGTCCAGCAGCGACTGGAGGACGAGGGTGGCCTTGGGCGCCGTACCGGCGACGGGGCCGCCCATGGTCTCGGAGTTCCCGTCACCGAGCACCGACCCCGAGACGTGCGTGCCGTGGCCGTCCGGGTCGTCGGCCCGGTCGGGCCCGGTGCGCCCCAGGGCGATCAGCCGTGCGACGCGGCCCCGGAACGCCGGGTGGACGTCCTCCGGCGAACCGAGGTCCAGCCCGGTGTCGGCGACCGCCACGACCTGGCCCGCCCCGGCGAACTCCGTGCCGTCGAGGGCGATCCGGGCGTGCAGCAGCTTCCCGGCGACCGCGTTGCAGAGCCCCATCTCGGGGACTTCCTCGATGTGCCGGATCTCGTCCAGGGAGGTCAGGGCCGGCAGCGCCTCCTCCGGGATCGTCATCCGGACCTTGCGCCGGCCGGCCTGGATGTCCCCGGTCCCCACCCCGCCGGCCTCGGCGACCCGCTCCTGCACCGCGCCGGCGCCCGGGTCCACGTCCTGATGCAGGACGACGTCCACCGTGCGGCTGCGCGGTTTGAGCACCTCCAGCGGGTCGGCCAGTACGGCGACCCCCGGCCGGAGCCGGCCCGACCGCAGGGAGGGAGCGAGCTTGAACCCCTTGAGGTACACGTCCGCCCAGGCGACGAAGTCGAGCGCGCGTACGGCCGCCAGGTCCGAGGGCCGGTAGCCGCACAGATAGGTACTTTCCGGTACGTACTCGTGGATGACCACCCCCAGTTCCGCCAGGCGCGCCTTCTCCTCGGCGGACGGCACATGGGTGGTCTGCACCAGCAGATAATTTGATGCCGAAGCATCCTCGGAGACCAGCGAGGCGCCGGCCAGCTCCTGGGACTGGACCAACGGGTCAACAGTCACGCCGTTGATGGTGATGCGAGCCACGCCCATCTCCCGAAGTCGCACAGATATCAGTGGCTGCCTTTTCTCACTATATAGGCCGAATGGGGGAAAGGCGCATCCGTGCCCTCGGCGTGTGCGGGCACCGTCCGCCGCGCCCGGCGGCGAACGGTTGAGGCGTCAACTGCCGGGAAGACAGGCCGGGTAGGGGCCGGGAGAGGGGGCGGGCACCCGTCGTCCGCGGCACGTCACGGGTGCATCCGGGCGCCCTTCGCCACCTTGTCCACCGCGTTCCGCGGCCCGTACACGGCCAGGCCCACGAGGTCCAGCCGGTCGCGCGGGACGGCCCGTACCGCCGCCCGGTTGTCCCGGTCGTTGCCCGTGGCGAACAGGTCGGAGGTGAACACCGACCGGGGGAGCGCCCGGGACAGGGCCCGGCCGTGCGCGGCGGTCAGCGTCTCCTTGCCCGCCTCGAAGACCAGCACGGGCTGCCGGAACATCGGCAGGTACGCGGTGTCGTCCGCGTCGGCGTACGGTGCGCCGATCACCTCGGGGAGCTCCGTCCCCAGCCCGCTCACCAGGAACGCGGTCACGTTCAGCCGCTGCCAGGGCGCCAGGTCGTCCCGCAGCAGCACGGCGATCTTGGTGTCGAAACGTACCGGGGTGTGCTCAGTCACTGTCATGGCACCAGGCTGCCGACCGGCCCGCCGCGGCGTCTTGTACGTTCTTTGCATGGTCGCCCGGCAGCAGGTCTCCGCATGGCGCCCGAGGGTCCCGGGCGTCGTGGAGGTCTTCCACGCCCACTTCACCGCACACGCCTACCCCCTGCACGTCCACGCCGTGTGGACCCTGCTGATCGTGGACGACGGCGCGGTCCGCTACGACCTGGACCGCCACGAGCGCGGCACCCCGCACGACACGGTCTCCCTGCTCCCGCCGCACGTACCGCACAACGGGTCCCCCGCCACCGCGCACGGCTTCCGCAAACGGGTCCTCTACCTGGACCGCTCGCAGCTGGACGAGAGCTACATCGGGCCCGCGGTGGACGGCCCCGACCTGGCCGACCCCCTGCTGCGCCGGCGCGTGGGGCAGCTGCACACCGCACTGGCCCACCCCGGCGACGAACTGGAGGCCGAGAGCCGGCTCGCGCTCATCGGCGAGCAGCTGCGCGCCCACCTGCGGCCCCGGCTCGCCCCCGGCCCCCGCCGGGCACCGCGCGGCCTGGCGCACGCCCTGCGGGAACTCCTCGACGCCCGGCTGCGGCAGGGCGTGACCCTGGACGAGGCGGCCGGCCTGCTGCACGCCCACCCCACGCATCTGGTACGGGCGTTCAGCGCCGCCTTCGGCATCGCCCCGCACCAGTACCTGACGGCCCGCCGGGTCGAGCGGGCGCGCGGCCTCCTGCTGGACGGCCGGCCGCCGACCGCGGTGGCGGCCGAGGCCGGCTTCTACGACCAGCCGCATCTGACCCGCCACTTCACACGCCTGGTGGGCGTCACCCCCGGCCGCTACGCCCGCACGGGAGCCGCCCGCGGCCGCGGGCCCGGGAGCTGACCCGCGCTCCACCCTCAACCCCCCACCCGGGCAACGGGGTTTGGGCACGAGCGCCGCACCCGCCGGTGCGCTACCGCTCCGGCCGGTGTCCGGCGGGCGGCGGCTCCGCCTCGCCGCGGATGTCGGCGAGGACGGCGCGGGCCCAGTCGGCGGGGGACCGGTCGCCGAGGAGGGCGGCCGCCCGCGCGCTGTGGGCCGCTCGCCGGTGGGGCGGCAGGGTCAGCGCCCGGTGGAGGGTGGCGACCAGGTCCTGCGGGGAGTGCGGGTCGGTGAGCAGGGCCGCGGCGCCGAGCTGTTCGGCCGCACCGGCGTGGCGGGACAGCACCAGCACGCCGGGCCGGCCGGTGGCGGCGCGGGCGGCGAGGTACTCCTTGGCGGTGAGGTTCATCCCGTCGGCCAGGGAGGTCACCCAGAACACCTCGGCGGCCAGGTAGTGGTCGACGACCCGGGCGAACGGCAGAGCCTGCGGCAGGTAGTCGATCGGCTCCCAACCACCCTTGCGCCAGCGGGAGTTGATGTCTCGCACGGCCGCTTCGAGCGCGTCGCGGGTGGCGTCGTGGGCCCGGATGCCCGGTTCCGGCGGCGGGCACACCAGGCGGAAGCGGAGCCGCCCGCGCAGCGCCGGTTCGCGGGCCAGCAGCGCGTCGACGGCGCGGACCTTGTGGACGGGCGCCTTGGCGTAGTCCAGCCGCTCCACGGACAGCACCAGCCGATACCCCTCGTCCGCGGTCCCCGGCCGGGCACGGGCCCCGGCCCGCGCGCGGGCCAGCGCGGCGACCGCCTCCCGGTCGATGCCCAGCGGATGCACGCCGGTGCGCGGGACGCGGGACGCACCGGCGAACAGGGCCCGGAAGTGGCCGGCGGAGGCCGCGGTGTGGAAACCCGCCCAGTCCAGCCGGGCCAGCGAACCGCACAGCTGCGCCGCGTCCGGGAGCCGGCGGGAAGACGTCCGGGGCGGGGAACGGGGTGTGGTGGAACAGCCCGACGCGCAGATCGGGCCGCCGCGCCTTGAGGAGGCCGGGGACGAGCCAGAGGTTGTAGTCGTGCAGCCAGACCGTCGCGCCCGGTGCGGCGTGGGCGCCGAGGTGTGCGGCGAAGGCGGCGTTGACGGCCTCGTAGTCCGCCCAGTGGTCCGCGGCACGCCGGATCAGCTGCGGATGGGACATCAGCGCCGGCCACAGCGTCTCCTTGCAGGCACCGTGGAAGTAACCGGCCCACCGCTCGGCCGGCAGGGGCAGCAGCGCCAGCGGCAGCCCCGTCGCGGCCGCCGCCCCCGCGGCCTGCCCGCCGTCCCCGACGAGCGCGGCCGCCCAGAGCGCGTCCGGGCCGCCCGCCCGGTCGCCGAGGACCGCGGTCAGCGTCGGCAGGATCCCGTTCGGACTGGCCGGCCGGCGCCAGCGCCCGTGCGACCACCGGACCGGCGGCCGGTGGTAGCCGATCACCACCGGCGCGGTGCGCCGCACCCACCCCAGGCGCTCCAGCGCGTCGAGGATCGCGTCGGCGCCGTCCAGCGCGGGCCGGTGCACCAGCGCAGAGTCCGGGACCCGGTCCAGGAGCGCGGGTTCGGCGTTGCCCATGATCACGCCGTGCGCGCCGAGGCGGAACAGCGACAGGTCGTTGAGGGAGTCGCCGGCCACCAGCAGACCGGTGAGCGGCCACTGGAGCTTGTCGGCCAGGAGCCGCACCGCCTGGCCCTTCCCGGCGTGCGGCGGCAGTACGTCGAAGTAGCGCCCGGCGGAATACGTCCAGGAGCAGCCCAGCCGCTCCACCGCCCCGGTCAGCTCCGGGGTCAGCTCGCCGGGGGCCAGGAAGAACGAACACCGGCCGTCCTGCACGACGCCGTCCTGGTGGACGAGGCCGGGAAAGCCGCGCAGCGCCGCCCGGACGCGGTCGGCCCCGGGCCAGCCGGCCCGCAGTTCCGCTTCGAGCGCGTCGACGTGCGCCATCCCGGCACCGTCGAGGACGCCGGCGCCGACATCCGCGATGATCCAGCGCGGTACGGGCAGCAACGGGTCCCGCGCCAACCGGGTCCGCACCGACGCCGCGCCGCGGCCGGTCGCGAAGACCACGGTGATCTCCGGATGCCGGTCCAGGGCCCGCCGCAACCGCCGCCGCGCCGCCTCGCCGCCGCCGAGCAGCGTCCCGTCCAGATCGGCGACCAGCACCCGCACGCCCCGGCCCGGCGGCTCCGCCGCCACGGCGCCGCCGGCTTCGGCGCGGCCCGCTGCGGGATCGTCAGCTCCGCCGGGGGCCGCCCGGCAGCCCTCCGCCCCGCAGTCAGCTGTCCCGGTACGGTGCTCCCCGCAGTGCTCCGCCTCGGTGTGGTGCTCCCCGGAGTGATCCACTCCGGTGTGGTCCGCCGCCCCATCGGACAAGCCAGCTCCCCTGCCGCCGGTGAAATGCCGTATCGAGCCGTACGCGGTGCGCCCGGCCCGGACCGGCGGACGGGCCGGCCGGCGCCGCGCCCGCGGCCGGTGGCGGCGGTCGTGCCGCCACTCCTGGCCGCCTGCCGGACGCGGCGCTCATGAGCCATGCGGGAACTGTAGGCGGACGCCCGGCGCGGTCCCCCGGCATTGCGGCGGCCTGGCCGAAACTCGCCGCCACCGTGGCGCACGCCTGCCGCCGGAACCGCCGGACCGCGCCCCGGCGGTCCCAACCGCCCCTGGCCGCCACGCAGTTCACCGCTCTCGTCAGGCAGGGTGAAGGTGAAGGGGAAGGGGAGCGGCGTGGCGGTACGCCGGCGGCACGCCCCCGCCGCGCGCTCAGACCTCGTCGCGCTGGGCCATCAACGTCCGCAGCAGCCCCGGGAAGGCGCCGTCGAACTCGCCCGTCACCCGCGCACCCGCCCGTCCCCCTGCCGTCGCCGGGCGGCGCCTTCCCGCCCTCGGACGACAGCCATCGAACTTCAGGTGCGGCGGTGACCCGGGGGCGGACCGCCCCCGGGTCACTCGCGCCCGGTATCGATCACGCAGAAGCGGTTGCCCTCGGGGTCGGCGAGCACGATGAAGTCCGCGTCGTCCGGATAGCGGTCCCAGGCGACCCGCCGGGCGCCCAGGGACACCAGGCGCTCGACCTCGGCCGCCTGGTCGGCGGCGTTCCCGGCGTACAGGTCCAGGTGGACCCGCGGGTATTCCTGGACGGGCGAGCGGCTGCGGCCGAGCGACACCTGAACTCCGGTGCCGTCCCTCGGCACCAGTACCACCCAGTCGTCCGCGCTCTCCTCGCGCGGGACGTAATCCAGCGCCGCCGTCCAGAACGCGGCCGCCCGGCGTACGTCCGCCACGCCCAGTACCACCGAACCGACACTCAGCATGCGCCGAGTCTGCCGCACCCCGCGGCGAGCCGGCTACCGGTTCTGCGCCCACCACACGGCGAGGCCGATGACACCGGTGCCGCAGGCGTAGGACGCGCCGCGCAAGAAGTTGGTGGCCACGAGCCGGCCGTAGCGGCGCCACGGTTTGCGGAAGCGACCGGATGTCGGCGGACGTCCCTCCACAGTCGTCATAGGAACCCCTCTCGTACACGCGAAGAACAGCGGTTCCACAGGGGGAGCCCCGACGGGCCGGGACCCGTCGGCCTGGCGGCTGGATCGGGCTCCCTTGCGTTGCCCACGAGTCTACGAGGTTGTGCGTTTGTGAAGGTGGAGGTGGCCCGGCGGGTCCTGACAAAATGTCATGTTCAGTAAGTCGGATGCAGGGACCCGGTCACAGCACCCGGTCGGCGCGGGGCAGGCGGCGGACGGCGTAGGCCACGGCCCAGCAGGCCGGCAGCGCGACCACCGCGACCAGGGCGAACTTCGCCGCGGCCGGGGCGTGCAGCCAGCGGAAGGCGTAGCCGAGCCCGACCAGCACCGGTGCGTGCAGCACATAGACCGCGAAGGCGTGCCGCGACAGGAACGCCGTCCGGCGGCCCTGGCGGTTGAGGCGTTCGCGGAACAGCACGGTCAGCGCGATGACCATGCTCACCGCGAAGGTCGACTCCCAGGCTGCGGCGGCCAGTGACTGCCAGGTGCCGTACCCGTCGAGCGCCCGGTCCGGCGCGGTCAGGACCACGGGGAGGTAGGCGAGCGTCGCGAGGCCCGCGACGGCGAACCCCAGGCGCCCGGCGCGGCGGGACAGGGTCTGCGCCCAGCCGCGGCGGTGGGCCAGGACGCCGACGGCGAAGAAGCTCGCGTACTGCATCAGGAAGCTGGGCGTCGGCAGCCCGAGGAAGGGCACGTAGGCGCCGTTCGGCACCACGAGGCGCCAGGCATACGTGGCGAGGACGAGCCCGGCCGTGAACAGGGCGATGGTGCGGGCGCGCAGCGGCCGGGGCGGCAGCGGGGCGGCGGTCCCGGTGGCGGGCCCGGTCAGGGCCCGGCGGGCCCGCAGGCGGCGCACCAGCACGTACAACAGGGCGAAGACCAGCAGGACTTCGACGAACCACAGCGGACCCGCGTCCCAGCTCAACAGGTAGTACAGCCAGTAGGGCAGCGCGTCGCCGCGCTCGGCGAACACGGCCTTGGTGTGGAGGTATCCGCCGATGCCCGCCAGCGGGCGGAGCAGCAGCAGGAAGAGCAGCAGCGGTACGCCGAGCCGCTTGAGGCGGTCGTGCAGGAAGGCGCCGGGGCCCTTGCGCTCGTACGAGGCCGGGGTGAAATACCCGGCGATCATGAAGAAGAACCCCATGAAGAACGCCTGGTTGGCCATCACGAAGAGGTCCAGGACCAGCCCGGATCCGTCCTTCGCGGGCTCGGTGTAGTACCAGACCGGGATGTTGCCGTAGGTGACGGCCGTGTGGTGCAGCACCACCAGGGCCGTCAGGGCGATCCGCAGGTTGTCGAGGTAGTGCAGGCGCGGGCGCGTGGTCGGCGCCGCGGTGCCGTGGGGCGCCGTGCCGCGCCCGAGGTGGTGTGCCACCGGTGTCTGTCCCCCGTTTCGTGTGGTGGTCCGTCGTCCCGCCGCGCTTGGCGTCAGGAAAGGGCCGGGTGGTGGTCGTCCGGGCCGCCGTCGGCCCGGTCGTCGTCCGGGTGCTGGGCCCGGGTCGCGTGCCAGAAGAGGTCGACGAGTTCGCGGGCGTGCGCCGCCAGGTCGTGTTCCGGGTGCGTGCTCCAGTACGCGAACATGTGGTCGATGGCGGCCTGGAGGCTCACCGCCATCACCCGGGCATCGAACGCCCGCAGTTCCCCGCTGCGCTGGCCCGCCCGGAACACGTCCTCGACGTGGGCGTAGAGCGGCTCGCTGGAGGCGATGCCGTAGCGCAGCTCGCCGTCATCGGTGCGGAAGTGCGTGAAGATCTCGCCCAGCGCGGCGAGTTGGGACCGGTGGTCGGCCATGTGCGCGGCGATCGAGCCGATGTAGACGCGCAGCCAGGCAGCCGCACCGGTCTGTCCCGCGAGCCGTGACTGGACGAAGCTGCCCAGCGCCTCGTAGACCTGCTCGACGGTCCGCTCGATCAGCTCGTTCTTCCCCGCGAAGTGATACGAGATCACTCCTTTGCTCACCCCGGCCCGTTGGGCGATCTGTGCCATCGACGCCTTCGCGAACCCCCGTTCCGCAATGACCTCGATGGCCGCTTCGATGATCTGGGCCCGGCGCACCTTCTCGATGAGTGAACGCTCCGGCTCGGGCGCCGCCTTGCCGCTGCCCGGGCCACCGGTTCCCTCGTCGGGCTGGCCGCCCGGACCATTTTCTGACCGCATGGCCAGAAATTTAGCCGACCGGCCAAACACTGTCCAGGCGGGTGTGAATGCGGGTGTGAATGCACAGGTGAATGCGGGGTTGCATGCCGGGTTGCATGCGGGTGGGAAAGCGGGTTGTGGGCGGGGAGTGGCCGCGTCAGCGGGTCGTCGCGAGGTTCCCGACGTCGCGACGGGCCGTCACGCGCAGCAGCGGAACGAGCGTCGCGACGGCGAACAGGCCGAAGAGGGTGAGGGCCGTCACTCCCAGACCGCGGTGGCCGGATCGACGCCGTGCGCCTCGGCGTTGGCGAAGAACACCGCGCGGAGCCAGACCGCCAGGCCCGGTGCCAGCGCGTCGTAGTACTCGGCGTACCCGGGATCGTCCACGAACAGCCGCCCCAGGCATGCCTGCATGGCGTGCGTGCAGTCGAAATACGTCGCCATCAGGGCGCGGTGGCGCTCCGCCAGGGCGTTGGCCTCCGCCGAGCCGGGGGCGACGCCCGCGCGGCAGGCGGCGGCGAGGTCGGAGTTGAGGGTGTGGGTGGTGGCGGCGACGTCCCTCCAGTCCTCGGGGGACAGGGCCGCGGCCCGCTCGGCGTACTGGGCCCACTGGGTGCTGCCGCCCCAGCGCTCCTCGGCCTCCGCCACCCGGGCGGGCTCCCAGTCGGCACCGAAGATCTCCACCTGTTCGCCGGGCGTCAGCCGGATCCCGGAGTTGGTCGCCGCCAGCATGCGGTCGACGGCGTCGACCATCTTCTCCATGCGGGTGATGCGCTCGACGAGTTGGGCGCGCTGCCGCCGCAGGTGGTCGCGGGCGTCGGCCTCCGGGTCGTCCAGCAGCCGGCCGATCTCGGCGAGCGGCAGCCCCAGCTCGCGGTAGACCAGCACCCGGTGGATCCGGGCGATGTCCTCGTCCGAGTACACCCGGTACCCGGCCCACGTCCGGCCGCCAGGGCGCACCAGCCCGATCGCGTCCCAGTGGTGCAGCGTCTTCACGCTGACCCCGACGAGCGTCGCCGTCCGGCCCACCGTCAGCCCCTCGGCCCCGCTCGGCCCGGCACCTTCCTCACCACCGCGCGGGAGCGCTTCCCGCGCGCCGTCACCCTCGTTCGTCACCGTGCCAGTCTCCCAGCACGCTCCCCTCGGCACGGCACGGCACGGCACGGCACGGCACAGCGGCGCAGCCGGGGACGGCGCTGCTCCGCTGCCGGGATCCGCGGCCGGCCCGCGCCATGGTGTGATGGGGCGGTGAACAGCGCAGTGGAAG
Organism: Streptomyces rhizoryzae; assembly: GCF_023155275.1. GTDB lineage: Bacteria > Actinomycetota > Actinomycetes > Streptomycetales > Streptomycetaceae > Streptomyces > Streptomyces rhizoryzae. The sequence goes on from NZ_JALMUV010000003.1 coordinate 156,615, forward strand.
AGACCAACCGCCGGATGCTGCGGGCCCGTGACGCGATGGACCGCGCCTACGCCCAGCCCCTGGACGTCCCGGCGCTGGCCCGGATCGCCCATGTGTCACCGGCGCACTTCACCCGCACCTTCCGGGCCACGTTCGGCGAGACCCCGCACCGCTATCTCCAGCGGCGGCGGGTCGAGCGGGCGATGTTCCTGCTGCGGGAGACCGACCGCAGCGTCACGGACATCTGCCTGGAGGTCGGCTTCGGCAGCCTGGGGACGTTCAGCCGCACGTTCCGCGAGATCGTCGGCCGGTCACCGCGGACGTACCGCAAGGAGGCGGTGTCCGCCGGAGTGCCGACCTGCTTCACGATGGCCTGGACGCGCCCGAGCGCCTGAACGGCGGCCCCCGCCCGGCCCTGGTGGCACGCCGGTGCACACCGAGCAGTTTTGGATAAGTTTTCGGCCGCCCAGCCCAGTAATGTCATCCCCATGTTCAACGCCATCACGCACTCGCAGATATACGTCCTCGACCAGGACGAGGCCCTCGACTTCTACGTCGGCAAGCTCGGCCTGGAGGTCGCCGCCGATGTCGACATGGGCTTCATGCGCTGGCTGGCCGTCAGCGTTCCCGGTCACCCCGAGCGCCAGATCCTGCTGGAGAAGCCGGGAGCCCCGGCGATGTCCGAGGAGACCGCGCGGCAGGTCCGCGAATTGGTCACCAAGGGCGCCATGGGCGGCTGGCTGATCCTGACCACGGAAGACTGCCGCAAGACCTACGAAACGCTGCTCGCGCAGGGCGTCGAGTTCACCGAGGAGCCCACCGAGCGCCCGTACGGCATCGACTGCGGACTGCGCGACCCCTTCGGCAACCGCCTCCGCTTCACCGAGCCGCGCGCCTGAGGCGGGGACGGGGCGCCGCCGGGCCGGCGCCCCTCCGCACCGGCGCCCGGCCCCGGCCGCAGCTCACCACCCCAGCTCCGTGTAGCGGCGCCCGGCCCGGACACCGTCGATCGCCGCCCGGGTGTAGGGAACGATCTGCCGGGGCAGCCGGCCGGGGTCCCACCAGCGCCAGGCCAGGCAGCGGTCCGGCTCCCGCAGCTCCGGCTGCCCCTCCCACCGCCGCACCCGGAAGACGCACTGCATACGGGGCGGTGGGCCTGGCCCGTCCAGCACGTGCACGACATGGACGAGTTCGGCGTCCTGCGGCCGGATCCGCAGCCCGGCCTCCTCGTCGGCTTCCCGGACCAGGCACTCCAGCGCACTCTCGCCCCGTTCGCAGTGCCCGGCCAGGAAGTGCCACAGCTCGCCCGCGTGGCGCGCGTCGGGACGGCGCAGTCCGAGCAGGAGCCGGCCCCGGGGGTCCTCCAGGTAGAGGTGGACTCCGGCCACCGTGAACGCGTGGGTGGCGGAGCGGTCCGGTTCCGGGGCGGGCCCGGGCCGGTGGGCCGTGCCCCGTTCGGCGTGGCGTCCGAGGGTTCCCGGCCGCCGCCCAGGAGCGACCAGCAGCCCGGCTCCCAGATGCCGGGAATGTCGTCCCGGAGGTGCAGGAGGTACTCGCCGGAACTGTTGAAGATCAGCGCCGAGGCGTGGTCCGGCTCGGCGGGTTCGGGCGGGTGGTGGGCGTGGGGTGCGGCAGGCACGGCGTCCTCCGGGGGAGGGGGCGAGGGGGCGCGGGCGCTCGGGGTGCGGCCTCCTCGCGGGGCCGGCGTGGACCCGGGCGAGGAGGAGCGTCAACTCCCCGACAGTACCCCCGCGTTGAGGGGGCTACGCTGCCTTCGCACCGATCCCCGTGATCGCGGCCAGGGCCTGTTCCAGCAGTGCCGGGTCGGCGGGGGTGCGGGAACGCCAGGCGATGAAGCCGTCGGGCCGTACGAGGAGCGCGTCGGTGGCCGCCAGTCGCAGGGCCGCGGCGCTGTCCGCGTCGAGGCGGACCGCGCGCAGGTCCGTGCCGCGGGCGGCGGCCACCTGCCGCGCTGCCGCGCACCAGGCGTCCCCGGCCGGGCCGGCCAGTACCGCGAAGCGCGAGGCGGCCAGGTCGAGGGTGGAGACGTCCGAGCCGTTCAGCCAGTGGTGGGGGAGGCGTGAGCCCGGGGATCCGTCCAGGCTCGCCGCCACGTCCTCGGTCGACGGGACCTCCGCGACCGGACCGACCACCGCCGAGGAGTCGTAGCGGTAGCCCATGGTGACCATCGGGGCGTACCAGGCACCCACCGCGCGGCGCTCCGCCACCGCCGCCGGGTCCCAGTGCAGCCGCGGGTTCTCCCAGCGCAGCAGTGCCTGGCGCGTCACCAGTTCCGCGACGGCGTGGCGCTCCTCGTGGTAGCTGTCCAGCAGCCGGTCCCCGGCCTGCCCGGAGAGCACCAGGGCCAGTTTCCACGCCAGGTTGTGGGCGTCGGCCAGCCCGGTGTTGAGGCCGAACGCGCCGAGCGGTGAGACGGCCCGGGCCGCGTCGCCCACCAGGAAGGCGCGGCCGGCGCGGAACCGGTCGGCCCGCCGTACGGTCGCCCGCCACGGCAGGACGCTGATGATCTCCACCGGTACGTCCGCGGCCCCGATCGCGGCGCGGACCGCTGCCAGGCACTCCGCCTCGGGGGGCGTGCCCTCGGAACGGGCCCGGGTGTGCAGCACCCAGCGCCGTTCCCCCACCGCCAGCAGGACTCCCCGCGCGTCGGGGTGGCCGATGTGCGTCATGGTGGGCATCGAGCCGAAGCGGCCGACCAGGTCGGCGGTGAAGAGGATGTTCAGGGTGACCTCGCCGATGACGCCCGGGCCCGTCGTGCCGATGCCCAGCATGCCCCGCACCGCGCTGTTGACCCCGTCGGCCCCCACCACGTAGTCGGCGCTGACGGTGCGTCCGTCGGAGAGCGCCACCCGCGCCCGGCCGGCGTCCTGTTCGACGGCGGTCACCTCGGTGCCGAAGACGACGGTGGCGCCGCGCTCGCGGGCGGCGGGGAGCAGGACGGAATCGATCCGGTCCTGCGGGTAGTGGCCGAGCGGGGTCTCCGGGGAGACGGGGGAGGGGGCGGCCGGGACCGGCGCGGCCGGGCCGCCGCTGCGGTCGATCTCGGCGGCGCTGCGGGCCTCGGCCCGCGGCCGGCTGACGGACCGTACGGCGACGCCGGCCAGCCGCTGACCGAGCCCCACCTCCCGGAAGAACTCCAGGGTGCGCGGGCTCAGGCCCAGCGCACGCGGGTGGACCGACGGCGCCGGACGGCGCTCGACGACCAGTGACGGTATCCCGTGGTGGCCCAGGAACACCGCGGTGGCCAGGCCGACGGTGCCTCCGCCGGCGATCACGACCGGAAAGTCGGGCATGACATCCCCCCTGCTGTCGCGGAGCGCGGGCGTGCTGCGCCGCGCTGGTGGGAACAGTGTTCCCGCAAGTGGGCACACTGTACGCCATGCGTACACTGTTCCGATGTCGTCTTCCCGGTCCCGGCCCCAGCCGCAGTCACCGTCGCCCTCGCCGTCGCGCGCCCCCTCGCGTACGGCGGCCCCGTCGGTCTGGATGCGGGACCGCCGGCCGGGCGGCCGGCCGGCGCTCAGTGAGGAGCGGATCGTCCGCTGCGCCGTCCGCCTCGCGGACGCCGAGGGGATCGACGCCCTCTCCATGCGGTGCATCGCGACCGAACTGGGCTCCGGGACGACCTCGCTCTACCGCCATATCGCGGGCAAGGACGAGCTGATCGAGCTGATGGTGGACGCGGTGTACGGGGAGGACGCCCCACCCGAGGCGGCGCCCGGGCCCGGAGGCGACTGGCGCACCGAGATGGCCGGTATCGCGCGGGGCCTGCGTGCCGCACTGCTGAGGCACCCGTGGCTGGCGCAGCAGGCGTCGCGGCGGCCCGCGCTCGGCCCCAACGTCCTGGCGCGGAGCGACCGGGCGCTGGCCGTGGCGGGCCGGGCGACCGGTGACGCGACCGCTGCCGCGATGACGGTCAGCGCGGTCATGACGTACGTGCTCGGCTCGGTCACCACGGAGCTGGCCGAAAGGGAGGCCCGGCGGACCACCGGGATGACCGAGGAGGAGTGGCAGGAGTCCGTCGGGGAGTACGTCCGGCAGGTGGTCGACTCGGGGCGGTACCCGCACTTCAACCGGCGCGTGCTGGAGGCGGAGGAGCGGGACGCAGGCGCCCGTTTCACGTTCGGTCTGGACTGCCTGCTGACCGGTCTCGCCGCGGCCCTCGGCAGCGGGTGAGCCCCGCACGCGGGCCCGCGTGCGCGTGCGTCCCCCCGGGTCCGCGCCCCTGTGGAGGCCCAACTCGCCTGCCAAACGGGAGATATGTCACGTGCCGGGGCCCAGGCAACCTGCCGGTACAGGTTTAAGCTCCACGTCCGGGTGAACCTCGTGGGAAGGCGCCGCGGCCGTTCCCGCCGGGTGGCGATCATGCGACCGTGAATCGTGATCGACGTGCCGTGCACCGGCGCCGGGCACTCCGGACCGGACTGGCCACCCTCAGCATGCTGTCGCTGGTGTCTGCGCTGCCCGCTGCCGCGCAGCCGACCAACACCCCCCAACCGCCGAAGAGTTCCGCGCGCCCGCTCGACCCGGCCGAGGCGCGCACCGCCGCGTACCTGGAGTCGATCCGGCACGACCCGGCCCGGCTGCGCGCGTTCTTCCTGCGCCTCCCCAAGGGCGGGGACCTCCACAACCACCTCTCCGGCGCCGTCCCCACCGAATACCTGATCAAGCTCGCCGCCGAGGACGGGCTGTGCATCGACGAGAAGACGATGACCGCCGTGGCACCGCCGTGCGGACCGGGCAAGCGCCCGGCGGCGGACGCCCGCACCGACCGGGCGTTCCGCGACGCGCTGCTGCGTGCCTGGTCCATGCAGGACTTCCCACCCGGCCAGTCGGGCCATGACCACTTCTTCGACGCGTTCGGGAAGTTCGGCGAGGTGACCTGGCGGCACCGCGGCAAGCTGCTGGCGAAGGTCGCCGACGGCATCGTCGGGCAGAACCAGTTCTCTCTGGAGACGCTGGTCACCCCCGCCTCCGAAGAGGCCAAGAAGGTGGCCGACGAGGTCGGTTGGCAGGCCGACTTCGACCGGATGCACCGGGCGCTGGTCGCCGGCGGCAAGCTCGACCGCCTGGTGGCCACCGCCCGCAAGGAGGCGGACGACGCGGACGCCGAGTTCCGTTCCGCTGCCCGCTGCGGCACCGCGCGGCCGGCCCCGGCCTGCCGCCTGACCGTCCGCTGGAACTCCCAGGTCTCCCGCGGCTCCAGTCCCGAGCGGGTCTTCACGCAGATGGAGCTCGGGATGCGGCTGGCCGAGCGGGACCCGCGGTTCGCCGCGGTCAACCTCGTCCAGCCCGAGGACTGGGACAGCTCCCTGGCCAACTACACCCTCCAGATGCGGATGCTCGCCTACCTGCACCGCACCTACCCGCGGGCCCACCTCACCCTGCACGCCGGGGAGTTGCGGCCGGGCCTGGTCAAGCCGGAAGACCTCACGTTCCACATCAACCAGGCGGTCGGCGTCGCGCACGCCGAACGCATCGGCCACGGCGTCGACCTCGTCCACGAGGACAACTGGCAGCAGCTGGCCCGGACCATGGCCGCCCGCGAGGTGGCCGTCGAGGTGCCGTTCACCAGCAACGCGCAGATCCTCGGGGTCAAGGGCGCCGAGCACCCGTTCACGGTCTACCGGGCGTACGGCGTGCCGATCGTGCTGGCCACCGACGACCCCGGTATCTCGCGTATCGACATCACCCACGAGTACCAGTACGCCGCCACGACGTACCGCCTCGGGTACGGCGACGTGAAGGACCTGGCCCGGGCCTCGCTGCACTACGCGTTCCTGCCCGGCCGCAGTCTGTGGCAGGGCAACCCGACGCGGGACGGCTACCGGCCGGTCGCCGCGTGCCGGGGGCAGCTCCCGGGCCGGGGGAGTCCGGGCGCCGCCTGCCGGAGCCTGCTCGCCGCCAACCGGAAGGCGGCCGTCGAGTGGCGGCAGGAGGTCGCGTTCGCCTCCTTCGAGCGCCGCTTCGCCGCCCGCGGTGCGACCGCCCCCACGGGCGAGGGCGGTCCGCGCTGACCGGTGCCCGCACCCGCGGTGGTCCCGGCGTAGCGGCACAGCACCGGTACGCCGGGACCGCCCCCGCTAGATGAAAATGATGTTCAACTGATGTAGGGTGGGTTGCGGTCCGCCGCGCACCGGCGTTCCGTGCGGTGCGCCGTCACCCGGTGACCGTCAATGAGCGATAAGGCGAGGCATGCTGGTCCGTTATCCCCGAGCGCAGTACACCCTGAGCCGGAACTGCCTGTACCGGCAGCCCTTCCGGAGCCGTCCGCACCCCGAGGAGCCGAAGCCCCGGCCGGCCGCGGCGGAGACCTCCCCGGCCGCACGGCAGGCCGGATCGGCCGGCCGGGCCGCACACGGCATCGTCATCGACCGGGAACGCCGCAGTGCGACGGTCGACGGGCGGCCCCTCGCCCTGACGTACCTGGAGTTCGAACTCCTCGCCCACCTCGTGGCGCACCCCCGCCGCGTCCACACCCGCGCCCAGCTCACCCATGACCTGTGGGACCAGCCGGCGGTCGGCAACACCCGCACCGTGGACGTCCACATAGCCAGGCTCCGCAGGAAACTCGGTCCGGTGCACCGGGTGGCCATCGTGACGGTGCACCGGGTGGGCTACACCTTCGATCCGGCACGCATCGAGCGGTAGGGGGAGGGGCCGGGGCCGCGCACCCGGTGCCGCACGGGCCGCCGCCCGGCGCCGACAGGGGCCGCCGGGCGGCGCCCCGGCGGCGTTGTCAGTGGTCGCCACTATCTTCAGCCGTGTTCCCGCCGAGTGCGGCGTGGACGTCCTTCGGGCTGCTGAGGAGATGGTGCGTTGTCTGACTGGGAGAGGTCGAGCACGGCGCGGGTGATCCCGCCGGCGAGACCCCGCAAACTCGCCAAGGTCCCGTTCGTCGAACTGGCCGACGGGCGACTGCAGGGTGTGGTGTCCAGCGGATCGGACATCGGGCGGGTCTATGTCTCGTCGGTGGCCGCCGGCAGCTACGCCTACGCGTGCAGCACCAACAACAACCGCCCCTGCGGCGGCGCCCGGGGCGGATTCTGCAACCACATCCGGGCACTGGTCGGCGAGGCGGTGCTCCAGTACGGCGCCGAGCGCGTCGCCCGGTACCTCAAGGCCGAGGCCGCGGAGGCGGCGCCGACCGTCCAGTCGCTCCTCGCGGAGATGACGGGCGCCCGGCCGCCGAAGGGGGACGGCCAGGCCGCCGCGGCCGTCTTCAGCCGCTTCCTCCGCCACCTCGCCTACCTCGAACTGGCCCCGGACACCGCCCCGTTGCCGGAGATGCAGTGGTTCCCGCCGACCCGGGCGGAGACGGCCGGGGCGCCCGCGGACGAGCCCGGCACGGACGGCGGCGCCGACGGAGGGACCGCGGGCCCGGACGGGCCGGCCGCGGCCCTGGCCGCCGTGGACGCCTTCGACCGGGCCCTGGTCACCGGACTGCTCCGCCCCCAGCCGGACGGGGCCGCCGGACTGACCGCGTGCGCGCACGCCGTGGCCGGCACCCCGCTGGCCGCCACGGTCGCCGAGGCCGCGGAGAAAGCCGCGGCCGGTGCCGCCGGCGAGGACCACTTCCTCGCCCTCGCCGCCGCCCGCACCGCACTGCTCGGCGCCGTCCACGACGCCCTGCTGACGGACGCCCAGGAGATGACCGGGCGGTCCGGCGACGCGGAGCGCGCAGTGGAGTCCGGCGCGCGGCCGGCCGCGGACGGGGCGGCCGGCCAGGCGGGGAATCTGCTGGCCGCGGCCCGCTCCTGGCTGTCCGACCTGGCCCGTGCGGGCTGGCAGGGCCTCGACCACGAGACGGTCGCCGGCGCTTCGCGGATCGTCTCCGCACTGCTCCCGCACCCCGGCCTGCGCCGCCTGGCGACGCTCCTCGACGGCTTCGCCGCCGAACTCGCCGCCTCCTGTCCCGGCGCCTCCCTGGACCGCATCCCGGCCCGCCGGTGGGCCGATCTGTGGTCGCGGGCGATGCTCCTGACGGTGCCCGGTGCCGCCGACGTGCCCCCGGCCGGTGCGGTCACCGGCCGTCTGCTGCCCCTCGGCGCCGACGTCCAGGAGCACCCGACCGCCGTACAGGTCCAGATCCACGCGGTGTTCGAGCCCGCGGACGGCAGCGCACCGCGGCTGCTGCGGGCCGGGGCGGCGGCGCCCAAGCCCGACACCGTCGTCGGGGCCGGGCTCTGGCAGCTGCTCCGGCCGCACTGCTCGCTGCTGGAAGCCGTCAGCGCGGGCCGGTCGGTGCAGCTCACCGACATGCCGGTCACCGCCGGGGGCGACCTGATCTGGAACGACGAGCACGCCCGCCCGGGCGAGCTTGCCGACCCGTTCGCCACCGCCCGCGTCGTCCTGCCCACCGCGGCCGAGACGGTGACCGCACCGCTGGACCGGCATCCGGCGGCCCTCGCCGTCCCCGTCTTCCTGGAGGGCTACGCCGTCCAGCAGGACACCGCCGCCCCGGAGGACACGTCCGCGCAGGTCGGTGCGGCGCAGCGGGGCGGCGCGGCGCTGACGTTCCTCGTCGCCGGGCGGCCGCTAGCCGTCGACACCGACCGCATACCGACCGCCGGACCGCTCACCCCCGAAGCCGTCGCCGCCTCCGGGGCCTGCATCGGACTGCTCCGCTGGGACGCCGGGACGTTCCGCGTCCAGCCGCTGGCCGTGGAGACGACCGTCCGGAAGAAGACCGTCGCCCGGCACGCCGGGGGGTGGGCCGGCGGTACGGCCGACAAGGCCGGCCTGAAGGCGGAGAAGGCGGCCACCGACGCCGTGGCCGTCCTGCGCGAGCGGGCGGGGAGGCTGCTGCGGAAATGACCGAACCGACCACCCGCCCCGGGGCGGACGCCCACGAGAACCGCCGCCAGGTCCTGTACTGGCGGCTGCTCGCCCGCCTCTTCGACCCCGAGGAGCAGGCGGGCCTGGAAGCGGCGAGCCTCGCCGTCGTCAAGGACCTCGGCCTGCCGTCCGCGGTGCTGGACCCCGCGGCATCCCTCGACTCCCTCGTCCAGCGCCACCCCCGGCTCGCCGCCGAGCTCGACGGCCTGATGGCGCCCGAGCCCGATCCGGACGGCAGCCGCGACCGGGCCGCCGAGGTACGGCGCGCCGCGCTGGCGTCGAAGGTGCTGCTCAACGTCTTCGCCACCGGCTCCGGTGCGGTCACCGCCGGTCAGTTGGCCCGCTGGCAGTCCGACGCGGGCTGGCTGGAACGCGCTCTCGGCTGCGCGCCCGGCGCACTCCGCGGCGGCCGGACCGGCGGCGGTGGTGCGGGCCACGGCGGCGGTACCGGCGCGTCCGCGGGCGGGCCGGGCACCGGCCCGACCGGCACCGGCGGCCGCGGCACCACCCCCGACCTCGCCCGGCTGATCCCGGAGATCGGTCCCGAGCTGGGCGCCCTGGAGGCCGACCTGGTGAGGCGGATGCGGCTGCGCGAGGTGCTCGCCGACCCGCAGCTGGCCGCGCAGCTCACCCCCAGCATGTCGCTGATCGAGCAGCTCCTCAGGGACAAGAACAACCTCTCCGGAGTCGCCCTGGCCAACGCCAAGGCCCTGATCCGCCGGTTCGTCGACGAGGTCGGCGACGTACTGCGCACCCAGGTGGAGAAGGCCACGGCCGGCACCCTGGACCGCTCGGTCCCGCCCAAGCGGGTGTTCCGCAACCTCGACCTCGACCGCACGATCTGGAAGAACCTCACCAACTGGAGCCCGGAGGAGGAGCGGCTCTACGTCGACCGCCTCTACTACCGGCACACCGCCCGCAAGACCACCCCCCAGCGGCTGATCGTCGTCGTGGACCAGTCCGGCTCCATGGTCGACTCGATGGTGAACTGCACCATCCTGGCGTCCATCTTCGCCGGACTGCCGAAGGTGGACGTCCACCTGATCGCCTACGACACCCAGGCACTGGACCTCACTCCCTGGGTCCACGACCCGTTCGAGACCCTGCTGCGCACCAACCTCGGCGGCGGCACGGACGGCACGGTCGCCATGGCCCTGGCCCAGCCGAAGATCGCCGAGCCGCGCAACACCGTCGTGGTGTGGATCTCCGACTTCTACGAATGGCAGACCGAGCCGCTGTTCGCCGCCATGGCCGCGATCCACCGCTCCGGCGCGAAGTTCATCCCCGTCGGCTCGGTGACCAGCTCGGGACGCGGCAGCGTCAACCCGTGGTTCCGGGAGCGCTTCAAGGACCTCGGGACGCCGGTGATATCCGGCCACATCCGCAAACTCGTCCACGAACTCAAGACGTTCCTGGCCTGACGCCGCGGGACCACCCGGGCCCGCCGCGCCCCCTCCCACGTGCCACCCCCTTCGCCCCTTGCCCTGCTGCCCCCTCTCCGAAAGGCCCCGAGATGTCCGACCTGTTGCGCGCCCCCGCCGAGATCAAGTACGCCGAGGAACTGGACTGGCTGGAGTCCGTCGACGACAACCCCAAGCCCTTCTCCTGGCGCCTGTCCCCGAAGATGGTCCGCCTGTTCATCCTGGGCTCCGAACGCGCCGACGGCCTGGACCGCGAGATCGCGCAGAAGTGGTTCGGCGACCGCAGCTTCGTCGAGCGCGCCATCGTCACCCTCGCCTCCGACCGCGGCCTGCTGCTCATCGGCGACCCCGGCACCGGCAAGAGCTGGCTGGCCGAGCTGCTGTCCGCCGCGATCTGCCGCAACTCCACCCTGGTCGTCCAGGGCACCGCCGGCACCACCGAGGACCACATCAAGTACTCCTGGAACGTCTCCATGGTCATCGCCAAGGGCCAGTCCCGGGAGTCGATGATCCCCTCGCCGGTCATGACCGCCATGGAGACCGGCGCGATCGGCCGCTTCGAGGAGCTGACCCGCGCCACCAGCGACGTCCAGGACGCCCTGATATCCATCCTGTCCGAGAAGTACGTCTCGGTCCCCGAACTCGACAGCGACAACATCGTCTTCGCCAAGCCCGGCTTCTCCGTCATCGCCACCGCCAACAGCCGCGACCGCGGCGTCAACGACCTCTCCTCGGCGCTCAAGCGCCGCTTCAACTTCGTCCGCATCCCGGTGGTCACCAACAAGAAGAGCGAAGCCGAGATCGTCCGCTTCCGCACCGAGGAACTGCTGCGCCGCCACCGGATCGAACTCGACGTACCGCCCACGCTGCTCGACGTGCTGCTCCAGAGCTTCGCCGACCTGCGCGCCTCGGCGGCCGCCGCCGGCAGCGACGACGAGAAACTGGAGTCCGCGCTGTCCACCGCCGAGCAGATCGGCGTCCTGGAGGACGCCATCCTGCACAGCAACTTCTTCGGCGAGCGCGCCCTGACCGCCCACACCCTGGCCTCCTCGCTCGTCGGCTCGCTGGCCCGCCGCGAGCCCGAGGACCTGGCCATCCTCAACAAGTACCTGCACGGCGTCGTCGAACCGCGCAGCAGGGAAGAGGGCGGATCCTGGCCGGAGTTCCTGGCGGGCGGCCGCGACGCGATCGCGACCCTGTCGTGACGGCCGCCCCGGAAGGGGCCTTCACGGCCCTGCGCAGCCAGCTCCAGGAGGCCGCCGCGGCCTTCGCCGGCGGCCCCGACGCCCTCGCGGACATCCTGCTCGGCCTCGTCGACGACGTGGACCGCGCGCTCGGCGAGCCCCTGGAGATCTTCCCCGTCTGCCACCACTCGCCCGCCTCCGCGCTGGCCATGGCCCGCCGGCTGCGGCAGAAGCAGCCCAAGGTCGTCTACCTGGAGCTGTGCGAGGACCTGGCGCCGCTCCTGACCGAACTGCGGAACTGCAAACTCCCCGTCGCCCTCCAGGCGTTCGCCACCGACACCGACGGCTTCCCGGCCGACTGGGCCCCGCTGTCGGTGGTCGCGCCGATCACCGAGGCGTCCGCCGAATACCAGGCGATCGCCTACGCCCTGGACACCCCCGGCGTCGAACTGGTCCTCGTCGACCGCTCCGCCGACCACGTCTTCCAATGGGACGCGCGCCGCCCGCGGCCCGCCGCCCCGGCCGACCCGGACGCCCCGCCCGCCGAGGCCGAAGCGGCCCTGCACGGCGACGCGGTCGGCGTGGAGATCGGCGACCTGCGCCCGCGCTTCGCCGAACTGGAGGAGCACCTGCTGCGCCACGGCAAGGTGCGGCACTGGTCGGAGTGGTGGCACCAGTACGTCGAAGTGCCGCTCGGCGACGGCGACCACGCCACCTACCGCCAGGTCATGCTGCTGATCGGCAGCCTCTTCCGGCGCCTGGCCCCCGGCGATCCGCACCGCGTCCGGGTGGACGAGGACCGCGAGCGCCACATGTGGACGCGGATGCGCGCCCACCTGGCCGCGACCGGCACCGACCCCGCCGACTGCCTGTACGTCTGCGGGGCCTTCCACGCCGCCAGCCGCGTCGCGGAGTTCGGCGTCCACGGCACCGACACCTTCGACGCGGGCCCGCGGACCGCGACCACGTGGCAGTACGGCCTGATCCCGTCCAGCCACGCGGCGATCGAGGCGCAGTTCGGCCTGGCCCCCGGCTCGGTGTCGATCGCCGCCACGGTCTGGGCGAAGAACGTCAAACGCACCCGCACCCGGCCGTACCGCCTGACCGGCCAGGCAGGCACCCCGAAGGCCACCGCACCGGCCGGACGCGGCACCCGGCGGCGGACCGCCGCGCCACCGGAGGAGTCCGCCGACCGGCTGACCGGCTTCCTCCGGCAACCGCCCGCCCCGGACCGCCTGGACGAGGCCGAACTCCTGGGCTGGTCGGTGGAGATCGTGCGTGCCGCCCGCCGCAACGGCTACCTCGCGTCCACCGCCGACGCCATCGCGGTGTTCGAGACCTCGATCCTGCTGGCCGGTATGCGCGACCGGGCCCGGCCGACGCCGTACGACTTCCAGGACGCGGCCGTGACCTGCATCGAGAAGGACACCGTGCCGGGCCGGCGCGATGTGCGCCGCCTCGTGGAGATCATGATGGGCGGTGACCGCGTCGGCCGGGTCGGCTACGACGCGCTGCCGCCCCTGGCCCGCGACGTCCACGACCGGCTCGCCCCGCTCCACCTCGACCTCCAGCGGCGCGGGGTGCAGCGGGCCCTGCTCGACATCGCCGGCCGGCCGGAACTGGCGGACTGCTCCGACGTCCTGTGGATCCTGCGCCGGCTGCTGCCCGGCGGCGCCGCCCGCCCCATCATGGGCGAACGGCGGCTCGGCGAACGCGCCATCCAGGAATCCTGGGACCTGGCACTCGGCACCCATCAGCGCGCCCTGATCGAACTGGGCTACGAGGGCGTCAGCATCGAGCAGGTCCTCGAACAGCGCCTGCGCCGCACGGCGTACGACCCGCGGGCCACCGCGGCGACCGTCCTGGAAGCCGTCGAGGACGCCACCCTCCACCTGCGCAGCCGCCGCCTCGCCGACGAACTCGGCGCCCACGCCCTCCAGGTGCTGGCCACCGAACGCAGCGTGGACGGCGCCCCGGAGGTCCTGCGCCGGGTCCGCCGGCTGCTGGCCCACTACCGCACCAGCGAACCGGTCCTGCCCCCGTGGATCGCCTCCTTCGTCAAGACCGGCTACGCCCACTACTGCACCCTGCTGCCGACCGCGTTCACCGAGGAGGACGCCACCGTGCGCCAGGTGGCCGCCATGCTGGGCTTCCTGTTCAGCATGGAGGGCCTGGCACTGTCCCTGGGGTGCGACCGCACCCAGCTGGAGCTGGCGGTCGCCCAGTGCCATCCCGACGACCCGGCCAAGACCGCACTGCTGTGGGCGGCCCGGACCCAGCTCGGCGGCCTGACCCGCACCGAGCTGCGGGCCCGGTGCGCCGCCCTGCTGGACAACCCCCTGGTGGTGCCCGCCTACCCCCGCTACCTCAGCGGCTTCCTGCACGCCCTGGAGCCCGTCCCGGGCCTGACCGACTTCGTCGTCGAAGCGGTCTCGCACGCCTTCGCACGGCTCCCCGACCCGGTGCTGCTGCCCTGGCTGCCCACCCTGATCAGCACCCTCCGCTCGGACGGCGCCGACCTCGCCCCGCTGCTCATCCGCGAGGCCGGCCGCCTCTTCCCGGGCCGCCTCCCCGCACTCGACACCTGGACGCCCCCCTGGCGCACCCCGCCCGCGGACCCGGCCGCACCGGCCCCCGCGCCACCCGGGAACGCCCCGCGCGGCACACCCCTCCTGGCCGCCCATCCGGCCACCTGCGACGCCCTGGCCGGTCTGCTGGGCTACGAGGGCACCTGGCAGGACCCCGCGGACCCGCCCGGCCCGCCGGGCGCCGCCGCCCTGATCGCCCGCCACCCGGCGACGGCCCGGGCCGCAGCCGCCCTGCTGACCGTCTCCTGACGCTCCCCCTGCCCCCCACCACCCCTTGCCCGCACCACCCCACACCACGAGCGCGCCCCGCGCGACACGAGAGGAAAACCATGCCCCTGGGATGGAAAGTCGTCTTCGACGCCGCAGACCCGCACCGCCAGGCACTGTTCTGGGCCGAGGCACTGGAGTACGTGATCGAGGACAACAGCGCGCTGATCCGGCGCCTGCTGTCGGCCGGGGCGATCGAGGCGGACCTGTGCCTGGAGTTCCAGGGGCGGCTGTTCTGGCGGGACGCCGCGGCCGTCCGGCACCCCGACGACCCCGTCGACCCGGTCAGCGGTGCGGGCCTGGGCAGACGCCTGCTCTTCAACCGCGTACCGGAGGCCAAGACCGGCAAGAACCGGCTGCACCTCGACCTCCACACCGCGCCCGGAACCCGCGCGGCGACCGTCGCCCGCTTGCAGGCCCACGGCGCCACACTGCTCCGCCACGTCAAGGAGCAGGGCGGGGAATGGTCGGTCCTCGCCGATCCGGAGGGCAACGAGTTCGACGTCGCCTGAGCCCCCGCCGCGAGCCGTCCGCCCCGGCGTTTGACTCTCACACTCGTGTGAGGCTTTAGCGTCCCTGCGAGCCCGGCCGCCCGGCCGGGCACCCACCCGTACCGAAGGGGCCACCTCCCATGCCCGCACGCCCGCTCGACGGCAAGATCGCACTGGTTACCGGCGGCAGCCGCGGCATCGGCCGCGCCATCGCCGAACGCCTCGGCCGCGACGGCGCCACCGTCGCCCTCACCTACACCCGGGACGAAGCGGCGGCCGGCGAGGTGGTGGCGAGGATCCGCGAGGGCGGCGGCCGGGCGGTGGCGTTCGCCGCCCCGCTCGGCCACCGCGGCGACGCCGCCGCCCTGTGGTCGGCCTTCGACGAACGGATCGCGGACCAGGCACCCGGCACCGCGCCGGCCGTCGACATCCTCGTCAACAACGTCGGCATCGCGATGACCGCGGACCTCACCGCACTGACCGAGGACGACTTCGACCAGGTCTTCGCGGTCAACGTCCGGGCCCCGTTCTTCATCGTCAAGGAAGGGCTGGAGCGTCTGCGCGACGGCGGCCGCATCATCAACATCTCCAGCGGCGCCGGCCGCCTCGCCATGCCCCAGGCCATCGCCTACGGCGCCACCAAGGGCGCCCTCGACAACTTCACCCGCAACCTCGCCCAGGCACTGGGCGCCCGGGGCATCACCGCCAACGCGGTGGCCCCCGGCATCGTCGACACCGACGTCAACGCCGACTGGCTGCGCGGCGATCCCGCGGCCGAGGCCGACGCCGCCGCCCGCGCCGCCCTGGGCCGGGTCGGCCGGCCGGACGACATCGCCGACATCGTCGCCTTCCTCGCCTCGCACGACGCCCGCTGGATCACCGGCAAGGTGATCGACGCGACCGGCGGCGTCCGGCTGTGAGGCGACCGCGCCGCCCCGCCTACGATGAAACGGTGCGCCCACCGGAACCGTACTGGAACACCAACGTCGCCCGGCACAACGGCATCCTGCGTGCCGTCCCCGAGGGGTGCGGCGAGGCCCTGGACGTCGGCTGCGGCGACGGACTGCTGGCCCGCAAGCTCGCCCGGCGCGCCCGGCACGTCACAGGCATCGACAGCTCGCCCGGGATGATCGCCCGCGCCCGCGAGCAGTCCGGCGGCGACCCGGCCCTCACCTTCCTCGAAGGCGACTTCCTCACCGCCGAACTCCCGCACCACGCCTACGACTTCATCTGTTCGGTGACCGCCGTCCACCACATGGACTTCGCCGCGGCGCTCACGCGGATGCGCGAGGTGCTGCGGCCGGGCGGGACCCTGGTGGTGGTCGGACTGGCCCGGGAGGCCGGCCCGGGGGAGTGGGCGGCGCTGATCGCGGCTGCCCCGATCGTGCGCGTCACGAAGATCCTGCGCCGGGCCCGCACCCCCGAAGGGATGCCGGTCGCCGCACCGCGGATGAGCTACCGACAGGTCCGCACCGCGGCGCGCGACCTGCTCCCCGGCGTCCGCTACCGCCGGCACGTGCTCCGCCGCTACGCGCTGACCTGGCACAAGCCCGCCGGCCCAGGCACCGCCCTTGCCCGGTGAGTTGACCTCACCTTACGCTGCGCGGGTGACCCGGCCCCCGCAGCCGCGTGCTGCCGCTTCCCGAGACAGACTGCTGCGCGCCGCCGCCGAGGAACTGGCCGGGAGCGCCACCCTGGAGGTCGCCGCCGTGGCCCGCCGGGCCGGCGTGAGCACCGGGCTTCCCTACCGCTACTTCGGTTCCCGCAGCGGTCTGCTCATCGCGGTCGTCGAGGCGTTCTACCAGCGGCTCTCCGAAGCCTGCGCCCGGCGCGACTACGCAGGGGCGACCTGCGCCGAACGCGAGCGCCAACGCGTGCGCGACTGGGTGGACTTCCTGTACGCCGAACCGCTCGCCCCGATGATCCTCGGCGGCCTGGCCGGGGACGGGGAGGTGGCCGCGTTCCACACCCGGCAGCTGGCCGCCCTGGTCGAGAGCTGCGCCCGCGCCGTGACCCGGGCGCAGCGCGCCGGGGAACTCCCGGCCGACCGCGACCCCGAACTTCTCGCCGCGGCCACCCTCGGCGGTATCACCGCTTCGGTCTCGGCCGCCCTCACCCGCACCCCCCGCCCGCCGGCGTCCGACGTCACCGCCCAGCTGTGGGCGTTCGTCAGCGGCGCGGCGGGCCTGCCCGGCGCCACCGCCTGACGGGAGCGCGCCGCCGCCCCCGGTCCGGTTTCGCGTCAGTCACCGCGCCAGATGTTGTCGAAGGCGGCCTGCTCGATCGCGCGCCGCTGCCGCAGCGCCGCCAACCGCGTCAGCGCGTCGTGGGTGGCGGCGAGCACGGTGTCCACGGCGTCGTCGTCGACGCCCGGGGAATCGGCGGTCCCGGCGCGGTCCGCGCCACCGAGCCCCAGGGCCGCCCCGAGGGACACCAGCACGGGCTCCTCGGCGGCCCAGCGGTCCGCCGCCTGGCGGCGGTCCGGGGAGTCGGCCAGCACGGGGTGGCCGGCCCGGAACGGCCTGCCGCGGTGCCGCGGCCGGCCGATCAGCCCCTCCGCCTCCAGCGCCGCCAGATACGCCGCTGCCAGACCGTCTCCCCTCCGCCACAGCCAGTCGTCGACCGACTCGTACGGCGCGGTGCGGACGAGGGACGCGGCGGCCCGGTCCAGCAGGGGATCGGGGGTGGTGGGGCGGTAGCCGGGCACGATGCGGTCGCCGTCCAGCGCGATGGCCCCGGCCGCGAGGAGGTCGGTCAGCTCGGCCCCGGCGAGGGCGAGCGACAGATTGCCCTGCTCCACGGCGTGGCCGGGGGCCACGTCCATGGCGGTGATCATCAGGTCCCGTGCGGTGGTCATGGCAGTCGGTCGACCTCCCTCCGCTCGGGGCCGGTTTGCCCCACGGCTCCCGTAGTCCAGCAGACCAGCTCCACCCCGATCCCGCGCGCCGAAGCGCCCCGGCGGACGGCCGACCGCGCGCCGGCCCGCTCACCGCCCACCGGGCCAGGCCGGACCGGGAGCTTTGTAGGCGCTCGGCGGGCGGCCCAGCAGCTTCTTGAACGCGGTGGTGAACGCGGCGGGGCTGTCGTATCCCAGCAGCACCGCGACGCGGGTGACCGGCGCACCCGCGGCCAGGTGCTGGAGGGAGTGCAGGATGCAGGCGCGGTGCCGCCACTGCGCGAAGCCCATGCCGGTGCCGCGGTGGAACAGGCGGTTCAGGGTGCGCTCGCTGACGTTGAGCGCCGCACACCAACGGGCGGGCGGGTCATGGACGTCCGGTTCCCGCAGGAACGCCTCGCACAGCGGGCGCAACCGCGGATCGGCGGGCAGCGGCACATCGAGGGGGAGCGGGGCCAGGCTCGCCAGCTCGTGCAGGAGCAGATGGGCGACGGCCGCGTCGCGGCTGTGCTCGCGGTAGCGGGGATCGATGTCCACGGCTTCCAGGATCAGCGCCCGCAGCAGGTCCGAGACCCCGACCACCCGGCAGCGGTCCGGGAACCACGGCACCGCGGCCGGCTCGATGTACAGGCTGCGCGTACTGACCCCCAGCATGGTGACCTGGTGCCTGGTCCCGGGCGGGATCAGCACCGCGCGGGCGGTGGGCACGGTCCAGGTGCCGTCCGCCGTCTCGACCCGCATGATGCCGGTGGCCGCGTAGAGGACCTGGGCCCGCCGGTGTTCGTGCCAGACGAGGAGGTAGGGGTCGGGGTAGTCGGTGCCGATGGCCAGCAGGGCCCGGTCCAGGCCGTCCACCTCCGCGACAGGAGTGTTGCGCACCGGACCAGGCTACGCAGCCGGCCACCGGCTGTCCGCTGCGCGCAAGAAGGTGGCACAGCACCGAATGCCTGCCACCCCCACCGGTACCTAGCGTGAAGGGCGTGCTGACCTCGTTCCTCGTCCTCCTGCTGTTCGGTGTCCTGACCGGCGTCACGACCGTGCTCTTCGGTTTCGGCGGCGGCTTCCTCACCGTCCCGGTCGTCTACGGCTTCCTGTCCGCCACCGCGCCGCCCGGCGTGGACGCCATGCACACCGCGGTGGCGACGTCCACCGCGGTCATGCTGGTGAACGCGGTGGTCGCGGCCTTCGCCCAGTGGCGCCAGGGCCGCCTGCACCGGCCCTACGTCTGGCCGCTGGCCGGGTACATCCTGCTCGGCGCCGTGGCCGGAGCCTGCGCGGCCACCTGGATCGGCGGCACGGCGCTGCGGGTCCTGTTCGCCGGCTACCTCCTGGTGACGATCGCCGACAGCCTGCTGCGGAAGGGCTTCCTGTCGGTCCGGCGGGACGCGGCGCCCGAGCCCCTCGGGCGGGGGACGACGACCTTCGGCGGACTGGGCATCGGCGCGGTCGCCGCGTGCCTGGGGGTGGGCGGCAGCGTCATGACCGTTCCGCTGCTGCGGCGCAGGGGCCTGCCGATGGCCAACGCCACCGCCATGGCCAATCCGCTCAGCGTGCCGGTGGCCGTGGCCGGGACCCTGGTCTACGCGCTCGCGCCCGGTGTCCCGGACGCGGCGGGCCACCTCGGCTATGTCGACCTCACCGCCTGCGCCGCCCTGCTCACCGGCTCGCTGCCCACCATCGCCCTGGCCAGAAGGGTGTCCGGACGCGTCCCCGACCGCCTCTACTCCTCCGCCTACCTCGCCCTGCTGATCCTCGTCCTGGCCGCGATGACCGTGACGGGTGCCTGACGGCTGCGACGAGGGGACGGGCCGCCAAGAGGCCGTTTCGCCAAGGCGGTTCGCGCGGGTGGCCCGACAGGGAGGCATGGCATGCTGCTGCGCCGCCGCGCGGCCGTGACCGGCCGGCCCGCGGCGGTCGCCCGCTGCCCGCTGCGTCGCCGCGTTCGCCGTGTTTCGCGGTGTTCGCTGCGTTCGCTGCGGTCAGAAGATGAAGACCGTGCCCAGCAGAATGATGAGGAAGAGCACGACGGCGAGGATGACGATGTAGCGGAGCTTGCCCTCGGGGCTCTCCTGACGTGCGGCGGGCGGAGGTCCGGGCGGGTACTTGCGGTGGGAACGGGGGTCTGCCACGGTTCCCCCTCGCGGGTCGCGGATCAGCTGCCGGACCCATTTTCCCGCGTCCCGCGGAGCGCGTCACCTTCTCGCCGCGTGCCCGGTCAGCGGCCGGGTCAGCCGGGGAAGCGGCCGGTGCTGCGGAGCTGCCGTCGGCGTTCGGCGTAGGCGAGGTCGTCGCGCCACAGGCGGGCGGCGGCGGCGCGCATCAGGGGGCGCAGGACCGGGGCGGCGCGGCGGGTGACGGCGAAGCCGGGGCGGTCGGAGGTCGCCAGCACGGCCTCGGTGACCAGGGTGCGGGGGCGGCCGGCCGGGTCCGGGGACAGCGGGGTGGCGTGCGTCTCGACCACCGAGCCCCGGCCCTCCCCGTGGGTGATGCGCATGACCACGGTGCGCGGCCCGGGGGCCGTGAAGACCGCCCGCACGGGGACGACGAGGCGACCGGCGACCTTGAAGGAGACGTCCACCGTGAAGCCCCCGCCGTGGGCCGCCGTGCCGCCGCGGCCGGGGGCGCCGACGACGGTCAGGTCCACGAAGGAGTACGGGTGGAACCACGCCCCGTGCCACGGGTCGAGGCGATTGGCCACGATGTCCTCGGGCTCGCACCGGCCGGTGGCCGTGTGGACGGCGCAGAGGGCGCGGGGCAGCGGCGGGCGCGCGGTGAGCGGGGGGCGGTCGGTGGGTTCCTCCCGGCCGAGGCCGTCCAGGCGTACCCAGAGCAGGACGCCGTCGTCGTGGACGGGATACGGCGACCAGCCGGCGCAGGGCGCCCCGTCGAGCGCCAGGCCGTGCCAGCGGCAGATCAGCGCACCGCGGTGGACCGCGCCGTCCTTCAGCGGCGCGCCCAGGTGGGGGCAGACGCCCGGACCGGCGGCCGGCCGGCCGTTCGCGGTGCGCCAGACGACGACCTCCCGGGAGCCGACCGTGCGGCCGAGGGCCCGGCCGGGCGGCAGGTCCCGGGACGGGGCGAGGACGTACCAGTTGCCGGACGGGCGGGCCAGGGCCTGTTGCAGCGCGTCGGCGATCAGCCCCGGCGCGGCGGCGCGCCAGGTCGCCGGCTGTTCCGGCCAGGCCGGCGGCCGGCGCCGCAGGCGCAGCAGGGGACCGGTACGCGGGCGGGAGCGCCGGCGGCTCATCGGGCCTCCTGGGTGACGGGGGTGCCGTTCGGCGCCGGCGGGACCGGGGCGCCGGTCGCGGCCGGGATGCGGGCCGGGGCGGGGCGGCGACGGGCGCGTACCCGTGCGGCGGCGGCCCTGGCGAGCCCGTCCGCGGCGAGCGCGGCGCGCTGCCGGCGGGGCACCGCGGCGCGCCGGTGCAGCGCGGCGTAACCGTCGGCGGCGACCGCGTCCAGGATGCCCGCGTACAGGACCAGGGCGGTGCGGATGCAGGGGCGGGAGACGGGGTCGAGCAGCGCGATGCCCGGGGCGGCCTCCCGGTAGACGCCGCGGATCAGGTCCTCGGCGGTGCGCAGCGCGGCGGTGATCCGCCGGTCCGGGCGGCCGGTGCGGCGGCTCCGGAGCAGCAGCGCGCGGTCGACACCGTGCGCGGCGAGCAGATCCGCGGGCAGGTAGACCCGGCCGCGGTCCAGGTCCTCCCCGACATCCCGCAGGAAGTTGGTGAGCTGGAAGGCGACCCCGAGCGCCGCCGCGTACGGCGCCGCCTGCTCCCGGGGCACGACGGTGCCCAGGACCGGGAGCATCTGCAGCCCGATGACGGCGGCCGAGCCGTGCATGTAGCGGCGCAGGTCGGCATAGGTGGCGTAATCGGTCACGTCGAGGTCGGTGCGCATCGCCGCCATGAAGTCGGTGAAGTGCCGGTGGTCGATGCGGTAGCGGGCGGCGGTGTCGGCCAGGGCATGGACGACCGGCTCGTCGCTGCGCCCGGTGCGCAGGCCGTCCGACAGGCGCCGTTCCAGCCCGGCCAGCCGGCGGCGGCGCTGCTCCCGGCCCGCCGGCGTCCCGAGGTCGTCCACGATGTCGTCCGCCCAGCGGGCGAAGCCGTACAGGGCGTGCACGGCCGGCCGGCGCTCCGCGGGCAGCAGCCGGGTCGCCAGGAAGTACGTCTTGCCGTGCCGGGAGTTGAGCCGCCGGCAGTGGGCGTACGCGGCGCGCAGCGTGGGGTCGGTCAGGCCCGCCGCGTCCAGCTCCCGCGCGGTCATGACCGGGGGAGGGCGGTACGGGAGCCCAGGACCGGGGTGCTCGCCCGGTGCGCCGGGCCCGGCGGGCGGCCCCCGGTGACGCGGGCCGCGGCCAGCTTGCCGGACAGCAGGACGGTGGGGATGCCGACACCGGGAGTCGTCCCGCATCCCGCGAGGACGGCGTTGCGGACCCCGCTGACGAGGTTCCGCGGCCGGAACGGGCCGGTCTGCGCGAGGGTGTGGGCCAGGGAGAACGGGGTGCCCGCGGGGTGCCCCCGTGCCTCCCAGTCAGCCGGTGTCACCAGGCACTCCTCCTCGATGGCCGCGCCGAGTCCGGCCAGCCCCCGGCGCTCCAGCTCCGCCAGCAGCCGGTCCCGGTAGCGCGGTCCCAACGCGGCCCAGTCATGGGCCCCGGGCCCGAGGCGGGTGTGGGGGCAGGGCGCCAGGACGTAGTGGAGGTGGCGGCCGGCGGGGGCCAGCGACGGGTCGGTGGCGGTGGGGCGCGAGATCAGCAGCGAGGGATCGCTCATCAGGGCGCCGGTGACGGTCAGCTCGCGGAAGGTGCGCCGCCAGGAATGCCCGAACGAGAGGGTGTGGTGGGCCAGTTGGGGCCAGGTGCGGTCGGTGCCCGCGTGCAGGACGACGGCCGACGGCGCGTGGCGCAGCGGAACGGGGCGGCGCGGCCGGCGGCCCAGCAGCCGGTGCGCGACCGGGAGGTCGGGGGTCAGCACCACCGCGTCGCAGGGGATCCGGGCGTCCCGGGTGCGGACCGCGGTGATCCGGTCGCCGGTCCGCTCCAGGCCGGCCACCGCCTGGCCGTAGTGGAACTCCGCCCCGGCGGCCGCGGCCGCGTCGGCCATCGCCCGCGGCACCGCGTGCATACCGCCCCGCGGGAAGTACACCCCGGCGACGGTGTCCATGTAGGCGATGACCGCGTAGGCCGCCAGCGCGCGGGCCGGCGGCACGCCGACGTACAGCGACTGGAAGGTGAAGATCCGGCGCAGCCGCTCGTCGCGCAGGAAGCGGCCGATCCGGGCGTCCAGGCGCCCGAACCCGCCGAGCGCCGCCAGCCGCACCAGGTCCGGGTGGAGCAGCTGGCACGGCGAGTCGAAGTTGGTGTCGATGAAGCGCCGCATCTGCACCGCGTGGAGCCGGGTGAGCCAGGCACGCAGCCGGCGGTACCCCTCCGCCTCGCGGGGCCCGGCGAACCGCGTGATCTCCGCCGCCATCGCCGCCCCGTCGGTGTGCACGTCCAGCCGCGAACCGTCGGCGAACAGCGCCCGGTAGGCCGGGGCCAGCGGGACCAGCCGGAGCCGGTCGGCCATCCGCTCCCCGACCGCGGCGAACGCCTCCTCGACCAGGCCGGGCATGGTCAGCACGGTCGGCCCGGTGTCCATGAGGTAGCCGCCGCGGGCCAGCTGCCCGGCCCGGCCGCCCGGCCCCGGATCCCGTTCGACCACGGTGACCCGCCGCCCGGCCCCCAGCAGGTGCAGCGCCGCGGCGAGACCGCTCAGCCCCGCGCCCACCACCACGACATGGTCGGTCGGCCCGTCCACAGTGCGCATCGTCGTGCCCCTTCGCCTGGTGCGGCGGGCGCCGCCGCGGTGGCCGCGGGACCGGCCGGGCGCACCGCACGTCCCGCCCAGGGGACCACTTCGGCGCGGGCCCGGGGCGGCAGCACGGCGGGCAGCCACACGTTCGGCGGTGCGACCGGCCGCCGGACGGCCGTCCCCGGCGCGGCCTGCCACCGCTCCGGCGGCCGCCGGGCCATGCTGGTGCCCGGTCGCGGAGGCGCGGCGCCCCGCACGGTGCCCGCCGCGGCCCGAGGAGGTACGGTGCTCGACGCGCGGATCGCCGTCATCGGGGCCGGGGCCGCCGGCCTCTCCCTCGTCCGGCGCCTGGCCGCGGCCGGTGACGGGCCGTCAGTGGTGCTGCTCGACGCCCCGCCCGGCCCGCTACGCCCGCCCGAACGGACCTGGTGCTTCTGGGAGGAGACCGGCGGCGAGTTCGACTCCGCGCTGACCGCCTCCTGGTCCCGGCTGCGCGTGCGGTCCCGGGACGGCCGGGCCACCGTCGGCCGGCCCGCTCCGCTGCGGTACAAGATGCTCCGCTCCCCGGACTTCTCCGCGCTGGTGGCCGCCGAACTGGACCGGGCACCCAGCGTGCGGCGGCTGTCGGCCACGGTCACCGCGGTCCACGACACCCCCGCGGGGGCGCGGGTCCACGCCCGCGCCGCCGACGGCACCCCGCTCCGCCTGCGGGCCCGCTGGGTCTTCGACTCCCGGCCGCTCCCCACCGCCCCGCCCGCCCGGACCACGCTGCTCCAGCACTTCCGCGGCTGGTTCGTGCACACCGAAGACCCGGTCTTCGACCCGGCGACCGTCGACCTGATGGACTTCCGCGTCCCGCAGCCGCCCCGCGGCCTCGCCTTCGGCTACGTCCTCCCGCTCGGCCCGCGCCAGGCACTCGTCGAGTACACCCAGTTCTCGCCCGCGGTCCTCTCCCCGCAGGCGTATGACGACGCGCTGCACCACTACACGCACCGCATCCTGGAGCTGGGGCCCTTCACCCGCACCGGCGGCGAAACCGGAGTGATCCCCATGACCGACGCGCCCCTGCACCGCCAGGCAGGCCACTCGGTGTTCCGCATCGGAACGGCCGGCGGCGCCACCCGGCCCGCCACCGGCTACACCTTCGCCGCCATCCAGCGGCAGACCCGGGCCATCGCCGCCGCCTGCGCCGCCGGCCGGCGCCCCGCGCCGCCCCCGTGCCACTCCCGGCGGGCCCGGACCATGGACGCCCTCCTGCTGCGAGCCCTCGCCACCCGCCGGATCGACGGCCCGGCCTTCTTCGCCGGCCTCTTCCACCACACGCCCACCGCACGCCTGCTGCGCTTCCTCGACGGCCGCACCCACCCGGCCGAAGACCTCGCCATCGGCCTGCGCACCCCCGTCCTGCCCATGCTGCGCACCGCCGCCGAACTGCCGCTGCTGCGCCGCCGCACACCCCCGGAGCCGCCGCGATGAACCACCGCCGGCACCCCCGGGCCGCACACCGGGGCCGGGACCGCGCCGCGGAGGTCATCGCGCCGCCGCCCGGCACCGCCCGCGTGACCGGCCCCCCGCCCACCGCCGCCGTCATCGGCGGCGGCATCGCCGGCCTGGCCGCGGCCACCGCACTCGCCGAACGCGGCGTGCGGGTCACCCTCTACGAACGCGCACCCCACCTCGGCGGCCGCGCCGGCGCGTTCCCCACTGGCCTCCGCGACGGCGCCACCGCCACCGTCACCCGCGGATTCCACGCCTTCTTCCGCCAGTACTACAACCTCCGCGGACTGCTGCGCCGGGCCGACCCCGCACTCGGCGCGCTCGTCCCCCTGCCCGACTACCCCCTGCGCCACAGCAACGGTCTGCACGACAGCTTCCGCCGCGTCCCCCGCACACCCCCCTGGAGCGCCCTCGGCTTCGCCGCCACCAGCCCCACCTTCCGCCCCCGCGACCTGCTGCGGATGCGCCCCCTGGCGGCCGTGCCCCTCTTCGACGTCCACGTCCCGGGCATCTACGAGGCGTTGGACGACACCACCGCCCACGACTACCTCACCGCACTCCGCTTCCCCGCCGCCGCCCGCCACCTGGCCTTCGAGGTCTTCTCCCGCAGCTTCTTCGCCGACCCCCGCGAACTGTCCGCCGCCGAAATGGCCATGATGTTCCACATCTACTTCCTCGGCTCCAGCGAAGGGCTGCTCTTCGACGTCCCCGGTGAACCCTTCACCCAGGCACTCTGGGAGCCGCTCGCCCGGTACCTCCGGCGGCACGGCGCCACCCTCCGCACGGCCGCCACCGTCACCGGCGTGGCCCGGCGCCCCGAGGGCGGCTTCACGGTCTCCACCACCCTCGGCACGCACCCCCACGACGCCGCCGTGCTCGCCCTCGACACCGCCGGCCTGCGCGACCTCGTCGCCCGCTCCCCGCAGTTGGGCGACGCTGCCTGGCGCGCCGGTATCGCCCGCCTCCGCACCGCCCCGCCGTTCCTCGTCAGCCGCCTGTGGCTGGACCGGCCGGTGGCCGCCGACCGGCCCGGATTCCTCGGCACCAGCGGTTTCGGCGCCCTGGACAACGTCAGCGTCCTGGAACGCTGGGAAGGCCAGTCGGCGCGCTGGGCGGCCCGCACCGGCGGTTCGGTGCTCGAACTGCACGCCTACGCGGTGGACCCGGCCCGCGACCGCGCCGCGACCCAGTCCCACCTCATCGGCCAGCTGCACCGCGTCTACCCGGAGACCGCCGGCGCCGCGATCCTCGACGCCGTCCACCAGTGGCACGACGACTGCCCGCTCTTCGCGGCCGGAACCTACGCCGGCCGCCCCACGGTGCGGACCCCCGACCCCGGCCTGGTCCTGGCCGGCGACCTGGTCCGCACCGAGCTGCCGGTGGCCCTCATGGAACGCGCCGCGACCAGCGGCTTCCTGGCCGCCAACGCCCTGCTGCACCGCTGGGGCGTGCGCGGCCAGACGCTGTGGACCGTCCCCCGCCACGGCCGCTCACCCACCCTGCGCGCCCTCGCCCGCACCACCGCCAAGCTCACCGCCAGGCACCCCTGACGCACCGGCGGAAGCCACCCCGTTCGCGGCCGTGCCGGGGGCCGTGCCCGTCGGCAGCCGGTGCCGGGCGTGGACGGCCCCCGCCGCGGTGAGGAGGGCGACGGTCTCCGCGTACGGGCCGGTGACGGCCCGGTCGAGGGGCGTGCGCCCGGTGCCCCGGTCCTCCCGGAGGTTCGGATCGGCCCCGTGCACCAGCAGTTCCCGCACCGCTTCCGCGTGCCCCCCACACGCGGCCCCGCACAGCGGCGTGCCGTCCGTACCGTGTCCGCTCTCGGTATCCGGCGAGGCCCCGGCGGCGAGGAGCAGGCGGACGATCCCGGCCGCGCCGTGCACGGATGCCGCGTACAGCGGCGTGGTGCCCTCCGCATTCGGCCACTGCGGATCGGCGCCCGCCCGCAGCAGAGCCTGCACCCGGCCGGTGTCCTCCAACAGTGCCGCCAGGACGAGGTGCCCGGCGAGCTTCTTGCGCCGCCTCCGGTTCATGCCTGCGGAGGCCGGCGACCGGCCGCCCGGCCGTGCCGGTCATATCCGCGGGCACCCCGCACCGGGCGGAGGGCGGCCACGGGCTCAGTGGATGATGCGCACGGCGGTGACGACGAGGACGGTCGAGCTGACGTAGTAGACGACGAACGCGCCGCCGACGGTGACCTCGCGGTAGTCGCGACCCGAGCGCTTGACCGAGGTGGAACCGTGGCCGTACGGGTCGTCACCGAGTGTCTTGGCCATGGCCTGCTCGAACGCCGTGCGGACCTGCGGCATCATCGCCTTCCGCGCGGCCTCGGCCGGGTCGGCGTACTGGATCCGGTACCGGCTCACGCCGCCCCCGGGTGCCGCGCGTCGCCGTCCTGCGGAACGCAACCGGTGAAGTCGCCGTCCCGCAGCCGGGCCACGATCGCCTCGTCCTCGTTCGCGGCAGCGGCCGGCAACGCCCAGCGCGCCAGCACCCGATGGAGGTCCTGGGCCGGTGTCCGGCGGACCTCCGCGTCGAAGGCGGCGCGGTCCCGCTCGGGGAGCGCGGCGCGGATGCCGTCCATCGTGGCCGGGACCTCGACCAGTTCCCCGTCGATCACGGTCGTCCACGTCGTCGTCGCGCACTCGAACTCGCCCATGGCGAACCTCCTCCACTACGGCCCTCACGCTACACCGCCCGCACCCCGCCCGGCCGGGTCCCCGCGAGCCCGTCAGCGCGGTGGCCGACGCCGCCGATTCCCCGGTGCTCAGCCGGCCCCGCCCGCCTCCGCCGCCGTGCCCTGCCCGGCGCCCTCCGCCGCCCGCACCTTCTCCACGACCGTGTCCTCCGGTTCCACCGGCCGTCCGTCCGCCGCATGGAGCTGCACCCGGCGCAACGGGCGGCCGGTGCGGCGGTCCAGCAGGCGGGAGTGGTCCTCCCCGGGGGTGAAGCACTGCTCCTCGCCCCACTGCCGCAGGGCGACGATCACCGGGAACAGTGCCCGGCCCTTGTCCGTGAGGAGGTACTCGCGGCGGGAGCCGCCGTCCGGTGCGGGCGCGCTGCGCAGCACCCCGGCCTCCTCCAGCGCCCGCAACCGCGCCGCCAGGATGTTCTTGGCGATGCCGAGGCTGCGCTGGAACTCGCCGAAGCGGCGGCTGCCGTCGAAGGCGTCCCGCACGATCAGCAGCGACCACCAGTCGCCGATGGCGTTCACCGACCGGGCGACGGGACAGGGGTCGGCATCGAAACGCGTGCGGGCGACCATCCGCGGCTCCTCTTCTCCAACTCCCCGGCTCTTCCGGGCTGGTTGCAACATGCTACCGCGCACCGCTACCGTCCCGTTCGGTAGCAAGGTGCAACCGAATGAAGGGGAGGTGTGCCGTATGGCGATCCAGTGCTCCGGCGAGGTCGGTGGACGGGAGGGAGCCGGCGGGAGCGGAGGGCGCGCGGGGACCGGCGGGCACGAGGGGCGGGCATCGGCATCGGCATCGGTGTCGGGGCCGGGGCCGGACGCCGCTGCGTCGCCACCCGCCCGGCTCATCCCCCTGCTCGCCCTCGCCTGCGGCAGCTCCGTCGCCACCGTCTACTTCGCCCAGCCGCTGCTGGTCACCCTCGGCGAGCGGTTCGCGCTCGGCCCGGGACTGCTCGGCGCGATCGTCACCGTCACCCAACTCGGCTACGCAGCAGGTCTGTTGCTGCTCGTACCGCTCGGCGACCTGCTCAACCACCGGCGGCTGATCACCGCTCAGCTCGGCCTCCTCGCCCTCGCACTGCTGGCCGCGGGGCTGGCGCCGGGCGTGGTGGCGCTGTGCGGCGCGCTCGCCGTGGTCGGCCTGCTCGCCGTCGTCGCCCAGACCATGGTCGCGGCCGCCGCCGCCCTGACCCCGCCCGCCCGCCGCGGTCGCGCCGTCGGAACCGTCACCGGCGGCATCATCACCGGAATCCTGCTGGCCCGCGCCGCCGCCGGCGTCCTCGCCGACCTCGCCGGCTGGCGGGCGGTCTACCTGACCGCCGCGGGCGTCCTCGCCGTCCTCGCCGTGCTGCTGCGCCGCGTCCTGCCCTCGGGCGCGCCGTCCACCGGCGCGGGCACGGCATCGTACGGGCGGTCCTACGGACGCCTGGTGGCCTCGACCGTCACCCTGTTCGCCCGCCATCCGCTGCTGCGGATCCGCGGCGCGCTCGCCCTGCTGGTGTTCGCGGCCTTCAGCACGCTGTGGAGCGGTATGGCGCAGCCCCTGAGCAGCCCGCCGTGGTCGCTGTCGCACACCGCGATCGGCGCGTTCGGGCTCGCGGGGGCGGCCGGCGCCGTCGCCGCCGGTGTGGCCGGACGGTGGAACGACCGGGGGTTCGCCCAGCGCACGACCGGCACCGGCCTCGCCCTGCTGGCACTCTCCTGGCTCCCGCTCGCCCTGACCGGGCAGTCGCTGGGGGCACTGGCCGCCGGTGCCGTCCTGCTGGACTTCGCCGTCCAGGCCGTCCACGTCACCAACCAGACCCTGATCCACGCCGTCCGCCCCGACGCGGGCAGCCGGATCATCGGCGGCTACATGGTCTTCTACTCGGCCGGCAGCAGCCTCGGCGCCTTCGGTTCCTCCCTCGCCTACGCCGCGGCGGGCTGGCCCGCCGTCACGGCCCTCGGCGCGGCCTTCAGCCTCGCCGCCCTGCTCCTGTGGGCCGCCACCCGACGCGTGGGGCTCCCCGCCGCCGGCCCGGAGCGCAGGAACTGAGCGGAGCCGGCGGGGCCGCGCCCGCCGGCCCGCGCGCCGCACCGCCGCCGGAGTGCGATGCCCCCGTGCGGCCCGTGCGGTGGCTCCGCACGGGCCGCCTCCCGGGCCTGTTGCCTGTGGTGGCGTCGCTCCCTTCGCCGGTGTGTCCGGACGGAGTCCCGTCAGGCGTCGTGCCTCATGACCGACCCCCAGCAGCAGCTCCGGAAGGCCCTGGCCGCCTTGGACGCCGCGTTCGCCCCTCGCCGAGTCGCCGATCACCGTGGGTGGTTGCACCTTCTGCTACGGCGAGTCCGACCTCGAAGCGCTGGCCGGCCCGGTCCGCGAGGTGCCGGAGGACCTCACCCGTCGCCCACGAGGTTCCCGGTCACTGGGAGGACTCGCGGCCACCGCCGGCACCCTGGCTCCCTGGTTGGCGATCTGGGCGGAAACCCGCACCGAGGCGGCGGACCGGCACCTGTGCGATGCGGTCGACGACTGGCTGATCGAGCACGAACTCGCCGTTCTCCACTTCGGCTTCTGCGACGAGGTGCACGCCGCCCCCGAACTGCTGCCCTGGCTCCTGGCGTTGGACCAGGGCCGGCTGACCGCCGATCAGCTGACCAAGATCGAGTACCTCGCACACGGGTGAGGCCGGAGACCGTACCGCAGGGGGGGCGGCGGTGCCGCCCTGTCGCGTGGTCACGCCGTGGCCGGCCGGCGCGCGGGCTCGCGGGTGGCCGTGGGGTGCGCCGTTGCCCGGGGGCTCGGCGGGCCGAACCACCGGTGGGCCGCGGTGCGCAGCGCGGCCAGTTCGTCCGGGCCCGGATGCGGCGAGTCCGAGGCCCACGCCACGTAGCAGTCGGGACGGAGGAGCAGGACGGCGGGCGTGGGCGCGGCGGACGGCGCGGGGGTGGAGGACCGGGCGGGCGTGAGCGACCGGGGGTGCGCGGTGACGATGTCGAGGCGGTCGTGCCGGTCTGCCAGGGCCCGGGCGGCCGCGGCGCCGTCGGTCAGGTCGAGGAGCAGCGGGCGCGCCGTCCTGGTGAGTTCGGCCAGGCGCACCGTGCCGGTGGCCGTGCGCAGCGTCAGGTCCGGGGCGAAGCGGCCGGTCAGCGGGTGGGCATCGGAAACGCCCATGTCGTAGCGGACGTCGCTGCCTGCGACGAGGTCGGCCAGGTGCTGGACGGTGTCCCGCCGGCCGAGGAGTTCGGTGAAGAGCCGGCGCAGCGCGGTGACGTCGCTGCCCGGGGCCAGCAGAGCCGATTGCGCCTGGGCGTTCATGACCATGCGGGTGGCGGCCTGCCGGCGTTCGGTGTCGTAGCTGTCGAGCAGGCCGGCCGGGGCGGTGCCGCGTATCTCGGCAGCGAGCTTCCAGCCGAGGTTGACGGCGTCCTGGAGACCGAGGTTGAGCCCCGGGCCGCCGCCGGAGGCGTAGACGTGCGCGGCATCGCCGACGAGGAACACCCGGCCGTCCCGGAACCGTTCGGCCACCCGGGTGTTGCCGCCGATCAGCCGGCGCAGCACGTGCGGGCCGTCGCCGGTGGGCGGGCCGACCGGCAGTTCGGCGTCGAGTACGCGGCGGATGCTGGCCCGCAGCTCGTCCAGGCTCATCGGCCCGTCGGGCTGCGGTTGGTCCCACTCCAGGGTGTTGATCAGGGGAGGGTGGCCGGGCAGCGGTGCGTAGGTGAACCCTCCCCGGTCGGTGCGGTGCGGCGCGAACGGCAGGACGGTGCCGTAGCCGGGGACGTCCAGGGCACCGGTGGCGGGATCCACCCAGCCCTCGGGGAGGGTGACGTGGGCCGTGCGGGTGGTCGTCCGGTCGTAGCTGATGCCCGGGAAGCCGATCCCGGACAGCTTGCGGGTGGCGCTGTGCCCGCCGTCCGCGCCGACGACGTACCGTGCCTGCATCCGGTACGTACCGTTCGCGTGGTGCGAGACGTCGAGGGTGACGGTGTCCTCGTCCTGGGACAGACCCACGAGTTCGTGGCCGCGTCTGAGGTCCACGCCGAGTTCGGTGGCGCGCTCGGTCAGGACCTCCACGATGCGGTGCTGGGGCACGGGCAGGGCGTACACCGGACTGTCCGCCAGCAGGCCGAGATCCAGGCTCATCGCGGCGAACATGAAGTACGCGGAGTTCGGGACGGGCGGCTCGGAACTGCCGCTGAGCCGCTCGTGGAGTCCGCGGTGGTCGGCCATCCGCACCACCTGCCCGAGCAGGCCGTTGGCTTTGGGTTCCGCGGACGGCTCCGGCAGGCGCTCCAGGACGGTCGGCCGGAGCCCGGCCAGGCTCAGTTCGCAGGCGAGCATCAGTCCGTTCGGACCGCCTCCGGCGATGACGACATCGGTGATCACAGGCATGTTCTCCTCCGTGCGTGGTGGGTGAAGTCCCGTGCGGAACAGGGGAGTTCGGGGCATGCGGACGGCAGGCGCCGCGCGGCCCGGGGGAAGCTCGTGCGGCGGCCTGCGCGGGCCCGGTCGGGCACGGGCCTCCGGCCTGCCGGGCTACGGGGTGGGCAGGCCCTGGGTGAGCTGCGCGAACACCTCGGTCAGGACCGGTCCGAGGGGCGCGGGTGAGTCCGCGCGCAGGCAGTGCTCGACGGCGACCGCGCTGCCGGCGCTGACGACCGCGGCGACCAGCTGGGGGTAGAGGTCGTGCGCCTCGTCGGTGCCGGTGCGGGCGGCGACGGCCTTGGCCAGTTCGTCCTGGGCGGCCGCGTTGGCCTTGACGACCTCGCCCTGGAGCGCCGGTTCGGCCAGCATCAGCCTAAGCCCGTCCCGCCAGCGCTGATCGTGCGCGGGCCCCCCGTCCGCCGCGTCCGCCGGTGCGAACTGGGTGTGCACGGCGCGGGCGAGGGAGTCCCACAGCGGCTCGTCGGCGGGGCGGGCGCGCAGCTCGTCCGCGATCCGCAGCATCCGTTCCAGGTGGCCGGCGGCGATGGCCTCCGCCTTGCCGGAGAAGTAGTTGCGGAAGGTGCGGACGGACACGTTCGCCGCCGCCGCGATGTCTTCGACCGTCACGTTGTCCCAGCCGTGCTGGACGCACAGGCGGATCGTGGCCTGGCTGAGCGCGACCCGCGTCGCCCTCTTCTTGCGTTCGCGCAGCCCGGTACGGGCGTCGTCTTCCTGCGGCATGCGACCACCTTAGAAAAACTTGCCGCTCCGGCAACTTTTCCTTTTCGGCAAGATTTTCTGCGGCGGAGTTCCCGGGTCGTTTCCCGTGGTGGGGTGCGTCGTTGAACGAGCTGGATCGTCCGGAGCAGACGGGCTTCGGGCAGCAAGAGAACGAGAAGGAGCGCGACTGTGCGCCGAGTGAGTGCCTTGGTGGTGGCGGCCGCCGCCATCGGGGGTGTGCTGACGGGGGCGGCTGCCGCCCACGCCGCGGACAAGCCCCCGTTCCCGTACGCCGACTGCATCCACGCCGCCGTGAAGCAGCGGGGAGAGACCCCGAAGCACGCCCGGTGGCACTGCAACCTGCTGGTGCAGAAGGGCTGGGTGAAGAAGCCGGGGACCTGACGTCCCCGGTCTTTTGTCAGGCGTGTCCGAGGCCCCTCGTCCCGCTCGGCAGGTGCACGACTCCCCAGGCGCTGTCGTGGCGTCAGGGGTGTGCGCCCGGGGGGCGGGTTGCCTCGGGCACGCCTTGGGCGTGGGGGGACGGCGACCGGACCGGAGGGGGTGGCCCGCAGGGCTGCCGGGCTGCCGGGCCGCCGGGCCGCCGGACGGAATACTTCCGGGGCCGGCGTGGCTCGGCTGACCATGAGTGAGATCCTTGTGACCGGAGCGACCGGCAACGTCGGCCGGGCAGTGGTGGGGGAACTGGTCGCGGCAGGCGCCGATGTGCGGGCCCTGGTGCGGCGTCCCGAAGCGGCCGGACTGCCGGGCGAGGTCCAGGTCTTCGGCGGTGACCTGTCCCGGCCGGAGTCGTTGGAGCGGGCCCTTGCGGGCAGCGATACGGTCTTCCTGGTGTGGCCCTTTCTGGCGACGGAGGGGGCGCCCGCCGTGGTGGAGGCGATAGCGCGCCAGGCCCGCCGGGTCGTCTACCTCTCGTCCTCGGGAGTGGACGAGCGCGCCGAGCGGCAGACCGACCCCATCAACCAACTCCATGCCGAGATGGAGCGCCTGCTCGCCGGGTCCGGGGTGGCATGGACGGTGCTGCGGGCGAACACCCTCGCCTCCAACGCGCGCGGCTGGGCGGAGCAGATCCGCACCACGGACGCCGTCCGCGGGCCCGACATCGCCGCCACGGCGGTGGTCCACGAGCGCGATGTCGCCGCCGTGGCGCGCCGCGTGCTGACCGAGGACGGGCACGCGGGCGCCACGTACGTGCTGACGGGCCCTGAGGTGCTGAGCCGGGCGGACCAGGTGCGGGCGATCGGCGAGGCGATCGGGCGGCCGGTCCGCTTCGAGAGCGTCCCGGTGCAGGTCGCCCGGCAGCGGATGCTGGCCGACGGGCGGCCGCCCGCCCTGGTCGAAGCCCTGTTGGCCAGTGCCGAAAGCCGGCCTGCCTCGCATGTGATCACGTCCACCGTGGCGGCGCTCACGGGGGCGCCGGCCCGCACGTTCCACGCCTGGGCCGAGGAGCACGCCGGGATATTCCGCTGAGCGGCGGGCGGTCCGGGTGGCGGGTGCGGCTGCTCGGGGGCGCCGCCTCCCCGCCGCCGACGGCCGACCCGTCCTGGCAGGCCCGTCCGGCCCCGCTCGCGGGGCCCGGCCGCCCGCGCCCACGGAGCGGCCCGGGGCGCCGGCGCTACGCGTGGAAGGTGGTGGTCGCCTCCAGCGCGGCGCGTTCGGTGGTGACCCGGTTCACCGGCGCGGCGGCGTCCGCGTAGCCGAACGAGACGCCGACCAGCAACTGCCCGTCCGGCACGCCCAGTTCCTCGCGCACCGTGTCGGCATAGAAGCTGAGCAGGCCCTGCGGGCAGCTGTCCACGCCGTACGCGGTCATGGCCAGGAGGAGGGTCTGTAGATAGGCGCCGGCGTCGGCGGCCAGCCGGGCATCGGCGGGGCCGGCGACGAAGAGGAACGCGACATGGGGTGCGCCGTAGAACCGCAGGCTCTCGGCGTCGTAGGCCGTGCGGGCCGCATGGTCGTCGCGGCCGATGCCCAGCGCGCCGTAGAGCTGGCTGCCGAAGGCGGCGCGCCGCTCCCGCTGCACCGCGGAGTACATGCCGTCGTCGTACGGGAAGTCGACGGAGGTGCGCTGCGCGGCGTGCGCTGCCTGGAGGGCGGCTGCCAGGCGGTCGCGGGCCGCGCCGCCGGCGACCTCCACCCGCCACGGCTGGGTGTTGGAGTTGGACGGTGCGGCGCCGGCCAGCGAGAAGATCGCCCGCAGGGTGTCCGGCGGCACGGCATCGGGCCGGAAGGCCCGCACGGCGCGCCGGCCGCGGATCAGTTTCTCGGCACATCCACTCAGTTCGGTCCGGTCGGACCCGGTCATGACGCACTCCTCACGGGCGAGGGAAGTAAACGGGAGAAGTAAACGGGATCGTTTACTTCCCTCGACTGTAGCCGACCGCCCCGCCGGAAGTAAACGCGGGCGTATACTCGCCTCATGGATGCGGTATCTCGGACGACGCCGGAGCGAGCGCGGGGCCGCGGGCAGGGGGCGGCGCGGGAACGCATCCTGGCCGCGGCTGCCCGGCTGTTCGCGCACCAGGGGATCAACGCGACCGGTATGGAGCAGATCGCCGAGGCGGCGCCGGTCTCCAAGCGCACGCTCTACGCCCACTTCCGGACGAAGGGCGACCTGGTGCTGGCGCACCTTCAGGCGCTCGCGTCGTCCGGTGACACGCTGGAGGGCGTGCTGACCCGCGAGGACCTCGGCCCGCGGGAGCGGATCCTCGGGCTGTTCGACCCGCCCGCCGCCGGCGCGCCGGGCACCGCGTCGGTGCGCGGGTGTCCGTTCATCGACGCGGCGGCGGAGTTCCCGGATCCGGAGAGCCCGATCCACCGCTACGCGCGCGAGCAGAAGCTGCGGATGGTCCGGCTGGTCACCGAACTGCTGGAGGAGCTGGGGTGCCCCCGGCCCGCCGCCCTCGCCGAGCAGGTGGTGACCCTCGCGGACGGGGTGGCCAGCCGCGCCATGGTCCTGAACCAGGCGGACTACGGCCGGCATGCCCGGGCCGCGGCGGAGGTCCTGCTCGGCCAGGCGCTGGACGGGGCGGGCTGACGGATCGGCCACCGGCGCGGAACGCGGCGCATGCCGTCCGTGCCGCGCCGGCCGGGGCGGATGTCCGGGGCGCTCAGCCTGCCGCGTCGTCGGTGCGGAGGAACGCCGGTGGCGTGTCCCTCCACTCCGGTACGTTCAGCGCGTTGAGCGCCGCGACGATCCGCTTCTCTGCCGGCTCCTCGCGGAGCCAGAGGTGTACTTCGATCAGTTGGCTGCCGAACGCCGCCAGGCGTTCGTGAGAGGTGGCCAAGGAAGGGTCCCGTGGGCCCGGCGCCTCCATGCCCTCGGCGGCCTCCTTGCCGGGTGCACTGCGACGCCGGGCACGATCCCGTCAAGGGGACGGATGCCTGTCAACCGGGTGTGTGGGGCATCAAGGCGGGGACGTGGAGGGGCAGTTCGCGTGCGGGGGCCGGGCGAGCCGGTGCGGGCCGGCGCTCCAGCCGAGGAGGCTGCGCAGGCCGGGCGATCACTCGGCCCTGTGCCGCGGGGATGAGCCTGGCGTGGCAGGCTGCCGCCCCTGCGCCCTCCGGGAAGCAAGCCCGGTGCTCTGCCGCTGAGCTGCACGCCGATGGGACGCGAGCGCAGAGGTCCGCCCGCGCCCGGACGGCCGGCTTTCACCGGGCGGCGCCCACCCCGCCTCGATGACCGTGCCCGGGACACGCCGGGGCTCCCGGCGGGCGCCTCTGCCTTTCGGCAGAGGGCCGGATCCCCCGTGGGGCGCACGGCCCGGCGGCGCCCGGGCGCCGATACTGGGCCCTGTGTCGCGCGTCAGCTTCTTCCCTCGTCCCCTCCGTGGCCGCCGCTCGGGCCGGTACCGTCCGCCCGCGGATACGTGGTGGGGGAGGGCCGGGCGCACGGCGGTGGAGACGGCCGCGGCGGGCCTGGCGGCCGTGGGGGTGTTCCTGGCGGTCATGCGCCTGGGGCGCCTGCCGCACCCGGCGTTCCAGCTCCTGGCACTGCTCGTCGGCGCGGCGCTGTTCCCCCTGCGCCGCCGGCTCCCCGAGGCGGTGCTCCTGGCGCTGGCGGTGCTGACGGGCCTCGCGCCGGGCGTCGGGCCGATCACGGCCGTGACCGCGTACACGGTGGCCCGCCGCACGGTGCGGACCCGCCGCCTGATGCGGCTGCTCCTTGCGGCCGGTGCGCTCGTCCTGGCGTCCGCGGCGGCGGCCGCGCCCTGGCTCGGGCCCGGTTCCGTGCCCTACGGGCTGGCGCTGGGCCTGGCCCTCGCGCCGACCGCCGTGATCGTCCCCGGCCTGGTCGGCACCGCGAACGGACAGCAGGGCCGCCTGGTGCGGGCGCTGCGCGAGCGCGGTGCCGCCGCGGAACGGGCCCGCCGGTTCGCCGACAGCGAGGCGCGCATCCACGAGCGGTCCCGCATCGCCGCGGAGATGCACGACCTGGTGGGCCACCGGCTCAGCCTCATCTCCCTGCACTCGGGCGGACTGGAACTGGCGCTGGAGCGAGCCGCCCCCGAACTGCGCGAGGAGGCGGTCCTGGTCCGGCGGGCCACCCGCGACGCGATGCGCGAACTGCGGCAGGCGCTCGGGGTGCTCGGACCGCTCGGCCGCGACACCGGCCCGGACGCGCTCACGGACGCCACCGGCACCCGCGCCGACATCGAGGCGCTGGTCGCGCAGTCCCGCGACGGAGGGATCGCGGTCCGACTGGAATGGACCGGCCCGGACCTCGACACCCGCCCGGCGGGCGTCCGCCGCGCCGTGCACCGGGTGGTCCGGGAGGCCCTGACCAATGTGCACCGGTACGCGGCAGCGGCGCACGTCACGGTCCGCATCGGGCACGACGAGGACCGGGTGCGGGTCACCGTGCGGAACGGCGCACCGCCGGGGGCGGGGACGGCTCCGGCGGGGGCCGGGGGTCGGCAACGCCCGTTCCAGGGGCCCGGGTCCGGGCCGGGGCCCGGGCAGGGACACGGTCCGGGGGCTGCGGAGGCTGCGGAACGGGCTCCCGCGGGCGAACCGTCGGCCGCCGGCGGCCCGGCGGCCTCCCGCGGTCCTTCCGGTCCCGCTGCGGCGTGGGACTCCGCGGCGGGACCGGGCAGCGGCCGCGGTCTGACCGGCCTGCGGGAGCGGGTGGAGCTGCTCGGCGGGACGTTCGAGGCGGGCGGGCTGCCGACCGGTGGCTTCCAGGTGGTCGCGGAGGTGCCGGCCGAGCCCGGTGAGGCCCGCGCACCGAAGCCGCCCGCCGGCCCGCCGGCCGCGTTCGGCACCGCGGGCGGCGACGTGCCGGCCGCCTGGGAGACCCCGCCCGGCGGGGCGGAGCCGGCTCTGCGCGGGCGCCGGGCCGTCGAGGCCCTGCCGCTCGCCTTCGGACTGGTGGCGCTGTGCGTCCTGATGGTCCTGGGGACCGCCTTCGTCTACGCGACCCGGCCGCACCAGGAAGCCGGACCGCCACCGCTCCCGCACCTCGGCATGACCTACCAGGAGGTGGCGGCGACCGGCGTCCTGGACAACGCGGCGGTACGGGCCGCGGCCACCGGCCACGAACCGCCGCGGCCCGCCGGTGCGGCCGGGTGCCTGTACCCGTTCAACGGCGGCACCGAGAGCCGCCCCGGCAGCCTCACCATCACCCGCTACTGCTTCGACGCCGCGCAGCGCCTGATCACCATCGACCGCTTCACCGTCCCGTCGGTCCGGGACGCCGCACCCTGGGAGACACCGTGACCGCACCCGCCCCGCCGATCCGGGTCCTGCTCGCCGACGACGAAGCGATGATCCGGCACGGTGTCCGCCTGATCCTCCGGCACGCCGACGGCATCGAGGTGGTGGCCGAGGCCGCGGACGGCCGCCAGGCCGTCGAACTGGCCGCCGCCCACCGCCCCGACGTCGCCCTGGTGGACATCCGGATGCCGGTGTGCGACGGCCTGGCCGCGATCGCCCCGCTGCTCGCCCTCGATCCCGCCCCGCGCGTGGTGATGCTGACGACGTTCGGCGACGAGGCCAACGTCATCCGGGCGCTGCGGGAAGGCGCCGCGGGCTTCCTCCTGAAGGACGAGGGGCCGCAGGAGCTGATCAGCGCGGTGCGCGCGGCCGCCGCCGGCGACGCCGTGCTCTCACCGGGCGTCACCGGGACGGTGATCGGCCGCATGCTGAGCGGCGGCGAGCCGGCCGCCGGCGGCCCCGCGCGCACGGACGAGCGGATCGCCCGGCTCACCACCCGGGAACGGGAGGTCCTGGCGATGCTCGGCGAGGGACTGTCCAACCAGCGGATCGCCGAACGGCTCGGCATCGGGATCGGCACGGTGAAGACCCATGTGCGCGCGGTCCTGGACAAGACCGGTTCGGCGAGCCGCGTCCAGGCGGCGCTCCTCGCCCACCGGACCGGCCTGGCCTCCTGAGTCTGCCGCCGGTGAGCCGGCCTTCCCGCGGGGTCCGGTCGTGCCGCCGGCCGCTTCCTGCCGGCCGGGGCCCGGCCGGCCGGGCTCTGCCTTCGGAGAGAGGCGGACGGTGGCGGCACTGCCTTTGGGAAGAGCTCAACTCAGGCCCTCAGGCTGACATGTACGCAGGTCAGGGCGGTGACGATGGAGGGGTCCTCCCGGCCCCCGGCTCCTCGCCGGGGCCGGCCGCCTGACCTGGAGTACCCATGCCGCCCACCCCGCCCGCGCCGCAGCCGTCCCCGTCCCTCCGCTCCTCCCGCTCCTCCCGCCTGCCCGGTGCCACCGGCGTCGCTGGTGCCTCCGGTGCCGAACCGGCCGCCCGGGCGGCCGGCCTGACCAAGGTGTACGGAACGGGGGACCACCAGGTCACCGCCCTCGACGAGGTGACCGTCGAGTTCGCCCGCGGCCGGTTCACCGCCGTGATGGGCCCCTCCGGGTCCGGCAAGTCCACCCTGATGCACTGCATGGCCGGGCTGGACCCGGTGACCTCGGGTTCGGTGCGGATCGGCGGCGTCGAGCTGGCGTCCCTGAACGAGCGTGCCCTGACCCGGCTGCGGCGCGACAAGGTCGGGTTCGTGTTCCAGGGCTTCAACCTGCTGCCGACCCTCACCGCCGCGGAGAACATCGTGCTGCCGCTGCGGCTCGCCGGGCGGAAGCCGGAGGCGGCCTGGCTGGCGGCGGTGACCGGCACCGTCGGCCTGGCCGACCGGCTCGGCCACCGGCCCGCGGAGCTGTCCGGCGGGCAGCAGCAGCGGGTCGCGGTGGCCCGTGCCCTGCTCTCCCGCCCGGAGATCGTCTTCGCCGACGAGCCGACCGGCAACCTCGACTCACGGACCGGCGCCGAGGTCCTCGGCTTCCTGCGCGACTCGGTACGCGAGCTGGGCCAGACGGTGGTGATGGTCACCCACGACCCGGTGGCCGCCGCCCACGCCGACCGGGTGGTGTTCCTCGCCGACGGCCGCGTCGTGGACGAACTGCACGAGCCGGCCGCCGACGCGGTCCTGGCCCGGATGCTCCGCTTCGAGTCCCGCGGCGGCGGACACCGCTGAACCGCAGCCGGTCCGGCCGCCCGCCCCTCCCCACCGCTCCCCGAACACCCCGCCCACCCCGGCCACCGCGTCCTCCCGCCCCTTCCCGAACCCGAAAGGTCCCCATGCTCAGAACTGCCCTGCGCAACGTCCTGGCGCACAAGGCCCGCCTGCTGCTGACCGTTCTCGCGGTCTGCCTGGGGGTCGCGTTCGTCAGCGGCACCCTGGTCTTCACCGACTCCTCCGCCGCGGCCTACCGCGCCGCCGCCTCCAAGAACTACGCGGACACCGCGGTCACCGTCCTCCCCGAGGACCCCCCGCCGGGGGCCGCCGCCGACCGGTCCGCACCCGCCCTCGACGACGCGCTCGCCCGGAGACTGGCCGCGGTGCCCGGCGTCACCGCCGTCCGCCCGTCGGCCGACGGCTCGGCCACCCTGAACGCGGCGGACGGCACCCCGCTACGGGCCGGCCAGGCGTGGGCGAACCTGGCCGCCGCCTACGTACCCGGCAAGGACGCCAAGGACCCCCGCTACCCGCTGGCCGAGGGCCGCGCCCCGCGGAACGGCACCGAACTCGCCGTGGACAGCGGCACCGCCACCGCCGGCGGCTTCCGCATCGGCGACCTCGTCACGCTGGCCACCGACGGCCCGGTCATGACCAAACGGCTCGTCGGCATCGTCACCACCCAGGACCCCCGGGTGACCGCCGGCGGCACCCTGGCGCTGTTCGACAGGGCGACCGCCCAGAAGCTGTTCGCGTCCCCGGGCCACTACACCGGCATCGACCTGGCCGCCGCGCCCGGCACCGACCCCTCGGCGCTCGCCGACCGGGTCGCCACCGTCCTCCCGGCCGGCCGGGCCGAGGCCGTCACCGGCGCCGCGCAGGCCGCCCAGCAGACCGTGCTGGTGGACACCCTGACCCGCGGCTACGCGAAACTGCCGCTGATCTTCGCCGGGGTCTCACTGTTCATCGGCTCGTTCCTCATCGTCAACACCTTCACCATGCTGGTGACCCGGCGGACCCGGGAGATCGCGCTGCTGCGGGCGATCGGCGCGGGACGCCGCCAGGTCGTCAACTCCGTCCTGCTGGAGGCGCTGCTGGTCGGCCTCGCCGCCTCGGCGGCCGGCTTCGTGCTCGGCCTCGGCATCGCCGCCGTCCTGCCCGACGTCCTGAGCACCGCCGCGGACCCGCTGCCGCGCGGCCCCCTGGTCATCGGCCCGCGCCCGGTCCTGGCGGCGCTCGGCGTGGGGGTGGGCGTCACCGTGCTCGCGGCGTGGCTGCCGTCCCGCCGGGCGGCGAAGGTCGCGCCCCTGGAGGCCCTGCGCGCGGCCGAGCAGCCGCCGTC
Source organism: Streptomyces rhizoryzae (assembly GCF_023155275.1). Classification (GTDB taxonomy): domain Bacteria; phylum Actinomycetota; class Actinomycetes; order Streptomycetales; family Streptomycetaceae; genus Streptomyces; species Streptomyces rhizoryzae. The sequence goes on from NZ_JALMUV010000003.1 coordinate 198,234, forward strand.
CGCCACCCGGACCCGGATCCGCGGCGCGGCGGGGCTGGTCCTGCTCGTCCTCGGCGCCGGCCTGCTGGTCTCGCTCACCGGCGTCAAGGACGCGTCGGTCGCCAACCTCCAGCGTGCGATGGCCGGTTGCGGCATCCTCGTCCTCGCCCTGCTCGTGCTGGCGCCGCTGCTCGCCGCCCCGGTGATCCGGCTGACCGGGCGCCTGACCGACCGCTTCGGGATCACCGGCCGGCTCGCCGGCCAGAACGCGCTGCGCGACCCGCGGCGCACCGCGGCCACCGCCTCGGCCCTGATGATCAGCACGGCCCTGGTCGCCGGGCTCGCGGTCCTCGGCAACTCCACCGGGCAGGCCCTCGACCGCCAGGCGGCGGCCGGTCTCGGCGCCGACTACGTGATCAGCACCCGCACCCCCACGACCGGTGTCGACCCGGCCGCCGTCCGCGCGGTGGCCGGCACCCCGGGCGTCCGCACCGCGACCGCCGTCGCGGACTCCACCCTCGTCGCCGGCGGCCACGTCCGGCAGATCTCCGGCGTCGATGCCGCCACGGTGAACGACGTCATCACGCTCGACTTCGTCAGCGGCTCCGCGACCGGCCTCGGACCGGGCCGGATCGCCGTCTCCCGCACCCTCGCCCGCGAACAGGGCCTGCGCACCGGCAGCCGCCTCGCCGCCCGGATGGGCAGCGACCAGGCCCTCCGGCAGTACACCGTCGTGGGCGTCTACCAGGACAACCCCGTCGCCCACGACGCGCTGGGCGCCCGTACGGAGGTCCAGCGCCACGCCTACGCACCCGGCTCCGTCCAGCGCGTCCTCGTCCGCACCGTCAGCGGCACGGCCTCGCCCGTCACCGAGGCCCGACTCCGCACCGCCGTGGGCCGCAACCCGCTGCTGACGGTGCAGGACCGCCAGGCACTCGTCCACGAGGCCGCCGGCACCCTGGGCAACCTGCTGACGCTGATGTACGGGCTGTTCGCCCTCGGCGCCGTGATCGCCGCGCTCGGCATCGCCAACACCCTGGCCATGTCGGTCTCCGAACGCACACGGGAGATCGGCGTACTGCGCGCCCTCGGCATGGACCGGTCCGGCGTCCGGCGCATGGTCCGCCTGGAGGCGGTGACGGTGGCCGCGTTCGGCACGCTGCTCGGCCTGGCCGGCGGGCTGTTCGGTGCCTGGGAGGTCGGGGCGCTGGCCAACGGCGCGATCGCCCAGTACACCATGGTGCCGCCCTGGGGCACGCTGCTGCTCCTCTGCCTGGTCTCACCGGCCATCGGCGCCCTGGCGGCCGCCCTCCCGGCCCACCGCGCCGCCGCCCTGAGCCCCCTGAAGGCCGTCGCGGAGTCGTGAGGGGGTGGGGGCGTGGGTGGTCGGGGCCCCCGGGATACCGGCCCCTGCCACCGCGCCCCCACCTCCTCCGGCCGCCGTCCCGGCCCGTGTCAGCCGAGGAGGAGCGGGAGCCGCCCGGCGAGAGCGCCCCGTGCGCCCTGCTCCGACCGCCGTGCGCAACGCCGTCCAGGAGCGGGGGAAATGGTCCACCGCGGCACGGTAGTGCCGGACCGGAACGGCGAACAAGTCGACGAGGGCGGCGAGTTGCGGCGCAAGGCCGGTCGGCCGGGCGGGGGCTTCCGGCATCGGGCCGGCTGCTGGCCGCGCGGGCCGGGAAGACGTCCGCCAACCGGTATGCCAGGGCCACTAGAGTCCCGCTCATGTCACTGTCGAAGCGAGAACGAGAGCTGTTCCTGGCCGAACCCCACGTCGGTGCCCTGTCGGTGGTCGAACGACCGGACCGCGCACCGCTGACGGTCCCCATCTGGTACCACTACACCCCGGGCGGCGAGCTGTGGGTGCGGACGGGGCCCGATTCCCGGAAGGCGCGGGCGATCCGCTCCGCCGGACGGTTCACCATGATGGTGCAGCGCACCGATCCGACGGTGCGCTACGTATCGGTCGAGGGCCCGGTGACCAGGACGGAGCCGGACAGCCCGGAGCGTTCCCGGGAGATCGCCGCCCGGTACCTCCCGGAGGACAAGGTCGCCGGCTTCGTCGAGTACGACCGGACCCACCTGGGTGAGCACGTCCTGTTCCACATGCGGCCGGAGAACTGGCTCTCCCTCGACATGGGCGCCTTCTGACCGCGCAGACGGCCGATCGCCCCCGCTGACGCGTCATCGTCGGGGCGTCTTCCCCGCCCGGGTGCCGTCCGCCTCCTCCGGCTCCTCCGTCTCCTCCGGCTCCTCCGGCTCCTGCGCCTCCTCTGACTCCTGCGTCTCCTCGTCCAGGCGTACGTGCTGGCCGCTGCCCGCTGCCCGCTGCCCGCTGCCCGCTGCCCGCCGTCCGCGTTCCGGTGGAGCGGGGGCAGCCGCGGCTCGTACGTCTGGGCGAAGGGTCGCTCGACGGTGAGTTCGCTCTGCTTCCTGCTTGGTGGGGCGGGATCCTGGGAGGGGGGAGCCGGTGACCGGTGTCTGGCCGGCCGGTGCCGTGGGAGTGGGCGTGGGGGGCGACGGGAATGACCCGAGATGCGGGGCGCCGTGGCGGCGTGGACGAGCAGGCCGTGCTGCTGGTGGCCGGGTTGGCCGATCTGGCGGTGAGCACGCTGGGTTCGGCGGTGGGGACGGTGCGCCAGCTGCTGCGCCGGGCCGATGCCGCGGAACTGGCCGCGGAGGCCGAACAGGACCTGCGGGCCCGCGGCCGCCTGGCACTGGACCGGTACACCGCGGTACCCCCTGCCCACCTGGAGGTTCTCGCCAGGCACGCGCGCTCCCGGCAGGCCGCCGATGACGTCTGAGCGCTGGGACCCGGCCGCGTTCAAGACCCGCGTCGACGCGGTGCTGTCCGCGTTCGTCACACGGGAGGCCGAGGAGTTCGCGGCGATCGACCCGGCACTGGGCCCGGTCGCCGAACAGCTGGAAGCGGCGGTCGCGGACGGCAAGCGGCTGCGGGCGGCGTTCTGCTACTGGGGCTGGCGCGCGGCCCGGCAGCCGGACAGCGACGCGCTGCTCCGGGCGGCGGCCGCGCTCGAACTGGTCCACGCCGCCGCGGTCGTGCACGACGACCTCATCGACGACAGCCCCCTGCGGCACGGCCGGCCCACCGCCCAGCTCGCCCTGCGCGGAGCCGTGCGCCGCCGCCCGCGCGCCGCGGCCTCCGCCAGGTCGCTGGCGATGCTGGTGGGGGACCTGCTGATGGCACTGGCCGGGCAGCTGTTCGTCACCAGCGGTCTGCCCGGCGGGTATCTGGGCCGGGCGCGCCCGCTGTGGTCGGTGATGGCACGGGAGCTGATCGCGGGGGAGTGCCTGGAGATCCTCCGTACCGGAGGCGCTCCGGACACCGCGGAGTCGCTGAAGGTGATCCGGTACAAGACCGCCAAGTACACTGTGGAACAGCCCCTGTTGATCGGCGGCGCCCTGGCGGGCGCCGGTGAGCGGCTGCGCGCGGGCTACTCGGCGTACGGGCTGCCGCTGGGCGAGGCGTTCCAGCTGCGGGACGACCTGCTCGGCCTGTTCGGCGATCCGGCCCGCACCGGCAAGGACACCGCCGACGACGTACGCGGCCGCCGGCCCACGGCCCTGTGGGCGGAGACGTGGCGGATGGCGGGCGAGGAGGACCGGGAGCGCCTTCGAGAGCTGCTGGGCCGGCGCACACCGGACGGGCTGGACGCGGTCCGCGAGGTGATGCGGCGGCTGCGGGCCCCCGACCGTATCGAGGCCATGATCGCGGCCCGGGTGGAGGAAGCCCTGACCGCCCTGCACGCACTGGACGTGCCCGCGCACGCCGCCGCGGCCCTGACCGCGTTGGCGCAGGCGGCGGCCCTCCGCCAGGCATGACGGGCCGTGCACCGGCCACCCGACCCGCGACGCCCGCCCCCGCGAGCCCGCAACCTCCCCACCACGGAGCCTCCATGACGCACACCGACCCCTCGACGGACGCCCACCCGCACGCCACCTCCGCGGGGCGGCACGAGCCCCTGCGCCAGGCCGGGGACGAACTGGCCGATGCCACCGTCGCCGCGCTCTTCGACCGCGGGGAGGTGGGCACGTTCAACACCCTGATGCGCTACGTCTCCACCGCAGGCGCGCCGCTTCCGGACGGACTGCCCGACGTGGCCCGCGACTACCTGGAGGCCACCGCCGCCCCGCCCGCCTGGGTGGACTGGGCGGAGATGGAGAAGGCCCGCCTGTTCTTCCTCGACAACAACGTGCACATCTCCACGGCCCTGTCGTTCGCCGCCATGCCCGCCTGCTACGTCGTGCCCCATGTCGCGAAGCTGCTGTCGACCACGCACGGACTGAACTACCCGTCCAAACGGATGGCGGAGACCGGCCAGTTCACGGTCTACCTGATGCAGCCGGACGCCTTCGAGGCCGGCGGCCGCTTCGTCCCCGCCGCCCAGAAGGTCCGGCTCCTGCACGCCGCCGTCCGGCACCACCTCACCCGCGAGGACCGGTGGGACACCGCGGCCTTCGGCACGCCGATCTGCCAGGAGGACATGATCGGCGGGCAGATGTTCTTCTCCCTGCTGGTCCTGGACAGCCTGCACCGCCTCGGCATCCACATGTCGGCGGAGGGCGCGGAAGCGTACTACTACGCCTGGCGCGTGGTCGGCGCCATGCTCGGCGTCAACCAGGACGCGGTGCCCCGGTCCCTGGAGGAGGCCCGCCGCTTCCTGGACGGGTACCTGATCCGGTACATGGGCCCCTCGGCGGAAGGCGCGCACCTGACGCGGCAGCTCATCGACCTCTACGAGGAGGTCGTACCGGGCACCTTCTTCGACCCGATCGTCTCCGCACTCATCCGTTACCTCGTCGGCGACACCTGCGCCGACTGGCTCCAGGTGCCCCGGACCTCCTGGGACAGCGTCGTCAAGGCCGTACCGCACCTGCTCGGCGTGCTGGAAACCGTCGAGGACCGCTCACCGCTGGGTGCCTGGGCGCTGGACCGCCTCGGCCACCTCACCACCCTCTTCGAAATCTCCTCCCTCACCCGCGGACGCGTGATGCACTACGCGATCCCCGAAGAGCTGAAGAAGGACTTCGGGGTCTCCGCGGCGCGCCGCACCCAGCGATGGAACCCGCCGGCCCCGACCGTTCCGTAGCCTTCAACTCCGGTGCATGGCAGCCACGTTGTCCGGGATCCGGACAGCAAGCACCCCTCATGTGTCCCTCCTGCACCCCTCGGGCACGCCCGGCCAGGCGCTGTGGCAGGGTGGCGCCCATGAAGGGAAGACGGGGGATGTCCAAGAAGGCCGGGGCGGGCGTACTCCTGCTGGGGGTGGCGGCCGCGGTGGTGGCCGGGGTGCACGACGAGCGCCGGGCGCAGGCCAGGGAAGAGGGGCGGGCATGGGCCGCGTCGTACTACCCGAAGGCGCGTGCCGAGATCGCCGCCGAGGAGCGGCGGCGCCGCGTGCAGGAGCAGACGGCCTGGCGGGAGCGGCACAGGCAGGCCGGTTGCGGCGCGCAGCCGCAGAGCCGGTGGTGCCTGCCGGCCGACCACGTACCCCGTCTGGTCGTCCGCGCCTACGCCCTGACCGCGTGCGACGGGATGGCCGAGCGGAAGCACCCGGGGTGGTACGCGGCGGACTGGCGGCGGGGGTGCGAGGAGCGCAGGGGCAACGCGCGCCGGTAGGGGGCGGGTTGGGGTTGCCGAGGGGCCGGCGGCCGGGCGCCCGGCGGAGCGTGCCGCAGGGGGCGTGGGTCCCCCCCCCCCCCCGCGGCACGGGCTCCGCCGTCGGCACAGGCTGCGCCGTCGGCGCCGGGTGCTAGCTCAGCGTCCTCAGCGCCGCCGCGTCGTACGGCTTGAGCTCGTCGAAGCGGCCCCCCAGGACCTTCGCCGCCCACTCCGGGTCCTGGAGCAGGGCCCGGCCGACGGCGACCAGGTCGAACTCGTCGCGCTCCAGGCGGTCGAGGAGGTTGTCGATGCTCCGGACCGGGGACCCCTCGCCCTTGAACGCGCTGAGGAAGTCCCCGTCGAGGCCGACCGAGCCGACGGTGATGGCGGGCTTGCCGGTGAGCTTCTTCGTCCAGCCCGCGAGGTTGAGGTCCGAGTCGTCGAACTCCGGGAGCCAGTAGCGCCGGGTGGAGGCGTGGAAGGCGTCGACGCCGGCCTCGGCGAGCGGGGTCAGGATCGCCGCCAGTTCGTCCGGGGTCTCGGCGAGCCTGGCGTCGTAGACCTCCTGCTTCCACTGCGAGTAGCGGAAGATCACCGGGAAGCCGGGGGAGACGGCAGCGCGGACCGCGGCCACGATCTCGGCCGCGAACGTGGTGCGGGCCACGGGATCGCCCCCGTAGGCGTCGGTGCGCCGGTTCGTCCCCGCCCACAGGAACTGGTCGATGAGGTAGCCGTGCGCGCCGTGCAGTTCGACGCCGTCGAAGCCGATGCGTTCGGCGTCCGCGGCGGCAGTGGCGAAGGCGGCGATGACGTCGTCCAGGTCGCGCCGGGTCATCGCCTTGCCGGTGCCCTCGGTGCCGTCCACGCGGATGCCGGACGGGCCGACGGCCGGGGCGTCGGGGAAGGGCGGTTCGCCCTGCTTGCGGACCATGCCGATGTGCCACAGCTGCGGCACGATCGTGCCGCCCGCCGCGTGCACGGCCTCGGCGACCTTCGCCCACCCCGCCAGCTGCTCCGCGCCGTGGAACCGCGGCACCCGGTCGTGCTGCCCGGCCGAGTCGTGGCCGACGTAGGTCCCCTCGGTGACGATCAGGCCCACGCCCGCGCCGGCGCGCCGGGCGTAGTACGACCGCACGTCGTCCCCGGGCACGCCGCCCGGGGAGAACATCCGGGTCATGGGCGCCATCACGATGCGGTTCGGGACGGTCAGGCCGTTCAGCTCGACGGGCCGGGAAAGGATCTCGGCCGCGCGGGAGGCGGCGGACGCGGCGACGGACACGGGGGGCTCCTCGTGGGTACCAGGGGGCGGTGCGTGCGCACCGGATGTGTGTACGCGCCAACCGTTCCGCCCGCCGCGGCATTCCTCCCGCCCGGCGCCCCGCGTTGTGATCCCGGACACGTACGGGGAGGGCGTGGCGCGGCCCGTCAGGTGACCCGCCCGGGGGAGACCGCGCGGGCCACGTCGGCGCGTGCGGCTGCCCGCTGGGCCGCGGCCGCCCGCTCGGTGGCCTCGCGCACGTGTCGCCGCCGGCACCGGCCGGTCAAGTGCGCCCGCCGAGCCGCGGGCGCACGGCACCCGCGGACCCACCGCACCGGGTGGGAACGTTTCGGCACAGCCGCGCCGTGCGGTGCCGTAACGTCCTCCTGTCAGGGCGACGTTACGGCACCAGCGGAGCGGATCATCACTACCGACAAGGTCACCCAGGACCAGCCCGAGGAAGCGGCAACGACAGCGGCGCCGGCCGACGGACGGCGCACGCCGAAGCAGCGCCGCCTGGTGGCACTGCTCGCGGCGGCGGTCCTCGCCTACGGGCTGGACCTCGGCAGCAAACTTCTGGTCGTCTCCCGGTTGGAAGGCCGGGAGCCCGTCGGCATCCTGGGCCGGACGCTGACGTTCCAGGTGATCCGCAACTCGGGTGCCGCCTTCAGCATGGGCGAGGCGTTCACCGCCGTCTTCACGGCCATCGCGGTCGCGGTCGTCGTGGTCATCGTGCGGGTGGCGCGCAAGCTCCGCAGCCTCCCGTGGGCCCTCGCGCTCGGCCTGCTGCTGGGCGGCGCGCTCGGCAACCTCACCGACCGGCTCTTCCGGTCGCCCGGCGTCTTCCGCGGCCACGTCGTCGACTTCATCTCCGTCGAGCACTTCGCGGTGTTCAACCTCGCCGACTCCGCCATCGTCTGCGGCGGCATCCTGGCGGTGCTGCTGTCCTTCCTGGGCCGCGCCCTGGACGGCACGTCCCCGAAGGACCCGGGCTAGAGCAGGCTGAGTGCCTGCATCGCCTCGTGTTCGATGCGCGAGAGCTCCTGGAGGAGGGAGCCGGCCCGTGCGAGGTTCTCCGCGTCGCCGGATTCCCCTGCCGCCGCGATGAGGGCGGCCACCTGCGTCCAGAGGGTGGCGGCCTCGGTGTACAGGCGGTGGCCGGTGCGCAGGTGGCTGCCGCCGATCAGCTCGGCGCACTCGGCGAGGAAGTCCCGGTAGAGATTGCGGAACAGGGCGCCGCCGGTGCCGGCCCGCTCCATGAGGGCGGCGGCCCGTGGCAGGTCCTCCCGCGGATTGCCGCTGCGCCGCAGCCACTTCGGCACCTGCGTGGCGGTCTTCTCGATACCCCGGTGGCCCAGGTTCGCGATGGGCGGGCGCAAGAAGGCGTCGGCGCAGGACGTGATCGCGGGGACGATCCGCTCCTGCGGCGGCCTCATGCCACGGGGCACGGTGACGGTGAACGAGCGGTGCCTGGCGGTCATGGGGCCGCGCTCGGCCCTGGCCCTGGCCAGGCTGGCCCGACTGGTGGTGACGGCGCCGCCCTGCTGGTCGGTGTCCACCAGGTAGGCGTCCTGTTCGTCGTAGCCGTACATGGCCACGACGTGGCCGCCGAAGTGCACCTTGGTGCTGAAGTACTCCAGGTGGTAGCTGTCGAGTTGGAGGGCGACCGGCCGGCCGGCGTCGAGGGGTGCTGCGACGTTCTGCCACGCCTTGCGTGGGGAAGCGGTCTCCTGGACCGAGAGATCGAGCCCGAGCGTGGCGGCCAGGTTCCTGGTGAGCTCGAACGGCTTGACCCGGCCTCCCAGGAAGGGAAAGTCCATGCTTTTGCTGTCCCAGTACAGGAAGGACAGCCCGGACCCCAGCCCGAACAGCATGGGCTCGGACACGTCGAGTCCCTCGTGCCGCAGCAGCACGCCCAGCGCCGTCGTCTCGCAGTGCTGCATACCGCGGGCCTCGACGTCTTTCACCACGGGCATCCCGCGCATTCTCCTTCTCTCACCTGACGGTGACGCCGCAGCCGGGTGTACCGGATTACCGAGTCGCTCGGCGCTGGGCGAGGCGGCGCACGAGCAGGGGGACGACGGTTCCTGCCAGGAGGGCGGCGAGCGGTACGGCGACGTTCGTCCACGGGGCCCGGAGGGGTTTGTAGGTGGCGGTGCCGTCCTTGATCTCGATGTAGCCGCGGGGCCGGGCGCCGCCGCCCCCTGCTCCGCCGGTGGGGGCGGCTCCGGTTCCGGGGTCCACGCCCCCGGCGAACCCGAAGCCGATCTCGGCGACCGGAATGACCGTGATGCCGTCGCCGGTGACGGGTTCACCGAAGACGGCCGACACCGAGGCCCGGGCACCGAGCCGTTGGGCCAGCCCTTCCCTCAAGGGTGCGGCCGCGTCAGTCTGCGGGACGGGCTGGTCAGGCGTGTTCGAGCCGGTCATCGAATGCCTCCGGGGTGGCGGGTGCGGCGGTACCGAGGATAGAGGGTGCCTGGCAGGGGACGCATCCGGATCGGTTGCGTAGGGCAGGGAGTCGGACAGGCCGCGGCTGCCCGCGAAACCCCTGACGACGAAGACTGGTTGACGCGCCGCCGGGCGGCGGCAAGCGCGGCTGGGTGAACCAGCGCTGCCGGTCTCGACCAGGTGCGAACGGGCCGCCAGGCACCCGTGCCAGGCACCCTGCCGCAGCGACAGGCCGCCGAAGCGGCCCCCGACGGACACCACCGTCCAGCCGCCCCGGCCATGGGGGAACATGCCGCGCCTCGACACCCCACCCCCGGCATCGGTTACCGTTGTCGGCATGTCTACGCCCCGAGTTTCCTAGCTGAGGACCCGCTTCCACGCCAGAAGTGTGTCCTTTTGCTTTCTCGGAGCGTTACTTCATGATTACCGTTCGTGGTGCCGAGCTGCGTGCGGGCGCCCGCCTGCTGCTCTCCGGCATCTCCTTCACCGTGTCCCCCGGCGACCGCATCGGCCTGGTCGGCCGCAACGGCGCGGGCAAGACCACCCTCCTCACGGCCCTGGCCGGACAGGCGCGGCCCGCCGCCGGCGCGATCACCCGGAGCGGCCCGGTCGGATTCCTGGCCCAGGACTCCCGGGCCGCCGACCCCTCCGCGACCGCCCTGGACCGGATCCTGTCCGCCCGCGGCCTGGACAGCGCCCTGCGCACCCTGCGCCGGGCCGAGGCGGCGATGGCCGCCGCGGCCGGGCCGGCGGCGCTCCAGCGGGCGATGGACGCCTACGCCCGCGCGGAGACCGCGTTCCAGGCAGGTGGCGGCTACGCGGCCGAGGCCGAGGCGGCCCGCGTCGCCGACGGACTGGGCCTGCCCCGGCGGGTGCTGGGCGAGCCCGTCGGCGCCCTGTCCGGCGGACAGAAGCGCCGGGTGGAACTCGCCCGCATCCTGTTCTCCGGGCACGACGGCACCCTGCTGCTCGACGAGCCGACCAACCACCTGGACGTCGACTCGCTCGCCTGGCTGCGCACGTTCCTCCTCAACCACCAGGGCGGCCTGATGGTGATCAGCCACGACACGTCCCTGCTCGCGGCCGTCGCCAACCGGGTCTTCCACCTGGACCCCACCCGGGCGACGATCGACATCCACAACACCGGCTGGGCCACGTACCTGGCCCAGCGGGAGGCGGACCGGCGGCGCCGCGAGCGGGAGCGGGCCAACGCCGAACGCAAGGCCGCCGCCCTGCACGCCCAGGCGGACAAGATGAAGGCCCGCTCCGCCACCGCGGTCATGGCCAAGAGCATGGCCCGGCGGGCCGACCGGATGCTGGCCGAACTCGAACCGGCCCGGCGCACCGAGAAGACCGCGAAGATCCGGCTGCCCGAACCGGCACCGTGCGGCCGCATGCCGCTCGGAGCGGTCAGCCTGGCCAAGTCCTACGGTGACCACCGGGTCCTGAACGGCGTGGACCTGGCCGTCGAGCGCGGCAGCCGCCTGGTGATCCTCGGACTCAACGGTACGGGCAAGACCACCCTGCTGCGACTCCTCGCCGGTGCCGAACGGCCCGACGCCGGGCGGGTGGTGCACGGTCAGGGGCTGCGCCTGGGCTACTTCGCCCAGGAACACGACACCCTCGCGCCCGGCCGCACGGTCCGGCAGAACCTGGCCGATGCCGCGCCGCACCTGACCGACGGCGAAGTGCGGCGGGTGCTGGGCGCGTTCCTGTTCTCCGGCGACGACGCGGACAAACGGGCGGAGGTCCTGTCCGGTGGCGAGAAGACCCGCCTGGCCCTGGCCGGCCTGGTCCACTCCGGCGCCAACGTCCTGCTGCTGGACGAGCCGACCAACAACCTCGACCCGGCGTCCCGCGACGAGGTACTGGCCGCGGTCGGCGCGTACCCCGGCGCGATGGTGATGGTCACCCACGACGAGGGCGCCCTCGATGCCCTGCGCCCCGACCGCGTCCTGCTCCTGCCGGACGCCGACGAGGACCTGTGGAGCGAGGACTACCGCGACCTGGTCGCCCTCGCCTGAGGGGTGTCCCCCTGCCCGCCCCGGCCGGGACGGCGGCCTTCCCGCCGTCCCGGCCGGGCGCGCGGCCGGCCGCCGGTCAATCGTTCGTCGGGTGTCCCTTGATGGCTTGGCCGATGGTCGCTTCGCTGAGGTGGAGGGTGCGGGCGAGGGTGGTCTTGTGGATGCCGTGGTCGTGGGCGGCGGAGATGGCGCGGTTGCGACGGGCGACGTGGCCCTTGCGCCGGTGCTCGCCGGCGATGGTGTGCTGGAGGAGTCGTGCCCAGGTGAGATAGGCGAGAGCTTTGCAGCGGCGGAGCGATGGGGTCAGGTCCCCGGGGCGGGGTGCGGATGAGGTGGTGCCGGCCAACGGTCCCCCTGCGGTGTGCTGTCCGGTGTGGAGCCCCATACCGTGACGGGTCTGTGGAAAGCGCCGCAAGAGCGCGAAATCGCCGCCCGCTTCCGCCGCCCGCGGCCGCCGGTGCCGGCCGTACCGGTCGCGGCGGTGTCGGCGGCCGCTGACCGGCGCCCCGAGGTCGTCGGTCCGCCCGGGGCGACCCCGCCGGCTTCGCGCCGCGGGCGCGGCGAGCCCCCGCCTCCCCGTTCGAACGGCGCGCACGGAAGCGACCGATCCTCGGCTCCGCCGCTCCGGGACCGGGCGTCGCCGGGCCCGCGGGTGGCCCCGGCAGCGCCCGGCCTTCCGCTCGGTGGGTTGCCGGTCAGCCCGACCGCACGGAATCCAGCAGTGTGATGCACCGGTCGAGCAGGCCGACCAGGGTTGCCCGTTCCTCGTCGGTGAACTCGGCGGCCAGTGCGCGTTCCACCCGTACGGCCCGGGCGTCGGCGTTCTCCATCACGGCGCGGCCCTCGTCGGTCAGGCGGATCTCCAGGACGTTCCGGTGCCATTCGTGCGGGGTGCGCTGGATGAGGCCGCGCTCCTGGAGGTTCTTGAGCACCGTGTTCATGGTGGGGGGCGTCACCCCGCACGCCCGGGCCAGCGCCGCGGCCGAGATACCGGGGCGCTCGGCGCTGTGCAGCAGGGCCGCGTACTGCGGAACCGTCAGGCCGGCCGGCTTCAGCGCCGCGTTCTTGGCGCCGTTGAGGGCCTGCTCGGCGCGCTTGAGGGAGGATCCGAGGCGCTCGGACACGGGCATGGACGTCATCCCCGCATCGTATCGGCCGTATAGCAGAGAAGACCTCGACCAGCAATGTGGATCCATATGAGGGTTAGTTTATTGACGAAGGTTAGATGTCTAATCTATGTTCGTGTGCATCCAAGCGCCTGGCGGGTCGTCCGCGGGCGCTCGCAACGGGGGAGGACCCGCCCATGTCCCAAGCACTCACGCGTCGCACGCTGGCTTCGGCCGCCCTGGCCCTGGTGGCCGCCGTCGTACCGCCGACCGCCACCGCCGGCGCCCGGCCCCTGGACGCCTCCTCGGCCGGACAGCCCGCCCGGCACGACCTCCGGGCTCCGGTGCGGACCGCCTACGACCTGCCCGGCGAGGGCGTCTACCCGGAGGGCATCGCCGCCGACCCGCGCACCGGCGACCTCTACATCGGTTCGTACGCGACCGGTGCCGTCTACAAGGCGACGCCCGGGCAGCGCGCCGCGCGGATCTTCCTGCCGTCCGGCGCCGACGGGCGCACCACCGCCAACGGCCTGAAGGTCGACCGCGCCGGACGGTTGTGGGTCATCGACTCGACGGCCGGCGTCGCCGTCTACGACCTGCGCGACCGCAGGCTGATCGCCCGTTTCGACGTGCCGAAGGGCGCCTCCTCGTTCGTGAACGACCTGGCGATCACCCCCGACGGCAGCGCGTACCTGACCGACAGCTACCGCGGCGTCCTCTACCGCGTCACACCGGCCCGACTGGCCCGGGCGGCCGCGCACGGCGGACGGGGCGAGCTGACCACGGCCTACGACCTGACCCGCGTCCTGCCGCCGGTCCCGGCCGGCGGCGTCACGCTCAACGGCATCGCGGCCGACCCCGCCGGCCGCTACCTGCTCACCGTCGACATGACGGCAGGCACCCTCTACCGCGTCGACCTGGCATCCGGCGCGCTGCGGCAAGTCGCCCTGCACGGCGGGGACATGGAGCACGGGGACGGCCTGGAGATGCGGGGCGGCACCCTCTGGGTGGTCCACAACGTCACCAACACCCTCAGTCGGTGGGCGGTCGGCGACGACGGCCGGTCCGCCCGCAAGGAGCGCGCCCTTACCGACCCGGCCCTCCAGATCCCGACCACGATGGTGCACAGCGGCGGGCGGCTGCTCGTGGTCCGCTCCCAGTTCGACAAGGGGGGTCCGATGGGGTCCGGGACGCCGCAGCCGTTCACGGTGGCGGAGGTGGACGGGATCTGAGCGGGGCGCCGGGGCGTCCGGGGGCGGGGCCGGGGGCGGCTGTCCGGCCCGCCCTCCCGGCTCGCCGTCCGGCCGCGGTCCGTATCGGGATACCGTGGTGGGAGGAGTGTCGTACGGCGAGGAAGGTGGCTCATGGTGACGGCGGCGGAGTCCGGGGCGGACGATCTGGTCGAGGTGTTCAAGGCCCTTGGCAATCCGGCCCGTTTGCAGATCATGCAGTGGCTGAGGGAGCCCGACCGGCACTTCGGCGACTACGAGCCGATCGCGGACCGCCGGTCGGTCGGGGTGTGCGTCACCCACATCCAGGCCAAGTCGGGGCTCGCGCAGTCCACCGTCTCCAGCTACATGAGCACGCTCGAACGGGCGGGCCTGGTGCGTTCCACCCGGGTCGGCAAGTGGACCCACTACCGCCGCGACGCGGAGCGGCTGGCTCAGGTGGCGCGGGCGATCGGCACCACCATCTGATTGACACATCGCAATACGTCGATACGATTGGGCCATGTCGACCTTCGATGCTGTTCCCACCGCCCTGATCGTTCACGCCCACCCCGAGCCCCAGTCGTTCAGCACCGCACAGATGACCACCGCGGCCCAGGCGCTGCGCGACGCCGGCTACCGGGTCGACGTCATCGACCTCTACTCCGAGGGCTGGGCCCCGGTCCTCGACCGTGCCGAATTCGGTCCGGTGGAAGGCCACTTCAAGCCGCAGGCCGAACAGCGGCGCGCGGTCGGGGACGGGACGCTCGACGCGGTCGTCCAGGACCACCTCGCCCGGCTGCTCGCCGCCGACCTGCTCGTCCTGTCGTTCCCGCTGTGGTGGTTCTCGGTGCCCGCCATCCTCAAGGGGTGGGTGGACCGGGTCTTCGTGATGGGCGGCGTCTTCGGCGGGGACTACGGCCTCTTCGGGGACGCGGCGCTCGCCGGGAAGCGGGCGATGCTGCTGTTCACCACCGGCGGGCCCGGTGAGTCGTTCCGGCCCGGCGGGGCCCTCGGCTCGATGGACGACTTCCTGTTCCCCATCCACCGCGGCATGCTGGAATTCGTCGGCTACGACGTCCTCGCCCCCGTGATCACCTACGGCCCGGCCCACCTGGCCGACGCGGAGCGGGCAGCGGCGCTGGAGGCGGTCAGGGAAGCCGTCGCACGCGCCGCGGCGGAGGCGCTGCCGACGGACGCCCGGCCGACGGACGCCCGGCCGGCGGAGGCGCTGCCGGTGGCGCGCTGACGCCGGAGGGGCGCACCGGTCAACTTCTCCGCGGATCCGGCCCGTTGCCCGCCGGCGCGCCGGGTGCGTCGCCGGTGGACGCGCTGGTCGGCGCTGCCGAGCGGCCCCCGCCTCCGACGGTGTCCCGGCCGCCCGGCCGACCGGGACACCTCAGGCATCCGGGGAACCTCGGTCCGGGCGTTTCGCGTCCAACTCGGCAGGTGTCACCGATGCGGAGGAACCCCCACATGAAGAACGCGAACGTCCTGATCTCCGGTGCCAGTATCGCCGGCCCGTCCCTGGCCTACTGGCTGAGCCGCTACGGGTTCCAGGTCACCGTGGTGGAGCGGGCTCCCGGGCTGCGCCCCGGTGGCCAGGCGATCGATGTGCGGGGGCCGGCGCTGGACGTCGCCGAGCGCATGGGCATCCTGTCCGCGCTCCGCGAACTGGCCACCGGCATCCGCGGGGTGTCGGTGGTCGACGCATCCGGGCAGGAGCTGTACCGCAGCACCGAGCACACGTTCACCGGCGGACAGATCGACAACCCCGACGTCGAGGTCATGCGCGACGACCTGTGCCACCTCCTCCACCAGGCCATCGACGGCACGGTGGACTACCTGTTCAACGAGTCCATCACCGCCCTCACCCAGGACGACCAGGGGGTGCACGTCACCTTCGAACGCAGCGCCCCCCGCACGTTCGATCTCGTCGTGGGCGCCGACGGACTCCACTCCACCGTGCGCAAGCTCGCCTTCGGCCCGGAATCCGAATACCTCCACCACCTCGGCAGCTACATCGGACTGTTCACCGCCCCCAACTTCCTCAACCTCGACTACTGGCAGACCTACCACCAGAGCGGCGACCTGGGCGGCATCATCATGAGCGCCCGGGACAACCGCGAGTGCCGGGTCTACCTGGGCTTCCAGCAGGAAGAGCCGCTGGAGTACGACTACCGCGACACCGACGCGCAGAAGCGCCTGCTGGCCGAGCGCTACGCCGGCGCGGGCTGGGAATTCCCCCGCGTGCTGAAGTACATGTGGGACGCCTCCGACTTCCACTTCGACTCCATGAGCCAGATCCGGATGGACGGGTGGTCGCGCGGGCGCGTGGTGCTGCTCGGCGATGCGGGCTACTGCGGTTCGCCCATGACGGGCCAGGGCACGAGCCTGGCGCTGATCGGCGCCTACGTCCTGGCCGGCGAGCTGAAGGCGGCGCACGGCGACCACCGCGCGGCGTTCGCCGCCTACGAGGAGGAACTGCGGGAGCACGTCCGGGGTACCCAGCAGTTCGCCCTGGACAACAAGGCCCGCCGGGAGGAGGCCATGGCCGCTGCCGCCGGCCAGGACGAGACGGAGGCGGCCCAGGCCCTCGGCGAAAGGGACATGCAGGACTTCTACGCATTCATCAACTCCCTCACGCTGAAGGACTACTGAGCGACCCCTGAGCGCCGTGCGGCCCGCGGCCCTCTCCTGCGGGGACGCCGGGGCGGCCCCACCATTCGGCCACGCCCGAACGGCGTACCCGCGCCCGCGGACTCCCGCGGTGCCGCGGCGGACGGGACGCGGCCGGGGAGGCAGAGATCGGCGCTCCCGGGGCAGGCTTCCGGAGAGGGGCGGCGTCAGCGGGACGCCGCGCCCAACGGCCCTGAAGGAGGCTTCCCTTGATGCGCATCCGTCCCGGACGCCGCCACGCGCCGACCGCCCGGGCCGCCGGACCCGTGGGCCTGCGGACGGTGCCGGTGCTGGTCGCCGCCGGCGCCGCGGCGGCCGCGGTGCTGAGCGGCTGCTCCGTGCGCGACGCCGTCTGCGGCAACGACGCGTACCCGGTCCAGGCGGTGGGCAGCAGCGGCAGCGCGTGCGTCCCCAAGGACCAGGACCCGCCGGCCGGCTACGTCCGCTACCCCGCGGGCAAGGAGCCCCGGCACGTCGACGACAAGTGGTACACGTTCTGGAACAGCCACACGATCGACAAGCACGGCAACATCGTGAAGACCTCGGGTGCCGGATAGCGCCCGCGCGCCCGGGCCGCGATCCGGTGCGGGCCCGTGCGTGACGCGGCGGCAGCGGGCCTGCGGCAAAGGTGAGTTGTCCGCGTCATCGGCGGCGGGGAACCGCCGTCCATGACGTTAGATGTATAGGGCAATGTCCTTACGGACGTCCTCACGCACACGGAGCGTTTCTCCTTGACTGCCTCAACACTGACCAGGCGCGCCGCCGTCGCCGTCGCCGGCGGCGCGCTGCTCGCGCTCTCCCCGCTGACCGCGCAGGCCGTGCAGGCCGCGACCCCCGCCCAGCCGGCGCCGGTGGTCGCCGCCAAGGGCGCCGCCCTGGTGGACGACGCGAGCGGCCGGACCCTCTTCGGCAAGGACGCCGACGCCGTCCGCCCGATCGCCAGCACGGCGAAGATCATGGCCGCGTCCGTGGTGCTGGACACCGCGGACGTCGACCTGGAGCGCCAGGTCCCCGTCCAGCAGGCGTACCGGGACTACGTCACCGCCCACGGGTCCAGCACCGCCGACCTCCAGACCGGCGACAAGGTCACCGTCCGCCAGCTGCTGTACGCGACCCTGCTGCCCTCCGGCGCGGACGCCGCGTACGCCCTGGCCGACACCTTCGGCACCGGCGCCACCCCCACCGAACGCACCACGTCGTTCATCGCGAAGATGAACACGAAGGCCGACGAACTCCACCTGCCGCACACGGAGTTCACCTCCTTCGACGGCGGGGGCTCCGACTCCAGCACGCCCACCGAACTGGCGGAGCTGGCCCGCTACGCCATGAAGAACGACACCTTCCGCACCATCGTCAAGACCAAGCAGTACAAGGGGGAGGCGCCCGCCGCCAACGGCCGCACCCGCTACTACACCTGGAACAACACCAACCAGCTGCTCGGCTCGTACGACGGCGTGATCGGCATCAAGACCGGGACGACCACCCCGGCGGGCGACTGCCTGGTCTTCGCGGCCACCCGTGGCGACAAGACCCTCGTCGGCACCGTGCTGAACAGCGCCGACCGGTACGCCGACGCGGCGAAGCTCCTGGACTACGGGTTCGGCGCGGACACCGCGAAGAGCATGAAGCTGCGCGCGCTTCCCCACGGCGCCCAGCGCGACTGACCGGGCAGGCGGCGGGCGTGGAGCACGGCCCTCGCGCGGCCGTGCTCCGCGTCCCCGGCCCGCGCCGCTACCGCGCCGTCGGCTCGGACGCGTCGTCCTCCGCGAGGGTGATGCGGACGGTCTCCGGGATGGTGCGGAGGTCGAGCGGGTGCGGTGGTTTGGGCAGGACGAGGGTGCGGAGGTGGGGGAAGCGGGCGAGCCAGTTCATCCCGCGGAAGACCGAGGTGTAGCCCTCGCGCAGCCACAGGTGGGTGAGTCGTTGCGGTGGGATGTGCGTGGCGAGGTCGGTCGGGTGGTGGGAGCCGAGGATCTGGATGCGGGCCCGGCCGCCCATCGCGGCCAGTGCGGTGAGGTGGTCCAGGCTCGCGGCGGTGAAGTAGAGCCCGCCGTCCTCCGGGAGGTGGGAGATGACCTCCTCGGCGTAGGCGGCGGAGTCGAACCGGTGCCAGGACCAGGCGAGTTGACGGCGCACGGCCAGTGAAGGGTGCGTCCGGAAGGACGCCAGGTAGGCGATGGCGGCGTGGGAGGCCAGCCGGGTCGCGGTGATCACGCACGCCTCCGCCTGCGCCTCGTCGAGCCCCTCCGGACCCGGCAGCACCGACACCACGTTCGGGCCGCCGTACTCGGCCAGGCGGCGGGCGGCGGCGGGATTGCCGGGCGGCAGCAGGTCGTGGGCGAGCGCCAGGATGGACCGCTGGAGGGCGGAGTCCACCTCGGGGGCGTGGTCCAGGCACGAACGCGCCAGGAGGACGCGGCGCAGGGGGAGTCTGCGCCGGCCCTTCGGGTCCGCGGGGGGCGTCACCCGGGCGCGGTGGAAGGTGAGCTGGGGCCGGCCGGGAGCCGTCTCCTCGTCGGGCAGCTCGTCGCCGAGCACGGGGACCAGCCCGCGCAGGATGCGGGCCCGTTCGTCGGGCCGGCCGTGCGCCACGGCCATGCGGATGACGTCCTCCCACTGGGAGTTGTCGGCGTTGTCCTGGAGCCAGGGGAAGTCGCGGGCCTCGACGATGGCCTTGGCCGCCAGGTAGTCCTGGAAGGTGCGGTGGACGAAGTCGACCGTGTCGGCCGTGGGCTGCCGCAGCACCCCGCCGCGGTCCAGCAGATAGCGCAGTACGGTCTCCGCGTCCGCGTCGATGTGGGTCATCGACGGCAGGTGCTGGGCGAGCACGGCGAGTGCGTCCTCCCGGTCCATCTCCGACCGGTCGTTGCGGACCATCCAGTGGGCGATGCGCTGTAGCAGCGCGATCTGCGGTTCCCGGCCGATCCGCAGGTCGCCCCGCTGGTGCATACCGCGTTCGATGTCGCGGCGTTCCAGCAGCATGGCCAGGGCGGCGTCGTACAGCTCCTTGCGGTCCTCGGGCAGGAAGCCGCGGCGTTCGCGGTGCAGGGCGCACAACAGGCCGCACATCAGCGGGTTGACGGCGAGGTGCCCGAGGTCCGGCTTGGTGCGGATGACCGTCAGGAGGGCCTCCGCGGACTCGCTCCCGGCCTGCGCCGCGGTGTGCCACCGGCGGACGAACGCGGCGATGTCCCGCTCCGACATGGGCATCAGGGACAGCTCGGCGAAGGTGTCGGACCGGAGCCAGTCGTCCTGTACCGCGGAGGGCCGCGTCGTGACCAGCCAGAGGTTCTTCGGGAAGGCGGCGAGGAGCCGGTGCAGCCACTGCCGCGCCGACTCCCGCATGTCGTGCGGGACTTCGTCCACCCCGTCGACCAGCACCAGCCCGCGGCCGGCCGTGAGGACCCGTTCCGCCCAGCCGTCGGGCCCGGTGAGCGGGAAGGCGACCGAGGACAGGAACTCCGCCGGGCGGGGGAGTGCCTGGCGGGCGATGGTCCGCAGGGGCAGGACGAACGGCACCCGGCCGCGCAGCGCGCCCAGTTCGTCCGGCAACTCCTCGCGGGCGGTGGCCACCGCCAGCCACTGGAGCAGCGTGGTCTTGCCGGACCCCGCCAGACCGCGCAGCAGCACCCGGTCCCGCCCGACCAGGATGCGCTCGGTGGGGACGGGCACCGCCGGACCCTGCCTGGTCTCGGCCTCCAGGGAGATGTACGCGGTGTTGAGCTGCCACTCGCGGGCGTGGTGCAGGTCCAGTCCGTAGATCGTCAACTCGCTGTGCCGCCGGACGAGGTGCTTCGCGTACTCCTTCTCGAACGCGGCGTCCTGGGCGTCGAGGCTGGGTACGCGGTGCAGCAGCGTCGACATGTCGGACTGGAGGCGCCCCTGCCGCCGGGTCTGCTCCACCAGCGTGCGGGCCACGAACGTGGAGCGCTGGGTGAAGAAGTGGAGGATGTGCCGGCACGCCGCGTGCAGCACGGCGTCGTGCAGGACCGCGGCGCTCTCCGACAGGAACAGGAACGTGCCGGGCGGCACCGCCTGCTTCAGGCGCTGCGCGAGGTGTTCCTCGCCCAGTTCGACCGCCTGGACGTCGTCCATGTCGAGATCGCCCAGTGCGTGCAGGGTCAGGGCCAGGGCGTGCGCGGTGGCGGCCTCCTCGTGCGCGGGGAGCCGGTCGGTCTCCGGCAGCGGCTCGACCACGCGCCGCACCAGCTCGGCCGCCAGCTTGTGCAGCGCCCGCTCGTCGAGGCTCTTCTTCTCGCCGCGGAAGGACAGCCACCCCGCTATCCGCACCGGACGCTCGACGAGCCCCGCGCCGGGGCCTTCGGCGACGAGCAGCTTGCGCACCAGCGGTGTGAGCGCGGCCGACCCCAGCCGCGTCCCGATGGCCGACAGATCCATCCTGGCCGTCCCTCCCCTGTGCGCGGCGCCGGGCGACCGACCCGGCGCGCCGACCGTGCGCTTCGAGTATGTCGGATCCCGGTGGTGGCGGGGCCCGATCGGAGGCGGGGGCCGGCAGCCCGCGGAGGTTCCTCTCCCGGACCCGATCCGGCCGCCCGCCGGCCGGATCGGACCGGCCGCGGTCAGCCTCCGTGGACGGTGAGCCGGTAGCCCTCGGGGCCGAGGAAGCTGAACGTCGGCCCGAAGGGGCTCTCCCGGAGCGGGCTGAGGACCGGCACCCCCGCCTCGGTGAGCTGCTGGTGGAGCTGGGCGGCGTCGTCGGTGCGCAGCCACAGCGCCACGCCCAGGCCCGGGGTGGCGTCGCCGTCCAGGTCGGTGCCGGGCAGCGGCTCGCGCACCGCGAACGGGATCGGGCCGGTGGCGAACACCACGGCGCCGGGCGGGGAGGCGGGGGCGCGGCGCAGGCCGAGGTGCTCCTCGAAGAAGGCCGCGGCGGCCGGCACGTCCTTGACCTGGAGCGCGAGGAAATCGGGGCCGGCGACGGTTGCGGGCATGGTGGTCCTCCTGGATGTGATGTCAGAGTTTTGACATGGAGGACGGTAGGAGCGATCCCCGCCCTATGTCAAAATGCTGACATGGAAGACCGGATCCCCGTACCCCCGCCGCACCCCGCCCACGACGTCACCGAGCACGTCGGATACCGCCTCAAGCGCGCCTCCGCGGCCCTGCGCGGCGCCATGGACAAGGCGCTGCGCGAGCACGGCCTGACCGTCCCGCAGTACTCCTGCCTGGAACTCCTCGACGCGCAGCCCGGCCTGTCCAACGCCGACCTGGCCCGCGGCACCTTCGTCACCCGCCAGTCCGCCAACGTCGTGCTGCGCGGCCTCAAGGAGGCCGGCCTGATCACCCGCCCGGCGTCCGCCGACCACGGCCGCGTGCTGCCGGTGCACCTCACGCCCGCCGGCCAGGAGCGCCTGCACGCCGCGCGCACCGCGGTCTACGCCCTCGAGAAGCGCATGGTCGAGGCCGTCCCGGAACGGCGCCTGACCGCGCTGCTCACCGACCTCGACGCCATGACCGAGGCCCTCGGCGGATGACCGCCGCGCCGCGCGTCACGGGGCGGGAGTGCGCGGAACGGTGAGGACGGGGCGGTAGGAGGCGGTGCCGGGCGGCCCGCCGACCTGCCGGCCCTCGGCCTCGACCCAGGCATGCGCACTGAACGGCGGCGTCCGCACGCCGGTGCACCAGGTCGGCCAGACACCCCGCAACCGGCACAACAGGGCCGTGGCCAGGGACCGTTGGAGGCAGTACCGGCCCGCGCACACGGTGCTGACGGCGGTCACGCGCGTTCAGCTGCCAGTAGCGGCCGCGGCGGCCGTCGAGCAGGACCATACCGTCCGCGGTGTCGCAGGCGGTCACGTCACGGCACAGGGCCACAGTCGCGGGGGTGCTCCTTGAGGTGGTCCGGCAGGGGATGGGCCTCGACGTCGCGCAGCCAGGCTTCGGCGGCCAGGAGCGCCTCCACGGCGGGACCGCAGGCGGCCGGCACCGTCCCCGGACTCAGCCAGGCACGGCGCAGCGCACCGCGGTCGGCCAGTCCGGCGGCGGCCAGGCGCGAGGAGTCGGCCCAGGCGGCCAGCACCGGCTGCTGCGCCTTCATCCCGGCATGCCACTCGGCGCTCGCGTCGCCCTTCGTCGTCCGGTCCAGCAGCGGGTCCGGCACGATGCCGCGCATCGCCGCGGCCAGCAGCGGTTTGTAGCTCCACGGGCTCAGCGCCTCCTGCGGCCGCACGCGCAGGCACGCCTCGAAGACGGCGTCGTCGCAGAACGGCATCTCCAGCCCCATCCCGCACTGCTCGTAGGTGACGGCGACCCGCCCGGCCTGCTGCATCTGGTAGATCCACCGGTGCGTCCCGCGGGTGTCCGCCAGCGGCGGCACGTCCGCGGCCGCCGCGCGCAGGAGCTCCGCCGTCGCCTGCCGGGCCTGCTCGGTGGCCCACGGAGTGGGCGTCATCGCCGGGCCCCAGCCCAGGTCGGGCGCGCCGGCCGCCACCCGTCCCCGGGCCAGGAGCGCCGCCCGGCCCGCGAGCCAGGCACCGTGCCCCCGGCGGTCGGCCAGGCAGCGGGCCGTGGCGCCGCGGGGCCAGCGCTCCAGGGCGGCGAACGCGGCGACCCGGCGGAGGGCGGTCGCGGGCCGGTGGCGTACCAGGTCGTGCAGATGGCACTCCGGCGGCAGGACGGCATGGTCCCCGCCCTGCCCGCACAGCCGCCGCCCCGCCCCGTGCTCGGCCAGCACCGCACGGATCCGCCGCTGCTGGGCGAAGTCCCGCCGCTTCGGCGTGGGCTCGTCGTCCGGCTCGCCGCCGTCGGCCAGCCCCGTCAGACAGGGGTCCAGGTCCGCGATGCGGAAGGGCAGCCGTGTGGTGCCCCGGGGCAGCAGGGCCGCGGCCGACCGGGCGTAACCGGCGTCCTCATCGGCCGGATCGCTCGACTCCAGCGTCGCGGTGACCAGGTGGGCGCCGGTCTCGGCGGCGAGGAAGCACAGGGAGGTCGAATCCATCCCACCGGACAGATCCGCGCCCCACACCTGCCCGGGACGCGCCCGCACGGCGACCGCCTCCCGGAGGGCCTGCCGCAACCCGGCCGCTCCCTCGGCCAACGGCAGCTCCTGCGGCGGCGCCTGCCACCACGGGCGTTCCTCCGCACGGCCGGAGCGGTCGAGCCGGACGGCATGCTGCGGCGGTACCGCACGCACCCGCCGGAACACCGCCGCCCCGTCCAGGGGAAAGGGGGTCGATTCCCGGCAGGTGATGCGGGCGGCCACCTGTGCCGGGTCGACGTCGCCGCCGGTCAGCCAGGCCAGGGTCCGGGCGCGGTCGGCGACGACGTCCGCCCCGCCCACCGCGGCGCGGTAGAGCCGCCGGGCCCCCGAAGCGGCGCCGCGCGCGTAGACCGCCCCCCGGACGGACGCCAGCAGGTGGAAGCACCCCGCCACACCCCGCGCGAGGTCCTCCGCCCCCGCCGCCGTGCGCACCCTGTCGGCCCGCAGGCGCAGTTCCGCACGGCTCGCCCGGCAGGTGCCGAGCAGGGCCAGGCGGACCGGTCCGGCCTGGGCGATCCGTGCCCGGTCCGCGTCCCAGCAGCCGATCAGCCAGGGGCGGCCGGACTCGTGCGGGACGACGTGGCAGGCCGCGCCGCGCAACCGGCGGAGTGCGGCGAGCGCCGCGTCGCAGTCCGGCAGGACCACGAACCAGCGCTCGCCGCACCGGGGGATCACCCCCACCTGTGGAAGCCGGACCAGCCGTCCCAGCGGTGGCCGCGGAACCCCTCGGTCTTCTCGGTGAACCCGCCGGCCTCCTCCAGCACCGGCGGTTCGTAGACCTCGGCCTGCTCGATCTCGCTCTCCTCGCGCACAGTTCCTCCCCCCTCTTTCGCCGACTCCATGAGTCTGTGCGAAATCGGGATGCCCGCGCGACAACCTGACACACGGTACTTAGCTCGTGTGAGTTAATAAATGGGACGATATTATGGGGAATTCCCGCCAGGTCCGTCCCGTGGATTCCTTTCAGGGCTTTGCCGTGCGGAAGCGGTCGGGGGTCGGGCGCAGTACCAACGAGACGAACCCCCAGGTGTCGCGGTAGACGCGGAGCCATTCGGTACGGCGGGTGGTGGCCGTCTCCAGCGCCTCCCGGCTGTCCGGGTCGGCGGGATTGTCCAGGGCCCAGGAGGCCAGCGAACCCCAGCAGGCCCATTCATAGGCGTCCAGTTCACGGCGGGTGCTCACATGGCCGTCGACGGGGGTCCAACCATCGGCGACGACGCGGTCGAGGGTGGTCGCGAGGTCGGTGAAGTCGCCGAGCATCTCGATGGCTTCCGGGGACGGCGGGCGTTCCCAGAAGCCGTCACCGATCAGGACGCGCCCGCCGGGGGCCAGGTGCCGGCGGGCGGCGGCGAGGGTGGGGAGCAGACCGCCGAAGGCGTGCGCGGCCCCGAAACTGAGGACCACGTCGAACGGTTCGGCGGAGACGAAGTCCGCGGCCGGCAGCCGGTGCAGGACGAGGCGGTCCGCGACGCCGAGGCCGGCCGCCGCATGACGGGCCTGGGCCAGGGCGGCCGCGGAGACGTCCACGCCCTCGGCGTGCACGTGCGGCCGGGTGGCCAGGGCGCGCAGCAGCCACTCCGCCGTACCGCAGCCGAGGTCGAGGACGCGCTCGTCGCCGCGGGGGAGACCACGGTCCAGCAGGCGGCGGACGGACGCGTCGTCCAGCGGGGACTTGATGGGGTGCCCGGCGTGCGCGATCTCGGATGTCTTCTCACGATGCATCCGGGCAGCTTGGCACCGGCACGGGATGTGCGCACCCGCTTTTCACCGGCCTGGCGGAGCCGGCGGCGCGGCCCGGTCCCGACGGCCGCACTGTCGCGTTGCGGGTCGGGGCGGGGTGCGGTGCCGGTCGGGCGCCGGGTGCCGGGGCCGCCGCGGCGGCCAGGTCGAGCGCGACGTCGGTGATCATGTCCTGCTGGCCGCCGACCAGCGCGCGCCGGCCGACCTCGACCAGGACCGAGCGGGTGTCCAGCCCGTGGCCGAAGTCGTCCTCGGTGAACCGGAAGCCGGCGTGCGGGCCGCGCAGCGCCGCCGCGAGCACCGGCCGGTCCTTCAACTGCCCGGCGTCGTCCGCGAGCCCGCCGCCGACCGCGGTCAGCGCCGCGCCCAGCGCGTAGGACTCCACCAGCAGCACCGCCCGGGTGGCGCGCTGCATCTCCCAGCCGCCGTCCACCAGCACGCGCAGCACCGCGTCCAGGCCGGTGAGCGAGGTCGCGGCGCGCACCGGACGCCGCATCACCGGGCCACCCTCGCCGGCACCCGTAGCACCCTCGCGGCACGGGGGGCCGTCGAGGCCGCCCGAACCCGGCCGCGCGCCCCGGTGCCGCGGATCCGCCTACCGGAGCCAGGGGTTGGTGCGCGCGGCCGCCGCGGCCGTGCGGGGGGCGGGGGAGAGGTGGGCGGCGGCCACCGCGCTGGTGAGCCGGGCGGCCCGGGCCGCGTGGAACGGCGCCGCCTCTTCCTCCTCGCTCCCCGCCGAACCGCCCACCGCGATGTCCTCCGGCGTGGTGCCGTGTTCTGCCATGCTCCTCGAACCCTTTCCGACAAGCGTTTTCGCCGGCCCATATCGTGCAGCGCCCGGCGGTACGGTGAGCTGGAAATCGGTTAAGTTCCCCCCGACGGGTTGCCGGGCGGCGGATTGCCGGACGGGTGCCGGGTCGCCCGCCGGCCCGGTCACCGGCCGGGGCCGGTCCGGGTCAGGGCCAGGACCGCCATGTCGTCGTCCCGCGGCCCGCCGGTCCAGCGTTCGACATCGCGCACGAGGGCGTCGATGACCTGGTCCGGCCCCCGGAAGGGGCCCCGGCCGGCGAGCCGGCCGGCCGGTTCGTAGAAGGCCCCGGTGCGGTCCCGGGCCTCGGTCACGCCATCGGTCACCAGCAGGAGCGTGCTGCCCGGCGGCAGGGCCCGGCTCTCGGGCTCCGCCTGCGGTGCGCCGAGGCCGCTCATACCGAGCGGGAGCCCGGGCTCGTCCGGATCCAGTACCGACACCGCGGTGCCGTGGAGGAGGTAGGGGGAGGGGTGCCCGCAGTTCATCAGCCGCACCCGCTCGCCGTCCGGCGGGATCTCGCCGAGCAGCGCCGTGACGAAGCCCTCCATCCGGGCCTCCTCCTCGCGCAGCGCGGCCTCCTTGAGCAGCGCCCGCTCCAGCTTCCCGGCCAGCGCGGCGAGGTCGGGAGCCTGGTCCGCCTCCACCCGGAATGTGCCGAGCAGCACCGCCACCACCCCGACCGCGCCCATCCCCTTGCCCCGCACGTCCGCGATCAGCAGCCGCGTCCCGTACGGCGTGTCCTGGACCGCGTAGGCGTCGCCACCGATCAACGCCTCGATCTGCGCGGCCTTGTAGACCGCGGCGACGGCCAGCGGGCCGACCCGCGCCGGCGGCTGCGGCACCACCGCCCGCTGGGCCGCCTCGGCGACGGACCGCACCCGCTCCAGACGGCGTCCGTGGCGGGCCACCACCCGGTTCACGCCGATGGCGATGAGCGTGGTGAACGCCAGGTTGGCCAGTTCGATGGCCGTGGCGGAGACATTGCCGAGGTAACCGCCCGCGTACAGCAGCCCCGTCTCGACCAGGATGATGGCCACCCCGATCGCGATCGTGTGCCACAGCGGCAGCAGCGCCCCGGCCGCCGTGACGGCGGCGACCAGCAGGTAGTCGCCCCAGTACTCACGCGGCGAGACCAGGTTCCACAGCGTCCCGCCCGCGAGCATGGCGGCCGGCAGGAACGAGACGTACCGGGGCCACGGCGTGGCGGACGAGCCCATCAGCATCCCCGATCCCGCATCCGGCCCACCAGCGACGGACACGCACGAAAACCGTCGAAAACCGCCGAGAACTGACGAACAGTGATCGTAGGGGGTGGTCCCGGAGCAGGGCGCGCGCACCGCCGGGCCCCCGCGCGATCAGCCACCGGTGGGCGCGCGGCGGTGCCCGGGCCTGCCGCCCCCGCGTTCGCCGTCAGCCAACCCCGCCGCGGCGCCCGTGCCGCGCCCTCAGGATGCCGGTATGAAACCCACATTCGTCCTCGTCCACAGCCCCTCGGTGGGCCCGCTGACCTGGCAGCCGGTCGCCGAACGCCTCGGCGCCGCCGGGTACCGGGTGCGGGTGCCGTCCCTGCTGCACGTGGGCCGGGGTGCGCCGCCCTTCTGGCCCCGGGTCGTGAGCGCGGTCCGCGACGACCTCGCGCCGGTACCGGCGGACAGCCCCCTCGTGCTCGTCGTGCACAGCAACGCGGGCCTGTTCCTGCCCACCCTGCGCACAGGCATCGACCACCCGGTGGCCGCCTCGGTCTTCGTGGACGCAGCCCTGCCCGCCCGGCGCGGACCGACCCCCGTCGCACCGCCCGAACTCCTGGAATTCCTCCGCCCGATGGCCGTGCACGGCCGACTGCCCCGCTGGACCGACTGGTGGGACGAGGCGGACGTGGCGCCCATGTTCTCCGACCCCGCGCTGCGGCAGCGGGTCGTCGCCGAGCAGCCCAGGCTGCCGTTGTCCTACTACGAGCAGCGCATCCCCGTCCCCGACGCCTGGGAGGACCACCCCTGCTCCTACCTGCTGTTCGGCCCGCCGTACGAGGAGGCCGCCGCCGAGGCGCGCGACCGCGGCTGGCGCGTCGGGCACCTGCCCGGCGCCCACCTGCACCAGATCGTCGATCCGGACGGCACGGCCCGGCATCTGGTCGAACTCGCCGGGGAGTCCTGAGGGAAAGCGAGTTGCAAAGAGCCCTTGCAAGGGCTCTTTGCAACCTCTAGTCTGCCGCCATGGCCGAACGACCGCCCGTGCAGGAGATCACCGACGTCGAAGCGCTGCGCGTCCTCGCGCACCCGATGCGGCAGCGGATCGAGAAGTGCCTGCGCGAGGGCCCCGCCAACTCGGCCGCGCTCGCCCGGCAGCTGGGGGAGAGCACCGGTCTCGTCAGCTACCACCTGCGGCAACTGGCCAAGCACGGCTTCGTGGAAGAGGTCCCCGAGCTGGCCAAGGGGCGGGAGCGGTGGTGGCGGCCGGTGCCCGCCGACCGGCGGTACCCGCCGTACAGCCGCCAGACGCCCGAGATGCGGGAAGCCCTGACGGAGCTGCACCGGCTGAACTTCGCCGAACTCATCGACCAGGCACGCCGCTTCGAGGAAGCCCGCGACGCGCTCGGCCCCTGGGCCGACGCGGCGCTCTTCTCCCGGGCCACGCTGCGGCTCAACCCCGCGCAGCTCCAGGAGTTCTTCGAGGAGTACCTCGCGCTCGTCTACCGCTTCACCCTGCCGGAGGACGAGGCCGCACCCGGTGCGCGCCGCGTGTTCGTCCGCCTGCTGGGCCTGCCCGAGACCGACTGACCGGGCCGGTCCGGTCCGCCAGCGAAAGGAGCCGCACGCCGTGCCGCTCGCCCTCACCCCGCCCGTCCCCCTCATATCCCTGCCCCGCGTGCGCCGGGCCGCCCTCCGCGCCCTGGCCGTCGCCTGGGCGGCCCTCCTCGTCCTGTGCTGCGCCCCCGGAGCACGTGCGGACGCGAAGGACGGCGGCCCGGTCCGGGCGGACGTCTCCTTCCGCGGCGCCGGCGGCCTGCTGCTGCACGGCACGGTCTACTCCGCGCCGGGCGCCCGGGCACCCCAGCCGGGCCTCGTGCTCGTCGGCGGCTCGGGCGCGGGCCCCCGGCAGGAGTACCAGCAGGAGGCCGAGGCGTTCGCCCGCGCCGGGATCGCCACGCTCGTCTACGACAAGCGGACCGTCGGCTACTCCCGTACGCACCGCGACTTCGGCCTGCTGGCCGACGACGCGCTGGCCGCGGTGCGCCTGCTGCGCGAGCGGCAGGGCGTCGATCCGCACCACGTCGGCCTGTGGGGATTCAGCGAGGGCGGCTGGGTGGCACCGCTGGCCGCGTCCCGCTCCTCCGAGGTCGCCTTCCTGGTCACCGTCGCCGCGTCCGGCCACCCCCCGCTGCGTACCCAGGCGTGGAACCTCACCACCCAGCTGCGGCACCGCGGAGTGGCCGGCTCCCTCAACGGTGCGGTCGCCGGCCCGGCGGCCCAACTCCTGGACGCCGCCGGCCTGTTCCCGGCGGCGGACCACGACCCGCTGCCGGTCCTCCACCGGCTGCACCGCACCCCGGTCCTCGCGCTGTGGGGCGCGTACGACATGCAGGTGCCGCCCCGGGAGAGCGCGGAAATCTTCCACGACGCGCTGGCCCGGGCCGGCAACCGGCACGCCGTCATCCGCTTCCTGCCCGGGGCGGCGCACAACGGCCACCGGACCTCGGACGGCTTCGACCGCATCGGCGGCCCCCTCTACCACGGCCACCCGCTGGGCGAACTGGCCCCCGGCTACGCCCGGACCGTGACCTCCTGGGTCCGGGCCGTCTCCGCCGGCCACGCCCCCGCGTCCAGCACGGCCCCCGCTCCCGCCCAGTCCGCCCTCAGCACCCCCGTTCCCCGCAACCACGCCTGGGCGGTGTGGCTCGTCCCCGCCCTGCTCCTCCTCGGCTTCGCCGCCTACCCCCTGACCGCCGTCCTGCGCCGGGGCCCGGCGGTGCGCCCCGCCCGCTGGACGGCCTGCCTGGGCCTGCTCACCGTGCTGGGCACGGTCCTGTACCCGCTGGCGGTCTTCATCGCCGGGGACGGCGCCGCGGCCCCCCTCGTGGGGTCGCGCCCGGTGGTGTGGCTGGCGGTGCAGGCACTGGCGCTCGGCCTGCTCGCCGCCGCCGGTGTCACCGCGGCCACCGCCTGGCGGCGGCGCGGGACCTGGGGCAGGGCCACCTGGCTCCGACTGGCGCCCCTGGCCCTCGCCTCCGCGGCGTTCGTCCCGTGGGGGATCTGGTGGGGCGTCCTGCGCCCGTAACCCCCTCAACCGCGGTGTCGGTCGAGGGACGTGACCCTCCGGGCTCCCTTCCGGCACGAGGCCCGTGTCAGTAGCGGCTGTGCATGGCGGCCCGTACCTCGGCGAGGGTGGCCTCGGCCACGGCGCCGGCCCGTTCGCTCCCCTCGCGCAGGATCTGCCGGAGGTGACCGCGGTCCCGGGCGTACGCGCTGCGGCGGGCCCTGACCGGGGCCAGGTACTCGTTGACCGCCTCGGTCACCGTCCGCTTCAGCGCGGCGGCGCCGCCGGAGCCGATGTCGGCGGCCACCTGCTGGGGCGTGCGCTGCTGGCAGAGGGCCGCCAGCAGCAGGAGGGAGGACACCTCGGGGCGGTTGGCCGGGTCGTAGAAGATGTGCCGCTCGGAGTCGGTCCTGGCTCCCTTGATCAGACGGGCGGTCTCGTCCGCGCCGGCCGCCAGGGCGATGGCGTTGCCCCGGCTCTTGCTCATCTTGGTGCCGTCCGTACCGAGCAGGAGCGGTGCGCGCGACAGCAGCGCGTCGGGCTGCGGGAAGACGGCGCTGCCGCCGCCGTAGCGGTCGTTGAAGCGGCGGGCGATGGTGCGGGTGACCTCCAGGTGGGGCAGCTGGTCCTGGCCGACCGGGACGAGGTCGGCCTTGCAGAAGAGGATGTCGGCGGCCTGGTGCACCGGGTACGTGAACATCAGGCCGCTGACGGCGGACTGGCGGGAGTGCACGTTCTCGTCCTTGACCGTGGGGTTGCGGCGCAGCTCGGCCACGGAGACCAGGCTGAGGAACGGCAGCATCAGCTGGTTGAGGGCGGGGACCGCGCTGTGCGCGAAGATCGTGCTGCGGGCCGGGTCCACGCCGATCGCCAGGTAGTCCAGGACCAACTCCTCGACGTGGCCGGTCAGGTCGTCCGCCACCTCGCGGTCGGTCAGGACCTGGTAGTCCGCGATGAGTACGAACATCTCCACGCCGAGGTCCTGGAGGCGTACGCGGTTGTGCAGGGTGCCGAAGTAGTGGCCCAGGTGCAGGCGGCCGGTGGGACGGTCGCCGGTCAGGACCCGGAACCGCCGCGGGTCCTGGTGGATCAGCTCTTCCAGTACCGCGTTGCGGTCCCTCGCCGCGGACACCCCGAGGGGGTCGGGGGAGGGGGTGGAGGCGGTGGCGCCGGGGGCCGGGGTCCGAGCGGTGAAGGTGTCCATGAGGTCTCCTGGTGGGTCGGTCGCGCCGTACGGACGACACGAGCCCCGGTCCAGGGAATGCGAAAGGGCCGTCCGTCCGAACGGCCCGGTCATGCGCGAGAGGTGGCCGCTCCTACGAGGAGCGCCACCAGCTCGGACACGACGACATCTGCATGGGCGCATCATAACGCCGGCCGGCGCCGGCGCGGCCCGTCCCGCTCACACAGGGACGGGCGGGCGGACCGCTCCGCGACGGGCCGGGGAGGCCCCGGTCGCACTCTCCCCGCCCCGCGGCCCTACCGGGCGAGGGACCCCCCGACCAGCAGGAACACCGCGCCGGCGGCCACCGCGTACCCCGGCAGGAACCACCGGAGGAAGACCCGGGTGGACCGGGCCGGCCGGGCGGCCGGGGGCCGCAGGCGCAGGGCGGCCCAGGCACGGCGGGTCGCGCGCCGCTCATGGCCGCGGCGGACCCGGGCGAGCCCCGCCAGGACCAGCGCGGCGGCCGCGCCGGAGAGGACGGCGGCGCCGAGCGCGGGCCGGGGGACCGCGGCCAGCAGCAGCGGCGCGCACAGTGCGACGGTCGCCCAGGCGGCCAGGCAGGCGGCGGCCGCCAGGCGCCGGGACGCCGGCCGGTCGGCGCCCGCCCGCAGGTCGGCCACGGCCGGGAGGTACCAGACACAGCCCGAGGCGCACAGCGCGGTGGCGCCCAGGGCGAGGACGGCGGGAGACAGCACGGCCGCTCCCTCCGTCAGGACCCGGCCGCGGGACGGGCCGGGTCCGGGGCCGCCGCGGTGGGGTGGTGGAGGTCGAAGGCGGGCGATTCACTGCGGATCCGCGGCAGCCGGGTGAAGTTGTGGCGCGGCGGCGGGCAGGAGGTGGCCCACTCCAGCGAACGGCCGTAGCCCCAGGGGTCGTCGCAGCCGACCGGGGTGCCGTACCTGGCGGTCTTCCAGATGTTGTAGAGGAACGGCAGGAAGGACATGCCCAGGAGGAACGAGCCGATGGTGGACAGGGTGTTGAGGGTGGTGAAGCCGTCGGCGGCGAGGTAGTCGGCGTACCGGCGGGGCATGCCCGCCGCGCCGAGCCAGTGCTGGACGAGGAAGGTGAGGTTGAAGCCCACCGTGAGCGTCCAGAAGGTGATCTTGCCGAGCCGTTCGTCGAGGAGCTTGCCGGTGAACTTGGGCCACCAGAAGTGGAAGCCGGCGAACATCGCGTAGACCACGGTGCCGAACAGCGTGTAGTGGAAGTGCGCGACGACGAAGTAGCTGTCGGAGACGTGGAAGTCCAGCGGCGGGGACGCCAGGATGACACCGGTCAGCCCGCCGAAGACGAAGGTGACCAGGAAGCCGGTGGCCCACAGCATCGGGGTCTCGAAGGACAGCGAGCCCTTCCACATCGTGCCGATCCAGTTGAAGAACTTCACCCCGGTGGGCACCGCGATCAGGAACGTCATGAAGGAGAAGAACGGCAGCAGCACGCCGCCGGTGACGTACATGTGGTGCGCCCAGACGGTCACGGACAGGCCGGCGATGGAGATGGTCGCGGCGATCAGACCGATGTAGCCGAACATGGGCTTGCGGGAGAAGACCGGGATGACCTCCGAGACGATGCCGAAGAACGGCAGGGCCAGGATGTAGACCTCGGGGTGGCCGAAGAACCAGAAGAGGTGCTGCCACAGCAGGGCGCCGCCGTTGGCCGAGTCGAAGATGTGGGAGCCGAACTTGCGGTCCATCTCCAGGGCGAACAGCGCGGCGGCCAGGACCGGGAAGACCATCAGGACCAGCAGCGCGGTGAGCAGCACGTTCCAGGTGAAGATGGGCATCCGGAACATCGTCAGCCCCGGGGCGCGCATGCAGATGATGGTGGTGATGAAGTTGACCGAGCCCAGGATGGAGCCGAAGCCGGACAGCGCCACACCCATGATCCACATGTCGGCGCCCACGCCGGGGGAGTGGACCGCGTCCGACAGCGGCGCGTACGCGAACCAGCCGAAGTCCGCGGCGCCCTGCGGGGTGAGGAAACCGGCCGCGGCGATCAGCGAGCCGAAGAGGAACAGCCAGAACGCCAGCATGTTCAGGCGCGGGAACGCCACGTCGGGGGCGCCGATCTGGAGCGGTACGAGCCAGTTCGCGAAGCCGGTGAACAGCGGCATCGCGAACAGCAGCAGCATCACCGAGCCGTGCATGGTGAATGCCTGGTTGAACTGCTCGTTGGAGAGGATCTGGGTGCCCGGGCGGGCCAGTTCGGCGCGCATCAGCAGCGCCATCAGCCCGCCGATGAGGAAGAAGACGAACGCCGAGACGAGGTACAGGGTGCCGATCTGCTTGTGGTCGGTGGTCGTGAGCCACTCCACCGCCTTGTTCCGGCGCCGCGGCCGGGCCGGGTCGGCCCGGCCGGGCACCGGTTCCCTGACCGCCGTCTGCTGAACTTCCCAACCATCCACGGTGCTGTCGTCCTCCACCTTGAAACGTGAACCGGTCCGGGAAGGGAGCAGGGCCGGGAAGAGCCATCGGCACGGGGGAGACCCTGCCCTTCCCGGCCGCACCATCGTCGGCCGCCGCCCACCGGGCACCGCAGGGCCGAACAGCCCTGCGCGGGCCCGCGATCGACCCGTTCGCCCGGGGACCGTCGGTCCTCCCGCGCGGCCCCGCGGCCAGCCGGCCGGCCCGGGGACGACGGCCGCGCGCCCCGCAACGGCGGTCCCGCACCGCGCTCACGGCGGACCTCGGGCGGCGCGGCCGCCCCGCGGCACCGCTACAGCTTCAGGCCGTGCCGGGTGAGGTACCAGTTGTGCCAGGTGAGGAGTGCGCCGAGCAGCACCAGCCACAGCACGGTGCTCAGGAGCGGGAAGGCATCCACCGGGAGCGTGTACGCCAGCACCACCCGCAGCACCGCGTCGAGCAGGAACACCGCACCCCACACCGCACTGACCAGCCGGAGGTGGTGGCGGAAGGCCGGCTCGGCGTCCCACTTCGCCTCCCAGGCGACCAGTCCGGCCTCGCCGACCTTGGCGATGACGATGCCGCGGGAGGCGGTCATGATGAACGGGCGCCGGGTGAGCAGCGTGCCGAGGATCCACAGGCCGATCGCGGCGGTCAGCCAGCTGTCCCGGATCATCAGGACCCGCGGACTGCCCGTCACCAGCG
This sequence comes from Streptomyces rhizoryzae, assembly GCF_023155275.1. GTDB lineage: Bacteria > Actinomycetota > Actinomycetes > Streptomycetales > Streptomycetaceae > Streptomyces > Streptomyces rhizoryzae. The sequence goes on from NZ_JALMUV010000003.1 coordinate 232,696, forward strand.
TCAGCAGCGTGCCGACCACCACCAGGCTCAGCGTGAAGACCGCCATCGCCTCCACGCGCCGCTGCCGCACGATGCCGTAGCCGATCCACGGCAGCAGCAGCACACCGCCGACGGCCATCGCCGGCCACTCGCCGGTGCCCGCCGCGCGCAGTCCGTAGTACGAGCCGAGCGGCAGGGCCAGTTCGAAGACCAGTTGCGCGGCCAGCCGCCGGCGCAGCCGTGCGGTGCGCTGCCTGGCGGCCGCCGTACCGGCTCCGTCCGTACCGGTCCCGTCCGTACCGGTCCCGGCTGCCTGGTGTGTTGCCATGGTGGGTCCCCCCGTGTCCGCTGTGGTCGTGGTGTGCCTGGGACGGCTCACGCGCTTCTGGTGGCGCGGTCGAAGAGGTCGGCCAGCTCCCGCCCGGCGGCCCGTACGTCGAGCCCGGGATCGTGGGCGGCGCGGCGCACCACGTCGTCGATGGCGGCGCGGATGGCGCGCATCATCACCCACGGGTCGAAGTCGCGGAACTCGCCGGCGCGTTGGGCCTTGCGGAGCTGCTCCACCTGGACGGCGAGGTTCGCCTCCGTGGTGTCGAGGAAGGCGACCATGCCCGGCTCGCCCCCGCGGAGGTTGACCAGGATCTCGGTGATCGCCGCGAGGTGCCTGGGGTACTCGGCGCACAGGTCGAGGTTGCCCTCGATCGAGGCGCGCAGGCGGGCCGCGTAGCTCCGGTGGGCCTCGATGCGGGGGCGGAGGTAGCCCTCCGCGAGCCGCAGCACCTCGGTGACGACCTCGCGCATCAGGTCGTCCCGCCCGTCGAAGTGGTACGAGATCATCCCCGTGCTGCTCAGTCCGGCACGCTCCGCGATCTTCGCGAACGACGCCCGGTGGTAACCGACGTCGGCGATGACCTCGATGGCCGCCGCGACGATCTGCGCCCGCCGGCCGGTCTCCGTGAAGGAGGCGCCGGCCCGGCGCACCCCCTTTTGCTTGGCCGAGCTGTTTTTTGCTTGCATGAGCAAGACGGTAAGGGGATTTGCTCGCCTGAGCAAGAGCCGGGTGAGAGCGGGAGCACGAGCGGGGGCGAGAGGAAGAGCGAGAGCGAGAGGGCGAGAGGGGCGGCGGCGCGAGGGGGGCGGGCCGCCGCCGGGCAGTCGTCATCCGCCGTGCCGCACCGGGGGCCTGAGTGCCGCTCAGGGGTGCGGGCGCGCGGGGGATCCGTCCTGCGGCGAGGGCGAGGGCGTGGGCGAGGGCGAGGGCGTGGGCGTGGGCGGGTGCAGCTGCGTTTGCGCCCGGGCGACGGCCTCGGCAGCGGTCGGGAAGGCGATCCCCGGTGGCGAGAGCTTGGCCGGGACGCCGAGGGCCCCGAGGTGGACGCGGTGGGCCTCGCAGGCACCGGACAGGTGGACCACCGCGCCGCGCCGCCGGTGGTGGTCGATGACGTCGGCCAGCATCAGGATCGCGGTGCTGTCCAGGCCGGTGACCCGGCTGAGGTCGAGCACCACCGCCCGGGCCGGCGACGGCAGCATGACCGGGCCCAGCACGCGGTCGGCGGTGGTGAACAGCAGCGGGCCGGCGAGGTGGTGCACGGCGATCTGCGCCTCGGCGGCCGCCGGCGGGGGAGACCCGTCGGGCAGCGGACTCCGCTGGGCGGGGACCACGACGTGCTCCACGTGCGAGGTCGCCGTCAGGGTGCGCAGCGCCAGCAGCATCGCCAGGACCATGCCGGTGAACACCGCGGTCACCAGATTGACGGCCAGCGTGAGCGTCGCGGTCAGGGCGGCGATCGCCGCCTGCCCGCGCCCGGCGCGGCTCAGCGCGCGCAGCGACCCGAGGTCGATCATGCGCAGGGCGGTGGCGATGAGGACCCCGGCCAGGGCCGCCAGTGGGACGGCGGACACCAGGGGAGCCGCGGCGAGGAGGACGACGGCCAGGGCCGCCGCGTTGGTCAGCGCGGCCAGTTGGGACACCGCTCCGGACCGTACGTTGATGGCGGTGCGGCACATGGTGCCGGTGGCGGCCACACCCCCGAAGAACGGCACCGCCAGGTTGGCCAGGCCCTGCCCGAACAACACCCGCCGGCTGTCGTGCCGTTCGGTACCGCTCATCGTGTCGGCCGCCGCCGCGGTCATCAACGACTCCAGGGCGACCAGCGCCGCCAGGGTCAGCGCGCCGGGCATCAGCCCGAACACCTCGGACGGCACCAGGAAGTCGGGGGAGGGGGCGGGCAGGCCCGTCCGCAGGTGCCCGATCCGGATGAGGGGGAGCCGCGCGCACTCCGCGACGGCGGTGGCCGCCACCACCGCCAGGAGCGGAAAGGGGATCGCCGGGCGCAGCCGGGCGCCGAGCAGACTGAGGGCCAGGGTCGCGAGCGTGACGGCCGGCGCGGGCCAGTCAGGGTTGCGGAGGAAGCCGCCGACCGCCTTGGCCGCCGCGGCGGCGACGGCCTCCCCGTGCGGCACCGTCCGGCCCAGCGCGGCCGGGATCTGCTGGGCGATGATCACCGCGGCGGCGCCGAGGACGAAGCCCTTGACGACCGGCGCGGGCACGCACCGCAGGTACCGGTCGGCCCCCGCCAGCGTGAGGCCGAGGAGCACGGCCCCGGCCAGCAGCCCGGTCAGCAGCACCGCCGGCGTCCCGTGCGCCACCGCGATCGGTGCGAGGACGACGGCGATGACCCCGCTCGGCCCGGTGATCTGCAACCGCGCCCCGCCCAGTACGGCTGCCAGGCCGCCGGCCAGTACGGCGGTGATCAGCCCGGCCCGGGCGCCCAGCCCGGACGCCACGCCGAATCCGAGGGAGAGCGGCAGGGCGGCGATCGCCACCGTCAAGCCGGCGAAGACGTCCTGCCGGGGTGCGCGGCGCAGCGCCGCGAGGTCGGTCCGGCCCGGCAGCAGCCGGGAGTGCTTGTCGAACGCCGTTCGCCCAGGGGGTGCGGAACGGTCCGCGGGCCCCTTCCGCTGCCGTCTCTCCCGGATGTCCATGCGCACTGCCACCCTTCTGCCGAACGGCACACGGGAAGGTCCCACGGGGAACACGCGGAGCGGTCGCCGCGCGGGTCGCCGCGCGGTCGCCCCGGTTGTCGCGGGCGACGCCGAAGAGCGCCGCGCCCGCCTGCGAAGTGAGGAGAAAGCCTGCCGGGAGCGGCGGGAACCCTTCGGTGCCCGCCGGCACGCCACCGTCAATTCCCTGTGGCCGAATGTCCCTTACGCTGGCGTATGGGACACGTTGCGGCAATCCAGAAACAGGGTTCGGAGCGTCATCCCGAAGAAGTGAACCCGACCCCCTGGTGCACATTCCCCTCCCGGCGCACGCGGTCCCGGCAACGCCCGTCCCGCGCCCCCGCCCGGCGCCGCGAGCCGCCGCGCACACCGCCGCGCAGCGCCACCGGCCGGGTCAGCGCGCGTGGCCCCGCGCCTCGGCCGCGTAGGAGGGCACGAGCGCGGAGTGGCAGGTGAGGCAGACCAGTACCCGGGCCGGCCGGGCCAGGGTGGACTGGCCGACGCCGGACAGCCGGTGGCCGGGCTCCAGGCCGACATGGCAGTGCCGCAGGCACACGCCGACCCCGCAGTGATGGCAGATCCCCACCGCGTCCACGGCCTCATCCGCCCGCGCACAGTCGAAGCACTTCATGCCACTCACCCGCTTCCTGCGGAGTCCCCCCGCAGCCATTGTCCCGCCGTCCCGCCGCCCCGCCGTCCCGCCGTCCCGCCGCCCCGCTCCCGCCGTCGCGCCCCGGCCGGTCACCGCCGGCGCCTGACCGGCGCGCGGCCCGCCGCCGGCGAACGAGAGCCGTACCGCACCGGCCGCCGCGAGCAGCCACACCGCCGGGGACACCCACACCAGGACGTGCATCGCCGTGTGGACGGCGGACGGCAGCGGAAGCGTCAGCCCCGACAGGGTGAGCATCGCCAGCGGGAACGCGGTCGCCCACCGCCGCACGCCGTAGCGCGGCCGCGGACGGACGGCCTCGGAGGCCGCCAGCACCCCATAGACGGCGGCCGCCGCCCACCACAACCCCTCACCCACCGCGGGCAGTCCCTCCCGGACCGCGCCCGGAGCCCCGTGGGCCCGGGCCGCGTCGGAGAGCGCCGACGCCGCCGGCGCCGTGAGGGCCGGTGTGCCCCCGACCACCGGGTCCGGAGAGCGCGCGAGCGGCGCCCGGACGCGCACGGGGTCCGGAAGGAACCGGGACCCGGAGGAGACCGGGCCCCGAACGTACCGGGGAAGAGGCGGTGCGCCCGATGAGGCAGCACAGCGAGCGATCCCGCGCCGACCCTGCCGCAGCTCCGCACCCTGGTCATCCTGCACGGTCAGGGCCCGGTCAAGCTGGCCGCACTGGCCGCGGCGCTCCAGGTCAGCCCCTCCACGGCGCTGCGCATGATCGACAAACTCCGGGCCACCGGCCTCGTGGACCGCAGGGTCAACCCCCGCAACCGCCGCGAGGTCGTCCTCCGCCTCACCGCGGCCGGCCGCCACCCGGTCGAGAAGGTGCTGGCCCGCCGGTACGAGGAGAGCGGCGCGATCGTCGCCCGGCTCCCCGCCGAGGAACGCACCGGCCTGGTCCGGGCCCTGCGGGCGCTGTCCCGGGCCGCGGACGACACCCCGGCGGACCCCGACGGCTGAACCGCCCGCCCCGGCCGCGGCCCCACCGCACACGGCGCCGCCTCGGCGGTGGGGGAGCGGGAACGGTACGCACCAGGCGCCCGGACTCGGGCATGCCTGGGAACCGGGCGAACCGGCCGCCCGGACGTCAGGCCGGCCCGGTTCTCACGAGGACAGCGCGGCGGGCACGTCGAGTCCCCGGGCGGCGACGACCCGGGCGGTGCCGTCGGCCAGGCGGTAGCACAGACCCACCACGGCGGCCTTCCCGGCCTCGACCCGCTCGGCCAGGATCCGCGAGCGGTCCAGCAGCAGGTCGACGGTGTTCCTTATGTGCTCGGCGAGGATCTGGTCCGGCTCGTGGTGGCCGGCGGCCCGGGCGGCCAGGACGCTGGGGGTGACCCGCTCGACGACGTCCCGGATGTAACCGGCCGGCGACGCGCCGTCCTCCAGCGCGGCGCAGGCCGCACCGACCGCACCGCACGAGTCGTGGCCGAGTACCACGACCAGCGGGCAGTCCAGGATGGCGGCGCCGTACTCGATGCTGCCCAGGACCTCGTTGCCCATGACGTGGCCGGCGGTGCGGACCACGAAGAGGTCTCCCAGGCCCCGGTCGAAGATGATCTCGGCGGCCAGGCGCGAGTCGGAGCAGCCGAACAGTACGGCGAACGGGCGCTGCGCCGGCGCGATCTCGGTGCGCCGGGTCGCGTCCTGGTTGGGGTGCTCGGGGTCGCCGGTGACGAAGCGCTGGTTGCCCGCCAGCAGCAGCTCAAAGGCTTCCTGGGGCGTTGCGGTCTGAACGTCGCTCATGGCCGCACCTTACGTCGCCGCCCCGGCCGTCGTCTGCTCGGCCTGCCCGGGGTGGCCGCCCCGCCGCCCGGGAAATGGCGTTATGCCACATGCGTCGGCCTGGCGGCGGGGTGCCGGGCCGGCGCCCCGGCCGGGCGGCCCGCGATGGTCCGGCGGAGGGACACCGGCCCTGCCGCGCCCTTCGGTCACGACAACGCCGGCCCCCGAGACCGCACCGGGTCTCGGAGGCCGGCGTCACACAGGCACCCGGGGCGCCACCCCCGGCCTTGGCCGGGTGGCCGAGCGCCGTGCCGCAGCGGTGGTTCAGCCGCCGATCGGACCCAGCGGGATGTCCGAGACGGTGATGCCGAGGGACTTGATGGAGCCGCCGGTCAGGACCGGGATGCCGTTCGGGCCCGGGGCGAACGTGGCGGTCAGGCCCTCCAGGGAGCCGCTGACGGAGAGACCCCCCGCGACGTTGTCGAGGTCGTCGTCGGCTATCTCGCGGGTCTCGATGCCCGAAGTGTTGCTCATGCTGAGGAGCGTCCTTCTTCTCGTGGTGGATCGCAGCGCATGACGCACTGGAGCGGGAATCCCTTGAACGACTCCCGCCACGCGCCACACTGCCCGCTCGGAGGGGGCCCGGTGCGGCGAACGCCCCACCCTTCACGCGCCGTCCACAGCAGGTCTTTAAACGGAAGGACGGCGTCCCGCGGACACCCCCGCCCGGGACCGCGCACCGGACCGGCGCGCGGTCCCGGAGGCACCAACTCCGCTGCTCCGGAGCGGAGTTGGTGCCACAGGGGAGTGCGGGGAGCCTGGGATCAGCCGCCGGTGGGGGCGTTCCAGTCGACGAGCTGGACGATGACGCCGTTGGGGTCGCGGACCTGGAAGGCGCGCTCGCCCCACTCCTCCTCGGTCAGCGGCATCGTGATCTCGACGCCTTCGGAGCGCAGGCGGGCGAGTTCCCCTTCGAGGTCATCGACGACGAAGGCGAGGATCAGGCCGGCGGCGTGCGCATCGCGCTGGTCCGCCGGGAGGCTCTCCAGTCCGCGCCGCAGAAAGACGACGTTCATGCCCGCGTCCTCGCGCGTCAGGGACGCGAAGCCGTCGGCGGCCATCTCCTCCCGGAAGCCGAAGTGCCGGACGAGGAAGCTGCTGGACGCCGGGACATCGTCCACGTTGAGCGACACGGCACTTGAGGTGATCTTCACGAGGGTTTCTCCAGGGGTGCGGTCGGCAGGGCGCACCGGGCGCCTGCGCATTAACTCTGTACGCAGTACGTTGTACCACGTACGGAGATTGAATGCGAGAGGATGACCCGGTGCCAACGGAACGAACCAGCTCGGGCGACCCGGCCCGTACCCTGCAACTGCTCTGGCGCGACGCACCCGCCGCCCCGGACCGGCGCCGGGGACCGCGGCGCGGGCTGAGCATCGACGCAGTGATCGACGCCGCCACCGCCATCGCCGACACCGAGGGCCTGGACGCGCTGACCATGCGCCGGGTGGCCAAGGACCTGGGCGTCGTGCCGATGACGCTCTACACCTACGTCCCGGGCAAGGCCGAACTCCTCGACCTGATGCTCGACGCCGCCTACGCCCGCATGCCCCGCACCGACACCACCGGCCGGCCCTGGCGGCAACGCGTCACCGCCCTCGCCGAGGAGAACAAGGCCCTCTTCGCACGCCACCCGTGGGCCGCCACCGTCTCCACCGCCCGCCCACCGCTCGGCCCGGGGCAGATGGCCAAGTACGAGCACGAACTGTCCGCGCTCGACGGCCTGGGCCTGACCGACGTGGAGATGGACGACTGCCTGGCCCACCTCCTGGCCTTCGTCCAGGCATCGGCCCGCGCCGCCGCCGACGCCCGCGCGGCCCGGCACGACAGCCCCATGAACGACCAGGAGTGGTGGGAGGCGAACGCCCCGCTCCTCGCCCGCGTCCTGGACGAGAAGACCTACCCCACCGCCGTCCGCGTCGGCGCGGCGGCCGGCGCCGCCCACGGCAGCGCCTACGACCCCGACCACGCCTACGCCTTCGGCCTGGAACGGGTCCTCGACGCGTTCGCCGCGCTGATCGACCGCGGCACCGGCGGGTAACGGCCGGCGCCGGGCGCGGCGCCCCGCCCCACCGGCACCCGCTGGCGGCCCTCACCGGCCGAGGGCCATGCGGACCGCCTCCCGGGTGCGGTCGGCGATCGCGGCGAACGGGCCGAGCAGCAGATTCCCGGCGGCCGAACCGGTGCCCGGGTGGGGCCGGGTGGGCGCCACCGTCTCCGCCGCGCGCAGGGCCTTGGACATGTACTGGAGCCGGGCCGCGTCGGCCACCGACCGGAGCAGCGGGAATTCCTCGGCCTCCTCCGCCTCCGCATGGGCGAGGACGTCATCGCGCAGGGCGCGGAATTTCCGCGGGAAATCCTCGCTGTCGCAGCCCTCGTCCTCCAGCTCGCGCAGCGTGCGCTTGGCCGCCTCTTCCTCGTCCAGCCGGGCGGCGACCGTGGGGCCGCCCTTTTCGGCGGCCTTCCGCACATAGGGGTGAAGGATCTCCTCCTCGGCGGTTTCGTGCACCGCGAGGAGATGCACGAAGCGCCGGAATGCCTTCTCCCGCGCTTTTCCCGTCGCCGTCAGCACCGCGTCCATGCGCCGCCGGATCTCGCGGTGCTGCATCTCCAGCAGGATCACCACATCGTTGCTGTCCGGGTCCTGTCCGACCGTGGTGTGCACCGTCACGGGATCCTCCGATCGCCGTTCCGCGGCAAGCCGCGAGCCGATTCCCAGTGTCCCGCGCCCCGGCCCGAGGTGCCTTTCGCGCCGACCGGATTTCGCGTATTCCGGTGCCGTAATCCGCGTAGCCGGTAATCGACGGTCGGTGACCGGGCCGGGCGGGCAACACCGCACCGGTGCGGTGTTGCCCGCCCGAAAAAACCGCACCACAGTGTGAAGAGGAAGAATCAGAGGCAGAGGCACCGGATATTGCAGCGGACCGGTTGGAGGCCACCGTGACCAGAATTCTGGACGACGCCGAGGTGGACGAGCGGATGTCGGGCGCGGAGATGACGGGATGGCGGCGCGAGGGCACGGTGCTGCGCCGGACCGTCGAGGCGCATGACTTCCCCACGGCCATCCGGATCCTCGAAAAGATCGTCGCCGAGACCCAGAAGCTGAACCGCCGCCCCGACATCGACGTGCGCGGCGGGGTCCTGCACTTCGCACTCAGCAGCGACGACGGCCTCACCGACGACGACGTCGAACTGGCGCACCGGATCGAGATCGCCGCCGGATCGTTCGTCCGCGGCTACGCCTGACCGGCGCCCGCCCCCTGACCGGCGCCCGCCCCTCGTACCGCCGGGAACGCACCCCCGAAGCACCCGCTCGGGCACCGGCTCGCCGCCCGCGCCGCTCCCGGCGTCCGGTCGGCGTCCGGCGGCCTTCCCACCCGACCGGCGGTACCGGCTGGGCCGCAAGAGGCGCCCTGGTGTGAGTGATGTGAGCCTGGTGGAAGGGATGTGCGGCGTCGGGGCCCACCGGCCAGTCATGTCGGACGCCGCTCCGCCCCCGATGGGCCGGCCGCGCCCCTGGTGAGCCGGCCGCGACGCGCCCGGCCCCGGTGGCCGGCGCGGACCGGACACAGCAGTGCGTGGCAGTTCGTGCGTGGATGACGCGTCAGCGGTCGGTGCAGGAGGCGAGGCGAGGCGATGGACGGCGGTCGGAGCGGGGTTGCGCAGGCGGTGCCCGGCGCGGATGTGTGCCGGCGGCTGCGTGCCGTCGCCGACGCGATCCTCTACGAGGGGTACCTCCTCTACCCCTACCGCCGGTCCTCGCCCAAGAACCGCGTGCGCTGGCAGTTCGGCGTCCTCGCCCCGCGCGAGTGGGCCGAACGCGACGGCCCGGTGCCCGAGGGGATCTCCGGCTCCGCGGACTCCTGGTACCAGCAGACCGAGTGCCTGTTCCGCGCCGCTCCCACGGCCCGACTGCGGCTGACGGTGCGTTACCTGCACCAGCAGCACAAGCAGGTCGAGCGGCGGGCGCCGGACGGCCGCCACCTGCCGGTGGAGTCGCTGGAGGCGGCCGGCGCCGTCCACCTGACCTTCGACGAGGCCGTGCCCCGGGAGACGGACGTCTCCCTCCCGCTGGCCCAACTCCTGCGCGGCCCCCACCGCGTGGACGTCGGCGCACCCGCCGGCCGGGACACCGAGGTGCTGGCCGGGGGAGCCGGCCGGGTGGTGCGCCGCCGGGACCGCGTCCACGCCGTCACGACCGTGCAGGCGGAGCCGGTCGGCGGCGATGCGGGACAGGCAGCCCCCGCCGGACCGCGGCTCTACCGGCTGCGCATCCGCACCGAGAACACCGGGCGGGCGCCCGGGGGTGCCGCCGCACCGCGCGCCGACGTGCTGCGCCACGCGCTGATCGCCACCCACACCCTGGTCGCCGGGGACGGTATCGAGTTCCTGTCCCTGACCGACCCGCCGCCCGGCTGCGAGGAGCCCGCCGGTGCCTGCCGGAACGTCCGCACGTTCCCCGTCCTGGGCGGTGAGCCGGGGCGCGGCGAGGCGCTGCTGTCGTCCCCGATCATCCTCCCCGACCACCCCCAGGTGGCGCCCGAGAGCCCCGGTGACCTGCACGACGCCGCCGAGATCGACGAGATCCTCAGCCTGCGCACGCTGCTCCTGACGGACGACGAGAAGCGCGAGGCCCGGGCCACCGACCAGCGGGCCGCCGACATCCTGGACCGGGTCGAGACCATGCCGCCCGAGATGTTCGCCCGGCTGCACGGCGCGATCCGCTCGCTGACCCCCGTCCACGCGTCCACGGCACCCTCCGGCGACCCGGCGGCCGGGCCCGGCGGCGCCGCGCCCCGCGCCACCGTCCCCTGGTGGCAGGAGGGCGGCGACGAGGGACTGTCGCCCACGACCGACAGCGTGCCGGTCGACGGCGTACCGGTGGCGGCCGGCAGCCGCGTGCGGCTTCGGCCGGCCGGGCGGGGCGCCGACGCCCAGGACATGTTCCTGGCCGGCCGCACCGCGCGGGTGGCGGCGGTCTTCCACGACGTGGACGGCAGCGTGCACCTCGCCGTCACCCTCGACGACGACCCGGCCGCCGAACTCGACGCCTGGTACGGCCGCTTCCGCTACTTCCGCCCCCACGAACTGAAACCCCTGACCCCCGCCACGGACGAGGACGGACGCCATGGACGCCCTTGAGGTACTGATGCACGACCACCGCATGGTCGAGCAGCTGTTCCGCGACTACCACGCGGCGGCTTCCGACACCCAGCGGCGGGCCGTCGTGGAACTGCTCGTCCGCGAGCTGTCCAAGCACGCCGCCCTGGAAGAGCTGCTGGTCTACCCGCTGGCGAGGAAGGTCCTCCCGGACGGTGCCGAGGAGATCGACGAGCACCTCGGCGAGCACATGGCCGTCAAGCAGACGCTGCTGGCCCTGGACAAGCTGCCGGAGGGCGACGCCCGCACCGACGGACTCGTCGCGGAACTGCGCCGCGACGTCACCGAGCACGTGCGGGAGGAAGAGGAGGACTTCATGCCGCGGGTGCGCGCGGCCGTCTCCCAGGAGGACCTGGACGACCTCGGCCAGGTCCTGACGAAGGCCAAGCAGAGCGCCCCGACCCGACCCCACCCGCACGCCCCCGACCAGCCCCCGGCCCTCACCCTCGCCGGACCGGTGGCCGCGGCCTACGACCGCTTGCGAGACCGACTGGACAGGAGGCCGAGGACATGACCACAGGAAGCGGCACCACCGACGTCAGCCAGGAACCCGCCAAGGGGGAGCAGCGCGACGGCTTCGACGAGATCCACATCCTCTGGATCTCCGAGGGGATGAGCTGCGACGGCGACACCGTCTCGCTCACCGCCGCCGGCCAGCCCTCGATCGAGGACCTCGTCCAGGGCCTGGTGCCCGGGCTGCCGAAGGTGAACCTCCACAACAAGGTGCTCTCGCCCAGCATGGGCGGGGAGGACTTCCTCGCCCCCTTCCGGGCGGCGGCACGCGGTGACCTCACCCCGTTCATCCTGGTGATCGAGGGCTCGATCCCCAACCAGAACATCATCGCGGGCGAGGGCTTCTGGACCTCCTTCGGCAACGACCCGGACACCGGCGCACCGCTCACCCTCAACTGGTGGATCGACCAACTGGCCCCCAAGGCATGGGCGATCGTCACCGCCGGCACCTGTGCGGCGTACGGCGGCATCCACGCGATGGCGGGCAACCCCACCGGCTCCATGGGCCTGTCCGACTACCTGGGCTGGGACTTCAAGACCCAGGGCGCCCTGCCCGTCGTCAACGTGCCCGGCTGCCCGATCCAGCCGGAGAACTTCATGGAGACACTGGTCTGGGTGCTGTACCACGCGGCCGGTGCGGCACCGCCGCCCCCGCTGGACCACATGCTGCGCCCGCAGTGGCTGTTCGGGAAGACCGTGCACGAGGGGTGCGACCGGGCGGCGTACTACGAGCAGGCGGACTTCGCCAAGGACTACAACGCCCCCAAGTGCCAGGTGAAGGTGGGGTGTTGGGGTCCGGTCGTGAACTGCAACGTACCCAAGCGCGGCTGGATGGCCGGTATCGGCGGCTGCCCGAACGTCGGCGGTATCTGCATCGGCTGCACCATGCCCGGCTTCCCCGACGCCTTCATGCCGTTCATGGACGAGCCCACCGGCGGCGCCCTGTCGTCGCTGCTGATCAAGCCGTACGGCGCGTTCATCCGCCGGCTGCGCGGCATCACCAGCATGGCGGTCAACCGCGAACCCAAGTGGCACCACAACGAGCCGGCGCTGACCAGCGGATACGACCCGCACTGGCGCCCCTGAGCGCCGCCTACCCGGCGTCACCGACCCCATCGACAGCAACCCCCAGCACACCCCCCACGCACGCGAGCCGGCGAGGAGCCGCGGACAAGGACAGGAACGGACATGACACAGACCGAGGACCGGGCCGGGGCCACCGAGCGCAACCCTGCGCAGATCGTGGAGATGTCCTGGGACCCGATCACCCGGATCATCGGCAACCTGGGCATCTACACCAAGATCGACTTCGCCAACCGTGAAGTGGTCGAGTGCCACAGCACCTCGTCGCTGTTCCGCGGCTACTCGGTGTTCATGAAGGGCAAGGACCCCCGGGACGCCGGCTTCATCACCTCGCGCATCTGCGGGATCTGCGGCGACAACCACACCACCTGCTCCAACTACGCCCAGCAGATGGCCTACGGCATCAAGCCCCCCATGCTCGCCGACCACATCGTCAACCTCGGCGAAGCGGCCGAGTACATGTTCGACCACACCATCTTCCAGGACAACATGGTGTTCGTCGACTTCTGCGAGGCGATGGTCAAGGCCACCAACCCGGGCGTGCTGGCCCGGGCCGAGCGCACCCCGGCCCCCCGCGGCGACATCCACGGCTACCGGACGATCGCCGACATCATGCGGTCGTTCAACCCGTTCGAGGGCGCCATGTACAAGGAAGCGCTCAAGGCCAGCCGCATCACCCGCGAGATGTTCTGCAAGATGGAGGGGCGCCACGTCCACCCGTCGACGATGTACCCCGGCGGCGTCGGCACGGTCGCGACGCCCTCCACCTTCACCGACTACCTCTCCCGGCTGATGAACGTCCTGGACTTCATCAAGAAGTCCGTCGCCATGAACGACGACGTCTTCGACTTCTTCTACGAGGCGCTGCCCGGCTACGAGCAGGTGGGACGCCGCCGCATCCTGCTCGGCTGCTGGGGCGCGTTCCAGGACCCCGAGGTCTGCGACTACCGCTACGCGACGATGAACGAATGGGGCAAGGCGATGTTCGTCACCCCGGGCATCATCGTCGACGGCAAGCTCGTCACCAACAACCTCGTGGACATCAACCTCGGCATGCGGATCCTGCTGGGCAGCTCCTACTACGAGGACTGGGTCAACGAGGATCCGTTCGTCACCCACGACCCGCTCGGCAACCCCGTCGACATGCGCCACCCGTGGAACCAGACCACCGTCCCGGTCCCGCAGAAGCGCGAGTTCGACGGCAAGTACAGCTGGGTGATGAGCCCCCGCTGGTACCACAAGGAGACCGACCAGCACCTGGCCCTGGACACCGGCGGCGGCCCGCTGGCCCGCCTGTGGTCCACGGCCCTCAACGGCCTGGTCGACACGCCGTACGTCAAGGCCACCGGGCACAGCGTCCGCATCACGCTGCCCAGGAGCGAGCAGCTGCCCGAGACCACGCTGGAGTGGAAGATCCCGCAGTGGAGCAACACCATCGAACGCGACCGCGCCCGCCCCTACTTCGTCGCCTACGCCGCCGCGATGGCCCTGGAGTTCGTGGAGAAGGCGATGGCCCTGGTCCGGGCCGGTGAACTCAAGGTCTTCGAGAACTTCGAGGTACCCGACGAGGCGATCGGCTGCGGCTTCCACGAAGCCGTCCGCGGCGTCCTCTCGCACCACCTGGTGATCAAGGACAAGAAGATCGCCAACTACCACCCCTACCCGCCCACCCCCTGGAACGCCAGCCCCCGCGACAGCTACGGCAACCCCGGCCCCTACGAGGACGCCGTACAGGGCCAGCCGATCTTCGAGGAGAACGGCCCCGACGACTTCAAGGGCGTCGACATCATGCGGACCGTCCGCAGCTTCGACCCGTGCCTGCCCTGCGGCGTCCACATGTACCTCGGCAAGGGCACCACCCGGACCACCGTCCACTCGCCGATCTACGGGGCCGGCCATGGCTGACCCGGCCCGGCTCGACGACACCGCGGTGGGCGGCCGGCTCACCCGGATCAACGAGCTGCTGGAGCGCCTGGAGGCGGTGCCCGGACCGACCGCCCAGGACGCGCTGGCGGCGGTGCGGGCGCTGACCGAGGTCTACGGCGAAGCGCTGGCCCGCGTCCTGGACCACGCCGACCCCGCCGCGGCGGGCGCGTTCGCGGACGACGATCTCCTCGGCCACCTGATGGTGCTGCACGGCCTGCACCCGGAGCCGGTGGCGGCCCGCGTGGACCGCGCCGTACGGCGGCTGGCCGCGCAGCTGCGCGAACGCGGTGCCGACCTGGAGCTGGCCGGTATCGACGGGACCGTGGCCCGGGTCCGGCTGACGGCCAAGGGGTGCGGCTCGGGGACCGACGGCGTCCTGGACGCGGTCCGCGAGACGGTCCTCGCGGTGGCCCCGGAACTCGACGCCGTGGAGCCGGAGCCCGCCACCGGCCGGCCCGCCGCCGCCTTCGTCCCCCTGGACACCGTGACCCGCCGGCCCACCCAGCCCCAGGGGGCACCATGACCGCCGGCAGCCCGCTGGCCCGGCTCATCCGCGCGGCCGCCGGTGACCGCGCGGCGGCCGGGGAGCGGTGCGACCTGTGCGCGGCCGACGTCCCCGACGACCACCGCCACCTGTACGACGGCGAGCGGGACGAGGTGCTGTGCGCCTGCCGCCCCTGCTCACTGCTGTTCGTCCGCGGTGCGGCGAGCGAGGGCCACTACCGGCTGATCCCGCAGCGCCGGATCCGGCTCCCCCCGCTCGACACCGAACCGCTGGGCGTCCCCGTCGGCCTGGCCTTCTTCGTCCCCCGTACCGACGGCACGGTCGTCGCCCACTACCCGAGCCCGGCCGGCCCGGCACAATGGGAAGTGGACGCCGCCGCGTGGCAGCGGGTCGCCACTGCGTGCCCCCGGCTGACGACGGTGGCACCCGACGTCGAGGCACTGCTGGTCAACACCGCCCGGGCGCTGCGCCACCACTGGATCGTGCCGATCGACGACTGCTTGCGCCTGGTCGCCCTGGTGAGACAGGAGTGGCGGGGACTGTCCGGCGGGGCACGGGTATGGCCCGCCATCGAGGGGTTCTTCGCCGACCTCACGACCGCAAGGAGCACACCATGAGCACCATCCGAACCGGCAAACCGGACGTGAAACC
This sequence comes from Streptomyces rhizoryzae, assembly GCF_023155275.1. Taxonomy (GTDB): domain Bacteria; phylum Actinomycetota; class Actinomycetes; order Streptomycetales; family Streptomycetaceae; genus Streptomyces; species Streptomyces rhizoryzae. Next base: position 247,965 of record NZ_JALMUV010000003.1, read on the forward strand.
GGATACGCCCACCCACGTCCGCGGCCTCCACCAAGGCAACAAGGGCCCCCACGGGCACCAGGCCGGACACCACAAGGACGGCACCGCCGACGCGCGCCGTTCGACGGGCATCCACTGGAAGAAGCACAACGCGATCATGAAGATCATGCCGAACATTCCGCCGGGATGAGGAGCGACACATGGCACAGCTGACGGCCCGACGCGTAGTGACCGCGCAGGTGGTGCTCATCGCCGGCGCGGCGCTCGCCCTGCTGATCCGGGAGATTCCCGGGCTGGTACGCGAAATCCGCATCTGGCGGATGGCTGCCGTCCCCTCCGGGGCCCGCCACCCCCGGTGAGGGCGGGCACGGAGCGAAGACGGCGGCGGTGCGCCGGCGGTCCGGTGCGGCGACGGCCGCTCCCGCACCGCCGGCGCTCAGACGCGCACCACCGCCTTGCCGGTGTTCCGGCCCGCCAGGAGGCCCAGGAAGGCGTCCACCGCCTGATCGATACCGTCCTGGACGGTCTCCCGGAACACGATGCTCCCGTCCGCCAGCCAGGAGGCCATGGCGCGGGCGAAGGCCGGGTAGCGGTCGGTGTGGTCGCCGACCTCGAAGCCGCGGAGGGTGAGCCGCTTCTTGATCACCTCGATCATGTTGCGCGGCCCGGGCGGCGGTTCGCCGTGGTGGTAGCCGGAGATCGCCCCGCACAGCGCCGCCCGGCCACCCGGCCTGAGCGCCGCGATGGCGGCCTCCAGATGGTCGCCGCCCACGTTGTCGAAATGCACGTCGATACCGTCCGGCGCGGCCCGTCCCAGCAGCTCGTGCACCCTGCCGCTCCGGTAGTCGAACGCGGCGGTGTACCCGAGGTCCCCGGTGAGGTGGCGCACCTTGTCCGGGGACCCGGCGCTGCCGATCACCGCCCCCGCGCCGAGCAGCCGGGCGAGCTGACCGGCCAGACTCCCCACCGCACCGGCCGCGCCGGACACGAACACGGTGTCGCCCTCGCGCACCGCGGCGATCTCCGTCAGCCCCACGTAGGCGCTGAGGCCCGTCATCCCCAGCACCCCGAGGAACGCCGAGTCCGGCACCCCCGCCACCCGCTCCGGCCGGGTGAAGCAGCGGGCCGGAGCGACCGCGGCCGTGCGCCAGCCGAGGTCGCTGAGCACCAGATCGCCGCGGACCAGCCCGTCGGCCCGCGACCGCACCACCTCACCGACCGCCCCGCCCGTCATGGGCCGGTGCAACGGGTAGACGGGCACGTCGGGCAGGGGGGTGCCCATGAGCACCCGCATGTACGGATCGACCGAGACGAAGCGGTTGCGCACCAGCACCTCGCCCTCGGCGGGCTCGCCCAACTCCCGTTCCACCAGCCGGAAATTCGCCGGGGAGGGCATCCCCGCGGGCCGGGCCACCAGGTGCCATTCCCGAGCGGTGAGCGTCATGACCGCCGGCCTCCCCGGTCGCCTGCCCGGTCGCCTGACCGGCCGTCGATCGGGCCCTCCGCCCGGCTGCTCGCCTGCTCGGCCTCCGTCCGGGAGCCGATCTCCACCGCCCAGCGGTCGGCCCAGCGGACGAGCGGGTGCAGTGCCTGGCACGCCTCCTGTCCCAGCGGGGTGAGGGTGTACCGGGCGTCCGGGAGCTGCCGGACCACCCGGGCGGCCAGCAGCTCGGTCAGGCGCTGGCGCAGCACGCTGGAGGACATCCCGTCGCACCGCTTCTGCAACGGACGGAACCCCAGCGGGTCCGCCCGCAGCTCCCACAGGAGCCGCAGACTCCACCGCCGGCCGAACAGATCGAGCGCGGCCCTCACCGGACGGCCGGTGGTGCAACCGCCAACCGGCTGCCCCGGCACAGCAGTTGTCATCGCGAAGCGCCCCCCTCCCGCTCTCGGTGCTTCGGATTGCGACACGCTACCACCGCCGCGCGCTCCGGAAATCGAAAGGAAGGGGTTGCCGTGGACACCGCCCTGACCACGCCGCTGTGCCAGGCATGGGGGCTCTCCGCCCCGATCGTCCAGGCACCCATCGGATCGGCCACGACTCCGGAACTGGCGGCGGCGGTGAGCGAGTCCGGGGGCCTCGGCACGCTCGCGCTGACCTGGGTCACGCCGGCCGAGGCCAGACACCGCATCCGCGGCACCCGGCGGCTCACCCGCCGGCCCTTCGGGGTCAACCTCGTCCTGGACTTCCCGGTCCAGGACCTCCTGGCGGTGTGCCTGGACGAAGGCGTGCCGATCGTCTCCACGTTCTGGGGCGACCCGGCCGCCGTCACCGCGCGGGTGCACGCCGCGGGGGCCCGGCACGTGCACACCGTCGGCAGCGTCGAGGAGGCCCGCCGGGCGGCCGGCGCGGGCGTGGACGCGGTGGTCGCGCAGGGCTGGGAGGCCGGCGGCCACGTGCGGGGACGGACCACCACGATGGCGCTGGTGCCCGCGGTGGCCGACGCGGTGCACCCGGTGCCCGTGCTCGCGGCCGGCGGCATCGCGGACGGGCGCGGCCTGGCCGCCGCACTGGCCCTGGGCGCCCAGGCCGGCTGGCTCGGTACCCGCTTCCTGACCGCGCGGGAGGCCAACACCCACCAGGCGTACCGCACGGCCGTCCGGCGCGCGACGGCGGACGGGACGACCTGCACCGGCTGCTTCGACGGCGGCTGGCCCGACGCTCCGCACCGCGCCCTGCGCAACTCCACCGTCACCGCCTGGGAACGCGCGGGCCGGCCGCCGCATCCGCACCGCCCCGGAGAGGGCGACGTGGTGGCCACCACCGCCGACGGCCGGAAGCACCTCCGCTACGACGACATGATCCCGACCCGGGACGCGGTCGGCGACCTGGAGGCGATGGCCCTCTACGCGGGCCAGGCAGCGGGTCTGGTGACACATACGACGGCCCCGGCCGCCGAGATCGTGCGCACCGTCGCGGAACACGCCGCCGGGATCCTGAACGGAACCGGCCACCGGCACCCCCGCCACCACGGCCCCGCCGTGTCCGCCCCCTGACCGGGCCTGGGGCACGCCCCGCGGCAGGCGGTCGACGAGAGCGGCGAGGGCCACCGCGCGCCGGACCCGGCTCACCGAGGGACAGCCGCGACGTCGGGCAGGTTCAACCCCCCACCTGCGCAAGGCACGTGACCGGCCCCGCGCACCGCTGGGCGAGCGGCCCCGGCCCGCCTGACGCGGGCGGGGCGCGTCCGCCGCTCCTTGGCTGTCAGCGGGTGCCGCTACGGTGCCCGCCATGACCGAGATCTCCTTCTGGAACTGTCCGCCCGACCGGCCCGTCCGCGGTTCGGACTCCGACGAGTACCAGATCACCCTCATCGACCCGCCGTCGCGCGGCAGCATCACCCCGCTGCCGCCCCACGACCCCGCGCGGGCACGGGAGTTCGCCGAAGCGTTCTCCACCCTCGACGCGGTGCTGGAGGAGCTGCCGCTCCGGCCGGCGTCCGAGACGCTCACCGTGGACGTACGGGCCGACCTGGACCTGATCGCGGTCGGCTGCTGGGGCCCGGTGACCTGGATATCCGATCCTGCCCTGGCGGCCTACGACGCCGGGATGACGCCGGTGCTCGACGAGGTCACGGCGCTCCACGCGCGCCATCCGCGCGCCCTGATCGTGGGCTCCGCCGCGCCGGACTTCGGTGAGACGCACACCGAAGACGTGATCTGCCTGCCCGAGGGGCAGACGCTGTTCGCCTCCGGCTTCCCCGCGTACGAGAGTCCCTGGCACGTCGAAGGCGACCCGGAAGCGATCCTGGGAGCGCTCGGCATCGAGCCGGCCGATCTGACGGAAGACGACCGGGCATATCTCGGCCTGGGCGGCGAACCCCACCTCACGAACTGGGGCATGCTGGGCGGCCTGGTCCTCGAACGCTGCGGCCGCACCCTCCGCAGCGGGCTTCAGATGTCCGTCTTCCGCGTCCGCCACACCGAGGACTGCACCGCGGCGATGGAGGAGATGTGGACGATGGCACCGTAGTCCCGATGTCGGCACCGGGGCCGGGCGGGGGTGGCACCGGGCAGGGTTGGAATAACTAGACCGGTCGTCATAGTGGGGTTGGCGTGACGGGCATGGCTCGTCGAACCGACAGCCGGCGGCGGATGCTGGAGTCCGCCGCCGAGCTCTTCCATGCGCAGGGTTATCACGCCACCGGCCTCAACCAGGTGGTCACCGCCAGCGGGGCCCTCAAGGGCTCGCTGTACTTCCACTTCCCGGGGGCAAGGAGCAACTCGCCGCCGAAGCACCGAAATTGACGGGCAGTCGTCTGTGCGAGACGTTGGGGCAGGCCCTCGCCGAGGCGCCGGACGCGGCGAGTGCGATCGGTGCGGTCGTCGATCTGCTGAGCGGGGTGCTGACCGAGTCCGGGTTCCAGCGCGGCTGCCGCTCGCGTCCGTCACCCTGGACGCCGCGGCGGACAGCGAACCGATCCGGCAAGCCTGTGCCGAAGGCTTCCTGGGCCTCACCCACCCCGTCCTCGACGCCGAGCAGTCGGCCGTCCGGAGGAGTGAACCGCCCCGCGGGCCCGCACCCGTCTCCCCTCTCAAGGCACTTCTGGAGACCGGTGAGGCGCTCCCTGGCCTCGTGGCTACCGGTGCGGACGGTGCGGATGCCTGACTTCGGACCGCTTCCCCTGGGGCGGCGGTGCGGGGGCGGGGTAGTCCGGCAGGTCCACGGTGCTGCTGACCCGCTCGCCCAGTCTGAGCATCCCGTTCAGGAACAGGGGGCGGGAGAGCAGGGCGTTGCGGAAGCGGATGCCGGCGGCGGTGCGGGGGGCGAGGAACCTGCCGGTGCGGCCGCCGCCTGACTGGCAGCCCTGGGCGTACCCGCGGAGCCGGTTCTCGTAGCGGGTGAAGGCCGCCCGGTGGTCGCCCTGGGCGCGGGCCAGTTCGCCGGCCAGGACGTACGCGGCGACCATCGCCGTTCCGGTGCCCATGCCGCCGAGGGTGGCCCCGCAGGCGGCGTCGCCGACGAGGCAGACCCGGCCCCTGGACCAGGTGGCCACGTCGGCCCGGCTGATCGAGTCGAAGTACAGCTCGGGTGCCTGGCGCAGGGTGGCGAGCAGGTGCGGCACCTGCCAGCCGAGGTCGGAGAACGCGTCGGTGATCAGGCGTTTCTGCTGGTCCGGGTCGTGCCGGTCGTAGCGGAGCCGGGGCGCGGCGAAGACGAAGAACGCCTGTGCCCGGTCCGGGTTCCCGGGCCCGGCGCCGACCGCGGCCAGCCGGCCCGGCGTGTTGTAGCCGACCGAGCCGTTCGCCACCCCCAGGTCGTTGGGCAGCTGCCAGGTGGCGGCGTAGTGGCCCAGGTGGCTGACGTAGTCCTCCTCCGGGCCGAAGACGAGGCGGCGGACGTGGGAGTGCAGGCCGTCCGCGCCGATGACCAGGTCGAAGTCGCGGGTGAGGCCGCTGTGGAAGTCGGCCCGGACGCCGGTGGATGTCTCGGTGAGGCGGCTGACCGAGTCGCCGAAGAGGTACTCGGTGCGGGGGAGGCTGTGCTCGTGGAGCACGCGGGCCAGGTCGCCGCGGAGAACTTCGAGCTCGCCGCCGGCGAACTCGGCGGGCAGGTGCAGCAGGGTCCGGCCGTGTTCGTCGACGAAGCGTATCGGGCTGCCGCCGGTCTGGATCCGGCGCAGCTCGGGGAGCAGGCCCATCCGTTCCAGCACGGTGCGGTGCGTGGCGCCGCGGAAGTCGACTGCCTGGCCGCCCTCGCGCAGGGCTGGGGCCCGTTCGACGACGGTGGGCCGGAAGCCGTACCGGCCGAGCCAGTAGGCCAGCGCCGGGCCCGCGATGCTCGCCCCGGAGATCAGGACGGTTCCGTTCATGGGGTGCGTGCCTTTCGTGGAGTTCGTGGCGTTCGTTCCGGAGGTCGGGTCCGAGGAAAGCCGGGTCCGAGGGGGAGCCGGGTCCGAGGAGGAGTCGTGCCCTGAGCGCAGTCGTGTCGCGAAACTGTGTCCGGCGGACGCTGATGTTAAGTGTGTACCGTAGATACAGTTGGTTGGGCAAGGGGTGCCGAGAAGCGCCGGGGCGGCGCGCGATGCGGTAGCGGGCAGGACGACGGCAGGGCGGGAGGCGCGGTGCGCGGCGGCGAACGGACGGGCGTGGTACGGCTGTTGTGGGGGCCGCCGGCCAAACCGGCGCGGGGGCCCAAGCCGACACTCGACCTGGAGCGCATCGCGCGGGCCGGGATCGCGCTCGCCGACGCGGAAGGACTGGCCGAGGTGTCCATGCAGCGGGTCGCCGCGCACCTGGGCGTGACCAAGATGGCGCTGTACCGCTACGTGCCGGGCAAGGCCGAGCTGGTCGCGCTGATGGTGGACGCCGCGATCGGCCCGTACCCGGCGGAGCGGGGGTGGCGCGGCGGCTGGCGCGAGCAGCTGGCGGAGTGGGCCCGCGGGCTGGCCGAGGTCTTCGGCCGGCATCCCTGGGTGCTGGAGGTGACCGTCGGGCCGCGGGTGATGGGTCCGGCGGAACTCTCCTGGCTGGAGCGCGCCGTGTCCGCCCTGGACGGTACGGGGCTCAGCGGTGCCGAACGGATGGACGCGGCGGTGCTGCTGGTCAGTCATGTGCGCGGCATCACCCAGCAGGCCCGTGCCGCAGGCGGAAAGGGCCCTGCCGAGGAGCAACTGGGCGCGATCCTGGGGGAGTTGCTGCGGGAGCACGGGGAGCGCTTCCCCGCGCTGAGCGGGGCCCTGGCGTCGGCGGCCGCCTCCGGGGGGCAGGACCAGGCATGGGAGTTCGGCCTGCACCGCATCCTGGACGGACTGGCCGCACTCATCGAGGTGCGCGCCACGTGACGGGGCCGCGCCTGCCGGGCCGGCGAATCCGCTTGCGGCGGGGCGGGGGAATGCGCTGACGATATGGGCATGGACAGTGCATCGGATGAGGTGGACGAGGCGGACGAGGTGAAGCAGGCGATCGAGGCCGAGTTGCAGCTCATGGACCCACGGGTCCGCTCCTCCCGGGAGCGCGCGGGGCGGCTGCTCGACCCGGAATTCGTGGAGGTCGGCGGTTCGGGGCGGCGGTGGACGTACGCAGCGGTGCTCGCGGAGCTGCCCGGCCAGGCGGGGAGTTCGGCCGACGGGCCCCGCTACGAGCCCTCCCGGATGGCGGGCGTGCGGCTCGCGCCGGGGCTGGTGCACCTGACGTTCGAGACGCGGCTCGGCGACCGCCGGACGCGGCACAGTTCGCTGTGGCGCCGGGCGGACGGGGTCGGGGCCTGGCGGATGTACTACCACCAGGCCACGCGGGTACCGCCGGGCGTGGCCTGAGCGCCGTCCTGGGCCCCGGCGTCAGCTTCCCAGGAAGCGCAGCACCGCCAGGACCCGGCGGTTGGTGCCGCTGTCCCGGGGGAGCCGGAGCTTGTCGAACACCGCGTTGGCGTACTTCTCCACCGCGCTCCGGGAGACGAAGAGCTGCTGTGCGATGGCGGTGTTGGTGTGCCCCTGCGCCATGAGGGCCAGGACGGCGCGTTCGCGGTCGGTCAGCAGGGCGAGTTCGTCGGTGTGGCGCGAGCGGGTGAGCATACGGCGCACGACCTCCGGGTCGAACACCGTGTCACCGCCGCCCACCCGTTCCAGCGCGGTGAGGAACTCCTCCACCCTGGCGACCCGGTCCTTGAGCAGGCACCCCAGGCCGCGGGTGTCCGCGGTGAGCAGCTCGGTGGCGTACCGGGGCTCGACGTACTGGGAGAGGACCAGCACGCCGACCCGGGGATGCGCGGCCCGCAGCCGCAGGGCGGCCCGCAGCCCTTCGTCGGTGTGGGTCGGCGGCATGCGGACGTCGATGACGGCGACGTCCGGCGGGCCGGCGGCGACCGCGGCCAGGAGCGCGTCCGCGTCACCGACCGCGGCGGCCACCTCGTGCCCCTCGTCGGCCAGCAGGTGCACCAGTCACTCGCGCAGCAGTGCCGAGTCCTCGGCGAGCATCACGCGCACGGCAGCTCCGCAACCACCCGGGTGGGCCCGCCCGGTGGGCTCTCCACGCTCAACCGCCCGTCGGGTACGCGGCGTCCCCGCCGAGCAGGAGGGCCACCCGCCGTTGTTCCAGCGCGGCCACCGCGACCACCGGCCGGCTCCAGCGCGCCACGCCCCAGGCGGCCAGGGCGGCGAGCGCGGCGTACACCGACAGGGTGCCGAGCACCAGGCCCGCCGCCGTACGCACCGGCCTCATGCGCGGTGCCTGGCGCCCGGGCGGCGGCGCAGCCGCACCACGAACCAGCGGACGACGGCCAGGACCGCCACCGCGACCACCGCCTTGGACACCATCCCCCCGTACTCCTCCACCAGCTGCCAGTTGTCGCCCAGCCAGTATCCCAGCAGGACGAACGCGGTGTTCCACACCAGGCTGCCGGTGGCGGTCAGCGCGGTGAAGGCCGCCGGCGGCATGCGCTGGATACCGGCCGGGACGGAGATCAGGCTGCGCACCACCGGAACCATGCGGGCCAGCAACACGGCGGCGCGGCCCCGCCGTTCGAACCACGCCTCGGCCCGGTCGATCTCGTGCGGGCGGACGAGCGGGATGCGGGCGGCGAGCGCACGGGTGCGGTCGCGGCCCAGGAGGGCGCCCGCGGCATACACGATCCAGGAGCCGACGACCGAGCCGACGGTGGTCCAGACGATGACGGCCACCAGGCTCAGGCGGCCCTGCCCGGCCGCGAATCCGGCGACCGGGAGGACGACCTCACTGGGGATGAACGGCAGGACCGTGTCGACGAGGTTGGTCAGCCCGGCACCGGCGGCACCCAGGGCATCCATGACGTCGACGGTCCACCCGGCGATGCCGCCGGCGGGCTCGGCGGCGGCGGTGGTGAGAAGCGGCGCGGCGGCCGGCACAGTGATCATACGCGGCACGCCAGGCGGGGAGGCGGGGGCGGGAGTATGCGGTTCGCCGCCCGGTTGCGGTGTGGTTTTCCGCAAGGGCGGTCCCGGCGTCGGTGTGCCGGGCCGGGCGCGGGGGAGCCCGGGGGAGGGCCGGGCGCGGGTCACGGCCCTTGGCGACGGCGGGCGCGGACCGTGGCGGGCCGCAGCCGCGCGCCGGTCAGCACCGCACAGGCCGCGGCCGACAGCAGTCCGCCGGCGAGGAAGGCGGCCCGTACACCGGCGAGCGGCAGGACCAGTCCGCCGAGCGCGGCGCCCGCCGCGATACCGGCGTTGTAGGCACCGGAGTTGGCCGCCAGCGCGAGGTCCGCGCGGCCCGGTGCGCACCGCAGCATCGCGTGCTGGGCGGCCATGAACACCGGCCCGAGCGCACCCCCCACCAGCACCAGGAACCCCACCGCGGCGACCGGGCGGTCACCGGCCCCGTACAGGCCGAGCAGGCCCACCGCCTGGGTGGCGACGGCCGTGGTCAGCGCGGCGTGCGGGAAGCGGTCCAGGAGCGCGCCGGTGAGGCCCACCCCCGCCAGGCACGCGACCCCGAACACCACGAACAGCGGCCCGACGGCTGCCCGGGAGAACCCGCCCACCTCCACCAGGAACGCCACCAGGTAGGTGTACGCCGCGAACGCCCCGGTGGCCGAGAGGACCCCGGCCGCCAGGACCGTCACGAACCGGCGGACGTCCGGGGCGGTTCCGTAGGCGGCGTGGCCTTCCTCCGGGCGCGAGGTCGGCAGCAGGGCGCCGATCGTCGCCAGGCAGACCAGCCCGAGCGCTGCCGGCAGGGCGACCGGCACCTGCCAGTCGCACCGGCGGCCCAGCCAGGTCCCGGCGGGTACCCCCAGCACGAGGGCGAGGGAACCGGCGACCGACAGCGCCCCGATCACCCGGCCGCGGACCTCGGGCCGGAACAGCCCCACCGCCACCGGCCCCACCACCGCCCAGAACAGTGCCTGGGCGAGCGCGGTCAGCAGCCGCGCGGCGAGCAGCGGCCCGTAGGACGTGGACAGGGCCGCGACCAGACTGGAGGCGACCAGCGCGGCCAGCAGCCCCGACAGGACGTGGCGCCGCGGCACGGCCCGCGTGGCGTGCGCCAACGGCAGCGACGCCACGGCGACCGCCACACCGTAGCCGGTGACCAGGAGCCCCACCGCGGACAGCGAGACGCCCAACCCCCTGGCGATGAGATCCAGCAGGCCGACCGGGAGGTTCTCCGCGGTGTTGAAGGTGAAGGCGGCCAGCATCAGCGCCGCGAGCACCGCCGCCCGGCGCCAGGCGGCCAACGGCGACCCCACCATTCGGCCCCCGGGCTCAGCAGGCAGGTCCGCCGGGCGCGCCCGGGCGGGCCAGCAGCCGCCGGAGCCAGCGGGTTCGGGCCTCGCGGGCGTCCCGGCTGAGCGCTGCCCGGGGCGCGAGGGTGTCGAATCCGTGGAAGCCCCCCGGCCACACGTGCAGTTCGGCCTGGCCGCCGGCCTGCCAGAGCGCGTTGGCGTAGGCCACGGTCTCGTCCCGGAACGTCTCGGCCGACCCGACGTCGAGGTAGGCCGGGGGGAGGCGGGACAGATCGGTGGCGCGGGCGGGGGCCGCGTAGGGCGGCAGGTCCGGCGCACCGCGGCGCTCACCGAGCAGCGCCTGCCAGGCCGTGGCGTTGGAATCCCGGTCCCAGGTGTCCAGGCCGGCCATCTGGCGACCCGAGGAGGTGGCGTTGCGGTCGTCGAGCATCGGGCACACGAGCAGCTGCCCGATCGGCACGGGCCCGCCCCGGTCGCGGGTGAGCAGCGCGAGCGCGGCGGCGAGCCCGCCGCCGGCGCTCTTCCCGCCGATCAGGACGCGGTCCGGGTCCAGGCCCAGTCCGCTCGCCTGCTCGGCCAGCCAGACCAGCCCGGCGTAGCAGTCCTCCAGCGGAACGGGGTACCGCGCCCGCGGCGCCAGAGGGTAGTCGACCGAGACGACGGCCAGGCCCAGCGGGAGCGCCCACTCGCGCAGTACGCGCGGCAGCACCGACCAGGCATTGCCCATGACCATGCCGCCGCCGTGGAGGTAGTACAGCACCGGCAGCGGCCCGGCCGCGCCGGCGGGCCGGGCGCTCACGAGCGTCACCTCGCGCCCGCCCGGCGCCACCGCGACGCGCAACTCCGCCACCTCGAAGAGGCCGTCGGACCGCAGCTCCCCGAGTGTCGGCCGGGGCCGGGCGGTGCGGTCCCGCCGCTGCCGGTCCGCGAGGTTCGCCGGGGTGAGCGGCTCCCGCGCCGCGGGCCCCAACGCCGCCAGTACCGCGGCCAGTTCGGGGTCGAACGGGGGTGCCGCGGCGGCCGCCGGGGCCGGGGGAGGGTCCGCGGGCCGGACGCGCGGTCCGCCACCGGCCCCCTGACCGGTACCGCATGTGCCCCCGTCCGCGCGGGCCGGGAACGCCCGCGCCGGGCCCGGGCCCACGGCCGGCTCCGCGCCCGCGTCCCGGTCCGTTCCCCTCTCGGTGTCCATGAGGCGTAGTCAACCATCTGCCGGGCCGCGGACCGCAGTTGTCCGGCGAAGATCACAGGCCGGCCGTTCCCCGGCTGCCCGGGCGCCGGGCGGGGGCACGCCCGCAGGCAGGGCAGCCCGTCCCGCAGCAGCACGCTGTCCTGGCCGGCACTACGCGGCAAAAGCGATCGGCTCGCACGGGAACTCCACAGCCACCAGGGCCGGTCCGCCCGGCGGGCCGAACAGGCACAGTCTGCCATCCGGCACCGCCACCCGGTCGGCCGGTCCGCTGCCGGCCACCGGGTCCGCGCCGCCCCGGCCGTCGTCGCGCACCCGCCGCCGCAACGCCGCCACCCTCGCCGGCACCCGCGAGGAGCCGGGTGGCCGGGAACAGCCGGGGCGGGAGGCGGTCCGGCACGATGAGCTGACAAGGCAACGATGGCATCGGACGAGGGCATCGGCGGGGGAGAGCGTCATCCTGCTCCCGGCCGTACCCCGGCCGCCTGGGGAAGCAAGGATGGCATGTCACTGCAATTCACCCAATGCACCTACCGATACGGACGGCAGGCGCCCGTTCTCGACCGGCTGGACCTCACCGTCGACCACCGGGCCACCGTGCTGCTCGGACCGAACGGCGCCGGAAAATCCACCCTCCTGGGTATCGCCGCCTCATGGATCCTCCCGGCTCAGGGATCGGTCACCTGGCGCGGTATCGACCCCGCCCGGGCGAAGACCCGGGCGGCGTACCGGAAGGCGGTGGGATGGCTCCCGCAACACGCCAAGCCGATGCCCGGCCTCACCGTGCGCGAAAACGTCGCCTACACAGGCTGGTTGAAGGGAATGAACCGCACCGATGCCTGGGCCGCGGCCAAGGACGCCCTCGCGCGCGTCGAGCTGGGCGGCCTCGCCGAGCGCAAGAGCCACCAGCTCTCCGGCGGGCAGCTGCGGCGGATGGGAATCGCCGGAACGCTCGTCCACCGCAGCGAGATCGTCCTGCTCGACGAACCCACCGCAGGACTCGACCCCTCGCAGCGCCACGTCTTCCGCGACCTGGCCGCCCAACTGGTGACCGACGTCCGGCTCGTCATCTCCACCCACCAGACCGAAGACCTCGACACGGCCTACGACCACGTGGTCCTCCTCGACCAGGGACGGGTCCGCTTCCACGGGGCCACCGAGGACTTCCTGCGCCTGGCCGGCCCGGACGCGCCCGCAGGCCGGCGTGCGGAAGCCGCCTATACCCGACTCATCGGCAAGGAGGCATGAGCCGATGCCGTGGCGCACCGTGCTGCGTACGTCCGCCGCGACCTGGCTCGCCCCCTTCCTGGTCGCCTTCGTCGTCCTGCTGCTCTCCGACGAGATCACCGCCCAGACCGTGCCGGGCTACTGGCCCAGCGCCATGGGATCAGCCAGTTCCGCCCTGCACTTCACCGCTCCCGCCTGCGCCACCGCCGGTGCCTGGGAAGGCGCCCGCTGCACCCGCGGTGGGGTGGCGCACCGGGCCCCCGCCCGCTCCGGCCTCGGCGTCGCGCTCCCCCTCCTGGTGCCGGTCCTCGCCCTGGGCGCGCTCGGCATGGCGGTTGCGTTGGCCGTGGCCCTCTCCGCAGGTCTCCCCGGTGCCGGGACGCCTCCGCTGGGCATGGTCCCGGTCTGGCTGGGCGTGCTGGCGGCCCACTCCCTGGCCGGGTTCCTGCTCGGCCGGCGGCTGCCGCGGGTGCTCAGCGCTCCGCTGGCCCTGGTCATCAGCTTCGTGGTGGCCGCGTACCCGGCGGCGATGGAGCCGTTGTGGATGCGCCACATGGTGGACGGCGGGATGAGCTCCTGCTGCTCGCTGAGCCAGACACCGGGCTGGCGCGCGGCCGCCAGCGCCTTCGTCCTGACACTCGGAGTGATCACGGCCGCCGCGGTGGCCCTGACCGCCCTGACCCGCCGCGTCCGCACCTGCCTGGTCTGCACGGCGGTGGCAGCCGGCCTGGCCGGCAGCGGCGGGCTCGCCTACGGACTGCCTGCCGACCCGGTCACCGCCCGGCCCACCGACGCGTTGGTGTGCGCGGGCGAGGCGCCGAGGGTGTGCCTGTGGCCGGAGGCCGAACGGCCCGCGATGGTCCGGGAGCACGCCGCCGACGCACAGCACCGCCTCCACCAGGCCGGCCTCCCCGTCCCGGCCGAACTGACCATGGCCGAGCGCCCCGGCCGCGGATCCGCGGTCCTCGGCTCCGGCAAGCACCTCACCCCCTACGGGGTGCGCGCCGCGGTCGGCGCCGCGCTGCTGCCGACCGGACCGCCGGCCTGCGCCGACAACCGGCAGCCCCCCGCCACGGCCCCCTACGCAGCGATGGCGGTCTGGCTCGCCCTGACCGCGGGCGCCGACCCCCAGGAGGCCGAGAGCCACTACGGGCCCGAGGCGGCCGCGGTCGCCGACCGGGTCCGGCGGGCCGCGCGCAGCGACCAGCTGGCCTGGTTCACCCAGAACCGGCGAGCCTTGACCGACTGCACCACCCGTCCCGCGCCGCCCCCCGCGCCCCGCGGACAGGAGGCCGCACGGTGATCTGGTGGCTCAAGGCCAGAAACGTTCCCACGGTGGCCGTGGTGACCCTCGCGGTGTACGGCATGGCCCTGGTGGCAGGGCAGGAAACCCTCCCGGTCCCGGCGCTCGTCGGCGGGTCCGGCGGGCTCCTGATCACCCACCTCCTCGCAGTCCTCCCCGTCGCACTGCTCCTCCACGGCATCGACCGCGGCGATGCCTTCGCCGAGGGCGTCGCCCTGCGCCATGCCGGACGCCGCACCGCGGCACTGTGCCTGGGGTTCGCCGCCCTTGCCGCCGTGCCGGCGGCCGCCCTCCACCTCTTCGGGGAGCGGCCCGAGGCGGTGGTGCTGGCCCGCAACTGCGTGGGGTCCCTCGGCTGCGCCCTCCTCGTCCGCACACTGCTCGGCCCCGGCATCGCCATGATCTGCGTCGCCGGCCTCCCGCTGGTCTGCGCCGCCGCGGGCCGCCGGCCGGGCGGTTCCGCCCAGCCCTGGGCCTGGCCGATCCACCGGGCCGCCTCCCTCCTCGGCCTCTCCGAAGCCGCCTTCCTGTTCGCCGCCGGCTGCGTACTGGCCCTGTGCCGCAGCCGCCCGCTCCGCAACCCCCTGGCCCGCGACCCCGAGTGAACTCCGGGGAGGCGCCCGGCGCGGCGAACGCGGTGGCGCACTCCCGTACGGAGCGGACGTACGCGCCGACCGGGTCGGTACCCAGGGCGTCGCGGTCCCGCAGGGCGACGTAGCTCAGGTTGCCGCGGGTCATGTGGTTGACCAGGTCCCGCACGTTCCACTCCGTGCAGGGCGTGGGCCGGGTCCACTGCTCGGGCCGTACCGCCCGCAGCCGGCGCTCGAACGCGGCCCCGGCGCGTACGTAATGGTCCAGGAGCACTTCGGGAGAGTCGGCCATGCCGCCAGGCTGGCCCGCTGCGGGTGGCGTATCCAGCGGCTGTCGGACGTCGCGTTCGCCGGCGGGCGGCCCACGGCGGCGCGGGCCGCCCGGCTGCACGGCCGCATCGCGGTGGGGGAGGGGAGCGGCCGGGGAGCCCCCTGGGGTGTCGGTGAGCGGCCGGACTTAGGGTGGGCGACAGGCGAACGGACGCGGGGAGGTGCGGGCGGATGCTGCCTGCGTACGAGATGGACGTCGGAACGGAGCCGCTGGCGGGGCCCGCGCGGAACTCGGTGGGCGGCTGGCCCTTCCTCGACGAGGGGCAGCCCTGGCCGGAGTGCTTCTGCGGTGAGCGCCTGGCGCTGTTCTTCCAACTCGACCTGCCGCCGGACCTGGGCCCGTTCGGCGGCGCCCACCTGCTGGTCTTCCACTGCCGTGCGCACAACGACGCCACCGACGCGCAGATGACGGCCGACGGCCGCCTGGTGCCCCGGTACTGGGACGCGCCGCAGCCGCCCTACCCGGCCCCGTTCTGGCGCGTGCTGCTCCAGCGCCGCGCGACCCTGCCGACGGCGGAGCCCGAACCCTCGGTGCGCGCCCTGCCGCTGACCTTGAGGCCCTTCGCGGACACCCCCGGCGAGAACGGGCTGGGGGCCCAGCGGTTCAAGGTGGGCGGTGCGCCGTCCTGGGCGCAGGAGCCCGAGTACTACCAGTGCGCGTGCGGTACGGACCTGGTGTACCTCTGCCAGGTGCCGGAAGGCATGGAATTCGCCGTCCACCCCGGCCAGCCGGAGCAGCCGTACAGCATCGGCGCGGACACCTACGGGCTGTTCCTCAGCAACGAGGTGTACCTGCTGGCGTGCCCCGCGCACTGCGACCCGGCCGCGGTGTGGCCGGTCAACCAGAACTGACCGGGCGGGCGATCCGGCCCCGGGAGCGCGGCGCGGGACCGCTCCCCGGGCCGTTGCCGGAAAACCCCGATGCGTGCCGGAGCCGCTCTTGCTAGTGTCACCGGCATGTTCTTCTGCACTGGCCAGAGCTGGTTCCGCAAGCCCCGCAACGCCGCCTAGCGGCAGGCTGCGACCAGCATTCCGACAGCTTCGCCGCACTCCGGTTCCCGCCGGTGCGGTACTCAACGCTGCCCGGCTCCGACGATGATGACGCCACACACCTCGGAGCACCTTCATGAACGACCAGAACCACCACCACACCCACCACCACACCGCTGATGCACCGCGCGCACCGCGGCAGGTGAGCGATCTGCGCGAGTTGCTTCCCTCGGCCGAACCGGCCCTGCCGGCCGCCCCCGCCGCCCTCACCCAGTGGGTCACCCGCCATGCCTCCCGGCTGGCCGGGCTCGGCACCGGAGCGGACCCCCAGGCACCGCTCACCGACCTGGAGCCGCTGCGCGACCTCGTCGGCGGCGCCCGCGTCGTCGCCCTCGGCGAAAGCTCCCACCAGATCCGCGAGTTCGGCCTGCTGCGCCACCGTATCCTGCGCTTCCTCGTCCAGGAACTGGGTTTCACCGTCTACGCCATGGAGTACGGGGCCGCCGAAGGCCGCGCGGTGGACGCCTGGGTCCAGGGCGGCCCCGGTGACATCGACGACCTGCTCGCCCCGCGGCACGGCGGGAGCGGGACCGGGGCCGACGGTACCGGCGGCGCGGACGAGGGCGCGGGCCCGGGGACGAGGGCCGGAGGACTGGGGCAGCCCGCCGAGTGCCGGGACACCCTGCGGTGGCTGCGGCGCCACAACGGCGCCGCCGCCCGGCCGGTGCGGTTCGTGGGGTGCGACATCCCCATGGCGGGCGGCTCGCTCGCGCCCGTACTGGAGCCGGTCGCCGCCTACTTGGCCACGGTGGACCCCGCGGCGTTGCGGTTCGTGGACACCGCCCGGGAGGTCGCCGGGCCGATCGCCGGCGGCACGGTCATGGTGCCCGCCTACGCCCGGCTCGGCCTGGACCCGGCCGTTCAGGACCGGCTCACCACGGCGCTCGCCCGGCTGCTGGCCCGGTTCACGGACCTGCGCGAGGTCTACACCGAGCGCAGCGGCCGGGCGGCCTACGAGACCGCGCTGTCGGACGTGCGCGCGGCAGCCACCACCGACCGGGCCCAGCGCGCCATGGCCGAGGCGCTCGCGGGCGCCCCCGACAGCCTCCAGTTCGCCGGGCGGGAACGCTATCTGGCGGACACCCTGCTGGAGTTCCTCCAGCGGTCCGGCTCCGGTACCCGCGTCGTCCTGGTCGGCCACAACGCCCACATCCAGCGCTCGGCCAACCAGGCCGACGGCCCCCTGGCGGTCACGACGATGGGCAACCTGCTCGCCAGGGCCCTGGGCACGGACTACGTACCGATCGCCCTGACCGGCAACGGCGGCGAGACGGTGGAGAACGTACCGGACCCGGACCACCCGCTCGGGATGCGCTGGGGCCGCGCCGCCACCCCGGAGGCCGCGCCGGACAGCGTCGAGGGGCTGTTCGCGGGCGTACCGGACGCGCCGGCCCTGGTGGGCGCACGGGCGTTGCGCGCCCACGCCCGCCGGCACGGCCTGCCGGAACCGGCCCGCACCCGGCTGGACACCGCGTTCATCGAGGTCCCCGCCCTGGAGGCGTTCGACGGGATCATCTGCGTCCCGGACACCACCGTCAGCGCCGACCTCGACCGGTGACGCGTCCGCGGCCCCTGCCCGGGCAGGGGCCGCGGAGGGCCGGGCTTGCGGAGCCGGTGATCAGTGGGCGGCGGAGGGCGCCGCGCGGAACTGGTCGGGCAGGGTCCGGCCGGAGTCCTGGAATTCCTTGGAGGCTTCCATGACGTCCTTGACGGTGTCGATGCCCCGCCAGTAGCCGGACAGCCGGTATCCGATCAGGCCGCCCTCGCGGGCGAGTTGGGGGAAAGTGCTGTCCTCGTGGTCGCCCTTGTCCGGCAGCAGGGGCACGACGTCCGGACGGAAGACATAGACGCCCGCGTTGATCCAGTAAGGGAGTTCCGGGGACTGGGTGAAGCCCCGAATGCAGTCGCCGTCGTCCAGGTCGGCGACGCCCCAATTCGAGCGGTACGGGGAGAGCGCCACCGTGACCGCTCCGTTTCGCCGCTCGTGGTATTCGGCGAGGTCGGCGAGGGAGAAATTGGTGATGACATCGCCGTTGAGGACGAAGAAGGCTTCGCCGGGATCGGCGAGAAGGCGGGCGGCGTATTTCAGGCCGCCACCGCGGCCGAGCGGTTCGTCCTCGACGGCATAGCGGATCTCCATGCCGAAACGCGATCCGTCACCGAGATATTCGGCGATCATCTCATGCCGGTAGCCGACGCTGACGGTCACGGAGGTGACCCCATGTCCGGAAAGCCATGCGATCTGGTGGCCGATGATCGGGGTTCCTGCCACCGGGACCATCGCTTTGGGCGCGCCGTCCGTATAGGGGCGCATACGGGTCGCCTGACCGCCTGCGAGGATCAGTGCCTGCGTTACCGGCAGTGTGGTCATGTACCTCGTCGCCTCCAGATTCCGGGGGTGCCCCGGCGGCACCCGTTCCGCGCATCCTCTCATCGCGCCGAGGCCGCGGGGACCGCACCTACGCGTGCGGGGCATTCCCGGTGGATTGCGGACCGCGCGGCCGCCGGAAGCAGCGGAAGGAGAAGTCGGCGGCCATCCGCTGTTTCCCCGGCATTCGGCCGGTGGACAACTGCCCGTCGTGGAGCGGGAGGAGAACGGGGGTGGGCGGGAAGGCGGGGTTGGCCGGCCGGTTGGGTAGGGTCATGGCCGATTCCCGCGGTCCGGGGCCGATTCCCTCGGTCAGGGGCGGGACGCCCAGCTCAGGCTGTGAGACCTGCCACTCCCGTCGGATGCGCCGCCGGGTGGAAAGGGTGCCCGGCCCGGCCGCACGGTGATGAGATTTTTCACCTTTCCGGTGCCCATGGTGACGATCAGGAGGGCGGATAGCCACGGGACTTCACCCGGCCGTGGGTGCCCCTGCACCGGTCGGCGGGCGGAAGGGTGTACGGGCCGCGAAGGCGAAGTGGTGCGCTTTCGACCCGACAATGTGGCCTTTTGGTGCGGGCGAAGCGGTAGCGGACGGCGACGGCTTCGTGGCCTTTGAGGGGTGCGCGCAGAGAGGGGCGTCGGTTCGGTAAGGGCGGCGGCGAAGGGCGGGTGGTGGACATCGCAAGGACGGGAATGCTGGTGCGTGCCGGAATGGCGACGGTTATACCGGGTTGGCTCGTTGTCGGTGGTATCGGTCGTATCGGTATCGGTTATCGGTGCCGGCATCGGCGTCTTGTCCGGGAGGCCGGGAGGCCGGGAGGCCGGGGCGCCGGGGCGCTCTCGTGGGCAGCCCTGCCCGTGCGCCGTCCCCGACGGGCCCGGCCCCCGCCCCCCGGCCTCCGCCTACCCGACCCGATGGAGTGCGGCGACCTGGTCCGCGGTCAGCGCCCGGTCGTACACCCGGACGTTCTTGATGCGGCCGGTGAAGTAGTCGACGGGGCGGCTGTCGAGGGTGGCGCGGCCGATGAGGAGGGGGCCCGGGGCGGTGGTGGGGTGGGTGTCGGCGGCGGTGGCCTGGAGGGCGCCGTCGATGTAGAGGCGGAGCCGGCCGGTCGCGGCGTCACAGACACCCACCAGATGCGTCCAGGTGTTCAGGACGGGCGGCTGGGTCGCCAGGGCGCGCACGCCCAGGCGGGAGAACGCCCACCGGCGGTCCGCACCCGAGTACTGGAGGTAGAAGGCGCTGCCACCGGTGGTGCCTTGACTGACGGCGGTGGCGAAGCCGTTGGCGCTGGTGAGGTACACCCACGCGGAGACCGTGAAGCTGTGCCCCGGGGTGGTGTCGAGCACCGCGTCGCGGGTGCTGATCTGGCTGCTGAGGCCGTTGAAGAGGGCTCCGCCGGCGGCTGCGGTGCCCCAGCGGACGTCGGACGCGGCACCGTCGTGGCTGCCGGCCGAATCCCGCGCGAGGGTGCCGGAGCGTTCGTCAAGTGGCCAGGAGGCGATGGGAGTCGGGTCGGCGGGGTGGGGTGGTGCGGAGCCCTGGGCGGTGTCGTCGGTGAAGGCCAGGGTCACGGGCACGGCCACCGCCGCGGCGGCCGCCGTCGCCGCCGCGGAGATCAGCAGCGTACGGCGGGCGGGGCGGCGCCGGGCCGCCGGGCCGGTCGGCTGCGAGGCCGCCGTCGCCGCCCCGGGCGGGGGAGTGGCGGCCAGGTGGGAATGGGCGGCGGGCGTCGGCCCCGCCCAGGAGCCGCCCGGTGCCTGAACCCCGGGCGCCGACCCCGGTACCGGCGCCACTGCCCCGCCGGCCGCCTGGTGGGCCGCTCCGCCGTACGGAACGGAGCCGGAGCTCTGGCCGGAGGTGAGGGCGTCCGGGCCGGAGGCGCCGTACGGATGGGAGGCACTGTGCGGATGGGAGGCGGCTTCCGGGCCGGAGGTGGCGTCCGGGCCGGAGGTGGCGTCCGGACCGGAGGTGGCGTCCGGACCAGGCGCCGGGCCGGATGCCGCACCGGAGCGTGGCGGCGGGGGCGGCGGCGTCCCGGGGGACGGCGCGGCAGCCGCCGGCGGGGCGCCGGACGGGGTCCGTACGGCCGTGGCCGCGGCCGCGCCGCACCGGGTGAGGAGTTCGCGCGGGGTGGGGCGCCGGGCCGGGTCCTTGGCCAGGCAGTCCGCGATCAGCGCGCGCAGCGCGGGGTCGGCGATCGTGTCGAGGTCGGGGGAGTCGTGCACGACCCGGTAGAGGAGGGACGCCACATGGCCGTTGCCGAACGGGTGGCCGCCGATCGCCGCGTACGCCAGCACCGTGCCGAGCGAGAAGACGTCGCTGGCCGGACCGATCTTCTCGCCGTTCACCTGCTCCGGCGACATGAACCCCGGTGAGCCGAGCGCATAGCCGGTCGCGGTGAACGACGTGCCCTCGGTCAGCCGGGCGATACCGAAGTCGATGACCCGCGGACCGTCCGCGGCGAGCAGCACGTTGGAGGGCTTGAGGTCGCGGTGGACGAGGTGGGCGCCGTGGATCGACAGCAGCGCCTCGGCGAGCCCGGCGGCCAGCGAGAACACCTGCTCCGTCGGCATCGGACCGCGTTCGGCGACGGCCTTCTCCAGGGACGGGCCGGGGATGTAGCTGGTGACCAGCCAGGGTTCGGCCGCGTCCGGGTCGGCGTCGATCACCGGCGCGGTGAACGCCCCGCTGACCGCGCGGGCGGCCCGCACCTCCCGGCGGAACCGGTCCCGGAAGCCCGGCTGGTCCACCAGCGCCGCGTGCACCACCTTCACCGCGACCTGCCGGCCACCCGGCGAGCGCCCGAGGAAGACCCGCCCCATCCCGCCGGCGCCCAGCCGCCCCAGCAGCTGGTACGCGCCGATGGAACGCGGGTCGTCCGGATCCAGCGCTGCCACAAACCCCTCCCGCGTCGTCGGCCCGGCCGGAACCGGCCGGGCGGTCTCCAGCATAGGGGGCGCGCCGCGTACCGCCCGGGGCGGTCCCGGCGGCGCCCCACCCCACCTGACGTGCCGTCATGAACAAAGCGGCGGATTGCCGACACGGGGGCATCCGGCTCGTCCGCATTGCGGCCGGCGTGCGGAGTTCGCGCCCGCGGCGAGGCGCTTCCGGACCGTGCCGAGGCGTTGCGGGACCGTGCCGCGGGGCGGCGGCAGGCCCGGAGCCGCCGCGCCCGGCGCCGGCCACCCGGCCGTGCCTACCGGGCGGCGGTGGACGTGAGGAAGTGCCCGATCTCGCGGGCCACGGCCTCCGGCTCGTCCAGCATCGAGAGCACATAGAATCACGGTGATGTGAGGGAACCCACCTGGTCGATCGGGGAGTTGGCCGCCCGCACGGGGCTGCCGGTGAAGACCGTCGCTACTACTCCGACCTCGGCCTGCTGCCCACCACCCGCAGCGCGGGCGGCCACCGCCGCTATCCGCACCGGGCACGGGAACGGCTGCTGCTGGTACGGCAGCTGCGCGCGCTGGGCCTCCCCCTCGCGGCCATCACCGACGTCGCGGCCGGCCACCGCGACCTCGCCGACGCGGTGGCCGAGCACCTCGCGGCCACCCGGACCCGGATCGCCGAACTGCGCTGGCGCGAGGCCGCGCTGCGGGCCCTGGACGGCGGCTCGGATCCCGAACGGCTGCGGCGCCTGCGCCTGCCGGCCCGGATCCAGCACCTGCCGACGGCCACCGCCGACTTCGCCCGCGCCTGGGAGCGGGTGCTGCCCGCCTCGGTGCCCCGCCGCCTGGCCGCCGCCATCCTCGACCAGGCCGTGCCCGAGCCGCCGGGCGCCCCCACTCCCGCAACCGTGCTGGCCTACGCCGAACTGCACGCCCTCGTGGCGGAACCGCAGTTCCTGGCCTACTGGGCCGCCCCGCACGTACGGGACAAGGCATCGCTCTACGCCGCCCTGCTCGACGCCTCGGAAGGCGCCGCGCCCGCGGTGGCCGCCGGGCGGGCGCCGCACGACTGCGCGGCACTGCGTGCGTTCACCGCTGCCTGCGCCCGGGCGCGCGGCACGGACGACACCCCCGGCTTCCGCGCCCGCATGGCCGCGGAGTTCCGCGGCACCGTCCCGCTGTTCCGCCGCTACCGGCAGCACGTGCGGACCGTCACCGCCGCGACCGGGCCCAGCCCGGGGACCCCCCACTGCTGGCTGGTGGAAGCCCTCATCGCGGAGCACGGCCCCAGGCCCTGACGCGCCCGGCCGGTCCCGGACCCCAGGACCGGCCGGGGCCCGCTCAGCCGATCTGCTCGGGCGTCACGGTCAGCCAGCGCTTGTCCGCCGTGACCGGCTGCCCCAGTTCCTTCTGGCGCCGGGCGTTGGCGCGCTTCATCGCGTCCAACTCCTTCATGGCGCTGTCCTTGCGGTTCACCCAGACCCGCACGCCGCCGTGCCGCACGTCGGTGGAGCGGAAGAGCATCGGCCCGTCGCTCTTGGGGGTGTCGCCCGCCACGAGGACCGGCCGCCGCCACGGGTCGATGTACGTGCTGATCGCCGCCGGTTTGCCCTCGTACCAGGTCAGCGGCGCCCACAGGGTCGGGGTCAGTTCCCGGTCGGCGAGTTCCGCCGGGTCGAAGCGGCCGGCCGCGATCTCCTTGCGGGCACTGGTGACGTCGCCCGTCGCGCGGTCCTTGAGCAGCATGGCGACGCCGATGACGTTCGCCGGCTTCACGTCGTACCCGTACTCGGGATCGCTCAGCACCATGCGCACCAGGTCCTCGGAGGCCGCGCTCACCACGTACACCTCGATGCCGTGCCGGCGCAGGGCCCGGTAGAGCTCCTGCATGCCCGGGGAGGGGCGGGGTGCCTGGACCTCGGTCCGGGTCGGCTTCCCGTTCGCGTAGTACTCCGCGGGGATCGGCTTGCGGTACGCCATCAGCTCGTCGACGTAGCCCTTGAGCTGCTTGAGGGTGAAGCCCGAGAAGATCTGCGCGGCCCAGGGGTAGCAGACCTGGTCGTCCACCTCGCACAGGCGGTTGTAGTAGCTGTAGAGGCTCTCCTTGTGGTCCGGGGTGTCCTTGAAGGGGATGACCTTCAGGGAGGAGTCCATGGTCGCGCGGGTCAGGACACCCTTGTTCTCCAGGAAGGGGAGCAGGGCCTCCTCCAGGTCGTTGCGGTACGTGGTGTTGTCCGCGTCGAAGACCGCGTAGCCGCCCTGGTGGTCGTGGTCCGCGAGGACCGTGCCGAGTTGCTCGGCCACGGGCGCGGGCCAGTGCTTCAGCTCCGCCGCGGCGGCGGCGGCCCGCGGCGCCGTCCCGGCCGCCCGGGCCTCGCCGGTCCCCGGCCACAGCGCGCTGCCCGCCAGGACCGCGGCGGCCAGCACGCCCGCCATCCCGAAGACCGCCGGCTTGCCTGTTACCCGTACTGCCATGGTTGTCCGTTCCGTGAGAGCCGTGCGCTGCCCGGTCCGCAGCGGCGCGCCATGGTACGAGGACGGGGGCGGCCTGCCCATGATCGATCTCACCGCCGCGGAGGGGTGTGAGGACCGGGAACCCGGGTAGCCCGGGCAGCCGAAGCCGACCGGGCGCCCGACGGCGACCGGTAGGACCGGCCGGTCCGGCCACCCGGGCGCCACGCCCCCCAACTCCCCTTCTGCGCCCCCCACCTGCTCCTCGGATACAACCCTTTGCGCGTGTGGTCGGTCCGGTAGTGCGGGTAGGGCCTGTTGCGCCAGTGGCCGGGAGTACGGGCGGTACCGGTTGCGCCGGAGGGCCCCGGAACTGCCGGAAGGCACCAGATGTGCCGGTGGTTCGACCGAACGGATCCGCTGCGGCGAACAGGCTCGACAGACTGATGCCACGGCAAGCCCGAACGGCCCGGCACACCGGCCAAGCCCGGTGAGGGCTCCGGGTCCGGCCCCGCCACCACGGGCGGCGCCACGCACCGGACCGGCGTCACACCGAACGGCGCCACCGGGGAAACCGCCGGCAAGGGCAGCCTGGCCGCAACCGGCTCGCCCTCCGCACTGCCCACGCTCGCCGTGGCGGCGGGCGTCGCCACGGCCGTGGGCGCGCTGCTCATCACCCGCCGCCGCACCTCCACTGCCGGTACCGGCAGCAACCGGGGCGACGCCACGCTGTAAGCACCTGCCCGCCCGGGAGCCGGGGGCCGGGGCAGGGCCCTGTTCGAGCAGCTTGGGCTACGGGGCCACGGCCTGCGCACGGGTCTGCACGCCGCCAACCACGGGACCCGCCGCTGGCTTCGGCACCAGGCGAGCCCTCGCAACGGCAATGCCCATGGCAGGGGGCGGGGGGTGAAGACCACCCTCCGCCCTCACTCTGCCCCTTCCCCTTCCGCTTCCCCTCGGGCCGTTGGATCCCACAGGCCGGCGGCCTCGCCGCGGGCCAGGTGCTCGGCGTAGACGCCAACCTTCCAGGCAATGACCGACCGGCACTCCTCCAGCGCCTGGATCTGCGCCTCGACGCGCCGTTGGTGCGTGTCGAGGAGGTGCAGGCGTTCGGCTTCGTTGCCCGCCCCCTGCCGCACCAACTCCGCGAACCGTTTGAGGTCGGTGAGCGGCATACCGGATTCCCGTAGCTTGACGCAGATCAGCAGCCAGTCGACATCGGCGGGGGCGTAGCGCCGCCGGCCGCCCGCGGTGCGCTGGACCGGGCCGATCAGCAGGCCCTCGCGCTCGTAGAAGCGCAACGCGTGCACGCTCAGGCCGGTCCGTTCGGCCACCTCGCCGATGCTCAGGGGCTCGGCACGGATCTCGGTAGTCGCCATGCCGCCCAGCCTAGGACTTGATCTAGACCTCGCTCTAGATCCTAGCGTGAGCGGCATGAACAGCCACGACGTGACCAGCAGTCACGTGACCAGCTCGCACCAGACCACCTCCCGCCTGACCAGCACTCATCCGGGCACTACTCCTGCTGGTCAGCGGCCGCTCGGCTCGCCCTTCTCCGCCACCAGCACCGCCGGGGACGTGCTGGGCGACCGCGACCTCACCGGCGTCACCGCCCTGGTGACCGGGGGCTCTTCCGGACTCGGCCTGGAAACCACCCGATGCCTGGCGGCGGCCGGGGCCCGGGTCATCGTTCCGGCCCGTCGGCCCGCGGTCGCCCAGGCCGCCCTCGACGGGCTGGAAGGCTGCCACATCATCCCCATGGACCTGGCAGACCTCGACTCCGTACGCCGCGCCGCCACCCGGATCCGCGACTCCCTCGGCACGCTCGACCTCCTCATGGCCCTCGCCGGCGTCATGGCCACCCCCGAACGACGCGTCGGACCCGGCTGGGAAAGCCAGTTCGCCGCCAATCACCTCGGCCACTTCGCCCTCGCCTGCGAGGTGTACCCGCTGCTGGCCGCCGCCGGCGGCGCACGCGTCGTCGTCAACAGCTCCGCCGGCCACACGCTGACCGACATCCGCTGGCACGACCCGCACTTCCGCACCGGCTACGACAAGTGGCTGGCGTACGGCCAGTCCAAGACCGCCAACGCGCTCTTCGCCGTGCACCTCGACGCCTTGGGACGCGAGGACGGCGTCCGTGCGTTCGCGCTCCACCCAGGCAAGATCATGACCGGGCTACAGAGGGAGATGACGCTCCAGGAGCAGATCGAACGTGGTTGGGTGGACGAGCACGGCAACGTCGTAGGCGCCGATTTCAAGACGCCCGCCCAAGGCGCCGCCACCGGTCTCTGGGCAGCCACCTCCCCCCTCCTCGACGGTCGCGGTGGGCTCTACCTGGAGGACTGCGACATCGCCCGCGTCTCGGCGCCGGAGGAACCCATGGACGAGGGCGGCGTCCGCGGGTACGCCATCGACCCGGACGCGGCCGCGCGCCTCTGGGACCTGTCCACAGCGGCAACCGGAGCGCCCCCCGTCGCTGGGTGAATTCCCGTTCGCGAAGGCCACGTTACGCGCCGTATGCACAGCCGAGAGGCACGGCGCACCAGGTAACCGCCCGCACCGCTCATCAGTGGCCCTGCCTGGGCCCGCCCGCCCGGAAAGCCGACGCACCGCACCCCGCAGCCGAGCACAGCCGGCGGACGGGGCACCCAGGGCCCAGGCAGCGCCGCACCCGGCATGCCCCCTGCACGCCTCCGGCAGGCCCGGGGAAATGACGTGCCCGCATCCGCGTGCAGACCGAGGTACTGCTCGCCCCGCTGCGCGACACCGCGCTGCTGGCCAAGCAGGCCGCCACGTTGGACCGGATGACCGGTGGCCGCCTCGTCCTCGGCCTCGGCATCGGAGGGCGGGACGATGACCACCGGGTCACCGGATTCGACAAGCGGACCCGCGGCCGCCGCCTGGACCGACAGATGGCGGTCATGCGCCGCCTGTGGTCCGGCGAGCCGTACGGCGACGCGGCGGGACCGATCGGCCCGGCACCCGCCCGGCCCGGCGGCCCCGAGGTGCTGTTCGGCGGCTTCCGGCCCGCCGCGCTCGAACGTGTCGCGCGCTGGGGCGACGGCTTCCTCGCCGCGGCTGCGCCTGACTGGGCCGGCGGCATGTCGAGACCGTCCGCACGTTCTGGCAGGAGTACGGCCGCGACGGCGAACCGCGCATGGTCGCGCAGGTCAACGTCGCACTCGGCCCGCAAGACGTGATCGACGACGCCCGGTCCGCCATGCACGCCTACTACGCCTTCACCGGCATGCCTGACCGGATGGTTGCCGGACTGCTCACCACACCCACCGGGATCCGCGACGCGATCGCCGGTTTCACCGACCTCGGCGCCGACGAGGTCATGCTCTACTGCTACGGCCTCGACCCCCACCAGGTGGACCGCCTCGCCGACCTCCTGTGACGCGAGGAACTCCTGTGCGCCACCACCCTCGTGGGCCCGCCGCCCGGCCGTTCCTCGTGGACGTGGCTGAACCGGGCCTCCTAGTGTCCGCCGCTCGGGGGCTTGCAGCCGGTGCCGTCCGGGTAGCCGCCGAAGGCATTCGCTTCGATGAAGTGGGCGTTCACTTTGCCTTCGATGCACAGTGGGGAGGCGTTGACGAGGAAGCCGACGCCGGGGTCGAGCGTGGACACCTCCACCCCGGCGGCCGGGTAGCCGAGGGCGGTGAGCGCGCGGCGCGTGCGGTCGGGATCGACGGGGTTCTGCGCCCGCAGGGGGTCGAGCGCGTGCTTGACGCGCTTGACGGCCGCGAGTCCGTCGCAGCGGCGTTGGCCGTGGAGCGGGAGGGGGTTCCGGAAGCCGTGGTTCTCGGCGTAGTGGTCGAGGGGCGGCCCGGCCGGTCCCGAGGTCTGGGCGGACGGTGACGGAGACGGGGCCGGCGTTTCTCCGGGGCAGGGGAAGTCCGCCGGCGTGCCCGGCCTGCTCGGTTGCACCGCTGCGGCGCGGGACGGGGTGCCGGCTGCGGAGTCCGCGCCCGGCCGTTGGGTACCACAGCCCGCGGCGAGCAGGGCCAGCGCGGCGACCGGCAGCACGCCGAGACGGACTCCGGTTCTCTTCCTCATGGACATGCCCCGATGATTCCTGCATTGCGGATACGCGGCATGAGTACTGCTACTCATGCGCCTGCCCGCCCGCCCGCCTTCGCCCGAGCCGGTCGATCGGCGGGGCGGCCCGGCCCGCCCCCAGGCAGCGGACCGGCGGGGGAGGGACGACCGGTCACCGGCAGTGGGGACCGGCCGTCTCTGCGGCGCCGGCCTCAACTGCCGTACCGGTCTCGTGCGCGGTGGCCTGCCGGGTGGGTTCACGCGGCGCTTGCGGGGCTGCGGCGACGTGCTCCGGCCCTCGCCGCCCCCGGCCCGTATGACGCACGGGTGAGGGGGTACCCGGATGTCAAGCACACTTTGCTGTCAAGCGAAAGGGAGGCTGACACCATGGGTGTCGGTGGGTGCATAGTCTTGCTGGCGGTGGGAGCCATTCTCACCTTCGCCGTGGACTGGCACATGTCCGGAATCAATCTCCACCTGGTGGGTGTCATCCTGATGATCGTCGGCTTCATCGGCATCGCCACCTACGTGAGCATCCTGAAGCGCCGGCGCACCCAGCCGCCCCCGCCGGCCGCCCCGGTGGTGGACGTGGAGGAAACCCGCCGCTACCAGTAGCGGGCCGGCGCCGATCGCGCCGTTTGCGGCTCTGCACGCCGCGGCTCATGTCGCGGAGCCCGCAGACCTTCTGAGGGGAGGGGCAGACCATCCGGGGGGAGAGGCAGACGTTTTGAGGGAAGAGGCCGTCACCCGACTCGTGAGCCGGCCGGCCGCCCGCGCGCTGCGGCACGCATCCCTGCCGCAGCCACCCACTGACCCGGCGGCCTCACCCTCTGCCGCGGAAGTCCCTGAACAAGAAGACCCCCTCCTCGCGTTGAGGAGGGGGTCTTGGCTGGAGCGCCCGGCCGGCCTTGCACCTGCATCTCCCACCGGTTGGTGGACGTCTTTCCTTGGACCACGGACGCATGACTTCCACCCGCTGTTCGCGGGCCGAAGCTGCACCATGATCATACCGGATCTCCGGGGTGCCCCGATCACTTCGCCGTTGCCGGTCCGGCCTGACGGCCCCTTCCCCGGGGCACGGCGCGGCTCCCCTGGGAAGGGGAGCGGAAAGGGGCGGTAGCGACTCCAGTCTCCTTGGTACGGTGCAGCCATGCCGGGGATCAAGGAGTTCCAAGTCACCTTTGACTGTGCGGAACCCGAGCGTCTCGCTCGTTTCTGGTGCGAGGTGTTGGGGTACGTCGTACCGCCGCCACCGCAGGGGTGCGACACGTGGGAGGACTTCAGGCGTGCGCAGCCGCCGGAGCAGCGGGACGCGTGGTTCGCCTGTGTCGATCCCTCAGGTGTGGGCCCGCGACTGTTCTTTCAGCGCGTCCCCGAAGGGAAGGCAGCCAAGAACCGGGTGCATCTCGATGTACGGGTCGGCACCGGACTCGTGGGTGCAGAGCGCCTCGCCGCACTCGAAGCCGAAATGGCACGACTGCTCTCGCTCGGCGCCATCCATGTGCACACGCTGTACGACGGCAACGACGCGTGCATCCCGATGCTGGACATCGAGGGCAACGAGTTCTGCATCGACTGAGTACGCAGGGCGGGAGTCGCCCGGGTGCGGGCGGGGCGGCGCAGTCATGGCCGCCCCGCCCGTTTCGCCGGTGGGCGATGGCTCAATGCCTGGCAGGCCCTGCCTGGCCGTTGAGAGGCGATGCGGTGGTGGTGGCCGTGGTGGCGTCGTACGTGGCGCGGGCGGTGACGATGTCGGCCCGGTGGCGTTCGGCCCAGCCGACGAGCCCGGCGAGGGTTGCGTGGAGCGCGCGGGCCATCGGGGTGAGGCGGTATTCCACCTGGGGCGGCACCGTGGGGTAAACGGTCGGCGCCGCGTTCGGCCTCGCGGTCCTCAGCACGCTCGCCACCGCGCGCACCCAGGCCCTGCTGGACGACGGGGCGCCCACCGCCTCGGCACTCACCGGCGGTTACCGGCTCGCCTTCCGCGTCGGCGCCTGCCTCGTGGCCGTCGCGCTCCTCCTCGCCGCATCGGTGCTGCGATCCCCCGCCCCGGTACGACGTCCAGCGGAAGAGGAGGTACCCGTCGCCGAGCCCGCCGCCCACTGACCGGTCTGCGAAGCCGAGGCGGGCCGAGGGGCTGGCCCTCGACACGCCCGTGCCGAGGAAGCGGTCCCCGACAAGCCCATCGAGGTCTTGGCTTCGGGGAGGCGGCACGGCTCCCCCCGGACCACGACCGCGCCCGGCCTCCCCACCGCAGCGTTGCCGGACGCGTCCGGCCCCTGCCTGGCGCTCCCGGGTGGAGAAACCTCCACCTCGCACTGACCGGAGAATGCCAATGTGCCGCCGCTGCCGCGTTCGTAGTCTCCTGCGCAGACACCGCGTTCGCGGCGCGTCCATCTCACAGGGGAGCCGGCAGTGCACACTTCACAGGACCTCCGTACGGCGGAGGCGGTACGGCTGGACGCCGTGTCGAAGACCTACGGTCGAGGGGACGGCCAGGTGGCCGCGCTCCGCGGGCTCAGCGTGGGCTTCGGCGTCGGCACGTTCACCGCCGTGATGGGTCCGTCCGGATCCGGTAAGAGCACCTTCCTGCACTGCGCGGCGGGACTGGTCCCACCCACCTCGGGCAAGGTCACCGTCGGTGGCACCGACCTGTCCGGTCTGGACGACACCCAGCTGACCGCACTGCGCCGCGACCGCATCGGCTTCATCTTCCAGGCATTCAACCTGCTGCCGGCGCTGACCGTCCTGGAGAACCTCACGCTGCCGCTCCAACTGGCCCGACGGCGCCCCGACCGCGCCCTGATCCGCGAGGTCGTCCAGCGCGTGGGCCTGGCCGAGCGGCTCGGCCACCTGCCGGCGCAGCTCTCCGGCGGCCAGCAGCAGCGCGTCGCCCTCGCCCGCGCCCTGGTGACCCGCCCCGCCGTCGTCTTCGCCGACGAACCGACCGGCGCCCTCGACACCCGCACCGCCGCCTCCGTGCTCGCCCTGCTGCGCGAATCCGTCGACACCGCACACCAGACGCTCGTCATGGTCACCCACGACCCGGTCGCCGCCTCCTACGCCGACCGCGTCGTCTTCCTCGCCGACGGACGCATGGCCGGTGAACTGCACCGGCCGACCGCCGACGCCGTCGCCGCCCGCATGACCAGGCTCGGTGCCCGGGAGGACGACACCCCGCACACGCGGATGCCGCAGGTCTCCGGGGGGCGTTCGTGATGTGGCGCCTGGCACTGCGCACCCTGAAGCTCCGCAGGACGGGTTTCCTCGCGACGTTCCTCGCCATGTTCCTCGGCGCCGCCCTCGTCATCGGCTGCGGCGGCCTGATGGAGACGGGCGTCCGCATGGCGGCCGACCCGCAGCGGCTGACCGGCGCCCCGGTCGTCGTCACCGGTGGCCAGAGCTACGGCTCCGCCGCCCTGACCGAACGGCACCGCATCGACCCCGCCCTGGTCGACACCGTGGCCAGGGCCGACGGCGTCGGCACGGCCGTCGGCGACGTCTCCGTCCCGGCCACCGTCCTCAAGGACGGCAAGCCGCTGACCGGCAGCTCCCAGGCGTACGGACACGGCTGGGCCGCCGCCCGCCTCACCCCCTACCCCCTCGCCGCCGGTGCGTCCCCCGCCGCCGACCGCGACGTCGTCCTCGACCAGGCACTGGCGCGCCGCGCCGGCGCCGCTCCCGGGACCACGGTCGACATCGTCGTCAAGGGCACCACCCGGCAGTTCCGCGTCAGCGGTATCGCCGGGCAGCAGGGCGGCCGCAACCCGCACGCCGCCGTGTTCTTCACCGACACCGAGGCCCGCGCCCTCGCCGGCGGCCGGATCGACGCGATCGGCGTCGTCCCCGCCCCCGGCCGGAACGCCGCCGCCGTCGCGGACGCGGTGCGCGCCGCCGTCGGCGACCGCGCCGAGGTACTCACCGGCGAGCAGCGGGGCCTGGCCGAACTGCCCGGCGCCCTCGCCGGCAAGCGCACCGTCGTCATCCTCGCGGCCGTCTTCGGCTCCTCCGTCGTCCTCATCGTCATGTTCGGCGTGGCCGCCACCCTCGGCCTCTCCCTCCAGCAGCGCGCCCGCGAGATGGCCCTGCTGCGGGCCGTCGGCGCCACTCCGAACCAGCTGCGCCGCATGATCCTCGCCGAGACCGCCGTGCTGTCGGTGGGCTCGGTCCTGCTCGCCCTGGCCCCCGGGTACCTGCTCGGCAGGCTGCTGTTCGGCGCGCTGACCTCCAGCGGCGTCGTGGCGCCGGAGATCGTCTACCACGCCGGCCGGTTCCCGATGGCCGCAGGCGCACTCGTCACCGTCCTGGCCGCGGCCGGCGCCACCCGCATCGCCGGACGCAAGGCCGCCCGCACCGCACCGGTCGCCGCCCTCGCCGAAGTCACCGCGGACGCACGGTGGTTCACCGTGCCGCGCCTGCTGCTCGCCCTGTTCTTCCTCGCCAACGGCACCGGCCTCGCCGTCGCCACCGCCACCGTGCGGGAGGACGGACCCACCCTCGCCAGCACCGCCGGCCCCGCCTCCGTACTGTTCTGCATCGGCCTCGCCCTGCTCGCCCCCGGCATCACCAAGGCCCTGCTGGCCGTGCTCGGCCCGCCGGTGCGCGCCCTGTCCGGCCTGGCCGGGCAACTCGCCCTGCGCAACGCCGCCACCGCGAGCGTCCGCACCGCAGGTGCCGTCGCGCCGATCGTCCTGCTCATCGGCATCGCCACCGGCACCCTGTACATGCAGTCCACCGAGGACCAGGTCTCCCGCACCTCCTACGACCGCACCATCCTCGCCGACTACGTCCTCGACTCCACGACGGGCGGCTTCGCCCCGGACGCCGTGGCCCAGGTGCGTGCCACGCCCGGTGTGCGCGCGGCCTGCGAACTCGTCGTCAGCCGCGGCTTCGTGGACCGCCCGGACGGCCCGGCCGACGCCGAGCTGCGCGGCGTCTCCGCCGGGGGCGTGCACCAGAACCTCGACCTGCCCGTCGTCGCCGGTTCCCTGGCCGACCTGCGCGGCGACACCGTCGCCCTGTCCGACAAGCAGGCCGGTGCGTACGGCGTGCACCTCGGCGACCGGCTGCCGCTGCACCTCGGCGACGGCACCGCCGTACGCCCCACCGTCGTCGCCCTCTACGCCGACAACCCCCAGCAGGAGTACCTGACCCTGCCCGCCGCCACCCTCGCCCCGCACACCGGCGACGGACTCCCGCACCAGATCCTGGTGCGCACCGAGCCCGGCAGCGCCCCCGGCGTCCACGAGCGCCTCGCCGCGCTGGCCGCCCAACTGCCCGGCACCGAACTGGACGTCAGCTCCTCGCTCGCCGGCCGCACCCACCAGATCCAGCAGATCCTGGCCCCCGCCAACTACACCATCGTCGCGGTGATCGTCGGATACGCCGCGCTCACCGTCCTCAACACCCTGGTGTCCGTCACCCGCACCCGGCGCGCGGAATTCGGCCTGCAACGGCTCACCGGCGCGACCCGCCGCCAGGTGCTCGCCATGCTCACCGCCGAGGGCGTCCTGATCGGGGCCGTCGCCACCGTGCTCGGCACCCTCGCCTCCGCGACGACCCTCGTCCCCTACAGCCTCGTCAAGAGCGGCTCATGGCTGCCGTCCGGTCCCCTCGGCAGCTACCTCGCCCTCGTCGGCGGCTCGCTGCTGCTGGTGTTCGGCGCCACCCTGCTGCCCGCCTGGCGCGGGATGCGCACCCCGGCCGTGGACGCGGTGAAGGCCGCGTGAGCCACCCCCCGACCGGGCCGTCCCCGCTCCCCCCGAGCGGGGCCGGCCCCGTCATGACGCACCCGGCGGAAGGGGAAGATGAGCACATGAAGACAGTGCCGGTCGCCTGGCGGGACCGCCTCCACCGCGCCGCCCTGGACACCCTGATCGGCGTGGCCGTCGCCAGCGGAGCCCTGCTGTCGGTCGTCCTCTTCGTCACCACCGCCTACTTCCTGATCATCTCCCTGATCGGCATCGGATTCCTCGCCCTGCCCTACTGCACCCGCGCCGTGCGCCGGCTGGCCGACCTCAACCGGCGCGCCGCGGCGCACTCCGGCGTCCCGGTGGAGCGGCCCTACCGGCCCGCGCCGGAGGTGATCGAGAAAGACATCGTCGGCTGGATGCGCCGCTGCAAGTGGATCCTGACCGACCCCGCCACCTGGCGGGACCTGCTGTGGCTGCTGCTCAACGGCGTCGTCGGACTGCTCGGTTTCGTACCGGCCGGCCTGCTCTACTACGCCGGGGAGGGGTTGTTCCTGGCCTGCGGCCTGTGGCGGCCCGTCGCCGCGGGCGGCGAGGGCCGCTGGTACGCCTTCGTCACCGTCGGCAGCTGGCCGGCCGCGGCCGCCGCGGCCGTGCTCGCACTCGTCGTACTCACCGCCTGGGTGTTCCTCGGCCCGCTCGTCCTCACGGCATACGCCCACTTCACCCGCTTCCTGCTCGGCCCGACCCGGCAGTCCCAACTCACTTCCCGTGTCCAGCAGTTGTCGGAGGCGCGCTCCGGTGCCCTCGACATCCAGGCCGCCGAACTGCGCCGCATCGAACGCGACCTGCACGACGGCGCACAGGCCCGACTGGTCAGCCTGGGGCTCCAACTCGGCGCCGTGGAACGGAAGCTGGCCAAGGACCCCGAAGAGGCCCGGCGGATGCTGCGCGAGGCCCGTACCTCCTCCGTGCAGGCCCTGGGCGAACTCCGCGACCTGGTCCGCGGCATCCACCCGCCGGTCCTCGCCGAACGCGGCCTCGCCGACGCCCTGCGCGCCCTCGGCCTGGCCAGTCCGCTGCGGGTCACCGTGGTCGCGGACCTGCCCGAGCGGCTGCCCGACCCGGTCGAGTCCGCCGTCTACTTCGCCGTCGCGGAGCTGCTCACCAACGTCCTCAAACACGCCGACGCGCACACCGCGGAGGTGATCGCCTGGTGCGCGGACACCGCCCTGCACGTGCGCGTCACCGACGACGGCCACGGCGGCGCCGACACGTCGGCCGGCAGCGGCCTGGAGGGCATCCGGCGGCGACTGGCATCCTTTGACGGCACCCTGGAGATCGACAGCCCGCCGGGCGGTCCGACCGTGATGAAGCTGGAGCTACCGTGCGCGTTGTCCTCGCCGAAGACCTCTTCCTCCTGAGGCAGGGGATCATCCAGTTGCTGGAGGCGTACGACATCGAGGTGGTCGCCGCCGTCGACAACGGCACCGACCTCGCCGCCGCGCTCACCGCACACCGCCCCGACCTCGCCATCGTCGACGTACGCCTGCCACCCACCTTCACCACCGAGGGCCTCCAGGCCGCCCTGCGCGCCCGCCGCGAGCGGCCCGGCCTGCCCATCCTCGTCCTGTCCCAGCACGTCGAGCAGCTCTACGCCCGCGAACTGCTGGCCGACGGCACCGGCGGCATCGGCTATCTGCTCAAGGACAGCGTGCTGGACGACGAGCAGTTCATCGACGCCGTACGACGGGTCGCCGCCGGCGGCACCGCCATGGACCCCTCCGTCGTCGCCCAGTTGATGACCAGTCACTCCCGCGACGAGCCGCTGGCCGCGCTCACCGGACGCGAACGCGAGGTGCTGGGACTGATGGCCGAGGGCTGCTCGAACACGGCGATCGCCCAGCGCCTCACCATCACCGAGGGAGCGGCCGCGAAACACATCTCCAACATCTTCACCAAGCTGGTACTGCCCCCGTCCGGCGACAGCAACCGGCGCGTCCTGGCGGTACTCGCCTACCTCAACGCCTGAGCCGCCCGCGCTGCGGATGGCCGCGCCCCCTGCAAGGCACCGCGCCGACGTGAGCCGAACCGACCGTACCCACCACCCGATCCGACCTGCCCCGGAGTGATCAGTCGATGGCCGTTCGCCGTGTAGTCCCCACCATCCGTACAACGCCAGGCGCTGACCAGCAGAACCGGGATTTCTACGGCTTGCTGGGCTTCGAGGAGGTCATGAACCACGGCTGGATCATGACACTGGCCTCGCCGTCCAGCTCGTCGGCGCAGATCAGCTTCATGGCCGGGGACAAGACGGCGCCGGTCACCCCCGACCTGAGCGTGGAGGTGGACGACGTGGACGCGGCCTACGCGGTGCTGCGGGCCGGCGGCGCGGAGATCCTTCACCCCCTCCAGGACGAGGAGTGGGGCGTGCGGAGGTTCTTCGTCCGCGATCCCAACGGGCGGGTCGTCAACGTGCTGGGCCACCGCTGAGGGCACCGTCCCGTCGTAGCGGCGGCCGCCGGCCCCTCCGGACGTGTGCCGGTCGTACCGGTCGGGCCACGCCACCGGCCGGTTGACGACCGGACGACCGGACGACCGGACGGCCTGACGGCCTGGCGACGGGCTCGGCTCCTGCCTGACCGGACTCCGACACGGCGCCGAGGACCCGCCCGGCCCGCCCGACTCATACCTGGCAACCACCGCCCTGCGGCGCCCGTGACGCGCCCGGTTCGCGCGGCTCGGGTGGCTCGCACGGCTCGTGCCTGGGTACGGTGCGCCGGACGACGAGGCCGGCGGTCAGGCAGACGGCACCGGCGACAGCCAGGCCCGAAGCCGGGCCGAGGGCTGTCATCATCCCGGTGGCGGCGGCCAGGGTGCACGTTTCCAGGCTCATCCGCGCCGTACTGAACAGGGCGGCGCCGGATCCGCCGCGATCGGACGGCACGTACGCCAGTGCCTGCCCGTCCGGGACGCCTTCGGTCAGTCCCAGGCACAGTCCGCACACCCCGGCCGCCAGGAGGAGGACGAGGGGCTGGCTGAGGACCTGGAGAACGCCGGCAGCGGCGGCGCAGGCGAACAGCCCGGTGGTGACCAGCTGCCGGGCCCGTCGGCGCGCCAGCCGGGACGCCAGCAGCGGGAGCACCGTCGACGGCACGGTCAGCAGGCTGAGCATGACCGCTGTCCCGGCCGGGCCCACGCCCTGGGACGAGCCGAGCTGCGGCAGGGCGGTCAACCCCACCACCAGCATCCCCATCAAGGCGCCCGTCGCCACCGCGTACGCGCGATAGGCGGGAATCCGCAACAGGTCCAACGGGATGGCGGGAAGGGGCGCGCGCCGTTCGACGCGCACCAGGCCGAGGGCGGCGACGGCCGCCAGGACGACCAGCCCGGTCGGCCCCCACCAGGGGACGCCCGTGCCGAAGCCCAGCCCGAGTGCCGTCACCACGGCGGCGACCAGCGTGCCGAACAGCACCGCGCCGGCAAGGTCGAAACGGCCGGGCAGCTCGGGGCTGCGCAGGCCCGGGAGCCCGACCGTGGCCAAGGCGGCCAGACCGGCGAGCGCCCCCGGCACGGCGAACACGAGCGGCCACCCTCCGATCGCCATGAGCGCCTGGCCGACGACCGGCCCCAACGCCAGGCTGCTGCCCAGCACGGCGCCCGCGTAGCCGTACACCCGTCGCCGATCCTCAGGCGGGTACACGGCCAGGACCAGCGACGACCCGCCGGAGGCACACATCGCCGCCCCGACGCCGGCGAGCGCCCGAAGCGCCACCAAGGTCGGCAGGTCGGGGGCGAGCGCGGACAGCATCCCAGTGGTCGCTACGACGAGGGTGCCGGCGGCGAAGAAGCGGGAGCGGGCGACACGATCCGCCACCGCCCCGGCCAGCAGCAGCGCCGCGGCGAACATCCCGTTGTACGCGACGACGATCCACGGGCCCAGCGCGGGCGCGCCGGGCAACTGCGCGGTGACGTCAGGTACCGCTGCGGTCCCACCCGTGATGGCGAGCGGGAACACCGCATCAGAGATCAAGGCGGCCGCAAGGGCACGCCGACGGTGACGACGAGACAGGACAACCATCGCTGCGCTCCGGAACAGAGGGAATCCGAGCGCCACAAAGGCGCTCCTGGCCTGGCCGAGGGTCAGGAGCGACGACGATGAACCGGGGTCACGCGCCGCCGCTCTCGCGACGGCGCACCGTGTCTGTTTCGGGCACGAGCCCACGCTAGCAGGCACGTTGACCACGTGTTCGAGCGTCCGGCGCAATGACCCGTACCCAAGACGCTGCGCTGCCACGGAGGCACCCGGCATGGCAGGCCCGGCAGGCCCGGCAGGCCCGGTACGGCGCGGACGGGGGAGACGCAGATCACTTTCCCGCGTGTCACACGCGGGAGGGCCACGACGTCTCAAGGATGTAATCCCCACACCGCGAACGAAACAGGAGCGCACCATGGAAGCCCGCTTGAACCCCATGACCAGCCCGGTCGCCGCCAAGGCCATGAAGCACCTCATCGCGGCGCACAAGGCACTTGCGGAGTCGGCCGTGCCGCCGGCCACGCGCGAACTGGTGATGCTCCGCGCCAGTCAGATCAACGGCTGCTCCGGATGCGTCGACATGCACACCAAGGAGGCCGCCGCGGCCGGGGAGACCGCTGTGCGCCTCAACCTGGTGGCTGCCTGGCGCGAGGCCACGGTGTTCACCGAAGCCGAACGTGCGGCGCTGGAACTGGCCGAAGAGGGCACCCGTCTCGCCGACGCGGCCGGCGGCGTCAGCGACGAGGTCTGGGCGAACGCCGCCAAGCACTACGACGAGGACCAACTCGCCGATCTGGTGGTCCAGATCGCCCTCATCAACGCCTTCAACCGCGGCAACGTCATCACCCAGCAGCCCGCCGGCCACTACCGGGTGGGCCAGGTCCACTGACGGACCGACGGCGGCCGCTGCCGTTCCGTGCGGTGCGGCAACGCCGGCGCCGGACGCACGCCCCAGGCACCGCTCCACCGAGCCCGGGACGTGCGTCCGGGCCCGCCGCCCCAGGACGGCCCCCCGCCCCGCTCCCGGCCCGTCGATCTCACTCCTCGCGTTCGTAGCTGGCGAACCAATGCCTGTCGAAGTAGCGGGCCGTGGAGAAGGGGTGCCGGCGATCGGTGAGCATGCGGTAGATGAATTCGGCCGTCGTACCGTCGAAGCGTACCCAGGAGTCAGGAACGTCCTCCGTGACGAGGACGGGCCACCGGTCGGGATCGCTCCCCTCCGTGAGCCAGAAGAACTGGTCGGCCTGCTCGGTGCTGCCCCACTGCAACAACCCTCCGGGGGCCGGGTACAGCTCGTAGGGATCCCACAGCCCGCTCCGGCTGCCGGCGGCCCACTCGCGCAGCCACTCGGCGTTTCGCACGAGGTCGGAACTCCGGAAACCAGCGCCGGGTACGTGCAGTTCGAGGTATTCGTCGAAGGCGCCGTGCCCGAACAGCTCAACGAGCTGTTTGTAATCGCTGGGGAGCGCGGTTCCGAGCCTGGTCTCGGTCTCCGCCCAGTCGATACTCCGCATACCGGAGACACCCTGCCCCGTAACGGCCACCACGCCGTCCACCCAGGAAGATCCCTCCGGTACGTCCACCGTCGGCTCCTGCCCTTCCGCGACGAGCACCACGGGCCGTATGCCGTCGTCGGAACGGAGGGTGCCGCAGCCGATCCACCGCCCCGCGTGCGTCCAGG
Organism: Streptomyces rhizoryzae; assembly: GCF_023155275.1. GTDB lineage: Bacteria > Actinomycetota > Actinomycetes > Streptomycetales > Streptomycetaceae > Streptomyces > Streptomyces rhizoryzae. The sequence continues at coordinate 286,948 of NZ_JALMUV010000003.1, forward strand.
CACGCATCTCGACGAGCCGTTCGCCGAACGGAGTCAGGAGCGGAAGCCCCGTACGCCGGGTAAGGGTCGGATCGGCGTACCCGTCCATGGCGAGATTGCGCGGATGCCCATAGCGACCGCTCAACGCTTCCCGGACGGCGGCCAGGCTGACCCCCTCCGCGGGCAAAGCCAGGCAGACATGACCGTCCGGGTGCCCGGTCACCTCACACCGGAGCTCACCCGTGTCCGCCCAGGCCAGACGGTGGACGGCGGCGAGGAACCCCTGCTGATCCCGCCCCCCTGCTCGCCCTTCCGGCCCCGCCTCCTCCCCCTGCTCCGCGGACTGCCGATCACGCTCACCCTCCCCCTGATCAGAGATCCGCTCACACTGCCGTTCACGATGTCGTTCACGATGCCGTCCGTTCATGGCCGGCATTGAAGCCGGGTGCCACTGACATCGCCGCAACCGCCCTCGCCGCCCCTTGCGGTTGCCTGAGCGCGCCCGGAGCCGTCACGACAGGGACCGGCGACCGCAGCCGAGGGTCATGCCTCACGTCGCGGTGTGCGGATCCCGTCGATGATCCGGGCCCACCCGTCAGCGCCGTGACCATCCGCGAGGGCGCGGTGGTACTGGGCTTGTACGGCCCGCGGAAGAGCGGTGTCGATGCCCACGGCCTCGCTGGACGCCTGGATGTGATCCGCGCTGGCGCCCATCATGGTGATGGTGCTCCTGTCGCCCGGATACGCGCCGGAGTCGATCTGCCTGCCGAGGCGGTCGATGCCCTCTGTGGCGATCATGTCGGGAATCGCCCGGAAAAGCTGCATGACCTCGGGGAGAAATGCCTCAGCGGTGATTCCCGCGGACCCGACCAGAGCAGTAGCGTGCGCGAACCCCGAAAGCGTGGTGAGGAAGACATCGAGATGCGCCTGGTACATCAACTGCGCGCGGCCGGGGTCCTCTCCGAGGAATCGCGGCTCACCGATACCGGCGAGCGTGGCGCGGTGGACGCCGAAGGCTTCCTCGTCACCGCTGAAGAACACGTACGAGCGGTCAGTGCCGATCATGTGCCCCGGGACCATCACCCCACCGGTCAGGAACGCCGCGCCGTGCGACTGCGCCCAGCTCGCGGCCTCGCGGGTGGCATCCGGCGTATCGGAACTGAGATTGGCCAAGGTGCGCCCGGCCAGGGAGGCCGTCACCTCGCCGAGGATGTCCCACATCGCCCGGTAATCGGTCAGGCTGAGAATGACCAGGTCGCTGGCTGCCAGGGCCTCGGCGGGTGTGGCGGCGAGTCGCGCACCGGCCGCGACCACGTCTGCCGCTCGGCTCGGCGTGCGGTTCCACACCGTGACCGGGTGCCCGGCCGTGAGCAGGGTCCGGGTGATGGCCTGGCCTATCGGCCCGAGGCCGAGCACGGTGACGGGTGGGGGAGTGGACATGCGCAGTTCTCCTGGTCCGGGGGAGGGAGGAAGCTCGGTGCGGTGCGAACCAGATCAGCCTTACCGCTGCCACCGCCCACCGGAAGTACCCACTGAATAGTGCGGTACATACCTGCGGGTAAGTGCCCGGACCCGGGGACGGGGGGCGAGAGGCGTGCGCGTGCGTGTCAAGTTCCCCGGCGCCGCGGGGCGTTACGCGGGCCGTGCCGGGTTCCGTACCGCCGGCGAACCCGCCCGGCCGCCCACCGCGGCGAGCCGTGCATGCACGCGTTCCGGTCGTGGGGGAGTGGGTGGTTGGCGGAGTCGTGACCGTCTTATGACATTTGCCGCTCTGGTTCCTGGGGAGGGATGGGGTGATCAGGGTGCTCGGGGAACATCCCTGCAACATCGACCGTTGAACGGAGTGTTCGTGATGCGTACCGTCCAGAAGATTGCCGCCACCGCTGCCGCCGTTGTGCTGGTAGGCGCGGCGGGAGGGGGAGTGGCGCAGGCGGCGTCACCGACCGGCGCGGCCGTGGCGGCGGGCCAGGGGGCGCCTTCCTCGTGCCGTCCGGCCAACCACCTCACCAAGATCACCGAGGGGCCCGCCACCTCCGGACACCACCACTACCGCGTCACATTGGTCGCGGCGCCCGGTTACGAACCGTGCCGGCTGGCCGGCTCACCGACCGGCGTGCGCTTCTCCCACCACGGCTCTCCGGTCGGCGTCACCGCCGGCCGATACGGCCCGCAGAACGCGGTGGTGACCTTCGGCCCCGGCCACCCGGTCCACTTCGACATCCAGGTGCCCAACAGCCCTGCCGGCGCCCCCGCCGACGAGGCCGCCTTCACGCTCCGGACTCCGGACGGGGTGATCCCCGGAGAGTCCACGGCCTACGGCCGGCTCACCGTCGACATCGGAACGGCCATCGGCCCTGTCCAGCCCGGAGCTTGATTCCCCCCGGAGCCTGACCCTCCGCGGAGCCTGACCAACCACGGAGCTCGACCGTCCCCGGAGCTCGACCGTCCCCGGAGCCGGGCCTCGTCCACGAACTGGCGGAGTGCCTGAAGACCGGCCGGGCCGCCATCGTCGCCGCCCGCCACCTCGGCCGCAACGGCATACGGACCCCCGAGATCACCGACTTGCTGCTCAACGCGGCGCAGAGCACCGACTCCTCGCTGAGTACCGCAGCAGCCGTGTCCCACTACCAGCTGACCGGCGACCCCGCCACAGCGCTGCACACCTTCGCACGGGTGCTGACGGCCCGCGGCCGGACCCCCTGGTACCTGAGCAGCCTGCCGCCGCTGGGCAAGGCCGCCGCTCCGCTGCTGCCCCTCATCGAGCCGCTGCTGGACACCGGGAGCGAGTGGACGCGGATGGCCGCCGCCGAGGCCCACCACTGGATCACCGGGGCCCCGGATCGTGCCGTACCGGTCCTCGCCGAACTGGTCGGCCCCACCCCGGTCGGCCTCCGCGCCCTCAAGGCCCTCGCTGCCACCGGCCGGGCGCCGGAGGAACTCCGTCCCACCCTCCGCGCCCTGGCCTTCTCCCCGACCCGGCTGCTCAGCGACTCGCCCTTCTCCGGCCCCGACCACCCGGACGAAGAACTCCGCGCCGCGGCCCGGACATTGCTCACTGCCGGCTAGCCACCCCGAGGGACGCCAGTGGTGTCGCTGGTGCTGCTGGTGCTGCTGGTGTCCGCCGGTGTGCGCGGGGGCTGCCTGGGGGAACGGGGTGCGCCCCGCCGACGCCGTTCGTCGGCGGGGCGGGGCGCGGCCCGCTCAGTCAGGCGGAGTGGTGGAGAACGGTGACCGTGGCCGTGTGGTGCAGGCCGGTGTCGGCCCGTGCCGGGGCGCCGTGCGCCGGCCGCGGGGACGGCGGTTGCGGGTCGGGGGCGCCGTGGAAGTGGGTTCCGATCCAGTAACCGATCAGCAGCCCGACGACGCCGAAGACCTTGTGCCGGTTGGCCTTCCACCAGGAGGGCGGGGTGGGTTCGGTGAGAACGCCGAAAACGGTCTGGGTCGGTCTCGCCAAGGTCATCTCCTATCTGGTCGGGGTGGGGTCCCGTGGGGGAGTGGACGACGAGCGGGCGCAGGGCCGAACCCCGCAGGACGAGGGCGGTTGGGCGAGGGCTCGTGCGGAAGCGCCGTTGGCGGGGCTCGTGGCCCCCACCGACTCGAGGTGGCGGCGTTCCGAGCGGTTCGGATGGGCGTGGACGGGGAGACAGGTACGGCGGGGATTGATCGGCGACGGCCCACAGGCTGCGATGCGTCGTGGTGTAAATCTGCACGCGTAGCACGGCGGCGAACAACTGGTTTATGGCAAGCGGTAGATCGTCCGACCCGGCGCCCACCGCCCACGGGGCGCTGCGCAGACCCGCTGTCGGGTGACGCGAACCGTTCAGCCGTCACCGGGCGTTGAGGAGTGGCGGCGGCGCCGGGTTGCTCCTGATGTCGGGCGATCTCGATCGATCCACTGCGCGCACTCGGGCGGGAAAGTGAGGGCGAGGATTCGGGCGAACGCGGCCGGCCCGGGCGGCTTCGGGGCCCACCCCCACCCTCACCCCCACCCTCTTCCCCCTCGTCACCCCCCCACGGTCACCCCACCCTCACCGCATCCCGCGCACCGTGTCGCGCAGGCGTCGGGCCTGTTCCCATCGCCTTTCGTAGGTGGCTCCGAGGAGCAGCAGGAGCAGGCCGGCCGCGGCCAGCGGGACCCAGCGGGGGAGGAGGCCGAGGGCCTGGACCACGGTGGGGGCGAGTTCGTGCAGGCCGACGAGGACGAGTACGAACCCGCCGATGACCAAGGGGGCCTGTAGCCGCGTGCGGACGCCGACAACCGTCGCCAGCAGGGCGGCCGTGCCCAGGAGCAGCGGACGTGCCCCGTGCTGGTCGTTCCAGGTGGCGGCCAGGCTCGGGAGCATGGTGGCGCACAGGCCGCTGCCGTACGCGGGCCAGGAGCCCACCTCGGGGTCGCGACTCCGGTGGCGGTGGCCGATGACCAGGGCGGCTGCGGTGACCGGCAGGGTGTACGCCTCGGGGGAGGAGACCCCGGCCAGCGCCAGACGCACCCAGGAGGAGGCGATGAGCAGGGCGATCCCGGCGAGCAGGGCGCGACGGCGGTCCGGGCGCAGCGCGATGGCCAGGCCCGCGACGCCGGCCACGGCCAGGGCCAGGCTCAGCGAGCCGGGGTGATCGGCCGTCAGGGCGAGGGCGATGGCCGCCACGGCGTACCCGCCGCCTTCGACCGTCACGGAGAGCTGTTCCCGCCCCGCCCCCCGGTGCCAGGCCGCCGCGGCGCAGGCGGAGGTGAGCGCGACCGCGAGAACCGCGAACGCGGTGACGTGCCGGGGCAGACCGGCCGTCACCGCGCCCGCGACCGCTTCCCCACCCAGGGCCAGGACGGCGAACGCGCCCGCGACAGGCGCGATTGCCCGTTGCGCGGTCCGGGCCGTCGGAGCGGACAGGACGTGGGCGAGCACCGCGGCCAACCCCGCCAACACGCCCCACACCGTGAGCGTGGCGGGCCGGTCGGCCAGCGACCACAGCAGCGCCGGCGCACCGGCGGCGCTCAGGACCACCAGCCGCCAGGCCAGCGCGGCGCCCGGTCGGCGCACGAGGTCCACCACCATGGCGACGACCCCCGCTGCGGCGACCGCGAGCACCCCCTCGTACGGCAGTCCGACGGCCACGGGCAGCAGGAGCAGCGCGGGGACGGCGGCCAGGACCGAGGCGCTGCGCAGGACGTCCGCCAGGCGGTCGGTGCGACCCCCACCGGCGGCGGTACGGGCCCGCAGCACAGCCATGACGGCCAGGACCGCGGCGGACAGCCACAGCACGGTCAGCGGCGCGGGCGCGAACTGCCAGTGCCATGGCGCCCGGTGGCCGCTGACCCACAGCTCTGCGCCGGCGATGACGGGCCGGAGGACGGCGTACGCGAGGTTCGGCAGCACCGCGGCACCGCACAGCGCCAGGGCGGCCGACGCGGCAGCCAGTCCTCCCACCGCGGCCGCGGCTTCGGGCGGCGGCCCTGACGGCTTCTCCCCTGCGGTGCCGGACGGCCCTCCCACCGGCGGCCCGGCCGGCCCACCCGCTGGCACGCCGGCCGGCCCACCCGCTGGCACCTCGGACGCGCCGTCCGCCGGTAGCCGGGCAGGGCCGTCCGCCGATAGCCCCGCAGGGCCGTTCACCGGTGCTCCGGACGACGGCCCGCCCGCCGGTGTACCGGGCGGCCCTACCACCGCGGGCTCGGCCCACCGTCCGTGCCGGGCGCAGGACACCGCCGCCCCCATCGCGATCAGCGCCGCCGGTGCCGCGTATCCGGCCGGTGCCCAACCCCAGGGCACGACGTGCCGCAACCCGGCGCCGACGCCCACGACGACGGCCACCACGGCCACGCCCGCACCGCCGGAGCGCAGCGCGAACGGCAACCCGCGCACACCACGGCCCAGCCCCGCGCCCAGCAGCGCCAGCAGTCCCAGCGGCACCCAGGCCCGCATCACCTCGGGCAGCGACGTGGCGCCCACCGCGCACCCCACCGCAAGCATCCCGCCGAGCAGCGCCCACCCCGCCGCGGCCGCCCGGCCCCCGGTGACCAGCGCGGCCACGGCCTTGTCGCCGCCCAGCCGCTCCCGGAACCCAGCGTGCCTGGCAGCGCCGGCTGCGAGCGCGTGCAGCACCGCGAAGTCCACCACGGCCGTGGCGGTGGCCGCGGTCGCGTAGTCCTCCAACTTTCCGCCCCACGCGGCGGCACCCAGCAGCCCGGGCAGTCGGGCCAGCAGGAATCCGGCGGGCAGCGGGAACCGGAGCCGCTGCCACCCGCCGTAGACCGCTGACCCCACCGCCGTCAGCGCAGTCAGCACCGCCCAGTAGCCCACCGCCCCGACGCGGTCCAGGCCGCCGAGTCCGGCCTGCCGGGCAGCGAACGCGTCCAGCAGCACCAGGGCGAGTCCCACCGCGGCCGATGCCTCGGCGGTGGCCGCCAGGCGGCGCCGCAGCAGCGGGCGGGGGAGTGCCAGCGCGCACACGGTCAGCGCGAACAGGACGGCCGCCCGCCCCCCGATGCCCAACCGCCCCCAACTCACCACCGTGAACACCAGCGCCGCCATGACCACCAGCGCCCCGCCGACGATCAGCAACGCGGTACGCGCGGACAGCGCGGAGACCTCCCGACCCGCGCCCGCCGTACCGCCGCCCTGCCGGGGAGCAGCCGGCCAGGAAAGCACGTCCCCAGGCACGGCGCCAGGCACCCCCGCCGGCGCGTCACGCCGTGCCCGCAGCCCGGCCAGCAACTCCGCACGCCGCTGGACCAGCCACTGCCGACGCGCCTCCAACCCGCTCAGCTCGACCGTGACCTGCCACAACGCGGCGGCATCCGGCCCACTCAACGGCAGCCTGCACCCCGTGCAGTACGCGGGCGGCCGCGCTCCCAAAGCCGTCCCGCAGTCCGGGCACCGTACCGAGTCCATGTGCATGGCGCGAGTATGCGCAGCCAGGCGACCACGGGCATGAGTACCCGTACTCAACCTCCCCGCCGCCGCCAGTCCCGCCCCCGGCCCACCCACCAGTCACCTTGGCCAAACGCCGTCCCCGCAGCCCAGGGCCATGCCTTGCGCCATTCCCACCCTGCGCGGTGAACCGAACCGCCCCTGCCACGCCGGACAAAAGCGGGTGGGGGCCCGGCTTCGCCGACCGCTCGGCGAGGGCCGCGACGGCACCCTGCCGACCGCCACCGTCCAGCCACCCCTCCCGCCGACCTCGGCCTGACCGCGGGGGGTTGACCCTGACCCTACGTCAGGGTTGGAGCATGATCGCATGACGAACGACAGCACGTCCTCGGACCGGCCCGCGCCGCCGGCCGGGGGCTTCCAGGAGATCGACGGCCGCCGCCTCTTCGTGCACCGCGCGGGCAGCGGCGGACCGGCCGTGGTGTTCCTGCCGGGCGCCGGCGCGGTCGGCCTCGACTACTTCGGGGTGCAGCAGCAGGTCGGGCAGTTCACCACCGCCGTGGTGTACGACCGCGGCGGCACCGGCTACAGCGACCCGATGCCGCTGCCGCGCCCCGCCGCCGCGGTCGCCACGGAACTGCACGACCTGCTGCACGCCCAGGACATCCCCGCCCCCTACGTCCTGGTGGCCCACTCCCTCGGTGGCTTCTACGCGCACCGGTTCGCGCAGCTGTACCCGCGGGACGTGGCCGGGCTCGTCTGGCTGGACGCCTTCCACCGTGACTGGGACGACGTCATGCCGCCCGCGGCACGCCTGGCCGCGGTCGAGCAGATGGCGCCCGACCAGGACCAACTGGAACGGATGCGCCCGGCCCTGCGCGAGGCGTTCGCGGAGTTGCTCGCCGAGTACCCGGAACACATCCGGCAGGCGCTGCTCGAAGCCAGGATGAGCGACGCATGGACCCGCGCCGGTATCGCCGAACGCAGCAGGTTGACTGATCTCGCCACCGAACTGCGGGCCGGGCCGGGCATCCCCGACGTCCCGGTGGTCGCCCTCACCGTGGTGGGCACCGACCCCGGCCAGCAGGCATCGACGTCCGAGCGGACGGGGCGGGAGACGCGGGAGATGCGGGACATGCGGGAGGGCCGGACGAGACTGGACGCGGCCTTGGCGAGCGCGGTCTCGCACGGGGAACAGCGCATCCTCTCCGACACCGCCCACCACCGGCTCTGCTTCGACCGCCCCGATGCCGTGGTCCAGGCAATCCGCGACGTCGTCGACCGGGCGGCTCGCCTCTAGACTCGGCACGACACGCTTCACCACGACGCGAGGAGGACGGTGCTCACGATCAGCCAGCTCGCGGCCACCGCCAACGTGACCGTGCGCACCGTCCGCCACTACCACCACATCGGCCTGCTGCCCGAGCCCGAGCGCGATGCCTCCGGCTACCGCCGCTACGGCGCGCAAGCGGCGGTGGACCTCATCCGGATCCGCACTCTCGCCGACGCCGGGGTGCCGCTGGCCCGCATCGACGCGCTGCTGCATGCCCAGCCCGACGAGTTCGACGCCGCCCTCACCGACATCGACGCCGCACTGCAACGCAAGATCGAGCAGCTCACCACGTACCGCCGCAGGATCACCGAACTGGCCGGCGGCGAACGGCTCGTTCTGCCGCCCGAGGTGGTCGCCCTCCTGGACCGGATGCGCGGCCTCGGGGTCAGCGAACGCCGGGTCCTGCTCGAACGCGACGCGTGGATCCTGATGCAGGCACTGGACCCGCACCTCGTGCCGCGGCGGATACGGGAGAAGAACGCCGGCTTCGACGACCCCGAGGCGACGCGCCTGTATCTCGCCTGCGACCAGTCAGTCGACTGGGACCCGGACGATCCACGCCTGGACCAGCTCATCGACGACCTGGACGCATGGGAGACCAGACACGAACGGGACAGCAGCCAGGCAGGCTATCCGAAGCTGGTCTCCGCCCGGGTCTGCGAGGCATCACCGGCCTGGCAACGCATCATCAGCGCCCTCACCCACCGCGCCGAACAACGCCACCGACACCGACCCGCCGCGCCGAACAACCGCCCCGACAGCTGACATCAGCACTCATCGGCCAACGACCGTGGCAGGATGCCGAGATGAACCCCCACCCGCCCCTCCCCGCAGTCGTTCCAACGGCCGATTCCGCCGTCACTCCCGCCGTCACTCCCGCCGTCATTCCCGCCGTCGTTCCCGCCGGCCGGATGGCCCGGATGGACCAGCCGGTGCTCGGCCTCCCGCACGGTCTGGAGCTGCGCCCCTGGCGCCCGTCCGACGCCGATGTCCTGCTGGCCGCCGGCCAGGACCCCGAAATCCGCCGGTGGAACCGTCTGCTGGTGGACACACCGCAGGACGCCCACCGGCGGATTGCCCGCATGCACGAGCGGTGGCAGGCCGAACTCAGTGCCGTCTGGGCCATCGCCCGACGGGAGGGCGAAGCCCTCGGACTGATCGGCTGGGGCGACATCGACCTCACCGGCGGCAGCGCCGAGATCCTCTACTGGATCCTCCCCGCAGCGCGCGGGGGCGGCGTCATGGTCGAGGCCACGAAACGCGTCAGCGAGTGGGCCCTGAACGACCTCGGCCTGCATCGCCTGAGGCTGTGTCACTCGGTGGCCAACCCGGCGTCCTGCCGCGTCGCGGTCAAGGCCGGCTACTCCTTCGAGGGCACCATGCGCAGCGCACTGCTGCACGCGGACGGCTGGCACGACGAACATCTCCACGCCCTCGTCCAAGGCGACCTCTGACCACCGCCGGCCAGGCAACCACCGAAAGAAGCCGCCGACCCCGACCCGGACCCCGCCTCCGAGGGTGGCCCCGCGCAGGTCAGCCGATGTCAGCCGAAGTCAGCCGAGATCGGTGTTGGTGAGGACCCGGCGCAGCACGTTCCAGGACAGATCGGAATAGGTGGCGAACTCCTTGCGCTCCTTGGTGAGTTCGTCGATGTACTCGAACTCGTCCCGGGAGGGGGTGCCGTCCGCCGCGAGAGCGGTCTCCCATTCGTTGAGATAGACGTGGAAGCTGGCGGCGAATTCTCCGGTCGCGCTCATGTACTCGGGACCGGTGGCACCGCCACCGCCGTCCATGGGGCAGAAGACCTTGTGGACGGCGTAGGTGTCGCCGTCCAGCCACGCGCACTGCCCGGGGGTGAGGGTGACCAGGCCCCGCTTGGGCGCGTTCCAGTCCAGGGCCTCGTACGACATCACCTCCAGCTGGCCGGCCAGGCAGTAGATGATGCCGGTGGTGTTGCCGTGGGAGTGGATCGGCGAGTAGTGCTGCGCCGGCCAGATCTCCAGGACGACGGGCGAGCCGATGTCACCGGGCGGCTCCTCGTCCGCCGACAGGTAGCCGAACTCGGTGGCCCAGTGGTCCCAGGTGCCGCGGCCGGTACAGGCCACACGGATGTAGGGCGGGTGGGTCTTGTCCAGGCGCGCCTTCTCCATCATGATCCGGCGCAGCAGGCCCGGCCCGGGCAGGCCGTCGAGCCCGGTCGGGGCGATGTGCTTGCGCATCGCCTCCACCTCCCACGCCGACAGGTGGATGTCGGCGGCCTTGCGGAACAGATCCATCACGACCGGCGGCACCATCAACTGCCTGACGTACTCATCGAACGCCGCCGGCTGGCCGATCACCAGTGACGGAGCGATGCCGGCCGCAGCCAGCCGCAGCCGCCGCTCCTCTTCCTTGGTGATGTGGAACGGGGGGCCGGGATCGGCGAGGGCCGCCGTGGTGGCGGACGGCGGCTGCTGGAGGGTGGTCACCGAATTGCTCCTCTCATAGGTGGACCGCCGCGAGCGAACACGGCCCGAACCAGCCGGCCCAGCCGGCCCGACCGCCCGGCGGCGGGCCCACGGAGGCCGAGCCGGGGCCGGGCCACGGTCAGGGCCGACCCCGGCAAGCTGTCTCCGGCGGGGGAGCACGCCTGGCGGACGCCGGGCCGTCCGTCGGGGAAGCGGCCCGCTGGGAGAAACCCGGATGCGGCGGTGCGCCCATGATGCGTCGCCGCGGGGTACGGGATCGCGTGTCGTGCGGTGACACGCGGAAGCGATGCTTCCTGCGGCCGCGTACGCGCCCCGGGGACCCACCACGGCACACGCCTCCGCCAGGCGCCCGCGGCCCATATAGGACACTCTCTGTCCGCCACAGCTCCTACCGTACGTATTCCTGACCGACGGAGCAGAAACCCCGGAAGGCGGCCCTCATGAGCATCGACCAGCAGCTGACGACCCCCGATCGCGACCACGCCCACGACTCGGCCGTCACCGGCGAGCGCTCCGACCTGCTGGAGACGCTCGCCAAGCACCGTCACTTCCTGCGCTTCACCACCCGTGACCTCACCGACGAGCAGGCCGGACTGCGGCCCACCGCCGGCGAACTGTGCCTGGGCGGCCTGATCAAGCACGTTGCCTCCGTCGAGCGGTCCTGGGCGGCCTTCATCCTCAACGGCGCTTCGGCCTTCGGGGACTTCACCGCCATGACGGAGGCGGACTGGGCGCAGCGCGCCGACGAGTTCCGGATGCTGCCCGGTGAAACGCTGGCCGGCGTCCTCGCCGACTACACCGAGGTGGCCCGCCGCACCGACGACCTCGTCGCCACGCTGCCGGACCTGAACGTCACGCAGCCGCTGCCGAAAGCCCCGTGGTTCGAACCCGGAGCCCAGTGGTCGGCCCGCCGCGTGGTGATGCACATCATCGCGGAGACCGCCCAGCACGCCGGCCACGCCGACATCCTCCGCGAGTCCCTGGACGGCGCAAAAACCATGGCCTGACCCCCGCCCCACCCGAGCCCCTCCAGCCTCCCTGGCCCTGGCCCCTGGCAGCTGGAGAAAGCCGGCGCCACATCGAGCTGAGGGCCGACGACAGCGCACGAGGCTCCGCGCAAGGGCTCGGCCCTGTGCCGTGTCCCGCGAAACCCGCGGACACGTCCGGCCGTGCACCCGCCGCCCGGCTACCACCGCCGCTACAGTGTCTGCTGTTACGCCACCGGGCGCATCCGCGCGCCTACGGCCGCTCTACAGCCGGCCGTTCGCCAACGGGCCCGCCGAGCCCGCCGGCTTCGGGCACGGCGGCGGAAGCTACCGCCAGTCGACGGCGAACGCGCGGGCCGGGTTGGTGACGTAAACGGCCGCGGCGACGTCCGGTCCGAGCTCCCGCTCGATGCGCGGCCGCAGGCCGGCGAGCAGGAACGGCATGCCGGGGCCGTCGGCGGTGGACCGGGCGGAGGCCAGTACGGTGTCGCCGCCCAGCAGCAGCCGGTCGGCGTGGCCGGCGTCGGCGAGCGCGCCCAGCGCACCCAGGAGCCGCCAGTCGGTGGGGTGGTGGGCGCGTGAGGGGCCGTCGAAGGCCAGGTAAGCGCCGGCCTCGGCGGCCTGCCGGTGCACGGCCGGGTCGGGGAAGCGGTGCAGGTGCCCCAGGATGACCCGGTGCGGTGGCACGCCGTGCGTGCCGCACAGCCGGTCGAGCACGTCGAGCGCGGCGCTCCCGGCCTCCAGGTGCACGCCGATGGGCGCGCCGGTGGCGTGGTGTGCCTCGGCGGCGGCCGCCATCACGTGGCGGGCGTGGCCGTCCAGCCGGTGGTACGCGCCCGCCACCTTGATCATTCCGGCGCGGACGGGCCCGGCGGTCAGCTCGCGGACGAACAGCTCCGCGAGCCCGCCCCGCACCTCCCGCAGCACCGCCTCGTCGTAGTGCCGGGCCTGGTGCATGCCGGTCGCGGCGACGACGTGGACGCCGGAGCGCCGCGACAGCCCCGGAAGGTCGGCCAGACGCGGCCCCATCCCCCACGGTGTCCACTGCGCCACCGCCCGCCCGCCGAGCGCCGCGAACGCCGTCAGTTCGCCGAGCGCCGCGTCGGCGTCGTCCAGTTCCTCCCCGGCGAGGACCGGCGAGCGGAGGAAGAGGTGGTCATGCGCATCGCACACACCGAGTTCACCGGGCGCGATGTCCCCGAGAACCGTCCGCACCGCGGGGCTCATCGGGCGTCCTCGCCGTCCACGGCGCTGGACGCGGTGGCGGCGACACGCAACCCCGCCAGCGCCCGCGGCACCCCCGCATACGGCGCCAGATGCACGAACACCTCGGCGACCTCCTGCCGCGTCATGCCCAGCCGCAACGCGGTACGCACATGGCCTGCGAGCTGCGGCTCCACGCCGCCGAGCGCGGCCAGCGCGGCGAGGTTGAGGAGCTGGCGGTCGCGCGGCGACAGCCCTTCGCGCCGGTAGGTGCCGCCGGACAGCGCGGTGACGATCCAGTCCGCGAACCCCGGCGCGGTCCGCTCCGGCCCCGGCAGCGCCGCCTGCTGCGTGGTCCCGTCCTGCACCACCTCCAGCAGGCGGTAGCCCGCCTCGCGGTCGAACCGCGCGGACGACACCTGATCCACGACCGTCATGCCCGTACCCCCGTCCCGTAGCCACACCCAGAGCATGTAACGCCTGAGCCGTTACAAGGACCGTAGCAGATGTAACGCACGAGGCGTTACGCTCTCGGTATGGCTTCCCGCGCCCCCGACGACAAGCTCGCGTTCCGCTTCGACTGCGGTGCCGTCTGGCTGAACCTGCTGGCCACCAAGGGCCGCAGCTTCAGCGACCGGCCGGTGGAACGGCTGACCACGCCCGCACGCCTCGCCACATGGCTCGACCACGGCGAACTCACCCCCGCACAGGCACCGGACGCGGACGACCTGGACCAGGCGCGCGCGGTGCGGGAGACGCTGCGCGCCCTGGCGCTCGCGACGGTCGACGAGCAGCCGCCACCAGCCGACGCGGTCGCGGACCTGGCTGCATTCCTGGCCGGGCACCGCGACCCGGTGCGGCTGGTGGCGGACGGCCGGCTGCGGCGCGAGCCGCCCGCCACGGCCGGTGACGCGCTCGCCCGCATCGCCCGCCAGGCCGTCGACCAGCTGACCGGCCCCGACCGGCTCGCACTGAAGAAGTGCCAGGAATCCGACTGCCACGGCGTGTTCATCGACCCTCCCGGCCGACGGCGCTGGTGCCCGTCCCCGGCCTGCGCCAGCCGCGGACGCGTACGGGCCCTGCGCGCCCGCCGCGCCGCGGACCCCACCCACACCACCGACGACTGAGCGCCCCGGACGCCAGACCGCCCAGACCGCCCAGACCGGAACGGACCGGCGACACCTGCGGCACGACAGGGCAGGCAACAGTCCCCCCCTCGTCCAGCTGCACCTGTGCGTCGAGGAACCCGCCAGCGGCGTCGCGCTCCGCACCGTGGACGAGCCGCGGACCGCACGGCCAGGCAGCACAGGAACACCTCGGCCAACGGCGGCTGATCGAAGGCGAGGAGGCCGGCCACCTACGGACTCAACAGCCTCCGCGAGGAGGACGAGACCCTGACAGCGATGAAGGCTCGGCTGCTCCGCCGACGCCACCCTCCTCGTGCCAGCCATCCGTCCGGAGTCGGAGGCCCAGTGCGCCGACTCGACCTGGCCCACTGGAAGCTCCGCCACCACCCCTCCCACCCGTTCCCGCTAACGCCGCTCCAGAGCCTGCTCGTTGCCGGCATCGCCACTTCCGGCCTCCCGCTGCGAAGACGCTGCGCCAGCGGCCTACAGGACGCCGCCGCCCCCTCCGTGGTCGGCACGCGGCGGATCCGGCCGGAGCCGGCCCCGCACCGGCGCCCTGGCCCGGCGCCGTGCTGTCCGGGGCCGGCCCGGCCTTGCGGCGGCGTTACTGCTCGGTGCCGAAGTCCTGCGTCCACCAGGGGCCACCCGCGCCGTTGTGCACTCCCACGCCGATGTTCTTGAAGGAGCAATTGAGGATGTTGGCTCGGTGGCCGGGGCTGTTCATCCACGATTCCATGACAGCCGTGGCGGTCTGCTGCCCTCGGGCGATGTTCTCGCCATAGGTGGACCAGCGATAGCCGGCGGCCGTTATGCGCTGGCCGGGGTCGGCGCCGTCGGGGTTGGAGTGGTCGAAGAAGTGGCGCGCGGCCATGTCATCGGAGTGGGACTGGGCCGCGTTCTGTAGTTGTGGATCTCCGGTGAGCGGGCTGCAGCCGGCGGCTGTTCGTTCCTTGTTCGCGAGCGCGACCACTTGGTCGACGACGCCAGTCGGTGCGGAGGGAGCATGGGTTGTTCTCGGCGGTACCGGGTGGCCGGGCTGGCGGCCGGTGGACGCGTTCTTGTGGGGGGTGGGGCTCGGTGCCTTGGCGGATCGCGTCTCCTTCGGCTCCGGCGGTGACGCGGAGGGGGAGGGGGTTGCCGACAGGGACACACCCTCGTTACCTGGCGTGGCCAGGTCCACCACGGGCGCCGGCGTCCTCCGGCCGGCGCTGGAACTCTCGCCGCCGGTGCCGGAATCCGTGCCGAAGAACCACAGGCTTCCTCCGGCGACGCCGGTCCCGACGATGGCTGCGACGAGGGCTCGGCGCCGCCTGCGCCGTCGTACCCGGGACCGGCGCCGCGAGCCCGCCGTGACGCGTACGCCCCGCCCCCCAGTGCCGGAATCCGATCCGGTGCGGCCCCCCACGCCGGTGAGCGATCCGGCGGAGCCGACCGGATCAGATCCCACGGACCAAGCCGATGCTTTGGCAAGCAGTGCGGGTGACGCCGCCACCAGCGCCAGGCCGGCCAGCAACCCGTCCGCGGGTATCAGCCCGCTCCACAGTCCACCGCAGCGGACGCAGCCCCGCGCGTGCCGGGCTATCCGCTTGCGCCACAGAGCCGAGGGCCTGCCGTCCCAGGAGGCCAGTACGACGCGCAGTTCCTCGCACAGCGGCCGCGCGTCGAGTGCTCGCACAACGACGCGAGCCGCCTCGAGCTGCGCCTTCATCCGCTGTACCCGGACGGCCGTGTGCTGAGGCGTCAGGTCCAGTGCGGCGGCCACCTCGGCCCGGGTCAGTTCGCCGGCGCACTCCAGCCACCACAGCGACAGCAGTCCCCTGTCGTCGGCCTCCAGCCAGCGTGTCGCCCGCGCCGTCTCCCGGCGCTGCCCGGTGAGCTGAAGCTGGACCACCGTCAGGTCGGCGAAGTCCGCCCCCGGATCCGCCAGGTCCTCAGCTTCCTCCATCGCGCCCGGGGCCGAGCGCCGGCTGTGCCAGTACGCCCGGACCTGGTTCATGGCGATCGCCACCAGCCAGGAGCGGAAACGCTCAGGAGTACGCAGTCCGCCCAGTCCGTCCAAGGCCCGCAACAACGTCTCCTGGACCACGTCGTCGACATCCACCGAGCCGTTCAGCGCCCGGCCGACGATGTTGTAGACCAGCGGAAGGTAGGCGGTGACCAGTGCGTCCTGAGCTTGCGTATCGCCCTCTCGGGCGGCCGTGACCCATATCGCCGTCTCCACCGCGTCCTGCGTACTCATACCCATGCTTCCTGTCATCGAGCCCGGACGGTCTTGTCCGATACCTGGGAGACCGTTCGGCACCACTCGGATAACAGTTCCACGAAAATGAGTTTCAGACGGCGCCCCGCAGACGCTGGGCCCGGCATCGTCCGCGACGACGAAACCACCTCCGCGACAGCTACTGAGTTTGTAGGCGTGGTGTCGTCATGCTGGTCTGTCTGTCGTTCGCTTGTGTCCGGTCGTGGCCAGGCATCCGTCGGTGAGGTCACTGCGGTGTGGGATGCGGCGGAGGCTGTGGCGTATGTGGCGTATCAGGTGGTCGGGATCGGTGAAGGCGGTGTTGGCCTGGCTGCTGCGTCGCAGGAGCGACCGGATGCCTTCGACCGGGTTGAGGTCAGGTGCATGGGGCGGCAGGAGTAGGCGGTGATCCAGTCGTGGGCATCGATGAAGGCACGGAGCCGGTGGTCCGTGTGCACGTTGAGGTGGTCCCGGATGAGCACGAGGGGGCGCCGAGTTGGTGGTGGGCCCCGCGCAGTAGGTCGCGGTAGTCGGTCCAGGCGAAACGTCGCCGCCCGGCGCGTTTGTGGTCCCGGTGGCGCTCGGGCCGGTAGATCAGGCGGAGGGTTCACCGTCCTTGGAGCAGGTCAGTGCGGCGACCGAGAAGCGACGCTGAGATACGCCCTCGCGCCCGGACGACAGGTGTGTGTCCGCGTTTGGACCAGGTGCGGGAGGTCGGCGGCGTCATGGAGAACCCGGCTTCGTCTTCGAAGACCAGCCAGGCTCCCCTCGCCGCCGCGGTCTTTTGCGGTTGGCCAGGTTTCCTTCACCCAGCCGGCCACCGCCTGCTCGTCGCGTTCGGTCGCGCGCCGGGAGGGGACCTGGTGGCTCCACCCGTGCCGCCGACGCATCTGGGCGATGCCTGAAAGGGTGAGGGGCGTGTGGAACCACCGGCCGATGAGCGTTTTGATTCGCTCCAGAGTCCAGGTCTGATCCGGCCAGCCGTGGGAAACAGGCCCTTTGGCCCACTCCTGCTCCCGCACGGCGAACAGTGCCTCGCTCAGCTTCGGACGCCTCGCAGAGCCCTTCGACTGCAAGGCGGCCCGCCCGCCGTCCCACCACGACCGGCACCATCGCTGCACCGACCGCACGCCGACCCGTAACTCGTCGGCGATCACACCATTGCTCCGCCCACCGGCGAACCTCTCGGCCGCCTCCATGCGGAGACACTCGCGAAACGTCCGCCGTTCAGCAGTCAGGCCCCACCCTGCGGATACCTCATGAACATGAAGTACCGCGACGACCACCACCTGTCAGCCCCCGCGACACCACGCCTACAAACTCAGTAACCCCTGCGCTCGTCTGCTGTCGAGCACCGTCGAAACGGCAGTCCGCCTGCGACCTCACAGGCTCGCCAGGAGGCCGTCGAGCGAGGGCGGTGTCCGGTCCGGTGCGAGGGCCTCCACAAGGAGACGGCCGTAGCGGATCGTGCGGCCCTTCCTTGTGCCGAGGAAGCGCCGCATCTGCTGATGCCGGCACCGGTCGTGCTGTGCGGGCTGGCACCGGAAGGTCTGCCAGGCGCGGAAGTCGCCCTCGGCGCGGAGGACCTCCTCGACTCCTGCCGTGCCGAGCGCGCGGATGAGTTCGTCCTCCAGATCCTCGGTGCCTACGTAGATGTCCTGGAGCGGCGCCTGGATTCGTGTCAGGCCGCCTCGTAGAAGCCCCGTTCGCCTTCGTCGCAGAGTCCGGTCAGGCGCAGACCGAGACCGGGTGGCCCGAGGAGGCCGGCATAGCGATCGACGCTCATCGCCCCGCCCATCGGTACGACACACACTCCCTGGGCGGCCAGATCCCGGCCACGCCGGACGCCAGCGCCTCGACGGCCGCGAGATCGCTCAGCCCTTCCAGGAGTACCGCGGTCCGTACCCCCAGGCTTTCCGCCAGATCGCGCGCCGGCCCGTCGGGACCGCCCCTCGCCCACCTGGTGACCGCAGCCTGGAACGCCCTCATGTCCGCCATGGGAGGAGTCTGCACGTCCACCGGTGGCGTGGCACGAGATTGTTCGACGGCCTTGTCAAGGGACAGCGGGAGTCCCCCGGGGATGGACTTTTGCTCTCCCCCTCCTGCTGGACGCCCGTTCAGTCCGGCCGGCAGATCACCCTGCACGAGGACCGAACCGTGGCCGTGCCCGCGGTCGTTGGGGAGGTTCACCGCCCGGCAGTCATGGCCGGAGGTGACGTGGCCGGGCACTGGCGGCAGGATGCCGGCAGAAGGTCACTCAGGCAGCCGGGGCCGACAGCGGCACGGCCAGCGGCCCCGGGGGACGAACCCGGGGCCGGGGTGAGCATCAGTAGCTGTGGGTACAGTCGACGTTTTTCCCCCACATACCGCACGCCCACGCCTTCACGTCCTGGTCATTGACCATGACACTGAAGAAGCGGCCGCTGCCGTACGTGGTGTACTGCTTGCCCTTGCCCTGGGCGTTCTTGATCTGGATTTTGGAGCCCGAGGGGGCGTTGATCACGAAGCGGCCCCACGCGGCGCGGCACGAGGGGCTGTAACGCAGCTCCATGGCCGTGATCGGGCCGCTGCCCTCGGCCACCGTGCGGGCGTCGTTGGCGCAGGTCGTACGGGCAGGGTTCAGGCCGTTGCAGGAGGAGCCGTGGCAGCGGATGGTGGCGGAGGCGGAGGGCACGGCGACCAGGCCGCTGGCCAGCAGCGCTCCGGTGCCCAGGAGGACGGCTGCGAGGTGCTTCATGGGATGCCTTTCGGTTCGGGCCGGGTCGGAGGGTCAGGAGCTGGCGGCGGAGGTACAGGCGGAGCTGCCGCCGCAGTAGGTGATGTCCCAGTGGTTGCGCTCGCGGGCGTAGACGTTGCCCGCCGAGGAGCGATAGCGCACCGCGCCGTCACCCCGGTTGGAGATGTGGGTGAAGCTCCTGGTGATGTAGTTGCTTGCGCAGGTGTTCGGGGTGATGTCGACCTTGTAGCCGTTGTAGTGGCTGTACGTGCCCGAGGCGTGTCCCACCTCGGTGCCGCCCGTGACATTAATCGCGCAACCACTGGCACGTTTGAGGGTTTTGAGTCCGTCGACGGTGGCCTGGTTGATCTGTTCGAGCGAGGTGCAGCTGGCGTTGGAGCGGGTGTTGCAGTTGCCGCTGGACGACCAGGTGACCCCGGCCGCGCGCAGCTGGGAGGCGGCGGCGGACTGCGAGAGCTTGGTGACGGCGAACGCGTTGCCGGGCAGGGCGAGCACGGTGGCGGCACCGATGGCCGCGGCGGCGAGGCCGAGACGGCGGATGCTGCGGATGGTGGGCATGGCGAATTCTCCTTTTTTGGAGCGGTATTGGTCGGGGGTCGGGGGTCGTGGTTCGCGGAGCGGCAGGGCTGTTCGGCTGCCGACGGGGTCAGTTGACCAGCGCCAGCCACGTGCTCGGACCGACGATGCCGTCCGCCGGCAAGTGGCTGCGGGCCTGGAAGGCGACCACGGCCTTGTGCGTGGCCGCTCCGAAGGAGCCGTCGATCGGCAGCGCCGCGCCATGGGCTTTCAGGGCGGCCTGCACCGCGCTCACGGCCGGGCCGTGGTCACCGTCCTTGACGGTGGTGATGAGGGCTCGCCAGGTCTTGGTGCCGACGACGCCGTCCGGGGTGAGCTGATTGCGGGCCTGGAAGGTGACCACGGCCTCGTGCGTGGCCGCTCCGAAGGAACCGTCGATCGGCAGCGCCGCGCCATGGGCGTTGAGCAGGTACTGGATGGCGGTCACCTGGCGGCCGCTGTAGCCCTGCTGGACGACCGGCCATGCGCCGGCCGGTGGTGGCGGCGGTGGCGTGTAGGTGCCGTGGGCGGCCAGATTCCGCAGGTCCTTCTCGGTGCCGTTGAACACGTCCTGGTCGCCGGGAAACGTCCCGGAGTCGGAGGTCTGCCAGATGGTGTAAGTGGGCCAGCCGCTGGGCAGGGGGTGCGGAGTGCCGGTGTAGCTGCCGACCCAGAGCAGGTTGGTGGCGGCGAAGGCAGTGGAGTTGCCGGTGCACTGTGACCACCACGACGCATTTGTGTTGATCACCGGATGGCGGCCTGTGCGGCGCCGGTACTCGTCGTCGAACGAGGCGATCCAGCGCACCGTCGCAGCAGGGGAGACCCCGTAGCAGGCGGGCAGGCCCGGGGTGGCCTCCACATCGAGGACGCCGGGCAGAGTCCTGCCGTCCGGCCGCCAGGCGCCTCCGTGATCGACGAAGTAGTCGGCCTGGGCATCGCCGGAGGACTTGTCCGGCCTGGCGAAGTGATAGGCGCCGCGGATCAGGCCGACTGCTGCCGCGCCGTCGTACTGCTGGGCGAAGCGGGAGCTGATGTAGGAGGTGCCCTCGGTCGCCTTGACGTAGGCGAAGGAGGCGCCGTCGGCGGCGACCGCCGCCCAGTCCACGGTCTCCTGGTAGGCGCTGACGTCGAGCCCTCGAACACCGGAGCCGGTGGCCTGCCGCGGCTGCGTTTGCGAGGCCGTTGCTGTTGCCGCGACCGGTGCGCCGAGCAGTGTCGCGGTGACAGTCGCCGTGGCCACCGCGCTCAGTAACCCAGCCCGCCTACCGCGTCGGAGACAGGGGGAATATCTGCGAAAGTAGTGAGAAGTGCAGGAAAAGCGTCCCATTCATGGATTCCTCTCGCTCGTTCGAGTCGCTCGTCCGCGGCCTGTCCTCACGGCTGCGGAGCCCGGCCGTGAGGGAAGCCTCGGCCGTCGACCTGCTGGCTGCCGTCCCGCCACATGCTTCTGGACCCGACCGTTGTTGGGCACCCCGTATCGCCGCGTGCAACAAAACGCCGCGCAGGGCGGCGCTGGGCATCGATCGGCTGAATGACGCTGTCCAGGGGTGTGACGGTGACGAAGACGGTGCCACTGTTGGTCCTCACGGTTCGGGTCGACCATGGGGGATGCGATGGGGCGTCGTGAGGGACCGCTGGATCCGGCGGCCGGGCCGGTTGAGCGCTTCGCCTTCGACTTACGCAAGCTGCGTCAGGAGGCCGGAGGCCCGACCTACCGGGAGATGGCGCAGCACTCGGGCTATTCGGCCGCCACCTTGTCCCGGGCGGCCGGAGGTGGCCAACTGCCGTCGTTGGAGGTGGCACTTGCCTATGTGCGGGCATGCGGTGGGGACCACCAGGAGTGGGAGCCGCGCTGGCAGGCGGCGGCGCGGGAAGCGGCAGCCGAGCCGCAAGACACCGATGACACGCACGCCCCGTGCCGAGGGCTGGCCCGCTTCGAACCCGGTGACCGGCATATGTTCTTCGGGCGCGACCAGTTCGTGTCCCAGCTGACCGAGCGCGTGCGGGCCTGCCGCATGGTCGCGGTGGTGGGCGCGTCCGGCAGCGGCAAGTCCTCCCTCCTGCGCGCGGGGCTCCTCCCGTCCCTCCAAGCCACGGAGTCGTCAGGGTTACGACTGGCGGCGATACGGATCCTCACCCCGGGGCCGTTGCCCGTGTCCACCCACGCGGCGGCGTTGACGGCACGTCAGAAGGCCGGTGACACGGCGGTCGTGGTCGACCAGTTCGAGGAGCTGTTCACCCTGTGCTCGGACCCGGCCGAGCGTGCGGCCTTCCTCGACCTGCTGGTGCGGGCGGTGGATCCGGAGAGCAGGCTGCGGGTGGTGCTCGCGATGCGGGCGGACTTCCTCGGCCGCTGCGCCGAGCATCGTCCGCTGGCCGAGGCTCTTACCGACGCCACCTTCCTGCTCGGCCCCATGGGACCGGCCGAACTGCGGGACGCGATCGTCAAACCCGCTGCGGCCGCCGGGCTGATCGCGGAACGCGCGTTGACGGCGAGGGTCATCGAGGACGTTGCCGAGGAGCCCGGCGGACTGCCGCTCATGTCCCACGCCCTCCTGGAGACCTGGCGTCGCCGCAGAGGCCGCACCCTCACCCTGGCCGCCTACGAGGCCGCAGGCGGTGTCCACGGCGCGCTCACCCGCACCGCCGAAGAGCTGTACACCCGCCTCTCGGCGGAGCAGGCCGAGGTCGCACGGCGTATCCTGCTGCGCCTGATCACGCCCGGTGAAGGGGCCCAGGACACCAGCCGTCCCGCCGAGCACGCCGAACTGCGGGCGCTGAGCGCCACCGGCCGGCCCGCCTTCACCGCGGTGCTGGAACAACTGGCCCGTGCACGGCTGGTCACACTCGACGGCGACAAGGTGCACCTGGCACACGAAGCGCTGATCACCGCATGGCCGCGACTGCAGTCCTGGATCGACAGCGCCCGCGAACGGCTTCGTGTCCACCGCCAGCTCACCGAGGCAGCCCGCGCCTGGGACGCGCTCGACCGGGACCCCGGGGCCCTGTACCGTGGCACGCGCCTCGCCACGGCCGAGGAGAGCCTCACCGGGCATCGCGCGGACCTCACCCCGGCCGAGGCCGCCTTCCTCGACGCCAGCATCGCCGCTCGCGAGCAGGAGCGGCGGTCAGCGGCGCGCACCGCTCGGCGTATCCGGACGCTGCTGGCCGCGGTGTCCGCTCTTCTCCTGCTCGCAACGACGGCCGCTGCCGTCGCCTTCCAGCAGCGCTCGCTGGCGCGCGCCGGCCGTGACCGTGCCGTGGCGCAGCAGATGGTGGCCGAGGCCGGCCAGCTCAATGCGACCGACCCGTCGCTGGCGGCACGGATGTACGTGGCGGCGCACCGGCTGCGGCCGGACCATGAAGCCGCCGCGGGCCTGCTGGACACGCAGAACATGGCACTGTCCTCCGTGCTGTCCGGCCACTCCCAAGCGGTGTACGCCGTGGCGTTCTCACCGGACGGCCGGATCCTGGCGACGGGTGCCGGTGATCGCACCATCCGGCTGTGGAGCCTGGCCGACCCCGCGCACCCCGTCCCTCTCGGCAGGCCGCTGACCGGCCACACCAACTGGGTGTACTGGCTGCAGTTCTCCCCGGACGGGCACACCCTGGCCAGCGCGAGCCGTGAACGCACGGCACGGCTGTGGGACGTCCGCGACCCGCTGCACCCCAGGCCCCTCGGCAGGCCGCTGACCGGGCACAGCGACTACGTCTTCTCCGTGTCGTTCAGCCGCGACGGGCGCACCCTGGCCACCGCCGGCCAAGACCGCACCGTGCGGCTGTGGGACGTGTCCGACCCGGCGCACGCCAAGCCGCTGGGCCACCCCCTCACCGGAGCCGGCGAGGCCGTCTCCTCGGCCGCATTCAGCCCGGACGGCCGCACGGTGGCGGCCCCCGGCCACGATCACCTGATCCGCCTGTGGAACGTCACCGACCGGGCCCGTCCGCAGCTGTGGTCGAAGCCGCTGAGCAACCCCGACGTCGTGTACGCGGTCGCGTTCCGCCCGGACAGCAGGCTCATGGCCAGCGTGGGCAACGAGGGCACCGTGCGGCTGTGGGACGTGTCCGACCCGGCGCACACCAAGCCGCTGGGCCAGCCGCTGACCGGTCACACCGACACCCTGCTCGCGGTGGCGTTCGCACCGGACGGCCGAACCCTTGCCACAGCCGGGGCGGACCACACCATCCGGCTGTGGGACGTCTCCGACCCGCTGCATCCGGCCGCCCTCGGACAACCACTGATCGGCCACGCCGGATTCATCAACTGGCTGGCGTTCAGCCCCGACGGACGGTCACTGGCCAGTGTGAGCGACGACTACAGCGTCCGGCTGTGGCATCTGCCGCGCGCCGTCCTGGCCGGCCACCTCGGCAGCGTCACCAGCATCGCCTACAGCCGGGACGGCCGTGTCCTGGCCGGCGTGAGCGACGGAAGGGTACGACTGTGGGACGTGCGTGATCCGGCACATGGCAGGCGGTTGAGCGAGTTGCCGGGGCAGCGCCTCGCCGTCCGGGGGGCGTTCCAGCCACGGGGCCACCTGTTCGCGAGCGCCGACCGCGACGGCACCGTGCGGCTGTGGGACGTCTCCGCCCCGCGCCGCCCCCGGCAGGTCGGCCTGATCCACACCGACGAGGCCGGCCAGGCCGACGGCGTGCTGGCCTTCACCCCTGACGGGCGGGTACTGGTCACCGGAGGCCCTCGGCACAGTCTCCGGCTGTGGAACGTCATCAGTCCCACCCGCCCTGCCGCCCTGGGCAGCCCGTTGACCGGCCACATCAGCCTCCTCCACTGGGTGGGCTTCAGCCCGGACGGCCACACCCTGGCCAGTACGAGCGAGGATGACAAGGTACGCCTGTGGGACATCCGCGACCCCGGCCATCCCAGGGCCCTGCCGGACATCCGCACCGGCGACACGGGCGGCACCCGGTGGGGCGCCTTCAGCCCTGACGGACGGCTGCTGGCCACTGCCGGCGCCGGCCATGACGTACGCCTGTGGAACGTCCGCATCCCCGCGCAGGCAGCCCCCGTCGGCGGCACCCTGACCGGGCACACCGGCCCGGTGACCTGGGTGGGCTTCAGTCCGGACGGCCACACGCTGGCCTCCGCCGGCGAGGACCGCAGCGTCCGGCTGTGGGATCTGACCGACCCCGCCCGACCGGCCCCCTGGGGCAGGGCGCTCACCGCAGGACACACCGATGCGATGGCGACGGCCGCGTACCGCCCGGACGGGCAATTCCTGGCCACGGCGGGATTGGATGGCACGATCGCGTTCACGCCGCTCGGGATCGACCAAGCGATCCGGCGGATCTGCGCCAGCACCGCGGGCCTGCTGACCCCGGGGCAATGGCGCGACTACGTGCGGGAACTTCCCTACGCCCAGCCGTGCCGCGCCTGACGGGATCTCACACACCCCGCCGTCGCCCCGCCCCGCCCCGCGCTCCCGACACCGGGGCGGCGGTTCACTGATCGACAGACGCCCTCGCCGTGACGCGCGTGCATCACGGCGACCTGTCCTTGCCCATGTTCCGGACCGAACGCCGGAAGCCCCCTCCCGCCCTTGCCCTCAACACCGTTGCCGGCATGGGGAAGCCGGCCCTGACCGCCGACGCGCCCGCGGGCGTTTGTTTCACGCCGCGACAGGGGCCTGCGCAACAACCGCTCGGCCCGGAACCTGGTGGTCGGCGGGCGCCCGACGACGTCTGGCAGGCGACGGCGGCCACCTGTGCCCAGGCGTCCGGCCCGTCCCCGTCCTGGAGGAGCAACCGCTCGCGCTTCCGCGCAGCCGGCACAAAGGAGTGAGCATGACCGAGTCCATGACCCCCCGGGAACCCTTCCCCGCATCCCGCGACCAGGTATCCGCCCTGACGGACGCGACCAGGCGGGTCGACCCCGCCCAGGAGCTGTCGCCGGCCGAACGTGCCGTGCTGGACGCGGTCGCACCGCTGGATCCGAACGCGCCTTCGGTGAAGGTCGCCCGAATCGCCAAGAAGGAGGTCGGGTACCGCGAGAGCGGAACCAACCACACCAAGTACGGCCGGTGGTACGGCGCAGACGGCGAGCAGTGGTGTGACATCTTCGTCAGCTGGGTCTTTCACGAAGCCGGCCAACTGGGGGCCATCGGCGGCAAGCACAAGTCCGTCCCCGACCACCTCAAGTGGTTCAGCGACCACCACCGCTTCTACCGCCGCGGAGCCAGCGGGGGCGGGCCGCGGGAAGGCTGCGTGATCTTCTTCGACCTGAACGGGCACGACGGCGAGGACCACATCGGGATCGTCACGTCCTACGACGACACCTCCGTCTACACCGTCGAAGGCAACCGATCCGACCGGGTCCAGCAGCTGAAGTACCCCCGCACCAGCCACCTCATCTGGGGCTACGGCCACCCCGCCTGGGTCTGAGCGATCGACCGGCCGGGCCACTACGGGGGTGTGCGCTGGGCCGACCGCCCCGGCGACCCCAGGGTCGCCGGGGCGAGCCGCGCTTCTCGTACCGCCTCGCTGCGCTGACGTGCCGCGTGCCCGCGCGGTCACACGGCACGTCAGCGCAGCGAGGCGGAGCGTATCCCCTCAACCGAGCACTTGGGGACCGCTCAGCAGCAGTCGCGGCAGTCGCGGCTTGGCGGTCAGTGAGCTGATCGCCGATGAACAGGAATGGACGCTCAGGCGCCCACGGGCTTCCGCGTGATCCTCCAGGCGCAGCCTGCCATCGAGGCCGTCGACGAGGCGGCCGACGGCGTCCCCTGGTGTGGACCTACGCGAGTCCTACGACCGCTCCGACCCACCTCGAACTCCGGGCCTGCCTCGACCCGGCTTGAGCGTCGGCGGCCCTCGGAGCGTTCCCGAGGCACAGGCATGCAGCCGGGCCAGGAGAACTCAGGTGCTTCCGTTGCCGTGGTCGCCGATCAGCGGAGTGCGGACGCGGACACGTTCGTGGAGGTCTGCGACGCCGGCGGCCGGCCTGCCGGTGAGGGCAGCATCGAGGCGGGCACGGCGGGCGCGTGAGGTCGAGCGCAACCGGGCGGTGGAAACCGGTCGAGGACATCGAGGGCGCGCTGCGCGGCTGCCACCGTGTCGATCGTCACGTTGCCCACGCTCACCGACAGCCGCAGCATGCTGCGGGCCGAGTCCGTGCCGAACTTCCCTGTCTCCAGGACCCGTTGGACTTCTGGCCGCTCGGCCGCCTCCGCCTCGACGTGGGTGACGGCCGTGTAGGAGCGGGCGGAGACCGCCCGCTCCACCTGCGGCTCCAGCCGGCCCGACTTCGCCGTCGACCACGCGGACAGCATCGCGCTCGCCACGGCCGCGACGGCGAGCACCGCCAGCGATGGCAGCGCCTCGCACAGCTTGTCCCTGGTCGGACCATCGGCGAAGAGCCGGGCGAGGACGCTGTTTACCTGCACCAGCCCCCAGCCCGCCGTCACGGCCTGCCCGAGCTGCGCCGCCACGACCCCGGCCAGCGTCCTCCGGTCCGCCTCCCAGTCGGTGCGCAGCACCATGCCCACCATCCGGGGCAGCGCCGCCGCCATGTGCGCGAAACGTCTTCGAGGGCGGGTTGGCCGAAACGCCGATGCTCGGTCGCCGCGGCCGCGCGCGGTCAGCGGATGCTGGTGGCCGATGCCTCATTTCGCTGGTCCGATGCGGTTGGCAGGACGACGCGCAGCGTCATGACCACGTGGTCGGTCAGCCCCTCTTCGCGGGCCTCTTGGTGGTAATCGCAGGAGCGAGCCTGGGCGATGGGGGGATGTGGGACGAAGAGGTGGTCGAACCGGAAGCCGTTGCCGCTGCGCCCGTACCAGGAGTGGGCGACCTGGTCGGGCTGTAGGTGGCGGACGGCATCGGTGACGCAGTCGGTGCCGGGAAGGCGTCGTAGAAGGCGTACAACACCGGCTCACCGCGCCGCCCGGGCCCGCGCCGCCCGGGCCCGCGCTGCCTGGGTCGGCTTCGCCTCGGGCTCGCGTTGCCTCCGTCGGCCGGTTCGTGTCTGCCGTCCGCTCGCCGCGCCGCCCTGCTGCGCCTCTGTGCCCCTGCTGCGCTGGCGGGTATGGCTGGCGGATGCCTGCGCCGGGCGTCTGCCGGCCTGGTGCTCGGGCCGGCCGGCGCCTCCGTGTTGCTGCCGGCTCGCTGCTGTCGCCGCGGGCCGTCACCACCGCCACTGGGTCGCCACCAGGTCGTCGCAGGGTCTCGGCGGGTGGCGTTGCTCGTCCGGTGCCCCTTGTCGGTTGTCGTCCGGGGCTGCGCGGATTTGCTCGGCTGGTCGTGTCCTGGTCGGGCTTGCTGCTGCGGTTCGTTCGTCGCCTGCCGGAGCGATGGCCTTGGGCGGTCGTGCCTGGTGTCGGTGCGTCGTTCGCTGTCGGCTGGCCTCCTGCTCGATGTGCCGATCGGTGGGCGCGGGCTGGTTGGTATCCGGGCGCCGGCGTCGACGCCGGTAGGCCGGCATCGGAGGCCGGCCGCTGCTCGGTTTCTGAAGCCGCCCGGATAGCCGTCGTACCAAAACCGGTCGACGGCCGGGGCCTGGACCTGCTCGACCGCATCGGTGAACGCAGTGGGTAACTCAGCGGTGCCACCTCTTGAGGACACGGCGTCGACGTACCCGTCACGATCGAGCTCGACCCGGGCGTACCAACGATGCGCCCGGATGTGGATCTTCCGGCAGTGCCAGTCACGCGGACCGGTATCGAGGTGGCCGGTCCGCTCGCTCATCAGCTGCTCCTTGTCCTGCTGTCTTTTCACGCACCCTCCGCAGCGCTGCCCTCAGGGCACAGCTGGGCCAGGCGCTACGCGGGAATGTCCGGCCTGCTCAGGACAGGGTTCCAGGCGAACCACTCAAGGACGTCGGCGCCCAGCTCCCATGGCGACTCCAGCAGAATCCGGCCCGCCGCATCGATGTCCGCGGTGACACGGTCGGGTGCCGGCCCGATCCGCTGCATCAAGTCGCCCCACTTGTGCAGGAACTCCGCGTCCTCACCGCGCAGTCGGCGCAGAGCCGCTTCCACGCACGAAGGCCACTGCGGCATGCCGTAGTGATCGATGTGAGTGCCGATCTGGGGAGCTGCGGCGAAGACGAGGAAGTCGTCCGGTTCCAGCATCTCCTCGAAGTGCGCGAACTGGTCGATCCGCTTCTTCACATGCTTCTGGATCTCTCCGAGGAACCCCCAGCCGAAGTCCGTGAGCGTTCCACCGCACCCTGGCCACTCGGTCCAAGAACATCGAAGGCCTGCCGGGTGAGCCAGGTATTGCGGGCGAACATCACCCCGTCGGGCATCCCCTTGCGCCGGCTGGTCGGCCGAGCGGCGTGCGCGTCCTCGATCGGGCCATTGCGCCACACAGACAAAACCAATCCGTGAGCAGCAGCCCATCGCAGACCGTCCTTGACAGCGAACACCCCCATCTCCTCAAGTCTCTGCCGCCCCCATGCCACTGCTTCCTGGAGATCTGCCTCCACCGGCCATTCCTTCCCGCGTTTCCCGACGCTGCCAACCAGCTTCCTTCACGCGGTTCCAGGGCTCTGGCGCCTCGCGTGAGGATCGGCAGATCCTACGTTCCCCCACTGACAACGCGGTCGGCTTCACGAGGGGGATGCCATACCAGCGTGGGCCGGCCAGGGGCGGAACTCCGCTCCGGTACCGGCTCGTGAGACGGAGATCTTGCCGGACCGCCGCCGGTTCCCAGGCACATTCACGTCGTTACTGACTTCGGCTTGTCAGGGTGACGTCGGGGTGTCGAGGGTCAGGCCGGTGCCGGCTATGAAGCCGTCGAGGGTGTCGGGCCGGTACTGCAGGCGTTTGAGTCGGTTGTGTACGAGGGCCTCGAGTCGGTCGAGGGCGACCACGGCGAGGTTGGCCAGGGCTACTACCACGAGACCGACGTTCTCGGCGATGACCCCAAGCTGCGCGACGCCTGCCATCGTTCCAAGAAGGCCTGGTCACGCCAGGCCGCACTGCCAGGCATGTCCAAGTCGGTGGGCGAACTGGCCGACGCGCGGGATCCGGACATGGACTACCACCTGATCGCATGCTCGGGCGCGGTGACCAACGACGTCTCGGGAACGGGGCGGCACTTCGGCGAGGCCCCGCAGATCCAGCAGGGATACCTGGATCAGAACATCACGCTGGTAACGATCTCCATCGGCGGCAACGACGCCCGGTTCACGAAGGTCGTCCAGTCCTGCGTACTGGGCATAACCGGCTTCTGCCTGGACGACACGCTCGACGGTGACCCGGGCCCGCTCAAGGATTACGAACCCAAGATGATCAAAGAGAAGGTGCGTCCCGCGATCACCGCGACGCTGAAGGAGATCAGAGCGAAGGCGCCACACGCCAAGATCGTTCTCATGGGCTACCCCGAACTCTTGTCGAAGGACGGCGGCTGCATTCCCGGTATCGGCCAGCCCGAGGCAGCGTGGATCAACGCGATGTCCGGCGTGATGGACACCGAGAGGAAGGGCGCCGCCGCTGATGCCGGAGCGAACATCGTCTTCTCCGACCCCATCCCAAACTTCAAGGACAAAGGGGCCTGCGGCGACCCGGAGGACATCCACGCGATCGTCCTGGACAAGTCGCCGGGCGACGATCCCGACCTCGCCGATCAGCCGGTAGCGTCCTCCACGCTCCACCCCAAAATCGCAGGGGCGAGACTGTACGCCGACGCGCTGGAGAAGCCCCTGAGCGCTGGGTAGACACAACTGTCACAAGCTACCGGGCCGGGAGGGCCGCCATAGGCTCCCTCCCGGCCCTTCTTCGACCGGGGCCACAATGAAGGTCAACACCCAGGTGCAGATAGCCGGATGCGGCGCGGCAACGGCGGCATTGGCCGCAATGGGAGTCCCGCTGTGGAACTGGGGCAAGAACGCGGGCAACGCACAGTGCGAACGCCAGCCGACCGGACAGATGTGCATTCCGTACCAGGAGACGATTGCGCTGCTGGTATGGCTGGCGGCAGCTGCCGTGGTGCTGTGGAAAGTGATGACTTTCCTGGAGCTGCGCCCGGCGTTTACCCTGGCCGCCGCAGGAACGTACCTGACGTGGGTGGCGATGACGGAGGCCGCCCGATGGGGCTCAAATCCCCTGCATCCACAGTGGTGGTCATTTGCCCTGGCAGCAGCCGCGGGCATCATCGCGGCGTGGGGCGGGGTGGAAAGACTTCGGCCCGTATCGGGGTACGGGGTGGCGGGTGCTGTGATGGCCTGCCCGATGGTCTTCGGGGTGTTCCCGCCTGACTGGCGCAGTCACTCAGTGCCCGACCCAGTGCGCGTCGCGATGAAGACGCTACTGCCTAGCTAGTCTAGCTAGTAGTGCTTTGTTAGGTGGTGTCGTAGGGCTGCCAGGGGGTGGGTTGGTGGCAGGTGGGGCAGGTGCCTGT
>NZ_JALMUV010000040.1 GCF_023155275.1 Streptomyces rhizoryzae
GGTGTGGTGTGCTTGGGGGCTCGTCTAGGAGAGGACTGGGGCTGTGCAACGGCGTTTCCGGGGTGCTGTGTTGGCCGTCGCGTCGGTGGTCGTGGTGGCGGGGTGCTCGTCGGGGGGCGGGGTGGCGGCGGGGGATGCGGGGGCCGGGGGGCCGGGTCGGGGGGCCGGGGGGCGGTCGCCCGGCCCGGCCGCGTCGGTCGCGGTGCCGCCCGCCAAGGGGACCGTACGGGTCACCGGGACGCTGGCCACGGGGTTGCGGACGCCGTGGGGTGTGGCGGTGCTGCCGGGTGGGGACCTGCTGGTCGGGGAGCGGGACACCGGGCGGATCGTGCGGGTCGCCGCGCACGGGGGCAAGGTCACGCAGGCGGGATCGGTGCCGGGGGTGGCCGCCGGGGGCGAGGGCGGGCTGCTGGGGCTCGCGGTCTCCTCGTCGTTCGCCGCCGACCACCAGGTGTACGCGTACTTCACCACCGCGTCCGACAACCGCATCGCGCGGCTGATCTACGACGAGCGGCGCGACCCCGGCAACCAGCTGGGCGCGCCCGACACGATCTTCAAGGGGATCCCCAAGGGGCGGTTCCACAACGGTGGGCGGCTGGCGTTCGGGCCGGACAGGATGCTCTACGCCACCACCGGGGAGACCGGCGACAAGGCGCTCGCCCAGGACAAGGCGTCGCCGGCCGGCAAGATCCTGCGGATGACCCCGGACGGCGAGCCGGCGCACGGCAATCCGGAGCCGGACTCGGTGGTGTACGACTACGGGCACCGCAACGTCGAGGGGCTCGCCTGGGATTCCGGCAAGCGGCTGTGGGCGTCGGAGCTCGGGCAGGACACCTGGGACGAGCTCAATCTCGTCGAGCCGGGGCGGAACTACGGCTGGCCGCAGGTCGAGGGGAAGCGGCGGGGCGGCGCCCCGGTGCCGCCGGGGTACGCCGACCCGGTCCTGGTGTGGAAGCCCGCGGACGCCTCGCCGAGCGGACTGGCGTACGCCGGCGGCTCGTTGTGGATGGCCTCGCTGCGCGGCGAGCGGCTGTGGCGGATCCCGCTGGACGGGACGCGGCCGGCGGCCGCACCGCAGGCGTTCCTCCAGGGCCGCTACGGGCGGCTGCGGACCGTCGTACCGGCCGGGGACGGGGCGTTGTGGCTGGTCACCAGCAACACCGACGGCCGCGGCACCCCGCACGAGGGAGATGACCGGATTCTCCGCCTGGAGATCAGCTGATCCCCTTTCCTGGCGGTCTGCTTACACTCGGTGCGGGGGACGGGTGGATCCACCGGATCGCACCGAAGGGGGCACCGTGTTCAACGTCGTGGAAGAACTGTTCGCGCCCGGCCGCAAGCACACCGAGGAGGAGCGGCAGCGGATGTCGCTCGTGCTGGACGAGGTGGGCCGGGGCGGCCGGGGCGAGGGGCCGATAGACCTCGCCTCCGGCGTCGTGGTCGTCCGGGCCCGGCCGCAGCGGCCCGCACCGGAGGAGCCCGGCACGGGCGGCTGACGGGCCGCTTCAGGGGCGCGTGGCCGGTTCGGCGAAGAGGCGCAGGCGGTGGGCCACCGCGCCGGCCTCGCCGCGCCCGGAGACGCCCAGCTTGGCGAGGATGTTGGAGACGTGGACGCTGGCGGTCTTCGGGGAGATGAAGAGGGCGTCGGCGATCTGGCGGTTGCTGCGGCCGTCGGCCACCAGGCGCAGCACGTCCCGTTCCCGGGGCGTCAGGCCCAGCGACTCGGCCGGGGCGGCGGGCGGCGGGGCGGCGGCCGCGGTGCGGGCCGGGCCGGGCCCGGCGGCGCCGGGGAGGGGTATCCGGGCGCGCTGGGCTAGGAGTTCGAGCTCGCCGGTCAGCGGCCCGGCACCCATCCCGGTCGCGGCCGTGTGCGCCTGGCCGAGCAGCAGGACGGCGGCCTCCCGCGGGGTGCGGCCGGCCAGCCCGGCGGTGGCCCGCTCGGTGCCGTGCAGCAGCGACTCCGCCCAGCGGCAGCAGCACCAGGCCAGTTCGTGCGGCCGCTCCAGCGGCTCGAAGGCGGCGACCGCCGCGGCCCAGGCGTCCGGTGACTCCCGACCCTCGGCGCGGCGGAGTTCGGCCTCGACGGCGGTGCCGTAGGCGTCCCATACCGGGGAGAGCCGGGACAGCCGCTTGGCGGCCTCCCGGATGCGGGCGAGGATCGCCGGCCGGCCGGGCTCGGCGGCGGGCAGGCCGCGGGCGTCGGCCTCGACGGTGGTGGCCGCCCACAGCAGCGGCCAGGCGTAGCGGTGCAGGCCGGGTGCGAAGCCGGCGGGCGGGACGGCCTGGTCGAGGATGGCGCGGGCGTCCAGCACCCGGCCCTGGCGGGCGGCCAGCCGCAGGGCGTGCCGGGCCATGGGCAGGGCGTGCTGCGGCTGCGGGTCGTGGGTGCCGTAGTGCTCCTGGGCGACGGCCAGTTCGCGCTCGGCGGCGGCGAGGTCGCCGGCGTCCAGGGCGAGGGCGGTGAGGCGGCTGGCGGCCAGCGCGATGGCGCGGGGGTTCTGGGCCAGCCGGCGGGCGTCGGCGGCGGCCCGGCCGGCCTCCGCCCAGCGGCCCAGGGACTGGAGTGATTCGGCGCGGTTGCTCAGCACCCAGCTGGTGGTGTCCTTCAGGCCGTAGCGGGTGGTCAGCTCCACGCCCTGCTCGGTGACCGCCACCGCCTCGCGGGAGCGGCCGACGCCTTCGAGGGTGCCGGGGAAGTTGATGTGGCCGCGGCCGATGACGGCGAAGTAGCCGCGGGCCGCCGCGCGGTCCAGGACGGTACGGAACTCCGCGAGCCCCTCCTCGACCTCGCCGGCGTCCACCCGCAGGCCCGCCAGCGTCACCCGGGAATTGAGCTCCGCCTGCTCGTCGCCCACCAACCGGGCCAGTTCCACCGCCCGTTCGGCGGTGGCGAAGGCGCCGGGGCCCGGTTCGTGCAGCATCTGCCAGTTGGCGACCGCGGCGGTGACGGTGGCGTGCACGGACGACGGCGGCAGGCCGCGCATCAGCTCCTGGGCCGTGCCCAGGTCCTCCCAGCCGTTGCCGCGGCCGGTGCCCTGGCACAGCCGGGAGCGCTGCACCAGGAACCACGCGGTGCGCAGCGGGTCCCCCTCCTCGCGCAGGGAGCGCAGGGCGCGCTTGGTGATGGTGAAGGCCCGCTCGCTGTCGCCGGAGAGCCGGGCGGCGACCGCGATCTCGGCGAGCAGGTCGATGAAGCGCAGCGCGTCGCCGCGGCCGCCGCCGCAGGGCGGGTACGCCTCGGCGTAGTCGACCGGGCGGACGGCCTGGCGGACCTCGGGCGGCGCGTCGTCCCACAGCTCCAGGGCGCGGTCCAGCAGCCGGAGCTGCTCGGCGTAGGCGTGCCGGCGGCGGGCCTGGACGGAGGCGGCGAGGACGGCGGGCAGCGCCTTGGCGGCGTCGTGGGCCTTGTACCAGTAGCTGGCCAGCCGGGTGGCGCAGACCTCGGAGCGGACCAGGGAGCGGTCGGCCTCCAGGGCCTGGGCGTAGCGGCGGTTGAGGCGGGTGCGCTCACCGGGCAGCAGGTCGTCGACGACGGCCTCGCGGACCAGGGCGTGCCGGAAGCGGTAGCCGGTGCCGTCCTGGGTGGGCAGGAGGGTGTTGCTGCCGACGGCGGCGCGGAGCGCCTCGATGAGGTCGTCCTCGGGCATCTCGCAGACCGCGGCGAGGAGTTCGTACTCGACGGTGGAGCCGCCCTCGGCGGCGATCCGCACCACCCGCTGGGCGTCCTCGGGCAGCGCCTCGACGCGCACCAGCAGCAGGTCGCGCAGCGGGTCGCTGAGGCCGTAGGCGCAGCCGTCGGCCATCCCGCGGGCCAGCTCCTCGACGAAGAAGGCGTTGCCCTCGGAGCGCTTGAAGACGCGGTCGACGGTGTCCTCGCCGGGCTCGCTGCCCTGGATGCCGGCGATCTGGGAGCGGACCTCGTCGCGGTTGAAGCGGTCCAGCTCGACGCGGCGGACGGTGCGCATCCGGTCGATCTCGGCGAGGAACGGGCGCAGCGGGTGGCGGCGGTGGATGTCGTCGGAGCGGTAGGTGGCGACCAGCAGGATGGCGGCGTCGTGCAGGGCGCGCAGGAGGTAGGCGAGCAGCTCGCGGGTGGAGCGGTCGGCCCAGTGGAGGTCCTCGATGACGATGACGAGGGTGCGGTGGGCGGCGAGCCGCTCCAGGAGGCGGGCGGTCAGCTCGAAGAGCCGGGCCCGGCCGATCTCCGCGCCCTGGGCCTCGCCGGCGGTCTCCCCCAGCTCCGGGAGGATCCGGGCCAGTTCGCCCTCCTGGCCGGCGACGGCGGCGGCCAGCTCCTCGCGCAGGCGGGCGTTGAGGGTGTGCAGGATGGAGGAGAACGGGGCGAACGGCAGGCCCTCGGAGCCGATCTCGATGCAGCCGCCGAGGGCGACCAGCGCGCCCTGGGCGCGGGCGGTCTCGCCGAACTCCTCGATCAGGCGGGTCTTGCCGACCCCGGCCTCGCCGCCGATCAGCAGCGCCTGGGGCTCGCCGGACGCCGAGGCCCGCGCCAGCGCGTCGCCCAGCTCGGCGAGTTCGGCCGCGCGGCCGACGAAAACGGGACTGATGGGTCTGCTCTCCACGGTGCCGAGCATCGCACAGGGGTCCGACAGTCCGGCAGTGGTTTCCGGCACACCCGGAGGTCCCCCGGGCCGCACCGCCGGGCCGTCCGCCGCGTCCTGAGGGGCGGTCAGGCGGTGGCGCGCCGGATCCACCCGCGCCGTACCCGGCCGCCCCTCACCCGCCCTTCGGCATCGTGGCGTCCGGAACCGGCGGCGTCCCGGGCGCCTTCGGTGGCCTCGCGCACCAGGCGGCGGCGGTCGGCCTCGCGGCGCAGTTCCTCGTAGCGGACGCGGATTTCGAGTTCGGAGGCGTACACGGGGTCTCCTCGGGTCGGGGCGGAGGGGCGTCCGGCCGGTTCGCCGGGCGCCGATGGCCTCCACTCTCGTCGCCGAGGAGGGTCCGCCGCATCGGGAGAGTGCCTGATCTCGGGGACGCCTACGGGCCGTGGAAAGCGGTGTGGAGGACGGCCGGGGGCTTAGAAACCGGCCCCCGGCCGCCGCGGGGACTCAGAAACACCGCCCCGGGGCGGCCGGCCGCCCCGTACCGGGCCGCTTTCCCGGCCCCGCCGCCCTCAGGGGCCTCAGGCGCCGCCGCCGGGTGCCTTAGGGAGGCTGGGCAGGCTCGCGAACAGGTCGAGGTACATACCCGCCGACACCAGCAGGCCGAGCAGGCCGAGCACCAGGCCGCCCCAGGCGACGGCGCGCACCCAGGTGGGGCGGCGGCCGGTCAGCACGACCGCGGCGACGAGCAGGGCGAGCACCGCGAAGGCGCCGTTGACCAGGGCGGTGGTGTGCCAGGGGGCGCCGTAGACGGTGGCGATCTGGTCGGTCGCCCTGCCGGTCTGGAGCTTGATCTGGCCCAGCAGGGTCTGCCGCTCGGCCAGCAGGGTGCCGAGCCAGGTGCCGGTGAGCGAGGCCAGGCCGAGCCCGGCGGCGACGACCGCCCCGGCGCCCGCCCCCGCACCGGACCGGGACGCCGCGCCGTCGGCGGGGTGGTCGGTGTCGTCGGCCGGGTCGGTGTCGTCGGCGGGTGCGGTCGCGTCGGCGGGGGTTTCACCGCCGGGTGTTGCGTCGCCGGGGCTCCCGGGGGCGGCGGTGGTGCCGGCGGCCTCCGCGGACTTCCCGGCCGGCTCCTCGGCGGCCCGCCCGGCGGCCCTGTCCCCCGTCCCGGAGGTCACTTCGGCGGTCCCGCCCCCTACGGTCCCGCCCTCGGTCGTCGTCTCCTCGGTCGTCGCGTCATCGGTTCGCTTGTCGGTCGTCGTTCCCATGGGCGCGACCGTAGGGGCCGCGTCTGAGAGTCCGATGAGAGCCCCGGGCGCGCCCTACGCGGCCGGCCCCCGGACCCCGGCCGGCGGCCGGTCGCCGGTGTGCGGCGCGGGCGCGGCGGGTTCCGGCGGCGGTTCGATGCTCAGCTTGGGCAGCCGCCGGTCCAGCCAGGCCGGCAGCCACCAGTTGGCGCCGCCCAGCAGGTGCATCAGGGCCGGGACCAGCAGCGTGCGCAGGACGAACGCGTCCAGGGCGACGGCCGCGGCCAGGCCGATGCCGAACATGGCGATGATCCGGTCGCCGCTCAGCACGAAGGCCCCGAACACCGCGATCATGATCAGCGCGGCCGAGTTGATCACCCGGCTGGTCTCGGCGAGCCCGGTCCGCACCGCCCGCCGGTTGTCGCCGGTCAGCCGCCACTCCTCGTACATCCGGCTGACCAGGAAGACCTGGTAGTCCATGGAGAGGCCGAAGAGCACCGAGACCATGATCACCGGCAGGAACGGTTCGACGGGGCCGGCCCGGCCCAGTCCCAGCGCCTCGCTCCCCCACCCCCACTGGAAGACCGCCACGACGATCCCCAGGGACGCGGCGACCGCGGCGAGGTTCATCAGCGCGGCCTTCAGCGGGATGCCGATGCTGCGGAAGGCGAGCAGCAGCAGGACGGAGCCGAGGCCGATGACGGCGCCCAGGAAGAGCGGGAGTTTGCCGACGATCACGGCCGCGAAGTCGTCGTAGCCGGCGGTCACCCCGCCGACCCGGACCCGCAGCGTGGTGCCGTCCGCGGCGGCCGGCAGCACCTGGGCGCGCAGCCGGGTCACCAGGTCCGAGGTCTGCCGGGACTGCGGTGCGCCGTCCGGGACGACGGTGATCACGCCGGTGGTGCGGCCGCCGTCGAACTCCGGCCCGCTGACCCGGGCGACGCCGGGCGTCGCGCGCAGCGTGCCGGGCAGCTTGTCGAAGGCGATCCGGTCGCCGGCGCCGTCGAGCGAACCGACCAGCGTCAGCGGCCCGTTGGAGCCGGGCCCGAACCCGTCCGCCAGCAGGTCGTACGCCTTGCGGGTGGTGGCGGTGGCCGGGTCGTTGCCCTGGTCGGAGGTGCCCAGGCGCAGGCCGAGGGCGGGCAGGGCGAGGGCGAGCATCACGGCGGCCGCGAGGACGCCGAGGAGCCGGTGGTGGCGTTCGACGAAGCCGGCCCAGCGGGCGGCCGGCCCGTTCGCGGCGGTGGGCCGGGGCCCGTCGGCGGCCAGCCGGCGCCGCTCCCGGCGGCCCAGCGCCCGGGTGCCGATGAGCCCGAGCAGGGCGGGCAGCAGGGTGACGGACGCGGCGACGGTGAGGACGACGGTCAGCGAGGCGGCCAGCGCGACGCCGTTGAGGAAGCCCAGCCGCAGGGTGAGCATGCCCAGCAGCGCGATGCAGACGGTGACCCCGGCGAAGACCACCGCGCGCCCGGAGACCGCGACCGCGCGGGTGGCGGCCTCCTGGACGGACAGGCCGGCGCGCAACCCCTTGCGGTGCCGGGTGACGATGAAGAGCGCGTAGTCGATGCCCACCCCGAGGCCGATGAGCACGCCCAGCATCGGCGCGAAGTCGGCGAGCGTCATGACGTGGCCGAGCAGGGTGATCCCGGCGGCGGCGGTGCCGACGGCGGCCAGGGCGGTGACGATCGGCAGCAGGGTCGCGGCGAGCGAGCCGAAGGCGAGGAAGAGCACCACGGCCGCCGCGCACAGCCCGATGATCTCCGGGAGGCGGTCGTGCGGGGCCTGGGTCAGGGCGATCCCGGAGCCGCCCAGCTCGACCTGGAGTCCGTTCCCGGCCGCCGCCCGGGCGGTCCGCACGACCGCGCCGACCTGGGCCGCGGGCAGGTCGTCGGGCGAGCTGCGGAAGGCGAGCCGGGCGTAGGCGGTGCGGCCGTCGCGGCTGATCTGCTGCCCGCCGCCGGGCCCGTAGGGGCTCTGGACGGACGCGACGCCGGGGAGGCGGGCGACCTTTCCGAGGGTGTGCTCCATGGTGGCGCGGACGGCGGTGGCGCGCACCGAACCGGCCGCGGTGTGCCACACGAGGGTGTCGGTGTCGCCCGCCTGGTCCGGGAACGCCTTGGCCAGGAGGGCGCCGGCCTGTCCGGACTCGGTGCCGGGGACCGCGTAGTCGGTGGAGTACGCCGAACCGGCCAGTCCCGCGGCGACGGTGGTCCCGGCGAAGGCCGCGAGCCAGAGGAGGAGCACCACGAGGCGGCGCCTGAGGCACCAGCGAGCCAGAGCGGTCACGGGCTGCTTCCCGGGTTGTGCGCCGATAACTCCCGGGAGCGGGTGGTGCCGAACGCGGACGGACAGGGCGGGGCGGGGGACGGGCGGCGGGCCGCCGGTGCCGGAACCGGTGCGGCGGACCCGCTTCCGAGGGCAGCGTGTCAGCCCGTAAAGATCCTTTGTCCTGTTTGTGGACTTCCCCACAAAGAGAGCGGAAGAGGCAACCGCGGCCGCTTATCGGGCGGTTAGGCCCACCAAAAGCCACTTAACCGGACTTTCCACCCCATCGACCTCCCGGGGCGCCCCGCCCGCCAGGCGCCCCCGGGCCGCCCCGGGTCACCCGGTGACCGACTCCCTCCCGTCCTCCACGTGCCCCATCAGCCGGCGGTGGAAGGAGCCGTCCTCGGCGACGGTCAGCTCCAGGTCGTACCAGCCGTGCGCGCCCGCGGCGGCGTGCGCGACGGTGCGGGTGCCCCCGGCCTTGACCGTCAGCGTGCGCGGCGCGGTGTCCGCGTAGGCCAGCGGTGTCAGGGTCACGGTCAGGTCGGTGGCGCCCGGGTTGACGAGGGTGAGGTGCAGCTCCCGCCGGGCCGCGTCGATCCGGGTGCCGATCCGGACGGCCGCGGCGGCGCCCGCCGCGGTGCCGGCGAACTCGCGCCGGAAGCCGTTGGGCCCGGTCACCGTGAAGCGGTAGCCGCCGCCCTTGACCGGCACCGCCCACTCCGCCGCCCGGTGCACGTCCCGGTGCTGCGGGACGTCGTACTCCTTTGCGTACGGGTAGAGCGCCAGGTGCGCCGAGGCGGCCCCGGTGTTGCGGACCGCCAGCCGGAACAGCCCCGCCCGCGGGTCGAAGCCGCCGTCGGCGTCGGGCTGGTAGGGCAGCGGCCGGGCCGGGCGGTGGCCGTACTCCTGCCGGGGCATCTCCTGGTGGACCGGCGGCTGCGGCCGCCAGCGGCCGCTGAACGGCGGCACCGGGCCGGGCCGGTGCACCGCCGGCTGCTTCCGGCGCCGGGAGAAGTCGAAGGCGGCGGTCAGGTCGCCGCAGACGGTCCGCCGCCAGGCGCTGATGTTGGGCTCCCGGACCCCGGTCCAGCGCTCCAGGAAGCGGGTGATCGAGGTGTGGTCGAACACCTGCGAGCAGGCGTACCCGCCCACCGTCCAGGGCGAGATGACCAGCATCGGCACCCGTATGCCGAGCCCGACCGGCTTGCCGTCCCAGAACTCCGCCTCCGTCCCGGCCGGCGGCACCGGCGGCGGCACGTGATCGAAGAACCCGTCGTTCTCGTCGTAGGTCAGGAAGAGCGCGGTGTGCCGCCAGACCTCCGGGTGGCTGCCGAGCGCGTCGAGGATCTTGTAGACCAGGGTGGCGCTCTCGATGGGCGAGGACGAGCCCGGGTGCTCGGAGTCGGCCGCGGACGGCACGATGTAGGACACCTCGGGCAGCGTGCCGCTCGCCACGTCGGCGGCGAACGCGGCGGCCGTGGAGTGCGGGTCGCCGCGCCGCAGCGCCCGCTCGAACAGGCTCCGCTCGGCCCGGCCCAGCGCCGCGACCCCCTCCTCCAGGAGGCCGGCCAGCCGGGTGCGCTCGGCATCGGACGCACCGGCCAGCTTCCCGTAGTAGGCGGTCATGGTCCGCACCCCGGCCACCTTGGCCAGCGCCTTGCGCGCGACCGCCTTGAAGGTCGCGTAGAACTCCAGGTTGTTGTCGGTGAAGTTGTCCCACTCCTGGTAGACCCGCCAGCTGCGGCCGGCCTGCTCCAGGCGCTCGGCGTACGTCGTCCAGGTATAGCCGGGGTGGGTGTCCTCCTCGTAGGCGTCGTTGCCCACCGCCCGCCCGCCGCCGCCCGGCTCGAAGCCGGTCCAGCCGCTGACCAGGTGGTTGCGGTTCGGGCTGGTGGAGGAGTGGATCGAGGAGTGGTACGCGTCGCAGACGGTGAAGGTGTCGGCGAGTTCGTAGTGCAGCGGGACGTCCTGGCGGTCGTAGTGCGCCATCGTGGCGGAGGTCTTGGCGGCGACCCAGTTGTTCATCCAGCCGCCGTTCCAGGCTCGGTGGCCACCCGCCCAGCTGTGGTCGAGGTCGCC
This sequence comes from Streptomyces rhizoryzae, assembly GCF_023155275.1. Taxonomy (GTDB): domain Bacteria; phylum Actinomycetota; class Actinomycetes; order Streptomycetales; family Streptomycetaceae; genus Streptomyces; species Streptomyces rhizoryzae. Next base: position 10,154 of record NZ_JALMUV010000040.1, read on the forward strand.
GATGTACTGGAGGTCCTTCTTCTGGGCGGCGGCCGCCTCGCGCACCGGGAACGGCAGGACGTGGCGGACGCCGAGCGGGCCCGGCTGCTCGAAGACGGTGCCGCCGCCGGGGAGTTCGACGGCGTTGCGGTCGCCGAAGCCGCGGACGCCGCGCAGCATCCCGAAGTAGTGGTCGAAGGAACGGTTCTCCTGCATCAGCACCACCACGTGCCGGATATCGCGGAGCCCGCCCCCGCCGGGCGGCGCGGGGCGGCCGGCGTCCTGCGCCAGCGCCTGCTGGAGCGAGGGCGGCAGCAGCGACCCGGCCACCGCCGCGCCGGCCGCCGCGGCGCCAACTCCCAGTACCCGTCTGCGAGATACCTCCGGTGCCACGCCCGACCTCCCTTTCGTCAACCAACGGGTCCCAATGGTCTGCGGTCAGCCCATTGAGACGGTGCGACGGGGACGGTAGTGGACGGCCGTGACAAGCGATAGGTCTCGGAGTGACATCTTTGAGAACACTCCGCGGCGCCGCCCGGGACCGCACCCCCCGGCGGCGGCGCACCGGATGGGCGCCGCCCCTCAGCACCACAGCCGGTGGTCGCGGCCCGGCGGGACCCCGGGCAGCAGCGCGTTGGTGGCCGGTTCGCCGACACGGAGCACGATGTCGTCCGCCGTTCGCCGGGGTGCAGAGCATGGCGACTCATCGAACCGAACATGCGGGGTCGGCCGGGCCGCTCGTGTTGCCGGAAACAGCTGATCACGGCCACCTCGCAGACATCGAAGGCCAACGCGTCAGCTACCTCGTGGACGACCCGGGTGAAGTCGGTCTGCTGCGACAGAAACATGGGATGCTGCGAGCGCAGACACGCACACCGAAGGACAGCAGCAGCCTGCTCGAACAACTGGCGGGAGCGGCATGAGCGATCCGGCCTGGTTCAGGTCCGGCTACAGCAGCGACGAGGGCGGCAACTGCCTCGACGTCGCCCACGACCGGCGCACGTCCCGTCACAGCGCCGGCGAAGGCGGCAACTGCCTGGAGAGGGCCGCCTCTCCCGCCGCCCTTCACATCCAGGACTCCGAGGATCCCCACGGGCCGGTGCTGACCCTGCCCGCCGTGACCTGGGGGGCGTTCCTCGCGGACGTCGTCGGGCGGCCGTGAGGCGGCGTCGGCTGGGGGCCGCCGGGCCGGTCGTCTCCGCGCTCGGCCTCGGCTGCATGGGGATGTCCACCTCGTACGGCGTGCCGGACGACACCGAGTCGGTCCGCGCCCTCGACCGGGCGGGCGAGCTCGGCATCACCCTGCTGGACACCGCGGACGCGTACGGGCGGGGCGCCAACGAGGAGTTCCTCGGGCGCTGGCTGGGCAACCGGCCGGGCTCCGTCCGGGACGGACTGGTCCTGGCGACGAAGTTCGGGCTGCGGCACGACGCGGCCACGGGGCGGGTGAACGCGGTCGACGGCTCCGCCGCCTGGGTGCGGACGGCGTGCCACGCCTCGCTGCGCCGCCTCGGCACGGACCGGATCGACCTCTACTACCTGCACCGGCGCGATCCGGCCGTCCCCATCGAGGAGACCGTCGGCGCCATGGCGGAACTGGTCGCCGAGGGGTCCGTACGCCACCTCGGCCTGAGCGAGGTGAGCGCGCGGACCCTGCGCCGGGCGCACGCCGTGCACCCCATCGCCGCCGTCCAGCTGGAGCACTCCCTCTTCACGCGCGAGGTGCTGGAGGGCGAGATGCTGGCCACCTGCCGGGAGCTGGGCATCGGCATCGTGGCCTACTCACCTCTCGGGCGCGGCATGCTGACCGGTGCACTGACCTCCCGGGCGGACCTCACCCCCGACGACGCCCGGCGCCGCTGGCCGCGCTTCGCGGACGAGAACCTCGCCCGCAATCTCGCGCTGGTCCGGGCCGTGCGCGCCGTCGCTGCCTCCCTCGGCTGCACCCCGGCGCAGGCCGTCCTCGCCTGGCTGCTGGCCCAGGGCGAGGACATCGTCCCGATCCCCGGCACCAAGCGCCGGGCGTACCTGGAGGAGAACGCGGCCGCGGCCGCCCTCGCGCTCGGCCCGGAGCAGGCGGACCGGCTGCGGGCCGCCGTCCCGGACGGCGCGGTCGCCGGGGAGCGCTACCCGGACGCCGCCCTGGCCCGCCTCGGCCTCTGACCGGGCGGGCGGCGCCGGGCCCGGTCGCCCGGCGGCCGAGCCCGGACGTCTGCCGGGCGGGCCCGGCGGCTCCGAGCCAACGCGCTTCCCGTCGTCTCAGTCCGCCAGCAACGCCGGGGCCAGCTCCCGCAGTTGGTCGAAGCCCAGACCGCGGTCGGCCGCGACCGGCTGGAGCGCCACATGGTCCGCGCCCGCGTCGTGGTGCTCCCGCACCCGGCGCCGGATCGCGTCCACATCGCCCCAGGCGACGATCGCGTCCACCAGCCGGTCACTGCCGCCGCCGGTGAAGTCCTCGTCATCGAAGCCCAGCCGCCGCAGGCTGTTCACGTAGTTGGGCAGGGCGAGGTAGAAGCCGAGGTGGTGCGCGCGGATCGCGGCGCGGGCGGTCGCCGGGTCGGTCTCCAGCAGGACGGCCTGCTCGGGGGCGAGCACCGGCGTGGCGCCCAGCGCGGCGCGGGCCCGGGCGGTGTGCTCGGGCGTGACGAAGTACGGGTGCGCGCCCGCCGCCCGCTCGGCGGCCAGCTCCAGCATCCTGGGGCCCAGCGCGGCCAGCACCCGGGCCGGCGGCGCGGCCACCGGGCCGTCGTACGCGGCCTCGTCCATCGCCGCCAGGTAGGAGCGCATCGCGGCGAGCGGCTTGGCGTAGGTGTGGCCGCGGCCCTCGACCTGCGGGGCGTGGCTGGCGCCCAGGCCCAGCAGGAAGCGGCCGCCGTACGCCTCGGCGAGGGTGTGCGCGCCGGCGTTCATCGCGGTGGCGTCGCGGACCCAGATGTTGGCGATGCCGGTGGCGACCGTCAGCCGCTCGGTGGCGGCCAGCAGCAGCCCGGCGTGCGCGAACGCCTCCTTGGTGCCCTGCGCCTCACCGAACCACAGCGCCCCGTACCCCAGCCGCTCGATGCCGGCCGCGAACTCCCGCACCGCCGCGGCCGGCGCCCGGCCCAGCCCGCCGTGCCAGACCCCGACCCGCCCGATCCGCCCGGCGACCTCCCGGCCTCCCGGCGCGGCCCCGTCCTGCTGCGTCATCGCCACTCCTCCGCTCCGGCGGGCCCCTGACCGGCGGCCACCGCTCCGATGATCCTTTACCGGTGACAGCAACGGTCCGGGCCGCGGCATTCCACCGCGGGGGCAGGAAACCGCGGGATCCACCCGGAGGGCGGAACGCCGGACGCCGTCCGGAGGCCGGAACGGCGGGCGCCGGCCGGGCGGTTGGGCAGGCCCTTGGGCAGGCGCCCGCCCGGGCCCGGGTACGGCGCAGCGGCCGCCCCTGGGGAGAGGGACGGCCGCTGCACGCGCCGGTGGCGGGGGCTCAGCCCTCGACGCCCAGCTTCTCCAGGATCAATTCCCGGACCCGGGCCGCGTCGGCCTGCCCGCGGGTGGCCTTCATGACCGCACCGACCAGGGCACCGGCCGCGGCGACCTTGCCGCCGCGGATCTTGTCGGCGATGGCGGCGTTGGCGGCGATCGCCTCGTCCACCGCGGTGCCGAGCGCGCCCTCGTCGGAGACGACCTTCAGGCCGCGCTTCTCCACGACCGTGTCCGGGTCGCCCTCGCCGGCCAGCACGCCCTCGATGACCTGGCGGGCCAGCTTGTCGTTGAGCGAGCCGTCGGCGACCAGCGCGGCGACCCTGGCGACCTGCTCCGGGGTGATCGGCAGGGCGCCGAGCTCCACGCCGTCCTCGTTGGCGCGGCGGGCCAGCTCGCCCATCCACCACTTGCGGGCCGAGGCGGCGTCCGCACCGGCGTCGGTGGTGGCCACGATCAGGTCCACCGCCCCGGCGTTGAGGATCGCCTGCATGTCCAGCTCGGAGACGCCCCACTCCTCGCGGAGGCGGTTGCGGCGGACCCGCGGCAGCTCCGGCAGACCGGCCCGCAGCTCCTCGACCCACTCGCGGGACGGGGCCACCGGCACCAGGTCCGGCTCGGGGAAGTAGCGGTAGTCCTCCGCCTCCTCCTTGATCCGGCCCGGGGTGGTGGAGCCGTCGTCCTCGTGGAAGTGCCGGGTCTCCTGGACGATCTTGCCGCCGGAGGACAGCACCGCGGCGTGCCGCTGGATCTCGAAGCGGGCGGCCCGCTCCACCGAACGCAGTGAGTTGACGTTCTTGGTCTCCGAGCGGGTGCCGAACTCCTCGGTGCCCTTGGGCATCAGCGAGAGGTTCACGTCGCAGCGCATCTGGCCCATCTCCATACGGGCCTCGGAGACGCCCAGCGCCTTGATCAGTTCGCGCAGCTCGGCGACGTACGCCTTGGCGACCTCGGGCGCGCGCTCGCCGGCGCCCACGATCGGCTTGGTGACGATCTCGATGAGCGGGATGCCGGCGCGGTTGTAGTCCAGCAGCGAGTGCCGGGCGCCGTGGATCCGGCCGGTGGCACCGCCGATGTGGGTGGACTTGCCGGTGTCCTCCTCCATGTGCGCGCGCTCGATGTGCACGCGGAAGACCTCGCCGTCCTCCAGCTGCACGTCGAGGTAGCCGTCGAAGGCGATCGGCTCGTCGTACTGGGAGGTCTGGAAGTTCTTCGGCATGTCCGGATAGAAGTAGTTCTTCCGGGCGAACCGGCACCAGTCGGCGATGGTGCAGTTCAGGGCCAGGCCGATCTTGATCGCCGACTCCACGCCGGTCGCGTTGACGACCGGGAGGGAGCCGGGCAGGCCCAGGCAGGTGGGGCAGGTCTGCGCGTTGGGCTCGGCGCCCAGGGTGGTGGCACACCCGCAGAACATCTTGGTCTTGGTGCCCAGTTCGACGTGGACCTCCAGACCCATCACGGGGTCGTAGGCGGCCAGCGCGTCCTCGTACGGCACCAGGTCGGTGACAGTCACGGTGAAACTAACCTCTCAAGTCCGGTGCCGGTCAGCCCGCGAGGACGTCGTCGTCGTTGAGACGGCGCAGTTCGCGGACGAGCAGGGCGACACCGGTGACGATGGCGGCGGCGGAGACGACGGCGTCGACCAGCTGGAGCGTGTCGTGCTCCCCCTTGGCCTGCTTCGCCTGCTTGATGACGCTCACCGCGCCGAACAGCGTGGTGCCGATGGACAGGTAGGTGCCGGGCTTGGACTTCTTGAAGTTCTTGGCCTTGGCCAGCTTGCCGCTCACAGCGTCTCCTTCGGCATGTCCTCGTGGTCTACGGCGTTCACAGGGCCGGCGCCTCGTCCAGCAGCGGGTGGCCCCACTTCTCGGTGAGCGCGGACTCGACCGCGGCACCGACCCGGTAGAGCCGATCGTCGGCCATGGCGGGCGCGATGATCTGGAGACCCACCGGCAGCCCGTCCTCGGGAGCCAGCCCGCAGGGCAGCGACATCGCGGCGTTGCCCGCGAGGTTGGCGGGGATGGTGCACACGTCGGCGAGGTACATCGCCATCGGGTCGTCGGTGCGCTCGCCGATCGGGAACGCGGTGGTCGGCGTCGTCGGCGAGATGATCACGTCGACCTGCTCGAACGCCTTCTCGAAGTCCCGGGTGATCAGCGTGCGGACCTTCTGCGCGCTGCCGTAGTACGCGTCGTAGTAGCCGGAGCTGAGCGCGTACGTGCCGAGCATGATGCGGCGCTTGACCTCGGGGCCGAAGCCGGCCTCGCGGGTCAGCGCGGTGACGTCCTCGGCGGACTTCGTGCCGTCGTCGCCGACCCGCAGGCCGTAGCGCATGGCGTCGAAGCGGGCGAGGTTGGAGGAGCACTCGGACGGCGCGATGAGGTAGTACGCGGCCAGCGCCAGGTCGAAGGACGGGCAGTCCAGCTCGACGATCTCGGCGCCCAGCTGCTGGAGCAGCTCCACCGACTCGTCGAAGCGCTGGAGCACCCCGGCCTGGTAGCCCTCGCCGCGGAACTGCTTGACGACGCCGACGCGCATCCCGTCCACCGAGCCGTTGCGGGCCGCCTCGACGACCGGCGGGACCGGGGCGTCGATGGAGGTGGAGTCGAGCGGGTCGTGGCCGGCGATGGCCTCGTGCAGCAGCGCCGCGTCCAGCACCGTGCGGGCGCAGGGCCCGCCCTGGTCGAGGGACGAGGAGAAGGCGACCATGCCGTAGCGGGAGACGCCGCCGTAGGTGGGCTTGACGCCGACCGTGCCGGTGACGGCGGCGGGCTGGCGGATCGAACCGCCGGTGTCCGTGCCGATGGCGAGCGGGGCCTCGAAGGAGGCGAGCGCGGCGCTGGAGCCGCCGCCCGAACCGCCGGGGATCCTGGTGAGGTCCCAGGGGTTGCCGGTCGGCCCGTAGGCGCTGTTCTCGGTGGAGGACCCCATGGCGAACTCGTCCATGTTGGTCTTGCCGAGGATGACGACGTCGGCGGCCTTGAGCTTCTTGGTGAGCGTCGCGTCGTAGGGCGGGAGCCAGCCCTCCAGGATCTTCGAGCCGACCGTGGTGGGCATGCCCTCGGTGGTGAAGATGTCCTTCAGCGCCACCGGGACGCCGGCCAGCGGGCCGAGCTTCTCGCCGCGGGCGCGCTTCTCGTCGACGGCGCGGGCCTGGGCGAGCGCGCCCTCGCGGTCCACGTGCAGGAAGGCGTGCACCTTCTCGTCGACGGCCTCGATGCGGGCCAGGTGGGCCTCGGTCACCTCGACGGCGGTGACCTCGCCGGACGCGATGCGCGCCGCGATCTCGGCGGCGGTGAGCTTGATCAGGTCTGCCATCTCGGTCACTCCTCCCCCAGGATCTGCGGCACCTTGAAACGCTGCTGCTCCTGGGCCGGGGCGCCGGAGAGCGCCTGCTCGGGGGTGAGCGACGGACGGACCTCGTCCGGCCGCATCACATTGGTCAGGGGCAGCGGGTGGGAGGTCGGCGGGACGTCTTGGCCGGCGACCTCGGAGACGCGGGCGACCGCGCCGATGATGTCGTCGAGCTGTCCGGCGAAGTGGTCGAGCTCTTCGTCCTTCAGCTCCAGACGTGCCAGCCGGGCGAGGTGGGCGACCTCCTCGCGCGTGATGCCAGGCATGCAGCGATCCTCTGGTGTTTTCGGCGGAGTGTTCTGGGCGGAGTGTTCCGGAAGGAGATTTCTGGGCGATTTCTCCGGTGGAGTATTCCGGCCCAATCCTATGGCGTCCCCCTTCGCCCCCGCGAAACGCTTTCCCCGAACGGCCACGGGGCGGCGCGAAACGGCTCCGCCGGGGGCCGGGCGCGGGGCCCGGCCGGGCGGTCCGGCCGGGCGGTCCGGCCGGGCGGTCCGGCCGGGCGGCGCGGGGGTGGCGGTGGCGAGCCGCCGAGGGCAGGACCGGGGTCAGACGCCGTCCGGGGCCTCGGGGCGGGGTGCGGCCGGCGGCTCGCCCCCGGCGACCGGGCCGGGGCCGGGCCCGGTCGGGGGGTCGCCCTCGGGCGGTCCCGCGGCCGGGCGGGCGCGCGGCGCGGCGGGCGCTGCACCGGACCGTTCCGGAAGGGTGGCCTCCGGGGCCGGGCCGGGCTCTGCCGGATCGTTTGCTCGCGGTCCGGACGGCCGGGGTTCCGCCGGTGCCGGGCCGGACGGTTCCGGTGCGGACGAATCCGTCGGTGCGGTCTCTGCGGTCTCTGCGGTCTGCGCGGTGGTGTCGGAGCGGGGAGTTGGGACGGCCGGTGGCCGGGTCAGTTGAGGACCTGTCCCGAAGGGCGCTCAGCTGCCTTCTCCGCCGTGAAGGCGGTCGTCTCCGACGCACGGCGCCAGCCGTGCTCACCGCGGGCCCGCAGCCAGGCCGTGGTCTCGTCCGGTGGCATCGCGGCGGCCACCAGCCAGCCCTGGACGGCGTCGCAGCCCAGGTCCCGCAGGCGCTCCCAGGTCTCGTCGTCCTCGACGCCCTCGGCGACGACCAGGAGGCCCAGCGAATGGGCGAGGTCGAGGGTGCAGCGGACGATCTCGGCGTCCTCGGTGTCCACGGCCAGCCGGGCCACGAAGGAGCGGTCGATCTTCAGCTCGCTGACCGGGAGGCGCCGTAGGTGGACCAGGGAGCTGTAGCCGGTGCCGAAGTCGTCCAGGGACATCTTCACGCCGTGCGCGGTGAGCCCGGCGAGGGTGTCGGCGGCCCGCTGCGGGTCCTCCAGGAGGACGTGCTCGGTTATCTCCAGCTGGAGCGCGCCGGGTGGGACGCGATGTCGGGCGAGCCGGGCGGCGACCGCGCCGGCGAAACCCGGGGAGTGCACATCGCGCGGGGAGACGTTCACCGCGACCGGGACCTCCAGGCCCATCGCGCGCCAGCGCGCCACCTGGGCGAGCGCGGTCTCCAGGACGTACTCGGTCAGCCGCGGCATCAGCCCGGAGGACTCGGCGATGGCGATGAACTCGTCGGGGGGCACCCGGCCGCGGTCCGGGTGGACCCAGCGGACCAGCGCCTCCAGGCCGGCGACATGGCCGTCGAAGCCGACCTTGGGCTGGTAGTGCAGTTCGACGTCGCCGGCGTCCAGGGCCCGCCGCAGATCGCCCAGCAGACCGAGCCGGTCGGGGGTGTTGCCGTCCCGTTTGGCCTCGTACAGCTCGACGCCGCTGCGGTCCCGCTTCGCCTGGTACATCGCCACGTCGGCCCGGCGCAGCAGCCCTTCGGCGTCCAGGGCGTGGTCGGGGAAGACCGCGACCCCCGCGCTGGCTTCGAGCACGAGGGTCAGACCGTCGAGGTCCAGGGGCGAACCGAGGGCCGCGACCAGATTGCGGGCCACCCGCTGGGAGCTGGTGAGCGAGTCCGTGGCCGGCAGCAGCACGGCGAACTCGTCGCCCCCGAGCCGGGCCGCCTCGGCGCCGCGCGGCAGTGCGTGCCGCAGCCGGTCGGCGATCTGGAGCAGCAGGCGGTCGCCGGCGAGGTGCCCGAGGGTGTCGTTGACGGACCGGAAGCGGTCCATGTCGATGAGGACCAGCGCGGCCCGGGTGCCGGCCCGCTCGGCCTCCTCCAGGGCCGTCCAGGTGCGCTCCAGCAGCCACAGGCGGTTGGGCAGGCCGGTGAGCGGGTCGCGCAGCTGCTCCTCGGCGCGCGCCCGGGCTATCCAGAGCGTGGAGTCCAGGGCGATCAGCGGGACCGCGAACAGCGGCAGCAGCAGCGGGGCGTTGACCGCGCAGACCGCGATCAGCGGGGAGATGCCGAGCAGCGCGATACCGACCAGCGCCTGCCGCACCACCGCCGGGCGGGCGATGGCGGGCAGGCCGCCGGCGAGCGGCAGCTTGCCGAGCCACAGCAGGCCGCGGCTGACGAGGAGGTAGCCGCCGGCCATGACCAGGACCTCGGGCACCACGGTGAGGTCCCAGGCGTCCGGCGCCCAGGGCCGGCGGACGCCGGGGTGCACCCCGCAGGCGGCCAGTCCGAGCGCGGCGGCGCCGATGCCCAGGACGTCAACTGCCCCGTGGACCAGCGCCTGTCGCCAGCGCTGCCGCCGGGCGGCGCCCACCAGGGCCACCACGGAGAGGCTGACCAGGACGGCCGGCACCCAGCCGTACAGGAGGAGTACGGCGAGCGCGAGGGCCGCGCCGGAGCCCGTGCCGCCCCACCAGCGGTCCCGGCCCAGGGCGACCAGATGGCCGACGAGGACGCCGGTGAGGACCGCCAGCGACCAGCCGACGGGCCCGGCGGGGAAGAGTGGTTCGGCGCCGCCGAGGGCGTGCAGCACACCCGCGGCGAGGGTGACCCCCGCCGTCATGACGATGGCCGCGGGCAACGCGGGCACCACAAGCCGGCGGAGCCGCGACGCCGGAGCGGCACTGTCGGTCGGTTTCATTCCGATCCCTCTCACAGCCGGCTGTGCCCGCGCCACGGCAGGCGCACACGTCAACAGTAGGCCGCGGAAGGCCGCCACGGGCAGCGATCCGCAGCGGTTGCCCGAATGCGACCCGGCCTCCCGGATCAATCTGGTATGCGCCGATGGGGTGACACCTCACTCCTCCTCAGGCGGAGTGACCGCTACCGCCCGTGCCGCCTCCGGACCCTGCTCCAGCAGCACAGCGAAGCCGTCATCGTCCAGCACGGGGACCTTCAACTGCATCGCCTTGTCGTACTTCGAACCGGGGTTGTCGCCCACCACTACGAATCCGGTCTTCTTGGAAACGGATCCGGTCACCTTCGCTCCGAGAGCCTGCAACGCTTCTTTCGCGCCATCTCTGGTGTGTGAGTGGAGTGTGCCCGTTACCACGACGGTGACGCCTTCCAGGGGGCGCGGGCCCTCGTCACCCGTCTGCGGGTCCTCCATCCGGACGCCCGCGGCCCGCCAGCGCTCGATGATCTCCTGGTGCCAGTCCTCGGCGAACCACTGCTTGAGCGAGGCGGCGATGGTGGCGCCGACGCCGTCCACGGCCGCCAGCTCCTCCTCGCCGGCCTCCCGGATCCGGTCGATGGAGCGGAACTCCCGGGCCAGCGCCTGCGCCGCCACCGGGCCCACGTGGCGGATCGACAGGCCGGTCAGGATCCGGGCCAGCGGGCGCTCCTTGGCGGCCTGGATGTTCTCCAGCATGGCGAGGGTGTTCTTCTTCGGCTCGCCCTTCTGGTTGGCGAAGAAGGTGACGACCTTGTCCTCGCCGGTCTTCGGGTCGCGCTTGGGCAGGCCGGTGTCCGGGTCGAGGACGTAGGACTTGATGGGCAGCAGCTGCTCGACGGAGAGGTCGAAGAGGCCGCCCTCGTCCTTCAGCGGCGGTTCGGCGGGCTCCAGCGGCCGGCTGAGCGCGGTGGCGGCGACGTAGCCGAAGTTCTCGATGTCCAGGCACTTGCGGCCGGCCAGGTAGAAGAGCCGCTCGCGGATCTGGGCGGGGCAGGACCGGGCGTTGGGGCACCGCAGGTCGATGTCGCCCTCCTTGGCGGGCTGTAGCGCCGCACCGCACTCGGGGCACTCGGCCGGCATCACGAACTCCCGCTCGCCGCCGTCGCGCAGGTCCACGACCGGGCCGAGGATCTCCGGGATGACGTCACCCGCCTTGCGGAGCACGACGGTGTCCCCGATGAGCACGCCCTTGGCCTTGACCACGTCCTGGTTGTGCAGGGTGGCGAACTCGACCTCGGAGCCGGCGACGGTGACCGGCTCGACGACCGCGTACGGGGTGACGCGGCCGGTGCGGCCGACGCCGACGCGGATGTCGAGGAGCTTGGTGTTGACCTCCTCCGGGGGGTACTTCCAGGCGATCGCCCAGCGGGGCGCCCGGGAGGTGGCGCCCAGCCGGCCCTGGAGGCGGATCTCGTCCAGCTTGACGACGACGCCGTCGATCTCGTGCGCGACGGCCGTGCGGCGGGTCTCGGGGTCGCCGTAGTGGGCGATGAACTCCCGTACGGCGGCGAGGGAGCCCACGACGCGGTTGTGCGTCGCGGTGGGCAGGCCCCACTCCTCCAGGAGCCCGTACGCCTCCGAGAGGCGGTCGATCTCCAGGCCGTCGCGGGCGCCGAGGCCGTGCACGACCATGTGCAGCGGGCGACTCGCGGTGATCTTGGGGTCCTTCTGGCGCAGCGAACCGGCCGCGGCGTTGCGGGGGTTGGCGAACGGGGGCTTGCCGTCGGCCACCAGGCGCTCGTTGAGCTCCAGGAACTTCTCCATGGGGAAGTACACCTCCCCGCGGACCTCGACGAGGTCGGGCACCCGGTCGCCGGTGAGGCGGTGCGGGATCTCGGCGATGGTGCGGACGTTGGGGGTGATGTCCTCGCCGGTGCGGCCGTCGCCGCGGGTGGCGGCGCGGGTGAGCCGGCCGTGCTCGTAGGTGAGGTTGACCGCGAGGCCGTCCACCTTCAGCTCGCACAGGAAGTGGTAGCCGGCGGCCTTCGGGTCGCCGCCCAGCTCCGTGGCGAGCCGCTCGGCCCAGGCCGACAGCTCCTCGTCGTCGAAGGCGTTGTCCAGCGAGAGCATCCGCTCGCGGTGGGCGACCTCGGTGAACTCCGTGGCGTACGCCCCGGCGACCTTCTGGGTCGGGGAGTCGGGGGTGCGCAGGCCGGGGTGCTCGTCCTCCAGCGCCTCCAGCGAGCGCAGCAGCCGGTCGAACTCCGCGTCGCTGATGACCGGGGCGTCCTTCACGTAATACCGGAAGCGGTGCTCCTCGATCTGCTCAGCGAGCTGCGCGTGCTTCTCCCGTGCCGCGGCGGGCACCTCGGATGCCGTCGCGTGCTGTTCGCCAGCCACCGTATTCGTCCTCCCGTGTCCGTGAGTGCGGTCACTCAGGGTTGTCTGCGAGCGACCTCGCCGCCCGGACGCAGTGGGCGAGCACCGCGCGGGCGTAGGCGGGCGAGGCGCCCGCCAGCCCGCACGCGGGGGTGACCACCACGGACTCGGCGAGAGTCCCCGGGGCCAGCCCCAGCCTGCGCCACAGCGACCTGATACCCATGACGCTACCGGCAGGGTCTGACAACGGGCCGTCCACGCCCGGCACCACGCCCGCGAACAGCGCGGTCCCGCCCTCGACCGCCTCGCCGAGCGCCTCGTCCTCACGCTCGGTGAGCAGTCCTGCGTCGAACGAGACACCGGCGGCGCCGGCCCGCCGCAGCAGTCCGAACGGCACCGCGGGCGCGCAGGAGTGGACCACGACGGGGGCGCCGTCCGCCGCGGCGACCAGGTCGCGCAGCGCGCCCTCGACGACGGCGCGGTCCACCGCCCGGTGGGTGCGGTAGCCGCTGGCGGTCGGCACCCGGCCCTGGAGGACCGAGGTCAGCGCCGGCTCGTCGAACTGGAGCACCACCTCGGCGCCCGGCACCCGCCGCCGCACGTCGGCGAGATGGGCGCGCAGCCCCTCGGCGAGGGAGGCCGCCAGGTCGCGGCAGGCTCCGGCGTCGCCGAGCGCGGCCTCGCCGTTGCGGAGTTCCAGGGTGGCCGCGAGGGTCCAGGGGCCGACCGCGGAGACCTTCAGCGGCCCCGCGTAGCCCTGGGTGAACTCCTCCAGGGCGTCGAGGTCCTCGCCGAGCCAGGAGCGGGCCCGCCGGGTGTCGCGGCCGGGCCGGTCGCTGATCCGCCAGCCGCTGGGCTCCACATGGGCGTAGAGGTCGACGAGCATGCCCAGGGTGCGCCCGGTCATGTCGGCGCCGGGCCCCCGGGCCGGCAGCTCCGGCAGATGGGGGAAGTCCTCCAGCGATCCCGTCACGGTCTTCGCCGCTTCGCGCGCGTCCCCGCCCGGCATCGACCCGATGCCGGTCGCCGCGCCCGCGGCCCACTTGTGCCTGCTGTTCTCACTCACCCGGGAAGGGTATGCGGCGGCGGGCCGCGCGGGCCGTCCCGGCCCCGCCCGTCCGCCGCCCGGCGGCCCCGGTCCGCCGTCAGCGGCCGGTCCGGGTGCCCCGCCAGGCCACCGCCGCCGCGGCCGCCAGGGCCACCGCGGTGAGCCCGAACGCGTACCCGGTGCCCTGGCCGGTGCTGCCGGCGGCGGTGAGCACCGCGCCCGTCCCGGCGATGCCGACGAGCGAGCCGACCTGGCGGTTGGCGTTGAGGGTGGCGCTGCCGAGGTCGGCGTGCTCGCGGCCGGCGGCCTCCATCAGGACGCCGGTCAGGGCCGGGGAGCTGATGCCGCTGCCGAGGTGGGCGACGGCCAGCACCGCCGCGAGGACGCCGTAGGGCAGGTGGGGCGTCAGCAGCGCGAAGAGCAGGAGGTAGCCGGCGGCGGAGAGCGCCAGGGAGGCGGTGAGCGCGGCCCGGTTGCCGGTGCGCGGGGCGATCTTCGTGTACAGGACGTTGCCGAACGGGATGACCAGGACGGCCGGGAGCATCTCCAGGCCCGCGGTCACCGGACCCGCCCCGCGCCCGCTCTGGAGGTAGAGCCCGAGGACGAACAGCACCCCGTAGAAGGCGAGGTTGAACAGGAAGCCGACGGCGTTGGCGGCGGCGAAGCGGCGGTCGGCGAAGAGCGCGGCCGGCAGGACGGGGGTGCGCGCGGTGCGTTCGCGGACGAGGAACGCGGCGGCGGCGAGCACCGCCAGCGCGGCCGCGGCCAGTACGCCGGGCGCGGACCAGCCGGCGGCCGGCCCCTCGATGAGGGCGTAGGCCAGCGCGCCGAGGGCCAGCACGCCCAGGACGTGGCCGGTGCCGCCGAGCGGGCCGCCGCGGCCCGGTACGGCCGCGACCACCCGGCGGGTGAGCAGCAGTCCGGCGAGGCCGACGGGGAGGTTGACCAGGAAGATGCTGCGCCAGCCGAGGGTGCCGACGAGCAGGCCGCCGAGGGTGGGGGCGAAGGCGACGGAGGTGGAGACGATCGCGGACCAGACGCCGAGCACCTTGGCCCGGCGGGCCGGCTCGGGGAAGGCGTGCATCAGCAGCGACAGCGAGCTGGGCATGAAGAGGGCGGCGCCCGCGCCCTGGGCGAGGCGGGCCGCCACCAGGGCGGCGCTGTTCGGCGCGGCGGCGCCCAGCAGGGACGCGGCGGTGAAGACGGCCAGGCCGGCGAGGTAGACCCGGCGGGCGCCGGACCGCTTGGCGAGCGAACCGGCGAGCAGCAGCAGGGCGGCGAAGGCCAGCACGTAGCCGTCCACGACCCAGGTCAGCCCGGACATGGTCAGGCCGAGCCGGGCCCGCAGGTCGTGCGCGGCGACGTTCATGATGCCGGTGTCCAGGCTCGCCATCACGAACCCGAGGGCCAGCACGAGGAGTTGGGCGCCGCCGCGGGGAGCGGCCGGGCGGGGCTGCGGGGTTGCCGTGGCGCGCCGCGGCGCCGTCTCAGTGATCATGCATTTAGTTATAACTGTATCTATCGGCGCGAGTAATGGTTACAGCTATAACTTTACTGAAGTCATACGGAAGCCCCCGGGGCGGTGGGCCCCGGGGGCTTCGTGGCGGGACGGCGGGCGGGGTCAGTCCCCGGCCCGGCCCAGCGCCGTGAGCAGTGCGTCGCGGAGCGCGGCGCGCTCGTCGTGCGCGAGGTGGTCCAGCGGCGAGCGCGTCCCCATCCGCCGCAGCAGGTCCAGCCGCAGCTCGCGGCCGGCGTCGGTGAGCACCAGCTGCTTGGCCCGCCCGTCGGCCGGGTGCGGCCGGCGGACCACCATCCCCTGCTTCTCCAGCTTGGAGATGACGTAGGTGACGTTCGGCGGCTCGCAGCACAGCACCGCGGCCAGCTCCCGCGCGGTCTTCGGCTCGCCCAGCTCCTCCAGCGCCTTGGCCTGGGTCGGCGTCAGGTCCAGCTCCGCGATCCGGCTGCGCTGGTGGGCGTCCAGGCGGCGGCTCAGCTCGGTGACGAGCCCCCGGATCTCCCGGAACCCGCACCCGGCCGCCGCGCTCGTCTTCGCTTCGGTGCTCGCCCTCGACGTGGTCACCCCTGAAGCGTACGTCGCCCCCGCGCGGTGCACGGGGGCGAGGGGCGGACCGGCCGGAGCGGCCCCCGGTCAGCGGCCGGGGCGGACCACCACGTCCTTCAGCTCCGCGTCGCGCGGCAGGTCGATCGCGGTGAGGATCGCGGTGGCCACCGACTCCGGGTCGATCCACCGGGCGGCGTCGTACGCCTTGCCCTCCTGCCGGTGGGTGCTCTCCTGCATGGGCGTGGCGGTGCGCCCCGGGTAGACCGAGGTGACCCGCACGCCGTTGTCGTGCTCCTCGGCGCGCAGCGAGTCGGCCAGCGCCTTCAGGCCGTGCTTGCTCGCGGCGTAGCCGCCCCACTGGGCGTTCGCGGTGAGCCCGGCGCCGGAGTTGACGAAGACCACGTCGCCCTGGGCGACCCGGACCAGCGGCAGCAGCAGCCGGGTCAGCTCGGCGGGCGCGACGAGGTTGACGGCGAGCTGCCGCTGCCACGCCTTGGCGGGCAGGTCGGCGACCGCGCCCAGCTCGATCACGCCGGCGATGTGCTGGAGGGAGTCCAGCCGCTCGGGCAGCCGCTGGTGCCCCAGCGCCCAGTCCAGCTTCTCGGGCGTGGCCAGGTCGCCCACCAGGGTGTGCGCCCCGGGGAAGCGCTCGGCCAGCTCCTTGGCCCGGCCCACGTCGCGGGCCAGCAGCCACAGCTCCTCCCCGCGCTCGGCCAGCCGCCGCGCGACCGCCGCCCCGATGCCCGACCCGGCGCCCGTGATCAAGTGCGTACCCATACCCGCGATCCTACGGCGTGGGGTCCGGGCCACCGGTCAGCCCCCGAGGCCCGCCTGCTCCTCCAGGTAGGCCAGCGCGCCCGCCCCGTCCTCGGCGAAGAACACCAGCTCGGACAGGGGGACGGGCAGGAAGCCCTCGGCGGCCATCCGCTCGAACTGGGTCTTCAGACCGTCGTAGAAACCGGCGGTGTTCAGCAGCACCACCGGCTTGCCGTGCAGCCCGTGCTTGCGCAGCTCCAGGATCTCGGTGGCCTCGTCCAGCGTGCCGGTACCGCCGACCATGATGACGATGGCGTCGGCCCGGGCCAGCATCTGCGCCTTCCGCTCGGCGAGGTCCCGGGTGACGATCATCTCGTCCGCACCGGCCCGCGCCTTGTGCGCCAGGAACTCCACGGACACGCCGAGGAGCTTGCCGCCCGCCTCCTGGACGCCGTCCGCCATGACCTTCATCAGCCCGATGTCCGAACCGCCCCACACCAGGGCGTGGCCGCCCTTGCCGATCAGTTCGGCGAACCGGCGGGCCGGGGTGACGTAGCGGTCGTCGAGGTCGGCGGCGGAACAGAAGACGCAGATGTTCATGCCGTTCACCCTACGGCCCGGGTGCAAAGGCGTTCCGCACCCGGGCCCGGGCGGGCCCTCAGATCAGGCCCTGGTCCAGCATCGCGTCGGCGACCCGCTCGAAGCCGGCGATGTTGGCGCCCGCCACGTAGTCACCGGGCGCGCCGAAGCGCTCGGCGGTCTCGAAGCAGGTGTCGTGGATGTTCCGCATGATCGCGGCCAGTTCACCCTCGGCCCGCTCGAACGACCACGCCTCGCGGGCGGAGTTCTGCTGCATCTCCAGCGCGCTGGTGGCCACCCCGCCGGCGTTGGCGGCCTTGCCCGGGCCGAAGGCGACCCCGGCCTCCTTCAGCAGCGCCACCGCCTCGGGGGTGGTGGGCATGTTGGCGCCCTCGGAGACCGCCTTGACGCCGTTGCGGATCAGGACCCGGGCGGCGTCCGCGGCCAGCTCGTTCTGGGTGGCCGAGGGCAGCGCCACATCGCAGGCGACGTCCCACACGCTGCCGCCGGCGACGTACTTCGCCGAACCGCCGCGCCGCTCCGCGTAGTCGCTGACCCGGCCCCGCTCGACCTCCTTGATCTGCTTCAGCAGCGCGAGGTCGATGCCCTTCTCGTCGACGACGTAGCCGCCGGAGTCCGAGACGGTGAGCACGTTGGCGCCCAGGGCCTGGGCCTTCTCGATGGTGTAGATGGCGACGTTGCCGGAGCCGGAGACCACCACCTGCTGGCCGTCCAGCTCCTCACCGCGCCGCTTGAGCATCTCCTCGGTGAACAGCACGTTGCCGTAACCGGTGGCCTCGGTACGGGCCTTGGAGCCGCCCCAGGCCAGGCCCTTGCCGGTCAGCACGCCGGCCTCCCAGCGGTTGGTGATCCGCCGGTACTGGCCGAAGAGGTAGCCGATCTCCCGGCCGCCGACGCCGATGTCGCCGGCCGGCACGTCGGTGTGCTCGCCGAGGTGGCGGTGCAGCTCGGTCATGAAGGACTGGCAGAAGCGCATGACCTCGGCGTCGGACCTGCCGTGGGGGTCGAAGTCGCTGCCGCCCTTGCCGCCGCCGATGTTCAGGCCGGTCAGCGCGTTCTTGAAGATCTGCTCGAAGCCGAGGAACTTCACGATGCCGAGGTTGACGGACTTGTGGAAGCGCAGACCGCCCTTGTACGGGCCGAGGGCGCTGTTGAACTCCACCCGGAAACCGCGGTTGACCTGGATCCGGCCGGCGTCGTCCTGCCAGGGCACCCGGAACATGATCTGGCGCTCCGGCTCGACGATCCGCTCCAGGATCTTGGCGTCCGCGAACTCGGGGCGGGCCGCCAGCACCGGTGCCAGCGTCTCCAGGACCTCCAGCGCCGCCTGGTGGAACTCCGCCTCACCCGGGTTCCGACGGATCAGCTCGGCGTGCAGGGAAGCCAGCTCGGCGGTCAGACCGCCGTGCTTGACCTCAGATTGAACAGTCGACATGACTTCCGTTCCCTTCGTGGCCGACGAAAGCCGCGTGCCGTCCGGATCGCCGTTGAACCGTCGACGCGGGGCCTTGGATGTCCCGTCGCATCGCGAACCTTATGCTCCGGGCCCCGGCCGATCGAGAGCGGGGGTGCCCGGCTCGCCGATCTGTACGCGATTTCCCCAACTCCCCCGGCGCGCTCCGCCTCAGCGGCCGGCGGCCGCGGTGGCCGCGGCCGGGTGCCGCTCCGCCCCGGCGCCGTTGCCGGCCTCGCTCCCCGCCCGCATCTCCGCCCGGATCTCCGCCTCGACCTCGTCCTTGACCATCCGCTCCATCGGCTCCGCGCAGCTGCCACCGGCGATCAGCATGGCCGCCAGGACCGCCACCAGCGTCAGCACCGTGCCCAGCCAGACCATGACGTGCACCGGCAGGACGTAGACCAGGACGACCCTGACCACGCACTCGGCCAGCAGCGCGCTCCCCCAGATCGCCGTGAACCGCCGCTCCAGGCGCCGGAACCGCCCGCCGCGCCCCCGCAGCCGCTCCCACGCGGCGTCCCCCGCCGCACCGCCCTTCGTCACCCACGGCTTCAGCCCCGCGGTCATCAGCGGGCGCCGCGACCGCAGCGAGACCAGCAGCGCGATACCGGTGACGCTGCTGACGGCGCTGTCCTTGGCCATCATCAGCCGCGCGTCACCGGTCACCGTGCTGGTGGCCAGGCCCACGACGTTGACGACCAGCATCAGCAGCGCGAGGCCGTTGACGGACCGGTCCCGGACCAGGCCCCAGACCGTGCGCACCGCCGGGACGACGCTGCTCCAGGCCAGCGCGGCCACGTCGCCGAGGCCGAAGCCGCTGCTGAGGACGTAGTACGCCGCCATCGGAATGCCGGCGTCGACGACCAGCGGCACCAAGGACTTCGCGAACTGGCCGGCATCGGACTGCTGCTGACTCACCGTGTGCTCCCCCGCGTCGGGCGGAACGGCACCGTGCCGTTCCGGGTGCTCCCAGCCTCGGGCACGGGGGCGGGGGCCCGGCAGCCTCAACTGTCCCGACTTGGCGGTGACATTTGTCAGGGGCGGCCGCCGGGGGCACCGGTGCCGGGGTCAGCCGGCCTGGCGCTCCGGTGCCGCAGCGGCCGTGCGCCGGGTGGTGCCGGCGATCGTCGCCGAGCCGACCACGCGGGTGCCGTCGTAGAGGACGATCGCCTGGCCGGGGGCGACGCCGCGCACCGGCTCGTCGAACGTGACGCGCAGCTCCGCGCCGCCGACCAGCTCGGCGGTGACCTCGGTCTCCCCGCCGTGCGCGCGGAGCTGGGCGGTGTAGCGGGCCGGGCCGGCCTGCGGCGGGCGGCCGCACCAGCGGGGGCGGATCGCGGTGAGCGCGGTGACGTCCAGGGAGGCGGCCGGGCCGACGGTGACGGTGTTGGTCACCGGGGAGATGTCGAGGACGTAGCGGGGCTTGCCGTCCGGGGCCGGGCGGCCGATCCGCAGTCCCTTGCGCTGCCCGATCGTGAAGCCGTAGGCACCGTCGTGGCTGCCCAGCACCTCGCCGGACTCGTCGACGATGTCGCCCTCGGCGGTGCCCAGCCGCTTGGCCAGGAAGCCCTGGGTGTCGCCGTCGGCGATGAAGCAGATGTCGTGGCTGTCGGGCTTCTTCGCGACGAACAGGCCGCGGCGGGCGGCCTCTTCGCGGATCTCGGCCTTGGTGGTGGCGGTGTCGCCGAGCGGGAACATGGCGTGCGCGAGCTGGCGGTCGTCCAGGACGCCGAGGACGTAGGACTGGTCCTTGGCCATGTCCGCGGCGCGGTGCAGTTCGCGGGAGCCGTCCGGGCGCACCAGGACCGTGGCGTAGTGGCCGGTGCACACCGCGTCGAAGCCCAGGGCCAGGGCCTTGTCCAGGAGGGCGGCGAACTTGATCTTCTCGTTGCAGCGCAGGCAGGGGTTCGGGGTGCGGCCGGCCTCGTACTCCGCGATGAAGTCCTCGACCACGTCCTCGCGGAAGCGCTCGGCCAGGTCCCAGACGTAGAACGGGATGCCGATCACGTCGGCGGCACGGCGGGCGTCGTGGGAGTCCTCGATCGTGCAGCAGCCGCGGGCGCCGGTCCGGAAAGATTTCGGGTTCTCGGAGAGGGCGAGGTGGACGCCGGTGACGTCGTGGCCCGCCTCGGCGGCGCGGGCCGCGGCGACGGCGGAGTCCACTCCGCCGGACATGGCGGCGAGGACGCGGAGGCGGCGGGGGGCGGCGGCATCAGTCATAGCCCCTCCAGAGTAGACGGAACCGGAGAGCGGCCGGAAAGCGTTGTGGAAGGCATGGCGGCGACGGAAGAGGCCCGGGACGGGCGACGGCACGGTGCGCGGCGGCCCGCGGACGCGGCGGGGCCCGGTGCGGTCCCCGCCGGGGAGCCCGGTGCGGAGCCGGGTGCCGGGCCCGGCGGGGCGTCCGGCGAGCGGCCCGGGAAGCGCTCCCGGCTCACCCGGCGGCGGGCACTGCTGCTCGGCGGCGGTGCGGTGGTGGCCGCGGGGACGGCGGCGGTCGCGGCCCGCGACGAGCTGGCGTCGTGGTGGTACCGCCTGCCGGGGAACGCCCGCCCGCGCAGGGAGGGCGAGGTGGACTTCGCCGGCGCGCAGTGGTCGGCGGCCTCCCCGGCGAACTACCGCCTGGCCGGCCGCCCGGACGACTACACCGTCGACCGGGTCGTCGTCCACGTCGTCCAGGGCAGCTTCGCCACCGCCCTGAAGGTCTTCCGGGACCCGTTCCACGAGGCGTCGGCGCACTACGTCGTCCGCGGCGACGGGCACATCGCGCAGACCGTACGCGAGCTGGACGTGGCCTTCCACGCCGGCAACCGCGGCTACAACGAGCGCAGCGTGGGCATCGAGCACGCCGGGTTCGTGGACCGCCCGGAGTCGTTCACCCCGGGCATGTACGCCGCCTCGGCCCGGCTGACGGCCGCGATCTGCCGCCGCTACGGCTTCCCCGCCGACCGCGAGCACATCGTCGGCCACGTGGAGGTCCCCGGCACCGACCACACCGACCCCGGCCCGCACTGGGACTGGCCGCACTACCTGGCCCTGGTCCGCGCCGAACTGTCCCGCCCGGCGGCCTCCGCGGCCCGCACGGCGGCTCCCGCGGCCGGTTAGCTCAGCCCCGCGCCCCGCGCCCGTTCGACGGCCGGGCCGATGGCCTCCGCCAGGGCCGCGACGTCCGCCGCGGTGGAGGTGTGGCCCAGCGAGAAGCGCAGCGTGCCGCGGGCCAGGTCCTGGGACATGCCGGTGGCCAGCAGGACGTGGCTGGGCTGGGCGACGCCGGCGGTGCAGGCCGAGCCGGTGGAGCAGGCGATGCCCTGGGCGTCCAGGAGGAGCAGCAGGGAGTCGCCCTCGCAGCCGGGGAAGGTGAAGTGGGCGTTGGCCGGCAGCCGGCCGGCCGGGTCGGGGTCGCCGCCGAGGAGGGCGTCGGGCGCGGCCGCCCGGACCGCCTCGACCAGGTCGTCGCGGAGCGCGCCGATCTCCCGGGCGAACCGCTCCCGGTGCTCGACCGCGTACCGGCCGGCCGCGGCGAACGCGGCGATGGCGGGGGTGTCGAGGGTGCCGGAGCGGACGTGGCGCTCCTGGCCGCCGCCGTGCAGCACCGGTACCGGCGCGTACTCCCGCCCCAGCAGCAGTGCCCCGATGCCGTACGGGCCGCCGATCTTGTGGCCGGAGACGGTCATCGCGGCCAGCCCGGAGGCGGCGAAGTCGACGTCCAGCTGGCCCACCGCCTGCACCGCGTCGGCGTGCAGCGGGATGCCGAACTCCGCTGCCACCGCGGCGAGTTCGCGGATCGGCTGGACGGTGCCGATCTCGTTGTTGGCCCACATGACGGTGGCCAGCGCGACGTCGGCGGGGTTGCGCGCGACGGCCTCGCGCAGCGCCTCGGCGTGCACCCGGCCGTAGCCGTCGACCGGCAGCCAGTCGACGGTGGCGCCCTCCTGCTCGGCGAGCCACTCCACGGCGTCCAGGACGGCGTGGTGCTCGACGCGGCTGACCAGGATCCGGGTACGGGCCGGATCGGCCGCCCGGCGGGACCAGTACAACCCCTTGACCGCGAGGTTGTCGGCCTCGGTGCCGCCCGCGGTGAAGACGACTTCGCTGGGCCGCGCGCCCAGGGAGGCGGCGAGCGATTCGCGCGCCTCCTCGACGGTGCGCCGGGCCCGTCGGCCGGCGGCGTGCAGGGAGGAGGCGTTCCCGGTGACGGTCAGCTGGGCGGTCATCGCCTGCACCGCCTCCGGAAGCATCGGGGTGGTGGCGGCGTGGTCGAGGTAAACCATGGTGCGCTGATTCTACGAGCCGCCACCGGGAGCACACCCCGTGCGGGGGCGCATCCGGGCGGGCGCACACCGCAGCGGCGGACCCCGGGGACGCGCGCGCTCGCCGCGCACCCGGCGCGACAGGCGTCCGTCACGCCCCGGGGCCCGCTCCACCGTCGACAAGCCTGTAAGGAGTCATTAGCTTGATGCTCATGACACAGTGGGTACTGGACCAGGTGTTCCGGAGCGCGTCGGGCGAGGTGCGGTGGACCGTGCTGGGGCACGGCAACGGGGACGGGGGCGACCACCGGGCCCCGGGGCCGGCCGGTCAGCTCCGGTCGGCCAGGATCGTCCGGGCCAGCTGGCGGGACTGGGCGACCAGGCGGTCGGCGGAGTCCCAGACCTCGGCGTCCTCCTCCAGGAAGCCGCCGGCGAGGTTGCGGGTGGTGATGGCGACCCGCAGCGGGCCGGGGGCCGGGCGGTGGCGGACGTGGACGGTCAGTTCGACGGTGGGGACCCAGCCGGTCAGGCCCAGCTCGAAGGCGGTGGGCGGCAGCGCGTCGACGGTGAGCAGGAGGGACAGCGGGTCGGGGTCGCGGCCGTCGGCGAGGCCGAACCAGCCGCGCATCTCGCCCCGCCCGGAGGGCGCGCCCACCGCCCAGCCCACCGTCGCCGGGTCCAGCCGCAGGTCCAGGCGGCCGGCGATCGCGGTGCTGCCGGGGATGGCCGGGCGGCCGCCGGGGGCGCTGTCCGCACCGAGGCAGTGCTCGTAGGGCGGCAGCTCCGGCGGTTTGGCGGTGGTGCGGACGTCGTCGGGCAGGGCGGACAGGTCGCCGTAGGTGGCCAGCACCCGCAGCCGCTCGACCTCGGTGCCGTCCCCGTCGCGCTGGACGAGCGAGGCGGTGCCGGTGGACAGGGTGCGGCCGGTGCGGACCGCCTCGGTGCGGATGACGGCGGGGCCGGGCACCGAGGCGGTCAGGTAGTGGGCGGTGACGGTGAGCGGGTCCGGGTGCGGGAGCGCGTCGCCCAGGGCGCGGCCCATGAGGGCGAGGAGGTAGCCGCCGTTGACGGCGTTGATGATCGTCCAGCCCGCGGAGAGGTGGGTGTCGTAGACGCCCGGGGCGCGCCGGGTGACCGCGGTGTCGCGGTCGAACTCGCTGGGGGCCGCGGTGTCCGTGCTCTCCTGTGCCATGGCGGCACGCTACACCGATGGGTTACCGACCGGTAGTGCCAATGTCGAGGAGCGGACCGGGCTCCCGGGCGGGCCGGGTCCGGAACGCGGCCGGAGGACCGGATTCCGGGGCTGTCATGATGACCGCATGCTTCATGTGCTCTACCTGGTCGGGGTCGCGGCCTTCGCCGCGAGCGGCGTGCTGGCGGCCTACCGCGCCAACATGGATCCGTTCGGCGGCCTGGTCCTGGCCTTCGCCGCGTCCATCTCCGGCGGCACCCTGCGCGATCTGATCCTGGACCGCCGGCCGCTGTACTGGACGCACGACTGGGTGCTGCTGACGGTGATCATCTGCGTCGGCGTGGGCACCATGCTCTACCTGCGGTTCTGGTCGCTGCCGCGCAAGTCGCTGCTGGTGGTGGACGCCCTCGGGCTCGCGGTGGTCACGGTGATCGGCGCCCGGGCGGCCCTCGCGGCCGGCGTCACCCCGCTCGCGGTGATCATCCTGGCGGTGCTGACCGGCGTGGCCGGCGAGGTGATCCGCGACGTGCTGTGCGGGGAGTTCCCCCCGCTGCTGCTGCGCGAGGACGTCTACGCCATCGCCGCGCTCGCCGGCGCCTGCTGCTACCTGCTGATGGACCGCCTCGGCGCCGGTGCCACCCCCGCCGCGGCGGTCTCGGCGGGGGTGGTGTTCGCGCTGCGGATGGGCGCGGTCTACCTCGGGCTCCAGCTCCCCCGGCCGCAGCAGCTGCGCGGCCGGGGGCCGGAGCGGGACGCCCCCTAGTTCCAGGGCCCCCTAGCCCCTCACTCCCCCGGCAGCGCGGGCCGGCCGGTGGTGTCCAGCCAGGCGTGGAAGAGGTCGCCCAGCCGCTGCCCGGAGATCTTCTCGGCCAGCGCGATGAAGTCCGCGGTGTCCGCGTTGCCGTAGCGGTGCCGGGCGGTCCAGGCCGGCAGCAGCCGGAAGAAGGCCCGGTCGCCGATGCGTTCGCGCAGCGCCTGGAGGGTCATCGCCCCGCGCTCGTAGACCGCGTCGGAGAACATGGTGTCCCGCTGCGGGTCGGAGACCTTGATCTTCCAGAACGCGTCATCGGCCGGTATGGCGCGGTACGCCTTGCGGAACGCGTCGTGGGCGGTGCTGGTGCCGCGGTGCTCGGCCCACAGCCACTGGGCGTAGCTGGCGAAGCCCTCGTTGAGCCAGATGTCCTTCCACTGCCGGACCGAGACCGAGTCGCCGAACCACTGGTGGGCCAGCTCGTGGACGATGGTGCCCTCGCTGCGGACCGCCGAGTACGCCGGCTTGGACTGCACCTCCAGGGAGAAGCCGGCCTGCGGCATGTCGTCCACGATCGCGCCGGTCTCCTCGAACGGGTACGGCCCGAAGAGCTTGGACCAGTAGTCGGTGGCCTCGGCGGTGATGCCGTAGACGTCGACCTTGCCGGCCGGCAGGGTCGGGTCGGTGGCCACGTAGATCGGGGTGCCACCGGGGGTGGTGCCGGTGCGCACGTCGAACTTCCCGATGGTGGCGGTGGCCAGGTACGGCGCCATCGGGCGGTCCTCCCGCCAGTGGAACCACGACCGGCCGCCGCGCTCCCCGGAGCCGACCAGCCGCCCGTTGGAGACCCCGGTCAGGCCCTTGGGGGCGTCGATCCGGATGTCGTAGGTGGCCTTCTCGTCCGGGTGGTCGCTGGAGGGGAACCACGTGGAGGCCGCGTTCGGCTCGCAGGCGACGAACACCCCGTCCTTGGTCTTCATCCAGCCGTACTGCGAGCCGAAGACGATCGGGCCGCTGAGCGGCTTGGGGACGCCGTGGTAGACGACGGTGACCGCGAAGCGCTCGCCGCGGGCGAGCGGGCGGCCGGGCCGGATGACGAGCTCGTCGCCGGTTCTGGAGAACGCCGCCGGGCGGCCGTTGACCTGCACCCGGTCGACGGTCAGCTGCTGGAGGTCCAGATCGAAGGCGGAGAGCTGCTGGGTGGCGCGGGCGGTCAGCGTGGTCCGGCCGTCCAGCCGTCCGGAGTCCGGCTGGTAGCTGACGCCGAGGTCGTAGTGGAGGGGGGTGTAGCCGCCGTTGCCCAGGCCGGGGAAGTACGGGTCGCCGATGCCGGGGGCGCCCGGGGTGGCCGCGGGGGCGGCGGCGATGGTCGCGGCCGAGGCCACCGCGGTGGCCAGCGCCAGCCAGCGGGAGGAGCGACGCGCAGAACGGGAGAGTGCCATGAGCCGTCCCTTTCCAGAACGCGGAGATGATGAACAACCGCGCCGACTCTGCACTCTCCCGTCCGCCACCACCAGCGACTTTGCCAAGTCGTCAGGAGTTACTGGCCACTTGATGCCTTACCGGGGGCGTCACCGGCCGAACGTCCCGCCCCCGCGCCCGTGTTGTCCGGCGCGTTCTCCGGGTGGTGGCAGGCCACCCGGTGCCCGGTCCGCAGCTCGACCAGCGGCGGCTCGGTGGTGGCGCACTCCTCGGTCGCCTTCCAGCAGCGGGTGCGGAACCGGCAGCCGGACGGCGGGTTGATCGGCGAGGGCACGTCGCCCTTGAGCAGGATCCGGTCGCGCTGGGTGCGCCGCTTGGGGTCGGGCACCGGGACGGCCGAGAGCAGCGCCTTGGTGTACGGGTGCAGGGGTGAGGCGTACAGCGCGGCGCGGTCGGCCAGTTCGACGATCTTGCCGAGGTACATCACCGCGATCCGGTCCGAGACGTGCCGGATCACCGACAGGTCGTGGGCGATGATGACGTAGGTCAGGCCCAGCTCCTCCTGGAGGTCGTCCATGAGGTTGACGACCTGCGCCTGGATGGAGACGTCGAGGGCGGAGACCGGCTCGTCGGCGACCACCAGCTTGGGCTTGAGGGCCAGCGCCCGGGCGATCCCGATGCGCTGCCGCTGGCCGCCGGAGAACTCGTGCGGATAGCGGTTGTAGTGCTCCGGGCTCAGGCCCACCAGCTCCAGCAGCCGCTGCACCTCCTTCTTCACCCCGCCCTCGGGCGTGACGCCCTGGAGGCGGAACGGGGTCGAGACGATCCCGCCGATGGTGTGCCGGGGGTTCAGCGACCCGTACGGGTCCTGGAAGATCATCTGGATGTCCCGGCGCAGCGGCCGCAGCCGACCCGGGGACAGGTGGGTGATGTCCTGGCCCTCGAACTCGATGGAGCCGCCGGTCGGTTCGTCGAGCCGGGTGATCAGCCGGCCCATCGTCGACTTGCCGCAGCCGGACTCGCCGACCACCCCGAGGGTCTCCCCGGGGTGGACCTCGAAGTCGATCCCGTCGACCGCCTGGACGGCGCCGACCTGGCGCTTGAGCAGGCCCTTGGTGATCGGGAAGTGCCGGACCAGGCCGCGGACCTTCAGCAGCGGCCCGCCCTGCGGGGTGTTCTCGGTGGTCTCGGTCACAGTTTCCGTCCCGGTCACAGCTTCGGCGCAATCTCTTCGGTCCAGATACGCTCCCGCTCCTCCGGCGCCATGTGGCAGGCCGAGAAGTGCCGGCCGGCGACCTGCCGCAGCTCGGGGCGCACCGTGCGGGTGACGTTGTCCTCGGGGACGTCCGCGTACGGGCAGCGGGGGTTGAAGGCGCAGCCGGACGGCACGTTGATCAGGCTGGGCGGCGAGCCCTTGACGGGGATCAGCCGGTCGGTCTGGTCGCGGTCGATGCGCGGCATGGAGCCCAGCAGCCCCCAGGTGTAGGGGTGCTGCGGCGTGGCGAACACGGTGTCCGACGGGCCGCGCTCGACGCACCGGCCGCCGTACATCACCAGCAGGTCGTCGGCGAGTTCGGCGACCACGCCCAGGTCGTGGGTGATGATGATGACCGCCGAGCCGAACTCCTTCTGGAGATCGCGGATCAGGTCCAGGATCTGCGCCTGGACGGTGACGTCCAGGGCGGTGGTGGGCTCGTCGGCGATCAGCAGCTCGGGGTTGTTGACCAGCGCCATGGCGATCATCGCGCGCTGGCGCATCCCGCCGGAGAACTGGTGCGGGTGGTCGTCCACCCGCTTGTCCGGCTGCGGGATGCCGACCCGGTCGAGCATCTCGATCGCCCGCTTGCGCGCGGTCTTCTTGTCGACGTCGTGGTGGACGCGGTACGCCTCCACGATCTGGTTGCCGACGGTGTAGAAGGGGTGCAGCGCGGACAGCGGGTCCTGGAAGATCATCGCCATCCGGCGGCCGCGCAGCCGGCGCACCTCGTCCGGCTCGGCGGAGACCAGGTCCTGGCCGTCCAGCCGGATCTCGCCGGACATCTGCACCTTGCTGCGCTGCTGGCGGGAGGCCCGGTGCAGGCCCATGATCGCCAGCGAGGTCACCGACTTGCCGGAGCCGGACTCGCCGACGATGCCGAGCGTCTTGCCCTTCTCCAGGCTGAAGGTCAGCCCGTCGACGGACTTCACCAGGCCGTCGTCGGTGGGGAAGTGCACCTTCAGGTCACGCACTTCGAGGAACGCGGCGGGCTTCTGCTCCGCCGGCTCCGGCGCGGTCGCGGGCCGGGCCGCCGTGGTCTTGTCCTCGGAAGAGTCGGTCACGAGAGCCTCACCCGCGGGTCGACGGCGGCGTACAGAACGTCCACCACCAGGTTGCACAGAACGATGAAGAACGCGGCGAGCAGGGTGACGCCGAGAATGTTCGGCAGGTCGTTGGCGTTGATGGAGTCGACCGCGAAGGCGCCGACCCCCTTGAGCGAGAAGACCTGTTCGGTGATGAGCGCACCGCCCAGCAGCAGGCCCAGGTCCATGCCGAAGACGGTGATGATCGGGGTGAGCGCGGCCCGCAGTCCGTGCCGGACCACCACCCGGCGCTCCCGCAGGCCCTTGGCGCGGGCGGTGCGGATGTAGTCCTCGCTGAGCGTCTCCAGCATGCCGGCCCGGGTCAGCCGCGCGTAGAGCGCCGAGTAGAGGAACGCCAGGGTGACCCACGGCAGGACGAGGGTGCGGGCCCAGCCCAGCGGGTCGGTCAGCAGCGGTATGTAGTCGCTGCGCTGGAACAGCGGCCACTGGTAGGTGAACAGGGCCAGCGCCAGGGCGCCGGTGAAGAACATGGGGAGCGAGACACCGGCCAGCGCCACGCCCATCGCCATCCGGTCGAAGACCGAACCGGGGCGCAGCGCGGAGAGCACACCGGTGGCGACACCGGAGAGCACCCACAGCACGGCGGCGCCGGCGGCCAGCGACAGGGTGACCGGGAGCCGGGACTGGATCTCCGGCCAGACCTCGATGTGGGTCTTGAACGAGTAGCCGAAGCACGGCACGTGGCACCGCGCCGCGTCCGGGCCGAACTTGTAGTCGACGCCGGTGAAGATGCCCTTGAGGAAATCCCAGTACTGCTCGTACACGGGCTTGTCCAGACCCAGGTTCTTCTTCACCGCGGCGATGTCCGCGGCCGTGGGGGCCTTTCCGATGTACTGCTGGGCAAGCTGGTCGGTGCTCTGCCCGGCCAGTTTCGGCAGCAGGAAGAAGATGCCGAAAGTGACCGCGCTGACGATCAGCAGCAGGATCACTGCGCTGATCAACCTGCGGATGATGTACGAGAACACGGGGATGCGGCGCCGGTGCCGCGGGCCGGGAGCGACCGGCCCGCGGACACCAATGCCTTCACCTGCCTTCCAGGGCTGCTACTTCTTGACGCCGATGTTGAGGTAGTCGTACTCACCGCTGTAGGCCGAGGTGGACACCAGGTTGGTGGCCTTGGGCGAGCGGTACATCAGGACCTTGAAGTAGGTCAGCGGGACGAGCGCCGCCTGCTCCATCGCCTTCCGGTCGATCTCGCCGTACGCCTTCTCGCGGGCGGCCTGGTCGGTGTTGGCGATGGCGCTCTCCAGGAGGTTGTTGATCTCCGGGTCGTCCAGCTGCGACAGGTTGGTGTTGCCGGACTGGCTGATCGCCTTGCCGTTGAGGATCTGCTGGAGGTAGCCGTAGCCGGTGGGAAAGTCCGAGCCCCACTGCATCATGATCAGGCCGACGTTGTTGGACTTGTTGAACTCCGGCACACCGGCGTAGTCCGAGAAGTACTTGCTGGTCGGGTACGACTGGATCTTGGCGTTGATGCCGATCTTCTTCAGCGAGCCGATCACCGAGGTGGCCGCGTCGACCTCGTCCTGGCGGTCGTTGCGGGCCAGGATGGTGGTGCTGATGTTGCCCGCGCCGCACTTCTGCCAGTGCTGCTTGGCCTCGGTCAGGTCCAGGTTGTCGCCGTTGTACTTCTGCGGGTACAGGTCGAACTTCTGGAAGCCGGCGATGTCGGTGGGCAGGACCGTGGAGGCGATGTCACCGCGGATCGGGCCGCCGAGCGCGGTCTGCACGGCCTTCTTGTCGATCGCGTACTCGACGGCCTTGCGGCACTCGATGTTGTCGAACGGCTTCTGCTTGGTGTTGATCGCCGTGTAGACCAGGCGCTGGCCGAGCGCGTTGTCCGTGTTGGACTTCTGCGCCGGGTCGGTCAGCAGCTGGGCCTGGGTCTGGCCGTCGACACCGCGGCCGGCCATGTCGACCTGGGTGTTGCCGGACTGGAGGTCCTTGTCGATGGTCGACTGGGCGACCTTGAGGTTGAGCACGATCTTGTCCGGCAGCTGCTTGCGCAGCGGGTCGGTCTTCGCCGACCACTGCGGGTTGCGGACCAGGGTGAGGCGCTTGCCCTCCTGGTAGCTCTCGAACTTGTACGAGCCGGTGGAGACCACCGCCTTGGTGTAGTCCGCGCCCTTGTCCTTGGCCTGCGGGACCGGCGCGGTCTGCGGGGCGCTGACGAGGTAGTCGAACTCCGCGAACGGCTTCTTCAGGTGGAAGATGACGGTCTGCTCGTCGGGCGTCTCGATGGACTTGAGCCCTTCCTTGCTCTTGTCCTTGTACGGGCCCTTGTAGCCGCCCTCGTTGTCCACGAGGAACTGCTGGAAGTAGTTCGGGCCCAGCGAGAGCGTGTCGCGGGCGAAGTTGCTGCGCTCCACCGCGTACTTGACGTCCTGCGAGGTGACCGGCGTGCCGTCGTCGTACTTGACGCCCTTGCGCAGCTTGTACGTCCAGGTCTTGCCGCCGTCGCTGGGCTTGCCCATCGACTCGGCGAGGTCCGGGACCAGTTGGTTGCCCTTGGTGCCGGCGCCCGGCTTGAAGGTGGTCAGCGGGCGCGCGTAGAGCCGGCTGAAGTTGTAGACGAAGGCGTAGTAGGTGTTGCCCGGGTCGAACGACTCGGGGGCGTCGCTCATCGCGTAGGTGAGGGTGCCCCCCTTCTCGTCCGAGGCGTTGACTATCCCCTTGGTGGCGGCGTTGGCCCCGGCCGAACTGTCGGTGGACCCCTTTCCGCCACAGCCGGCCAGCAGCAGGCCCGCACTCGTGATGGCCGCGACAGTCGCGACCGGAAGTGACCTTCGCATGATGCTCGGTATCCCCTTCGTTCGTCGAGAAACGTCAGAAAAGAAACGGCTGAAAGATGAGGCGTCCGGTCAGGAACCCGGCGGCCGGTCAGCGGCTGCGCGGGTCCAGCGCGTCCCTCAGGCCGTCACCGAGCAGGTTGAACGCGAGCACGGTGACGAAGATCGCGAGGCCGGGGACGATCATGTACTGGGGATCGACCTCGTAGTACTTGACCGCCTGGGTGAGCGTGCCGCCCCAGGACGACTGGGGCGGCTGGATGCCCACGCCCAGGAAGCTCAGCGCCGCCTCGAAGAGGATGTTGGAGGGGATCAGCAGCGTCGAGTAGACGATGACCGGCCCCACGAGGTTGGGCAGGAGTTCCCGGAAGAGGATGAACGGCCCGCGCGCGCCCAGGCCGCGGGCGGCGGAGATGAACTCCCGCTCGCGCAGCGACAGGGTCTGGGCCCGCACGATCCGGCCCATGTAGGGCCAGTTGAAGAAGCCGATCACGAAGATCAGCACCGAGATGTGCAGCGGCAGGCCCTCCAGGCCGAACGCGCCGCCCTGGAGCGACGCGGAGATGGCGATGGCGAACAGCAGCAGCGGGAAGGCCAGGAAGACGTCCATCATGCGGCTGATGAACGCGTCCACCCGGCCGCGGTAGAAGCCGGCCACCACGCCGAGGACGGTGCCGATGGCCACCGACAGCAGCGTGGCGCCGAACGCCACCAGCAGCGACACCCAGGACCCTTCCAGGATCCGGGCGAGCAGGTCGCGGCCGAACTTGGGGTCCACGCCCAGCGGGTGGTCGGCGCTCATCCCGCCGAAGTCGCCCTTGGGGAGCGTGGTGTTGACGTCGATCAGGTCCTGGTGCGGTGCGTTCGGGTCCAGGCCGAACAGCGCCTGGAGCGGGCGGGAGAGCGCGGCGATCAGGATGAGCAGGATGACAACGATGGCACCCGCCATCGCGACCTTGTCGCGGCGGAAGCGGAGCCACGCGATCTGGCCCAGTGAGCGGCCCTCGATCCGCTTGCTCTCCACGCCTTGCAGCACCGCTTCCGGCTGCGCCTCAGCAGCCGCCCCGGTGGTCTCGATCGGTGCGGTCACGGTGCCTCAGAACCCCTCCCGGCCGACGGTGGCCGGCCTGTGCCCGCCGCGGTAGCGGCCTGGTGTCTACCTCACGTGGTGTTCCCCTGCCGCCATCTCCCCGGGGTCGTGCGGGAGTTGGCACCGCGGACGGGTACAGCGGTCCGGGCGACGCCGGTGGGGGATGGCGCTCGTACAAAGGACCGAGGTCCTTGCTGCGGGAGTCTTCATCGCCGTTGCGATCACTCACCAGCCCTGACGGGGAAAGGATGCGTAACTGTGATGTGGTCCGCGGCTTTCCGTTATACGAACAGCGGTTCGGGCTGAGCGGTGCGGCGGGTGCCGCAGCTCGGCCTCAACTCCGGTGCGGACAGGGAGAATTCGGCCGCGGACCGGCAGCGGAAAGCGCCCGTTCCCGGGGGGCGGGAACGGGCGCCGAAGGGGCCGGAGGCAGCCGCAGGGGCCGGCGGCGTCAGTAGGGCCGCGGGTAGCCGTACCCGTAGGTGGGGCCCGGCGCGGGCGGCTGGACGTAGCCGTCGCGGTCGAAGAACGGACGGGCGCAGGCCCGCATCCACATCCCGACCGGGTCGTACTCGTCGTTCATGGCGACCGTGGAGACCGGCAGGCCGTCCGGGACGGCGCCCATCGACTGCTGGATCATCAGCCGCGCGGCGTCCACCGACGGCTGCCCGGTGTCGTAGAGGTCCAGGCCGATGGCCAGATACGGGACGCCCAGGGCCGGTTGCACCCAGGCCCGGCGCAACGACCGCACCGGGAGCGTGCGGTGGGCGTTCTGCGCGAGCAGCGCGTAGAACTGCGGGATGTCGATGACCGGTTCGGAGATCCGCAGCGGGCCGGCCGGCAGCCGGTCCAGACCGCCGGCGATCCGGCGCAGGTCGAGCCAGGGGACGCCGACACCGCCGCCGGGAGCGTGCGGATTCAGCCACAGGCCCCAGCGGTCGGGGAAGAGGGCGGCGGCGATCTCGGGGCCGGTGACCAGCTCGTGGTCGCGGGTCCAGCCGGAGGCGGCCAGCTCGGCGGCGGAGGTCACACAGGGCGCGTAACCCAGCCCGTCGACCTCCATGTTGCCGTACTGGGCGTCCGGCATGCCGGCCCGGCCCTGCCACAGGAGCATCCAGACCTGCCCGTGCGCGAGGGCGTGCAGCAGCGCCTCGTAGGCGTCATAGCGCCCCGGTGTGACCTGTCGCAGCGTCTGCTCGACCCGGTCGGCCGCGGCTCCCTGATGCGCACCCGCGCTCACGTGGTCCGTCCCTTCTCCCGGCAGGGCCTGCGCCCGCCCGTCGTCCCCCAGCTTACGAGGGGTCCCGGGTGTAGAAGGGCCGCACGCTCTCCAGCATCCAGTCGGCGACCGGATCGCCCTGGGCGATGTCGAGCAGCACCAGCTGGACCGGCCAGGGCACCGGCACCGTGCCCAGCGCCCGGCCCAGGGCGGTCAGCACCTCGTCGCGGGCGGTGCCGTCCTGGAGCCGCTCGGGGGCGGTGTCCAGCTGCACGCCGACGAAGAGGGCGGGCGTGTCGCCCTCGACGCTGGCCAGGGTGCGCCGGGCGGTGCGCACCGAAGCGGTGGCGGAGAACTCCAGGCCGGCGGCGGCCAGGAAGTCCACCGGCTCGTCCTGCCAGTCCGGTTCGAAGAGCCGCACCCGGGCGCCGGCGGCCTGCGGGCCGTCCAGTTCGGTGCGGCCGGCCCGGCACAGCTCGGCGACCGCCGGCGGCGGCAGCGGGACGCCGACGGTGCCCTCGGGGTTGACCGCGATACCCAGCAGCGGTGGCAGGCCGCGGGCGAACTCCTGGGCGGGCGCGACGGTGTACGACATCTGCGTGCCCATCACCTTCACCAGCTCCTGCTCGGAGCTGAACACCGGGACGTAGGCGGCGCCGCCGATCTCCACGGTGGGCAGGTCGAGTCCGGGCCCGCCGGGGCCGGCGCTGTCCGGGCCGCCGCCCTTGGGCAGCGGCACCCACACCCGGCTGCGGCCCAGCGTCTCGACGATCCGCCCGCCGGCGCCGGGGTGGCCGAGGGACGCGGCGAGCACCTCTTCGAGTTCGTTGGCCGGCCAGGCCAGTTGCGGTATCCCCTGGTCCGGGACGTCCGCCGGCACCGCACCGTACTGCGGGACACTGTCCGGATAGTTCATCTCACCCACCCACTACTGGCCGCGCTGCCCGGCCGCCTGACCCTGGGGGCGGGCCCTGGGGCCCGCCCGGTGGATCAGACCCTAACGGGCGGACGGCCGCGCGCCGAAGCCGGCGGCGGCCGGGGCTCCGCGCCGGCCGCCGGGGTCAGCCGAGGTCGAGCCGCTCCAGGGCGCCGGCGGCCGGCCGGTCCAGCAGCACCGCGGAGCCCAGGCCCGCCGGGAGGCGGCGCGCCTCGGCCCGGGCGACCAGCCGGCCGACCGCCCGCCGGTGCCGGGCGAAGGCGTACCGCGACACCCCGCGCCCGCGCGCCCGCTGGCCGGTCAGCGCGGTGTGCGGCGGGACGTCCAGCAGCACCAGGTGCAGGCCGCGGCCGCCGCGCCGGGCCGTCCGGGCGAGCCAGCGGCGCACCCAGGGCAGCGTCCCGCAGTCGTGCACCACCACGGTGGCGCCGGAGCGCAGGGCGCGGCGCAGCGCCAGGTAGTGCGCGGCCCGGACCAGCGGGCGGTAGAGGGCGTAGGGCAGGCGGCGCAGCCGGCCGCGCTCCCAGCGGTCCCGGGTGTCCTGGGAGTCGACGCGGTGCACCGGGGCGCCGCGGCCGTCGCGGGCCGGCACCACCCGCCGCATCAGGGTGCTCTTGCCGCTGCCGGGCAGGCCGGAGACCACGACGAGGTCGCCGGGCGGGAAGCGCAGGGCGGTGCGGTGCGGGCGGCCGGGGCGGGCGGTGCCCCGCAGGTCGGTGACCGGGGCGGTGCGGGCGGGCCGGGGGCGGTCCCCGCCGGCCGTCCGGGGCGCGGCCGGTGCCGCCTGAGGGGGCGCGGCCCCCGCCGTGGTCGCGTACGCCGCTTCGCCGTGCACCGTGATCGCCCCTCCCCGTCGCCGGCCGGGTTCGGGACCCGGCCTGCCCGCAGAGTGTCAAGAAAAGGTAATGAGCGGCAAGGAGAATCCGGGGGACGGACCGGTGTGTCCGGCGGACGGCGCAGCGGTGCGGCGCGGGTGACCGGCCGCGGAGCGGCGGCCGGGGCTCCTTTATCGGGCGTTCCCGTGTAATGATGTGGCCGCCACGGGCGCACCACCGGTCCCCCGTGCACTGCCCGTCAACTGCATACCGGCCGCTTGAATCCGCGCGGGAGAGTTCCCGGCCGTCACGGCGGGGCGCCGAAGGAGCAAGTCCTCCCTTGAATCTCTCAGGCCCCTATACCGCGCGGGCGAGGCAGATCTGAAAAGCGAGCCACGGCCCGGCTGCCGGCGGCTCCACCCAAGGTGCAAACCGGGCCCGTCCGCGGGCTCCCGGTGAACCTCTCAGGTTCCGATGACAGATGGGGAGACCGTCTTGTCACCCCTGCCTGGGAGCCCGGAACAATGACTGATGCCCCCCGCCGCACGGCGCTGGACGCCACGCACCGCGCGCTCGGCGCGACCATGACCGACTTCGCCGGCTGGGACATGCCGCTGCGCTACAGCAGCGAACGCGAGGAGCACGTCGCGGTCCGCACCCGCGCCGGCCTCTTCGACCTCTCCCACATGGGCGAGATCACCGTCACCGGCGCGCAGGCCGGCGCCCTCCTCGACCACGCGCTGGTCGGCAACCTCGGCGCCCTCAAGCCCGGCCGGGCCCGCTACACCATGATCTGCCGCGAGGACGGCGGCATCCTCGACGACCTGATCGTCTACCGGCTCGCCGAGCAGGAGTTCATGGTCGTCGCCAACGCCGCCAACGCCCAGGTGGTGCTGGACGCGCTGGCGGACCGGCAGCCCGGCTTCGACGCGGCGGTCCGCGACGACCGGGACGCCTACGCGCTGCTCGCGGTGCAGGGCCCGAAGTCCCCCGGCATCCTCAAGAAGCTGACCGACGCCGACCTCGACGGCCTGAAGTACTACGCCGGCCTGCCCGGCACGGTCGCCGGCGTCCAGGCGCTGATCGCCCGTACCGGCTACACCGGCGAGGACGGCTTCGAGCTGTTCGTCCGGCCGGCCGACGCGGTCGCCCTGTGGGAGGCCCTGACCGAGGCGGGCCGGGACGCCGGGCTCGTCCCGTGCGGCCTGTCCTGCCGCGACACGCTCCGCCTGGAGGCGGGCATGCCGCTGTACGGGCACGAGCTGAGCACCGCGCTGACCCCCTTCGACGCGGGGCTGGGGCGGGTCGTGAAGTTCGAGAAGGAGGGGGACTTCGTGGGGCGCGCGGCGCTGGCGGCGGCCGCCGAGCGCGCCGCGCAGGCCCCGCCCCGCACGCTGGTCGGCCTGGTCGCCGCGGGCCGCCGGGTGCCGCGCGCCGGCTACCCGGTCACCGACGCCGGCGGCACCGTGATCGGCGAGGTCACCTCGGGCGCCCCCTCCCCCACCCTGGGCAAGCCGATCGCCATGGCCTACGTCGACGCCGCGCACGCCGCGCCGGGCACGGAGGGCGTCCGGGTGGACATCCGCGGCACCCACGAGCCGTACGAGGTCGTCGCGCTGCCCTTCTACCAGCGGCAGAAGTAGCCCCGGCGCCGGTCCGTCCGCGGTATCCGCCGCGGACCCGCGCCGTCGCGCCGGACGCCACGCGTCTCACTGAGCAAGACCCCTTTCACGATCACACCCTCGCGTACAGGAGAATCGAGCCATGGACAACCCCCAGCAGCTGCGCTACAGCAAGGAGCACGAGTGGCTGTCGGCCGCCGAGGACGGCGTCTCGACGGTCGGCATCACCGAGCACGCGGCCAACGCCCTCGGCGACGTCGTCTTCGTGCAGCTCCCCGAGGTCGGGGCCACCGTCTCCGCGGGTGAGACCTGCGGTGAGCTGGAGTCGACCAAGTCGGTCAGCGACCTCTACTCGCCCGTCGACGGCGAGGTCACCGAGGTGAACGAGGACGTCGTCACCGACCCGTCGCTGGTGAACTCCGCCCCGTTCGAGGGCGGTTGGCTGTTCAAGGTGAAGCTCAGCGGTGAGCCGGAGGATCTGCTCACGGCCGAGGAGTACACCGCCTTCGCCGCCGGCTGACCCCCCAGCTACCGCTGGGAGGGGCCAGGCCGGCACCCGCCACCGCTCGGGCGGGGCCGCGGCGCCCCGCCCGCTCCCCCTCTCTCCAGGAAGTCCCATGTCGCTTCTGAACAGCTCCCTGCACGAGCTCGACCCCGACGTCGCCGCCGCCGTCGACGCCGAGCTGCACCGCCAGCAGTCCACCCTCGAAATGATCGCGTCGGAGAACTTCGCCCCGGTCGCCGTCATGGAGGCCCAGGGCTCGGTCCTGACCAACAAGTACGCCGAGGGCTACCCGGGCCGCCGCTACTACGGCGGCTGCGAGCACGTCGACGTGGTCGAGCAGATCGCCATCGACCGGATCAAGGCGCTGTTCGGCGCCGAGGCCGCCAACGTCCAGCCGCACTCCGGCGCGCAGGCCAACGCCGCCGCGATGTTCGCGCTGCTCAAGCCGGGTGACACCATCCTGGGCCTGAATCTCGCCCACGGCGGCCACCTCACCCACGGCATGAAGATCAACTTCTCCGGCAAGCTGTACAACGTGGTGCCCTACCACGTCGACGAGAAGACCAACCTGGTCGACATGGAGGAGGTCGAGCGCCTCGCCAAGGAGCACCGGCCGAAGCTGATCGTCGCCGGCTGGTCGGCCTACCCGCGCCAGCTGGACTTCGCCGCGTTCCGCCGGATCGCGGACGAGGTCGGCGCGTACCTCATGGTCGACATGGCGCACTTCGCCGGTCTGGTGGCCGCGGGCCTGCACCCGTCCCCGGTGCCGCACGCGCACGTGGTGACCACGACCACGCACAAGACCCTCGGCGGTCCGCGCGGCGGCGTGATCCTGTCCACCGCCGACCTGGCCAAGAAGATCAACTCCGCGGTCTTCCCCGGTCAGCAGGGCGGCCCGCTGGAGCACGTGATCGCCGCCAAGGCGGTGTCCTTCAAGGTCGCCGCGTCGGAGGAGTTCAAGGAGCGCCAGCAGCGCACTCTGGAGGGCGCGAAGATCCTCGCCGAGCGCCTGGTCCGGGACGACGTCAAGGAGCACGGCGTCTCGGTGCTCTCCGGCGGCACCGACGTCCACCTCGTCCTGGTCGACCTGCGGGACTCCGAGCTCGACGGCCAGCAGGCCGAGGACCGCCTCCACGAGGTCGGCATCACCGTCAACCGCAACGCCATCCCGAACGACCCGCGGCCCCCGATGGTCACCTCGGGCCTGCGGATCGGCACCCCGGCGCTGGCCACCCGCGGTTTCGGCGCCGAGGACTTCCGCGAGGTCGCCGACATCATCGCCGAGGCCCTCAAGCCGTCGTACGACCGCGAGGCCCTCAAGGCCCGGGTCACCGCCCTGGCCGGCAAGTACCCGCTGTACCCGTCGCTGTGACGGGCCGGTCACCGGGGCACCACGGACCCCGGTGACCTCCCGGCGCCCCGGGCCGGCTCTCCGGCCCGGGCCCGCCCGCACCGTCCGCCCCGCGCCGCACCCGGCGCCCTCCCCCCTTCGCGGCGGCCGGTTTCACCTCCCCTTCCCCTGGCCGCCGCCTCCCGTCCGGCGGCTTTCCCCCGCGAGCGGGTTACGCTCGACAGCTGGGCCGGAAACACCCCGTCCTGCCCCGATGTGCTCCTCCGTCCACCACGAGCAGACAAGGGAGTCAGCCCCCGTGGCCATCTCCGTCTTCGACCTCTTCTCCATCGGCATCGGCCCCTCCAGTTCGCACACCGTCGGCCCCATGCGCGCCGCCCGGATGTTCGCCGGCCGGCTCAAGAAGGACGGTCTGCTCGCCCAGACGGTCTCGGTGCGCGCCGAACTCTTCGGCTCGCTGGGCGCCACCGGCCACGGCCACGGCACGCCCAAGGCCGTCCTGCTCGGCCTGGAGGGCCACTCCCCGCGCACCGTCGACGTCGAGACCGCCGACGACGAGGTGCAGCGGATCCGCACCACCGGCCGGCTGCGCCTGCTGGGCGCCGAGATAGGCAGCGACCACGAGATCGACTTCGACGAGCCGACCCAGCTGATCCTGCACCGCCGCCGCTCGCTGCCCTACCACGCCAACGGCATGACGCTGTTCGCCTACGACGCGGCGGGCGCGCCCCTGCTGGAGAAGACCTACTACTCGGTCGGCGGCGGTTTCGTCGTCGACGAGGACGCGGTCGGCGAGGACCGGATCAAGCTCGACGACACGGTGCTGACGTACCCCTTCCGCACCGGTGACGAGCTGCTGCGGCTCTCCCGGCAGACCGGCCTGTCGATCTCCGCGCTGATGCTGGAGAACGAGAAGGCGTGGCGCACCGAGGACGAGATCCGCGCCGGGCTGCTGGAGATCTGGCAGGTCATGCAGGGCTGCGTGAGCCGCGGTATGGCGCGCGAGGGCATCCTGCCGGGCGGTCTGAAGGTCCGCCGCCGGGCCGCCAACGCCGCCCGCGCGCTGCGCTCCGAGGGCGACGCGGCCGCCCGCGCCATGGAGTGGGTCACCCTCTACGCGATGGCCGTCAACGAGGAGAACGCGGCCGGCGGCCGGGTCGTCACCGCGCCCACCAACGGCGCGGCCGGCATCATCCCCGCCGTCCTGCACTACTACGTCAACTTCGTCCCCGGCGCCGACGAGGACGGCGTGGTCCGCTTCCTCCTCGCGGCCGGCGCCATCGGGATGCTCTTCAAGGAGAACGCCTCGATCTCCGGTGCCGAGGTCGGCTGCCAGGGCGAGGTCGGCTCGGCCTGCTCGATGGCCGCCGGCGGTCTCGCCGAGGTCCTCGGCGGCTCCCCCGAGCAGGTGGAGAACGCCGCCGAGATCGGCATGGAGCACAACCTCGGCCTGACCTGCGACCCGGTCGGCGGCCTGGTCCAGATCCCGTGCATCGAGCGCAACGGCATGGCCGCGGTGAAGGCCGTCACGGCGGCCCGGATGTCGCTGCGCGGCGACGGCCGCCACCACGTCTCCCTCGACAAGGTCATCAAGACCATGAAGGAGACCGGCGCCGACATGTCGGTGAAGTACAAGGAGACCGCCCGGGGCGGTCTGGCGGTGAACATCATCGAGTGCTGAGGGCCGTACCCGGGCGGTGGCCCGGTCCCGGTGAGCCGCGGCTCACCGGGACCGGGCCACCGTCGTACCGCCCTCCCTTCCCGGACCGCTAGCGGCCGATCTCCCAGGCGAACGGCGGGAGCTCGCCGGCCCGCAGGTAGATCTCCAGGGCCTGCGCGGCGGGTACGAAGGGGTGCACGCGGGCGCCGTCGAGGCCGGGCAGCAGGCGGGCGCAGTGGTGGACGCAGCCGGCCGTCTCCCGGCCGTGGCGGTCGACGAGGGTGGCGGTGTCGGGCGGGCCGTCGCACGGGGTGGGGTCGGCGGCCGCGGCGGCGGGGCAGCGGTGCCGGGCGGCGGGCGGTGCGGTGCGGTGCCGGGTGCCGGGCGGAGCGCTCGTGGTCCGTTCCATGGAGGTCCCCCTTGAGGTGCGCTGGTACGGATGCCGGTGCGGGTACGCGTACGGGTACGCCTACGGGTCGTGCGGTGGGCGGGGGCGGCCGGGCGCGGCCACCGGTGCCCACGACAGTGGTGCTCGCCCGGGCGGGGGTCCATGCGGCCGGGCCAAGACCTTGGCGAAGACCTGGGGCGATCGTCAGCGATTCATGGGCGAGCGGCGGGGTCGCTGCCGGGGCCGGTGCGGCGGGGGACGGCCACCGGGTCGGCGAGGAGCAGGGCGAGCGCGAGCAGCGCGCCGGCCAGCAGCCAGCCGCCGAGCACGTCGCCGGCCCAGTGGACGCCCAGGTAGACCCGGGTCAGGCCGACGCCGGCGGCCCACAGGGCGAGCACCGCGCACCACGTCCGGCCGCGGCCGGGCCGGGTGCGGTGCAGGACGCCCCAGGCCAGGATGCCGGCGGCCAGCGCGGAGGTGGTGGCGTGGCCGGAGGGGAAGGAGTAGCCGGTGGCGGTGGTGGCCCAGTCGGCGACCGGCGGGCGGGGGCGGGCGAGCAGCGCCATCAGGCCGTAGCGGACCGCCTGGGCGGCGGCGAGGAAGGCGACCGCGCAGAGCACGGCGCGGAGCCGGCCCCGGGCGGTGCGGCCGGCCAGCAGACCGGCCAGGAGCGCCATCAGGTACGGGACGGCGCCGGTGCCGGTGGCGGTGAGGGCGCGGGCCAGGGAGCGCAGCGGCTCGCCGCGGTGCGCCGTGGCCCAGTGGAGGGCCGCGCGCTCGGGGCCGAGGGGGACGCCGTGGCGCAGGGCCACGGTGAGGGCGGCGGCGGTGAAGAGGGCGGCGCACAGGGCCGCGGCCACCAGGAGGCGGCCCGGGGGCGCACCGAGGCGCGGGCCGCGGCCCAGGGCCGGGCGCGCGCCGTCGCTCCGCGGGCCGCCGGCCCGGTGCGGTGACGCCCCCGGGGGTGTCACCGGGCGGCGACCAGCGGCCGCAGCGGGGTCTCCCGGACGCGTTCGACCAGCGGGGCGGCGCGCCGGGCGAGCGGCATGAGGAGGGCGGCGACCAGGACGCCGACGACCAGGCCGACCGCGACGTCGTGCGGGTAGTGCGCGCCGACCCAGACCCGCGAGGCGCCCATCAGCAGGGCGGCCGGGACGGCGAGGGCGCCGAGCCGGCGGTCCAGCAGGAGCAGCGCCACGGCGGCGGAGGCGGCGATGGCCGAGTGGTTGCTGGGGAAGGACCAGTCGCCGAGGCCGGGGCACGGTTCGACGGTGACCACGTGCAGGGTCTGGCAGGGGCGCTGCTCGTGGAAGAAGCTCTTGACCACGTCGTTGGCCACGTAGGCCAGGACCACGATGACCGGGACGGCGAGGGCCATCGCCATCGCCACGGGGGCCGGGTGCCGCAGTGCGCCGGGGTCCAGGCGGCGGCGGGAGCTGCCGCCGAGCCGCTGCCGGGCCCGCCACCAGCCGGCCAGCATCAGCAGCGCGAAGACTCCCAGTCCGAGGTCGGTCCAGTAGGAGACCAGGACGTTGAGGAAGTGCGGCATCTGCTGGGCGAAGCCGGTCACCGAGGTGTACAGGCCGCCGTCGATCGAGGCTCCGCCGAAGGCGAGGTCGGTCACTGGGCTTTTCTCCTTGGCGGGTCGTTGCGTGGTGCGTGGGACGGATGCCCGGGCGGCCTGCGCGGTGCGCGGCCGCCCGTGTGCTCCAGCAAGTGTGCCGGGTCCGTCAGGGTGCCGGTGGCGCGGTGGCGGATTCGGGCGCATCGGCGGCCCCGTTCGCCGGTCCGCCGGCGGGGCGCCGGCGGCGGGCGCGCCGCACCTCCAGGGCGATCGGGGTGAGCGAGGCCAGCACCACCAGGCCGACGGCGGGGAGGAGGTAGCGGTCGACGTTCGGCACCGAGGAGCCGAGGGCGTAGCCGGCCAGGGTGAGGCCGGCCGTCCAGAACAGGCCGCCGGTGACCTGCCAGAGGGCGAAGGTGCGGGCCGGCACGTCGAGCGCGCCGGCGAGCGGGTTGAGGACCGTGCGGACGACGGGGACGAAGCGGGCCAGCACGAGCGCCTTGGCGTGGCCGTAGCGGGCGAGGTACTCCTCGGCGCGGGCGGCGCCCTCCCGGAGCTTGCGGGACCGGCCGCGGGCGAGCAGGGCCCGGCCGCCGCGCCGGCCGATCCAGTAGCCGGTCTGCGAACCGGCCAGGGTGCCGGCGGCCGCGGCGGCCAGCACCTGCGGCAGGGCGAGGTGGACGGCGCCGCCGACCCCGGGGGCGCTGAGCAGTCCGGCGGTGAACAGGAGCGAGTCGCCGGGGAGCAGGAAGCCGACCAGGAGGCCGGTCTCGGCGAACAGCACGACGGCGACACCGAGGGCCCCGAAGGCGGCGAGCAGGGAGCCGGCGTCGAGGACGTCGACCGCCTGCGTGACGGTGCTGAGATGCAGATCCGCGGCCGCTACGGCCATGTCGGTGGCCCCTCCCATAATGGGTCCCGGGCCTGCCGGCGGCCGGCCCATCCGTCTACAGACCCGTAGACGGTCTACAGCACTGTAGACGACGGAAGGGTGGAGGGCGTTCCATGTCGGAGGCATCACCCGCGCAGCGCCGCCCGGCCGGCGAGCTGGAGGCGAGCGTGCTGGCGGCCCTCTGGGCGGCCGGCGGGCCGCTGACGCCCGCCGAGGTGCAGGGCGCGCTGGGCGGCCGGCTCGCCCGGACGACCGTCACCACCATCCTCAGCCGGCTGTACGACAAGGGCGCGGTCTCCCGCTCCCGGGCCGGCCGCGGCTTCGCCTACTCCCCCCTGCACGACTCCGCCGGCCTCACGGCCCGGCGGATGCGCAGCGAGCTGGACAAGGAGGACGACCGCGGCACCGCGCTCGCCCGCTTCGTCTCGGAGCTGACC
Organism: Streptomyces rhizoryzae; assembly: GCF_023155275.1. Lineage (GTDB taxonomy): Bacteria > Actinomycetota > Actinomycetes > Streptomycetales > Streptomycetaceae > Streptomyces > Streptomyces rhizoryzae. The sequence continues at coordinate 53,466 of NZ_JALMUV010000040.1, forward strand.
ACGGAGGACGAGCGGCTGCTGCGCTCCCTGCTGGACGGGAGCGACGGCACCGGCCGGCACCCGGGGCCCGGGACGACGCCGTGATCTTCGCCGTCTGGGTGCCGCTGCTGATGCCGCTGCTGGCGGTGCCGACCGCCCGCCGGCTCGCCGAGTCGCTGCCGCCGCGCGCCGCGGCCTGGCTGCTGACCGGCTGCGCGGCCGCGCTGGCCGCCTGCACGGCCGCGGCGCTGGGGCTGCTGGCGGCCGCCGGGGCGCTGCGGCTGCCGCCCGTCGCCGCGCTGGGCCACCTCTCCCGGTCCCCGGCCGGCGATCCGGCGGTGACGCTCCCGGCCGCCCCGGTCGCCGGCGCGCTGCTGCTCTGCTGCGCCGTCGCGGTGGCCCGCCGCGCCCTGCGCCACCGCGCCGAGCTGCGCGCCGCCCGGCGCGCCGCCGACGCCCACGCCCTCGCCGGGGACCTGTGCGTCCTCCCCGACGCGGCGCCGGACGCCTACGCCCTCCCCGGCCGCCCGGACCGCGTCGTGGTGACCGCCGGAATGCTGCGCGCGCTGCCGCCGGCCGAGCGGGAGGCGCTCTTCGCCCACGAGCGGGCCCACCTCGCCGGCCGCCACCACCTCTTCCTGCTGACCGGCGCGCTGGCCGCGGTCTGCCATCCGCTGCTGCGCGGCCTGCGGTCGCCGCTGGCGTACGCCCTGGAGCGCTGGGCGGACGAGTCGGCCGCCGTGCGGGTCGGCGACCGCCGGCTCACCGCGCGCGCCATCGGCCGGGCCGCACTGGCCGCGCGCCCCGATGCCACCACACGCCCCCGCCCGGGCACCGCACCGGCCGCCACGGCCGGCCCGGTCCCCCGCCGGGTCGCCGCCCTGCTGACCCCCGACCGCCCCGCCGGCCCCGCCCCCGGCCGCGCGGCCCCGTACGCCCGCCGCCTGATCGCCCCCACCCTGCTGGCCTGCGTCGCCTTCTCCGCGGCCGCCGCGGTGGACGCCGCCGCCGACCTCCACCAGACCGTGGAGACGGCCCAGGGCGAAGCGAGCCACGGCTAGCTCCCGGCGGCCGCCCGGCCGCCCGGCCGCCCGGCCGCCCGGCCGGTCCGGGCGGCCGCCGGACCGGCGACACGAACGAGGATGAAACGCCCGGTCGAATAGGCCGGTACCGGACCGCCGCCTCGTCCGCCCCCTCCGCACCCCGCGCCCCATCCGTTCCCCGCGTCACCAACTCCCTTGTGCGCCAAGGAACTTCCGCGCGGCAATCTGGCGTCCCCGGACGTGAACATGCTGAACTGCTAGGGGGGCGGCTGCCGCTTTTCTTGCGCAGATGACGCTTCGCATTCGCAGATCCGATGGGCTGGAGGCCGCTCATGCTGCACGGTGTCGATGTCAGCGCCTACAACACCGATTACTCCGCCAAGGGCCTGGACTTCGTCTTCATCAAGTCCACCGAAGGCCGCTCCTACGTCAATCCGCACCAGTCGGCACAGGCGGCGCGGGCCCGCGAAGCGGGTGCCCTGGTCGGTTTCTACCACTTCCTGTGGCCGGGGAATATCGCTGCCCAGGCGCGGTATTTCGTGGAGAAATGCGCCTCCCTCCAGGGCGATCTGCTGGCCGCGGACTGGGAGACCACCGGGTCCGGTACGCACGCCAGCACCGCGCAGAAGGACCAGTTCCTGCACGCGGTCAAGAAACTCCGCCCCAGCCACCGCGTGCTGCTCTACTGCAACCGCGATTTCTGGCTGCACAAGGACACCTCGTCCTATGCCGGGGACGGGCTGTGGATCGCCGACTACGTCTCCGCCGGGCACCCGCGGATCAAGGCGAAGTGGCGTATCCACCAGTACGCCGACTCCCCGCTGGACAAGAACGTCGCGGCTTTCGGCAGCAAGGCCGAGCTCAAGAAGTGGGCGCACCCCGCATAAGCTTCTCCGGAGAATCCGCACACGCCTGCCGACACTCCGCGTGACATCGCCGCGCGGTGCGGGAACAGCGCGTGACGAAAAACGTGAGGAGCACCGGTGACGGACCCGGCGGCCACGGCCCTGCAACAGGAAATAGCCCAGGAACTCCAGGTGACCGCGGAGTTCGACGCCGAGCGGGAGATCGAGCGCCGGGTGTCCTTCCTCACGGCGCAGCTGACCTCCACCGGTCTGCGCTCCCTGGTCCTGGGCATCAGCGGCGGGGTGGACTCCACCACCGCCGGCCGGCTGTGCCAGCTCGCGGTGGAGCGGGCCCGCGCCGGCGGCCACGACGCGGTGTTCTACGCGATGCGGCTGCCCTACGGCGAGCAGGCGGACGAGAAGGACGCCCAGCGGGCGCTGGAGTTCATCCGCGCGGACCGCCTGCTGACCGTGGACGTCCGCCCGGCCAGTGACGCGGCGCTGGACGCGGCGGTGGCCGGCGGAGTCGCCTTCCGCGACGCCCACCACCAGGACTTCGTGCACGGCAACATCAAGGCCCGGCAGCGCATGATCGCGCAGTACGCGGTCGCCGGCGCGCACGCCGGCCTGGTCGTGGGCACCGACCACGCGGCCGAGGCGGTCTCCGGCTTCTTCACCAAGTTCGGCGACGGGGCGGCCGACGTGGTGCCGCTGACCGGGCTGACCAAGCGCCGGGTGCGGGCCGTCGCCCAGGCCCTGGGCGCCCCCGCCGAGCTGGTCCACAAGGTCCCCACCGCCGACCTGGAGACCCTGGACCCGGGCAAGCCCGACGAGGACGCGCTCGGCGTCAGCTACGACCAGATCGACGACTTCCTGGAGGGCCGGCCGGTCGAGGAGACCGCCTTCCAGGCGATCGTCCGGCGCTACCGCCTCACCGCCCACAAGCGCGCCCTGCCCCTCGCGCCCTGAGGCCCCGGGGCGCGGCCGCCGCCGCGCCCCGCACCCGCCCGCACCCGCAGATCGCGCACCGGCCGGTCACGCACCGGCCAGGCTGCCGTCACCGGCCCGGTGCACAACCATGGGCCGAAGCGGGCATAGATCCGGTCATGGGAAGCCGCGAAGTCCGATCGGAAGATCAACTGTCAGTGGGGCCGCTTACTCTCCAGGACATGGGTGACGCACGCCTGCACGAACTCCAGACCGCGCTGACCACCGCCACCGACCTGGCCTCCGCGCTCCGGTCGGCGCCGACCCGGCGGGACGCCGACCAGCTCGTCGACGTCCTCCGCCAGGCGCTGACCGCCGCCCGCTCGCTGGGCGCCGCCACCGCCGGCCCGACCGGCTGCGCCCTGCACCCGCACGGCGCCGTGGACCCCCTCCACGGCGATCCGGAGGACCCCCTGCCGCCGGGCTACGGCAAGTGCCTGCTCTGCAACGACCGCCGGCGCCGGGCGGACGCGCAGCATCCGCACGTCCGCCCGCACGCCCGCCCCCGGCCGCGCCCGGACTGGCGCCGCCGGCTGTCGGCCTGACCGGCCCGGCCCGGCCGGAGGGTGTCAGTCCCGGCCCGCGGGCCGGTCGGCGCCGCCGGAGCCGGGGCGGTCCGCGCCGGGGCCACCGGGCTCCGGCGCGGTGTCCGGTGTGCGCTCCGGCCGCAGCGCGATCCGGCCCAGCACCGCGGCGACGGCCAGCGCCGCCAGGGCCAGCAGCACCGCGTCCGGGACGCCGTTGCCCAGCCGGGCCGCCCAGTCCTCCAGCCGGGCCTCGGCGTCCGCGTCCAGGAGCCCCGGCAGCGCGCTGGTCCCGTTGAAGACCAGGAACAGCACGCCGATGCCGATGAAGAACAGCCCGGAGACCAGCGAGGTGGTGTGCAGCCGCAGCCGGCCGGCGGTCAGCTCGCGGCCGCGCAGCCAGCGCCGGGTGCCGAGCCGGAAGCGGTCCCACAGCAGCGCCAGTACGAACAGCGGCAGCGCCATGCCCAGGGCGTAGACCGCCAGCATCGAGGCGCCGTGGACGGGCGAGCCGCTGACCGCCGTCACGGTGAGCACCGCGCCCAGGATCGGGCCCGCGCAGAAGCCGGCCAGACCGTAGACACAGCCGAGCAGGAAGGTGGACAGCGCGGTGCGCGGGGTGATCCGGGCGGCGGCGGCCTGGGCGCGCCGGGAGGCGAAGCCGAGGCCCAGGATCTGCGCCAGGCCCAGCGCGATGACCAGCCAGCCGCCGAGGGCGACCAGCAGGTCGCGGTGGCCGTTGAAGAGCCGGCTGGCCGCGGTGCTCGCCGCGCCCAGCGGCACCAGCGTCGTCGCCAGCCCCAGGTAGAACACCCCGGTACGGGCCAGCAGCCGGCCGGGGCTCGCCAGCGAGTAGGCGAAGAACGCCGGGAGCAGCAGGGCGCTGCACGGGCTGACCAGCGCGAGCGCGCCGCCCAGGAAGGCGGCGAGGTAGCCGATGTCGGCGGTCACTTCCCGGCCCCCGCGCCGCCGTGCTTCCCGGCCTCGGCGGCGGCCTGCTCGATGGCCTGCCCGAAGACCTCGGTCTCCTGCGCGCCGGCGATCGGCCGGCCGTTGACCAGGAAGGACGGCGTGGACTGGACGCCGAGCCGGTAGCCCTCGTCCTGGTCCTTCTTCAGGGCGGCCGCGGCGGCCGGGCTGTCGAGGTCGGCGCGGAACTTCGCCAGGTCCGGCACCCCGGCGGTGCGGGCCAGGTCGGCCAGCTTGTCCTCGGCGAGCGCGTCGCCCTTGCGGGTCGTGGCGTAGAGCAGGTCGTGCAGCTGCCAGAACTTCCCCTGCCGGCCGGCCGCCCAGGAGGCGCGGGCGGCCCGCTCGGAAGCGGCGCCGAAGACCGTGAAGTTGCGGAACTCGATGCGCAGGGTCCCGGCGTCCACGTACTTCTTGATCAGCGCGGGCTGGGTCTCGCGGGTGAAGCGGCCGCAGAACGAGCACTGGTAGTCGGCGTACTCGACCAGCACCACCGGGGCGTCCGGCTTCCCGGCGGCGAGCGGGTCGCCCGGGATCCGGCGGCTGGTGCGCCGGGCGAGGTCGTCGTACAGCTTGCGCTGGTCGGCGTCCTCCTGGGGCGCGGCGGAGGCGGGGGGCCCGGCGGCGGTGCCGGGGTCCCGGCCGTGCTCGACGGCCTTGCCGACCGCGACGGCGATGGCGATCACCGCCACCACGAGGGCGAGCACCGCGCCGATCGCGGCGGCCTTGCGGGCGGGTGAGGCGGAAGTGGGCATGCGAAAGCTCCTGTCGTACAAGGGAATTGCGGGAAGGGCGGCCTGGGGTGGCCGGCGTCCTATATCCGCAGTACGGGCAGGAGGGCGGCGGGGTCCGCGGCGGGCGCGCCGGTGGGCGGGCGGGCCAGGGCGCAGCGGGGCGGGAGCGCGGCGGCGAGCGGCCCGGCCGCGGTGGGGTCCGGGGCGAGCGGCTCACCGCGCGGCGGGGCGGGCAGCGGGGCGGCCTCACCGGGGTCCGGTGCGTGGCGGCCGGAGCACCGCTTGAGGGAGTCGGCGACGGCGACGGGCGCGGCGCCGGCCCGCTCGGCGGCGGGGTACGGGGCCCGTTCGGGGGCGGTGTGGCGCCCCTCGGCGGTGGCCGCCGCGGCCACCGCCGCGCGGGCCGCGGGCCGGTCCTGGGGGCCGCCGGTCCGGCAGAGCAGCGGCCCGAACGCGACGGCCAGGAGGAGCAGCAGGGTCAGCGTCGCCGAGCGGCGCAGCCGGTGCATGGTCCCTCCCCCTCGCTGTCGGTCCGTGGCGGTCGCGGTCGAACATCCCATCCTACGGACCGCCGGGCCCCGCGGGCGGCGGTGGCACAGCTCACCCCCGTACGCCCCCTCGTTTGATGGCATTTCGTCCGGGCTTTGGCGGTATGCCGCCTTTGGCGGGTGGCGGTCCGGCCTGCCATAGTCGTCCGCGGCGACCCCCGCCGACGCGGGCCAGGTCGCCTTCCGGCCGCGCGGGCCACCCCCTTCCGCCCGCCCCGGTCCGGGCGCTGGGGCTCACCCCGCGGCAACCCCGCGGGCGGGCCCCGGTCCCGTTCCCGGGCCCCGCAGCGGGCGCCGCGGCGCGGTCAGCGGTCGCCGACCCGGACCTCGAACCAGGTGGTCTTGCCGCGCGGCAGCAGGTCCACGCCCCAGCGGTCGGAGAGCTTGTCGACGAGGAACAGCCCGCGGCCGCTGACGTCCGTGGCCTGCACGGGCATCAGGCACGGCAGCCCGCGCGAGGGGTCGCGCACCTCCACCCGGATCCAGCCGCGGCGGCGCAGTATCCGCAGCCCGAACGCGCGCGCGCCGGTGTGCCGGACGGCGTTGCCGACCAGCTCGGAGACCAGCAGTACGGAGTGCTCGGTCAGCTGCGGGGAGAGCGACCACTGCTTGAGGAGGATGGCGGCGGTCAGCCGGCGCGCGGTCCGGGCGGACTGCGGGCGCGAGGGGAGCCGGACCTCGTCCACGGCCGGGTCCCCGACCACCTCGGGCCCGGTGGGGACCGGACCGGCGGGGGCCGGGACCGCCGCCCCGTCCGCCGGGGGGGTGGCCCGGTCCGCGGCGGCCGTACCGCTGTGCGGCCGCGGCTGCTCCATTCCTTCGAGGCCCGCCATGCCCCCATCATGGCCGCTCCTCGCCGCCGCGGGGGGCCGAACCCGCGGAATCCGTTGTCCGGAACCGCCGGCTCCGGCCTCTCCCACGACATATGCCAACGGCAGCCGGGACCGGTCCCACCCAGCTGACCTGGGAAGACACCCGGTGGGCGGCGGGCCGGCGGGGGATGCCGGGGCGGCTCCCTTACGGGGTGACGACGCTTTCCGCAATTCGCCCACACGAGGCATGGCGTACCGGCCACGGCCCCAGCCGCCCCGTCAACACCAGGCGTCTCAGCGGAACTTGGCCTTGCCCGGCCCCTCCTCGACGAAGCTGCGCATCCCGGTCTCCCGGTCCTCGGTGGCGAACAGCCCGGCGAACCAGTTGCGTTCGATCGTCAGCCCGGTGTCGATATCGGTCTCCAGACCGGCGTCGACGGATTCCTTGGCGGCCCGCAGCGCCAGCGCCGGTCCGGCCGCCAGCCGCGCCGCCCAGGCGTGCGCCTGCGCGTGGACCTCGGCGGCCGGCACCACCCGGTCCACCAGCCCCATGGCCAGCGCCTCGTCGGCCTTCACGTGGCGGCCGGTGAAGATCAGGTCCTTGGCCTTGGACGGGCCGACCAGCCGGGCCAGCCGCTGGGTGCCGCCGGCGCCCGGGATCAGGCCGAGCAGGATCTCCGGCTGGCCCAGCTTGGCGTTGTCGGCGGCGATCCGGAAGTCGGCGCAGAGCGCCAACTCGCAGCCGCCGCCGAGGGCGTAGCCGGTGACCGCGGCGACCACCGGCTTGGGGATCCGGGCCACCGCGGTGAAGGAGTCCTGGAGGGCCTTGGACCGCAGGACCATGGCGGTGTGGTCCATGGCCTGCATTTCCTTGATGTCCGCCCCGGCGGCGAACACCTTCTCGCCGCCCCAGAGCACCACGGCGCGGATGTCGTCGCGCCGGCCGGCCTCCTCGGCCAGTTCGCGGAGCCGGTCCTGGGTGGCGACGTCCAGGGCGTTCATCGGCGGGCGGTCCAGGCGGATGGTGCCGACGCCGTCGGCGGCTTCGAGATGCACAGTCATGCGGGCAGGTTAGTACGCGTTAACGCCGCGCGCCGCCCCGCCCCCGGCCGCCCGCCGGGGCCCCGGCCTTACCGCGCCCGCCACTGCGCCCAGGAGAGGTTCCAGTCGCTGAAGCCGTTGTCGGGCTGGATGGTGCGGTCGTGGGAGTTCTTGACGATGACCACGTCGCCGATGAGGGAGTTGCGGTAGAACCACGCCGCGGGGGTGTCCGGGTCGCCGCCGCCGCGCCGGTCGTACAGGCCGACGCAGCCGTGGCTGGCGTTGCGGGTGCCGAACGTGTCGCGGCCCGACCAGTAGTTGCCGTGGATGAACGTGCCGGACGCGCTCAGCCGCATGGCGTGCGGGACGTCCTTGATGTCGTACTCGCCGCCGAAGCCGACGGTGTCGCCGTTCATCCGCGTCACCGGATGCTTCTCGCTGATCACCATGGTGCCGTTGTAGGTCTCGGTGCCGGGGGCCCCGGCGGTGATCGGCACGGTCTTGAGCCGCTTCCCGTCCCGCACCACCGTCATCTGCTTGGCGCGGGCGTCGACGGTGCTGACCTGGCTGCGGCCGATGGTGAACGAGACCTGCTTGGACTGGGTGCCGTAGACGCCGGGGCGGCCCTCGACGCCGTCCAGGGCGAGCCGGAGGGTGACCTTGGTGCCGGGCGCCCAGTACTTCTCCGGGCGGAAGTCGAGGCGGTCGTTGCCGAACCAGTGGGCGGCGAGGGGGACGGCGGGCCGGGCGGTGACGGTGACGGCCTTCTCGACCGCCCGGGGGTCGGTGATGCCGCGGCTGAAGCGGATCGAGACCGGCATCCCGACGCCGACCTCCTGGCCGTTCTCGGGGCTGTAGGTGCCGATGAAGGTGTTCTTCGGCACGAGGGTGGTGAACGTGGCGTGCTCGGCGGCCTGCCGGCCCCGGGCGTCGACGGCCACCGCGTCGACGGTGTAGCGGGTCGAGGCGCCGAGGTGGGTGCTGGGCTGCCACCGGGCGCCGTCGCCGGATATCTGCCCGTCGACCGCATTGCCCTTGGCGTCGGTGACCGTGACCGAACGGAGCTTCCCCTTCCGGGCGGTGACGGCCAGGGCGCCGCTGGTGGCCACGTCACGGGCGCCGTCGCGGGGCGCTATCTCCACGGCGGCCTGCGAGGCGGTGTCCGCGGGGCGGTGCGCGGGCGGCCCGGCGTCGTCGCCGCCGCAGGCGGAGACCAGCAGCATCGGGGCGAGCAGCAGGGCGAGCGGTCCGCCCGCGCGGCGCGCCCGCCGCCGGCGCACCGGCCCCCTCGGCATCGGCTGGACGTTCACGACTGGCCCCTTTCCCCCTCGCACGGCCCGCGGCTGCGGTGCCCGGTCGCCCGGCTCACGGGTGCGGGCCAAGATAACCACACCGCACCGACACTCAACTCCCCGGCCGGGCAACGGTTCAGTCCCGGTCGCGGGAGTGGGCGCGCGGGCATCCGTACGAGCGCTGTGCGGACGGCGCGGCGGCGCGCGGGCGGCAGCGGGCGGGGGGACGGGGGAACGGCGGGCGGCGGCGGTCAGCGCCGGGCGCTGCCCGCGCGCCAGGCGGCCCAGGGCAGGTTCCAGCCGCCCAGGCCGTTGTCGGGGGCGACGGTGCGGTCCGGGGAGTTCCGGACCTCGACGGTGTCACCGACGATGGAGTTGCGGTACAGCCAGCCGGCCGGGGTGTCCGGCCCGCCGCCCCGGACGTCCTTCAGGCCCACGCAGCCGTGGCTGGTGTTGAGGCCGCCGAAGACCTGCGGCGGGGCCCAGTAGTTGCCGTGCAGGAAGGTCCCGGACCGGGTCAGCCGCATGGCGTGCGGGACGTCGGGGATGTCGTACTCGGTGCCGAAGCCGACGGTGTCCCCGTCCATCCGGGTCACCGCGTGCCGCTCCAGGATCACCATCGTCCCGTTGTAGGTGGGGTTCTCGGCGTTGCCGGCGGTGACCGGCAGGGTGGCCACCACCCGGCCGGACCGGCGGACGGTGAGCGTGTGCCGGGCCGCGTCGACGGTGCTGACCTGGTCGCGGGCCACCAGGTACTGGAGCGTCTTGTGCTGCACCCCGTAGGCGCCCGGTCCGGTCCGCACCTCGCGCAGCCGCAGCCGGACGGTGATCCGGGTGCCCGGCCGCCAGCGGTAGCGGGGCCGGAAGTCCAGCCGCCGGTGGCCGAACCAGTGCGGCGCGATCTCCACGGCGGGCCGGGCGCTGACGGTGACCGCGCGCTCGACGGCCGCGCGGTCGGCGACCGGCCGGTTGAAGACCAGCGAGAAGATCAGGCCGGTGCCGACCGTGGTGCCGCTCTCCGGCGAGTAGTAGCCGATCACCCGGTGCGGGGGCGCGAAGGTGCTGAAGGTGGTGTGCCGGGCGGTGCGGCGGCCGGCGCCGTCCAGGGCGACCGCGTCGACGGTGTACCGGGAGGCGAGTTCGAGGGAGTCGGTGACCGGCCGCCAGATCGTCCCGTCGCGGGAGATCCGGCCGGCGACCGGCTGCCGGCCCCCGCCGCCGGTGCGGGTGACCTCCACCCGCTCCAGCCGCCCGTCCGGGACCCGGACCTCCAGCCGCCCGTTGGCCCGTACGCCGCGCGCGCCGTCGCCCGGGACGATCCGGATCGCCTCCTCGGGGGCGGGCGGCGGGCCGCCGAGGAAGAGGTCCCGCTCACCGCAGCCGGCCAGCGCGGCCGCGCCGGTGAGGGCGGCCAGCAGCACGCCGGCGGTGCGGCTGCGGCGGGGCGGGCGGGGTGCCGCCGGTGCGCGGCCCGCGGCGCGGCCGCCGGTGTCGTCCCCTGCTCGGTGCTCCTGATGGCCGGTCATACGCCGGATTGTGACGGATGATGCCCGGGTTGGGCGGTATGCCGCGAACCGGGATGTCATGGACGCGTCGCGGGCCGGGCCCCGGTGCCGCGCGGCGGCGGGCGCGTGACGGCGGGGCCGAGGCCGCGGAAAGCGTGAGGCAACGCCCGGTTGCGGGCAGAACAACGGTGCACCCTCGTCCCCCGCACCGCGGGCGGCGGCCCGGCGCACGGCCGGGACGCGCCCCCAGCCGAGGCTGGGAGGCCGTCCCGGGGCCCGGGACGCCGCCCGACCGGGCCCCGAGCAGCAGGAGGCCGGCACGTGTCCAGCGCACCCGAGCAGGAGGCGGTGGCGGAGGAACCGCTCGCCCCGCCCGCGGACGTCCGTCCCGGCACCCCGACGCCCCTGGGGGCCCGCTACCGCACCGGGCCGGACGGTGTGGCGGGCACCAACTTCGCCCTGTGGGCGGGCGGCGCCGAGGCCGTCGAACTGTGCCTCTTCGACGACGCGGGGCACCAGACCCGCCACCCCCTCACCGAGCTGACCCACGAGATCTGGCACGGCTTCCTGCCCGGGGTGCGCCCCGGGCAGCGCTACGGCTACCGCGTGCACGGCCGCTGGGACCCCTGGACCGGCGCCCGCTGGAACCCCGCCAAGCTGCTCCTGGACCCGTACGCCCGGGCCGTGGACGGCGACTTCGGCACCCGCACGGAGACCGGGCCCGCCGGCCCCGCGCTGCCCGCCCAGCTCTACGGGCACGTCCGGGACTGGCCCGAGCAGCACATCGCCGACACCGTCCGCGACGACCGGGACTCGGCACCGTACGTCCCCAAGGGCGTGGTGGTCGGCGAGGCGGAGGACGGCGAGGACGACTGGCGGGACGACCGGCGGCCCAAGACGCCCTGGCCGGACTCGGTCCTCTACGAACTGCACGTGCGCGGCTTCACCATGCGCCACCCGGGCGTCCCGGAGGCCCTGCGCGGCACGTACGCCGGGCTGGCCCACCCGGCGGCGCTGGACCACCTGGTCCGGCTGGGGGTGACCGCGGTGGAGCTGCTGCCGGTGCACCAGTTCGCGCACGAGGACCACCTGGTGCGCCGGGGGCTGCGCAACTACTGGGGCTACAACTCCGTCGGCTACTTCGCGCCGCACGCCGGCTACGCCGCCACCGGGACCCGCGGCCAGCAGGTCGGCGAGTTCAAGCGGATGGTGCGGGCGCTGCACGACGCCGGCATCGAGGTGATCCTGGACGTCGTCTACAACCACACCGCGGAGGCCGGCGAGCTGGGCCCGACGCTCTCCCTGCGGGGCATCGACAACCGCGGCTACTACCGCCTCCAGGGCGACCCCCGGCGCTACGCCGACTACACCGGGTGCGGCAACACCCTCCACGTCGTCCAGCCGCACGTACTGCGGCTGATCACCGACTCGCTGCGCTACTGGGTCACCGAGATGGGGGTGGACGGCTTCCGCTTCGACCTGGCCGCCGCGCTGGCCCGGTCCTTCCACGACGTCGACATGCTCTCCCCGTTCCTCGCGGTGATCGCGCAGGACCCCGTGCTGCGCCGGGTCAAGCTGATCGCCGAGCCCTGGGACGTCGGCTCCGGCGGCTACCAGGTCGGCGCCTTCCCACCCCTGTGGACGGAGTGGAACGACCGCTACCGCGACACCGTGCGGGACTTCTGGCGCGGCGCCGCGCACGACGTCCGCGACCTCGGCTACCGGCTCTCGGGGTCCAGTGACCTCTACGCCTGGGGCGGCCGCCGCCCGTACGCCTCGGTCAACTTCATCACCGCGCACGACGGCTTCACCCTGCGCGACCTGGTCAGCTACGAGCACAAGCGGAACGAGGCCAACGGCGAGGACAACCGCGACGGCACCCACGACAACCGGTCCTGGAACTGCGGCGCCGAGGGCGAGACCGGCGACCCGGACGTCACCGCGCTGCGCCGCCGCCAGCTCCGCAACCTCCTGGCCACCCTGCTGCTGTCCACCGGGGTGCCGATGCTGGTGGCCGGCGACGAGATGGGCCGCACCCAGCACGGCAACAACAACGCCTACTGCCAGGACAACGCCACCGGTTGGCTGGACTGGTCGCTGCTGGCGGACCCGCACTGGCGGGCGCTGGCCGAGCACACCGCCCGCCTGATCGCGCTGCGCCGGGCCCACCCGGTGCTGCGCCGCCGGGCGTTCTTCTCCGGCCGCCCGCAGCACCGCGGCGGGCTGCGGGACCTGGCGTGGTTCGGCCCGGACGGCACCGAGATGACCGAGCGGGACTGGTACACCCCCGGCGCCACGCTGGCCATGTACCTCTCGGGGAACGACATCCCGCAGCGCGACGAGCGCGGGGTGCGGGTCACCGACGACAGCTTCCTGGCCGTGCTGCACGCCGGTGCCGGACCGCGCACCGTGGTCCTGCCCGGCCTGCCCTGGGCCGGCGGCTACGACCTGCTGGTGGACACCTCGGACGACACCGCGGCCGACGCCCCGGACGACGCCCCGGCAGCCGGTCCGGCGGACGCCCCGGGGCCGCGCCGGTTCGCCGCCGGTGCGGAACTCACCGTTCCGGCGCGGACGGTGCTGCTGTTCCGCGCGGTGCCGGAGTGACGCCGGTCCGCCGCCCCGGCCCGTTCCGCGGCCCGCTGTACCCGGCCCGTCGTCCGGTTTCCGGACGCAGATTTCGCCCAACGGACGTTTTCCGGCCAATTAGTTGAACGGCACCTGACAACCACTCGCCAGTGGTGGCACTCTTCCCGGCATCCGCCACCCGGACCCCCACAGCACCGCCCCGGACGGCCGTGACCCCAGCACCACCGGCACCACTTCCCCCCACACGCTCCAAGAGTTCTGCCTCGCTCTGCCCGGACGGCCACTTCGCCGCCCGGTCCCCCTCGGCCGCTCCCCTCGTACCGCGGCCCCGCAGAAGGAGTCAGTGTGAGACGCACCCCCCATAGACCTGCCGCGCAGCGGCGCGCCGTGGCGACCGGCGCGCTGGTGGCGGTCACCGCCATGCTGGCCGTCGGCGTCCAGGCCGGCACCGGCGCCGCAGCGGCGCCGCAGCGCCCCGCCACCCCGCACGCGGCGCCCGCTCCCGGCGCGCTGCCCGCCAAGCTCACCCCGTCCCAGCGGGCCGAGCTGATCCGCAAGGCGAGCTCCACCACCGCCGAGACCGCCCGCCGGCTGCACCTCGGCGCCCAGGAGAAGCTGGTCGTCAAGGACGTCGAGAAGGACGCCGACGGCACCACCCACACCCGCTTCGAGCGGACCTTCCAGGGGCTTCCGGTGCTCGGCGGCGACCTCGTCGTGCACTCCGCCGGGAACGGCACCGTCAAGAGCACCACCAAGGCCACCAAGGCCGCCATCGCGGTGGCCTCCACCACCGCGAAGGTCGCCCCGGCCACCGCCGAGGCCAAGGCGGTCTCCTCCGCCAAGTCCCTCGGCTCGACGAAGACCACGGCCGACCACGCCCCGCGCAAGGTCGTCTGGGCCGCCGACGGCACCCCGCGGCTGGCCTGGGAGACGGTGGTCGGCGGCCTCCAGGACGACGGCACGCCCAACCAGCTGCACGTCATCACCGACGCCACCACCGGCGCGAAGATATTCCAGTACCAGGGCATCGAGAACGGCATCGGCAACAGCGAGTACAGCGGCAAGGTCACCATCGGGACCTCCGGCTCGGCGCCGAACTTCTCGATGACCGACGCCACCCGCGGCAACCACAAGACCTACAACCTCAACCACGGTTCGTCCGGCACCGGTTCGCTGTTCACCGACGCCGACGACACCTGGGGCGACGGCACCCCCGCCAACGTCCAGACCGCCGCCGTGGACGCCGCCTACGGCGCCCAGGAGACCTGGGACTACTACAAGAACGTGCACGGCCGCAGCGGTATCCGCGGCGACGGCGTCGGCGCCTACTCCCGCGTCCACTACGGCAACAGCTACGTCAACGCCTTCTGGGACGACAGCTGCTTCTGCATGACCTACGGCGACGGCCAGAACAACCAGGCCCCGCTGACCGCGCTGGACGTGGCCGGCCACGAGATGTCGCACGGCGTCACCTCGGCCACCGCCAACCTCACCTACAGCGGCGAGTCCGGCGGCCTGAACGAGGCCACCTCGGACATCTTCGGCACCGCCGTGGAGTTCTACGCCAACAACCCCGCCGACCCCGGTGACTACCTCATCGGCGAGAAGATCGACATCAACGGCGACGGCACCCCGCTGCGCTACATGGACAAGCCCTCCAAGGACGGCGCCTCGGCCGACTACTGGTCCAGCTCGGTCGGCAACAAGGACGTCCACTACTCCTCCGGCGTCGCCAACCACTTCTTCTACCTGCTGTCCGAGGGCAGCGGCCCGAAGGACATCGGCGGCGTCCACTACGACAGCCCGACCTACGACAACCTGCCGGTGCCGGGCATCGGCCGGGCCAACGCCGAGAAGGTCTGGTTCAAGGCCCTCAGCCAGTACATGAGCGCCAACACCAACTACGCCGGCGCCCGCACCGCCACCCTCCAGGCGGCCGCGGACCTGTTCGGCCAGGGCAGCGCCTCGTACAACACGGTCGCCAACACCTGGGCGGCGGTCAACGTCGGCTCCCGCGTCCCGGACGGCGGCGGGGTCACCGTCACCAACCCGGGCAACCAGACGTCCACCGTCGGCCAGCCGGCCAGCCTCCAGATCAAGGCCAGCAGCGGCACCGCGGGTGCGCTGTCCTACGCGGCCAGCGGCCTGCCCGCCGGGCTGTCCGTCAACGCCACCACCGGCCTGATCTCCGGTACGCCCACCACCGCCGGGACCAGCTCGGTCACCGTCACGGTCACCGACGCGGCCAAGAAGACCGGCACCGCGTCGTTCACCTGGACGGTCAACCCGGCCGGCGGCGGCAACGTCTACGAGAACAACACCAAGGTGGCCATCCCGGACGCCGGCTCGGCGATCACCTCGCCGATCACCGTCAGCCGCAGCGGCAACGCGCCCAGCGGTCTGAAGGTGACCGTGGACATCACCCACTCCTACCGCGGCGACCTGGTCATCGACCTGGTGGCCCCGGACGGCACCGCCTACCGCCTGAAGAGCTCCAGCTCCTGGGACTCGGCGGCCGACGTGAAGGCGACGTACACCGTCAACGCCTCGGCGAAGGCGGCCAGCGGCACCTGGAAGCTGCGCGTCCAGGACGTCTACGCGGGCGACTCCGGCACCCTCAACGGCTGGAAGCTGACGTTCTGACGGGAACCGGCAACCCGCCCGTCACCTCGGTGTGACACTGGCACACCGAAGCCGGACAGTTGCCACAGAGCACCACAACAACCCCATTGCACGGCCGAGTTGGGCGTCGCTCCCGGATCCCCGGGGGCGGCGCCCCGCTCCGTTATCCGGACGTCGCGCACCTCTGTACGGACGATTTTCAGCCAACCTCCGAACAGGCTCCTGACATGCACGCGTTCGAATGGCAGTGTTCCCGACGCATGTCACACCCGCATCGCTTTGCACCCCCACCACTTGGCAAAGTTGAAGGAGCACGCGTGACCCCCCACATATCCCGCAAGACCCGTGTGACCGGAACCGCGGTCGCCGCAGCGGCCCTGCTCGTCGCCGGCATCACCGCCGCCGGCACCGCCGGCGCCTCCCCGGCCCCCGCCGCCCCCCACGGCGGCGCGCCGCTGGCGCTCAGCACCTCGCACCGCGCCGAGCTGCTCCACGACGCGAGCGCGGCCACCGCGCGGACCGCCAAGGAGCTGGGCCTGGGCGCCCAGGAGAAGCTGGTCGTCAAGGACGTCGTCAAGGACGCCGACGGCACCGTGCACACCCGCTACGACCGCACCTACGCCGGCCTGCCGGTGCTCGGCGGCGACCTGGTCGTGCACACCGCCAAGGGCGGCGCCGTCAAGGGCGTCACCAAGGCCGCCAAGGCGGACGTCAAGGTCGCCTCCACCACCGCGAAGATCGCCCCGAGAACCGCCGCGCTGGCCGCCGAGTCCACCGCGACCCGGTCCCTCGGCGCCAAGAAGGTCACCGCGCCCGCCCCCCGCAAGGTCATCTGGGCCGCCAAGGGCACCCCGGTGCTGGCCTACGAGACCGTGGTCGGCGGGGTGCAGAAGGACGGCACGCCCAACCAGCTGCACGTCATCACCGACGCCAACACCGGCAAGAAGCTCTTCCAGTACCAGGGCATCGAGACCGGCGTCGGCAACAGCGAGTACAGCGGCAAGGTGGACCTCACCACCAAGAAGGGCGGCAGCGGCTACGAGCTGACCGACGACTCCCGCGGCGGCCACTCGACGTTCGACCTCGGCGGCAGCGAGAGCGGCAACGGCAAGCTCTTCACCAACGCCGAGGACACCTGGGGCGACGGCAAGCCCGGCAACCCCCAGACCGCCGCCGTGGACGCCGCCTACGGCGCCCAGGAGACCTGGGACTACTACAAGAACGTGCACGGCCGCAGCGGCATCAAGGGCGACGGCAAGGGCGCCACCTCGCGCGTCCACTACGGCCAGAACTACGTCAACGCGTTCTGGGACGACAGCTGCTTCTGCATGACCTACGGCGACGGTGAGGGCAACAAGAAGCCGCTGACCGCCATCGACGTCGCGGGCCACGAGATGTCGCACGGCGTCACCTCGGCCACCGCCGGCCTGGAGTACAGCGGCGAGTCCGGCGGCCTGAACGAGGCCACCTCGGACATCTTCGGCACCGCCGTGGAGTTCTACGCCAAGAACGCCGCCGACCCGGGCGACTACCTCATCGGCGAGAAGATCGACATCGCCGGTGACGGCAAGCCGCTGCGCTACATGGACAAGCCCTCCAAGGACGGCCAGTCCCTGGACAGCTGGAGCGCGGACGCCGGGAACGTGGACGTCCACTACTCCTCCGGCATCGCCAACCACTTCTTCTACCTGCTGTCCGAGGGCAGCGGCGCCAAGGACATCAACGGCGTCCACTACGACAGCCCGACCGCGGACGGCTCCAAGGTCACCGGCATCGGCCGGGACAAGGCCGAGAAGATCTGGTTCAAGGCGCTGACCACGTACATGACCTCGACCACCGACTACAAGGCGGCCCGCGAGGCGACCGTCAAGGCGGCCACCGACCTCTACGGCGCGGGCAGCGCCGAGGTCAAGGGCGTCGAGTCGGCCTGGTCCGGCGTGAACGTCAAGTAACCCACCGCGGCGGCCACTTGGCCGCTCCGCACACCGGCGTGGCCGGGGAGGCGCTCCCCCCGGCCACGCCGCTCGCGTTTTCGGCCACGCCCGCCGCGCGCCTCACCCCGCGGCGCGCCGGAACCGCTCCGCCCCCCGCGCCCGCCGTCCGGCCGGCACGCCCCGGGCCACCGCGTTCCCCCGGCCCCCGGCCGCCCCGCCCCCGTACCGGCCGGTCCCCCGATATGGCCGATTCCACCCCCTCAGGCGCTCTTGTACTGATCCGGGCGCGGCGAGAGGCTGCGGTGGTGGCGCCGACGGGCCCCGGCGCGGCAACGGACTTCCGCACACCGCAACTCCGCTGTGATCACACCGAGTTGAGGAGGCGAACGCCGACCGTGTCAGCACCGAGCCGCGACCGCCCGCCGGCCCGGCGGCCCCTGCCCGCCGCGGCGCGCGCCGTGCGCGGTTACGTACCGGTAGTTCACACTCCCCGGGCTTTCCGCTCCGCCGCCCCCGGGAAGGCTCATCCGGTACGCCGTACCGCGCACCCGCCCGGCGGGGCCCGATCCGGTCCGCCGTGCCGTCCGCCAGCGGAGTGAAAGCGGACAGGAGCGCCCCTGCCCGCACCCGGTCCCCCTGCCGTGGAGCGGATACAAAGGACAAAACCCCGCAAAGCACCACAAACCCAGGTGAGCCCATGATCGGTCGCATCCCTGTTCTGGACATCCGCCCGCAGATCGATTGCGGCCGCCGCCCGGCGAAGGCCGTGGTGGGTGAGACCTTCGAGGTCTCCGCCACGGTCTTCCGCGAAGGCCATGACGCGGTCGCCGCGAACGTCGTGCTGCGCAATCCGGCCGGCCGCTGCGGCCCGTGGACCCCCATGCGGGAGCGGGCACCGGGCACCGACCGGTGGGCGTGCGAGGTCACCCCGGACGTCGAGGGGCGCTGGACGTTCACCGTCGAGGCGTGGTCCGACCCGGTCGCCACCTGGCGCCGGCACGCGGGGGTGAAGATCCCGGCCGGCATCGACACCGAGCTGGTCCTCGCCGAGGGCGCCGACCTGCACGAGCGGGCCGCCGCCGAGGTCCCCAAGAGCGACGGCCGGGAGGCGGTGCTGGCCGCCGTCGACGCGCTGCGCGACACCACCCTGCCGGCCGCCACCCGGCTGGCCACCGCGCTCGCCCCGCAGGTCACCGCCGCGCTGGACCGCCACCCGCTGCGCGAACTGCTGACCGTCTCACGCCCGATGCCGCTGGTCGTCGAGCGCCGCAGAGCCCTGTTCGGCTCCTGGTACGAGATGTTCCCGCGCTCCGAGGGCGCGGCGCCCGGCCCGGACGGGGCGCTGGTCAGCGGCACCCTGCGGACCGCCGCCGAGCGGCTGCCGGCCGTCGCCGCGATGGGTTTCGACGTGGTCTACCTGCCCCCCGTCCACCCCATCGGCACCACCCACCGCAAGGGCCGCAACAACGCGCTCTCGGCCGGCCCGGACGACGTCGGCTCCCCCTGGGCCATCGGCTCCCCGGCCGGCGGCCACGACGCGCTCCACCCGGACCTGGGCACCTTCGAGGACTTCGAGCACTTCGTGCGCACCGCCCGGGACCTGCGGATGGAGGTGGCGCTGGACTTCGCCCTCCAGTGCTCCCCGGACCACCCCTGGGTCACCCTGCACCCGCAGTGGTTCCACCACCGCGCCGACGGCTCCATCGCCTACGCCGAGAACCCGCCGAAGAAGTACCAGGACATCTACCCGCTCGCCTTCGACGCCGACTTCCGCGGCCTGGTCCGGGAGACCGAGCGGCTGCTGCGCTTCTGGATGGCCAAGGGCGTGCGGATCTTCCGGGTGGACAACCCGCACACCAAGCCGGTGGCGTTCTGGGAGAAGGTGCTCGGCGACATCAACCGCACCGACCCGGACGTGATCTTCCTGGCGGAGGCGTTCACCCGCCCGGCGATGCTGCACACCCTCGCGCAGATCGGCTTCCAGCAGTCGTACACGTACTTCACCTGGCGCAACACCAAGGAGGAGCTGACCGGCTACCTCACCGAGCTGACCGGCGACAGCGCGGGCTACCTGCGGCCGAACTTCTTCGTGAACACCCCCGACATCCTGCACGGCTACCTCCAGGAGGGCGGCCGCCCGGCCTTCGAGGTGCGCGCCGTCCTGGCCGCCACCCTCTCCCCCACCTGGGGCGTCTACGCGGGCTACGAACTGTGCGAGGCGACGGCGCTGCGGCCCGGCAGCGAGGAGTACCTGGACTCGGAGAAGTACCAGCTCAAGGCCCGCGACTGGGCGGCCGCGGCGCGCGAGGGGCGCACCATCGCCCCGCTGATCACCGCGCTGAACCGCATCCGGCGCCGCCACCCCGCCCTTCAGCAGCTGCGCGACCTGCACTTCCACCACGTCGACAACGACGCGGTGCTCGCCTACTCCAAGCGGGCGGGGACCGGCGACGGGGCCGACACGGTGCTCACAGTGGTCAACCTCGACCCGCACCACACCCACGAGGCGACGGTGTCGTTGGACATGCCGGAACTCGGCCTCGGCCGGCACGAGTCCTTCCCGGTGCGCGACGAGCTCACCGGCGACACCTACCACTGGGGCAGGGACAACTATGTGCGCCTGGAGCCGGGCAGCTCGCTCGCGCCGGCCCATGTGCTGTCGCTGCGACCGTCCTCACCGATCGGAGGGTCACCCAATTGATCGTCAATGAGCCCGTTCCCGACACGTTCGAAGACACCCCGGCGAAGGACCGCGACCCCGAATGGTTCAAACGGGCGGTCTTCTACGAGGTCCTGGTGCGCTCGTTCCAGGACAGCAACGGCGACGGCATCGGGGACCTCAAGGGCATCACGGCCAAGCTCGACTACCTCCAGTGGCTGGGGGTGGACTGCCTCTGGCTGCCGCCGTTCTTCAAATCCCCGCTGCGGGACGGCGGCTACGACGTCTCCGACTACACCGCGGTGCTGCCGGAGTTCGGTGACCTGGCCGACTTCGTGGAGTTCGTGGACGCCGCCCACCAGCGCGGCATGCGGGTCATCATCGACATGGTGATGAACCACACCAGCGACCAGCACCCGTGGTTCCAGGAGTCCCGCACCGACCCCGAGGGCCCGTACGGCGACTACTACGTCTGGGCGGACGACGACAAGCAGTACGGTGACGCCCGGATCATCTTCGTCGACACCGAGGTCTCCAACTGGACCTTCGACCCGGTCCGCAAGCAGTACTACTGGCACCGCTTCTTCTCCCACCAGCCGGACCTCAACTACGAGAACCCGGCGGTCCAGGAGGAGATGATCTCCGCCCTGCGGTTCTGGCTGGACCTGGGCATCGACGGCTTCCGGCTGGACGCGGTGCCCTACCTCTACGCCGAGGAGGGCACCAACTGCGAGAACCTCCCGGCCTCGCACGCCTTCCTCAAGCGGGTCCGCGCCGAGATCGACGCGCACTACCCCGACACCGTGCTGCTGGCCGAGGCCAACCAGTGGCCCGAGGACGTGGTCGACTACTTCGGCGACTACGCGGTCGGCGGCGACGAGTGCCACATGGCCTTTCACTTCCCCGTCATGCCGCGCATCTTCATGGCGGTGCGCCGGGAGTCCCGCTACCCGGTCTCCGAGATCCTCGCCAAGACCCCGGCCATCCCGTCCGGCTGCCAGTGGGGCATCTTCCTGCGCAACCACGACGAGCTGACCCTCGAAATGGTCACGGACGAAGAGCGCGACTACATGTACGCGGAGTACGCCAAGGACCCGCGGATGCGCGCCAACATCGGCATCCGCCGCCGGCTGGCCCCGCTGCTGGACAACGACCGCAACCAGATCGAGCTGTTCACCGCGCTGCTGCTGTCGCTGCCCGGCTCGCCGATCCTCTACTACGGCGACGAGATCGGGATGGGCGACAACATCTGGCTCGGCGACCGGGACGCGGTGCGCACCCCGATGCAGTGGACCCCGGACCGCAACGCCGGCTTCTCCTCCTGCGACCCCGGCCGGCTCTTCCTGCCGACCATCATGGACCCGGTCTACGGCTACCAGGTCACCAACGTCGAGGCCGCCATGAGCTCGCCCTCGTCGCTGCTGCACTGGACCCGGCGGATGATCGAGATCCGCAAGCAGAACCCGGCCTTCGGCCTGGGCAGCTACACCGAGCTGCCGTCGTCCAACCCGGCGGTGCTGGCCTACCTCCGGGAGTCCCCGGGCCGGAACGGGGCCGACGACGACCTGGTGCTGTGCGTGAACAACTTCTCGCGGTTCGCCCAGCCCACGGAGCTGGACCTCCAGGCGTTCAGCGGCCGCCATCCGGTGGAACTGATCGGCGGTGTCCGCTTCCCGCCGATCGGCACGCTGCCGTACCTGCTGACCCTGGCGGGCCACGGGTTCTACTGGTTCCGGCTCCGCAGGAACCCCGCCTAGGGGAAGCGTGCCCCACCGGGCACGGGCCCCGGCAGCCACCGCCCGTACGCGGCCGCCCGGCGCGTACGGGCGTTTTTCGACCTTCCGGCCGGGCAACCTCCCTACTACCGCACGGGCCGGGTGGGCCATGGACGGTCCCCCGGCTCGCAAGGGGTACCGCCGAGCAGTGAAGCGAACGCCGAGAAACGCCGAAAACGCGCGCGCGTAAGGACGATCTCGCCCGACACGTCCCCCACCGCCGCATCGTGAAGGCCGTATTCCGGGACACTTTGCCCTGTCTGTCGTGTGCCCGGGGAAAGGACGCGACGCCATGTCGGACACCGCCTCGACCCGTGCCACCCGAAACAGCCCTGACCGCTCGCTGGTCACCGCTCCCGACCTGCTCGCCTCGCTGGTGCCGCTGCTCGCCGAATGGGTGCCCCGGCAGCGCTGGTTCGCGGGCAAGGGACGGCTGCTGACCGGCTTCACGCTGGTCTCGGCGACCGAACTGCTGCCCTGCACCGGCCCGGGGACCGCCCCGGGCCTGCTCCAGCTGCTGGTCCGGGCCCAGCAGAGCGCCCCGCCCAGCCGCTCGCCGGCCGGCGGCGACTGCTACCAGCTGCTGCTGGGCACCCACCCCGCGCCGCCGCCGCACCTGGCGCCGGCGGTGATCGGCCGCCCGGCCGGCGGCCCGCTGCGCGGCCGCGCGGTCTACGACGCGCTGCTGGACAACCGGCTGTGCGGGCTGCTGCTGGAGCGGCTGCGGGTGCCCGGCCGGATCGGGGCGCTGCGGTTCTGCCGCGAACCGGACGCCGGGATCCCCTCCGGGTTGCCCGCCCGGCCGATCGCGGTGGAGCAGTCCAACTCCTCGATCGTCTATGGAGATACGTTCATCCTGAAGGTCTTCCGGCGGGTCGAGCCGGGCGTCAACCCGGATCTGGAGCTGCCGCGGGCGCTGGCCGGCGCCAACTGCGCCCGGGTCCCGGCGCCCGCCGCGTGGTTCGAGTCGGCGGTCCCCGAGGGCAGCGGGGAGGCCACCACCCTGGGCGTGCTCCAGCCGTTCCTGGCCGGCTCCACCGACGGCTGGCAGCTGGCCCTCAACGCGCTGGCGGTGCGCGCCGACTTCACCCGCTCGGCCCGCGCGCTCGGCCACGCCACCGCCGAGGTGCACACCGCGCTCGCGCAGGCCCTGCCCACCACCGAGCTGCGCCGCCCGGAGCTGGCGGCGATCGCCGGGCGGATGAGCGAGCGGCTGGAGGCCACCGCCCGCGCGGTGCCGGTGCTCCAGCCCTACCGGGGGCGGCTGCGGGCGGCGTTCGACGCGCTCGCCGGGATGGGGCACGACGGGCGCAGCTGGGCCGCCCAGCGGATCCACGGCGACCTGCACCTGGGGCAGACCCTGCGCACGGCGGACGGGGGCCGCTGGGCGCTGATCGACTTCGAGGGGGAGCCGGCCCGGCCGCTGGCCGAGCGGCGCCGCCCGCAGCCGGCCGTCCGGGACGTCGCCGCGATGCTCCGCTCGTTCGACTACGCCGCCCGCAGCGGCCCGGCCGGCAGCGATCCGTGGGCGCTGGACTGGGCCCGCCGCACCCGGGCCGCGTACTGCCTGGGCTACGCCGAGGCGGGCGGCCTGGACCCGCGCTCGGCCCCGGAGCTGATGCGGGCCTACGAGACCGACAAGGCCGTCTACGAGGTGCTGTACGAGGCCCGGCACCGGCCCGACTGGCTGTCGGTGCCGATGGCGGCGATCCGGCGGCTGGCGGCCTGCGGGGACGCGGGGGCCGGCTGAGCCCGGCCCGCCCGCGCCACCCGGCCGGCCCCGGCCCCGTACGCCGCCGCCCGCCACCCGTTGGCACCGACCGTCCGACCACCGCCCCGAGGAGGCCCCGCCCGTGACCGCCCGCCACCCCGCCCCGCCCCCGTCCCGGAAGCCCGCGTCCGGCACCGCACCCGGGCCCGCCCCCGGCTCCGCGTCCGGCCGCGCGCCGGGCCCCGCGGCCGCCGCCGGCCGCCCGCAGCCCCCGGCCCCCGAGGTCCGCCCCGCCCCCGGTGACCCCGGGGTGCGCCGCGCCGTGCCGCTGTCCGCGGAGGACCGCGGGCGGCTGCTCGCCGGGGCGCACCACGACCCGCACGCGCTGCTCGGCGCGCACCCGGTGGCCGGCGGGCTGATGATCCGCGCGCTGCGCCCGCACGCCCGGTCCGTCACCGTGGTGGCCGACGGACTGCGGGCGGCGCTGCACCCGGAGGGCGACGGCCTGTTCGCGGGGGTGCTGCCGCGCTCCGAGGCCCCCGACTACCGGCTGGTGGTCGACTACGGCGGGACCGTGCTGACCGTGCGGGACCCCTACCGCTTCCTGCCCGCGCTCGGCGAGCTGGACCTGCACCTGTTCAGCGAGGGCCGGCACGAGCAGCTGTGGCAGGCGCTGGGCGCGCGGGTGATGGAGCACCAGGGGGTGGGCGGGACGCGGTTCACCGTGTGGGCGCCCAACGCCCGGGGCGTGCGGGTGGTGGGGAACTTCAACTACTGGGACGGGACCGGCTCCCCGATGCGGTCGCTGGGCTCGTCCGGGGTGTGGGAGCTGTTCCTGCCCGGCCTCGGCGAGGGCGAGCTGTACAAGTTCGAGATCACCCGGCCGGACGGCTCGCGGACCGTCCGCGCCGACCCGATGGCGCGGCGCACCGAGTGCCCGCCGGCCACCGCCTCGGTGGTGCACGCCTCGCACCACCAGTGGCGGGACGGCGACTGGATGGCCCGGCGCGGCGAGCGGCCGGTGCACACCTCGCCGTTCTCCGTCTACGAGCTCCACCTGCCCTCCTGGCGACCCGGACTGACGTACCGTCAGCTGGCCGCGCAGCTGCCCGCCTACGTCAAGGACCTGGGCTTCACCCACGTCGAGTTCATGCCGGTGGCCGAGCACCCCTTCGGCGGCTCCTGGGGCTACCAGGTGACCGGCTTCTACGCGCCGACCGCCCGGATGGGCACCCCGGACGACTTCAAGTTCCTCGTCGACGCGCTGCACCGGGCAGGCATCGGCGTGCTGATGGACTGGGTGCCGGCGCACTTCCCGCGGGACGACTGGGCGCTGGCGGAGTTCGACGGGCGGCCGCTGTACGAGCCGGGGGACCCGGCGCGGGCCGCGCACCCGGACTGGGGGACCCTGGAGTTCGACTACGGCCGCACCGAGGTGCGCAACTTCCTGGTCGCCAACGCGGTGTACTGGTGCGAGGAGTTCCACATCGACGGGCTGCGGGTGGACGCGGTCGCCTCGATGCTCTACCTGGACTACTCCCGCGAGGACGGCAACTGGACGCCGAACGTCCACGGCGGCCGGGAGAACCTCGACGCGGTGGCCTTCCTCCAGGAGATGAACGCCACCGTCTACCGCCGCTGCCCGGGCGTGGTGACCATCGCCGAGGAGTCCACCGCCTGGGACGGCGTCACCCGCGCCACCCACCACGTCGGCCCCGGCGGCTTCGGCGGGCTGGGCTTCGGCCTGAAGTGGAACATGGGCTGGATGCACGATTCGCTCGGCTACGTCGAGAAGGACCCGGTGCACCGCAAGTACCACCACGGCGAGATGACCTTCTCGATGATCTACGCCTACTCCGAGAACTACGTCCTGCCGATCTCGCACGACGAGGTGGTGCACGGCAAGCGGGCGCTGGTGTCGAAGATGCCCGGCGACTGGTGGCAGCAGCGCGCCAACCACCGCGCGTACCTGGGCTTCATGTGGGCCCATCCCGGAAAGCAACTGCTCTTCATGGGCCAGGAGTTCGCGCAGGGCGCGGAGTGGGCCGAGCGGCACGGCCCGGACTGGTGGCTGCTGGACCCGTCCTACGAGGCGGAGCCGGACCACCGGGGCGTGCGCGACCTGGTCCGGGACCTCAACCGCCGGTACGCCGACACGCCCGCGCTGTGGCAGCGCGACACCGACCCGGCCGGTTTCGCATGGATCGACGCGGACGCGAGCGAGGACAACGTCTTCTCCTTCCTGCGCTTCGCGGCCGACGGCACCCCGCTCGTCTCGGTCACCAACTTCTCCCCCGTGGTCCGCCACGACTACCGCCTCGGTGTCCCCGGCGACGTCCCGGTCTGGCGCGCATTCCTCAACACCGACGACTCCCGCTACGGCGGCAGCGGCGTCACCCACCCCGACCCCCTCAAGACCGAACCGGTCCCCTGGAACGGCCGCCGCCACTCGATCAGCGCCACCCTCCCGCCGCTGGCCACGGTCTGGCTGGTACCGGGGTGAGGGCGGGGCCCCTGTACGGGTGGGGCGTGCGCCCGAGGGCCCCCGCCCCATCGGTGTGCCTGGAGGCCGTCACGGTGCTATTGCCGTGAGCCCCGGGGCCAGGTGACGGCCTGCCCCTCAGGGGTGACGGCCACCTCGAACCGTTCGAGCCCGGGGGCTCCGTCGGCGCGCACCGGCTGACGTCCGCTCGCCCATGACGGTCACGCGGATGTCGGTCGTCTTGTCCACACGCTGCTGGAAGAGATGGGCGGTACCGCTGACGGTGTCGTCGATCTCCCCGCCGGTGACCTCGGCGACGCGCACCGTGCACGAGACTCCGTTCGCATCCCGGTAGAGCGGTGCGGAGAGCGGCTTGTGGATCACCGGGCCGTACCGTCGGACGAAGCTTCTGGCGGCGCCGGGGTCGGAGGTGATCAGGGTCGGCGGGAGGAGGAACCCGGCCGCCGCGGCGGCGGCGAGACCGGCCGGTTTGAACTCCGCGTCACCGATGCGGTGCGGGTGGTTGACGTACCGGCAGCCGGGCAGGGAGGCGAGGACGCCACCGAGGCCGTAGCGAGCTTGGGCAACGGCGAACCGAGCACTCTGTTCGTCCAGGTGCGGGAAGGTGAAGCCGGATGGGCGGCGGTAGTAGAGCGACCGCACGTGCCCGAGGGCGGCGGTGCGCGAGGGTGTGGTCAAAGTGCCCGCGAGACCGTCGCCGGTGAGGGTGGCCGCGAACGACAAGGTGGCGGGGAAATCCCCGGAGTCGAACCGCACGACCGGGACGCCCCGGCCGTGCAGCTCGTCGATCACCAGGTCGGTCGTGGGGTCGTCCAGGTTGGTGACGACCAGAACCGGACCCGGGGGTGTCACTGGTCGCCGTCGTTCCCGGTGTCCTGGTCACCGCCGCCGGCGCCCCCGGGTCCGGCACCGTCGGACGGATTTCCGGTGTTGGTGGGCGGGTTGGTGCCGGTGCTCGTCCCGTGCCCCGGCATCGCCACCGGCTGCCCGGCGGCATCGAAGTACTGGCCGGTCTGCGTGGCGGGGTCGAGTTCGACACGGGCGTAACCGGGGGCGAACGCCGGGTACGGAGCCATCCGCCGCAGCCCCCAGGGAACGGGCGTGACGTGGCCGGACGGAAGCGGCGTCCCGGCAGGAAGCCGGTCGGAGTGGGCGAACATGCGATTCCCTTCGTCTGTTCCACTGGAATGTGCGGGGGCGGCGGGACGGCCGGTCACGACCGGCTCCACTCACCGCGTCGGGAAACAACCGAGTACGACGCGATGGCGTCCTGCTCGACGCGCACGGTCTCCCCGCCGGGCGCGCCGTACAGCGGGCGCAGCACCCACACCGGCCGACGGGTTTTCGCGCCGGCGATATCGGTGCACACCCACTTCGTGCCGGCCGCAACCGCCACGACGAGGTCCCCGACCCCGGGCCGTGTGCCGCTCACCGGGTGGCCGCCTCGGCGATCGCGGCCTCGATCTCCTCGTCGGCGGCCCTGCGCAGCGCGCCCGGCGCGGCCTGCCAGGCCGGGGCGGTCCCGGCCAGCGGTACCAGCAGGACGCAGTCACAGTGCGGGCGTCCGGGCGGGTACGCCGACCGGTCCGCCACCCGGCCGACGCGGCCGGTGACGGTGTCATGGACGAGGGCGCCCGGCGGGTGGCCGATGGCGTTCTGCGGGTCCTGAAGGGTGGTGCGTGGGGTCATCGCGGCCTCGGTTCGCTCGCGGTGGGCTGGGATGTCGGCCGCCCGCGCGCCTCGGCAACTCGCCGAGGTGCTTGCGGGGCGGCCGATGGCCAGTCAACGCTCCGGAAGGGCTGTGCGGGGACACCAGGTGGTGACCCCAACCCGGAGTCAGGAAAAGGGCGTTGGTGCGGCGTTGGCCGTACGATCGGTGCAGTCGCTACCCAGGGAGCTACAGATGGTCCGTGGCGCACCGGATCCCCGTGAGGTCATGTCCGGTCTGCTGGAGGACGACCGTCTTCTGCGTGCCTGCGCCGAACGGGACATGGGTGCCGTCTTCCGCATGCTCAACAGCCGGGGAGTCAGTACGCGGCGGCTCGCCGCGGCCGCCGGCATCACCCAAGGACGGCTCTACGACTACATGAACGGCAAGAGCCGCGTCGAGAAGCTCAGCCTGTTCGAGCAGATCGCGGATGCCTTTCGCATCCCCGGCCGGCTGCTGGGACTGGCACGCCGGTCGTGGGAGCCCGCGCCGGTGGACGTGGCACACCAGCGGGCCGACCGCCCGCCGCCCGATGGTGACGATCTGGCAGCGGTGGGCCACTTCCGCAGTGCGGACCGGCAGACCGGCGGCGGGCGCCTGTACGGGGCGGTCGTACGGCATCTCCGTGATCGGGTGGCTCCTCGGCTGGTTGACGCCGACGGTGGGCCGGAGGTGTTTGCGGCGGCAGCTGCGCTGACCGAGATGGCGGGGTGGATGGCCCATGACTCGGGTCATGACGACCGCGCGGGCCGCCACTTTGCCCGCGCGCTCCCGCTGGCCCGCGCCGCGGGAGACCTTCCGTTGGCCGCGAACATCGCCGCCAGCAGCAGCCACCTCGCCCTCCAGGCCGGGAATCCGGCAGCGGCAGCCGACTGGGCACGGACCGGGCTCCGCCTCGCCGCGCAGGGACCACGTGTTCCGGCGCTGACCGCACGCCTGCACACGATGCAGGCTCGCGCCCATGCCGCGGCCGTGCAGCGCGACCCGGCCGTCCGTGCCCTGGACGCGGCCCGACGCGACCTCGACCAGGCGCTCGGCGCCTCCCACCCGTGGCTGAGTCCGTTCGACGTCGCCGCGCTGGCGAGTGAATCGGCGCTGGTCCTCCGCGACCTGGGTCAGCACGATGAGGCGCTGGCGTGCGCCGAACAGGCCGTCGCGCTGCGGCAGACAGGCCGGGAACGGTCCCTGGCACTGAGCCGGATCATCCTGGTGGGCGTCCACGTCCGCCGGCACGACATCGACGCTGCCGTGAGCGTGGGCCACGACCTGCTCGGTACCAGCCCCACCCTGGGCTCCGTCCGGGTCGTG
Organism: Streptomyces rhizoryzae; assembly: GCF_023155275.1. Classification (GTDB taxonomy): domain Bacteria; phylum Actinomycetota; class Actinomycetes; order Streptomycetales; family Streptomycetaceae; genus Streptomyces; species Streptomyces rhizoryzae. Next base: position 82,551 of record NZ_JALMUV010000040.1, read on the forward strand.
CGGCAGCTCGACGCACTTGGCAGGCTGCTGACGCCGCACCGGGGATACGGGCCGGTGCGGGAGTACCTGGTCCGCTTCGACGCCGCGCGCAGGGCCAGAATGCTGCTGCTGGCCGACATCATCCCGCCACCACCGGGAGGCACTCCGTATGAGGCCCACCGCACCCGACCCCGCTGACGCGGAAGCCTGGAACGCCTACCTGGCGGAGGGCAACGCCAAGCAAGCGCGCAAGCGCGTCGCCGCCGACGCACTGCTCCGGGATCCGTCCGGACGTGTGCTTCTGGTGAACCCCACCTACAAGCCCGGCTGGGACCTGCCCGGCGGTATGGCGGAAGCGAACGAGGCGCCGGAGGACGCGGTGGGGCGCGAGCTGTCCGAAGAACTGGGGCTCACGGTGGTGCTGCGGGGACTGCTGGTGGTGGACTGGGTCGCCCCGCACGGGCCGTGGGACGACCAGATCGCCTTCGTCTTCGACGGCGGAACGCTCCCGCAGGACCGGGCCGAGGGGCTACGGCCCACCGACGACGAGCTGTCCCAGGTCGCCTTCCTCACGGCCGGCGAAGCCGGCACCCGGCTCCGGGGTCGGATCCGGCGCCGGTTCGAGGCCGCGGTACGGGCGCTCGGCGCGGGCAGGCCGCTGTACCTCCGGGACGGCGTACCCGTCGCCTGACGGGCCCGGGCGCACCGCCGGATACCGGCGCGGCGGTGGACGCCGTGCGCGCGCACCCGGAAGCGGGGGGGGGGGGCGGGCGAGCGGCATGAGGAGGGCGGCGACCAGG
>NZ_JALMUV010000041.1 GCF_023155275.1 Streptomyces rhizoryzae
GACGGCTGACGGCTGACGGCTGACGGCTGACGGCTGACGGCTGACGGCTGACGGCGGCCACCTCTGGCGGCCGGTGGGGCACCGGGGTGAGGCCGCCACCGGTGCCCGCCGTCCGGCGAGAACCCGGAACAGGCGGAAGAGCCGGAACAGCCGGAACAGCCTGAAGGGTGGGAAAAGCCCGGAAGGCCGAAAAAGCAGGAAAAGCAGGAAGAGACAGGCAAGCGGCGTATGGACACGAGAGAACGACGCCCGGACAGAGAAGAGGAACGGCGCATGTACGACGTCCTGGTGGTCGGCTCGGCCAACGCGGACCTGACCGTACGGGTGAACCGGCGGCCCGGCGCGGGGGAGACCGTGCTCGGCACCGACCTGGTGGAATCGGCCGGCGGCAAGGGCGCCAACCAGGCGGCCGCGGCGGCCCGGATCGGCGGCCGCACCGCGTTGCTGGCCCGGGTCGGCGGGGACGCCTACGGCGAACTGCTGCTGGCCGCCCAGCGTGCGGCGGGTACTGACGTCGGCCCGGTCATCGTGGACGAGGACGCCCGCACCGGCACCGCGATGATCATCGTCGGCCCGGACGGGGACAACAGCATCGTCGTCTCCCCGGGCGCCAACGCCGCCCTCACCCCGGAGGACGTGGCCGCGGCCAAGGACGTGATCGCGTCCTCCGCGGTGGTCTCCCTCCAGCTGGAGATCCCGAGGGAGACCGTACGGGCCGCGGCGGCGGCCGCGGAGGAGGCCGGCACCCGCGTCGTCCTCAACCCCTCCCCGGCCCCCGACGACCTCGACCCCGAACTCCTCGCCGTGGCCGACCCGCTGGTGGTCAACGAGCACGAGGCCCGGCAGCTCGCCGGCCGCACCGGGGGCACGCCGGCCGACTGGGCGGCCGCCCTCCGCGACCGGGGTGCCCGCTCGGTCGTGGTGACCCTCGGCGGCGAGGGCGCACTGGTGCTGGACTCCGAGGGCCCGGCCACCGTGCCCGGCATCCGGGTCGAGGCCGTGGACACCACCGGTGCGGGGGACGCCTTCACCGGGGCCCTGGCCACCCGCCTGGCCGGCGGCGCGTCCCTCTCCGACGCGGCCCGCTTCGCCGTACGGGTGGGCGCCGCCGCCGTCACCAAGCCGGGCGCCCAGCCGTCGTACCCCACCGCCGAGGACCTGGCCCACTTCCCGTCCCCGCCCACGCCCTGACCCACGCACCACCGGGCCCGGCCTGGGCTGTTCAGTCCTTTCGCCGTTCCGGCAGCCCCAGCGGCCCGGCGGTCTCGGGGGGTCCGCAGGCTCGGTGTCTCCGATCTCCGGTGGCCTCCGCCGACTTCGTGGGTCCCGCGGCCACGCAGGCCCGGCAGTTCCCGGGCCCCGGCGGCCTGTGTCGCTGGAGTGACGGGAGGGGGCAAGACGCCGTTGTGGTGGGAACTCCGGGTGAGCAGTGCGACCGGAGCTGCCGGAACGGCGGGGCCCGCCGGAGCGATGCCGACCGCGCCGCAACGAACGGAGCCGACCGACCGGACGGCCCGCTGTGCCGGCGCGCAGCAGTCCGGGGCATCGGACTCGCCGACCCCGGGCACGGCGCGGGCGGGTCGGCACGCGACGGTGGTGAGCGCGGAGCCCGTCTCCTACTCCGCCTGGTCCCCCGTTTCCGCCGGGCCTTCCGTCTCCGCCGCATCCTCCCTCTCCGCCTGGCCTTCCGCCGCGGAGCCCTCGCTCCGCCCCTGCGGGTCGGCGGCGCCAGGTGTGCCTGGTGCTGGTGCTGGTGCTGGTGCTGGTGCTGTGGCTGTGCCTGTGGTCGGAGGGGGGCCGAGGAGGGTGAGGAAGTCGCGGAAGGCTGCGGGCATGTCGATGCGGTCGGGGTCCAGCAGCCACTGGAGCTGGAGGCCGTCCATGACCGCGACCAGCAGGGGAGCGGCGCGTTCCGGGGTCAGGCCGCCGGGGAGGGTGGCGCCGTACTCGGCGCGCAGCGCCTCGGACAGGGCCTCGCGTACGCCGCGGAAGCGGGCCTCGAAGAAGCCGCGCGCCGGGTGGTCCTCGGTGACGCTGTCGGCGGAGAGCACGGTGTACGCCTGGACGACGCCGGGGCGGGTGGCGTTGTAGTCGACGAGCTGGGCGAGGGTGCCGGTGCGCCAGGTCCCGGAGGCCGCGGCGGCCGCGTCCCAGCGGTCCCGGGCCTCCAGTACGCCGACCAGCAGCAGTTCCTTCGTGGGGAAGTGGTGCAGCAGCCCCTGCTGGGTCAGGCCGGCCCGCTCGGCGACGGCTGCCAGGGACGTACGGCGGTAGCCGCGCTCGGCGATCAGCTCCATGGCGGCCTCCAGGATCGCCGCCCGCCGCCCCGCGCGCTGGGCCGCCCGCCCGCCCCCGGCCCGCCGGGCGGGGCGTGCCGCGTCCTGCTCCCGTGCACCACTCACCGGCCGAGCGTAACCCTCCGGGCTCGCCGCCCCGGCGCCAGGACGAGGCCCGGCGGGAGGGCCATTGCCAGGCGCTCCCGCCGCGTGCCCCCGCCGCGCGTTCGCCGCCGTCCCGCACTCGGGAGCGGACGGGCCACCGACCGCGCGCCCCGCCAGCCGCTTCACCGCTCCCGGGTGCCGTCCCGGCCAGGGGCAGCAACCCCCTCCCGGGCCGGGCAGGGCCGGGAGAGGGCCAGGCCAGAACCGGGCGGGGAGGACAGGGAAGAGAGCGACCGGCGGTGAAGGTATCGGACAGATAACACTACCTACCAGCCGTCCGGTATGAGAGTAAGAATTCGGCCAGGGGGTCCGCTTATCCGCGCAAGGGAGCGCCGCATATGACCGATCAGCCGCACGCCCGCCCCACCGGTCCCCGCACCGCGTCCGGCAGCCGCACCGCGCCGGGCGCCCGCGCCGGAGCCGGCGGCCGGGACCACGCCGCGGCGGTCGAACGGGCGCTCGCCGCGCTGGACTTGGACACCAAGGCCCGGCTGCTGTCCGGTCAGGACATGTGGTCGCTGCCGGCGGTGCCCGCGATCGGTCTGCGGTCGCTGGTGATGTCGGACGGGCCGATCGGCGTACGGGGGCGGCACTGGACCGCGGAGGACCCGTCCGTGGCTCTCCCCAGCCCCACCGCCCTGGCCGCCACCTGGGAGCCGGAACTGGCCCGCCGGGCCGGGCAGTTGCTGGCGCAGGAGGCCCGCCGCAAGGGGGTGCACGTACTGCTGGCGCCGACGGTCAACCTGCACCGGTCGCCGCTCGGCGGCCGGCACTTCGAGTGCTATGCCGAGGACCCGCTGCTGACCGGCGTGATCGGGGCCGGCTATGTGCGGGGTGTGCAGGAGGGCGGCGTCGGGGCCACGGTGAAGCACTTCGTCGGCAACGATGCCGAGACCGACCGCTTCACCGTCGACAACCGGATCGCCCCGCGCCCGCTGCGCGAGCTCTACCTCGCGCCCTTCGAGTACATCGTCAGGCACGCCCGCCCCTGGGGCATCATGACCGCCTACAACCAGGTCAACGGCTCGACCATGACCGAGCACCGCCACCTCGTCGCCGACGTGCTGCGCGGGGAATGGGGCTTCGACGGCTGCAACGTCTCCGACTGGACGGCGGCCCGGCACACCGTCCGGGCCCTGCGCGGCGGCCTGGACGTGGCGATGCCGGGCCCGGACTCGGTCTTCGGCGCCCCGCTCGCGGCGGCCGTCCGCGCGGGCCGGATCGACGAGTCGGAGGTGGACGCCGCGGTCCGCCGGGTGCTGCTGCTCGCCGCCCGGACCGGCGCTCTGGACGGGGTCCCGCCCGCGGTCGCCCCGGACGACGTCCCGCGGGACCTCGACGGCCGGGCCCTCGCCCGCGAACTGGCCCGCCGCGCGATCGTCCTGCTCCGCAACGAGAGCGTGCCCGAGGAAAGCGTTCGAGGCGGCAGCGTTCAGGACGGGAGCGTTCGCGACGAGGGAGTTCGTGACGGAGGCGTTCGTACCGAGAGCGCCCGTGGCATGGCGGGCGGTTGCGGCCGGGCGCTTCTCCCGCTGGCGGTCTCCGGGCTGCGGAGGGTCGCGGTCATCGGGGCGGCCGCCCGGGACGCCCGGGTGCTCGGCGGTGGTTCGGCGACCGTCTTCCCGGCGGAGATCGTCTCCCCGCTGGAGGGCCTGCGGGCCGCGCTCCCGGAGGACGTCGAGGTCGTCTTCGCGACCGGGGCGGATCCGCGCATCCGGGTGCCGCACGCCCGTGCCGGCTTCGACCTGCGCGCCCGCTACCTCACCGCCGACGGCCGGGTGCTCGCCGAGACCCCGCAGTTCGACGGGCGGGTGCAGGTGCTCGGCAGCTTCCCCGACGGCGTCACCCGCCAGGACCTGCACGCCGTCGAGCTGACCGGCACCTTCACCCCGCGGACCACCGGCACCCACACCCTGGCGGTGGCCGGCGCCGGTCGGCTCCGGTTGACCGTCGGCGGCACCGTCCTCTTCGACGGGGCGGGGGCGGCGGGGCAGGGGACCGACCCGTTCGAGGCGTTCATGCAGCCTGCCGAGCACCGCCTCGGGGCGGAACTGACGGCCGGCCAGGAACTCCCGGTCACCCTGCGCTTCATCCCGGACGGCCTGGGGCTGGGGGAGGGGCTGGACGCGCTGAACTTCACCCTCGGCCACACGGAACCGCGGCTCGACGGGGACGCGGAGATCGCGGAGGCGGTCCGCGCGGCGGCCGGCGCGGACGTCGCGGTGGTGGTGGTCGCCACGACCGAGGAGGTCGAGTCGGAAGGATTCGACCGCACCGACCTCCGGCTGCCGGGCCGGCAGGACGAACTGGTCGCCCGGGTCGCCGCCGCCAACCCCCGCACCGTCGTGGTGGTCAACGCCGGCTCGCCGGTCGAACTGCCCTGGCGGGAGCGGGTGCCCGCGGTGCTGCTGAGCTGGTTCCCCGGCCAGGAGGCCGGGGCGGCGCTGGCCGAGGTGCTGCTCGGCGCCCACGAACCGGGCGGGCGGCTCCCCACCACCTGGCCGGCCCGGCTCGCCGACGCGCCGGTCACCACCGTCACCCCCACCGACGGCACGCTGCCGTACAGCGAAGGGCTGTTCATCGGCTACCGGGCCTGGCAGCGCTCCGGCACCGCCCCCGCCTACCCCTTCGGCCACGGCCTCGGCTACACCGACTGGGAGTACGAGACGCTGGACGCCACGCCCGACTCGGTGCGGGTCCGGCTCCGCAACACCGGCGGCCGCCCCGGGCGCGAGGTGGTCCAGATCTACCTCGCACCGGCCGGCGCCGCTCCCGGCGCCCCGGAGCGTCCGGACCGCTGGCTGGCCGGATTCGCGACCGTCGAGGCCGGCCCCGGCGAGCGCGCCGAGACCGAGATCCCGCTGCCGGGCCGGGCGTTCGAGGTCTGGTCGGAGGCGGACGGCACCTGGCGCCGGGTCCCCGGCGACTACACCGTCGAGGCCGCCCGCAGCAGCGCCGACATCCGGCTGACCGCGCCGCTCACCGCCGAGTGAGCACCGAGACGTCCCCACCGCTGGTCCGGGCGGATATTTTGTGCGCCGAGTCCTCGTCGGACGGGACGGAGACCTTGCGGCTCCCGCCGCTCGTCCCGGCGTCGACGGCGTAGGTGCTCCTGGGCACGTGGATGGTGACATCGCCGCCGCTGGTCCGCCCGGAGACCTCGTCGGGCACCGCGCCCAGTGTCATCTCCACATTGCCGCCGCTGGTCCGCGCCTTGGCGGTGCGGGCCGTGGTGTCCTCGACGGTGATGTCGCCGCCGCTGGTCTGCGCGGTGATTCCGCCGGAGGCGCCGCGCACGGTGATGTTCCCGCCGCTGGTGCGCAGGTCGACGGAGGCGTCGCGCGGCAGCAGGACGCGGTAGGCCACCTCGCAGCGGTGCCCGAAGCCGCAGCCGTCGGCGGTCAGCGTCAGCCGGCCGTCCTTGACCGTGTGGGCGGTCCGGGGCTTGCTGTCGTCGTAGCGGACCTTCTCGGTGACCTTGAGCGGGGTGCCGGCCGTCACCGGCACGATCTCGATGTCGCCGCCGTACGTCGTGGCGGACAGCGCGCTGACCGTGCCGCTCACGCCGTACGTCCGCTCGGCGGTGTGCTCCGGGCTGCCGAACTGTAGGGAGCAGCCGGTCGTCAGCAGCGTCAACGCCGCGCAGGGCAGGACGAGATGGGCGGCGCGGAGACGGGCCATGGTGAATCCCCCGAAGAAGTGGCGAACGGTACGGGACCGGAGCGGGACCGGACCGGATCCGCTCGGCAATCATCCTCCCCGTCCCGCGTCGCCGCGACGTCGCCGCACGGTATGACCTTGCCCGTCACCGCACGGTATGAGCGGCCCCGGCGTGCCCTTAGGGGTCCCCCTGAGACGTCCCTGGCCCGGCCGCCGTCACCCGGTGGGTGCCGCCGCGCCCTCCAGGGGGTTCTCCTTGCGGGTGATCGTGCGGAACGCCAGCTCCGCCAGTTGCTGCTGGCCGTTCAGGCCCGGGTGGAACCAGTCCCAGGTGCTCAACTGCTGCCCGGTGAAGCGGTAGTCGAAGACGGAGCGGTCGAACCGGCACCGGGCGTCCTTCGCGCAGACCTCCGCCAGCGCCTCGTTGTAGGCCATGACCCGGTCCCGGACCTGCGAGCGCCGGTCCTGGGCGGGCCGGGTCAGGTCGTCCGGGTCGCGCAGCATCGAGCCGCAGATGCCCAGCTTCCACACCTGTTTGCCGAGCGGGTTCTTGCGCCCCTCGGACCACAGCCGGAGCAGGTCGGGGATGGCCGCCACGTACACCTGGGTGCGCGGCAGGGACCGCCGCAGGGCCGCCATGGACCGCTCGAAACCGGCGCGGAAGGCGGCCGGCGAGGTCATCGCCCCCACGTCGCTGCGGCAGGCGTCGTTGGCCCCGATCAGGATCGTGACGAGGGCGGGCCGGCGGGTGGCGGCCTCGGTGATCTGCTCCGGCAGATCGCTCATCAGGGCGCCGGTGCGGGCGTAGTTCCAGCTGCGGGCGGCCGCGTCCTTCTTCAGCAGCCGGCGGGCCAGGCTGTCGACCTTGGGGCTGGTGCCCGTGGCCCAGGAGACCTCGGGGCAGTCGGAGAGCACCGTGCAGGCGTCGAAGCCGACGGTGATGGAGTCGCCGAGCGCGGCGATCGAGGAGGGGTCCGTCCGCCAGACCGGGGCCTGCTTCACCGTGGGCGACGGGACCGGGTGGCGGCCCTGGGGGGCGGTGCCGCCACCGCACGCGGTGAGCGCGGCCAGCAGGCCGGAGGCGGCCGCCGAGGCCAGGGCGGCCCGGGCCGTACGGCGGCGGCGCCGCGGGCGCACGGGCCGGCCGGTCGCCGTCATACCCTGTCCCCCTCCGGCGTGCGAGTGATATCTCTTCGGGTACCGACGGTACGTCACTTCGGGTCCGGCGCCGCACGGTAGCTTGGCCCCGTGCCTGCCGGGGGGTGCCCCGGAGTGGCCTGTGCAGTCGGCACAGACAAATTACAACACGTCATTTCCTGTCCCTTTTGCGGCAAATTCCGCCTCGTGGTGTTTACTGTAGGTCACCTCGCATGCTGGTGCCGAAGTGATCACTGGGGCAGAATGTGGACAGCTGTCCCGGCCGCGACCGGAACGGGCACGAGGCCGCTGGGGAAGGCGAACCTCGATCCGCAACGGAGGTCCCGGTGACGACACGTGGAGTCCTGTACGTCCACTCCGCTCCGCGCGCGCTGTGCCCGCACGTCGAATGGGCGGTGGCGGGCGTCCTCGGGGTGCGCGTCAACCTCGACTGGATCCGCCAGCCGGCGTCTCCCGGCACCTGGAGAGCCGAGCTGTCCTGGCAGGGCGAGGCAGGCACGGCCTCCAAGCTCGCCTCCGCGCTGCGCGGCTGGCACCTGCTCCGCTTCGAGGTGACCGCCGAGCCCTGCGCCACCGCCGAGGGCGAGCGCTACAGCTCCACCCCCGATCTGGGCATCTTCCACGCCGTCACCGGCATCCACGGGGACATCCTGATCCCCGAGGACCGGCTGCGCGCCGCCGTCGCCCGCTCCGCGCGCGGGGAGACCGAGCTGGCCGCCGAGGTCGCCAAGCTGCTCGGCAAGCCCTGGGACGACGAGTTGGAGCCCTTCCGCTACGCCGGCGAGGGCGCCCCGGTGCGCTGGCTGCACCAGGTCGTCTGAGGGCCGGGGCGCCGGTGCGCCCGCTCCGCCGGTCCGGCCGGACCCCCGGGCCACCGGGCGGGCCCGTGCGGCGACACACGGCGCGCAGTTGCCGTGGAGTGCGCTCCACGGCCTAGCGTGCCGCCATGGTCGACAACAACACTTCCGACATCCGCTCGGTGGCCGTCCTCGGCACCGGGATCATGGGCACCGCGATGGCCCGCAACCTCGCCCGCGCCGGGCTCGACGTCCGCGTCTGGAACCGCACCCGCGCCAAGGCCGAGCCACTGGCCGCCGACGGCGCCCGGGTCGCCGACACCCCCGGTGAGGCGGTGGACGGCGCCGACGCCGTCCTGACCATGCTGCTCGACGGGCCCGCCGCCCTCGACGCCATGCGCCAGGCCGCCCCGCAGCTCGCGCCCCGGACCCTCTGGCTCCAGATGAGCACCGTCGGGCCCGCGGCGCTCGAACCGCTCGTCCGCTTCGCCGCCGAACAGGACCTGCGGTTCGTCGACGCTCCCGTCCTGGGAACCAAGGCACCGGCCGAGAAGGGGCAGTTGGTCGTCCTCGCCGCCGGGCCGCACGACCTGCGGGACCGCGCCGAGCAGGTCTTCGGCATCGTCGGCGGCCGCACTCAGTGGGTCGGGGAGGACGCCGCGAGCGGCGCCGCCAGCCGCCTGAAGATCGTCGTCAACAACTGGGTGCTCACCGTCATCGCCGGAACCGGTGAGACTCTGGCGCTCTCCAAGGGGCTGGGCGTCGACCCGCGGGAATTCCTGGCGGCGGTCGCCGGCGGCTCGCTCGACATGCCGTACCTGCGGATGAAGTCGGAGCTGATCCTCACCGGCGACCTCGCGCCGAGCTTCACGGTCTCCGCGGGGCACAAGGACGCCCGGCTGATCACCGATGCCGCCGAAGGGGCCGGCGTCCGTTCGGACCTGGCCCAGGCGGTCGCGGAGCGCTTCCGCCGGGCCGAGGAGCAGGGGCACGGCGGCGAGGACGGCGCGGCCGCGTACTTCGCCAGCTTCGACGGCTGACGGGCGCACGGACACGGCGAGGGCCCGCCCGGTCAGGACGACCGGGCGGGCCCTCGTGCGCGGTATACGGGTCAGACCGTGCGGAAGGCGAGGACCACGTTGTGGCCACCGAAGCCGAACGAGTCGTTCAGCGCCGCGATCCGGCCCTCGGCGGGCAGGGCGCGGGGCGCGTCGCGGACGATGTCCGCCTCCGCCTCCGGGTCGAGGTGGGTGACGTTGATGGTCGGCGGGGCCGCCCGGTGGTACAGCGCCAGGATGGCGGCGACCGTCTCGACACCGCCGGCACCGCCCAGGAGGTGGCCGGTCATCGACTTGGTGGCGGAGACCGCCATGTGGTCGACGTCGTCGCCGAAGACCTTGCGCAGCGCCTTCAGCTCCGCCAGGTCGCCCTGCGGGGTGGACGTGGCGTGCGCGTTGACGTGCACGATCTCGGACGCGGCGAGGTCGCTGTTGTCGAGGAGGTTCTGCAGCGCGTGCGCGATGCCGTTGCCGGACGGCTCGGGCTGCACGATGTCGTGGCTGTCGGCGGAGATGCCCTGGCCGACCGCCTCGGCGTACACCCGGGCGCCGCGCTTGGCGGCGTGCTCGGCCGACTCCAGGACGATCACGCCGGCGCCCTCACCGAGGACGAAGCCGTTGCGCTCGGTGTCGAACGGGCGGGAGGCGCCCTGCGGGTCGTCGTTGTTCTTCGACATCGCCATCATGTTGCCGAACGCGGCGATCGGCAGCGGGTGGATGGCCGCCTCCGTACCGCCCGCGACGACGATGTCGGCACGGCCCGTACGGATCATCTCGATGGCGTAGCCGATCGCCTCCGAGCCGGAGGCGCAGGCGCTCACCGGGGTGTGCACACCGGCGCGGGCGTTGACGTCCAGGCCGACGTTGGCCGACGGCCCGTTGGGCATCAGCATCGGCACGGTGTGCGGGGAGACGCGGCGGACGCCCTTCTCCCGGAGGATGTCGTACTGGCCCAGCAGGGTGGTCACGCCGCCGATGCCGGAGGCGATGACGGTGCCCAGCCGGTCGGGGTTGACCGAACCGGCCGGTCCGGCGGCCGCGTCGGGCTCGCCGGCCTTGGCCGTGAAGCCGGCGTCCGCCCACGCCTCACGGGCCGCGATCAGCGCGAACTGCGCCGACCGGTCGAGCTTGCGGGCCTGGGCGCGGGGCAGCGCCTCGGCCGGGTCCACGGCCGCCTGTGCGGCGATCCGCACGGGCAGCTCGGCCGCCCAGTCCTGCTCCAGGACGCTGACGCCGGACCGGCCGGCGAGCAGGCCCTCCCAGGTCGAAGCGCTGTCGCCACCCAGCGGTGTGGTTGCGCCGATACCGGTGACGACCACGGTGCGATTGGTCGCGTTCACGGGAATTCTTACTCCACGGGTAGAGGGGTCTGAATCGACGGCGCCACCGCAGGGTGGCGACATGCGCTTCGCCAGATCAGGACTGGTGCTTGAGGATGTAGTCGGTCGCGTCGCCGACGGTCTTGAGGTTCTTGACGTCGTCGTCCGGGATCTTCACGTCGAAGCGCTCCTCGGCGGCGACGACGACCTCGACCATGGACAGCGAGTCGACGTCCAGGTCATCGGTGAAGGACTTGTCCACCTTGACGTCCTCGGTGGGGATACCGGCGATCTCGTTCACGATCTCTGCGAGACCGGCGACGATCTCTTCCTGAGTGGCGGCCATGATGGCGCTCCTTCGATTAGCGGAAACTGCTTGTTTACGGTGAAGCGGTGAAGGCCCGCACAGCGGCCGGTACGTCCTGCTCGGTGCCGGGCTGTGCAGATCTTGTCCTAGGGGAGGGTAACGACCGTCGCGGCGTAGACGAGACCCGCCCCGAAGCCGATGACCAGCGCGGTGTCCCCGCTCTTGGCCTGACCGGTCGCCAGCAGCCGCTCCATGGCGAGCGGAATGGAGGCGGCCGAGGTGTTGCCGGTGGTCTCCACGTCACGGGCGACCGTGACGCTCTCCGGCAGCTTCAGAGTCTTCACCATCGAGTCGATGATCCGCATGTTGGCCTGGTGCGGAATGAAGACATCCAGGTCGTCCGGGCTGACGCCGGCCTCGTCCAGCGCCTGCTGGGCGACCTTCGCCATCTCGAACACCGCCCACCGGAAGACCGCCTGGCCCTCCTGGGTGATGGCGGGGTACCGGATCGCCTCGGGCGCGGGCCGCTCCCCGGGGCCGTCGCCGCCGGGCACCGGGGTGGTGCGGTACACGTCCCAGGAGAGCGTCTGCTTGATGGTCTCGGACTTGTCGCCCTCCGAGCCCCAGACGGTCGGGCCGATCGCCGGCTCCTTGGCCGGGCCGACGATCACCGCGCCGGCGCCGTCGCCGAACAGGAAGGCGGTGGCCCGGTCCTCCAGGTCCGTCAGGTCCGAGAGCCGCTCCACGCCGATCACCAGGACGTACTCGGCGGAGCCCTCGGTGATCATGCCCTTGGCCAGCGTCAGGCCGTAGCCGAAGCCGGCGCAGCCCGCGGAGATGTCGAACGCGGCGGGCTTGCCGGCACCGATGAGGTGCGCGATCTCGGTCGCGACGGCCGGGGTCTGCTTGAAGTGCGAGACGGTGGAGACCACCACCGCGCCGATCTGCTCCGGGGTGATGCCGGCGTCCGCGATGGCCTTGCCGGACGCCTCGACCGCCATGGTCGCCACGGTCTCCTCGGGACCGGCCCAGTGGCGCGTGGCGATGCCCGACCGCGAACGGATCCACTCGTCGGACGAGTCGATGTGCTTGAGGATCTCCTCGTTCGGCACGACACGGGTCGGGCGGTAGCCGCCGACACCCATGATCCGCGCGTACGGGGCGCCCTTGGCGGGCTTGATCTTCGAGGTCATGCGCTGCGGACTCCTATTCGGCCGGGGCTGCGGAGGCGGCGTCCGCCGCGGTGGCGATCAGCTCGCGGGCCGCGTCGAGATCGTCGGGCGTCTTCAGGGCGAGCGTCTTGACACCGGGCAGGGCGCGCTTGGCGAGGCCGGTGAGGGTGCCGCCGGGGGCGGCTTCGATGAGCGCGGTGGCGCCGAGCTGCTGGAACGTTTCCATGCACCGGTCCCAGCGCACGGGGTTGGCGACCTGGCCGACCAGCCGCCCGACCACGTCCTGGCCGGAAGTGACCACCTGGCCGTCCCTGTTGGAGACGTACCGGGTGCCCGGGTCGGCCGGCGACAGCTCGGCGACCGCGGCTTCCAGGGCCGAGACGGCGGGTGCCATGTGGTGAGTATGGAACGCGCCGGCCACCTTCAGGGGCACGACCCGGCGGGTGCCCTCCGGCTTGTTCTCGACCAGCGCGGCGATCTGCTCGGCGGTGCCCGCCGCGACGATCTGGCCGGCGCCGTTGACGTTCGCCGGGGTCAGGCCGAGCTTCTCCAGGTGCGGCAGCACGACGTCCTCGGCGCCGCCCAGCAGCGCGGCCATGCCGGTCTCGGTGACCGCGGCGGCCTCGGCCATGGCCAGCCCGCGGCGGCGGACCAGGGTCATCGCCTCGGTGTCGGAGAGGGTCCCGGCCAGCGCGGCGGCGGCGAGCTCACCGACGCTGTGGCCGGCCACCGCACCCACCCGCGCGGCGAGGTCGCCGGCGGCCGGGAACAGCTGCCGGGCGGAGATCAGGGCGGAGGCCACCAGCAGGGGCTGGGCCACCGCGGTGTCGCGGATCTCTTCTTCGGTGGCCTTGGTGCCGTAGTGGACGAGGTCCAGGTCGATGGCGTCGGACCATTCGCGGAGCCGGTCCTCGACTCCGGGGAGGTCGAGCCAGGGGATCAGGAAGCCGGGCGTCTGAGCGCCTTGGCCGGGAGCGACGAGTACGAGCACCCTCACACTCTCTCTTGTGGGAGGTCCCGCCCGCCCGTGGGGACAGGGACGAAGAACCATCGGGGGAATTGTTGGTGTTCGACAAAGTCTAGGGTTGCGTCTCCCCGTCGGCGAGACGCCCCAGAATCAGCGCGATACGCAGCGTAAAGGCGGAGCGGACGTCGGACGGCGACCAGCCGGTGACGTCTGTCACACGTCGGAGCCGATAGCGCACGGTGTTGGGGTGGACGAACAGCATCCGGGCGGCGCCCTCCAGGCTGCTCGCCTGCTCCAGATAGACGCTCAGCGTCTCCAGGAGCGCCGACCCCGCCTCCTCCAGCGGTCTGTAGATCTCCTCCACCAACTGCTCGCGGGCGACCGGGTCGGAGGCCATCGCGCGCTCCGGCAGCAGATCGTCGGCGAGCACCGGCCGCGGGGCGTCCGGCCAGGCCGCGCAGGCCCGCAGACCGGCCGCCGCGGCCTGTGCCGAGCGGGTCGCCGCCAGCAGGTCGGAGACCACCGGTCCGGCCACCACCGGGCCGGCGGCGTACGGCCCGATCAGCGCCTTGGCGGCCTTGAGCGGATTGTCCGAACCGCCCGCGATGACCACCAGGCGGCTGCCCAGGACGCCGGTCAGCACCTGGAGCTTGGCGTGCCGGGCGGCCCGCCGGATCGCCTCCACGGTCAGCTCGCTGTCGCCGTCCGGTGCCGTGCCCAGCACCACGCAGACGTGCTCCGGGGCGTTCCAGCCCAGGGCCGCGGCCCGGGAGACGGCGCCCTCGTCGGCCTCCCCGGAGAGCACCGCGTTGACCACCAGGGACTCCAGGCGGGCGTCCCACGCGCCGCGCGCCTCGGCGGCCTGGGCGTAGACCTGGGCGGTGGCGAAGGCGATCTCGCGGGCGTAGACCAGCAGCGCCTCGCGCAGCACCGACTCGTCGCCGGGGGCCGCGACGTCGTCGATCGCGGCCTCCATGACCTCGATCGTGGTGCGGACCATCTCGACGGTCTGCCGCAGGGTGATCGCCCGGGTCAGCTCGCGCGGCGCCGTCCCGAAGACGTCGGTGCTGATCGCCTGGGGCGTCTCCGGGTGCCGGAACCACTCGGTGAACGCGGCGATACCGGCCTGGGCGACCAGGCCGATCCAGGAACGGTTCTCCGGGGGCATCGCGCGGTACCACGGCAGCGTGGCGTCCATACGGGAGATCGCTGCGGCCGCCAGCTTGCCGGAGGAGTTCTCCAGCCGCCGGAGGGTCGCGGAGTGCGGGTGCGCGTCGCGCGAGGCGGGTTCAGACACGGGACCAAGCCTGCCCTATCGGGATGAGGGGGTGGAGCGGTGGGGCTACGGTGGGCCGATGATTCAGGTGCGCAGGGGTGCGGAACGCTATCGGGGCGGCGACGCGGGGGCCGGTATCGCGACGCTGCACGCGTTCTCCTTCGGCCCCCACTACGACCCGGACAACCTGCGCTTCGGGGCGCTGATCGCCTGCAACGAGGAGCACCTGGCGCCCGGCGCCGGCTTCGCCGAACACCCGCACCGGGACACCGAGATCGTCACCTGGGTCGTCGAGGGCGAGCTGACCCACCGGGACAGCACCGGCCGCGAGACGACCGTACGGCCCGGCGATCTCCAGCGGCTCAGCGCGGCCGGCGGGGTCCGGCACGTGGAGCGCAACGACGGCCCGGTGCCGCTGCGCTTCGTCCAGATGTGGCTGGCACCGCTGGCCCCCGGGGGCGAGCCCGGCTACGAGGTGGTGCGCGGGCTCGCCGGCGGCGGCCGCTACCCGCTGCCGTCGGCCGGCGCCACGCTGCACGTGCACCGCCTCGGGGCGGGCGGCCGCGCCGCCGTCCCGGAGGCCGCCCGGGTCTACGTCCATGTCGTCCGGGGCGCGGTGCGGCTCGGCGGTAAGGAGCTGGCGGCCGGGGACGCGGCGCGGATCAGCGACGCCCGGGGGCTGGAGCTGCTGGCACCGCCGGGGGCGGACGGCGCCGAGTGCCTGGTGTGGGAGACGGGGACCGAGCCGGTGTACGGGTGAGACCGCGCACCGGTGCCGGGCGGGCGCCGTCCGCCCGGTACGGGAGCCCCTGGCTGTACCGGGAACGTCAGCGGTTTCCGGCCAGCTCGACGAGGACCGCGTCGGTGAATTCCGGCCACGCCTCGATGGCCCACGGGCCGAAGTCCCGGTCGGTCAGCGCGACACAGGCCGCGCCCGCCTCCGGGTCCACCCACAGGAACGTCCCGGACTGCCCGAAGTGCCCGAAGGCGCGCGGTGAGGACCCGGCCCCCGTCCAGTGCGGCGCCTTGCCGTCCCGGATCTCGAAGCCCAGCCCCCAGTCGTTGGGCTTCTGGTGGCCGTAGCCCGGCAGCACGCCGGTCAGGCCGGGGAAGACCACCCGCGTCGCCTCGGCGAGGGTCTGGGGTGCCAGCAGCCTGGGCGCCTGGAGCTCGGCGGCGAAGCGGACCAGGTCGGCGACGGTGGAGACGCCGTCCTTGGCCGGGGAACCGGCCACCTCCGTGGCGGTCATGCCCAGCGGTGCGAGCACCGCCTCGTGCACGTACTGCGCGAACGGGATGTCGGTGGCCTTGGCGAGGTGGTCGCCGAGCGCCTCGAAACCGGCGTTGGAGTAGATCCGGCGGGTGCCCGGGGCGGCCACCTGGCGTGCCTCGTCGAAGGCCAGCCCCGAGGTGTGGGCGAGCAGATGGCGGACCGTCGCCCCCTCCGGGCCGGCCGGCTCGTCCAGCTCGACGGCGCCCTCCTCGACGGCGAGCAGCGCGGCGTAGGCGGCCAGCGGCTTGGTGACCGAGGCCAGCGGGAAGCGGTGCGCGGTCGGGCCGTACGATCCGGCCACCGAGCCGTCGGCCCGTACGACGGCCGCCGCGGCGGTGGGCACCGGCCAGTTCTCGATCATCCCCAGGCTCTGCATGGCCCCGAGCCTACGGGGTGCCCCGGTGGCTTCAAATTCCGGTCAAGACCGCCCGCCGCCACTGCTTGCCTGGAGTGCACTCCAACTCTTTAGCGTTGAGGACGTCGAGAGGCGCCCGGCGGACAGCCGGCGGCGCGGACGGCATCCCGGACGGCACCAGCGCCCGGGGACGAGGAGGGGAAGACGCGGCATGACGGCGACGATGACGCAGCCGGACCAGGGGGCCGGTACGGCCGTGGCGGGCCTGCCCGAGGGCGCGCGCCCCTGGCAGCGCCCGCCGGAGCCCCGGGCGTGCCGGGCCGACGGCGGACACCCGCGGCCGGCCGGCCGCGACCGGTACACCATCGGCGAGGTGGCCGAGTACACCGGCCTGAGCGCCCACACCCTGCGCTGGTACGAGCGGATCGGCCTGATGCCGCACGTGGACCGCACGCACACCGGGCAGCGCCGCTTCACCAACCGCGATCTGGACTGGCTCGACCTGGTCGCCAAGCTGCGGCTGACCGGCATGCCGGTCGCGGACATGGTCCGGTACGCCGAGCTGGTCCGGGAGGGCGAGAGCACCTTCGCCGAACGCGAGCGGCTGCTCACCGAGCACCGTGAGGACGTGCGGCGCCGGATCGCCGAACTCCACAGCACCCTGGACGTCCTCGACTACAAGATCGGTATCTACGCGGACGCCCGGCGGGCGTCCGGAAGGGCCTGAGGCACAGATGGCGAACGAACAGGGCAACCCCTCCACCCCCGCGATCGGCACCGTCCAGCTGGGCACCGGCGGCCCGCGGGTGGGCGTCCAGGGCCTGGGCTGCATGGGCATGAGCTGGGCGTACGGCCCCACCGACGGCGATGAGGCGCGGGCCACCCTGGAGCGCGCCCTGGAGCTGGGCGTCACGCTCTACGACACCGCCGACGTCTACGGCGGCGGCGAGAACGAGAAGTTCCTCGCGCCCTTCGTACGGGCGCACCGCGACGAGATCGTGCTGGCCACCAAGTTCGCGCTCGGCACCGACCCGGACGACCCCACCAGGCGCGTCATCCGCAACGACCGTGCGTACGTCCGCCAGGCCGTCGAGGGCAGCCTGCGGCGGCTGGGCGTCGAGCGGATCGACCTCTACTACATGCACCGCCGCGACGTGGCCGTCCCCATCGAGGAGACGGTCGGCGCGATGGCCGAACTGGTCGCCGAGGGGAAGGTGGCGTACCTGGGGCTGAGCGAGGTGACCGCCGCCGAACTGCGCGCCGCGCAGGGCGTCCACCCGATCACCGCGGTGCAGTCCGAGTGGTCGCTGTTCAGCCGCGACATCGAGGAGTCGGTGGTTCCGGCCGCCGCCGAACTGGGCGTCGCGCTGGTCCCGTACTCCCCGCTCGGCCGCGGCTTCCTCACCGGCGCGTTCGTCCACGCCGACCAGGAGCTGACCGCCGACGACTTCCGCCGCCAGCAGCCCCGCTTCACCGGTGACAACGCGGCCGCCAACGCCGCCCTCCTGGAGCCGGTCCGGGCGATTGCCGAGGCCCGGCGCGCGACGCCCGCCCAGATCGCGCTGGCCTGGGTGCAGCAGCGGGCCGCCGCGCACAATCTGGCGGTCGTCCCGATCCCCGGCACCCGCAAGCGCAGCCGCCTGGAGGAGAACGCCGCCGCCACCCGGATCGAGCTGACCGCGGAGGAACTGGCGCTGCTGGAGCCGCTCGCGGACAAGGTCGCCGGCGACCGCTACGCCGACATGGGGTTCACCTCGGCCGGCCGGGAGTAGTCCCGTACGCCGGTGCGCCCCGGCGGGCCCGCGCGGCCTGCCGGGGCGCCTTCGCGCGGGGGCTACGCGTACCCCAGCGCGAACGCCGCGAAGCCGGCCGCCAGGACGGCCGCGAGCGCGCGGCGGGCTCGCCCGGCTCCCGTCCAGGGCGCCTCGAAACGGCGGGTGAGGTGGCCGATCGCGAGGAGCAGGACGGCGAACAGGGGCATCCAGGCCAGCCGGGCCGCCATCCAGCCCAGCGAGACCGGGGCGGTGGTCAGCCCGGGGACGGCGCCGGCGAACGAGGCCGGTACGGCCGCGGCGAACATCGCCGTCTGGTGCCAGCACAGGATCGTCATCGCGCAGAGATTGACCACGACCACCGGCGCCCACAGGGCCGGCCGCCGCAGCAGCGCGGCCAGCCGGTCCCGGAGCAGGACCGCCGCCCCGGACTGGGCCGCGGCCAGCGCCAGGACCAGCAGCGACGGCGGGTGGGAGTTGGTCCGGTCCTGGCCGGGGACGCCGACCATGCTCGCCGGGTAGTGGAAGAAGAGCAGCAGCGCGGCGAACAGCGCGGCGCCGCCCAGCAGCAGCGCCCACGCGGCGCGCCGGCCGAGCCGCCGCTCGCCCCAGCACACCCCGAGCTGGTAGCCGAACAGCCAGCCGGGCAGCAGGTTGAGCAGGCTGAGCCAGGACGGCGCGGCCGCGGCGAACGGGCCGTAGCGCAGGAAGTCCACGACGGCCACCGAGGCCAGCAGCGGCAGCGCGCTCCACAGGCCGGCCCGGCGCGCGGCCGCGGCGCAGTACGGCGTCAGGGCGGTGACCACCGCGTAGATGCCGACGAACCACAGCGGCTGGATGACCAGCGTGGCGCCCGTCCGCAGGGTCGCGGTGGGCACCCCCAGCCCGTGCAGCAGCGGGACCAGCGCGGCCCACACGGCGGTGACCCCCAGGACCGGGCGGCCCAGGCGGGCGATCCGGCCGCCCAGCCAGCCGGGTGTGGAGCCGCCCCGCGCGGTGTGGCGGCGCAGGGACAGCACCGCGGAGTGGCCGCCGACCAGGAAGAAGATCCCGAGCATCTGGAGCAGCCAGCTCGCCGGGGCCAGGAAGCCGAGGGCGGTCAGCGGGCTGGCGTTGTGCAGCGCGCCGCCGGCGTCGAGGGTGAAGCCGCCGAGCAGCCAGTGGCCGGTGGGCACGGCGAGCAGGGCCAGGGCGCGCAGTCCGTCCAGGGCCCGGTCGCGGTGCGCGGGGGTGCGGGCGTCGAGGGTGCGGACGGCGGTGCGGACCCGGGCGCGGGCGGTGTGCAGCGCCTGCCCGGTGGCCGGGCGGGGGCGGGTGGGACTCGCGGTGGTCATGAGGCGTCCTCTGAAGGCGGGTTGGGGTGCGACGGGGTGCCCTGCGGTGCGCTTCGGCGGGGCTGCGGAGCTACGGGCCGGTGGGGCGGCGGGGTTGCGGGGCGGGGGTGCGGTACGGGCCGCGGCGGCCCTTGGTGCGGTCCGGTGGGCGGGTGTGCGGCGGGCGGTTCGTGCGGGCCGGTGCGGTGGTGCGGTGCGGGGCCGGACGGGCCGCCGCGGGGCGTCAGCGCACGTCCGCGGGGCGGCCCAGGGCGATCGCGGCGAAGTCGCGGAGGGAATCCGTCCCGGGGGCGAGGTAGCCGGTGTGGCCCTCGGCCCGTACGGCGGGCACCCGGCGGGCGCCGAACGCCGGATCGGTCGGGTCGGTGCCGTGGCCCAGGCCCAGCACCTCGACGTTCGGTACGTCGCCGATCCAGTCCGAGGCGTCCCGCGCCGCCCACACCCGGGCCGGGGTGCGGAGGTCGGCCGCGGTGTCCCGGCGCATCCCGGGGGAGCCGAAGACGATCAGGTCGGTGAGGTCGCCGCGGCCGGTACGCGGGGCGGCCAGTCCGCAGACCACCGAGCCGTAGCTGTGGCACAGCACGGCCGGGGCCGGGGTGCCGGTGGCGGCCAGACCGGCCAGGAAGCGGGTCAGCCGGGGCGCGCCGGCCTCGGCGAGCCGGCCGGTCGCGGCGTCCGGGCCGAGCCCGACCGGGGTGGTGTAGCCGACCCAGGCGATCACCGCCGTCGGGACGCCGGGCGCCTCGGCCGCCATCTGCCGGCGCAGCGACCGCGCCATCCCGGTCGGCGTGCCGTACGGGTCGGTGGTGCGGTCGAAGGTGGCCAGGTCGATGTCCGAGCCGGGCACGACCACCGCGGTGCGCCGGGCGGCCGCCAAGTCGCCGTGGACCTCGGCCACCTGACCGCGGCCGCGCGGGTCGAAGGCGAGGATCTGCCGGCCGGGCGCGAGCAGCGAGGCGTAGCGGGCGGCGGCCCGCCGGGCCTGCTGGTGGTCCTGGCGGGTGCCGGCCGGGTCGGTGGACCGGGCCAGCGCGCGGTCGCGTTCGGCGCGCAGCGCCCGGGCGTTGGCCTGGTACCGCAGGGCGACCGGGGCGCCGTCGAGGTTGCCGACGGTGAGCGGGTGCCGGGCGGCGAGCGCCTGCCGCTGGGCGCCGGTCAGCGCGGCGAAGAACCGGGCGACCTCGGCGGGGGAGGCGCTCGCCGGGTCCGGCAGGGAGAGTCCGAGGCTGTGGTCGGCGCGCCAGGCGGCGGCGCCGGGGGCCGGACCGGTGACCGCGGTCTGCGCGCTGCCGGCCGCCCAGCCGCCGGTCCCCGCGGCGACGGCCAGTGCGAGGGCGGCGGCGGTGAGCGCCCGCTTGCTGCGCCGGACGGCGCTCCGCAGCACGGTCATGGTGGTCTCTC
Organism: Streptomyces rhizoryzae; assembly: GCF_023155275.1. GTDB lineage: Bacteria > Actinomycetota > Actinomycetes > Streptomycetales > Streptomycetaceae > Streptomyces > Streptomyces rhizoryzae. The sequence goes on from NZ_JALMUV010000041.1 coordinate 20,291, forward strand.
CCTCTTCCAGCGGTGTGGCGGAGGGAAAGGTACGGAGGCGCTGGGTTACGCGGCGTCACACCGCGGAGCCAACTCCCGGGTGATACCGGGGTAGGGGGTGCCGGACGGCCCTCGTACCCCGGGATGAGGAGTGGGGGGCCGGCTCGTCAGGGTGGGTGGGGCTGTCCCCAGGGCGGGGTGGGGGCAGCCGGTGCGCGGCGGTATGACCCGCGGCGGCGGCGCCGACGGATCCGGGGCGTGCCTAGGGGGTGTTCGTAAAGTTAGGGGGTGTTCGCAAAGTCCCGTCTGCCGTCCGGCGCCCGGCACGCCGAGAGCACGCACCGGACACCGCCCGGCCGCCCTCCGGGCGAACGACGCGCCTTTGCGGACACCCCCTAGCGTTCGCCGGGGGCGACCAGCCCCGACTCGTAGGCGAAGATCACCGCTTGGGCGCGGTCGCGCAGCTCCAGCTTGGCGAGCACCCGGCCGATGTGGGTCTTCACCGTCTGCTCGGCCAGGATCAGCTTCTCGGCGATCTCCTGGTTGGACAGACCGCGGGCGATCAGCTCCAGCACCTCGGTCTCGCGCGGGGTGAGGCCGTTGAGCCGCAGGGCGGTGCGGTCCTTGCGGGGTGCGGGGCGCTGGCGGGCGAAATCGGCGATCAGCCGACGGGTCACCGACGGCGCGAGCAGCGCCTCACCGGCCGCCACCACCCGCACCGCGGAGATCAGATCGGCCGGCGGGGCGTCCTTCAGCAGGAAGCCGGAGGCGCCGGCGCGCAGCGCCTCGTAGACGTAGTCGTCGACGTCGAAGGTGGTCAGCATCAGCACCTTCGGGCGGTGGGCGACGCCGACGGGCGGGTCGAGCAGCCGCCGGGCCGCCTCCAGACCGTCCATCTCCGGCATCCGGACGTCCATCAGCACCACGTCGGGGTGCGTGCGCCGGGCCAGCTCGACGCCCTGCACCCCGTCCGCCGCGTCACCCACCACATCGATGTCGCTCTGCGCGGCGAGCAGCGCGGCGAATCCCGCCCGCACCATGGCCTGGTCGTCAACGATGATCACGCGGGTCGTCATGGGGCGTCGGAGTCCTTCACGGTGCGAGGGGCGGGCGGGGCGGGCGGCGCCGACAGCGGGAGCTGGGCGGCGACCCGGAAGCCGCCGTCGGGCAGCGGCCCGGTATCGAGTGTGCCGTCCACCAGCCGCACCCGCTCCCGCATTCCCACCAGACCGTGCCCGGTGCCGCTGGTCTCCAGCGGCGCGGAAACCGGCGGCGCGGGCGGTTCGTTGACCACCAGCACCGTCAGGCGGGAGCCGTCGCCGGTGGTCGTCACGGACACCCTCGTCCGGGCCCCCGGCGCGTGCCGGACCACGTTGGCCAGCGCCTCCTGGACGATGCGGTACGCCGACAGGTCCACCGCCGGCTCGGGCGCCACCGGCTCCTCGGGCAGCACCAACTCGACCGGCACACCGGCCCGTACGGTCGCCTCGACGAGCTTCGGCAGCTGGCCGATCCCCGGCTGCGGGGCCTTCTCCGGAGCGCCCTGCCGCTCGGTCTCCTCGCTGCGCAGCACCCCGAGCAGCCGCCGCATCTCCGCCAGCGACTCCCGCGCGCTCGACGCGATCGCCCCGAACTCCTCCTGGGCCTCCTGGGGTATGCCGCTGATGCGGTACGGCGCGCTGTCCGCCTGGACGGTGATCACCGACATGTGGTGGGCGACGACATCGTGCAGCTCGCGGGCGATGCGGGTGCGCTCCTCCAGCAGCGTGCGCCGGGCCCGCTCCGCCTCGCTGATGGTCTCCTGCTCCTGCAACTTCCGCTGGGCGTCGCCCCGTTCGCGCAGTGCGGCGCCGAGCAGCAGCACCACACCGGAGAGCACGAACAGCAGCACCCAGCTGCTCTGCACGCCGTCGGGCGCGAAGACCTCGAAGAGAATGCCCGCGGCACCGGTCGTCAGCCAGACCGCTATCAGCGTGCGCCGGCGCTCGCGCACGGACAGCGCCAGCAGCAGCGCCAGATAGCCGATGATCACCGTGACCGGCCAGGGCCAGGGGCGGCCCGCGACCCCGTCCGCGCCGGTCAGTGCCGCGGCGCAGATCACGTCCGCCGCGAAGATCACCCACCATGCCTGGAGCGGCCGGGTCACCGCCAGCAGCAGCGGCACGCTCTGCGCGGTGGCCAGCGCACCGGCCAGCCCGCCGGCCATGCCGTAGTCGTTGTGCAGGACGTTGACCCCGGTCGGCAGCAGGGACACGGCGAACACGATGGCGACGGCGTACGGCAGCCGGCGCACCCAGCGGCGCTGGACGCTGCCGAAGAGAGGGGTGCCGGGCCGGGTCGGCGTACCGAGCTCGGTGGCGAGCACGCGCAGCGCGGGGCGCGCGGCCCGCCCTGCCCGGCGGGCCACGCGCAGCGCCTGCGCGAGGGCCGCCCGGTGCCCGCGGTCGGGGGCCGGGTCGTGGTCTGGGGTGAGGGATCGCCTGGTCATCGCGGGATCAATGTAAGCGGGCCGCGCACGGCGCCGCGTCATACCGTGGTGCGGGCTTCCGTCCCGTACCACGGTATGACCCGGCGGTCCGGCGGGGAGCCGAGGCAGCCCGGTGCGCCCGCTCCGGCGGCCCCGCGCCCTACAGTTCGGCCAGCAGCTCGGCCTTCTTCGCGCTGAACTCGTCGTCCGTGAGCAGCCCCGCGCCGTGCAGCTCGCCGAGGTGCCGGATCCGGTCCGCGATGTCGGCCGGGTCCCGGCCGGTGGCGCCGGCGCACCGCACCGGCGCCCGCCCGGCCCCGTCCGGTGCCGGCTCGGCGGCCCGCACGGCCTGGAGCACGGCGGCCGCGAACGGCAACGACTCGTGGACCGGCCCGTAACCGAGCCCGAAGACCACCGCCGCCGGGTCCTGATCGGCCTCGCCGGGCCGCGCCTCGGGGGCGTCGCGCTCCAGCAGCCGCAGGTGGCCGTTGACGATCTCCGGCGAGCGCCACTCCACGCCGGTCAGCCCGCCGACCGGGAAGGTCTGGTCGCCGCGCTTCCACTTCGCCGACGACGCCCCCGTCCAGAACCAGCGGAAGGCGACCGACCGGCCGTCGAAGGACGCCTTGCCGTCGTACGCCTTGAAGTGCAGCGGGGGGTCGGGCGCGGCCACCAGGTGGCGGTCGGCGGGCTCCCCGGCGGCGGGCCCCAGCGCGGTCCGCAGCTCGTCGGCGTAGTACGAGGCCAGCGTCTCCCGTTCGGCCGGCAGCACCAGCCGGTACGGGTCGGCGTCCTCCTTGAGCTGTCCGTCCGCCGCCTCCATCAGGGGGTCGGCGCCCGGCCGCGGCACCGCGCGCAGCACGACCGTGCCGCGCCGGCCCGTGCGGACCTCGACGGATCTCAGCGCCTCGTACGGAATGCGTCGCTCGCCGAGCGCCTGGAACAGCCTCGGCCTGCGGATCCCCCGTTCGAAGCGGATGAGTACGGAGTCCGAGTCGAACTCCCAGACGGCATGAAAACCGGCCAGCACATCACCCATGCGGCTCATCGTATGCGGGTGGTTGCCCACCCGTCCCCCTTCCGGACACCTGTGCTGCGCGGGTCTGGGGCGCCCGGTGACCGGTGGCCGCCCTTGCCCTGTTCACGCCGGCGGGCCCCGGGGCGGTTCCCGCGGGTGCGGCCCGTCCCCGGGCGCCGGGCCGTACCCGCGGCCACCGCTGCGCGCGTCCGGCCCCGGCCGGACCGATTACGCCAGATCCGCGCTGCACCGGGTGTCGGTGGACGCGCAGCCCACCGACGTGAGGTCGCCGACGCCGATCAGCGCGAAGTTGCGGAGGCTGCCCGTACCGGGCGCGAAGTAGCCGGCGTGCCCGGCGGCGCCCTGGGCGGACAGGACCCGGGCCCCGAAGGAGGGGTCCACCGGGTCGGCCCCGTGGCCGAGCCCGCCGACCTCCAGGTAGGGCACGTCCTGGATCCAGTCGTCGGCGTCCCGCATCGCCCAGACCCGGGCGTGCGTGCCCAGGCCCGCGAGGTTCCCGGCCCGCATACCGGGGCTGCCCGCCACCGCGATGTCGGTGACGTTGCGGGGAAGATTCCGGGCCGCCAGGCCGCACACCACGGAGCCGTAGCTGTGGCAGAACAGCGAGACGGTGTCGGAGGCCGGCAGCGCGGCCACCAGGGCGCGCAGCCGGACCGCGCCGGCCTCGGCGAGCTGGCCGGTGGCCGCCTCGACGCCCACCCCGGCCGGGGTGGTGTAGTCGGCCCAGGCGATCACCGCGGTGCGGGTACCGGGGCGGGCGGCGCGCTCGGCGTCGTAGAGGGACTGCGCCATGCCCACGGGGGCGGCGGTCGCCTTCACGGTGCGTTCGAAGGTCGAGAGGTTGGTGTCCACGCCGGGCACCACCACCGAGACCCGGTCGGCGGTGCGGAGGTTGCCGAAGACCTCCGCGACCCGGCCGTCACCGGCCGGGTCGAAGGCCAGGATCTGCCGGCCGGGGCTCATCAGCGATTCCAGGCGGTGCATCAGCCGGCCCGCCTCCTGGCGGCCGACGGGCGTGAGCCGGTGGTCGACCATGCGCCGTTGCTCGGTCTCCCGGGCGTGGTCGATCGCGATCCGGTTGGCGTGGTACCGCAGGCCGACGGGGGCGCCGCCCATGTTGCCGACGACCAGCGGATAGCGGTCCGCCAGCTGCCGGCGGGCGGACGTGTCCAGACCGGTGAAGAACGCGCGGAGGGCGGCCGGCGCGGCGTCGGGGTCGGGCAGCGGGTGCCCGTGGAAGGTGGTGTGCCGCCAGGCGTTCCGGGCGGTGGCCAGGGGATTGCCGTCCTCCTTGGTGCCTCGGATGGCCGTGAAGCCCGTCATGGCGAGCATCACGAACACCACCACCAGGGCGAGCGCGGCTCGCCAGGCGGTGGACTGGGGGAAACCGGGGAAGGGACCGAGGCCCGGGAAAGAAGTCACCGCGGGCCACCCTAGGAGACGCGCGAGGGTGCTCGTGGACCCCGTGAGCCATCTCACGTTTCACGAAGGGTATTTGTGTTAAACGCGACATCTCGCGGCGGCACGGCGTGCGCGAAGACACACTTTCGAACGCAACGGGGCGGAACCGATCCGACGCGCCGAACGTCCCATCGGCGCAGGTCCGGCGGGTGCCGTCGTCAGCCCCGCCGCCAGTGCGTCTCGATCGCCGGGCCGATGTGGTCCAGATACGACTCGGTCACCTCGCGGATCGCCGCCACGCTGCAGTCGTGCCCCTCGCCCCACACCTTCCCGGCCACCCGCATCACCCCGCTGAACGCCGCGACCAGCACCCGCGGCCGCGGGTCGGCGTCCACGTCCAGTCCCTCGCGCCGGGCGACCAACTGGGCGATCTGCTCCTCCAGTTCCGTGGAGCGCCGCAGGTGCGCGGCGATCAGCGCCGGCGTCGACTCGATCATCCGGTACGAGCGCATGTGCAGGTCCACCGGGACCGTCGAGGCGATGGTCTGGCCGATGTCGTCCCAGGCCGTCATCACGGCGCTGCGCAGGGCGGTCAGCGGCGGCTCCGCGGCCGGCCGGGCCCGCAGCTCGTCCAGGAACCGGGCCTCGATCATGTCCTGGACGGCGAAGACGACTTCCTGCTTGTTGGCGAAGTACCGGAAGAAGGTGCGCTGGGAGACGTCGACGGCCTCGGCGATCTCGTCGATCGTCGTCTCCTCGTAGCCCTGCTCGGTGAAGAGCTCCAGGGCGGCCCGGATCAGGGCGTCCCGGGTGCGCTGCTTCTTGCGTTCGCGCAGTCCTGGGGCCGGGGTCGTCCGCGGCGTCGGGTCCGTCATCCTGCGCCGCCCCTTCCGTGGTGTTCTCGCTGCTCAGAATACCTGTGAGCTAAATGACAGTTACCGACTGATGAATTGCTTTGTCAACTGTCAGTGGCTGACATTAGCCTCGAATCATGAGCTCTCAGACCCCGGTCGCCCACGTCGCACCGGAACTTCCCGTACCGGAGCCTCGCAAGGGGCTGCGGGGCCATCCCTGGCTGACCCTCTTCTCCGTCGCCATCGGAGTGATGATGGTGGCGCTCGACGGCACGATCGTCGCCATCGCCAACCCGGCGATCAAGGAGGACCTGCACGCGTCCCTGGCCGACGTGCAGTGGATCACCAACGGCTACATGCTCGCCCTGGCGATCTCGCTGATCACGGCGGGCAAGCTCGGCGACCGCTTCGGCCACCGCCAGACCTTCCTCATCGGCATCGTCGGCTTCGCCGCCGCCTCCGCCGCCATCGGGTTCTCCGGCGAGGTCGCGCTGGTGATCGTCTTCCGGGTGCTCCAGGGGCTGTTCGGTGCGCTGCTGATGCCGGCCGCGCTGGGTCTGCTGCGCGCCACCTTCCCGGCCGAGAAGCTGAACATGGCCCTCGGCATCTGGGGCATGGTCATCGGCGCCTCCACCGCCGGCGGCCCGATAGTCGGCGGACTGCTGGTCGAGCACGTCAACTGGCAGTCCGTGTTCTTCATCAACGTGCCGGTGGGCGTGCTCGCCCTGGCCCTCGGCCTGGTGATCCTCAAGGACCACCGCGCGCAGAACGCCCCCCGCTCCTTCGACATCCCCGGCATCGCGCTGCTGTCCGGCGCGATGTTCTGCCTCATCTGGCCGCTGATCAAGGCGTCCGAGTGGGGCTGGGGCTCCATGACCACCTGGGGCTTCCTGATCGGCGCGGTGGTCCTCTTCGTCCTCTTCGCCGTCCTGGAGAGCCGCGTCCGCGAGCCGCTGATCCCGCTGCGGATGTTCCGCTCCGTGCCGCTGACCGCCGGCACCGTGCTCATGGTGCTGATGGCCTTCGCCTTCATGGGCGGCCTGTTCTTCGTGACGTTCTACCTCCAGAACGTCCACGGGATGAGCCCGGTGGACAGCGGGCTGCACCTCCTGCCGCTGACCGGCATGATGATCGTCGGCTCCCCGCTGGCCGGTGCACTGATCACCAAGCTCGGCCCGCGCATCCCGCTGGTCGGCGGCATGGTCATCACCGCCGTGGCGATGTACGGCATGTCCGGGCTGGACGCCGGCACCACCACCGGCCCGATGTCGGTCTGGTTCGCCCTGCTCGGCCTGGGCCTGGCGCCCGTCATGGTCGGTGCCACCGAGGTCATCGTGGGCAACGCCCCGCTGGAGCTGTCCGGGGTCGCCGGCGGGCTCCAGCAGGCCGCGATGCAGGTCGGCGGCAGTCTCGGCACCGCCGTGCTCGGCGCGGTGATGGCCTCCCGCGTCGACCGTGACCTGCCGGGCAACTGGCAGGGCGCCGGCCTCCCGCCGCTGCGCCCCGAGCAGCTGTCCCAGGCGTCCGATGCCGTCTCGGCCGGTTTCGCGCCGGTGCCGAAGGGCACCCCGAAGCCGTTCGCCGACAAGATCATCGCGGTCGCGCACGACACCTTCGTCTCCGGCATGGGCCTGGCCTTCACGGTCGCCTGCGGAGTGGCGATCCTCGCCGCCGCCGTCGCCCTGCTGACCAAGCGTGGCGCGAACGCCGCGGCGGGCGCCGGCGTCGGCCACATCTGATCCCGCCCGGCCCGCCCCGCGGCGCGCGACCGACCGACCCCCTCGGCCGGCCGCGCGCCGCGGCGTTTCCGGTGGGCCCGGGCCGCGATTCCCAAGTGCCCCGGCTGCGACTCCGGCGGCTTCCGAGGCGTCCGCTTCCGGCGGCTTCCGGCACGACGCCGCCGCGATTCCGGTGGCTTCCGGCACTACTCCGCCGTGGCCTCGGCGTCCGCGCGGCCCCCGCCGTGGCCCTGCCGGGATTCCGGCGGCCTTGCCCGGCGCGACTCCGCGGCCTCCCCGCGGCCCCCGCTGGGAGTTCGCCGTGCCGCATCTCCGCGAATCCACCGCGCTCCGTGTCTCCGCGACGCCAGACACCGACGCGAGCGCGACGGCCTGGGCTCGCCCGCGGACATCTTCCCGCCCTCCCGCGTCGCTCCCGCCGCTCACCGGCCCGCCGTCCTGCGTCAGTTGACCTCTGTGGGGGCGTCGAACACCTCGTCCGCGATTCCGTGATCCCGCGACGGCAGGCGGGAACGCAAGCGCGACGACCGGGGCCCGCCTGTGGACGTCGCCCCGCTCGCCCGCGGACGTCGCCCCGCCCCTCCATCCGCCTCCCGCCACCCATCAGCCGCAGCGCGACGCCCGGGCCCGCCCGCGGACGTCCCCCGCCCGCCCCGGCCGTCCCGCCCGTCACCCGCAAGCGTCAACCCGCCTCTCCGCGCGTCTCCCGCCGGTCACCAGCCGGAAGCCTTGCGGCAGTTGGTTTCTGCTGGGGTGTCGGATCGCTCATCCGGATGATGCCGGGCGGGAACCGCGCGGACCGCACCGCGCCTCCGGGACGGGAGGGCCGGGGGCCTCCCGTGCCGCGCAGGGGAGGAACGGTTTCGCCGGTTCGGCGCCGGAGAGCGCCGGGCGTCAACACCGTGGGTGTGCGGGGAGGTTGGCGGTCCGGTGGCTGTCCACATAGCCGATCCGGGTGGACCGGCCGCCCGGGGCTTGGCGGAGGCGTCCGCTCCGCCGCACGCTCGAACCCGAACCCGCCGCGGGCAGCCGCCCGCAGCGGACGCCACCGGCCGTGGCCCGCGCCGACCCGCGCGCAGACCCGCCACGGCCCCACACGGGGGAGAGACTCCTATGCGCATCCCGACGTCCCGCACCTTCCGCGGCACCGCACTCGTCACCGGCCTCGCCGCCCTCGCCGCGGCCCTGGTCACCCCGGCCGCCCACGGCGCCCCGGCCGCCGCCCGCGCGGCCACCGGCGGCCGCACCGCCGCCGCCTCCGGGGAGTGCGCGGCGGGCCGGCTCTGCCTCTGGCCGAAGGCGGACTTCCGCGGCCGGCCGCACCACTACGAGCTGGCCGGCACCGAGATCGAGAGCTGTGTGACGCTGCCCCAGGGGATGACCGCGGCCTCGTTCGCCAACCGCACCGGCCGCCCGGTCACCACCTACCAGAGCGAGGTCTGCGCCGAGACCGGCGAGTTCGACACCTACCCGGGCGGCGGCAGCTGGGTGCCGCGCTCCCCTTATCAGGTACGGGCGGTCAAGCTGTGGGAGCGCTGAGCGGGCCGGCCGCGGTGGAAGCGCCGCGCCCCCCGGCCGACGGGATCCGTCGGCCGGGGGGCGCGGGGGAGGGGGTGCGGCGGCAGGCCGCGGGGAGATCAGGCGTCGCCGCCGGCCTCACCCGCGTCGGCGGCCGTCACGTCCAGGAGCTGGTAGCGGTCGATGGCCTGCTTGAGCAGCGACCGGTCGACCTTGCCCTCCTTGGCCAGCTCGGTGAGCACGGCCAGCACGATCGACTGGGCGTCGATGTGGAAGAAGCGGCGGGCCGCACCGCGGGTGTCGGCGAAGCCGAAGCCGTCGGCGCCCAGCGACTGGTAGGTGCCGGGCACCCAGCGCGCGATCTGGTCCGGGACGGAGCGCATCCAGTCCGAGACCGCCACCGTCGGGCCCTCGGCGCCCTGGAGCTTCTGCGTCACGTACGGGACGCGCTGCTCCTCCTCCGGGTGGAGCAGGTTGTGCTCCTCGGCCGCGACCGCGTCCCGGCGCAGCTCGTTCCAGGAGGTCGCCGACCACACATCGGCCTTGACGTTCCACTCCTCCGCCAGGATCCGCTGGGCCTCGACGGCCCACGGCACCGCGACGCCGGAGGCGAGGATCTGGGCCCGGTGCTCGCCCTTCTCACCGGACGCGATCCGGTGCAGACCCTTCAGGATGCCCTCGACGTCGACGTCCTCCGGCTCCGCGGGGTGCACGATCGGCTCGTTGTAGACGGTGAGGTAGTAGAAGACGTCCTCGCCCGGCTGCCCGTCGGCGGTCTCGCCGTACATCCGCCGCAGACCGTCCCGGACGATGTGCGCGATCTCGTAGCCGTAGGCCGGGTCGTAGGCGACACAGGCCGGGTTGGTCGAGGCGAGCAGCTGGGAGTGGCCGTCGGCGTGCTGGAGGCCCTCACCGGTCAGCGTGGTGCGGCCGGCGGTCGCGCCGAGCACGAAACCGCGCGCGAGCTGGTCGGCCATCTGCCAGAACTGGTCGCCGGTCCGCTGGAAACCGAACATCGAGTAGAAGACGTAGACGGGGATCAGCGGCTCGTTGTGGGTGGCGTAGGCCGAGCCCGCGGCGATCAGGGAGGCGGTGCAGCCGGCCTCGGTGATGCCGTCGTGCAGCATCTGGCCGGTCGGCGACTCCTTGTAGGCCAGCAGCAGCTCGCGGTCGACCGACTCGTAGCTCTGGCCCAGCGGGTTGTAGATCTTGGCGGACGGGAAGAACGCGTCCATGCCGAAGGTCCGGTACTCGTCCGGCGCGATCGGCACGAAGCGCTTGCCGATCTCCTTGTCCCGCATCAGGTCCTTCAGGATGCGGACGAACGCCATGGTCGTGGCGATCTTCTGCTGGCCGGAGCCCTTCTTGGCGGTGGCGTACGCCTTGTCGCCGGGCAGCTGGAGCGGCTTGGCGCGCACGACCCGGGTCGGCACGTAGCCGCCCAGCGCCTTGCGGCGGTCGTGCATGTACTGGATCTCCTCGGACTTCGGGCCCGGGTGGTAGTACGGCGGCAGGCCGTCCTCCAGGTCCTTGTCCGGGATGGGCAGGTGCAGCCGGTCGCGGAAGCGCTTGAGGTCCTCGACCGTCAGCTTCTTCATCTGGTGCGTGGCGTTGCGGCCCTCGAAGTTCGGGCCGAGGGTCCAGCCCTTCACGGTCTGGGCCAGGATCACGGTCGGCTGGCCCTTGTGGGCCTTGGCCGCCGCGTACGCCGCGTAGATCTTCCGGTGGTCGTGGCCGCCGCGGCCCAGGTGGAGGATCTGGTCGTCGGTCATGTTCTCGACCATCGCGCGCAGCCGGTGGTCGTCACCGAAGAAGTGCTCGCGGATGTAGGCACCGGTCTCGGTGGCGTAGGTCTGGAACTGGCCGTCGGGGGTGCTGTTGAGCTTGTTGACCAGGATGCCGTCGCGGTCCTGCGCCAGCAGCGGGTCCCAGCTGCGGTCCCAGACCAGCTTGATGACGTTCCAGCCGGCGCCGCGGAACTGCGACTCCAGCTCCTGCATGATCTTGCCGTTGCCGCGGACCGGGCCGTCCAGCCGCTGGAGGTTGCAGTTGACGACGAAGGTCAGGTTGTCCAGGCCCTCGCGGGCGGCGATGGACAGCTGGCCGAGCGACTCCGGCTCGTCCATCTCACCGTCGCCGAGGAACGCCCAGACGTGCGACTTGGAGGTGTCGGCGATGCCGCGGGCCTCCATGTAGCGGTTCATCCGGGCCTGGTAGATCGCGCCGAGCGGGCCGAGGCCCATCGAGACGGTCGGGAACTCCCAGAAGTCCGGCATCAGCCGCGGGTGCGGGTAGCTGGAGAGGCCGTCGGGGGCCTTGGACTTCTCCTGGCGGAAGGCGTCGAGCTGCGCCTCGGAGAGCCGGTCCAGCAGGAACGCGCGGGCGTAGATACCGGGGGAGGCGTGGCCCTGGAAGAAGATCTGGTCGCCGCCGTCGCCCTCGTCCTTGCCCCGGAAGAAGTGGTTGAAGCCCACGTCGTAGAGGGAGGCGGAGGAGGCGAAGGTGGCGATGTGGCCGCCGACGCCGATGCCCGGGCGCTGGGCGCGGGAGACCATGACGGCGGCGTTCCACCGGGTCGCGTTCAGGACCTTGCGCTCGATCTCCTCGTTGCCGGGGAAGAACGGCTCGTCCTTGGTCGCGATGGTGTTGACGTAGTCCGTGCTGCGCATCTCGGGCACGGCCACCCGCCGCTCGCGGGCGCGCTCGATCAGGCGGAGCATGAGGTAGCGGGCACGTTCCCGGCCGCGCTCGTCGACGGCCGCGTCGAGCGAGTCGAGCCATTCCTGGGTCTCTTCGGGATCGAAGTCCGGGACCTGGCTGGGAAGGCCGCCAATGATGATCGGGTTTCGATCGGATCCGGAAGCCACGCTGTTCCTTCGTGTTCGGTTCGTATCGTGCTCTGCCTGCGATTGCCGCTGTGCACGGGGACGAATGCTGTCTGTGCCTTGTGTCGCGCCGTCTTCCATCGTGTACCGAGCCACTGGGATACGTCACCTCTACCGATGGGTAACCACCCGCTGGGAGAGGGCGCTGCGCGGGCCGATTCCTGGGGTCGGCCAAATCGCAACCATACGCTCATCTCGAAACGCCCCGCCGGAGGGCTGCGCGGTGCCCGGCGGCGGAGCCGGGACGCTCCGATACCCTGCGCGGAGGCCATTCCTTCCCCACTACCCCATATACCCGGCACAATGCTGTGGTGCGTATCACTTCATGGTGTCCTGGTGGGGGCCGGGCCGCGGCGTCGCGCCCGCTGATCGTCACCGTTTCGGCGGTCTCGATCGCCGGGTACTTGCGCGATCCGCCCGGCACGTGTGGACTACGCCCAATGCTCCGCGCACGCGCGGGGTCCCCCACTTACCGAAAGATGACAGGAGGCAATCCGTGAGCGCGACCGCGGACCACGCGGAGGAGCGGACCAACCCTGCCACCAGGCTGGGGTTCGAGCCCGGACAGGTGGTCCTGGAGATCGGCTACGACGACGACGTCGAGCAGGAGCTCCGAGAAGGCATTGAGGCCATCATCGGCCAGGAACTGGAGGACGAGGAGTACGACGACGTCGCCGATGTCGTCCTCCTGTGGTTCCGGGACGAGGACGGCGATCTCACGGACGCGCTGGTGGACGCCATCAGTCTGCTCGACGAAGGCGGCCAGATCTGGCTGCTGACGCCCAAGACGGGGCGCGACGGCTACATCGAGCCGAGCGACATCAACGAAGCCGCGCAGACCGCGGGCCTCTCCCAGACCCGGAGCATCAACGCGGGCAAGGACTGGACCGGCAGCCGGCTGATCTCGCCTCAGTCCAAGCGCTGACCGCAGCACCCCCACCGTCCTCGCCGAGCCCCCTCCGGGCCCCTCCCGGAAGGGGGCTCGGTGCTGTTCACCGGGGGTGCGCGGGGGCCGGGCCGGGCCGCGTAGGGTGGTCGCGTCCAAGTTGTGCGTGACGCGGAAGGAAGCAGTCCCATGGCGATCGAGGCCGGCACCAAGGCTCCGGATTTCGAGCTGAAGAACCAGCACGGCGAGCTGGTCAGGCTCTCCGACTTCCGCGGCGAGAAGAACGTCGTCCTGCTCTTCTACCCCTTCGCCTTCACCGGCGTGTGCACCGGTGAGCTGTGCGCGCTCCGCGACGAGCTGCCGAAGTTCGTCAACGACGACGTCCAGCTGCTCGCGGTCTCCAACGACTCGCCGTTCTCGCTGCGCGTCTTCGCCGAGCAGGAGGGCCTGGAGTACCCGCTGCTGTCGGACTTCTGGCCGCACGGCGCGGCCTCGAAGGCGTACGGCGTCTTCGACGAGGAGAAGGGCTGCGCGGTGCGCGGCACCTTCGTCATCGACAAGGAGGGCGTGGTCCGCTGGACGGTCGTCAACGGCCTGCCGGACGCCCGCGACCTCAACGACTACGTCAAGGCCCTCGAAGCCCTCTGAGGACCGCAGGTCCGGCGGCGCCGACGGGCCCGGGCGCGGCGGACGGGACCGTTCCGGCCGGACATCCGGCCGGAACCGTGCGCGATATCTGCGTGCGGCGGGAACCCGTCACTAGGATCGAATCGTTGATCCGATGCCATGCACGATGGGGGCGCACATCATGACGTACCCCTCGAATCTACGGGAGGACTCGTGGGAGTCAGCCTCAGCAAGGGCGGCAACGTCTCGCTGACGAAGGAAGCCCCCAATCTGACCGCCGTTCTGGTCGGTCTGGGCTGGGACGCGCGTACCACCACCGGTACGGACTTCGACCTGGACGCCAGCGCCCTGCTGACGAATGACCAGGGCAAGGTCGCCAACGACCTCAACTTCGTGTTCTTCAACAACCTCAAGAGCCCCTGCGGCTCGGTGGAGCACACCGGTGACAACACCACCGGCGAGGGCGAGGGTGACGACGAGGCCATCAAGGTGAACCTCGCCGGCGTCCCCGCCGACGTCCACAAGATCGTGTTCCCGGTGTCGATCTACGACGCCGAGACCCGCCAGCAGAGCTTCGGCCAGGTCCGCAACGCCTACATCCGCGTGGTCAACCAGGCCGACGGCAAGGAGCTGGCGCGCTACGACCTCAGCGAGGACGCCTCGACCGAGACCGCCATGGTCTTCGGCGAGCTGTACCGCAACGGCGCGGAGTGGAAGTTCCGCGCCATCGGCCAGGGCTACGCCTCGGGCCTGCGCGGGATCGCGCAGGACTTCGGCGTCAACGTCTGACCGCGCGGCGGAATCGTCTCCGGCGCCGTACACCCCCCGGGGAGTGCGGCGCCGGAGGCGTTTTCCGGGGTGTGCGCGGGCGTCCGCGCCGCGACCTGCGGCGCTCCGGGCGGGCGGGGGCCGACCGGCCCGGCCGGAAAACGCGCGCTCTACACTTCTGGTCAACGTTTCGTAAAGCGCCGCGCGCTGCGCGCGGGGGACCCACACAGAAGGATTGGGTAGGCAGTGCTCCTGAAAACCTTTGGCTGGTCGTTCGCCATCACGGCGATCGGCCTCGGCCTGGCCGGCGTCCTCTGGGGGTGGCAGGGGCTCGCGATCGTCGGGATCCTCTCCATCATGGAGATCTCGCTGTCCTTCGACAACGCGGTCATCAACGCGGGCATCCTGCGCAAGATGAACGCCTTCTGGCAGAAGATCTTCCTCACCGTCGGCATCCTCGTCGCGGTGTTCGGCATGCGGCTGGTCTTCCCGGTCGTCATCGTGGCCCTCACGGCGAAGATGGGGCCGATCGAGGCCGTCCAGCTCGCTCTCAACGACAAGGCGCGCTACCAGGAACTGGTCACCGGCGCGCACCCGGCCATCGCGGCCTTCGGCGGCATCTTCCTGCTGATGATCTTCCTCGACTTCCTCTTCGAGGGCCGCGAGCACACCTGGCTGTCGTGGATCGAGAAGCCGCTCGCCAAGATCGGCAAGCTGGACACCCTCTCGATCATCGTCGCGCTGGCCGTCCTGCTGGTGAGCGCCGTGACGGTGGCGCCGCACGCCGCGCACGGCGGCGGTGACAAGACCACCACGGTCCTGCTGGCCGGGATCGCCGGCCTGATCACCTATCTCGTCGTCGGCGGCATCTCCGGCTACTTCGAGGGCCGGCTGGAGGACGACGAGGCGGAGGAGGCGGACGGCGAGGGCGCGGCCGCGGTGGAGAAGAAGAGCGGCGGGGCCGGGTCCGCGGTGGGCCTGGCCGGCAAGGCGGCGTTCTTCATGTTCCTCTACCTGGAGGTCATCGACGCCTCGTTCTCCTTCGACGGCGTCATCGGCGCGTTCGCCATCACCAACGACATCTTCGCGATGGCGCTGGGTCTGGGCATCGGCGCCATGTACATCCGCTCGCTGACGGTCTTCCTGGTCCGCAAGGGCACCCTGGACGACTACGTCTACCTGGAGCACGGCGCGCACTACGCGATCGGTGCGCTGGGTGGCATCCTGCTCGTCACGATCCGCTACGAGATCAGCGAGGTCGTCACCGGCCTGGTGGGGGTGGTCCTGATCGCGCTGTCCTTCGGTTCGTCGGTGCTGCGCAACCGCCGCGAGGGCAAGTCGGGGCAGGCGCCGTCCGCGCAGGCGGAGGTGCGGTCCGGAGTGTGACGGACCCCTGATTGAGGAACGCTTTCTGCGGGGCGGCCACGGGGACAGCATCCCCGGCCGCCCCGCGTCGGTACGGGCCGGAAGTATGGGGTGGGCAAGGTGTCGTTCCTGGGGAACCTCTGGCGTGGCAACGCGCCGCAGTTCGACGGCGGCGGATCGCACGTCGTCGAGCTGACGAAGCGGAATCCGGTCGTCTCGCTGACCAAGCAGGGGGCGGCCAGCGGGCATCTGCGGGTCAATCTGAGCTGGCAGATGCGGACCTCGGACTTCGGCCAGCGGGGCGGCGTGCGCGCCGGCAGCCTGCTGCGCAATCCGGGCCGGATGTTCAAACCGGAGATCGTGCAGGCCCAGGGGCCGGCGGTGGTCAACGTCGACCTGGACCTGGCCTGCCTGTACGAGCTCAAGGACGGCACCAAGGGCGTGGTGCAGCCGCTGGGCGACTTCCTCGGCGACCTCAACGCCGCGCCGTACGTCAAGCTCAGCGGCGACGACCGGTTCGGCTCCGGGTCCGGTGAGACGCTCTACATCAACCTCGACCACCGGGACGAGATCAAGCGGCTGCTGATCTTCGTCTACATCTACGACGGGACGCCGGCGTTCGACCGCACCCACGCGGTGGTGACGCTCTACCCCAGCTCCGGCCCGCGGATGGAGGTCAAGCTGGAGGAGCGGGCGCCGCAGGCCCGGTCGTGCGCCGTCTTCATGCTGGAGAACGGCAAGGACGGCCTGTCGGTGCGCCGCGAGGTGAAGTACGTCTACGGCTTCCAGGCCGAGCTGGACCGGCTCTACGGCTGGGGGCTCCAGTGGGGCCGGGGCTACAAGTCCAAGGTCTGAGCACCGGCCACCGGGCGCGTCAGCGGCGCTGGAACTGCGGCCCCTGGGGCGGCAGGACGAACGACGGATCGGGCAGGAACGGCTGCGGCCCGGGCGCCGGGTAGCCGTACGCCGGCCCGGGCGGGGGCGGGCCGGGGTAGCCGTAGGCGGGCGGCTGCTGCGGCGGGCCCGGATACCCGTAGGCCGGTGCGGGCGGCTGGGCCGGAGGGGGCGGGACGTGCGCGGGGTAGCCGTAGCCGCCGGTGGGGGCGGGCGGCAGCGGGGCGGCCGAGAAGGGCTCCGGCATCCGGTCCGGTACGTGCTGGGTGACCGCTGCCGGGTCCGAGCGCGGGCCGCCGGGCGGCGGTGCGGTGGCCTCCTCGGGCCAGGCGCCGGGCGGCGGGGAGACCGGGGCGGGCGGCGGCGGGGCGGCCGGGGCGCTCCCGGTGCCGGGCCCGCCCTCGGGGTCCGCGGCGGACGCCTCGGCGGAGGGGGGCGGGGCGGACGGGGAGCCGGTCGGCGGTGACGGCGGCGGGGTGGGAGCGGCCGGGGCCCGCGGGGCGTCCGGAGCGGGTGCGTCCGGTGTGGCGGAAGCCGGGTCGTCCGGTGCCGGCCGGCCGGCTGCGTCCTCGCCCTCCTCGCCCTCCTCGACCGAGATGCCGAACTCCGTGGCCAGGCCGACCAGCCCGGTCTCGTACCCCTGGCCCAGCGCGCGGAACTTCCAGCCGTCGCCGCGGCGGTACAGCTCCCCGCAGATCAGCGCGGTCTCGTCGCCGGTCTCGGGTACCACGTCGAAGACCGCGAGCGGTTCGGCGCCGTCCGCGGCCGCGTCGTAGAGCAGTACCCGCAGGTCCGGAACGCCGCCGAAGGGGCCGCCGTCCGAGGAGGCGGCGAGCACCACCCGGGCCACCGACGCCTCCAGCGGGGCGAGTTCGGCCTCGATGGTGTCGGTCAGGGCGTCCGGCAGCCGGGTCTTGGGCAGGTGCCGGACCAGGCCGCTGGGGTGGCGCGGCTGGTTGTAGAAGACGAAGTCCGCGTCGGAGCGCACGCGTCCGTCCGGCCCCACCAGCAGGGCCGAGGCGTCGACGTCGGGGACGCCGGCGCCCGGCGTCCAGCGCAGGACGGCCCGGACGGCCGTGGCGTCGAGGGGTACGTTCGACCCTTTCAGCATCGCGTGCGTCATGCGGCAATCCTGCCTTCCCTCAGGTCGCGGCCACAACGCGGGGGCCGGGCGCGGGTCCGGGCGGCCACCCGGGGGCCACCGGGCGGACGCTCGCGGGTGGCGGGAAATTCGCGCGGGCGGGAACTTTCGGGACCCCCGCACACGTACGATTACCGGCTGGATCCAGACAGGGAGACGCAGCGGGGTGCCCGGTTCCCGCTTTTCCACGGGGAGTTGTATGCGGCACTTTGGGCATCTTGCACCGGATATCCGGAAGACTCTGTTCCATAAGGAGCCGGTGGAGTTCACCGCCGAGTCCCCCGCCCGCACGCTCGCGGCCGCCCTCGGTGCCACGCTCTACAGCCCCGCCACCCGCCCCCGCCTCGCCGACGACGTGCGCAAGCAGACAGCCCGCGGCGTCATGTCCATGGTGCTCTGCCTGGAGGACTCCATAGGCGACGGCGACGTGGCGGCCGGCGAGGAGAATCTGGTCCGGCAGTTCGCGCTCCTCGACGAGGCCGCCGCCCGCGGCGAGGACCTGCCGCTGCTCTTCATCCGGGTCCGGGCACCGCACCAGATAGCGGACCTCGTGCGCCGGCTGGGCCGCACCGTGCGCCGGCTGTCCGGATTCGTACTCCCCAAGTTCACCGGGGAGCGCGGGGAGCCCTTCCTGGCGGCGCTGGCCGCGGCCGAATCCGCCTGCGGGCGGCGGCTGTTCGCGATGCCGGTGCTGGAGTCCCCGGAACTGCTCCACCTGGAGAGCCGCGCCGCCACCCTGGCCGGTATCGCCCGCACCGTCGGCGCCCACCGCGACCGGATCCTCGCCCTCCGCCTCGGCGTCACCGACTTCTGCGCCGCCTACGGACTGCGCCGTGCCCCCGACATGACCGCCTACGACGTGCAGATCGTCGCCTCGGTGATCGCCGACGTGGTCAACGTCCTCGGCCGCGCCGACGGCACCGGCTTCACCGTCACCGGCCCGGTGTGGGAGTACTTCCGGCTGCACGAGCGGATGTTCAAGCCCCAGCTGCGCCGCAGCCCGTTCCTGGGCCAGGCCGAGGAGCTGCGCACCAGCCTCATCGAGCACGACATGGACGGCCTGCTGCGGGAGATCGCCCTGGACCGCGCCAACGGCCTGACGGGCAAGACCTGCATCCACCCCTCGCACGTCGCCCCGGTGCACGCCCTCTCCGTCGTCAGCCACGAGGAGTACAGCGACGCCACGGACATCCTGCGGCCCGAGCGCGGCGACGGCGGAGTACTGCGTTCCGCCTACACCAACAAGATGAACGAGGTGAAACCGCACCGCGCCTGGGCCGAGCGGACGCTGCTGCGCGCCGAGGCGTTCGGCGTGGCGCGGGAGGACGTCGGCTTCGTGGAGCTGCTGACGGCCAGCCTCCAGCCGGCCTGACCGGCACGGGGGCGGACGGCAGCGGGAGACGGATGCGGAACGGCAACGACGGCACGGCAGAGGGCAGGACGGACGGCATGGCGGACGGCAGGGAAGGCGGCATGGACGAGGGCACGGACGGCACCGGCGGCGCGGACGGCGCCCGGCGCGCGGCGGAGCTGATACCGCCCGCCGGGTGGACGGGGGAGTGGGTCGCCCGGCGGCTCGGGGTCGCGCTGACCGGCGACGAGCGGCTGCCCGGACTCCTCGGGCTGGCGCTGCGGCGCAACCCCCGCCGCGCCCACCTGCTGGTCTCCAACGTCCTGGGCAAGCACGTACCGCAGCGCCCGGACGTGGTGCACGGCGCCGGCGTCCGGCTCGGCCGCCGCGTCCGGGAGCTGCTCGGCGACGCCGACGCCGCCCGCGCCGTCGTGCTGGGCTACGCCGAGACCGCCACCGGCCTGGGCCACTCGGTCGCCGACGGGCTGGCGCTCGCCCCCTACCTGCACTCCACCCGGCGCCCGGTGCCCGGCGTCCGGCCCGCCGCCGGATTCGAGGAGGAGCACAGCCACGCCACCTCCCACCTGCTGCTCCCCGAGGACCCCGGGCTGCTCGCCGGCGACGGCCCGCTGGTCCTGGTGGACGACGAGTTCTCCACCGGGCGGACGGTCCTGAACACCATCGACGCGCTGCACGCCCGCCACCCGCGCCGGCGGTACGTCGTCGTCGCCCTGGTGGACATGCGCGGGGACGAGGACCGGGCGCGGCTGACCGCGTTCGCCGGCCGCCTGGGCGCCCGCGTCGACCTGGTCGCCCTGGCCTCCGGCGGGGTCCGCCTGCCCGACGGCGTCCTGGAGCGCGGCCGGGAGCTGGTCGCCGCCCACGAGGAGGAGCCGCCGCCCGCGCCCGCCGCCGGCCGCGCCCCGCGCGCCGTCCGGATCGACCTCGGCTGGCCCGCCGGGCTCCCCGACGGCGGCCGGCACGGCTTCACCCCCGCGCACCGCGCCCTCCTGGAGGAGCACCTGCCGGCCATGGCCGCCCGCATCGCGGACCGCCTCGGCGGCGCCCGCCGCATCCTCGTCCTCGGCAGCGAGGAGCTGATGTACGCCCCGCTGCGCCTGGCCGGGGCGCTGGACGCTCACCTCGCCGGGACCGGCGCGGCCGTCCGCTTCTCCACCACCACCCGCTCCCCGGTGCTCGCCGTGGACGACCCCGGCTACGCCCTCCGCACCCGGCTCGCCTTCCCCGCCCACGACCGGCCCGCCGACGGGCCGGGGGAGCGCTACGCCTACAACGTCGCCCCCGGCCGCGGCCAGGACCGCCGCTTCGACGCCGTCGTCGCGGTCGTCGACTCGGCCGGCGACCGCCCCGAACTCCACGCCCCCGGCGGCCTCCTGGACCGGCTCGCCGACCACACCGACCGGCTGCTGCTCGCCGTCGTCCCCTCCTACACCCCGCCGCGCGCGCTGCCCGCCCCGCTGCGCGGCCCCGCCTTCTCCTCGTACGCGCCCGACGAGGTCGGCTGGCTGCTCCAGGACCTGTCCGGGGTCACCCTGGAGGCGCCCACCGAGGAGCGCGAGGAGGCGATCCAGCGCGGCGGCGCGCACTACGCCGAGTCGCTGCCGGTCGAGTACCAGCCCGACGAGGAGTACCAGGCGCTGTTCCGCACCGCGCTGCGCGGCTCCGCGGACCGGATCGCCCGCGCCGTCGGCACGGTCACCGAGACCGTCCTCGCCGAACGGGGCCCCCGCCCCGTACTGGTCTCGCTGGCCCGGGCCGGCACCCCCGTCGGCATCCTGATGCGCCGCTGGGCCCGGCACACCCGCGGCCTGGACCTTGCGCACTACGCCGTCTCCATCGTCCGCGGCCGGGGCATCGACACCACCGCCCTGCGCTGGCTCGCCGCCCACCACGACCCGCGGGACGTGGTCTTCGTGGACGGCTGGACGGGCAAGGGCGCCATCACCCGCGAACTGGCCGGCGCGCTCGCCGCCCCGGAGTTCGCCGGCTTCGACCCGCGGATCGCGGTGCTCGCCGACCCCGGCGGCTGCGTCGACACCTACGGCACCCGCGACGACTTCCTCATCCCCTCCGCCTGCCTGAACTCCACCGTCTCCGGGCTGGTCTCGCGCACCGTGCTCCGCGCCGACCTGGTCGGGCCGGACGACTTCCACGGCGCGAAGTTCTACCGCGAGCTGGCCGGCAGCGACCTGTCGGCGGAGTTCCTGGACACCGTCAGCGCCCGCTTCGGCGCGGTCACCGGCGCGGTCGCGGCCGATGTCCGGGAGCTGACCGCCGCCGACCGCACCCCCACCTGGGCGGGCTGGGCGGCCGTCGCGCGGATCAGCGAGGAGTACGGCATCCACGACGTCAACCTCGTCAAGCCCGGGGTCGGCGAGACCACCCGGGTCCTGCTGCGCCGGGTCCCCTGGCGGATCCTGGCCCGGCGGGGTGCCGGGTCCGACCTCGACCACGTCCGGCTGCTGGCCGAACGGCGCGGGGTGCCCGTCGAGGAGGTCGGCGAACTCCCGTACACCTGCGTGGGGTTGGTCCACCCCCGCTACACCCGCGGCGCCACCGGCGCGGACGGCAGGGCGGTGGCGGCCCGATGACCGCGCCCGCGCCGCTGGTCGCCAGCGACCTCGACCGCACCCTGATCTACTCGGCCCCCGCCCTGCACCTCACCGGCCCGGACGCCGCCGCCCCCCGGCTGCTGTGCGTCGAGGTCTACGAGGGCCGGCCGCTGTCCTACCTGACCGAGACCGCCGCCGGGCTGCTGGCCGCACTGGCCGGCCGCACCACCTTCGTACCGGCCACCACCCGCACCCGGGAGCAGTACGGGCGCATCCGCCTCCCCGGCCCGCCCCCGGCGTACGCGGTCTGCGCCAACGGCGGCCACCTCCTCGTCGGGGGCGCGTCCGACCAGGACTGGCAGCGCACCGTCGCCGCCCGCCTCGCCGCCCGCTGCGCGCCCCTGGCGGAGGTCCGCGCGCACCTGCTGCGCACCGCCGATGACGCCTGGCTGCGCAGCGCCCGCACCGCCGAGGACCTCTTCGCCTACCTCGTCGTGGAGCGGCCGCTGCTGCCGGACGGGTGGGTCGCGGAGCTGGCCGGCTGGGCCGAGCCGCGCGGCTGGACGGTCTCCCTCCAGGGCCGCAAGCTCTACGTCGTACCGCAGCCGCTCACCAAGAGCGCGGCGGTCGCCGAGGTGGTCCGCCGCACCGGCGCCGGCGGCTTCCTCGCGGCCGGCGACTCGCTGCTCGACACCGACCTGCTGCTGGCCGCGGACCGCGCCTGGCGCCCGGGCCACGGCGAACTGGCCGACACCGGCTGGCAGGCCGCGCACGTCACCGCGCTGACCGAGCGCGGGGTGGCCGCGGGCGAGGCGATCGTCCGCGCGTTCCTGGCCGGTACGGAGCCGCAGCGCGCCTGCTGAGCGGGCCGGGGAGCCGGCCGTAGGCTGCCCCCGACCAGGGAGGAGAGCCGTGCCCGAGCCCAAGAACACCCCGCTCACCCCGGAGCTGTACGCCTACGTCCTCGCGCAGAACCCGCCGCTGGACCCCGCGCTGCGGGCGCTGGCGGACCGCACCCGCGAGCGGTTCCCGGACGCGGCCGGGATGCTGTCGGCACCCGAGCAGGCACCGCTGCTGGCCTTCCTCGTGCGGCTGACCGGGGCCCGCCAGGTGGTGGAGGTGGGCACCTTCACCGGCTTCGCCACGCTCGCCATGGCCCTGGCGCTGCCCGCCGGCGGGACGGTGCTGACCTGCGATGTCTCCGAGGAGTGGACCGCGTGCGGGCGGGAGGCGTGGGCGGCGGCCGGGGTGGCGGACCGGGTCCGGCTGCGGCTCGGGCCCGCGCTGGAGACCCTCCGGTCCCTGCCGTCCGCGCCGCACCTGGACCTGGTGTACCTCGACGCCGACAAGGGCGGCTACATCGGCTACTGGGAGGAGCTGGTGCCACGGCTGCGCCCGGGCGGCCTGCTGGTCGCGGACAACGTCCTCTACGGCGGCGAGGTCACCGACCCCGCGGCGTCCGGATCCGCGCTGGCGATCCGGGAGTTCAACGAGCACGTCCGCCAGGACGCGCGGACGGAGGCGGTCCTGCTCACCGTGGCCGACGGGGTGACCCTGGCCCGCAAGCGGTAGACCCGCCGCGCGGTCCGTGCGCGGCGGGCCGGTCGGGTCAGCCGCAGCAGCCGCCTCCGCAGCAGCCGCCGCCCCCGCCGCCGCGCGGGGCCGCGGACGGGCCGGGGCCGGACGCGGTCCCGCCGACGGCGACGGTGGACAGCAGCTTGACGGTGTCCTCGTGGCCCTCGGGGCAGACGGCCGGGGCGGACGACTCGGCCATCGGCCGGTTCAGCTCGAAGGTGGTCCCGCAGGGGCGGCACCGGTACTCGTAACGGGGCATGGCCACAGGCTAACCGGGGGCGCGCCGCGGGGCGTACGAGCGGCCGGGGCATGTTCGGCCCTCTTGCGCGGTCCGCCTCACCATTCGGCGAACGCGCCGTCGTCGTACCGCCGGACCGGGTTGCGCCAGGTGTGGCCGCCCGCCGCGTCCGCGGCCCGCACGGCCGCCTCGTCCACGTCCACCCCGAGCCCCGGGCGGTCGGTGCGCAGCAGCGCGCCGCGGTCGAAGAGGAACGGCGCGGGGTCGGCGACGTAGTCCAGGAGTTCGGCGCCGCGGTGGTGGTGCGGGCCCGGCGACTGCTCCTGGATGAGGAAGTTCGGGGTGGTGAAGACCACTTGGAGGCTGGCGGCCAGCGCGACCGGACCGAGCGGGCAGTGTGGGGCGAGCAGGGCGCCGTAGGTCTCCGCCAGCGCGGCGATCCGGCGCAGCTCGGAGATGCCGCCGGCGTGTGAGACGTCGGGCTGCACCACCGCGACGCCGGCGCGCAGCGGAGCCGGGAACTCACGGCGGGTGCTGAGGCATTCACCCAATGCGAGGGGAATGGTGGACGCGGCGACGAGAAGGGGGAGGGCGTGGGGCGTGCTCGGGAGCACCGGCTCCTCGGCGAACAGCGGCGCACAGTCCGCCAGCAGCGGCACGGCCGCCCGGACGGGCTCGGCCCGCCCCTCGACCACCGGCTCGCCCCAGCCCACCACGCCCTCGTCGGTCTCCACACGGACGAACAGCCGGCGGGGCGGGGCGAGGAAGGTCTCGATCCGGCTGATCTTCGTCGAGGGCGTCATGGCGCGGGGACCGTCCTTCCGGAGAGGGGTGTCCACCCCTCCGTCTACCCGCCCCGGGCCTGTTCCGCGCGCCGGACGGCAGACGCGACTTTGCGGGCACCCCCTGGCTAGGGGTGCTCGCGCGCCGACTTGTCCAGCAGCTCCAGCATCGCCATGTACGCCCCGTCCAGATCCCGGTCCCGTACGGCCTCGGCCACCGCCGCGTGGATCGCGTGCGGATGCTCGAAGGCGCCGCCCGAGGCGTACACCTCGCGGCCGCGCTGGATGATCACCGGCACGATCACCCGGTGCATCTGCGCGTAGAAGCGGTTGTTGGAGGCGAGCAGCACCGCGGTGTGGAAGGAGGCGTCGGCGCGGATGAGCAGCACCGGGTCGTCCTCGGTGGCGGACATCGCGCCGAGCGCGGCGCCGATCGCTTCGAGGTCGTCGTCGGTGCGGCGCTCCGCGGCCAGCGCGGCCGCCGCCGGTTCGATGGAGCGCCGGAGTTCGAGCACATCGGCGTAGAAGTCGGAGGAGGCGCCGGCCGCCAGCTTCCAGCGCAGCACGTCGGAGTCGAGGAGGTTCCAGTCCTCGCGGGGCCGGACGTAGGTGCCGTGGTTCTGCCGGGTGGCGAGCAGGCCCTTGGTGGTGAGGACCTTCACGGCCTCGCGCAGCACGGTCTGGCTGACGTCGAGTTCCGCCATCAGCTCCGGCATGCCCAGCACGTCGCCCTCGCCGTAGCGGCCCTCGAAGATCCGCTTGGCGAGCACCTCGACGGCCGCGCCGTACGGTCCGCCGCCCGCGTGCGAGGCGGGGTTCCCCAACTGCCCCATGGTCGCTCCCACTTGCCCGTATCCCGGCTCCGGCCCGGCCGCGGGGCCCGGAGGCGGCCGGACCGCCTCGGTGCGGTCCGGCCCGCCGGGTGCGCCGCCCGGCCCCCCGGGTCACGTCCGGGCCGCCGCCGGGCCCGGCCTCATGCCCCGGCCGCCGCCGGGCCCCGCCTCACAGCTCCTCGGGGCTGCCGGCCGGCGGCGACGCACCGGGCCGCGGGCCGGCGCCCGGCACGCCTTCCTTACCGGCCCGCTCCGCACCGGGCGCGCCGGTGGTCTCGGCGTGCGCCCCTGCATAGTGGTGCGGGCCGGTGTGGCTGGTGCCGGGGCCGAGCGAGCCGAGCCCGCCGTGCCAGGCGCCCTGCATCTTCGCCCGGGCCGACTGCCGCCCGGCGGTCATCCCGGACACCGGGTGCAGCTCCCCGCTGTCGAACCGCGCGGCCTCCTCCGGGTGCCGCGTCCGCCAGTACGGGTTGTCGTGCGGCAGCCCGCCGCTGACCCGCCCGTACATCCCGAAGACCAGCAGCAGCAGCCCCACCACGAAGCTGAACAGCACGTTCTGGATCTTGAAGGCGAGGAAGTTGGCGTCGGTCTGGAGCAGCCCCAGGTTCACGAACCCGCTGAGCAGGAAGAGTCCGCCGAGCACGATGTTGAGGGTGGAGGCGAAGTTACCGCCGAGCACCATCCCGGCGAAGAGCAGCGCGCCGACGACGATCGAGATCACGCTCAGCGAACCGTTGGTGTTCAGCCCGGCCACCGTCGCGCCGCCGGTGTCGAAGAAGCCGATGTTGTCGGTCAGCCCGAGGATGCCGAAGGCGACCAGCACCAGCCCCATCAGCCCGGCCCCGATGCGGTAGACCCGGCTCAGCCGGTGGTCGACGGGCAGGTGCTCGTTGATCTGGGTGCGGCGCCGCTTGGCCTTGCGGAGGGGGTTGGCGGGCTTGTGCAGGACGTGGCCAGTCGCACCGGTTGCCATCTTCGGCCTCCTTCGCGCAGAGGAGCCGCCGGGGGCGTACGCGCTCCGTACTCGCTCCAGACTCCAGCATCCGACAGGGCGCCGGTTCGTGCCATCGCGGGCGGAAGGGCGGGCTCCGGCCCCTCAGCCTCCGCCCGCCGCCGGGCCCGCGCCGCCGCGTTCGTCGCGGATCTCCTGGACGACCCGGGCCGCGGTCTCCCGGACCGCTTCCGTCTCGGTCAGGAAGTGCCACCAGTCCGGGTGCCGCCCCGCCAGCCCGGCGACCGCGCGGTCCAGCCGCGCCACCGCCTCGTCCAGCGGCCCGGCATGTCGCGGATCCGGCGTGCTGCGGCCGGCCATCGCCAGCCGCTGGGCGTCCCGGACCGCGAAGCGGGTGCGTTCGACCTCCTGCTGCCGGTCCGCCGCCACCGCGTCCAGCCGGCGCAGCCGGTCGCCGGCCGCCGACACCGCCTCGTCGGTGGTGTTGAGCAGCGCCCGTACGGTGGCCAGCTTGGCGGTGGCGTCCGCCCAGCGCTGCTCGGCCCGCGCCTGTCCGGCCTCCTGGAGCGCCCCGCGGGCCTGCTCCACCGACGCGGCCGCCCGCTCCGGCACGTGCTGGAGGTCCTGCCAGCAGGCCGCGCTGTACCGCCGGCGCAGCTCGCTGAGGACCGGGGCGACCTGCTGGGCGCGGGTGGTGATCGCCTCCGCGCGGGTGCGCAGTGACACCAGCCGCTTGTCGATCTCCGCCGCGGTCTGCGGCAGCCGCTCGGCCTCCGACCGGATCGCCCCGGCCTGCCGCTGCACCTCCTCCGCCCGCCGGAGGGTGGCCGGTACGCCGTGCTGCCCGGCGCCCTCGTTGAGTTTGGTCAGCTCCGGGCCGAGCGCTGCCAGCCGAGCCGCGAGGTCATCGGCTCGCAGGCCCTGGCCCCGGACGGCGTCCAGCGCGTTGCTGGCCCCGAGCAGCGCCTGCCGGGCCCGCTCCACGGCCGGGGCGACCCGGGCCAGCTGCGTCTCGGCGTTGTCGAGCAGCGGCGCCAGGCTCTGCGCGAACCAGTCCAGCTCCCCGCGGACCCGCTCCAGCTCCTCCCGGGCCCGGGTCAGATCGGCCCGCGCCCGCGCCAGCGCCGCGCCGTCGATCTCGTCCCGGTCCAGGTCGTGGGAGTCGACGGCGGTGATGTACCCCTGGCTGACCCGGTCGATCCGCTGCCCGAAGCTCTCGTACTCCACCGCGGCCTGCCGCGCCCGCGCGGAGTCGTCCACGGCGGTGATCGTCTCCACCGAGATCCGCAGGTCCCGGTGGGCGGTGTCCAGGTCGTAGAAGGCCGCGGCGGCGGCGTCCTTGGCGGCCTGCGCCTCGGCCCGCTGGCTCTCCGCGCGCCCGCCGAACCACCGGCGGGTCCCGCCCCCGGTGAACGCCATCGGCGCCACCGCCGCCAGCAGCGGCAACGGCAGCAGGGCCAGACCCAGGACCTCACCGGCCGCCCGGCGGACCCCGCCCCGGCGGCCGCGACGGCGGTCCCGCCGCCCGGACGGCCGCGGCTGCGGCTGCGTGTGTGTCGCCGTCACATCCCTCTCCCGATCGGATCGCCCCAGGGCAGGCTGACATTCTCCCACCCGTCCAAACGAACATCCCGACCGGTAAGTTCACGCCCCGCCCACCCGGTCGCCTCCGCCCGCCACGTCCCCTTTCCGCCCCCGCCCGCCCCCGTCCGCCCCTCGGCCACGGGTTTGCAGTCCCGGCCCCAGGGCAAGGTAGTCTGTCGGCTCGGCCCAGGGCGCATAGCTCAGCGGTAGAGCGCTGCTCTTACAAAGCAGATGTCGGCGGTTCAAATCCGTCTGTGCCCACGTACGCGACCGTGAGGTCGGCGGCCCCTTGCTTATCCGAGCAGGGGGCCGTTTTCGTGATCGAAGACTACGGGGACCGCCTGCCCGAAGGGCTGTGCGGGCCGCCGAATCGTGGCAGAGCGAGGACGCGCGGCAGCTCACCGGCGCGGGCCGTCTGGTTGCCCGCCACGACCACGCGGACGCCTGCTCCCCGCAGCGCCGCGAGAGCCGGCCGCACATCGGGGTAGAGATCCGACTCCTCCAGCAGCTCCCCGTGGCCGGCCCGCTCCATCGCGGCGCGCTCGGCCTCGATGTCGATGCCCGGCCGAACGAGCCGCAGAGCGTCCGCGTTGTCCCGGCCTTGCGCAACCACCGCACCGACCAGAGCCGACAGCGTGTGCCGGTTGACGCCGAGCCAGTCGGCCCACGCGCCCCACCCGCGGTCGTCGCTGATGAGGGTTTCGCCGACGTCGAATGCCACTGCACGGATCATGCGGTCAGCCTACGGTGGGGCTTCCCCCGGCCATTGGCGGTGCTCGGGCGTGCGTTCCGTCCCATGGCGGCCACGTGTGGCCCTGAGGCGGCTCCCGATCGGGGGCCTTTGGTGTTTGCGCGGGGATGTGTATCGTAGGTACTGACTTGAAGTTTCAAGTAAATTCTCTGGGCGTAATTACCGCGGGTGCGGTCGGGTCGCGGTGGGCCGGGCCGGTGTGCGGTGGGCGCCGGGAAAGAGCACGGATCATGACTACGTCCCGCACGTCCGGGGCCGGCCGCACCGGTGGTGCGGTGCGGTACGCCCCCGGTCTTCGAGGTGTGGACGCCGGGCTGCTCCTGCTGCGGCTGGTCGTCGGGCTGACCATGGCGGCGCACGGTGTCCAGAAGCTGTTCGGCTGGTTCGGCGGGCCCGGGCTGGGGCCCACCGGGCAGTACTTCGCGGCGAACGGCTATCCGGCCGGCCGGCCGATGGCGCTGCTCGCCGGTCTGACCGAGACGGTCGGCGGGCTCGGACTGGCCCTCGGGCTGCTGACGCCGCTCGCCGCCGCGGGCGTGATCGGCGTGATGGTCAACGCGCTGGGGCTGCGCTGGGGCGGCGGTTTCTTCGCGCCGCAGGGCGTGGAGTACGAGGTGGTGCTGCTCGCCGCGGCCGGTGCGCTGGCGCTGACCGGGCCCGGGCGCTGGTCCCTCGACCGCTTCCTGCCGGGGCTGCGCGCCCACCGGCTCGTCCACGGGGTGGCGGCGGTGGTGCTGGGGGTGGCGGCGGGGCTGGTGGTGCTTCTGGTGCTGCGCCGCTGAAGGAGCGTTCCGTCCGGGAGCCGGGCGGGGAACGAGACGGGGAACGAGAAGAAGGAAGAACGGAGGGTTGATGTCCGTACGGCGGCTCAATCACGCGGTGCTGTACATCCGGGAGGTGGCCCGGTCGGTGGCGTTCTACACCGAGGTGCTGGGGTTCACGGTCGATGTCGAGATCCCGGGGCGGGCGGCGTTCCTCAGCGCGCCCGGGTCGCACAACGACCACGATCTGGGGCTGTTCGCGGTGGGCGCGGGCGCGCCCGGGCCGGAGCGCGGCCGGATCGGGCTGTACCACCTGGCCTGGGAGGTCGGCTCGCTGGGCGATCTGGCGGCGGTGGAGGCGCGGCTGCGGGAGCGGGACGCGCTGGTGGGCGCCACCGACCACCTGGTCTCGAAGTCGGTCTACGCCCGGGACCCGGACGGGAACGAGTTCGAGGTGATGTGGCGGGTGCCGCGCGAGGACTGGCCGGGGCCGGACGTGGCGGACCGGCTCCGGCCGCTCGACCTGCCGGCGGCGCTGGAGCGCTGGGGCCCGGACCTGCTGACGGGCGCGGCGGCCGGCTCGGCCACCTGAGGCGGGGAAGCGGGGGAGGGCGGGCGTGGTCGCCGAGGACCGCGCCCGCCCTCCGGCCCGGCCGCGGGGCGGTGGAACGGGCCCGGGCGTCAGGGGCCGGTCGGGGGGACGGGGTCGCCGGCGGCCGGGCGGGTCCGGGCGGCCCAGCGCTTCTCCACGCCGCCCAGGCGCCAGTACGCCAGCGCCGCCGCCCACACCACGACGAACAGGCCGACGATGACGAAGCCCGCGTTGTCGAGGTCGAGGGAGGAGATGCCCTCGGTCACCGGGTCGGTGAGGCCGAGCTTGTCGTGCAGCACGGTCACCAGCTCGATGGTGCCGATGAAGAACGCGACGGCGATCGACAGGCCGGTGATGGTGAGGTTGTAGTAGACCTTGCGCACCGGGTTGGAGAACGCCCACTGGTACGCGAAGTTCATGAACGTGCCGTCCAGGGTGTCGAACAGGCTCATCCCGGCGGCGAACAGCAGCGGCAGGCACAGGATCGCGTACCAGGGCAGGCCCGCCGCGGCGCCGCTGCCCGCCATCACCATCAGCGTCACCTCGGTCGCGGTGTCGAAGCCCAGGCCGAAGACGAACCCGAGCGGGAACATCTGGCCGGGGCGGCTTATGGACCGGGTGAACCGGCCCAGGAAGCGGTTCATGAAGCCGCGCGACTCCAGCCGCTGCTCCAGTTCCGCCTCGTCGTACCGGCCGCCGCGCATCCCCCGGAAGACCCGCCAGATCCCGGCGAGCGCGACGAGGTTGAGGGCCGCGATGAGGTAGAGGAAGGTGCCCGAGACGGTGGTGCCGACGGTGCCCAGGACCTGGTGGGTGCGGGAGTCGTCGTTGAGCAGGGTGCCGGCGAGCCGGGTGCCGCCGGCCACCAGCGCGGCCAGTGCGAAGACCACGCTGGAGTGGCCGAGCGCGAACCAGAAGCCCACCGAGACCGGCCGTTTGCCGTCGGCCATCAGCTTGCGGGTGGTGTTGTCGATCGCCGCGATGTGGTCGGCGTCGAAGGCGTGCCGCATGCCCAGGGTGTACGCGGTGATGCCGAGGCCGGCGCCGTAGACCTGGCTGCCGACGGTGTAGTGGCCCGGCACGACCAGCAGGAACAGCACGCCGAAGGCGACGGCGTGCAGGGCGGCGATCACGGACATCAGGCCCGCGGTGCGGACCGTATCGCGGCGTTGCCACCGGAACGACCCGGTGGAGCCGGGTATGCCGGGGAAGGGGGTGTTGCGGGGAGAAGGGGAATTGTCCGGGGTATCGGTGGACAGGGCCATCCGGCCATCACGCTCCAGCACCTCGTGGATGATTTCGTGAGATGCCGTGGCCGGTCTCCTGGCTTACGGGTGCACGCGTCCGCCCCGCCTTCCCGGCCGCAGGCTGCGGTCAGTGGCCTCCGCCCGCGCGGGCGCGCGGACGGAAGAGGGACGGAAACTCCCCGATCACAGTGGCGAGGGCCGCGCCGGCCTGGGACACGAGGTCCTGCACCGGTCTTCCCGAACACCACGGCCCGGTCACTCTAGCGGGCACCGGCGAGAACGGGCCATGCCGCCGTCCGGGACCGGGGGCGGCGGCCCGGCCGGGCGGCGCCGGGTCAGAGCGCCAGAGACGCCAGGAAGGCGTGCAACTCCCCGTCGAAGAGCGGGGTGTTCTCCAGATTGACCATGTGGCCGGCGGCCGGGACGCGGATCCGCCGGGCGCCGGGCACCGCCAGGGCTATGGCGTGGGCGTTCGCGGAGATGTCGGCGGCGTCCAGGTCGCCGTCGAGGACGGTGGTCGGCACCCGGATCTCGCCGAGGCGGTCGAAGGCGCCGACCTCCAGCGGTATACCGGCGCCCGCCCCGTCGGCGTGCACCTCGACGTTGGCGGCCGCGCAGGCGCGCATCCGCTCGCGGAAGCCGGGGTGCACGGCGGACGGCGCGCGGTGCGGCCCGTCCACCCACAGCCGCAGGAAGTGCTCCACATAGCGCTCCGCGCCGTCCGGTTCGCCGATCGCGGCGACCTGCTCGCGGATGTGCCCCAGGACGAACGGGTCGGTGAAGGCCCGGCCGCTGATGCCGGGGGAGGCCAGGAAGAGGGCGGCGACCCGCTCCGGGTGGGCCAGCGCGGTGTCCAGCGCGACCCGGGCGCCGTGGGAGAGGCCGACGAGCGCGGCGCGCGGCACGTCCAACGCGTCCAGCAGGGCCGCCAGGTCGTCGTGGTTGGCCCAGTCGCCGGTGACGGTGGAGGACAGGCCGTGGCCCCGGGAGTCGTAACGGATCACCCGCAGGCCGGAGTTGACCAGCCAGGCGAACTGCTCGTCCCACATGTGCTGGTCGAGCATCCCGCCGTGCAGCAGCACCACCGCGGGCCCCGACCCGGGCCCGGCCGTCTCGTAGAACAGCTCGCCGTCCTCGACCGGCACGGTGCCGTTGTCGATCTCGGACCAGGCGTGGAAGTCGTGCGTCATTCTGCGGGCCGTTCTGTGCGGGGCGGGCGGGCGGGCGGTCGGCGGGGCGGGCGCCGGTGCGGCGTCCGGTGCGGCGGCCGCCCGCTCGGGCGGGACGCCGCGTCCCCCGGGAGGAACGTGCGAGGCGCGCGTGCGGTGCCGGACATTCTCGCCGGTCCGGTCCGGTCCGGTCCGGTCCGGTACGCCGCGGCGCCCGGCCTGTTGGACGGTGTTCCGGTCCGGTGGCGTTCCCCGAGGGCTCGGCGGGCGGTCCCCGGCGGGTCAGCCGGGCAGTGGGGGCGGGGCCTCGCCGTCGTCGAAGGAGACGACGAGGTCGGCCCGGGCCCGGGTGGCCGCCACCAGGCGGGCGTTGGCCTCGTCGGAGGTGCGGACGAATTCCTCCGCGTCGGTGCGCGGGCGCCCGAACCGCTCGTGCCGGGCGATCAGCCGCCGCACCCGCTCGGCCGGGTCCAGCTCCACGTACCAGGCTTCGTCGAGCAGTTCGCGGATCGGCGTCCAGGGGTCGGAGTGCAGCAGGAGGTAGTTGCCCTCGGTGAGGACGAGCGGGATGTGCGGCGCCACCGGGATGCTGCCGGCGACCGGGTCCTCGATCCGGCGGTCGAAGGCCGGGGCGTAGACGGGCGTGCCCGGTTCCGGGGTGCGCAGGCGGGCCAGCAGGGCCGCGTACCCGGCGGCGTCGAAGGTGTCCGGGGCGCCCTTGCGGTCCGCCCGGTCCAGCCGGCGCAGCTCCGCCGCGGCGAGGTGGAAGCCGTCCATCGGGACGAGCACGGCCTGGCCGGTCAGCTCCGCCGCGAGCCGGGCGGCGAGGGTGGACTTGCCGGCGCCCGGCGGGCCGGCTATCCCGAGCAGCCGCCGCCGGCCGGGCGTCGCGGAGGCGGCGAGCCGGCGGGCGCGGGCGACGAGGTCGTCGAGGTTCATGATGGGACCATCGTGCCTGATGGGCGCGGGGGGCGGCCCGGGTACCCGGGAGGCCGGCGGGCCGGCGCCCGATTCCGCCCGGTGTGCGGCCAGTAGCATCGGCGGGGTGCCCCCTCCCTCGCCTGCCTCCGCCCCGCAGCGCCGTCCGCGCGCCGACGCCGAACGCAACCGCGGCCGGGTGCTGGACGCCGCGCGGCAGGTCTTCCGGGAGCGCGGCGACGAGGCGCAGATGCCCGAGATCGCCCGGGCGGCGGGGGTCGGGATCGGCACGGTCTACCGCCACTTCCCCAGCCGGGCCGCGCTGATCGCCGCGGTGGGGGAGCAACGGCAGGAGGAGATCGTCGCGTTCGGGCGCAGCCGCTGCCTGGGCTGTGCGACCGCCGCGGAGGGGCTGGTGGCCTACCTCACCCACATCGGCGAGGTGCTCAGCGCCGAGCGCGGGCTGTCCGCGGCCCTGGAGGCGGCGTTCGGGTCCACCGAGCCGGCCGGCCGGGGCCGGGCGGGCGCCGAGGAGGTCGCCGGCCGGCTGCTGGCCCGCGGTAAGGACGAGGGCTCGGTCCGGGCCGACGCCGAGGTGGCGGACCTGGTGATGGCGGTGTGCGGACTGGCGGCGGTGATCCGCACCGGCGCCGGGGACTGGCGCCGCTACGTCCGCACGGTGTGCGCGGGGCTGCGGCCCTGACGCGGCCGCGGCCCGCCCGGCCCGTTCACCCCCGATCGCTCAGTCCGCCGCCGCGCCCAGCCGCCACAGGGACGTGACCTCGGCGGCGCGGGCCGCGTGCAGCGGGTCGGCGGTGTCGCGGGCGCGGGGGTGGCGGGGCGCGATGTCGAGCCGGCCGAGGACGGTCAGGCCGCCCCGGGCGAAGGCGTCGAGGAGCTCCGCGCGGGGCCGCAGACCGAGGTGCTCGGCCAGGTCGGACAGGATCAGCCAGCCCTCGCCGCCCGGGGCCAGATGGCCGGCCAGACCGGACAGGAAGCCGTGCAGCATGCGGTTGCCCGGGTCGTAGACCGCGTGCTCCACCGGGGAGGTCGGTTTGGCGGGCACCCAGGGGGGATTGCAGACCACCAGCGGGGCCCGGCCGGCCGGGAAGAGGTCGGCCGCGACCACCTCCACCCGGTCCGCGACGCCCAGCCGCGCGGTGTTCTCCCGGGCGCAGGCCAGCGCCCGCGGGTCCTGGTCGGTGGCCACGATCCGGCGGACGCCGCGGCGGGCCAGCACCGATGCCAGCACCCCGGTGCCGGTGCCGATGTCGAACGCCAGGTCCAGGGCGGGCAGCGGGGCCTTCGCCACCAGGTCGACGTACTCGCCGCGCGCCGGGGAGAAGACGCCGTAGTGCGGGTGGATGCGGTCGCCGCCGAGCGCGGGGATCTCCACGCCCTTGCGGCGCCACTCGTCGGCCCCGATCAGGCCGAGGAGTTCGCGCAGGGAGACCAGGGACGCGGTGTCCTGGGCGGAGCCCTGCGGGGCGGGCTCCGGCGGGCCGTAGGCGCGGGCGCACGCCTCGCGGACGTCGGGGGCGCGCGGCAGCCGGACGGCGAGGTCGGCGTCCAGCGGGACCAGCACCATGCCCAGGATGCGGGCGCGCTGGTTCTGGGCGGCGCGGTGCAGGTGGAACGCCTGGGTGGGGTCGGCGGGCGGGGTCCGGCGCGGGCGCCGGTCGACCCGCCGGGCCAGCGCCGAGAGCAGCTGGCGGGCGTTGTGGTAGTCGCCGCGCCACAGCAGCGCGGTGCCCTCGCAGGCCAGCCGGTAGGCGTCGGCGGCCCGGGTGCGGTCGTCCGCGACGACGATCCGCCGGGGCGGCCGGGCGCCGTTCTCCGAGCGCCAGCGGGCGGTGAGGACCTGATCGTCCTCGGTCCATTCGACGACCGGGGGGTGGTTCACCGCAGTGTGCCTCGTGTGAGTGGTTCGGGCCCGCGCCCTCCGGGGGCGCCGGGGCGGCGCCGCGACCCGTTGCGGGCGGGGGCCGGGTGGTGGACGTCCGACTCTACTCCGTTGCGGGGGCGGGCCCTTCGGCCCGGTCTCCGCCCCCGGTGCGAGGGGCAGGGTGGAGAGAGCCGCCCGGCACGGGCCATACCGGGCCGCACCCGGGGGTACGCGGGCGTACGCAGTCGTAGGCGGAGCCACTCGGTACGGAGCGGAGGCGGAGATGGACACCTTGCCGGTCATCGTCGGTGTGGACGGGTCCCCGGACAGCGAGCGGGCGGTGCGCTGGGCGGCCGGCGCGGCCCGGGCGCGCTCGGCGCCGCTGTGGGTGGTGCACGTCTGGCCGCACGGCGGCGGGGAGCGGGAGCGGGCGGCCGGGGACGCCGTGCTGGCGGCCCTGAAGGACCGGCCGTACCTCGCGGACCTGCCGGACGTGGAGCTCCGCGGGCTGGACGGCATGGCCGACGCCCAGCTGCCCGCCCTCGGGGACGAGGGACAGCTGCTCGTCCTGGGTTCCCGGGGCCGCGGCGGCTTCGCCAGCCTGCTGCTCGGCTCCAACGGGCTGGCCTGCGCGGCCCGGTCCGCCTGCCCGGTCGTGGTGGTGCCGCGCCCGGACCGGGCCGGCACCCGGCGCGGCCCGGACGGCGAGGCGGTGGCGCCACCGGAGCGGCAGGTGACCCTCGGGGTGGACGCGGGCGCCGACGAGCCGGCCGGGGTGGGGTTCGCGTTCGCCGAGGCCGCGCGCCGGGGCGCCCGGCTGACCGTGGTCTCCGGCTACACCTGGCCGATGCTGCTGCCGCCCGCCTTCGAGTACGCGGCGGTGTACGAGTCCACGCAGGAGGAGTACGAGGAGGCGCTCGGTCTCCGGCTGGCGGACGTGCTCGCGCCCCACCGGGACCGGTACCCGGGCGTGGAGGTGGCGGTCCGGCTGCGTGGCGAGGACGCCGCGGGCCAGCTGGTGGCGGCCTCCGAGGAGAGCGATCTGGTGGTGGTGGCCCGGCACCGGCGGCGGCTGCCGGTCGGCCCGCGGCTGGGGTCGGTGGCGCACGCCGTGCTGCTGCACGCGGTCTGCCCGGTCGCGGTGGTCCCGGCGACCGCGGAGGAGGACGCCGGCGGCGCGGCCGGGGCGGCCGGCGGCTCCGGGATCGCCCCGGCGGCCTGACGGCGGCGGGCGGCGGTCAGCTCCCGGCGGTCTCCCGGGCCGGGCGCCGGACGACGTAGGCGGCGGCCGAGCCCGCGGCGAAGAGCGCCAGTACGGAGAGGGCGGTGCTCACCCAGGACGTGCCGAGCCAGTGGCCGCCGAAGTAGCCCAGGCTCACGCTGTACGCGGCCCAGACCAGGCCGGCCAGCGCCGACCACGGCAGGAACTCGCGCACGGTCCGGTGGGCGACCCCGGCGCCCAGGCTGACCACCGAGCGCCCGGCCGGCGCGAAGCGGGCCAGCACGACCAGGCCGCCGCCGCCCCGGGTGAGCGCCGCGCCCAGCCGCTGCTGGGCGGCGGACAGCCGCCGGGAGCGGCCGATGGCGCGGTCGAAGCGGTCGCCGCCGCGCCGGGCCAGCCGGTAGGCGACCAGGTCGCCGAGGACCGAGGCGGTGGCCGCGCACAGGACCAGGGCGGCCATCTGCGCGAAGTGGTTCCCGGCGCGGACGGAGGAGGCGACGTCGGCGGCGGTGCCGGAGCCGGCGGCCGTGGTGGCCGCGGTGACCACCAGGACGCCGCTGGGCAGGATGGGCAGGAAGACGTCGAGGACGACCGAGAGGCCGACGACCACATAGACCCACGGGGTGCCGCTCAGCGACCCCAGGCTTTCCACCAACGTCTTGCTCCCGGTCCGGACCCCGCCGCGACGTCGCTCGGTGCGGCAGGGGCGGCACTACAGCCATACAGCGTACGCCTGGTCCGGGGCCGCGGCGTGCCGGTCAGGCGGCGCTGGGCTCGCGCTCGGCCAGGGGCGCCGGGCGCTGCTCCTGGGTGCCGAAGAAGAGCCGGTCCAGCGCCCAGGCGCCGGGGCCGGTGAAGACGATCAGCAGGAAGGCCCAGCAGAACATGGCGGCCGCCTCGCCGCCGTTCTGGAGCGGCCACAGCGCGTGCGGCTGGTGCATCGTGAAGTAGGCGTAGGCCATCGAGCCGGAGCTGATGAACGCCGCGGCGCGGGTGCCCAGGCCCAGGAGCACCAGGAGGCCGCCGGCCAGCTGGATGACCGCCGCGTACCAGCCGGGCCAGCTGCCGGCCGGGACGGCGTGGCCGGTGCCCATCGCGCCGCCCAGGACGCCGAAGAGCGAGGCCGCGCCGTGGCAGGCGAAGAGCAGGCCGGTGACGATGCGGAAGAGCGCCAGGGCGTGCGGCGTGGATTTCTGGGTGAAGGAGCTCAGGGGAGCGGACATGGGGTCTCCTTGGTCGGTCCGGACGAGCGGAACGCGGGGGACGGCGCAGCCGCCGGAGAGTCGTAGATTAGGACCCCCTAACCAATACTTGCAAGTTCAACATTTGGAATAGGGTCCTTATTGGTCCGGACCAATAGGGGGTGGGGGCGCGCCCGCGGCCCGCAGCGCCGCCCGCGCCACCGCGTCGGTGTCGGCCAGCGTGACCGATCCCACGCCCGGCCGCGCGCCCGCGGCGGTCACCCAGTGCACCCCCTCCGTCGGCACCCCGACCGCGAACCGCCGCGGATGCGGCCGCCCGTCGGCCCCGAGGACGTGGTACGGGCTCGGCGACACGTCCAGGCCGCCGGTCCGGTAGCCGTCCACGGTGTGCGGCCGGCAGCCGCCGTCCGCCAGCAGGCGGGCCAGCAGCGGGTCCCCGGTGCGCCGCAGGTCCGGCTCCGGCAGCCGGGCCTCTATCAGGGCCGGCGCGGTGACCTGCGACCCCGGGACGGCCGGGGAGTGCGCCGTGAAACCGGGCGCGCCGCCGTCCGCACCGCCGGTCCGTATCTCCGTACGGGGGCCGAGCACCTCCAGCACCCCCGCCTCGATGAGCGCCGCCATCTCCGCGATCCGGCGGCGCGGCGGGCCGATGGACAGGAAGGCGTTCAGCGGGGTGTACCAGCGGTCCAGGTGGTCGCGGCGGGAGGCGCCGGTCAGCCCGCCGTGGTCGACGATCTGCCGCAGCTCGTTGCGCAGGTCCCGCAGCACGTCCAGGGCCGCCTTGACCGGGCCCGCGACGTTGCCCTGCCGGGCGTGCGCCAGATCGGCCCGCAGGTGGTCCAGCAGCCAGCCGTGGAACGCCGCCGGGCCGGCGAACGGCTCCCGCGGGTACGGCCGGGCGAGCCGCTCCCAGTCCCAGCGGTCACCGGGCGCCACCCCGAACGCGTCCAGGGCGGCGGCCTCCTCGGGTCCCCGGTGCGCGCAGGCCAGGAAGCGCTCCCGGAAGCGGTCCCGGGCCGCGCCGTCCGGTGTGCCGCGGGCGGCCAGCAGCGCCTCGTAGTAGACCGCCTCCACCTCCTTGGCCACCAGGGGCCAGACCTCGGCGCGGAAGTCCGGCGGCTCCCCGGCGTCCGCGCGCTTGCGGAACGCCGCGATCACGTCCGCGGTGAGCAGCAGCGGGAGGTGGCGGCCGTGCGCGCCCTTGGCGTTGTCGCCGCGTGCGTGGTACGGGACGCCGCGCCGGGAGCCCGCGTAGAGCCGGGGCTCGCGGCCGGACGGCCGGTAGACCAGGGCGCCGCCCGGCCCCCGCGTGAACCGGCCGCCGCGGCCCGCGGTCAGCAGCGCCAGGTGGTCGAAGAAGTTCAGTCCGAGGCCGCGCAGCAGCACCGGGCGGCCCGGCGGCAGGGCGGCCAGCTCGGCGGTCAGGTCCGCGGGGTTGGCGGGCGGCAGGTAGTGCAGGCCGTGGGCGGCGGCGTAGGCGGCCAGCCGGCGCTGCGCGGCGTCCGGGCGGGTGGGCAGGTGGCCCTGGGCCAGTACCACCGCGCCCAGGCCGGCCAGCGTGTGCCCGTTGTCCAGGGTGAGCGCCTGGGTGCCGTCGGCGGCCTCGGCCAGGCGCACCGCGCGGGCCCGGTGCACCACGACCGCGACGCCCTCCGGTGCGGTCCGCACGGTGCGCCGGAACACCCACTCCAGATAGCGGCCGTACAGTGCGCGCCCCGGATAGTCGTCCGGGCCCACGTCGCAGCCGTCCCACTCGTACAGGCTCGGGCCCGGCCGCACCGGGCCCGCGCAGGCCACGCTGGCGTCGGTGAACAGGGTGACCTGCGACGCCACGGTGTTCATCAGCAGCACCCCGGGCTGGTCGGGGCGCCACACCTGGCCGGCGCCGGGCGGCGCGGGGTCGATGACGTGCACGGTCAGGCGGGTGCCCGGGGCGAGGCCGGCGGCCGAGGCGCAGAGCCGCTCCAGGACGCTCGTCCCGCGCGGTCCGGCGCCGACGACGGCGAGGGCGGCGGCCGGGCGGCCGGGGCGGTCGGCGGGGTGGGCGGCGGCCAAGGCGGCTCTCCCTGGGGCGGCGGACGGCCGGCGCGCGGGAGGGCGCGCCGGCCGTCGAAGGGGCGGACGACGGCAAAGGTGCGCCCCATCATCACCGTCCGGCGCGCCGGACCCGCACCCGGGTCGGCCGGGGGCCGCCCGGGACCGGCTCAGCAGCCGTCGAGGATCTTCTTCAGCGCCGCCTTCTCCGCCTGGTCCGCGGTGAGCGCGTAGGTGTGCTTCACGCCCACCCACATCCGGGCGTACATACAGTGGTACGACGCCTTCGGTGGCAGCCACTCCGCCGGGTCCTTGTCGCCCTTGGCCTGGTTGACGCTGTCGGTGACGGCGATCAGCTGGGAGTGCGTGAGGTCGTTGGCGAACTCCTGGCGGTGCGCGGTGGTCCACTGCGCGGCACCGGACTTCCACGCCTCGGACAGCGGGACGACGTGGTCGATGTCCACGTCGGACGCCTTGGTCCAGGTCGCCCCGTCGTAGGCGGAGGCCCAGGTGCCGCTCACCGCCGCGCAGCTGCCGTCCTGCTGGACGTTCGTACCGTCGCGCTTGAGCACCACCTCGCGGGTGTTGCAGTTGTTCCCCTGGTCGGTCCAGTGCGGGAACTTGTCGCGGCTGTAGCCGTCCTGGGGGCCCTCGGGCTGCTCCTTGAGGGCGGCGAGGTAGCTCCGGGCGGTGGCCGCGTCCGGCGGGGCGGGCGGGGCGGCCTGGGCGGTCTGGCCGTTGAGGAGGAGCGCGCAGGTCAGAGCGGCGGTGGTGGCCGCGGCGGTGGACACGCGACGCGCGTAGCCCAGTGGCATCGGAACTCCCTGGCTGTGGGGGGAAGTTGGCATGCGGGCGGGGCCATGCTGGCGGTGTGGGGTGGCCGGTGCATGGGCGCCGGGTTACAGCCTGGCGACATGTTCACGTCACTTCAAGGGGTACGGGGGAAGTCGGCCGGCCCGCGCGGGTCCGCGGCCGCCGCCCGCCTACAGTGGGCGCGTGCTGCTGCCGGTCACCCCCGTGCTCGGGATCGTCCTCGCCGTCCTGCTGGTCGCCGCCGTGGCCGTGGCCGCGCTGGCCCACCTCGGCCACGGCCGCGCGATCGCCCTCGCCGGGCTGCGCGCGGCGGCCCAACTCGCCGCCGTCTCCTACCTCATCGGCTGGGTCGTGCACGCGCTGCCCTGGCTGCTGTGCTTCCTGGTGCTGATGTACGCGGTCGCGGTCCGCACCGCGGGCCGCCGGATCACCCGCAACCGCACCTGGTGGTGGGCGGGGCTGCCGATCGCCGCGGGGGTCCTGCCGGTCGTCGGGGTGCTGCTGCTGACGGGGCTGGTGCCGCCGCGCGGCCTCACCCTGATCCCGGTCACCGGCATCCTCATCGGCGGCGCGCTGACCGCCACCGTCCTGGCCGGCCGCCGGGCGCTGGACGAACTGCACGCGCGCCGCGGGGAGTTCGAGGCCGGGCTGGCGCTGGGGCTGCCGGACCGGGACGCGCGGATGGAGGTGGCCCGGCCGGCCGCGTCCGACGCGCTGCTGCCCGGACTTGACCAGACCCGCACGGTGGGGCTGGTCACCCTGCCGGGCGCGTTCGTCGGCATGCTGCTGGGCGGCGCGTCGCCCGTGCAGGCCGGTGCGGTGCAGCTGTTCGTCCTGATCGCGCTGCTGGCGGTGCAGGCGACGGCCTGTGCGGTGGTCCTGGAACTGGTCGCCCGCGGACTGCTCCACCGGGAACCGGCCGGCCGGTGACGCGACCCGCCCGCGGCCGGGCGCTCGGTGCGGGGAGGGACGGGCCGGGCTCGGTCGCTGATGGCCGCCGAGTGGCCGGGCGCCGCCGCTGACGAGGTGCCGGGCGCCGGGCTCAGCCGTCGACGCGGACCGCGATCCCGCCGTCCACCAGCGCCTCGACGCGCACCTGGGTCAGGTCGCGGACGTGGACGGTGGGCGCGAAGCGGGCGGCCCGCTCGCCGACCCCGACGACCCGCATGCCGGCCGCCCGGCCGGCCTGGATGCCCGCCTCGGAGTCCTCGAAGACCACGCAGTCCTCGGGGGCGAACCCCAGCTCGGCCGCGCCCTTGAGGAAGCCCTCCGGGTCCGGCTTGCTGGCGCTCACCGACTCCGCGGTGATCCGCACCGGCGGCATCGGCAGGCCCGCCGCCCCCATCCGGGCCGCGGCCAGCGCGGTGTCCGCGGAGGTGACCAGGGCGTGCGGCAGCCGGGCGAGCGCGGCCATGAAGGCGGGCGCGCCGGGCACCGGCACCACGCCCTCGGTGTCGGCGGTCTCCTCGGCCAGGATCCGCCGGTTGTCCTCGTGATTGCGCTCCATCGGGCGGTCCGGCAGCAGCTCCGCCATCGTGGCCCAGCCCTGCCGCCCGTGGACGACCTTCAGGACGTCCTCCGCCGGGAGCCCCTGCTCGGCCGCCCAGCGCCGCCAGCAGCGCTCCACGACGGCTTCGGAGTTCACGATCGTGGAGTCCATGTCCAGCAGCAGGGCGCGGGCTATGAGCGTGGTGGTGGCCGGCATCGGCGGACTCCTGGGCGCGGGGGCTGGCAGCGGCGCTGTCAGGACGGTCGGGGAGAGATCAAGCGGTCCCGCCCGCCGGTCAGGGAGTGCGGGCGGAACCACTTTGTTTTTTCACGATACAAAACGGCCGGGGCAGCGACAACCGTCCCCGGCCCCGCACCGGCATGGCATGCGTCACGGTTTTCGCCGACGGCGGGGATTTCCGCCGGTTCACCCGGTATGTGCCCGCCCTTTCCGGCATCGGACGCCCCGTCGGACGTCGGACGCCCCGTCGGACGTCGGACGCGCCCCGCCGGACGTCGGACGTCGCACGCCCCCGTCACGGCTCCCGTGTCCGGGCCTCCAGGGAGGCGCGGGTGGCCGGCCCGTACACCCCCTCCGGATCGCCCTGCACTCCGTACAGCCGCTGGTAGCGGGCGACCGCGTCGCGTACCGCCGGGTCGTAGCGGCCGTCCGCGGTGCCCGGGTAGAGCGCCAGCTGCCGCAGCCGCCCCTGGAGTTCCGCGACCTCCGGGCCGCTGGACCCCTCGCGGAGCACGACCGGCCCGCTGGGCGGTGCGCTGGGGCTGGTGCCGTGCGAGGGCGCCGCGACGCTGCCGGAGGCCCGGACGGGCGAGGGGGGAGGCGGGGCGGGGACCGGCGCCCGGTACGGGTGGCCGGGGGCGGTGCCGCGCGGGGTGCGGGAGCGCGAGGTGGCGGGCGCGGGGCGGTCGGTGACCGGGGCGGAGGGGCTCGGCCCGGCGGTGGTGGCCAGGGGCGCGGTGGGGGCGGGCGAGCCGCCGTCCGGCGGGGCGGCGCGGTCCCGGCCGCCGTCGGGGAGCGCCCCGGTGGCGAGGACGGCCACCGCGGCGACGGCGGCGGCCCCGCCCGCGGCCAGGACGGCGGACCGGACCCGCCGGCGCCGTAAGGGACCGGGGGAGCCGGGCCCGACACCGGGGGAGCCGGGCCCGTCACCGGGGGAGCGGGGCCCGCCATCGGGGGCGAGGGGCGCGGCCCCGGGGGGCGGGCCGTCCGCCGCCGGCCACGGCTCGGCGGAGCTGACGGTCCGGGACGCCGGGCCCACGGGGCGGCGCACCCGGGGTAACAAGGCGGTGTCCGCCCCGACCGGCTCCGCCGGACCGCCCGACCCGTATACCCGACCGTCGCCGCCGGGCCCGTACAGCGGACCGCCGCCGCCCCCGCTCCCGTCCGCCGGCCCCCCGCCGCCGTCCGCGCCGCCCCCGCCGTCCACCTCGTCCCCGGAGTCCGCCCGGTCCGGCAGCGAGACGTACGGCCGGACCCGCAGCGGGTCGAAGTCCGCGGCCTCGGCCGCCGCGCACAGGCACGAGGGGCGGCCGTCCCCGCGGGCCGGGGCCAGGCAGTGCGGGCAGGTGGCTGCTGCGGTCACGAGGGTCCCCTCCCTGGAGGCGCGCACCGGGGGGGCCGATTATGCAGAACGCGGCCGTCGGCCCGCAGGCGCTCCACGACATCCGCCCGGCTCCGTTTCCGGCCCCGTTTCCCGGTACCGCCCACCGGTACCCACCCGCTCGGCGGGCCATATCGGACGGAACCGCCCAGGATGGAGAGAAGGCCCGCACGGGCCGGGGAGGACGAGCCGGACACGAGGGAGACCACGCCCATGGCGCAGGACACCAGCGCTCCCGCCGTCCCCGGCGAGGACCGGTCCCGGCGGACGGTCCTCGTCGCGATCGGCGCGCTGCTGCTCGGCTTGCTGATCGCCGCACTCGACCAGACCATCGTCGCCACCGCGCTGCCCACCATCGTCAGCGACCTCGGCGGCCTGTCCCACCTCTCCTGGGTGGTCACCGCCTACCTGCTGGCGTCCACGGCCGCGACACCCCTGTGGGGCAAGCTGG
The DNA here is from genome assembly GCF_023155275.1 of Streptomyces rhizoryzae. Lineage (GTDB taxonomy): Bacteria > Actinomycetota > Actinomycetes > Streptomycetales > Streptomycetaceae > Streptomyces > Streptomyces rhizoryzae. Next base: position 63,897 of record NZ_JALMUV010000041.1, read on the forward strand.
GCGACCAGTACGGCCGCAAGAAGCTCTTCCAGGCCGCCATCGTGCTCTTCCTGATCGGCTCGGTGCTCTGCGGCCTCGCACAGAACATGGGCGAACTGATCGGCTTCCGGGCGCTCCAGGGGCTGGGCGGCGGCGGCCTGATCGTGCTGTCGATGGCGATCGTCGGGGACATCGTGCCGCCCCGCGACCGCGGCCGCTACCAGGGGCTGTTCGGCGCCGTGTTCGGCGGCACCAGCGTGCTGGGGCCGCTGCTCGGCGGGCTGTTCGTGGACCACCTCAGCTGGCGCTGGGTCTTCTACATCAACGTCCCCATCGGCGCGGTCGCGCTCGCCGTCATCGCCACCGCACTGCACATCCCCGCCCGCCGCACCCGGCACCGCATCGACTACCTGGGCACCGCCCTGATCGCCGCGGTCGCCGCCTGCCTGGTCCTGATGACCTCGCTCGGCGGCGTCAGCTACCCGTGGGCCTCCTGGCAGACCGCGCTGCTGGCCGGTCTCGGGGCGGTGCTGCTCGGCGCGTTCGTCCTCGTCGAGCGGCGGGCCGCGGAACCGGTCATCCCGCTGCGGCTGTTCCGCTCCCGCACCTTCACCCTCTGCGCGGTCATCGGCTTCGTGATCGGCTTCGCGATGTTCGGCTCGATGACGTACCTGCCGACCTTCCTCCAGGTCGTGCAGCGGGTCTCACCGACCATGTCCGGGGTGCACATGCTGCCGATGGTGCTCGGCATGCTGCTGTCCTCCACCGCCTCCGGGCAGATCGTCTCGCGCACCGGCCACTACAAGGTCTTCCCCCTCGCCGGCACCGCCGTGACCACCCTCGGCCTGCTGCTCCTGCACCAGCTGGACCCGTCCAGCGGCGTCGTGCTGATGAGCACCTACTTCTTCGTCTTCGGCTTCGGGCTCGGCCTGGTCATGCAGGTGCTGGTGCTCATCGTGCAGAACGCGGTGCCCTACCGGGACCTGGGCGTGGCGACCTCCGGCGCCACCTTCTTCCGCTCCATCGGCGCCTCCTTCGGCGTCTCGATCTTCGGCACGCTCTTCGCGAGCCGGCTCGGCCCGCGGATCGCCACCGCGCTGGCCGGGCAGCCGCTCCCGCCCGGCGTCTCCCCGGCGCGCCTCGCCCAGGACCCGCGGTCGGTCGGCCAGCTCCCGCCCGCCCAGGCCGCCGGGGTCCTCGGCGCCTACTCGGCCTCCATCACCGACGTCTTCCTCTACGCGGTCCCGGTCGTGCTGGCCGCCTTCGTCCTGGCGTGGTTCCTCAAGGAGGAGCCGCTGCGCGCCAGCGTCACCGCCCCGGACACCACCGAGGTGCTCTGCACCAACCCCGTCCAGCGCTCCTCCCGGGAGGAGGTCGCCCGGGCGCTGTCCAAACTGGGCAGCGCGGCGGGCCGCAAGGACATCTACGAGAAGATCACCGCGCGCGCCGGCCTGGACCTCAAACCGGCCGCCGGCTGGCTGGTGCTGCGCATCCACCGCTGCGGCTCGGTGGAACCCGCGCTGCTCGCCGAACGCACCCGGGTGCCGCTCGGGGTGGTCGCCGAGGGCGTCCGGCAGATCGAGGAACGCGGGCTGGCGGCGCGCGACGGACTGGAGCTGCGGCTCACCGACCGCGGCCGGGAAGCCGCCGAACGGCTCGCGGCGGCCCGCCAGGACTCGCTGGCGGAACTGCTGGGCGACTGGTGGACCGAGGACCGCCCCACCGACCTCACCGAACTCGTCCGGGAACTGACCGCGGAACTGTCCGGCTCGGACGCCGAGGAACCGGGCGACGGCGACGCCCGCCGCCCGGTCCCGCGAACCCCGGCGCGCAGCACCGCCTCCGCGCCCCAACGGCCCCGCCCGCCGGACCGCACACCGTAGAGCTGCCGCCGAAGCGGGCCCAGCGGCCCCCGCCCGCCGACGGCCCGCCCGCCCCTCTTCTGTGGGATCGTGTCGCTCCGCTGCTCCCTCCTCGCCCGCAGGACCAGGTGGGTCGTCGATCGACCCTTCGCCTGGCGCCACCAGTTCACACGTCTGAGGACCTGGCGATCATGGAGTTGCGACGCTCTGTGATGACCTGGGAGACCTGTGCCTGTGCTGCCATCGACAAGATGCTCCAGCTCCTGCGATTCGGCTGCTGATCCGTCAGGCATGGACGCCTCACGAGCACGAAAAGGAGAAGTCCGTGATCAAGTTGGCTTTCATCGATATGAATTCAGTGGCAGTAATGGTCGCTGAAGAAAGGGTTGTGATCTAACCCTCTGGGTGCTTTATGCCGCGGGCAATGCGGCGGGGCATCAACGTGATGGAGGCCCAGTGATCAGGGTTTCGGAGTGCTGGACGGGCCGTTCGTAGTCGCGGGCATGTTGGCGGGCGTGCATGATGCAGCCACAAAAATCTCTCGACGCCCCGGCGACGGGGTGGACCGACGAGTCCGGAGCTGTCCTTGGGGCGGCTTTCCTTGGGCTTGTCGCGATCACGTATCCGTCGATCGTTCCCACCCGGACAGTAGCCCTGGTGGCGTGGTGGGCCTTCTCCGTATACCTGAGGCTCACCGACGTTCCGGCCGCCCGGCCTCTCCTGCATACGTTGAGTCGTTTTGCGGAAGTCGGCTAACGTTCGACGGAACCAGGGGGAGGGGGGATCCGGGTGCCGAGCCACATACGACGACGGACCGCGGGGCTGCTGGGTGTTGCGCTGCTGGCCGGGGCAGCCCTGGGATGTGCCCGGGACGAGGGCGAGCGCGTCGCGTCGATGGGCGGTGCCCGTTCGGCGTGCAAGTTGCCGGTGACGTTCGAGGTGGGCGGGCCCTGGAAGGCGAGGCCGCTTGAATCGATCGACTCGGGCACGAAGACGTGGTTCCACTTCTCCCATGCCTGCAAGCTCGATCTGGGGGTGGGGAAGGCAATGGTGGAGCTCACCGTCGACGTCGACGACCTCAAGGGAAACAACCCTCGCGAGGTGCTGGGCGGCCACGACGGCGAGCACATATCCAGCCATGGCGAGTACACGCACGACGAGCACATCAACGAGACAGCGACGGTCGCCGAACAGCCGGCAGCGGAAATGGACTACCGAATCGACCCGCCAGCCGATATTCCCAACTTCTGGGTCCGGAAGCTCGCGGTGGTGGCACCAAAGGGCACCATCGTGGTAGAGGTGAAGAGCAACGACCCCGGTGGCAAGGAACGCACCCGCCAGGTGTACGACCGGCTGAAGTCCTCCATGCGCGTTGCCTCGTGACCTCTACAGCCTGCCTTCGGTGGGAAATCCGGACCTGGTGCCGCATCAGAGGGCCTTTGCGCTCTGTGATGTGACGCGCCGTTCGGTGCTGGTCCGGGCGGCGCGGTATCGCCAGGCTGTCCGGGTGGCAGAACGAGTACGATGCGGTGTTCTGCTGGACGAGTTCGGCCCGCCCAACCTGATGCCCCACCCCGGGCGGCAGGGGGCCGAGCGTGGCGGGAAGCACAAGGACCCCCAACGGGAGCCGAGGCCCCGCCGGCGGGCGACCTACACCCGCCCGCACGGGGCCCGGCACCTGTTCGCCGCTCCCGTGCCTCGACAGCCTCGAAACGGACGCGATGGACCAATTCTGTGGCCGGACTCGTCTTCGACCACCAGATGAAGCGCGTCAGGCGCGTCAGGTACAGGCGTGTGCGGCCTGCCGACTCGCCCGCCCAGCCGACGAACTTTCCGGCTCCAGCTGCTTCCGCTCCGCGTTCGTCAGATCTCCACGTCCCATGCAGTCAGCTTGCCCCCAACACCCCACTCGCAGAGGGAGATCCGAGAAACAGCGCCGTGAATGCGGGAGGGCGTGGCGCTCGCGGAGGGGATGGCGGGGCACGAGGAAATGTGCCCCGCCATCCCCTCCGCGAGCACGGGAGCGTGCGCGTGCCCCGGCTCCGGTACCACGGCCCCGGGCCTGCGGCGTTGTTCTTCCGCAGCTTGTCAGGGGTGTGTAACAAGCCCTTGTGACTCCTGGGGCAGGAGGGTTCCGGTGTGATCAACTGCAGATGCCTCGGGTAACCCCCGTAGCACACCAGTGTGTTGTGCGGTCGCGGAAACGTGACCGCACCGGGCGCGAGGCGGGTCGCGTGGTAGCTCGTGGCCCCTGCTCAGCGGCCATGTGCCCCTTCGGCGCACGTGCCCACAAAGGGAATTGGAGCGAAGAATGCGCAAGAACCTCAAGAAGGCTGCAATCGTCGGTGCCAGCGTCCTGGCGTTCTCCGGCATTGCCACCGGCATGGCTCAGGCGTCGGTGCGGCAGGGCGCGGACATCCCGGGCAAGGGATCCCTCCAGGACTGCACCAACTGGGGCAACGCCCTTCAGGCCCATGGGACGATCGTGGGCTTCGCCTGCATGGAGGACGAAGGCGGCAACTCCTGGGAGCTGACCCCCTACTACGCCAACTGACCCTCTCCTGGCGTCCCGGCGGGACAGGCGAGATCCACGACTCCTGAGCGTTCGGGAAAGCTCCCGTCCGCGAGGGCGAAGCCGAGTAGCCGGGTGCGGCAGGATGGTCGGTCAACTAGGCCCCTGCACCGTCGAGTTGAAGCTCCGAACCTCTCTCGACGGTGCGGGAGCCTTGCGCGTTGCGGCGGGCGGTCCGTGTCGGCGCACGCAGAGAGAGCCCCGCACCGGCTGGTGCGGGGCCCGCTGTGGGAGCGGTGGCAGGCGGTCCTGCTCACCCGGATCGAGCCGGGCGGGTCCGTCATCCTCATCCAGACGCGCTGGCATGACGATGACCTGGCGGGTCGGATCCTTGCCGATGAGGCGGACCGCTGGACCGTCATCAACCTGCCCGCTCTCGCCCTGTCCGAGGATGACGCGCTCGGCCGGCCGGTGGGGGCCGCGCTGTGGCCCCAGCGGTACGACGAGGCGGCGCTCGCCGAGATCCGCCGTTCCGTGGACGAGCGGGTGGGGTGGTCGCTGTATATGCAGCAGCCGCGCCCGCAGGAGGGTGGGGTGTGGCAGTGGTCGTGGATCACTGACCATCGCGTCAAGACACGCCTCCCGGCCCCATGCGCCCCGCGGAACGACTTCCCGGGCAGCTGGCCGTGCCGGCCGAGCACGGCAAGAGACTCCGGGCCGAGCCGATCGCTCAGCTCTACGAGCAGGGCCGTGTTCACCCCGTCGGGGCCTGGCCCGAGCTTGAACAGCAGATGGTCACGTGGGTCGCCGGAATGGACAGTCCGGACCGGATGGATGCTGCCGTACACGGGCTGACGCAGCTCGCAGGCACAGACCCCAGCGGCACGGGCGGTACGCCGTACCAGGACGGGAGGCTGTCCGGGCGCCGCTGACCCGTTGGAGACCCAACGTGACCGAAGAGCTCCTACGGCTCCGCAGGGCGGTGGTGTCGTCCCGAAGTCGGCAACAAACGCTCCCCGCAGATCGCTACATTTCCAGCCGACTGAGTGCGCCTCGATGACCGCGACGCTCCCTGCTTCACGCCGGGTCCGGGCTGGAGCACGTGTGGTTAACGCGCTGCGGCTGCCGGAATCGACGAGCTTGTGGCAGTCCGCCGACTCTGCCGTCCGCAGCGACGGCAATGTGCTCCCCGACGCCCTGCGCGATACCGGCCGGCAGTGGCAAGTTGACGGTTTACGTGCGGGTGGACAGGCGCGCGAGTGCCGCGTCGTAGCGTGCCTGGAGTTCCGCGTCGGCTGATACGCGCAGCAGTGCGCCGAGGGCCCGTACCGCGCCGTCGTCGTAGCCGGAGGACTCCGCCTCCTGGGCCGCCAGGTCGAGGTGTCTGATGCCCTCGGTTTCGTTGCCGAGTCCCAGCAGGGCCTCTCCTTTGACCATGAGCAGCAGGGTCCGGGGGATGTCGGTCGTGCCCAGCTGGTCGTGGAGGGCCAGGGCCTGCGTGGCGGTAGCGAGGGCCTGGCGCCATTTGCCGGCGTCGGCCCGGTGGCGGGCGAGGTGCTGCAGGGTCAGTTTCTCGATGGTGCGGTCGCCGGCCTGGCGTGCCAGCTCCACTGCCCGCTCGCATCCCTGTGCGGCCTCGTCCAGGCTGCCGAGTGCCGCTTGTGCCATGGCCAGCACGATCAGGGCGTTCGCCTCGGCCACCGCGTCACCGGTCCGGGAGGCGAGGGCGCGGGCGGCTTCCAGGTGGGTGAGCGCCTGCGGGATGCGTTCTTCTTCGATCAGGATCCAGCCGAGGACGTTGAGTATCCGCGACTCGCCATGGCGGTCGGCGTCGGCCCGTGCCGCTTCGAGCGCGGTCTCAAGGAGCGGGGCCCAGCCGTCGCGCACGCGCCACACGATCAACGGCCACAGCGTCAGGGCGATCCGCCAGGTCCTGCCGTGCAGTGCTGCGGCGTGCGACGCGGCCACCGCCGATGTGAGGTCGTCCCGCTCGGCCGCGTACCAGGCCACGGCGGCGGGCCGGTCGCCGAACTCCCGTACGGCGGCGGGCGCCAGAAAGTCCGCCGGCAGCGCGAAGCACTCCTCGTTGCCGGGCTCGGCCGCGGCCACCGCCGCCAGGCCCGTGGCGAGGTAGTGGTCGAGCACGCGCTTGAGCGCGTCGGGCCCGGCGTCCAGGCTGCGTGCGTAGAGCCGTACGAGATCGTGCATCGTCCAGCGGCCGGGCGCCGTCTCCGTGACCAGGTGCGCGACCGCCAGCCACTCCAGGCAGGTCTCGGCGGCTGCCGGGTCGGTGTCCGCCAGGGCCGCCGCGGCGTACCGGTCGAGGTGCGTGCCGGGGTAGCGGCCGAGATGGGCGAACAGGCGGGCGACGTGTTCGGGGAGCTGTTGCAGCGTCACCCGCAGCGCCGCTCGTACGCCGGTGTCCTCCACGTCCAGCAGGCTCAGCCGGCGCCTCTCGTCGGACAGTTCGGCGGCCATCGCGCCCAGCGGCCAGGCGGGCCGCTGCGCCAGCCGGGCGGCCGCCACCCGTAGCGCCAGGGGCAGCCCGCCGCACAGCTCGGCCAGCCGTCGCGCGGCGGCCGGCTCCGCGCCGACCCGTTCGGCGCCGAGTACCTCGGCCAGGAGCATCGTGGCGTCCTCTGGTCCGAGCACGTCCACGGCGACGGGCCGGGCGGTGTCGGTGACGATCAGTCCCGGCAGCCGGTGCCTGCTGGTGACGACGGTGACGCAGCGCCGCCCGCCGGGCAGGAGCGGTCGGACCTGCTCGGAGTCGCGGGCGTTGTCGAGCACCACGAGGAGTTGTCGGTCAGCGGCCAGCGAACGGAACAGTGCGGCCGCGCCGTTGACCGACTCCGGTATCCGGCCGTGCGCCACACCGAGCGCCGGCAGGAACTCGCGCAGCACCTCCAGGAGAAGGGGCTCCCCCGTGTCGCCGAAGCCGCGCAGGTCGGCGTAGAGCCGCCCGTCGGGGAAGGCGGCACGGCTGAGGTGGGCCCAGTGCAGCACGAGCGCCGTCTTGCCCACCCCGGCGGGCCCGGTGACCAGACAGACGGGCGCCTCACCCGCAGCGGCCCGGGACACAGCGGCCAGCTCCGCCGCCCGCCCGTGAAAGCCGCGCGGCGCACGCGGCAGCAGATCGGGCACACCCGCGGGCGCAGCGGCCTCCGGGACAGCGGCAGGCGGCAGGATCTCCGTCGTGGGGGCCCGGCGGGGCCGTCCCAGGCTCGCCAGGCGCTCCAGTTCCCGCGCGTCCTGCGGGCTCAGGCGCAGGGCCGTGGCCAGGGCGGACACGGTCCGGCGCTGCGGCCCGCGCGAGCGGCCGCGCTCCATGTACGACAGGGCCCGCACGCTGATCCCCGCCGCCTGCGCCAGCTCCTCCTGGGTGAGCCCGGCGCCCTTGCGCAGGCGGTGCAGGAGTGCGCCGAAGTCGTCGTCGGCCGGTGTTCCCGTACCCATCCTCAAAGCCCCCACGACGCCAGGGCCCACCGGATGCGCACCCCACCCGCAAAAGTATGCAGCAACCTACTTTTGCGGATGGAATTTCCTGTTGCTCCCGAGTTCTGTCGGGTTGACTCAAGGCGCACGAACGCGGGACGGCCCCACCCGGCCGCCCCGCTCCGTCACTTCGCGTACCCCGTGTCCGCCGCCGAAGCGGCGGCCGGAGACCACCGAGAGCTGGCCGACCGGTATCGCCAAGGCGCTTTGTCCGCGTCGCGGCACCCGCCTCTCTCCCGACTTCGCGCACACCGACGAACCCACATGAAAGGCCCGTTTCGATGTCGTTCACCCTGTCCGAGGCGCGAAGAAGGGTCCCTGCGCTAGCCGTGGCGCTGGCCGTTCTGCTCGGCCTGCTCATCGGATATTCCGCTCCGGCCGCTCATGCCACTCCGCCCGACGAAGAGACGGTAACCACGTATAACTCGCAGGGCTACAGACCGGATGATCTGAGGACTCTCAGCAGGCGCAACACCATCGTCCTGGTCCAGGAAGCGGGACCCCGCCCGACGCAATGGATCCATATACGCACCCACACTCGGGGCTCCTACGAAGTCTGGGAGTACGAATGGCCTCTGGGCGGCAGGGACGGGACCCGGCATGTGTACTGGCTCTCGGGCGCCTCGACCGGCGGAGGAACCGGCGGCCGGGTCAATCTGATGATCGTCACGCATCGGGCCGCGGATGAGGTGTTCGTCGCTCCCCCCGGCCGCCCCGGGACGCGGCCCGCCCTGGGTGTGCGTTTCGACAGAGACATCTACTACTCCGTGCACGCACAGTCGGGAGGCGGCTTCGACGCCCCCGATCTGCTCGCGAACATCTCGAATCAGACACGTCAGGCGGCGGGGAACTACGCTTGGACGGCGGCAGGAGACTGGAACCGTGACCCGGACACGATGCGCGGGGCGGCCTCCCTCCAGGGTGGATTCATATACAGGCCCGCGGCTACCACTCAGCAGAGCGGCGGAGAGCTGGATTACATGATCACCCTCCGTTCCCCGTCCAACTACTTCGCAGATCGGGCCCCCGGCATGGGTTCGGACCACTACCCGGTGGAATTCCGCAGCCACGCCACCCGCGACGTATGGATGGGCCTCAGAAGCGCCAGCGACCGGGACCGTGTCCTGGGCATCGAGGGACGCAGCTCGGCGAACGGCACGCGGATCGTTCCGGTCACTGACAGCAGGATGGCCGACGTCACCTGGCGCACGCGGGGCTCCGCGAACGACCACGTCAATCTCGTCAACAACCAGACCCAGAAATGCATCGATGTCGTCGGCGGCAATGACGCCCACAACGGAAGCGCCCTCAACGAATGGGACTGCGCCGGACAGCTCAGCCAGGAATTCATCGTTCGACAATATGGCGGCGGGGCTCTCCAGTTCTTGCACGCGAGGACCGGCCTGTGCGTGACCATGATGGGCGGCCAGGGCCGCGAATACCCAGCATTGAACAACTGTGACAACCCGAAGAATGACGCCCAAAACTTCATACCCGAGTTCCGCGACAAAGACTGACGCCCAAGCCTTCGTACCTCCGTTCCGCGACTGACCAGTGGCACACGCGCGGCCAGGAGCAGCCCACTGCGGGCCGCGCGCTCCAGCAGGCACCGCTGCCCGGCGGCGTCGGCGGCCGCGAGGTCAAGGCCGGCGAGGCCGATGCAGAGCACGACCGTTCCGAGCCGGCGAGTGCGGTCCCGCTCGGGACGGGCGGCAGGCAGCGCAGGCCCCCTAGGCGCCCGCTCCTCTCTGCTCGGGCTGCTGTCCCGCCGCGAGCGGAAGAACTGCCGGCAGCTGGCCGAACAGGCTGGTCACGCGCGGCCGGGGCCGATGCAGCGGCTCCTGCGCCACGCCCGCTGGGACGCCGATGCCGTACGCGACGACGTCCGCGCCTACGCCGTCGAACACCTCGGCACCGACGGTGGTGTCCTCATCGTGGACGAGACCGGTTTCGTGAAGAAGGGCCACTTCTCGGCCGGAGTGCGACGCCCGTACACCGGCACCGCGGGACGCATCGAGAACTCACAGGTCGGAGTCTTCCTCGCCTACGCCACCAGCCGGGGGCGGACGCCTGCTCGACACGGGTGCGGATCAACCACGGCCGCACCACCATCCGCGCGGACACCGTCACCGGCCGCCTGCCCGCCACCGCCCGGCAGCGGCACAGCGCCGGAGCCGGTGCGAAAGGCCCGCGCTCCTACGACTGGGCCCGGGTCCACATCGGCACCGGCAGCCACCGCCACCTGCTGATCCGCCGCAACCGCACCACCGGCGAACTCGCCTTCCACCTGTGCTGGTCACCCACCACAGTCACTCGTGCGGAGCTGGTCCGTGTCGCCGGTGTCCGCTGGAGCATCGAGGAGTGCTTCCAGGCCGCCAAGGGCCAGGTCGGACTCGACCACTACCTGGTCCGCAACCGGACCTCATGGCATCGGCACATCACCCTCGCCCTGCTCGCCCTGGCCTTCCTGACCGCCGTCGCCGCCAGCTCGACACCCGAGCGACCCGCCCAGCCGGCCCATCTCACCCGCAGCCACCCGCCGATCAGGCTGACCGTCCCGGAGATCCGACACCTACTCGCCGCCGTCTACCCACCCACCGTGTCAACGGCCAAGCTGCTGCACTGGTCCAACTGGCGGCGACAACACCAGGCGACAGCCCGCCGCAGCCACTACCGACGACGAACCGGCGACGAACCGCCTGGCTAGATCACGAAACCGCACCGGAGTACTAGGCCCCCACCTCCGAGCAGACGCCCTCCTCCGGGGAGATCTCCTTCTCGAAGAAGATCTCCGCATACGGATCCCCGAAGTGGTACGGGGCGATCTCCCGGTAGCCGTACCGCCGGTAGAGGGCGATGGCCTCGGTCAGGTCCAGCCGGGTGTCCAGCCGGATCCGCTCGGCGCCCCACCCCGCCGCGGCCGCCTCCACGGCCCGCAGCAGCGCGCCCGCGGCCCCCTGCCCGCGCCGTTCGGGCCGTACGAAGACCTGCTTCAGCTCCGCGGTCCGGGCGTCCAGCCGCCGCACCCCCGCGCACCCGGCCGGCTCCCCGCCGCACCGGGCCACCAGCAGTACCCCGTGCGGCGGCGCCAGCTCCGCGCTCGGGTACGCGGCGACGCCGTCCTCGATCTCCTCCGCCGTCGAGCGCCGCCCCTCGTGGAGCAGGTAATAGCGGTCGGCGACGTCGGTGTAGTACGCGCGCAGCAGGTCCCGGGCGGCGGGCGAACCGGCCGGCTCGGCGGCGACGGTCCAGGACGGGGTGGCGATGTCGGTCATGGCGGCCATGCCACGCCGCCGGGGCCCCGGGACGCAACCGGTTTTGCGCCCCGGCGCCCGCCGGGTCAGCCCTGCTTGGGCGCGGCCTGCTGCACGACCTCGAACGACCACAGCGTCGAACCGGACGCCGCCGGCTTCGGCCGCTCGCCGCCCTCGCCGCCGTGCTGGTGCGCGGCCTTCATCGGCCCCTCCATCCACGCCTGGAACGACGCCTCGTCGCGCCACCGGGTGTAGACGAGGTACTGGTCGGTGCCCTCCAGCGGGCGCAGCAGCTCGAACCACTCGAAACCGTCGGCGGAATCCACCGTGCCGGCCCGCGACGCGAAACGCTGCTCCAGCACCTCACGCTGCTCGGCGGGGACGGTCAGCACATTGATCTTTACCACGCTGGACACATGACACCTCTCACACAACGGACGCCGGACCGGCGTCGCGATCTCGACCAGGTGCGTGCAGTCTCCTACATCCGGCAGTCAAAGCGTCGCCAGGACCCTTCACCGGCCGGCCCGGAGGCCCAGATGGAGAAGCGCGAGGCACCGATCACGGCGGAGGGCTGGCATCGCCTCTTCCCCCGTTCTCCGTGTCCTTCGGGACCCGCGACTGGCCGGGTACGCCATCGAACGGCACGGGCGAACCGCGAAGACGAAGGATGCACCCCGGTTCGGCCTGTCCTTCGGCAAGGCCAACTGGGAGTCCGCGCACACAGTGGACGTCTACGCGGCCACGCTGCTGGCGGACTCGGCACGGCACCGGCTCATTGAGTCCGGGAAGACACGGAGCCCCGAACGGTCCGGGGCTGCATACTTCTTCCAGGCCCGCTATCCCCTTCGTAGCTGGCCTTTGCCATCGTAGAAGTTGCCTCCGCACCGGCGGAGTTCACCCCGGGAGTCGTAGAAGTTGCCGCCAGGCTGCCTGAGACGTCCTTGGTAGTCGTAGTACTGCTGACCGATCTTCCTGAGTTGCCCCCGGCCATCGTAGAAGTTGGAACTCCTTGACGTCCTCAACACCCCTTTGCCGTCGTAGTAGTTCCCGCTCGTCGAGTACATGCGGGCCGCTCCCTTCGATCCGGTTGCGCGATGCCGTCAGGGGATAGTCCAACACGCGCGACAGCATGTCGAGATGAATATGCACAGCGGCGGTCCAGGCGCTGCCGCGCGGGACAAACCCAGGCCCCGAGGGGAGCACGCTCCGGGGCTGCGGTTCGCGGTCGGTCAGGCTGCGGCGCTGAGGGGGCGTCCGCCGTCCGCCCCCGGCGGATGCCCTTCCGCACTGCGGATGCGGGCGCGTGCCTCGCGTGGGGCGGCAAGTACGTCGGGGTGGCGGGCGTCGGCATCCTGCGCCGGCGCAGGATGCCCAACGGCCCGAACTCGTCGAAGGCGAAGCTCCGGTCCGGGAAGCGGTCCAGAACCTGCTCGATCCGGTCAAGCTTGGCGTCGCGATGAGGGTCGGGTGATTCCACCGTAAGGCTTCCCGGCCGATGCGGCGCCTGGTGGGGCGGGTGGTGGCCGTCCGGATGACGAAGTCCTCGACATCAGGGTGAGCTGGCGCAAGTTCGCGTCCCGCTCTTGACGGCCGCTACTGGCACTCCTTGAGCACGGTGATGTTCACGCGTACCAGCCTCTGGTCCGGGTCGTTCGGGGACGGAATGATCAGTACGAAGGCGCTGCCGGGCGCGAGGGCTTCGCCACCGGGGTTGAACATGGCACCGTCGGGGCCGTCTTCCTTGCTTCCCTGAGAGACGCGCACCACGTTGGGGTTGTCCGAGTGTATTTTGGTGTTCCAGGGTTCCGGCAGGCCAATGAAGTCGAAGTACTTGCCGACCTTGGCCTGTACCGCAGTTTCCCATCGGTTTACGAAGATCGGTGGAAGGCTTTTGGGGGTTTCCTTCTCGGCGTCTGTGGTCACGGCAACCACCCCTTGCAGAACGGGATAACGAGATTCGCACGCCGTCTTCCGCCAGAACATGCGAAGCGGCCAGGGCCGCGATGCGCCTGGCCGGTGTCTGCCGTCTCCCAACGGGCGGCGCAAACCATGCCGACCACGCTATGGGCCCTCTTTTTCATTGTCTGCGGCCCGTCCCCGCATGCAAGCCGGGCCACCGGCGCGGTCACCCATGGACCTCGCGTCCGTGTGCCGCCCCACCCCGGCACACGGACGGCTCTGCGCGCGGTCAGCCGTGCGTCTTGGCGAACGAGACCAGGTGGGCGAACGACTGCGGGGTCAGGGTGAGGACCGGGCCGTCCGGGGTCTTGC
>NZ_JALMUV010000042.1 GCF_023155275.1 Streptomyces rhizoryzae
GGACGTAAAGCGAAGCAGTCCGGCACACCACCCCCGCAGGCCCGTCACCGCACCCCACAGCCCCGCGCAGCGGAAACGCAACGCGCCGCAGGCGCAACAGGAACGCACCCCGCGGCGGGAAAGCCGACAACGTGGGCGGCGCCGCCGTCAGGCGCCCGCGGCCACTCGGGCCCGCGCTTCGTCGACCTTGCGCCCGTAGTGGACCGACGCCCACCACAGGGCCGCGAACACCGCGCCGAGGAAGTACATCGTGGGGACGACCAGGCCGCTGGCGATCAGGGCGAGCTGGAGGGCCCAGCCCAGCTGGACGCCGCCGGGGCGGGTCAGCATGCCGCACAGGAGCAGGCTCAGCAGCATGGCGATGCCGCTGACGAGCCAGATGGTGGTGCGCGGGATGTCGGTGAGCTGCATGGCGACCAGGCCGGCGAAGCCGATCACGAAGAACTCGCCTATCAGGGTGGAGGCACACAGCGTCCGCATGGTCAGTTCCTTCCCAGGAGGAGGCGGGCCTCGCCGACCGTGATCACCGAGCCGGTCACCAGCACCCCGGCGCCGGCGTACTCGCCCTCTTCCTCGGCGAGGGTGATCGCCGCCTCCAGCGCGTCGTCCAGCCGCGGCTCGACCTGCACCCGCTCGGCGCCGAAGATCTCCACGGCGACGGCGGCCAGCTCGTCCGGATCCATCGCGCGGGCGCTGGAGTTCCGCGTCACCACGACCTCGGCGAAGATCGGCTCGAACGCCTCCAGGACCCCGCGGACGTCCTTGCCCTCGCTGGCGCCGACCACACCGATCAGGCGGCTGAAACCGAACGCCTCGGTGACCGTCTCGGCCGCCGCCCGGGCGCCGCCGGGGTTGTGCGCGGCGTCCAGCACCACCGTCGGGCTGCGCCGGACCACCTCCATCCGGCCGGGCGAGGTGACCGAGGCGAACGCGGTGCGAACGGTGTCCAGGTCGAGGGTGCGGGCGTGGCCGGCGCCGATGCCGAAGAACGCCTCCACGGCGGCGAGCGCGACCGCGGCGTTGTGCGCCTGGTGGGCGCCGTGCAGCGGGAGGAAGATCTCCGGGTACTCGCCGCCCAGGCCGCGCAGCGTCAGCATCTGGCCGCCGACCGCCACCTCGCGGGCGAGCACGCCGAACTCCATGCCCTCGCGGGCGACCGTGGCGTCCACCTCCACGGCGCGCTTGAGCATCACCGAGGCCGCCTCCACCGGCTGCTGGGCCAGCACGACCGTGGCGTCCTTCTTGATGATCCCGGACTTCTCGCCGGCGATCTGCTCGGGCGTCTCGCCGAGCCGGTCGGTGTGGTCGAGGGAGATCGGGGTGATCACGGCGACGTCGCCGTCGATGACGTTGGTGGCGTCCCAGGTGCCGCCCATGCCGACCTCGACGACCGCGACGTCCACCGGGGCGTCGGCGAACGCGGCGAACGCCATCGCGGTGAGGACCTCGAAGAAGGAGAGGCGGTGCTCCTGCTGGGCGTCGACCATCTCCACGTACGGGGCGATGTCGCGGTACGTCTCGATGAAGCGCTCGGCGGAGATGGGGCCGCCGTCCAGGCTGATCCGCTCGGTGACGGACTGGACGTGCGGGCTGGTGTAGCGGCCGGTGCGCAGCTCGAAGGCGCCGAGCAGCGCCTCGATCATGCGGGCCGTGCTGGTCTTGCCGTTCGTCCCCGTGATGTGGATCGAGGGGTAGGCCCGCTGCGGGGAGCCCAGGATGTCCAGGACCGCCTCGATGCGCTCGGTGGACGGGTCGAGCTTGGTCTCGCCCCAGCGGCCGCCCAGCTCCTCCTCGACGGCGCGCAGCGCGCGGTCGACCTCCGGGTCGGCGGGCCGGGCCGGGACCTGGTCCCCCTGCGGCGGGCCGGCCTGGGTGCGCAGGGTCCGGCTGCCGGCCTCGATCACCGCGAGGTCGGGGTCGCGGTGCGTCTCGGCCTCGACCAGCTCCTCGAAGGCGTCGTCCGGGCCGGGGGTCGGATCAGGGTCGTCGTTCTGGGGGCGCTCGCTCACGACGACAAGTCTACGAGCCGCCACCGACAACGGGCCCGCGCCGCCCCCGCGCCGCGACCGGCGCCGCCCCGGCCCCGGTCAGGCCAGCGCGGCCCGCATCATCGCCTTGGCGATCGGGGCGGCCAGCCCGTTGCCGGAGACCTCGTTGCGGGCCGCGTGCCCGTCCTCGACCATCACCGCCACCGCGACCCGGTGCCCCTTGCCGTCGTCGGCGTACGAGACGAACCACGCGTACGGGGTGCCGCTGTTGTCCACCCCGTGCTGCGCGGTGCCGGTCTTGCCGCCGACCGTCACCCCGTCGATCTTCGCGTTGGAGCCGGTGCCCTTGTCGACGACGGTCTGCATCGCCGACTTCAGCTGCTCGGCGGTCCGGGCCGACATCGCCTTGCGGTAGGTCTTCGGGCTGTTCTGCTGGACGGTGTTGCCGCCGCCGTCGGTGAGCTTGTCGACCAGCTGCGGGGTCTTCAGGTCGCCCCCGTCGGCGATCGCCGAGGCGACCATCGCCATCTGGAGCGGGGTGGCCTGGTCGTTGAACTGGCCGATACCGGACAGCGCGGTCTGCGCCCGGTCCATGTCCGAGGGGTAGACGCTCTTCGCGGCACGCACCGGGACGTCCAGCTCGGCGTCGTTGAAGCCGAACTTCTCGGCCTGCGCGGCCACCTTGTCCTTGCCCAGGTCGACCGCCATCTTCGCGAAGACGGTGTTGCAGGAGTACTGGAGCGCGGTGCGGATGGTGGCGTTCTCGCAGGGTGCCGAGGCGCTCTCGTTGGTGAGCCGGGTGCGGGTGTCCGGCAGGGTGTACGGGTCGGGGCTGTCGGTGGGCTGGTCCACCGAGGAGTACAGGCCGTTCTCCAGCGCGGCGGCGGCGACCACCAGCTTGAAGGTGGAGCCGGGCGGCAGCGGCTGGCGCAACGCCCGGTTGAGGTTGGGCTGCCCGCTGTCCTGGGTGAGCGCCTGCCACGCCTTCTGGTCGGCGGTGGACGACCCGGCGAACTTCCCCGGGTCGTACGACGGGGTGCTGACCATGCCCAGGATCCGGCCGGTCGCCGGGTCCAGCGCGAGGGCCGCGCCGGTCTTGCCGCCGAGCGCCTCGTAGCCGGCCTTCTGCACCTTGGGGTCGATGGTGGTGGCCACGTCGCCGCCCTTGGGGCGCTCGTGCAGCAGGGCGTCGGCGGGCGTCTGGAGCCGGCTGTCGGTGCCGCCCATCAGGTCCCCGTAGAGGCTCTCCAGCTGGGTGCTGCCGAAGATCTGCGAGGAGAAGCCGGTGACCGGGGCGTAGAGCGGCCCGTCCTGGTAGGTCCGCTTGTACTTGAGCGAGGCGGAGGTGGGCGCGGAGCCGGTGACCGGCTCGCCGTCCACCAGGATGTTCCCCAGCGGCGCGGAGTACTTGGCGATGTTCACCCGCGGGTTGTGCGGATCGTCCTGGTAGTCGCTGGCCTTGGCCCCCTGGATCCAGGTGGCCCAGCCCATCAGCGCCAGGACCAGCGCCAGGCAGAAGACCGAGACCCGTCGCAGGGGTTTGTTCATGGCGCGGCTCCTCGGGTGCTCAGGACGGGACCGGACAGATGTTTCCGCCGGAACTCCGGCATTCCGGTCCACCGTGCCTGGTGTTCATGAGAGCGTCATGAGAACCGCACCGCGGTGCGGTGTGAGCCATCCGTCCACCGGACCGGACAACCTTTCCGGCCCCTGGTGCCCTCTTCGACGGCGGGGTGTGGACGCCCCCGGACGGAAGACCCCACGAGTCGGGAAAGCAGGAGCTGATCAGGCGTGCCGGCAATCAGTCAGCGGATGCACTTGGTGCTGCTCACCGCCTGGACCGTGCTGTGGTTCGCGGTCGTCGAACCGCACGGCGGGTTCTCGTGGCACTACCTGCGCACCGGCGGCGAGCTGATCTACCAGGGCAGCTCGGGCGACGGCACCGGCGGCCTCAACCTCTACGCGCACCACCCCGAGCTCCAGATGGGGCCGGTCAGCTTCCTGACCGCCGGGCTGTTCAACCCCTTCCCCGAGGCCACCGGCCAGTTCCTCGCCGCGGCGCTGATGTCCGCGCTGGGCCTGGTCATCCTGGTGCTGGCCGGCCGCAGCGCGGCCCACCACTTCCTGGGCACCGGCACCAACCACCAGCGGCTGCGGCAGCGGGTGCTGATCGCCGGGCTCGCGTTCATCCCCATGTGGATCGAGGTCGCGGTCCGCTTCGGGCACCTCGACGACGTGCTGGCGCTGTTCTTCACCGCCCTCGCGGTCCGCGCCGTCACCCGCGGCAACGCCGCCCTGACCGGCGCCTTCCTGGCCCTGGCGATGGACTCCAAACCGACCGCGCTGGCCTTCGTCCCGCTGCTGCTGGCCCTCCCCCGGCACCAGTGGCTCAGGGCCGGCCTGTGGTGCGCGGGGCTGGTCGCCGCCGCCTGGCTGCCGTTCTTCCTCGGCGACGCGCAGACCTTCGCCGCGGCCAAGTTCGCCATCCCCAACCACCCCGCGTCCGCACTGCGCTGGCTGGGCATCGACGACCCCGAGACCCCCGGCTGGGACCGGCCCGCGCAGTTCGCCCTCGGCCTGCTGCTGGGCGGGATAGCCGTCTGGCGGGGCCGCTGGGCCGCGGTGGTGCTGCTCGGCGCCAACGCCCGGATCGTCCTGGACCCCAGCGTCTACACCTACTACACCGCGTCCGTGCTGCTCGGCACGCTCCTGTGGGACGTCATCGGCCAGCGCCGCCTGGTGCCCTGGTGGAGCTGGCTGGCGCTGCTGGTCCTCTACGGCAGCGTCTTCGCCGTCCCGGACGACTCCGCGCGCGGCCTGATCCGGCTGGCGTTCGTGGCGGTCTCCACCGCGTACGTGCTGCTGTGGCCGGTCCGCGAGCGCGGCGACCGCGGCGGCCGGCGCGGACGCCGCAGGCCCCCCGCCCGTACGGACGAGGGGCCTGCGGTGGAGGCCGGCGCCCGGCCGGAGCCGCCGGCTACGCCGTGGGCAGGGCCGCCAGCTGCGCGCTGATCCGCTCGATGTCGGCCTCGGCGGCCGCCTTGCGGGTCCGGATCTTCTCCTTGACCTGCTCGGGGGCCTTCGCGAGGAACGCCTCGTTGCCGAGCTTGGCGGTGGTCTGCGCCAGCTCCTTCTCGGCCGCCGCCAGATCCTTCGTCAGCCGCTTCCGCTCCGCCGCCACGTCGATCGCGCCGGACAGGTCCAGGGCGACGGTGGCGCCCGCGACCGGCAGCGACGCGGTGGCGGTGAAGCCCTCACCGGCCGGCGTCAGGCGCAGCAGCGACCGCATCGCGGCCTCGTGCGGCGCCAGGGCCGTACCGGCCAGGTCCAGCCGCGCCGGGACCTTCTGGCCGGGCTGGAGGCCCTGGTCGGAGCGGAACCGGCGGACCTCGGTGACGACCTGCTGGACGGTCTCGATCTCCCGCTCGGCCGCCGCGTCCCGGAAGCCGCCCGGGGCGTCCGCGCCGGGGACCTGCACGGCCGTCGGCCACGCGGCGACGACGACGGACTCGCCGCCGGTCAGCGCCGTCCACAGCGCCTCGGTGACGAACGGGACGACCGGGTGCAGCAGCCGCAGCGTGACGTCGAGGACCTCGCCCAGCACCCGCCGCGAGGCGTCCGCGGCCGGGCCGCCGGCGGCGAAGGTGGTCTTGGACAGCTCCACGTACCAGTCGAAGACCTCGTCCCAGGCGAAGTGGAAGAGGGTGTCCGACAGCTTGGCGAACTGGTAGTCCTCGTAGTACGCGTCGACCTCGGCGACGACCGCGTTCAGCCGGGAGAGGATCCAGCGGTCGGCCGCCGACAGCTGGTCGGCCGCCGGGAGGCCGCCCTCCACCGTCGCGCCGTTCATCAGCGCGAAGCGGGTGGCGTTCCAGATCTTGTTGGCGAAGTTGCGGGAGCCCTGGACCCAGTCCTCGCCGATCGGGACGTCCACGCCCGGGTTGGCGCCGCGGGCCAGGGTGAAGCGGACCGCGTCGGAGCCGTAGGTGTCCATCCAGTCCAGCGGGTTGACCGCGTTGCCGAAGGACTTCGACATCTTCTTGCCGAACTGGTCGCGGACCATGCCGTGCAGCGCGATGGTGTGGAACGGCGGGGTGCCGTCCATCGCGTACAGGCCGAACATCATCATCCGGGCGACCCAGAAGAAGAGGATGTCGTAGCCGGTGACCAGGACGGAGTTCGGGTAGAACTTCGCCACGCTCGGGGTCTGCTCGGGCCAGCCCAGCGTGGAGAACGGCCACAGGCCGGACGAGAACCACGTGTCGAGGACGTCGGTGTCCTGGTGCCAGCCCTCGCCGGTGGGCGCCTCGTCGTCGGGACCGACGCAGACGACCTCGCCGTTCGGGCCGTACCAGACCGGGATGCGGTGGCCCCACCACAGCTGGCGCGAGATGCACCAGTCGTGGAGGTTGTCGACCCAGCCGAAGTAGCGGGACTCCATCTCCTTGGGGTGGATGGCGACCTTGCCGTCGCGGACCGCGTCACCGGCGGCCTTCGCCAGCGGGCCGACCTTGACCCACCACTGCATCGACAGCCGCGGCTCGATGGTGGTCTTGCAGCGCGAGCAGTGCCCCACGGAGTGGGTGTACGGGCGCTTCTCGGCGACGATCCGGCCGTCGGCGCGCAGCGCGCCGACGATCGCCGACCGGGCCTCGAAGCGGTCCAGGCCCTGGAACGGGCCGTGCGCCGTGATGACCCCGCGCTCGTCGAGGACGGCCAGGCTGGGCAGGTCGTGCCGGCGGCCGATCTCGAAGTCGTTGGGGTCGTGGGCGGGCGTGACCTTCACCGCGCCGGTGCCGAACTCCGGGTCGACGTGCTCGTCGGCGACGACCGGGATCCGGCGGCCGGTCAGCGGCAGCTCGATCTCGGTGCCGACCAGGTGCGCGTACCGCTCGTCCTCGGGGTGGACCGCGACGGCGGTGTCGCCGAGCATCGTCTCCGCGCGGGTGGTGGCGACGACGATGGACGCCTCGCCCTCGCCGTAGCGGATCGAGACCAGCTCGCCGTCGTCGTCCTGGTACTCCACCTCGATGTCGGAGATGGCGGTCAGGCAGCGCGGGCACCAGTTGATGATGCGCTCGGCGCGGTAGATCAGCTCGTCGTCGTAGAGCCGCTTGAAGATCGTCTGGACGGCCTTGGAGAGGCCCTCGTCCATCGTGAACCGCTCACGGGACCAGGCGACGCCGTCGCCCAGCCGCCGCATCTGCCCGGAGATCTGGCCGCCGGACTCGTTCTTCCACTGCCAGACCCGCTCGACGAACTTCTCGCGGCCGAGATCGTGCCGGGAGACGCCCTCCTTGGCGAGCTCGCGCTCGACCACGTTCTGGGTGGCGATGCCGGCGTGGTCCATGCCGGGCTGCCACAGCGTCTCGTAGCCCTGCATCCGCTTGCGGCGGGTCAGGGCGTCGATCAGCGTGTGCTCGAAGGCGTGGCCCAGGTGGAGGCTGCCGGTGACGTTCGGCGGGGGGATGACGACGGTGTACGGCGGCTTGTCGCTCTTCTCGTCCGCCTCGAAGTAGCCCCGCTCTACCCAGCGCTCGTACAGCGGCCCCTCTACATCGGCCGGCGTGTACTGAGTCGGCAGTTCGGGGGCGCTGTGCTTGGGCTGCTGAGTGTTCTCGGTCACGACCGACAGTGTACGGGCGCGGATGTAGCGGCTTCGAATCGGTTTCGCCCCCGGGGCTCCGGCCGCCGGCGGCGTCGTACAGGATGGCGGCAGCGCATCAACTTCACGCCCGGCGCCCGGGTGCCGCCCGGCACGTGGGCGCCACCAGCAGTCACGAGGGGAACCGCTCCATGAGCTTCAACCAGCCGCCGCCGGGCCCGTACGGGCAGCAGCCCCCGCAGCCGGGCCCCTACGGCCAGCCGCAGCCGCCCGCGCCCCAGCCCGGCTACGGCTATCCGCCGCAGGGCGGCCAGGTCCCTCCCCCGCAGGGCTACGGCTACCCCCAGCAGGGCGGCCAGGCCCCTCCGCCGCAGGGCTACGGCTACCCCCAGCAGGCCCCGCAGCAGCAGCCCTACGGCCAGCCGGCGCAGTCCCCCTACGGCCAGCAGGCCCCGTACGGCGGCCAGCAGACGCCCTACGGGACGATCCCGCAGGAGCCGGAGGGCGGCGGCAACGGCAAGAAGATCGGCCTGATCATCGGCGCCGTCGTGGTGGTCGCGGCCATCGGCGTCGGCGCGTACTTCGCCTTCGGCTCGGGCGGCCAGGTCAAGCCGTACACCATGGTGATGCCGGACAAGCTGCTGAACGGGCAGTTCAGCAAGGACACGACCGGCTCCCCCATGGGGGGCACCTCGGACTTCAGCAACGACAAGGACGCCAAGAAGTTCGGCATCACCAACGGCAAGGGCGTCGGCGGCAAGTACAAGGACCAGTCCGGACTGGGCATGTCCGTGAGCGGCGTGTACGGGCAGGTGGCCGATCCCCAGGGGACCGTGACCCAGGCGTTCGCCCAGCTCAACGAGGGCCTCAAGAACGGCGCCAACAGCCCGAAGGTGGAGGACGTCACCCCGCCCACGGAGTACTCGCCCAGCGATTTCGACGGCACCGTCATGAAGTGCGAGACGAAGAAGCTGACCTACTCGGCGAGCGGTATGAGCGTGCCCGTCACCGCGTCCGTGTGCATGTGGGGCGACAACAGCGCCCTCGGGGTGGTCACCATGATGGCCGCGCCCAACCCCAACGGCGGCGGCTCGGCCACCACCCCCAGCGCCGAGCAGCTCGCGGAGAAGACCGCCAAGATCCGCAACGAGGTCCGCAAGGAGAAGTAGCCCCGGCCGCGTACGCGAACGCCCGGCAGCAACGGTGCTGCCGGGCGGTTCTGTCCGGGCGGTTCTGTCCGGGCGCTTCCGCCGAGCCGTTCGGCCGGGCGGCCGGGGCCGCGGTCAGGCGCTCTTCTCGTGCGGTTCGCCGGAGTCGCCGCGGGTGCGCGGGACCAGCGTCGGGTTGACGTTGGAGTGGACCACGTCGGCGGTGATGACGACGCGCGCGACGTCCTTGCGGGACGGGATCTCGTACATCACCGCCTGGAGGACCTCCTCCATGATGGCGCGCAGGCCGCGGGCGCCGGTGCCGCGGAGGATCGCCTGGTCGGCGATGGCCTCCAGGGCCGGGCGGTCGAAGTCCAGCTCCACGCCGTCCAGTTCGAAGAGCCGCTGGTACTGCTTGACCAGGGCGTTGCGCGGCTCGACGAGGATCTGGAGCAGCGCCTCGCGGTCGAGGTTGTGGACCGAGGTGAGGACGGGGAGGCGGCCGATGAACTCCGGGATCATCCCGAACTTCACCAGGTCCTCCGGCATCACGTCCTGGAGCTGGTCCTTGGACTCGATCTCGCGCTTGGAGCGGATGGTGGCGCCGAAGCCGATGCCCTTGGCGCCCGACCGGGCCTCGATGATCTTCTCCAGGCCGGCGAAGGCACCGCCGACGATGAAGAGGACGTTGGTGGTGTCGATCTGGATGAACTCCTGGTGGGGGTGCTTGCGGCCCCCCTGGGGCGGCACCGAGGCGGTGGTGCCCTCCAGGATCTTCAGCAGCGCCTGCTGGACGCCCTCGCCCGAGACGTCCCGGGTGATCGACGGATTTTCGCTCTTCCGGGCGACCTTGTCGATCTCGTCGATGTAGATGATGCCGGTCTCGGCCTTCTTGATGTCGAAGTCCGCGGCCTGGATCAGCTTCAGCAGGATGTTCTCGACGTCCTCGCCGACGTAGCCGGCCTCGGTCAGCGCGGTGGCGTCCGCGAAGGCGAAGGGGACGTTGAGCATCCGGGCGAGGGTCTGGGCGAGCAGCGTCTTGCCGGAGCCGGTGGGGCCGAGCAGCAGGATGTTGGACTTGGCCAGCTCGATGCCCTCGTCGCCGCGGCCCGGGCCGTTCTCGCCCGCCTGGACGCGCTTGTAGTGGTTGTAGACGGCCACCGAGAGCGCCTTCTTGGCGGGCTCCTGGCCGACGACGTAGCCGTTGAGGAACTCGTAGATCTCCCGGGGCTTGGGGAGTTCCTCCCAGCGCACCTCGGAGGTTTCGGCCAGCTCTTCCTCGATGATCTCGTTGCAGAGGTCGATGCACTCGTCGCAGATGTACACACCAGGTCCCGCGATGAGCTTCTTCACCTGCTTCTGGCTCTTTCCGCAGAACGAGCACTTGAGCAGGTCGCCGCCGTCACCGATGCGTGCCACGAGGTGAATCCCCTTCGCCTGGGATCCGCATTGCTCCGCGGACCCGGGTGCTTGCCTATCGACGGTACCTTGCCGGGCCCCCCGTACGGGCCCCCCTTGGACCGACTCGGTTCACTCGGTCCAAGGGGGCAACACTCCGGCGCATTTCGCGAAGATCGCGAGAAGTTCGCGAGAAGAACGCGATCAGACGGAGACGGAGGACTTCCGGGTGGACACGATCTGGTCGACCAGACCGTACGCCAGGGACTCCTCGGCGGTCAGGATCTTGTCCCGCTCGATGTCCTCGCGGATCTTCTCGATCGGCGTGGACGAGTGCTTGGCCAGCATCTCCTCCAGCTGCTGGCGCATCCGCTGGATCTCGCGGGCGGCGATCTCCAGGTCGGAGACCTGGCCGCGGCCGGTCTCGCTGAACGGCTGGTGGATCAGGACCCGGGCGTTGGGCAGCGCCATGCGCTTGCCCGGGGTGCCGGCCGCCAGCAGCACGGCCGCGGCGGAGGCCGCCTGGCCCATGCAGACCGTCTGGATGTCGGGCTTGACGAACTGCATCGTGTCGTAGATCGCCGTCAGGGCCGTGAAGGAGCCACCGGGGCTGTTGATGTAGACCGAGATGTCGCGGTCCGGGTCCATCGACTCCAGGCACAGCAGCTGCGCCATGACGTCGTTGGCCGACGCGTCGTCGATCTGCACCCCGAGGAAGATCACCCGCTCCTCGAAGAGCTTCGCGTACGGGTCGTACTCGCGCACGCCCTGCGAGGTGCGCTCGACGAAGCGCGGAACGATGTAGCGGGACTCGGCGGGCATGCCGGAGAACTCGGCCTTCGTGCGCTCGTAGAGACCGCTTCCGGGGAAGTTGTTCATCTGGAGGTTCACCGTCCTGGTGGCGGAAAGGGGCTGGGGGTCGGCTGCGGGGCGTGTCCGGGAGCTCAGGCCCCGGTGCCGCCCCCGCCCGGAACGCCGGCGGCGGAGGGCATGACGTCGTCGATGAGACCGTATGCCTTGGCTTCCTCGGCGCTGAACCAGCGGTCGCGGTCGGCGTCCCTGGTCCACTGCTCCAGCGTCTGGCCGGTGTGCAGGGCGGAGAGCTCACCCAGGCGCTTCTTCGTCCGGAGCAGCTGCTCGGCGTGGATCTTGATGTCCGAGGCCGAGCCGGCCAGGCCCGCCGAGGGCTGGTGGATGAGGATCTCCGCGTTGGGCAGCGCGAAGCGCTTGCCCGGGGTGCCGGCGCTCAGCAGGAACTGGCCCATCGAGGCGGCGAGGCCCATGGCGATGGTCACCACGTCGTTCTTGATGTACTGCATGGTGTCGTAGATCGCCATGCCGGCCGTGACCGAGCCGCCCGGGGAGTTGATGTAGAGGTAGATGTCCTTGTCCGGCTCGGCGGCCAGGAGCAGCAGCTGCGCCGTGATCTTGTTGGCGATGTCGTCGTCGACCGGCTGGCCGAGGAAGATGATCCGCTCGCCGAGCAGCCGGTTGTAGACCTGGTCGCCGAGGCCACCGGAGGTCGGCTCAGCGGCGGCGGAAGGCATCGGGATCGTCACGTGTCCACCTGCTCGTTGTCGGACGGCTCGGGGCCGTCTTCAGCGTCGTCTTCTGGGGCCGGGGACCGGTGCCGCGTCGTGCGCCCGGCGTACTTTCCGGAACTCCCCTGCCCTCGTATCTACGGACCCTAACGCGCTGGTCGGCGGGCGCCATCCCGGAGCGAGAACTGTTCGCTGTGAGCGCAGGCTCACGGACCGGGACGAGACACGGGCCCGAACACGCGGACGTGCGCGTTCGGGCCCGTGATCAGTCGGCCTGCGGAGCCTGCGGGGCTCAGCCCTCGGACTTCTCCGCCTGCTCGGCGCCCTCGGTCTCGGCGGCGGCGGCCTCGGCGGCCTCCGTCTCCTCCTCGTCGTCCAGGTCGACGACCTCGCCGTTGGTGTCCTTCACGGTCGCGGCCTCGACGACCACCGCGAGGGCCTTGCCGCGGGCGACCTCGCCCACCAGCATCGGCACCTGGCCGCCCTCGACGACGGCCTGGGCGAACTGGTCGGGGGACATGCCGGAGGACTGGGCACGCCGCATGAGGTGCTCGGTGAGCTCCTCCTGGCTGACGTTCAGCTTCTCCTTGTTGACCAGCTCGTCCAGGACGAACTGGGTCTTGATGCCCTTCTCCGCCTGCTCCTTGGTCTCGGCGTCGAACTCTTCCTCGGTCTTGCCCTGGATCTCCAGGTACTTCGCGAGGTCGAGGCCCATCTGGCCGAGCTGGTGGTGCTCGAGGTTGTGCTTGCGGGTGCGGATCTCGTCCTCGAGGAGCTTCTCGGGGATCGGGACCTCGATGAGGCCGAGCAGCGCCTCCAGGACCTTCTCCTGGGCCTGGGTGGCCTGGTCGAACTTCTTCATCCGCTCCAGGCGCTTGCGGCTGTCCGCCTTGAGCTCGTCGAGGGTGTCGAACTCGCTGGCCATCTGGGCGAACTCGTCGTCCAGCTCGGGGAGTTCGCGGACCTTGACCTCGGTGACGTCCACCTTGACCTCGGCCTCCTTGCCCTGGGCGGAGCCGCCCTTGAGCTCGGAGGTGAAGGTGGCGCTGCCGCCGGCCTCCAGGCCCTTGACGGCGTCGTCGATGCCGTCGAGCAGCTCACCGGAGCCGATGGTGTAGCTGACACCCTTGGCGATGCCGTCCGCCAGCACCTCGCCGTCGACCTTGGCCTCCAGGTCCACGGTGACCACGTCGCCGTCCTGGGCGGCGCGCTCGACCGGGCTGGTGGAGGCGAAGCGCTCACGCAGCTGCTCGACGGACTTCTCGACGTCCTCGTCGGACACCTCGACGGCGTCGACCTCGACCTCGATGCCGGAGTAGTCCGGGATCTCCAGGGCGGGGCGGACGTCGACCTCGGCGGTGAACGCGAGCAGCTCGTTGTCCTTGAGCTCGGTGATGTCGACCTCGGGCTGGCCGAGGACGTTCAGCTCAGCCTCGTTGACCGCCTCGGTGTAGAACTTCGGGAGCGCGTCGTTGACGGCCTCCTCCAGCACGGCGCCGCGGCCGAACCGCTGGTCGATGACGCGCGCCGGGATCTTGCCGCGGCGGAAGCCCTTCACCGTGACCTGCTGGTTGATCTTCTTGTACGCCGCGTCGAGGCTGTCCTTGAGCTCCTCGAAGGGCACCTCGACAGTGAGCCGAACCCGGGTCGGGTTCAGGGTCTCCACGGCGCTCTTCACGGTTCGGTCTCCTTGGGCTGACTTTGGGGTTTTGCCTTAAGATCCGCCGGCTCCGTCATGTCCCGGACCGGCCGATCGCGCCCGGTGCGAAGACATACGGGCACGCAGCTTGCATAGTAACCGCAAGGAGGAGGGCACCGACAACGCGACCTTGAAGGGCCCCTTATACCGGCTTCCGCCGACATATACCGGCTTCCGCCGACGTATACCGGCTTCCGCCGGCGTATGCCCGCTTTCTGCCGTACGGCGTCCCGCGGGTCGGGCTTCTGACTGGTCGGGGTGGCCGGATTCGAACCGACGACCTTCCGCTCCCAAAGCGGACGCGCTACCAAGCTGCGCCACACCCCGTCGGTGCGACACGTAGGGTACATGGCCGCGGACGGTACGGCTGCCTGTTATCGGGAGTGCGATGCGGTGTGCGGCGGACCGCCTCCACCCGCTACGATGCTCTGCGTGCCGGGTCCCACCGACCGTGGCGCTCGCGGGCGTAGCTCAATGGTAGAGCCCCAGTCTTCCAAACTGGCTACGCGGGTTCGATTCCCGTCGCCCGCTCGTGAAAGGGGAAAGCCCCGGACCGCCGGTCCGGGGCTTTCGCCGTTCCGGAGCGGTCCGGCGGTGCGCCAACTCCCGCGCCGCGCCGGGCGATTCCGGATACCGAGGGCGCGCGGTGCACCGCGCGGAAGGATGAGGCGGAGGCGCCGGAGCCGTGGCGTGGGGGCGTGGCGGCACCGGGCGGGAGCGGTGGAGCGGGGCGCCTGAACCGCGCCGGCGCGGACCGGGGGTGGACGGACCCCCTCAGTCCGGCCCGCGGACCCGGACCTAGAAGGTGATGTGGTTGATGGTCTGGGCGATGGAGTTCAGGAAGCGGTTGATCGCCGGGGCCATGCCCGTCGAGGCGAGGAAGAAGCCGAAGAGTATGGCGACCAGCGCCGGGCCGGCCTTGATCGCCTTCTGTCTGATCAGAACGATCAGGATGATGCCCAACATCAGGACAACGGACAGCGACAGAGCCACAACTGATCACACCCTCGGTCGGAACGCCTCACCGGCCCTGGGGCATGCCGCGCACACCCCCGGCACCCATCGTGCCATCAACTCCCTGCCCACCGCAGGCGGGTGACGAATCATCGGCCAACGCTTTGCTCGTTTGCAGACGCACGCATCGCACCCCTTCCGGACGGCCCGGCGGACCCGCGGGGCACCGGGGGCCGGTCCGCAAAACCTCCCGCACCGCCCCACAACGGTCACCGGATAATGATTCGGCAATCTAAGTATTGACCATTTCTTGACGCTGTCTTGACCGGGGCCGGCCGGGGCGGAAGCCCGGTCCCCCCGCGGCGGCGCACCGACGACCTGGAGGAACGGGCCCATCGGACACGCAGACACCCTGATCGCCCTGGGCGGGGCCTTCCTCGCCGCCGCCGTCCTGGCCCGCCTCGGCGGGCGGATCGGCCTCCCCACCATCCCGCTGTTCATCCTGGCCGGAATCCTGCTCGGCCCGCACACCCCCGGCCTCGTGCTGGTCGCCGACCCGCACGACCTGGAGATGCTCTCCCTGCTCGGCCTGGTCCTGCTCCTCTTCTCCCTGGGGCTGGAGTTCCCCGTGGACGACCTGAAGGCGGGCGGCCGCCGGATGGCGCTGGCCGGCGGGGCGTACCTGACCCTGAACGTCGGCGCCGGGCTCGGCTTCGGCTTCGCGCTCGGCTGGGGGACCTCCGAGGCGCTGGTGCTCGCCGGGGTGCTGGGCATCTCCTCGTCCGCGATCGTCACCAAGGTGCTGGTCGACACCGGGCGGCTGGGCAATCCCGAGACCAAGCCGATCCTCGGCATCATCGTCGTCGAGGACGTCTTCCTGGCGCTGTACCTGGCCGCGCTCCAGCCGGTGCTCTCCGGCGCGGACTCGCTCGCCGCGGCGGCACCGGCGGCCGGGAAGGCGTTCGGCTTCCTGCTGCTGCTCGCCGCGGCGGCCCGCTGGGGCACCCGGATCACCGGCCGGCTGATCGCCACCCGGGACAGCGAACTGCTGGTGATCTCCTTCCTGGGCGCGGCCGTTCTGGTCGCCGGTATCTCCGAGTGGTTCGGGGTGGCGGACGCCATCGGGGCCTTCATGGTGGGGCTGATGCTGGGCGGGACGAGTTCCGGAGGGCGGATCCGGAAGCTGGTGCACCCGCTGCGGGACGCGTTCGGGGCGCTCTTCTTCTTCGCGTTCGGACTCTCCATCGACCCCGGGGACCTGCCGGGCGTGGTGGGGCCGGTGCTGCTCGCGGTCGCGCTGACGCTGGTGATGAACGTCCTGGCGGGGCTGGTCGCGGCGCGGATCCACGGCTTCGGGCCGGAACCGGCCGCCAACATCGCCACCGCGCTGCTGGCCCGCGGCGAGTTCGCGCTGATCCTGGCGACCATGGCGGCGGGCGCCGGACTGGACGAGCGGCTGCCGCCGTTCATCGCCGGCTACGTGCTGATCCTGGCGGTGCTGGGGCCGCTGGCGGCCGGCCGCGCCGGGCTGCCGGCCCGCCTCCTGCCGGGCGGCGGGGCGCGGCCGGGCGGCGGGGGGCCGGCGCCCGCGGCGGTCAGCCCTCCCGCGAGATCAGCAGCAGCGCCCGGTCGTCGTTGACGTCCTTGGCGACGGCCTCGATCAGATGCCAGGCGGCGCCGGCGAAGCCGTTGTGCACATGGCGCTCGGCCTCGCCGGTCAGCCGGTCGATGCCCTCGGCGATATCGCGGTCGGCGGCCTCCACCAGGCCGTCGGTGAACAGCATCAACACGTCGCCGGGGCGCAGGGTGCCCTTGACCGGGTCGAACTGCGCGCCGTCGTAGACCCCGAGCAGCGGCCCCTCCCCCGCCTTCTCCTCCCAGCGGCCGGTGCCGGCGCTCAGCTGGAGGGCCGGCAGGTGGCCGGCGGAGAACAGCTCGTAGTCGCCGGACTCCAGGTCCAGGACGAGGTGGACGGAGGTGGCGAAGCCCTCGTCCCAGTCCTGGCGCAGCAGGTAGCCGTTGGCGGCGGGCAGGAAGCCGTGCGGCGGCAGCGAGCCGAGCAGGCCGCCGAAGGCGCCGGAGAGGAGCAGGGCGCGGGAGCCGGCGTCCATGCCCTTGCCGGAGACGTCGGTCAGCACGACCTCCAGGACGTTGCCGCCCTGGGTGCGGGAGGCCACCACGAAGTCGCCGGAGAAGGACTGGCCGCCGGCCGGGCGGAGCGCCATCTCGTGGTGCCAGCCCGCCGGGAGTTTGGGCAGCTTGCTCTGCACCCGGATGCGTTCGCGCAGGTCGAAGAGCATGGTGCCGCCGCGCCGCCAGGGCACGCCGACCCGGCTGCGGAACTGCGCGACCAGCAGCCCGGAGAGGCCGACCGCGGCGACCACCAGGACCGTGCCCGGGGTGATCCGGTCCCGGCCCTCGTCGTACGGGCCGAACAGCGCGGCCTCGACGATCAGGGCGGCGGCGGAGGCCGCGTACAGGACCAGGAGGTTGGCCGGGCGCAGCAGCAGGCCGCCGGCGATGACCGGGAGGACCAGCGCGGTCGGCGCGATCCACTCGGGGTGCCAGAGGGTGCCGCCGGCGATGGCGGGGACGGCGGCGAGCAGCGCGGCCAGCGCGAGCCAGTCGGAGCCGTCGCCGCGGAAGGAGTCGACCCCGGCCTTGCGCATGCCGATGCGGACCCGGTGCAGACGTTTGTGCATCCGGGCCCTGAAGGTCTCCGCTCCCGCGCCGCGTGTCATTGCTCTGGGACCTTATCCACCCGTTCGGCGGCGCGTCGATTCATTGCACGTCAACCCGTGGATTTCCGGGAATTGGCGTTCGAAATGCGGTCGCGCGGCCGGAGCGGGTGCTGCTAGGGATGACGTATGACAGCAGAGGTGCGGCAGGTGCGGGAGACCGATCTGACGGCGTGGTTCCACACCGTGGACGTGGCGTTCGGCGGGCTGCCGGACGCCGCGGACCGGGCCGCGTGGTGGCGGGCGGTCACCGAGCCGGAGCGGGCGCTCGCGGCCGTGGCCGGCGGTGCGCTCGTCGGGACGGCCGGCTCGTTCTCGTTCTCACTGACGGTGCCGGGCGGCGCCGCGGTGCCGGCCGCCGGGGTGACGCTGGTCGGTGTGGTGCCCACCCACCGCCGGCGCGGGGTGCTCCGGTCGCTGATGCGGCACCAGCTGGACGGCGTACGGGAGCGCGGGGAGCCGCTGGCGGTGCTGACCGCGAGCGAGCCGGCGATCTACGGGCGGTTCGGGTACGGCCCGGCCACCTGGGAGCTGCGGATGGCGGTGGACACGGTGCGGCTGGCCGCCCCGGAGCTGCCGGGCGCGGACGGGGTGCGGCTGCGGCTGGCGGACCCGGTGGCCGCGCTCCCGGAGTGCGAGCGGGTCTACGCCGCCCTGGTGCCGGGCCGGCCGGGGATGCTGGCGCGGCGGCCCGGCTGGGAGCGGCGGGGGGTGCTCGACCCGGAGGGCGAACGGGACGGCGCCGGGCGCCTTCAGTGCGTGCTGGCCGAGGTGGACGGCGAGGTGCGGGGGTACGCCCGGTATGCCGTCAAGGGTGACTGGGACCACACCGGGCCGTGCGGCACGGTCCGGCTGCGGCACCTGGACGCGCTGGACCCGGTGGTCCACGCGGCGCTGTGGCGCTATCTGTTCGGGATCGACCTGACCTCGTCGGTGGTGGTGCGCGACCGGCCGGTGGACGATCCGCTGCCGCACCTGGTGGCCGACCAGCGGCGCTGCGGCCTCGGGATCCGGGAGGCGCTGTTCGTCCGCCCGGTGGAGGTGGGGGCGGCGCTGGCGGCCCGGACGTACCGGGCGCCGGTGGACGTGGTGCTGGAGGTCGCCGACGACTTCTGCCCGTGGAACGCCGGGCGCTGGCGGCTGTCCGGGGACGCGCACGGGGCGCGCTGCGAGCGGACCACCGATCCGGCGGAACTGGCGCTGTCGGTGCGGGAGCTGGGCTCGGCCTATCTGGGCGGATGCGCGCTGACCGCGCTGGCCGGTGCCGGGCGGGTGCGGGAGCTGCGGCCGGGGGCGCTGGCGGCGGCGTCGATGGCGTTCGGGTCCGACGTGGCGCCCTGGCTGCCGCACGGCTTCTGACCGGGCGGGGCGGCGGTCAGGGCCGGGCGGCGGCGGGCTGGCAGGTGGGGCACCAGAAGAGGTTGCGGGCCGCGAGGCCGGCGGTGCGCACCTCGGTGCCGCAGAGGTGGCAGGGGTCGCCGGTGCGCCGGTAGACGTAGACCTCACCGCCGTGGTCGTCGACCCGGGGCGGGCGGCCCATGGCCTCGGGGGTGTGCTCGGGGCGGACGGTGTCGATCCGGTTGTTCCGCACCCCCTCCCGCATCAGGGCGACCAGGTCGGCCCAGATCGCGTCCCACTGCTCCCGGCGCAGGTCGCGGCCGGGGAGGTAGGGGTCGATGCCGTGCCGGAAGAGGACCTCGGCGCGGTAGACGTTGCCGACGCCGGCGATCACCTTCTGGTCGAGCAGCAGCGCGGCGACGGTGGTGCGGCTGCGGGAGATCCGCCGCCAGGCGCGGTCGCCGTCCTCGCCGGGGCGCAGCGGGTCGGGACCGAGCCGGTCGTGTATCGCCTGCTTCTCGGCGCCGGTGATCAGCGCGCAGGTGGTGGGGCCGCGCAGGTCGGCGTGGTGGCCGCCGCCGGTCAGCCGCAGCCGGACGGTGTCGGTGGGCGGCGGGGGCGGGGCGGTGCCGAAGCCGAGCTTGCCGAAGAGGCCGAGGTGGATGTGGACCCAGTGGTCCGGTCCGAAGCCGAGGAAGAGGTGCTTGCCGTGGGCCTCGGCGGTCTCCAGGGTCCGGCCGTCGATGAGGGCGGCGCCGTCGGCGAATTTCCCCTGCGGGCTGGTGGCGCGGAGTGCGGTGCCCTCGAAGCGGGCGCGGTGGTCCAGCGCGAGGCGGTGGATGGTGTGCCCTTCGGGCATCGGGTGCTGGCCTCCGGCGGGTGCGTCCTCTGGTGCGGCCCGGGGGCCGGCTCGTGTCACCCGTTCCGCCCCGGCGGAACGCGCCCCCACGAACCGGCCGGCGGCGTCAGTCCTGCTGGGGGTGGTGGGCCGGGATGGGGGGCAGCTCACCGGTGGTCTCGTACGCGGAGAGCATCTCGATGCGGCGGGTGTGCCGCTCCTCGCCGGAGTACGGGGTGGTGAGGAAGACCTCGACGAAGCGGGTGGCCTCCTGCTCCGTGTGCATCCGGCCGCCGACCGAGATGACGTTGGCGTTGTTGTGCTCGCGGCCGAGCCTGGCGGTCTCCTCGCTCCACGCCAGCGCGGCGCGGACGCCCTTGACCTTGTTGGCGGCGATCTGCTCGCCGTTGCCGGAGCCGCCGATCACGATGCCGAGGCTGTCCGGGTCCGCGGCGGTCCGCTCCGCGGCGCGCAGGCAGAACGGGGGGTAGTCGTCCTGGGCGTCGTAGAGGTGCGGGCCGCAGTCGACGGGCTCGTGGCCGTTGGCCTTGAGCCAGTCGACGAGGTGGTTCTTGAGGTCGAAGCCGGCATGGTCGGAGCCGATGTACACGCGCATGGCCATGAGTGTGGCATGCCGCCGGGCGGGCCGGGCGCACCGGGGCTCGGAGCCGCCCGGCCGCCGCGGCCTGCGCCTTCGGCAACCCACCGGTACGGCAACGATCCGGGTCCGGCTCTTCCAAACGGGCCGTTGACAAGGTTGTAATGCCTGGGTTCGACACCGAGAACCACGAAGGACGGTGCACATGGGCGCGCACCCGCCTACCTCCCACGCGGTCCCCGCCGCCGGTGAACCCGGCAGCGGCTCCGCAGACCGGTCGACGGACGGGCTTCAGGCCGGTCTGAAGAACCGCCATCTGTCCATGATCGCGATCGGCGGGGTCATCGGCGCCGGCCTGTTCGTCGGGTCCGGGGCCGGCATCAAGGCTGCGGGCCCGGGGATCCTGCTCTCCTACGCGCTGACCGGGCTGCTGGTCGTGCTGGTGATGCGGATGCTGGGCGAGATGGCCGCGGCTTCGCCCGCCTCCGGGTCGTTCTCCGCGTACGCGGACCGGGCGCTGGGGCGGTGGGCCGGTTTCACCATCGGCTGGCTGTACTGGTTCTTCTGGTCGGTCGTGCTGGCGGTCGAGGCGACCGCGGCGGCGGCGATCCTGACCGGCTGGATACCGGACGTGCCGCAGTGGGCCTGGGCGCTGCTGGTGATGATCGTGCTGACCGGGACGAACCTGGTGTCGGTGGGGTCGTTCGGCGAGTTCGAGTTCTGGTTCGCCGGGATCAAGGTCGTGGCGATCGTGATCTTCATCGTGGTGGGCGCGCTGGCGATCTTCGGGCTGCCGCCGGGGCACCACGCGGTGGGCACCGCCAACCTCCTCGGGCACGGCGGGTTCCTGCCGAAGGGGCCGGGGGCGATCCTCTCCGGGATGCTGCTGGTGGTCTTCTCGTTCATGGGCAGCGAGATCGTCACGCTGGCGGCGAGCGAGTCGCCGAACCCGGTGGCGGCCGTCCGCAAGGCCGTCAACAGCGTGATCTGGCGGATCGCGCTGTTCTACATCGGGTCGATCGCGGTGATCGTGACGCTGCTGCCGTGGGACGACCCGGAGGTGGCCAAGAGCCCGTACGTGGCGGTGCTGAAGTCGCTGAACATCCCGGGCGTGGACGTGGTGATGGACGTGGTCGTGCTGACCGCGGTGCTGTCCTGTCTGAACTCCGGGCTCTACACCGCGTCCCGGATGGCGTTCTCACTCGGTGAGCGCGGCGACGCGCCGAAGTCGTTCGCGACCGTCAACAAGGGCGGCGTCCCGGCGGTGGCGATCTGGGCGTCGGTGGCCTTCGGCTTCATCGCGACGATCTTCAGCTACACCTCGAAGGACACCATCTTCCAGTTCCTGCTGAACTCCTCGGGCGCGGTGGCGCTCTTCGTGTGGCTGGTGATCTGCTTCTCGCAGCTGCGGATGCGCCGGACCATCGAGCGGGAGATGCCGGAGCGGCTGACGGTGCGGATGTGGCTGTACCCGTGGCTGACGTACGCCACCATCGCGCTGATCGTCTTCGTGGTGGGCTACATGTTCTACGACAAGGACGGCCGGGAGCAGATGGTGCTGTCGGTGGTGGCCGCCGTGGTGGTGCTGGCGGCCGGGCTGGTGCTCCAGCGGCGGCGGCCCCGGGAGGCGGCGGCGGGCCGGGCGGCGCAGGCGGCGGACACGCCGTAGCGCCGGCCCGTTCCACACGACGCGGCGGGGCCCGCACCCCTGGTGGGTGCGGGCCCCGCCGCCGTTGCGGCCGCGGCCGCGGGTCAGTCGCGGCCGGCGAGCTTCCAGGCGGCCGGCAGCGCGCCCATCGCCAGGGCGGTCTTCAGGGCGTCGCCGATCAGGAACGGCACCATGCCCACCGCGACCGCCTGGCCCAGGGACATGCCGGTGGCGAACGCCAGGTAGGGCACGCCGATCGCGTAGATCAGGGCGTTGCCGGCGGCCATGGTGGCGGCGGTGCGCAGCACCCCGCGGTCGCCGCCGCGGCGGGCCAGGGCGCCCACGGCGGTGGCGGCGACCAGCATGCCCAGGACGTAGCCGAAGGTGGCGCCGCCGGCACCGGAGGCACCGCCCGCGAACCACGGCAGGCCGGCGATGCCCGCCAGGGCGTAGAGGGCCAGCGACAGCAGCCCGCGGCGGGCGCCGAGCGAGGCGCCGACCAGGAGGGCGGCGAAGGTCTGGCCGGTGACCGGGACCGGGGAGCCGGGGACCGGGACGGCGATCTGGGCCGCTATCCCGGTGAGGACGGCGCCGCCGGCGACCAGCGCGGCGTCGCGGACGCGGGCGCGGGTGGCGGTGGCGGCGGGCAGCAGGTCGGCGAGGACGGCTCCGGGCCGGAGGGCGGGGGCGGCTGTACTCATCAAGGACTCCGCGGGTGTGAGGGGACCGGTCCGACAGGGGCCGGTCCGGCGGGACGAGATGACGTTAGTTCAGGCGGACGGCGGCGCACATGGTGTGGCGGTGACAAAGCCGTACCGGCCCGCTCGGTGACTTCCGGACAACGGTCAGCATGCCCGAAGATCGCCCCGCAGCGGGGCGTCTTCGCAGGTCACGTGATGCTCGTCACGGCCGGGGCGGTGGCCGGGGGCCGGTTTTGCGGTAGCGCGGACCGGGCGGTGACACTGGGACGGCTCCGCGGCCACCTGTGGAGTTCCCCCAAAGCGGGCGGGGTCCTTCCGCGGGCCCGGCCCTTTGCGCACCTTGCGAAAGTGACGAACCGATGCACGACGCACCGCCCCCGGTCGGGAAAGAGCCGCTGTCCGCGGGGCTCAAGCAGCGCCATCTGACGATGCTGGGCCTGGGCGGGGTGATCGGCGCGGGGCTCTTCGTGGGCTCCGGGGCGGGGATCGCGGTGGCCGGGCCGGGGATCGTGCTGTCGTACCTGATCGCCGGGGCGCTGGCGATGCTGATCATGCGGATGCTCGGGGAGATGTCGGCGGCGATGCCGGCGTCGGGGGCGTTCTCGGTGCACGCGGAGCGGGCGCTGGGGCGCTGGGCCGGCTTCAGCGTGGGCTGGCTGTACTGGTTCCTGCTGGTGGTGGTGCTGGCGGTGGAGGCCACCGGGGCGGCGCAGATCGCGCACGGCTGGGTGCCGGCGGTGCCGCAGTGGGGCTGGGTGCTGGTCTTCATGGTGTTCTTCACCGCCGCCAACCTGGCCGCGGTGAAGAACTTCGGGGAGTTCGAGTTCTGGTTCGCCGCCCTGAAGGTGACCGCGATCGTGCTGTTCCTGGTGCTGGCCCTGCTGGCGGTCTTCGGCGTGCTGCCGGACACCGCGCCGGTCGGGCTGGCCAACCTCACCGGGCAGGGCGGGTTCCTGCCGCACGGCTGGGGCGGGGTGGTCTCCGGTGTGCTGGCGGTGGTGTTCGCGTTCGGCGGGCTGGAGGTGGTCACCATCGCGGCCGCCGAGTCCGACGATCCGGCGCGCGCGGTGGGCCGGGCGGTGCGCAGCGCGGTGTGGCGGATCCTCTTCTTCTACGTGGGTTCGATGCTGGTCATCGTCACCGTGCTGCCGTGGTCGTCGATGCGGCCGGGCAAGAGCCCGTACGTGATGGTGCTGGACCACATCGGGGTGCCGGGCGCCGGGCAGATCATGAACATCGTGGTGTTCGTGGCGCTGCTGTCGGCGCTGAACGCCAATCTCTACGGCTCCTCGCGGATGGTGTTCTCGCTGGCCGAGCGCGGGGAGGCGCCGCGCGGGCTGCTGACGGTGTCCCGGGGCGGGGTGCCGGTGCGGGCGGTGCTGGCGTCGGTGGCGTTCGGCTTCGCCTCGGTGCTGCTCAATCTGGAGTGGCCGGATTCGGTGTTCCTGTACTTGCTCAACGCGGTCGGAGCGGTGCTGCTGTTCGTCTGGGGGCTGATCGCCGTCTCCCAGCTGCGGCTGCGGCCGCGGATCGAGCGCGAGGCGCCGGAGCGGCTGGCGCTGCGGATGTGGGCGTTCCCGTATCTGACGTGGGTGGCGCTGGCGGCGATGGGCGCGGTGATCGTGCTGATGCTGACCGATGACACCGCCCGCCCGCAGCTGCTGTGGTCGGCCGGGGCGACCGCCGCGGTGCTGGTCGTGGCGGGGATACGGGAACTGACGGCGCGTCGGGCGCGGCGCTGAGGCGCGCGGGGACGTCTGCGGCGGTTCCGAGACGTACGTCACAGGACATCGCATTCGACGACGTATCAGACACTCTCGGTCACGATCGCGTCTGAATACCGAACAATCGCTGCACGACTGTTGCCCTGAGCGGACAGGGACGCTCAGACTGAGCCAGCTTTGCCGAGGACCCCGGAGTTGAGCCGTCCGCGGCCCCGGGAGAACGCAGTATCGCCCCGCCCGCATCTCACCTACTGGGACAGGTACGACATGAATCGGACACCTCCGTCCGCCGCGTCCGCCGGTGCGCGGCCCGCCGCGGCCCCGGGCGCCGGCCAGGACGGCGGCGCACTGTCGCACGGCCTGAAGCAGCGCCACCTCTCGATGATCGCCCTCGGCGGGGTGATCGGCGCCGGGCTGTTCGTCGGCTCGCGCGAGGGCATCGCGGCGGCCGGCCCCTCCATCGTGCTGGCCTACGCCGTCTCCGGCGCGCTGGTCATGCTGATCATGCGGATGCTCGGGGAGATGTCCGCGGCCCACCCGGCCTCCGGCTCCTTCTCGGTGCACGCCGAGCGGTCCATCGGCTCATGGGCCGGCTTCACCGCGGGCTGGATGTTCACCGCGCTGCTGTGCGTGGCGGTGGCGGCCGAGGCGCTGGGCGCCGCGGACGTGCTGCACCAGTGGTTCCCCGCCACCGAGCCGTGGATGTGGGTCCTGCTCATCATGATCGTGTTCACCGCGACCAACCTGACCGCGGTCGGCAACTTCGGTGAGTTCGAGTTCTGGTTCGCCGCCCTGAAGGTCGCCGCGATCGCGATCTTCCTGATCCTGGGCGTGCTGGCCATCCTCGGCCTGCTGCCCGGCACCTCGGCGCCCGGCACCGCGCACCTGACCGGCGACGGCGGCTTTCTGCCCAAGGGCGTCGACGGACTGATGGTCGGCCTGCTGGCGTCGGTGTTCGCGTACGGCGGCCTGGAGACGGTGACCATCGCGGCCGCCGAGTCCCAGGACCCGGTCCGCGGCGTGGCCCGCGCGGTGCGCACCGCGATGTGGCGGATCGCCCTGTTCTACGTCGGCTCGATGGCGATCATCGTCACCGTCATCCCCTGGAGCGCGCCCTCCATCGCCAAGAGCGGCCCGTACGTGGCGGTGCTGGACTACCTCAAGATCCCGGCGGCCGGCCAGATCATGAACGTGGTCATCCTGATCGCCCTGCTCTCCGCGGTGAACGCCAACATCTACGGCTCCTCCCGGATGGCCTACTCGCTGATCACCCGCGGCCAGGGCCCGGCGTTCCTGGGCAAGGTGAGCGGCGGGGTGCCGCGCCGCGCGGTGCTGCTGTGCGCCGCCTTCGGCTTCCTCGCGGTGCTGTTCAGCTTCTGGTGGCCGACCACGGTCTTCCAGTGGCTGCTGAACATGGTCGGCGCCGCCGTCCTGGTGGTCTGGGGCTTCATCGCCGCCGCCCAGCTGCGCACCCGGCGGCAGCTGGAGCGCGAGGCGCCGGAGCGGCTCGTGGTCAAGATGTGGGCCTTCCCGTTCCTGACCTGGGTGGCGCTGGCCGGGATCGTCGCGGTGCTGGTGCTGATGCTGCGCGACGACAGCCAGCGGATCCAGCTGCTCTTCACCGGCGGCTTCGGCCTGGTGCTGACGGTCATCGGGCTCGTCCGGCAGCGGGCGCTGGGCCGGCGGTAGGCGCGCGGCAGCCCCCGTACCCCGAAGGCGGGGCGGGACCTCCTTCCGAGGTCCCGCCCCGCCTTCGGTCTTTGGGACCAGGACCGCCGCCGCACCGCCCCCGTGATCACTCCTGCTGATAGCGTGCTCTTGCACATCGATTGCAACTACGGCGACTACGCAGCTTGGAGGCGGGGTCGGTATGGCGACCTACACACTTCCGGAACTCCCCTACGACTACTCGGCGCTGGCGCCGGTCATCAGCCCCGAGATCATCGAGCTGCACCACGACAAGCACCACGCGGCCTATGTGAAGGGCGCCAACGACACCCTGGAGCAGCTCGCCGAGGCGCGCGACAAGGACCAGTGGGGCAGCATCAACGGCCTGGAGAAGAACCTCGCGTTCCACCTCTCCGGCCACATCCTGCACAGCATCTACTGGCACAACATGACCGGCGACGGCGGCGGCGAGCCGCTGGAGAAGGACGGGGTGGGCGAGCTGGCCGACGCCCTCGCCGAGAACTTCGGCTCGTTCGCCAAGTTCAAGGCACAGCTGTCCAAGGCCGCCGCCACCACGCAGGGCTCCGGCTGGGGCGTCCTGGCCTACGAGCCGGTGACCGGCCGCCTCATCGTCGAGCAGGTCTACGACCACCAGGGCAACGTCGGCCAGGGCTCGGTGCCGATCCTGGTCTTCGACGCGTGGGAGCACGCCTTCTACCTCCAGTACAAGAACCAGAAGGTGGACTTCATCGAGGCGATGTGGCGGGTCGTCAACTGGCAGGACGTGGCCAAGCGGTACGCGGCCGCGAAGGAGCGGGCCCACAACCTGCTGCTGGCGCCGTGAGGCGGTAGCCCCCGGGACGTCCTGCCTCGTGATCGTCTTCTCACCTTTCACCGGGCAGGCGGAAAGAAGCGGAGCCCCCGCGAGGACGTGACTCGCGGGGGCTCCGTCCGTACTCCGGCGGGTGTCAGTCGAAGAGCGGAGGCTGGGTCCGCGTCCGCTTGATCTCGTAGAAGCCGGGGATGGAGGCGACGGCCAGGGTGCCGTCCCACAGCCGGGCGGCCTGCTCGCCCTTGGGAGCGGGCGTGACGACCGGCCCGAAGAAGGCGATCTTCCCGCCCGTCGCCCCACCCCCGCCCCCGGAAGAGCTCGCTTCGCTCGCACTGCCGTAATCCGGTCCGGGCACCGCGATCACCGGCGTGCCGACCTCCTGGCCGACCAGGTCGATGCCCGCCTTGTGGGAGGCGCGCAGCTCGGCGTCGTAGGTGTCCTTGTCGGCGTACTCGATCAGCTCGGCGGGCAGACCGGCGTCGGCCAGGGCGCCGGCGATGGACTCGCGGGTGATGCCCTCGCCGCGGTGGTGGAAGCGGGTGCCGAGCGCGGTGTAGAGCCTGCCGACGACCTCGTCGCCGTACTGCTCCCGGGCGGCGATCACCACGCGGACCGGGCCCCACGCCTTGCCGCCGGGGCGCATGTTGGCGGCGTACTCCTCGGGGAGTTCGTCGAGCCTGTTCTCGTTCAGCACCGCCAGGCTCATCACGTGCCAGCGCACCTGCACCGGGCGGACCTTCTCCACCTCCAGCATCCAGCGGGAGGTCAGCCACGCCCAGGGGCACAGCGGGTCGAACCAGAAGTCGGCCGGGATCTTCGCGGTCTCGGACACGGGATCTCCTCGTGAGTGCGTCGGCTGCGGTGGTTCCGTGCAGGCTTCAACCCGCGGGGCGCGTGCCATGATTCCCCGTGTTCGATATCCGAGACGAGGGTGAGGGAGGCACACCGTGCCAGGCGAGAATCTGTCCCGGGAAGAGGCACGTGAGCGGGGCCGGCTGCTGACGGTCGACGGCTACGACGTGGCGCTCGACGTCCGCTCAGCGGTCGCCCGGGGCCCCGAGGCGGAGACCTTCCGGTCCCGCACGACGATCCGCTTCCGCTGCGCCGAGCCGGGCGCGGCCAGCTTCGCGGACCTCCTGGCGCCCTCGGTCACCTCGGTCACCCTCAACGGCCGCACGCTGGATGCGGCCGCGGTCTTCGACGGCACCCGGATCGCCCTGGACGACCTGGCCGCCGAGAACACCCTGGTCGTGGACGCGCGGTGCGCCTACAGCCGGACCGGGGAGGGCCTGCACCGCTTCGTCGACCCCGAGGACGGCGAGGTCTACCTCTACACCCAGTACGAGCCCGCCGACTCCCGCCGGGTCTTCGCGAACTTCGAACAGCCCGACCTCAAGGCGCCGTTCACCTTCGAGGTCACCGCGCCCGAGGGCTGGCTGGTGCTCAGCAACGGCGTCCAGGAGGGCCCCGCCGAGGCCGGCACCCGCCGCTTCGCGACCACCGAGCCGATCTCCACGTACATCACCGCCGTGGTCGCCGGGCCGTACCACTACGTCACCGACACCTACCGCCGCACCTTCGAGGACGGCACCGAGCTGACCGTCCCGCTCGGCGCGCTGTGCCGCAAGGGCCTGGCCCGGCACTTCGACGCGGACGACATCTTCACCGTCACCAAGCAGGGCCTGGACTTCTTCCACGACCACTTCGACTTCCCGTACCCGTTCGGCAAGTACGACCAGGCGTTCGTGCCGGAGTACAACCTCGGCGCGATGGAGAACCCGGGCTGCGTCACCTTCCGCGAGGAGTTCGTCTTCCGCGGCAAGGTCACCGAGGCGTCGTACGAGCGGCGGGCCAACGTCATCCTGCACGAGATGGCGCACATGTGGTTCGGCGACCTGGTCACCATGCACTGGTGGGACGACCTGTGGCTGAAGGAGTCCTACGCGGACTTCATGGGCAGCTTCGCGCAGGTGGGCGCGACCCGCTTCACCGACGGCTGGATCACCTTCGCCAACCGCCGCAAGTCCTGGGCGTACCGGGCCGACCAGCTGCCCTCCACCCACCCGGTCACCGCGGACATCCGCGACCTGGAGGACGCCAAGCTCAACTTCGACGGCATCACCTACGCCAAGGGCGCCAGCGTCCTCAAGCAGCTGGTGGCCTACGTCGGCCAGGACGCCTTCCTGGAGGGCGCCCGGCGCTACTTCAAGCGGCACGCCTACGGCAACACCCGGCTGGCCGACCTGCTGGCGGTCCTGGAGGAGACCTCGGGCCGGGACCTGGCGGCCTGGTCGCGGTCCTGGCTGGAGACGGCCGGCGTCAACTCCCTGACGCCGCAGGTGACCTACGACGCGCAGGGCCGGATCACCGAGCTGAGCATCCTCCAGGAGGCGTCGCCCGACCACCCGGAACTGCGGCCGCACCGGGTCGCGGTGGGCCTCTACCGCCGCCTCGACGCCGACTCCGCACTGGTGCGCTACGCCCGCGCCGAGGTGGACGTCACCGGCCCGCGGACCGCGGTGCCGGAGCTGGCCGGCGCCGAGCGGCCGGAGCTGGTGCTGGTGAACGACGAGGACCTGACGTACTGCAAGACCCGCTTCGACGAGGGGTCGCTGGCCACCCTGCGGGCCCGGCTCGGCGATCTGCGCGACCCGCTGGCCCGGGCACTGTGCTGGGCGGCGCTGTGGGGGCTGACCCGGGACGGGCTGATGCCGGCCCGGGACTTCCTGGAGCTGGTGCGGCGGTTCGCCGGCGCGGAGACCGTGATCGGCGTGCTCCAGTCGGTGCTGGGGCAGGCGGAGGCCGCGCTGGAGCACTACGTGGCGCCGGAGTACCACGAGCGGGCGGCCCGGGAGCTGTCGGAGGCCGCGGTGCGGGAGCTGCGGGTGGCCGAGCCGGGCAGCGGGCACCAGCTCAGCTGGGCCCGCCACTTCGCCGCGGTGGCCACCACCCCGGCCGACCTCCAGCTGCTCCAGGGGCTGCTGGACGGCACCGCGAAGATCGACGGGCTGGTGGTCGACCAGGAGCTCCGCTGGGCGTTCCTGCTGCCGCTGGCGGCCCACGGGGCGGCCGGCGAGGAGCGGCTCGCCGCCGAACTGGCCCGGGACAACACCGCGTCCGGCAAGCGCCACCAGGTCCGCTGCCTGGCCGCCCGCCCCTCGGCCGAGGTCAAGGCGGCCGCCTGGGCGGACGTGGTGGAGTCCGACGCGCTCTCCAACGCCCTGGTGGAGGCGACGCTCTCCGGTTTCGCCCGGCCGGCCCAGCGGGAGCTGCTGGCCCCGTACGCGCCGCGCTACTTCGCGGTGATCGAGCGGATCTGGCGGGAGCGGTCCATCGAGATCGGGATGTCGGTGGTGCGCGGGCTGTTCCCGTCCTGGCAGGTGGACCGGGCCGCGCTGGACGCCGCGGACGACTGGCTGGCCGGGCACGGGCAGGCGGCGCCCGCGCTGCGCCGGCTGGTGCTGGAGGAGCGGGACGACCTGGCGCGGGCGCTGCGCGCACAGGCTTGTGACGCGGCGGCCGGGCCCCGGCCGTAACCCCTCCCCCGACCTGCCCCCCTCGGCCGTCGAACGCCCGTCCTTGAGGGCAGGATTGTCCCGCTTGTGCCACAGGCGGGTAACAGCGGTTAGGGGGCGGAGCGGGGCCGGGAATCGACCCGGCATGAACCACGACACCCCGCTCTCCCCCCTCCCGCTGCACCACCTCGCCGACGGCAGCTGC
Source organism: Streptomyces rhizoryzae (assembly GCF_023155275.1). Lineage (GTDB taxonomy): Bacteria > Actinomycetota > Actinomycetes > Streptomycetales > Streptomycetaceae > Streptomyces > Streptomyces rhizoryzae. Next base: position 30,139 of record NZ_JALMUV010000042.1, read on the forward strand.
CCGGTCCTCACGACGCAGGAGCTCCGGGCGCACGGGGTGCCGCCGGCCGAGGTCGCCGACCGCTGCCGCCCCGGCGGGCCCTGGCAGCAGCTGCTGCCCGGCGTCCACCTGCTGCACCAGGGGCCGCCCACCAGCCAGGAGCGGCTGCACGCCGCGCTGCGGTACGCCCGCCACCGCGGCCCGTCGGTGCCGGTCCAGCCGCGCGCCCCGGAGGCCGTCCGGGATCCGATGATCACCGGACTGGCGGCACTGGCCCTGCACGGTTTCGCGGCCGCTCCCCCGCTGCTGTCCCTGGAGCGCATCGAGGTGCTGGTGGCGCGGTCCCGGCGGCTGCGCTCGGCCGGTTTCGCGCGGATCGTCCGGGGCGCGGACCTGCCGGCCCCGCAGCAGGTCACCGGGGTGCCCACCGCGCCGGTGCCGCGGGCGCTGGCGGACGCGGTGGCCGGGCTCGCGGACGGGGCGGTGGTGCGCCGGCTGCTGACCGAGGCGGTGCGCGGCGGGCACTGCGAGGCCGCCGCGGTGGTGCGGGAGCTGACCCGGGCCCGGCTGCTGGCCCGGCCGCACGTGGTGGACGCGGTGGACGCCCTGCTGGCCGAGGGCCGCGCGCTGGCCGAGCAGCGGCTCTACGACGCGGTGCGCGCCCACGGGCTGCCGGACCCGGTGTGGAACGTGGACCTGCGGCTGCCGGGCGGCCCGTACCTGGGCGGGGTGGACGCGTACTGGCCGGAGTACGCGGTGGCCGTGGAGATCGACACCCGCCCGGCCCGCCCGGCCGCCGGGGAGCCCGCGGAGCCCGCCGAAGACGAGCACCGGGACGCCCTGGAGCGGCTCGGCATCACCGTCGTGCGCTGCCGGCCGCGCACCCTGCGGGAGGCCCCCGAGCAGCAGGCGACGGTGATCCGCACGGCGCTGATGGCGGCCGCCGGCCGGGAGCCGGCGGCGTACGTGGCGGTCCTCCCGCGCTGACCGGGCCGCCCGGCGCGCGCCCCCGCACGGACCGTCACGCCCGCGCACGCTCCGTTGCCGTCCGCCCGTCGCGATCTCCACCCACTGGAACGGATTGGACAAGGCGACGGGTCTCACACACATGATGGGAGCGCCACTGAGCAGGTGTTCCCATCAGACACCCGGAGCCCGGCCGGCGGGCCGGGGCGGAAAGAAGGAGTCCCATGAGGATCGGAATCGTCGGAGCCACCGGTCAGGTCGGCGGTGTGATGCGGCGGATTCTCGCCGAGCGCAACTTCCCCGTCGAGCAGCTGCGGCTGTTCGCCTCGGCCCGGTCCGCGGGACGGACGCTGCCCTGGCAGGACACCGAGATCACCGTCGAGGACGCGGCCACCGCCGACTACTCCGGCCTGGACATCGTGCTCTTCTCGGCCGGCGGCGCGACCTCGAAGGCGCTGGCGGAGAAGGTCGCCGACGCCGGCCCGGTCGTGATCGACAACTCCTCGGCCTGGCGCCGCGACCCGCAGGTCCCGCTGGTGGTCTCCGAGGTCAACCCGCAGGCGGTCACCGACCGGCCCAAGGGCATCATCGCCAACCCGAACTGCACCACCATGGCCGCCATGCCGGTGCTGCGCCCGCTGCACGAGGAGGCCGGACTGGTCTCCCTCGTCGTCGCCACCTACCAGGCGGTCTCCGGCAGCGGCCTGTCCGGCGTCGCCGAGCTGGACGGGCAGGCCCGCAAGGCCATCGAGCAGGACGCCACCAAGCTGACCCACGACGGCGCGGCCGTGGAGTTCCCGGCCCCCGACACCTACGTCCGCCCGATCGCCTTCAACGTCCTGCCGCTGGCCGGCTCGATCGTCGACGACGGGCTGAACGAGACCGACGAGGAGCAGAAGCTCCGCCACGAGAGCCGGAAGATCCTGGGCATCCCGGAGCTGAAGGTGTCCGGCACCTGCGTCCGCGTCCCGGTCTTCACCGGCCACTCCCTCCAGATCAACGCGCGCTTCGCCCGCCCGCTCGCCCCCGAGCGCGCCCAGGAGCTGCTGGCCGCCGCGCCCGGCGTGGCGCTCTCCGACGTCCCCACCCCGCTCCAGGCCGCCGGCCAGGACGCGTCCTTCGTGGGCCGGATCCGCCGCGACGAGACCGCCGAGAACGGCCTGGCGCTGTTCGTCTCCAACGACAACCTCCGCAAGGGCGCCGCGCTCAACGCCGTCCAGATCGCCGAGCTGGTCGCCGCCGAACTCCGCGGCTGATCTTCTGCGCACACCGGCCGGGGCCCGCACGGAACACACCGTGCGGGCCCCGGCCGGGTGCGGGGCGCTCGGAAGCGCCAGGTGCCGCCGCAGGGCGGCGTCGACTTCTTTCATGCGCTGCCGGGGGACGGAGCCGAGGAAGCGGAGCAGGCGTTCCGGGGCGAGCGAGCGCACCTCGTTGGCGCCGTCGTGGGAGACGATGACGGCCGGGCGCGCCCTGTGGGCCCCGCTGCCGCGCGCCGGCTCGTGGTCGGCCGGGCCGCTCAGGGCCGCCGCACCTCGAACTGGAAGCAGCCGTACTCCACGGCGCGGACGTGGACGAGGGCCACCTCCGGGTCGGCGAACGCCTCGGTGAGGGCCGCGTCGAAGCCGGCCGCGGAGTCCTGCGGGATCTCGAAGAGGCGGCCGCCGGCGATCCGGCCCCGGCGGTCGTAGCGGCGCAGGGTCCGCAGCGCGCCGGGCCGGGCGAAGGGGTAGCCGGTGGCCGACGGGTCGGGACCCGGGCACTCCCGGGCGTGCACGAACACCGGCCCCGCCTCGTCGTAGGCCCCCGGCGCGGCGCCGGTGGCGGCCGCCCAGCGGCGCAGCGGCGCGTACGACACCAGGGCCACCTCCTCCCCCGCCCCGGCGGCCCGCAGGCAGCAGCGCAGCGGACTGCCCACGCAGTCCACCGGCGCCCCGTGCTCCCGGGCGGTGAACGGTTCCAGGGGCCGCCCGGAGTCGTCGGTGCGGCGCAGTTCGGCGAGGACGGCGGCCGGGATGGCCAGCGGTGTGTAGGTCGTCATGCGGCCAGCCTCCGCGTTCCGGGGCCGCCCCGCTGGCGGGAAGCGGACGTCGTCCTGGCCGGGGCGGTGCCGTGGAAGGATGGCCGGACGATGCGATGACGATCGGTAAGGAGAGGGACGCGTGCCTGGTACGAATCTGACCCGGGAAGAGGCGCGGGAGCGGGCGCGGCTGCTGACTGTGGACGCGTACGAGATCGAGCTGGACCTGAGCGGGGCGCAGGAGGGGGGCACGTTCCGGTCGGTGACGACGGTGCGGTTCGACGTCGCCGGCGAGGAGGGCGGGGACGGCGCCTCCTCGTTCATCGACCTGGTGGCGCCGGCCGTGCACGAGGTGGTGCTCAACGGCACCGCGCTGGACGCGGCGGCGGTCTTCCAGGACTCGCGGATCGCGCTGCCGGGGCTGCGCGCCGGCCGCAACGAGCTGCGGGTGGTGGCGGACTGCGCGTACACCAACAGCGGTGAGGGGCTGCACCGGTTCGTCGACCCGGTGGACCAGCAGGCGTACCTCTACACGCAGTTCGAGGTGCCGGACGCCCGGCGGGTGTTCGCCAGCTTCGAGCAGCCGGACCTCAAGGCCACCTTCGCCTTCACGGTGACGGCCCCCGAGGGCTGGACGGTGATCTCGAACTCGCCGACGCCCGAACCGGCGGACAACGTCTGGCGGTTCGCGCCGACACCGCGGATCTCCACCTACATCACCGCCCTGATCGCCGGCCCGTACCACAGCGTGCACAGCACGTGGGAGGGCGCCGACGGCCGGTCGGTGCCGCTGGGGATCTACTGCCGGCCGTCGCTGGCCGAGCACCTGGACGCCGACGAGATCTTCGCGGTGACCCGGCAGGGCTTCGACTGGTTCCAGGAGAAGTTCGACTACCCCTACCCGTTCGCCAAGTACGACCAGCTCTTCGTGCCGGAGTTCAACGCCGGCGCGATGGAGAACGCCGGCGCGGTCACCATCCGCGACCAGTACGTCTTCCGGTCGAAGGTGACCGACGCGGCGTACGAGGTGCGTGCCGAGACGATCCTGCACGAGCTGGCCCACATGTGGTTCGGCGACCTGGTCACCATGGAGTGGTGGAACGACCTGTGGCTGAACGAGTCGTTCGCCACCTACACCTCCATCGCCTGCCAGGCGTACGCGCCGGGCAGCAAGTGGCCGCACTCGTGGACCACGTTCGCAAACTCCATGAAGACCTGGGCCTACCGGCAGGACCAGCTGCCCTCCACCCACCCGATCATGGCCGAGATCCGCGACCTGGACGACGTCCTGGTCAACTTCGACGGGATCACCTACGCCAAGGGCGCCAGCGTCCTCAAGCAGCTGGTCGCCTACGTCGGGATGGACGAGTTCTTCCAGGGCGTGCAGGCGTACTTCAAGGCGCACGCGTTCGGCAACACCCGCCTGGCCGACCTGCTCGGGGCGCTGGAGAAGACCAGCGGCCGGGACCTGGCGACCTGGTCGAAGAAGTGGCTGGAGACCGCCGGGATCAACATCCTGCGGCCGGAGATCACGGTCGCCGGCGACGGCACCGTCACGTCCTTCGCGGTCCTCCAGGGGGCCCCGGCGCTGCCGACCGGCGCGACCGGCGAGCCGGTGCTGCGCCCGCACCGGATCGGCATCGGCTACTACGACCTGGTGGACGGCAAGCTCGTCCGCACCGGCGGCGTCGAGCTGGACGTGGACGGCGAGCGCACCGAGGTGCCCTTCCCGGCCGGCTTCCGCCGCCCGGACGTCATCCTGCTCAACGACGGCGACCTGTCCTACGCCAAGGTGCGGCTGGACGAGCAGTCGCTGAAGGTCGTCACCGAGCACCTCGGCGACTTCGCCGAGTCGCTGCCGCGCGCCCTGTCGTGGGCGTCCTCCTGGGACATGACCCGGGACGCCGAACTCCCCACCCGGGACTACCTCTCGCTGGTGCTCTCCGGCATCGGCAAGGAGAGCGACATCGGCGTGGTGCAGTCCCTGCACCGCCAGGTGAAGCTGGCCCTGGACCTCTACGCGGCGCCCGGGCGGCGCGCGGCGGCCCTGGCCACCTGGACCGACGCGGCGCTGGACCACCTGCGGGCGGCCGCGCCGGGCAGCGACCACCAGCTGGCCTGGGCCCGCGCGCTGGCCGCCGCGGCCCGCACCGACGCGCACCTGGACCTGCTCCAGGGGCTGCTGGACGGCACCGCGGAGATCCCGGGCCTGGTGGTGGACACCGAGCTGCGCTGGTCGCTGCTGGAGCGGCTGGCGGCCACCGGCCGGGCCGGTGAGGCGGAGATCGCCGCGGAGCTGGAGCGGGACCGGACCTCGGCGGGCGAGCGGCACGCGGCGACCGCCCGCGCCGCGCGGCCCACCCCGGAGGCCAAGGCCGCGGCCTGGGCCTCGGTCGTGGAGTCCGACACCCTGCCCAACGCGGTGCAGGAGGCGGTCATCGCCGGCTTCGTCCAGCCCGACCAGCGGGAGCTGCTGGCGCCGTACGCGGCGAAGTACTTCGAGGTGGTCAAGGACGTCTGGGAGTCCCGCAGCCACGAGATGGCGCAGCAGATCGTGATCGGCCTCTACCCGGCCCTCCAGATCTCCCGGGAGACCCTGGACGCCACCGACGCCTGGCTGGCCTCGGCCGCGCCGAGCCCGGCGCTGCGCCGCCTGGTGACGGAGTCCCGGGCGGGCGTCGAGCGGGCGCTGCGCGCGCAGGCGGCGGACGAGGCCGCCGGGGCCTGACCGGACGCGGTACGGCAGCGGGCGTGGCCCCGGACCAATGGGGTGCCCCGGGACCTGTGGAGGTCCCGGGGCACGCCCGTTCCCGCTGGGGTGGAAGCGCCCGGCGGACGGGCGTCAGGTGCGTGGCCGTCCGCCGGGCGGGCCGGTGTCCCCGCCGCGCGGTGCGGGGGGATGGCCGCCGGGCCCCGTCCCCCTCCTACGGGGCCCGGCGGGCGGTGCTCAGCCGCTCAGTTCGTCGAAGCGGCGGACCAGTTCGGCCCGGCCGGCCTCGGTGAGGTCGCCGTGGACCCGCATGCGGGCCAGACCGCCGTCGGGGTAGACGTCGAGGCGGACGTGGGTGGCGGTGACCCGGCGGGGCAGCACGAAGCGGTGCGGGGTGTCGGGCTGGAGCCGGGTCTTGGGCAGGATCTCGAACCACGAGCCCTCGTCGTCCGGGGTGCCGTCGCAGCCCGACAGCCGGGCCCAGCCGGCCGAGTTGCCCTTGAGGTAGGCGGTGTCGATCTCCACCGCACGGATCTCGCCCTGCGCGGCGAGCTTGAACCGCACCCAGTCGTTGGTGCCGCGGACCCGGCGGCGGCGGTTCTCCCAGCCGTCGTCCATCTTGCGGGACAGGTCGGGCTGGATGATCTGGGTGGGCGAGGAGTAGAAGCGGTCGGAGGCGTCCTCGACGGTGCCGCCGTGCATGACCGAGGCCAGGTCGAGGGTGCCCAGCACGTCCAGCCACTCCGGGTCCGGTACCACCTCGCCGTAGACCCGGAGGCGGGCTATGCCGCCGTCGGGGTGCTGCTTGAGGCGGAGGTGGGTGAAGCGGCGCTCGGCGGTGACCTCGAAGCCGTTGGCGGCGTGGCCGCGGACGGGGGTGCGCGGGACGATCTCCTCCCACTTCACGTCGTCGGCGAGCAGGTCCTCGGGGCTGGGGCTGCCGGGCAGCGCGGTGGCCTCGACGGTGACCTGCTGGGGGTAGTTGCCGCGGAAGTGGGCGGTGTCGACGATGACGCCGCGGATCACGCCGGGGGCGGCGAGGCGGATCAGCGCCCAGTCGTGCTCGTCCTCGGTCGGGAAGGGGTGGTCGCCGTCGGCACCGCGCCGGCGCCGGGTCTCCCAGCCGTCCATGATCTTGCCCTTGTGGCCGAAGTGCTCGGGGTCGAAGACCGCCGGCTCCGGCTTCAGCAGATTCTCCCGCTCGGCGAAGAACTCGTCGTTGGCGGCGATCACGCCGGCGCCGAAGCGGCGGTCGGCGAGGTCCACGAGCGAGGTGAAGGCGAAGTCCCCGCCGCGGTAGTCGGCGTAGGGGTCGCCGCCTCCGTAGGGGTTGGCGTCGTTGGCGTGCGGATCGGTGGAATCGGCGGCCGGGGTGGCGGACATGCGGTTCCCTTCTGCGCTGGGCGGGCGGTGCCGGTGACCGCTCCACGGTCGCAGCGGGGGACCACACAGGTCCATCGAAAGTTTGTGGAGAATATCTTCAGCCGGACTGAAAGGTTGCCGGTCCGCCGTCGCCGCCGGTCCGGCCGCCGGCCGCCTGGGCCGCGGCGGCCTGGCGCAGCGCGGCCAGCACCCGGGCCAGGCCCGGCGCCCCTTCGGAGCCGCGCCGGGCGGCGGCGATCACGTGGCGGCGCGGCTGGTCGGCGTGGAGCACCCGCAGCGCGACCCCGCTGCCGTGGCCGGGCGCCCGCAGGCCGCCCGCGGTCGCCATCCGGGGCACCAGCGCCACCCCCATCCCGGCCGCCACCATCGCCCAGATCGCGCTCCAGTCGGCGGCCGCGTGCGCCTGCTCCGGGACGAAGCCGGCGTTCTCGCAGGCGGTGGTGGTGATCTGCGACCAGGGACCGCTGCTGCCGAAGATCCACGGCTCGCCGGCCAGGTCGGCCAGCCGCAGCCCCGGCTCGGCGGCCAGCGGGTGGCCGGCCGGCAGCGCCACGTCCAGCGGGTCGGCGAGCAGCGAGACCCGGCTGAACTTGGGGTCGCGCGCGGTCGGCGCGTGCGCGGCCAGCGACAGCGCCAGATCGACGCTGCCCTCGGCCAGCAGCTCGTACGCGGCCTCCGCCTCGGCCTCCCGGACGGCCACCGCCAGGCCCGGGTGGGTGCGGCGCAGCTCCTGCACGGCGGGCACCACGAGCGCCGGGATGGCGGTGGAGAAGGCCCCGACCCGCACCTGGCCGGCCTCGCCCTGGAGGTAGCCCAGCAGGTCGGCGTCGGCCCGTTCCAGCTGCGCGAAGACCGCCTCGGCGTGCCGCAGCACCAGCTGGGCGGCGCCGGTCAGCCGGACCCGCCGGCCGTGCGCCTCCAGCAGCGTGACCCCCAGGGACCTGGCGAGCCCGGTCAGCTGCTGCGAGACCGCCGAGGGCGTCATGTGCAGCGCCTCGGCGGTCGCGGTGACCGTGCCCAGTTCCTGGAGGGTGCGCAGGATCCGCAGCTTCTTGATGTCCCAGTCGGCCATGCGGGCAGCGTACGCACCCGGTGCGGCCGGTCCGGTCACCGCGGGCGGCCCGCCGCCCCCAGGGCGACCCCGGCGACGATCAGCGCCATGCACAGCACCTGGACCGCGCCGACGCCCTCGCCCAGCAGGGCCAGCGAGAGCAGCGCCACGCACACCGGCTGGAGGTAGTAGACCGCCCCGGCGCGGGCCGCGCCGACCAGCGCGATGGCCTTGTTCCAGGTGAAGAAGGCGATCGCGGAGGAGCACACGCCGATGTAGAGCAGCGGGCCGGCCGTCCCGGCGGTGAGCGGGAAGCCGCCCTCGACGGCCAGGCTGACCCCGTAGGCGGGCAGCAGCATCGCCGCTCCCAGGGCGAAGGTCATGAACAGGAACGCCAGGCCGCCGATGCCCTCGGGGCGGCGGCGCAGCAGCGCGCTGTAGCCGGCGAAGGTGGCGGTGGCGGCCACCATCCACAGGTCGCCGGTGGCGAAGTCCAGGTGCAGTACGGCGGTGGGCGAGCCCTTGCCGACCAGGGTGACCACGCCCAGCAGCGCCAGGACCATGCCCGCGGTGCGACGGGCACCGAGCGGTTCGCGTCCGCCGCGCCGGCCGCCCGCGAGGTCGAACAGCGCGATCATCATGGGCGAAGCGGCCGCGATCATCGCCATGTTGGTGGCCGAGGTGGACCGGCCGGCCGTGTAGATCAGGGTGTTGAAGAGGGTGACGCCCAACAGGGCGGCCAGCGTGAGGAATCCGAGGTGCCGGCGGATCACCGGCCACTCCCGGCGGACCGGCCCCAGGGCGAACGGGGCGACCGCCAGCAGCGCGATGATCCAGCGCCAGAAGGCGGTCTGGACCGGCGGCACGGTCGCGTGCAGGGCGCGGGCGATGACGAAGTTGCCGGACCAGACGACGGTCGCCGTCAGGGCCAGCCCCAGGCCGACGGCCTGGGTGGACGGTATGCGGTGGACACGGGCCCGCTCCAGGACTGCCACGGTTTCCTCTCCCTCGATGGTGGATACGGATCCACCGTGGCAGTCAGCCACCCATCAGGTCCATCGAATACTTCGGACGATTCCTTTCAGGGAAACTGAAAGGAATCGCCGCGGGCCCGTCAGCGGCGGGCCGCCCGCCGGGCCAGGATCGCGGCCTGCCGCTCGTCGAAGCGGCGCGCCTGCCCGTCCAGGCCGTCCAGGTACACCCCCAGCTCCTCCTGTGCGGCGAGCCCCTCGGGGCCCAGCCCGCCGCGCTCCAGCACCTTCAGGAAGCGCAGCACCGGCTGGAGCACCTCGTCGTGGTGGATGCGGAGGTTGTAGATCCCGCCCAGCGCCATCCGGGCCGCGGCCCGCTCGAAGCCGGGCATGCCGTGACCCGGCATCCGGAAGCCGGTGACCACGTCCCGCACCGCGCACATCGTGCGGTCCGGGGCCAGCTCGAAGGCGGCGCCCAGGAGGTTGCGGTAGAAGACCATGTGGAGGTTCTCGTCGGTGGCTATCCGGGCCAGCATCCGGTCGCACACCGGGTCGCCGGAGTGCCGGCCGGTGTTGCGGTGCGAGATCCGGGTGGCCAGCTCCTGGAAGGCGACGTACGCGACCGAGTGCAGCATGCTGTGGGCGTTGTCGGACTCGAAGCCGGCGGACATGTGGGCCATCCGGAACCGCTCCAGCTCGACCGGGTCCACCGCGCGGCTGGTGAGGAGGTAGTCGCGCATCACGATGCCGTGCCGGCCCTCCTCGGCCGTCCAGCGGTGCACCCAGGTGCCCCAGGCGCCGTCCCGGCCGAAGAGGGTGGCGATCTCGTGGTGGTAGCTGGGGAGGTTGTCCTCGGTGAGGAGGTTGACCACCAGGGCGGTGCGGCCGATGTCGGTGACCTTGGACTGCTCCGGCGCCCAGGGCTCGCCCTCCATCACACCGTCGAAGTTCCGCCCGTCGCTCCAGGGCACGTACTCGTGCGGCATCCACTCCTTGGCGGCCACCAGGTGGCGGTTCAGCTCCTTCTCGACGACCTCCTCAAGGGCGTACAGCAGCCGGGTGTCGCTCCAGGCGGCCTGGCCGCGCGCTCCGTCGAGGCGGTCGGGGGCGATGGTCACGGGGGAACTCCTGGGGACGAGGGACCTACGGATCCGTAGGTTGCACTTACGGCCCCGTAGGTTACGGCATCGTAGGTACGGCCCGGTTAAACACCGTCCCCGGATCGGCCCGCCCCGCCCGGAACGTGCGGAAACGCGAAAAGGGGCGCCCACCGGTCCGGGAAGGAACCGGCGGGCGCCCCTGTCGGAGGCGTCCGGTGGCGCGGGGGCGGACCCGCGCGGGACTGCACGTCAGCCCTGGAGCTGCGTCAGCCCTCGGACTTGGCCTGCTTGCGGGACTTGTCGGTCAGCACGACCAGCCCGGCGATGATCAGGAAGAGCACGATAGGCGTCGCGACGTAGAGGCCGAGCGTCTGCGCCACGTTCAGGCCCGGACCCGGGTCGTCACCGTCGTCGCGGGTGAGCGCGAACGCGGGGGACGACATCAGCAGCATCAGCGCGGTGCCGGCGGTGATCGTTCCGGCGCGCAGGGCGGTGTTCTTGACCTTGTTGCTCACCCGTTCAACGTAGCGGACGGTGCCGGGCCCCGCGCGCCCGGGGTGGGGCTACCGGCATCGCGGCAGGCCGCGGGCCCCGCGGCGGACCCGGCACCGGACCCGTCCGCGCGGTGCGCCGCGGTCAGGGCCGGGCCGCCACCGGCTCCCCGGCGCCCTCGGGGACCTCCGGGGAGAACTCGCGCATCAGGGCGTGCAGCCGGGGCGAGGCGGCGAGCTCTTCGAGGGTGGTGGGGCGGCCGTCGGGGCCGGCGATCGGCAGCCGCCAGTTCGGGTACTCCTGCCAGGTGCCGGGGACGTTCTGCGGGCGGCGGTCGCCCACCGCGTCCGGGAGCCAGACCCCGATCATCCGGGCCGGGGTGCGCAGCAGGAAGCGGTGCACGGCCCGGACCACCGCCTCCTCGTCGCCGGCCCCCGCCGCGAGCAGGCCCTGCCGGACCAACTCCGCCCGCCACACGCGCAGTTCGCCGGCGGCCCGGCGGCGCTCCCGTTCCGGGGAGCCGGCCAGCAGGCCGAGCCGGGCGCGCAGGGCGACGTCCTCGCCGGTGAGCCGGGCGGCGGTGGGCGGCAGGTCGTGGGTGGTGACGGTGGCCAGGCAGCCGGCCCGCCACTCACCGGGGGCGAGGATGCGCGGTTCGGCGCCGGTGCCGCCGTCGTCCGCGGCCTCCGCGGCGGCCGCAGCGCCCGCATAGTCTCGTTCGAACCACAGCACGGAGGTGCCCAGGACACCGCGTTCGGCGAGGGCCTCGCGGACGCCGGGCTCGACGGTGCCGAGGTCCTCGCCGATCACCGCGGCGCCGGCCCGGTGCGCCTCCAGGGCGAGCGCCGAGAGCATCGCCTCGCCGTCGTAGCGGACGTAGGCGCCCTCGGTGGGCGGGCGGCCCTCGGGCACCCACCAGAGCCGGAACAGGCCCATGACGTGGTCGACGCGGAGCGCGCCGGCGTGCCGGAGCAGGCCCCGCAGCAGCGCGCGGTAGGGGGCGTAGCCGGTCGCGGCCAGGGCGTGAGGGCGCCAGGGCGGCAGGCCCCAGTCCTGGCCGTGCGGGTTGAAGGCGTCCGGGGGCGCGCCGACCGACATCCCGGTGGCGTAGGTGTCCTGCTGGGCCCAGGTGTCGGCGCCGGAGGGGTGGACGCCGACGGCGAGGTCGTGGACCAGGCCGAGGGCCATACCGGCCTCGCGGGCGGCCCGCTGGGCGGCGGCGAGCTGCTGGTCGGTGTACCAGGCGAGCCGGCAGTGGAAGTCGACGCGGTCCAGCAGCCGGTGGCGGGCCCGGGCGGTCTCCGCGGAGCGGGGGTCGCGCAGGCCGGCGGGCCAGGTGCGCCAGTCGGGGCCGTGGACCTCGGCGAGGGCGCACCAGGTGGCGTGGTCGTCCAGCGCGCGGCCCTGTTCGGCCAGGAAGTCACAGTAGGCGGCGCGGCGGCCGGGGCTGAGCGGGACCGGGCAGAGGAGTTCCAGCGCCTCGCGCTTGAGGGCCCACACGGCGTCCCGGTCGATCAGCGCGCCGCGCTCCAGGACGCCCTCGCGCAGCTCCCGGGCGCGCGCGGCGAGGTCGTCGGCGCGGGCCCGGGCGGCGCCGGTGAGCTGGGCGTACTCGGGGATCTCGGCGATCCGCAGGTGCACCGGGTCGGGGAAGCGGCGGGAGGAGGGGCGGTAGGGCGAGGGGTCGGTGGGGGGACCGGGGACGGCCGCGTGCAGCGGGTTGAGCTGGAGGAAGCCGGTACCCAGGGCGCGTCCGGACCAGGCGGCGAGGTCGGCGAGGTCGCCCAGGTCGCCCATGCCCCAGGACTGCCCGGAGAGCAGCGAGTAGAGCTGGACGAGGAAGCCGTGGCTGCGGCCGGGCGGGGCGGGCACGGCGGCGGGGGCGACCAGCAGGCGGGCGCGGGCGGTGCGGCCGTCGGGGGCGTCGGCGGTGAGCTCGTGCGCGCCGAGGGGCAGGGCGCCGAGCGGGGCCGGCTCGTGGGGACCGCCGCATGCGGCGCCGTCCCGTACTTCCGCGCCGAGGAGCGCGCCGTCCTCGGTGCGGACGCCGAGGACCGTGCCCTCGGGGAGGTCCGGCAGCCGGGGCGGGTGGCCGGCGCGGGCGGTGACGGTGGGCGGCAGCAGGGCGCGGCCGGCGGTCTCCTCGTGGGCGGCCAGGGCGGCGCGGACGGCCTCGGGGGTGGAGGCGTCGACCCCCAGGGCGGCGAGCACGGCGACGACGGTGTCCGCGGAGACGTGGACGGTGCGGCCGGGCGCGGGTTCGTAGGACGTGGCGATGCCGTGGAGCCGGGCGAGCCGGGCGCGGCCCATGGCTGCTCAGACCTCCATCGACTCCGTGCCGAACCCGGCGGCGGTGGGTTCGCTGGTCAGCGGCAGCTCGGCGGTGATGGGGACCTCGCTGGTGAGCGGGGCGCTGTCGGCGAGCGGCGGCTCGCTGGTCAGCGGCGGCTCGGTGAAGCAGAAGGAGCCGGAGCCGTCCAGCACGGAGTCCGGGCCGGAGATGCCGTCGAACAGCCGGGGCTCACCGCCCGGTTTGGCCGCCAGGGCGTCGAGGAGGAGTTGAGCGGATGCGGCCACGAGGGGCCTCCCGTTCATCGGTAGTGGGACACGTCTGCCCTACCCAGTCGACACGGCCGCAGACGTATCCATCCAGCAAACGTGTCTCACGTCACATTAAAGCGCCGCCAGGCGATTTCGCGGCCAGGAGCGCCGTGCGGCGCACAGAACTGACGAACGAGGGGCGCCGGGACGCAATTCCTGCGGGCCCGTGTCCTGTCATGTCCCGGCCATCAGGGGGACGAAACGGACGAGCCGCCCCGTGCTCCGCGGTGCCGCCCGGGCCCGGTTGACACCCTCACCGGCGCAATGGTGGGCTCACCGCCGAAGCCGACGCGTGAACGGGCGGCGGCGGACGGCGACCCCCCGGTTCCGCACCGCCGCGCCCCGGCCGGCCCACCCGCACCGCGGCTCCCGTCCACCGGGCGGACGCGGACCCGCGCAGCCGGGGCGGCGGCCGGACGGCGGGGCACGAGGGGAGCCGGCGGACGCCGGTGAGCAGGAGTGACGGGACGAGGAGCGACCGTGCGAGTCCGGGGCGGATGGGGCGGCAGGGCCGGAGGGCGCAGGAGCGGCGGCCGGGCGCGGGTGGCCGGGACCACCGCGCTGGCCGCGGCGGTGATCGGCGGACTGCTCGGCGGCGCGCCGGCCGCCTCGGGGGCACCGGCCGCACCCGCCGCCGGCACCCCCGACGGCCCCGGCCGCCCCGCGGACGCCGGCCCCCCGCCCGCCGTCTGGCCGCGCCCCCAGTCGCTGCGGCAGCTCGGCCCGCCGGTCCGGCTCGGCCCGGCGGCGCTCCTGGTGGCGCCCCCGGACGCCGACCCGTACGCCCTGGACGTGCTGCGCGGGCTGCTGCGGGACGCCGGGGTGCGCACCGTCCGGCAGACCGCGCCCGGCGGCCGGCTGCCCGCGGACGGGCCGGTGCTGCTGGCCGGCGGCGCGCCCGCGGACGAGGCGCTGCGGGCGCTGCGGGTGCCGCCCCGCGGCGACCTGCCGTCCGGCGGCTACCGCCTCGCGGTCGGGCAGGTCTCCGGCCGGGACACCGTCGCCCTGGACGGCACCGGCCCGGACGGCCTCTTCCACGCCGCGCAGACCCTGCGCCAGCTGGTGGCCGGCGGCCCGGACGGCACCCGGCAGCTGGCGTCGGTGGCCGTCCGGGACTGGCCCGCGACCGCCGTCCGCGGCACCGCCGAGGGCTTCTACGGGCAGCCCTGGTCCCCGGCGCAGCGCCTGGCCCAGCTGGACTTCATGGGCCGCACCAAGCAGAACCAGTACCTCTACGCCCCGGGCGACGACCCCTACCGGCAGGCGCGGTGGCGCGACCCCTATCCGGCCGCGCGGCGGGCGGAGTTCCGGGCGCTGGCCGAGCGGGCCCGCGCCAACCACGTCACACCGGCCTGGGCGGTCGCCCCCGGCCAGACGATGTGCCTGTCCTCCCAGGACGACCTGCGGGCGCTGCGCCGCAAGGTGGACGCGATGTGGGCGCTGGGGATGCGCGCCTTCCAGCTCCAGTTCCAGGACGTCAGCTACAGCGAGTGGCACTGCGCCGCCGACGAGGAGACGTTCGGGTCGGGTCCGCAGGCCGCCGCGAAGGCGCAGGCCGGCGTCGCCAACGCGCTGGCCCGGCACCTCGCCGAACGGCACCCGGGCGCCGCCCCGCTGACCCTGATGCCGACCGAGTTCTACCAGGACGGCGCGACCGCCTACCGGACGGCGCTGGCGGCGGCGCTGGACGACCGGGTCGAGGTGGCCTGGACGGGCGTCGGGGTGGTGCCGCGGACCATCACCGGCGGCGAACTGTCCGCCGCCCGCGAGGCGTTCGGCCACCCGCTGGTCACCATGGACAACTACCCGGTCAACGACTACGCCCAGGACCGGATCTTCCTCGGCCCCGCCACCGGCCGCGAACCGGCCGTCGCCACCGGCTCGGCGGCGGTGCTCGCCAACGCCATGGAGCAGCCGCTGGCGTCCCGGATCCCGCTGTTCACCGCCGCCGACTACGCCTGGAATCCGCGCGACTACCACCCCGCGCAGTCCTGGGAGGCGGCCCTCGACGACCTGGCCGGCGGCGACCCCACCGCCCGCACGGCGCTCCGCACGCTGGCCGGGAACACCGCCTCGTCCGTGCTCGGCCAGGAGGAGTCCGGCTACCTCCAGCCGCTGATCGACCGCTTCTGGGCGGCCCGCGCGGCCGCCGTCGACCGGGGCCGGCCCGGGGACGACCCCGGCTTCGCCCGGGCCGCCGCGGCGCTGCGCGCGGCGTTCTGCACCATGAGTGCCGCGCCGCGGGGCCTGCCCTCCGACCTGCGGGCGGAAGTGGGGCCGTGGGCCGAGCAGTTGGCCCGTTACGGCACCGCCGGGCAGCGGGCGGTGGACACCCTGCTGGCGCAGGCCCGGGACGACGGCGACGCGGCCTGGGCGGCGCAGCGCGAGGTGCTGCGGCTGCGGGCGGAGGCGAAGCGGAGCCCGGCGACGGTGGGCAAGGGCGTGCTGGCGCCGTTCCTGGACCGGGCGATGACCGAGGCCGACGCGTGGACCGGCGCCCGCGGCGGTGCCCCGGCCCCCTCCCCCGGCGACGGCCGGGCCTCGCTGACCGTGCCGTTCCCCCGGGTGCGGCCGCTGACCGCGGTCACCGCGCTCACCGAACCGGGCCCGGACGCCGGCGCGGCGTCCCTGGAGGCCCATGTGCCCGGCGCCGGCTGGCAGCGCCTGACCGCACTGTCGGCGACCGGCTGGACGGAGGCCGGCACCGGCGGGCTGCGCGCCGACGCGGTGCGGGTGGCCTGGGACGCCGGCGGCCGGGCGCCGTCCGTGCGGGCGCTGACGCCGTGGTTCGGCGACACCCCGCGGGCCGGTCTGGAGCTGTCCCGCACCGAGGCCGACGCCCGGACCGGCGGCCGGACCGCCGTGCAGGCGCGGATCTCCGCCCTCCGCCCCGGCCCGGTCCGCGACCGGCTGGAGATCACCGCGCCCGAGGGCTTCACCGTGCGGGCGCCGGGCGAGCTGGCCGTGCCGCGCGGCGGCACCGCCGTCGTCCCGCTGACCGTGGAGGTCCCCGAGGACGCCCGTTCCGGGACGTACCGGATCGCCGTCGCCTTCGCCGGGCAGCGGCGGGAGCTGGCCGTGCGGGTCTTCCCGCCCACCGGCGGGCCCGACCTGGCGCGCGGCGCCGAGGCCGTCTCCTCCGGCGACGAGACCGGGGACTTCCCCGCCTCGGCGGCCACCGACGGCGACGGATCCACCCGCTGGTCCTCGCCCGCCGACGACCACGCCTGGCTGCGGTTCACGCTGCCCCGCCCGACCCGGCTCGGCCTGGTCGTCCTCCACTGGCAGGACGCCTACGCCGCCGCCTACCGCGTGCAGGTCTCGTCGGACGGCCGGACCTGGCGCACCGCCGCCACCGTCCGCGACGGCAGGGGCGGCCGGGAAGCGGTCCGGACGGACGCCCCGGACACCCGCTACGTCCGCATCCAGGGCGACCGCCGCGCGACGGACTTCGGCTACTCGCTGTGGGGGGTGGAGGCGTACGCGGTGACGGAAGAGCCGTGGGGGGGCGCCGGCCGGGCGGCCGGCGCCCCCTCACCGCACCGGCGTGCGGCCGCGGGCCGTGGGAGCACGCCCCGCGGCCCCGGGAGGCCACCTACGCAAAAGCCCGGAACTATGCCGATACGGCATCGATCCGGGCCAACGCGTCGTCCGCGCCGTACGGCTGCAAGTAGGGCAGCCAGCGCGGGTCCCTATGCCCCGTGCCGATGATCCGCCAGGCCAGTCCGGACGGCGGGGCGGGCTGGTGGCGCAGCCGCCAGCCGATCTCGGCGACATGGCGGTCGGCCTTGACGTGATTGCAGCGGCGGCAGGCGGCGACGACGTTCTCCCAGGTGTGCTGGCCGCCGCGGCTGCGGGGGATGACGTGGTCGACGCTGGTTGCGACACCACCGCAGTACATGCAGCGCCCGCCGTCCCGGGCGAACAGCGCCCGGCGGGTCAGCGGGACGGGGCCCCGAAAGGGCACTCTCACAAACCGCTTCAAGCGGACCACGCTCGGAGCCGGTATGACACGGGTCGCGCTGTGCATCAGGGCGCCGGATTCCTCAAGGCTGACGGCCTTCTCATTGAGGACGAGGATGAGCGCGCGGCGGAGCGGTACGACGCCGAGCGGCTCGTACGACGCGTTGAGGACCAGGACATGCGGCACGGGTGCCTCCTTGTACGCCGGCGGCGCGTGGCTCGCGCCGGGACGATCTCCCCACAGTGTCCCCCGGTGCCTGGTCAGAGCGCCACCATGACCAGGTAACGGGCCGGAGGTGTTTTCCACCACAGCCGCCCATACCGCTCCG
The DNA here is from genome assembly GCF_023155275.1 of Streptomyces rhizoryzae. Classification (GTDB taxonomy): domain Bacteria; phylum Actinomycetota; class Actinomycetes; order Streptomycetales; family Streptomycetaceae; genus Streptomyces; species Streptomyces rhizoryzae. Next base: position 47,704 of record NZ_JALMUV010000042.1, read on the forward strand.
GAACCGGCTCTTTCCGGCCGTCCCGGACCGTCCATGATCGAACACAGGGGCGGTCCGCCCCCGTTGCCCCGTTAGTGTGGTACGTCTGCCCGGCCCGTCGGGGTCCCGCGAACGGCCCGGGCCTGCTGTCCCTCACGGAAGGTTCCGCTGTGTACTGGTCCGCCCCGCCGGCCGCCGTGCCGCTGCGCACCGCCGCGTCCGGCTCAACCGGTCCTACCTCCCTCGACGAGGCAACCCAGAAGGCCACCAACGCCGCCGACTGGATCCAGGCGAACTGGGGGACGTGGCTCACGTCCGGCCTACAGATCATCCTGATCATCGTGATCGCGGTGGTCCTGCGGCACGTCATACGCCGCACCATCACCAAGCTCATCGAGCGGATGAACCGCACCGCGGCCGCGGCCCAGAACACCGCGCTGGGCGGTCTGCTGGTCAACGCCGAGCGGCGGCGGCAGCGCTCCGAGGCGATCGGTTCGGTGCTGCGCAGCGTCGCCTCGTTCGTGATCATGGGGACGGCGGCGCTGACCGTGCTCTCGGTCCTCCAGATCAACCTGGCGCCGCTGCTGGCCAGCGCGGGTGTGGCCGGTGTCGCGATCGGTTTCGGCGCCCGGAACCTCGTCACCGACTTCCTCTCCGGCGTCTTCATGATCCTGGAGGACCAGTACGGCGTCGGCGACGAGATCGACGCGGGCGTGGCCACCGGCACGGTCATCGAGGTCGGCCTGCGGGTCACCAAGCTGCGCGGCGCCAACGGGGCGATCTGGTACATCCGCAACGGCGAGGTGAAGCGGATCGGCAACCTCAGCCAGGGCTGGTCCACCGCCTCCGTGGACGTACTGGTCGCCGCGGACCAGGACCTGGCGCGGGCCCGTGCGGTGATCACCGAGGCGGGCGAGGCGATGTCCAAGGCCGAGCCGTGGAACGAGCTGCTGTGGGAGCCGGTGGAGGTGCTGGGCCTGAGCGAGGTCTCGGTGGACACCGTCACCATCGGCGTCTCGGCCAAGACCATGCCGGGCAGGGCCGCCGGCGTCGAGCGCGAGCTGCGCTGGCGCATCAAGCACGCCCTGGACGCGGCCGGCATACCGCTCGCGCCGCGCCCGGCCCCCGGCGAGGAGGAGGCGGCGCCGATCGACCCGGCGGCCACGATGGCCGCCCCCTCGGCGCTCGGCAACCCGGCCTCCCCGCAGTCCGAGGCCACGACCCCGATCCCGCCGCCGCAGCTGGGCAAGTAGCGGCCCGCCGCGGCGACCACCCACGGAGGGGTGTGTGATGCAGATCACACACCCCTCTGTCATACGTACCCGTCACGCGCTTCGTGTGGGAGGTGTCGGCACCGACCGACACCAACGACGGAGAAGGAGACTTCGCCATGAAGATCCGCAATCGCGTGGCCACGGGGGCCGTCGCTTCGGTCCTGATGCTCGGCAGCGCGGCGGCCCTGACCGCCGCCGCCCCCGCCACCGCGGCGGCCCGCCCCCAGATCAAGAACGACCTCTCCTGCACCACCACCACCGACGGCCGCCGCGGCACCGCCGACTGCACCAACAACACCAACCGCACCATCGCCTTCCGGGTGACCGTGGTCTGCGGCTGGTGGCCCGACCAGGTCGGCCCGTGGCGCACCCTCAACCCGGGCGCCCGCGACCACTCCGAGGCCACCTGCGACGGCGGCACCGGCGTCGGCAGCGTCAACTGGGAAGAGGGCTGACCCACCCGGAAGACGGCGGCCGCCGCTGCTGACGGGGGGAGCGGCGGCCACCGCCGGTGACGGGGGCGGGACGGCCCCGAGGGGGCACGCGGAGCCGCACCCGAGGGGGGCACGGGGGGGACGAGAGGGGCGCACCGGCGGGGGCCGGGGCGCCCCTCTTTCCTGCGCGCGCCCGCCTCCGCGGCGCACCCTCGACCCCACCGGCCGCCAACGCCACGCCGCACCCCGGCCGTCCGCGCACCCGAACCCCTCCCGCCCATTGACGGTTGGCCCGGCCGCGGCCTACCTTCCTTGGCAGTAATTGGAAAGTTTCCTAACAGACCTCTTCCGGGCGGTTTCCGGACGGATCGCGGGGTGGGCAGCAGGCATGGCCGCAGCAGGACAGGGAACGCCGGGCACACCGCGGGTGCTGCGAGCCATGAACGACCGGGCCGCGCTGGACCTGCTGGTGTCCCAGGGCCCGTTGACGCGGACCCAGATCGGGGAGCTGACCGGGCTGTCCAAGCCGACCGCGTCCCAGCTGCTGGCGCGGCTGGCCGCGGCCGGGCTCGTCCGGACCACCGGCAGCGTCACCGGCCGGCCCGGCCCCAGCGCCCAGCTCTACGAGATCAACCCGGCGGCCGGGTACGTCGCCGCGCTCGCCGTGGACCAGGGGGGCATCACGGCGGCCGTCGCCGACATCACCGGCCGGGTGCTCGGCGAGGAGCGGGTCGGCGCCGACACGGTCCCCGCGGACGCGCCCGACCTGACCGCCCGGCTGGTCACCGCCGCTGTGGACGGGGCGCTGGCCGAGGCCGGGCTGGACCGCGGCCGGCTGCACCGCGCGGTGATCGGCACGCCCGGCGCACTGGACCCGCAGACCGGTCTGCTGCGCTACGCGCCCCACCTGCCCGGCTGGCAGTCGCGGGGGCTGAAGGAGGAGCTGGCCGAGGTCCTGGGGATCCCGCTGGACATCGAGAACGACGTCAACCTGGCCGCGGTGGCCGAGCAACACGACGGCGCCGCCCAGGACTTCGACGACTTCGTCCTGGTCTGGGCGGACGAGGGGGTGGGCGCGGCGATCGTCCTGGACGGCCGGCTGCTGCGCGGCGCCACCGGGGGCGCGGGCGAGATCGGCTACATGCCGCTGCCCGGCGCCCCGCTGGCCCGGGACGGCGACCGCAGCGCCGCCCGGCCGGACGCCGGCGGCGGGTTCCAGCGGCTGGTCGGCGCGCCCAGCGTCATCGAGCTGGCCCACGCGTACGGCGCCCCGAAGGTCCGTACCGTCGCCGGGGCGCTGGCCCGCGACGACGTCCGGGCCGAGGTGGCGCGGCGGCTGGCGACCGGGCTCGCCGCGGTGGTCGCGGTGGTCGACCCCCGGCTGGTGGTGCTCTCCGGGGAGGTGGCGCAGGCCGGCGGGGAGGCGCTGCGGGCCCTGGTGGAGGACGGGTTCACCGGGCTCGCGCTGCCCCGGCCGGAACTGCGGATCAGCGATATCGACGGCAATCCCATCCTCACCGGGGCGCTGCGGATGGCGCTCGCCCAGACCCGCGACGCGGTCTTCGACACCGCGTGAACCGCGCCGCTGCGGGTCACTCACCCGCCCTCGGGCACCTGGCGCCCCGCGGGTCTCCGGAGACCTGCGGACACCTCGTGCCCCGCAGGGCTCCGGATACCCCGCAGGGCTCCGGTGCCCCGCGGGACTCCGGTCCCCCGCACGACTCCGGTCCCCCGCAGGAGCCTTGACACCCCATCGGTGCTCTACGCCCCCGCAAGCGCCGCCTGCACCACAGATGCCACCCGCCCCACAGATGCCACAAGCCCCTCAGGCGCCTCGTACCCCGCAGGTGCCCTCCGCCGCCAGGCGAGGAGGTCCGCATGCAGCTGTCGCTCCCCGGGACCCGGGCCCGTACCCCGCACCGTGCGCGGGACCCGCACACCCGGCACCGCAGGCGGGGCCGGGCCGGCGGCCGTCCGCGGGCGGCGGCGGTACTCGCCGCGGCCGGACTGCTGGCCGCCGGCTGCGCGAACCCCGGCGTCGGCAGCGACCGCGACGACCCCACCCGGCCCGTCACCCTCACCTTCTGGCACGGCTGGTCCACGCCCGGCGAGGTCAAGGCCCTCGACGACAGCCTCGCGCGCTTCCGGAAGAGCCACCCGAACATCACGGTGAAAGCGGTCGGCAATGTCTCCGACGACACCATGAACCAGGCCCTGCGGGCCGGCGGCGACGACGCACCCGACGTCGTGTCGTCGTTCACCACCAACAACGTCGGGCAGTACTGCTCGTCCGGAATGTGGGCGGACCTCGACCCGTTCATGAAGAAAACCGGGGTGGTGAAGGAGAAAGTCTTCCCGAAAACCCTGCTCGACTACACGCAGTACCGCGGCCGGCAGTGCGCCCTGCCGCTGCTCGCCGACGCCTACGGGCTGTACTACAACAAGGACGCGTTCCGGAAAGCCGGTATCCGCCGCCCGCCGCACACCATGTCCGAACTGAAACGGGACGCGGTGAAGCTCACCCGGCGCACCGCCGACGGGTCCTACCGGCAACTCGGCTTCATGCCCAACTTCCGGCTCTACCAGAACAGTCCGGACCGGCTCTTCGCCCAGTGGGGACCGGCCTATTTCGACCGGCACGGAAAGGCCCGGCTGGCCGACGACCCGGCGACCCGGGATTTCTTCACCACCCAGCGGGCGCTCATCGACGCCCAGGGCGGATACCGGCAGACGGAGAAGTTCCGCACCACTTTCGGCGACGAGATGTCGTCGCAGAACGCCTTCCTGACGCAGAAGCTGGCCATGCACATGGACGGCGAATGGCGCGGCCTGCTGCTCAGCGAGGCCAAGGCGCCGTTCGACTGGGACGTGGCGCCGGTGCCGGTGCCCGACGACCGCGCGGACACCTACGGCCGGGGATACCTCACCGGCACCGTCGCCGGTATCGCCCACAGCAGCAGACACCAGAACGCGGCCTGGGAACTGGTGAAATTCCTGACCACCGACACCGAACAGGTCGTGGCATTCGCCAACGCCATCCACAACATCCCGTCCACGAACGCCGCGCTCAACTCCCCCGCGCTCGACGCCGATCCGCGCTTCCGCACATTCCTCGACATCGCCCGCAATCCGCACTCCACCGCCCTGCCGCCGTCCAACAACGGCGCCATGTACATCACCGCACTCCAGGACTTCTCCTATGCCGTGGAGGCCGGAAAGGTCCCCGATCTCGACGCCGGACTGCGCCGGCTCGACGCAAGGATCGACGCCGACAACCTCCAGTCCGAGAACTGACGGAGCCCGCCATGGCAGCCACCACCTCCCCCGCCCCGGCGCTGCGCCGCAAACACCGCCGGGAACGCCTGCGCATCCTGGGATTCCTCTCCCCCTGGCTGGTCGGTTTCTCCGTCTTCTTCGGCTATCCGCTGATCGCCACCGGCTATTTCTCCTTCCTGCACTACAACCAGATCGAACGGCCCACCTTCGTCGGCCTGCGGAACTGGACCTACGTCCTGACCCAGATGCCGCTGTTCGGACCGGCGCTGTGGAACACCCTCTGGCTGGTCGTGGTGATGGTGGCGCTGCGGGTGGTCTTCGGGCTCGGCATCGGCCTGCTCGTCACGAAGGTCAGAACGGGGGCCGGCTTCTTCCGCACCGCGTTCTACCTGCCGTACCTGGCGCCCCCGGTGGCCGCCACCGTCGCGTTCGTCTTCCTGCTCAACCCGGCCACCGGCCCCGTCAACGGCATCCTCGGCTCGCTCGGCCTCCCGGCCCCGGAGTGGTTCAACGACCCGGCCTGGGCCAAACCGTCGCTGGTCCTGCTCTCCCTGTGGGGCATCGGCGACCTGATGGTGATCTTCATGGCGGCGCTGCTGGACGTCCCCAAGGAGCAGTACGAGGCCGCGGAACTGGACGGCGCCGGCGCCTGGGCGAAGTTCCGCTACGTCACCTGGCCGTCGATCACCCCGATCGTGCTGTTCGCGGTGGTCACCGGCGTGGTGCAGACCATGCAGTACTACACCCAGGCGCTGGTCGCCGGAAAGCTCGCCTCCGGCGTCTCCATCGGCCCCGGCTCCGTCATCCAGCCCGGCTACCCGGACCACTCCACCCTGACCGTGCCGCAGCTCATCTACTCGCTGGGCTTCCAGAACTTCAACACCGGCGCGGCGTGCGCGCTTTCGCTGGTGCTGTTCGTCCTGGCGATGGGCGTCACCACCCTGCTGATGCGCAACCGCGCCGGACTGCTCCCGGCGGAGGACTGAGCCATGACCACGGCCCCACCACGGACGGAGGCGATGTGACCGCCACCACGCTCCCCCGGCGCCCGGCCCGGGCCCGTACGCCCGGCACCACCGGCGCCCCCGCCGCCCGCGGCCGCCGCACCCGGCTGCTGCACTGGGTCGCGGTGCACGCGGTCGCGGTCGCCGCCGCGCTGTTCTTCCTGCTCCCGTTCGTCTTCCTCTTCCTGACCTCGGTGATGACCGACGACCAGGCGATGAGCGGCGACCTGTGGCCGCACGCCTGGCACTGGTCCAACTACGCCACCGTGTTCACCACCCCCGGCTTCCTCGACTGGTGGCGGAACTCCCTGCTCTACGCGGGCGTGGGCACCCTCTTCACGGTCTGCTCGGCGGTCCCCGTCGCCTACGCGCTGGCCCGCTTCCGCTTCCGCGGCCGCCGCACCGCGATGATGCTGGTCATCGCGACGATGATGCTGCCGCCGCAGGTCGTCGTCATCCCCATGTACCTGGTGTGGGCGCAGCAGCTGCACCTCACCGGCTCGCTGTGGCCGCTGATCGTCCCGATGGCGTTCGGCGACGCCTATTCGATCTTCCTGCTGCGGCAGTTCCTGCTGACGATCCCGCCGGAGTACGTCGAATCGGCGAAGGTGGACGGCTGCGGCGAACTCCGCACCCTGCTGCGGATCATCGTCCCGATGGCCCGCCCCGGCATCGCCGCGATCGCCCTCTTCCAGTTCTTCTTCTGCTGGAACGACTACTTCGGCCCGCAGATCTACGCCGCGCAGAACCCTGCCGCCTGGACGCTCTCCTACGGCCTGGAGTCCTTCAAGAGCGCGCACAGCGTCAACTGGAACCTCACCATGGCCGCGACGGTGCTGGTCATGGCCCCCGTCATCCTCGTCTTCTTCTTCGCGCAGAAAGCCTTCGTCGAAGGCGTCACACTCACCGGAGTGAAGGGCTGAAACGGACATGCTGCCAACTCCCGGGGACCGCTCCCCGTCCTCCGTCAAGATCGCGGTGGTCGGCGGCGGCTCGACCTACACCCCCGAACTCATCGACGGCTTCGCGCGGTTGCGGGACGCCCTGCCGGTCGGCGAACTCGTCCTCATCGACCCGGCCACCGAGCGGCTGGCGCTGGTCGGCGCCCTGGCCCGCCGGATCTTCGCCGCCCAGGGCCACCCCGGCCGGATCACCTGGACCGACGACCTCGACGCCGGACTCGACGGGGCACACGCCGTCCTCCTCCAGCTACGGGTCGGCGGGCAGGCGGCCCGCAACCAGGACGAGACCTGGCCGCTGGAGTGCGGCTGCGTCGGCCAGGAGACCACCGGGGCGGGCGGGCTCGCCAAGGCGCTGCGCACCGTCCCGGTCGTCCTGGACATCGCCGAACGGGTCCGCCGCCGCTGCCCGGACGCCTGGATCGTGGACTTCACCAACCCGGTGGGCATCGTGACCCGGGCGCTGCTCACCCACGGCCACAAGGCCGTCGGACTGTGCAACGTGGCGATCGGCTTCCAGCGGAAGTTCGCGAAACTGCTGGGGGTGGCGCCCGAGCGCGTCGAGCTGGAGCACGTCGGCCTCAACCACCTGACCTGGGAACGCGCGGTCCGCGTCGACGGCACCGACGTCCTCCCCCGGCTCCTGGCCGAGCACGGCGACGCCATCGCCGCCGACCTGCGGATGCCGCGCGCGCTCCTGGACCACCTGGGCGTCGTGCCGTCCTATTACCTGCGCTACTACTACCAGCACGACGCGGTGGTGCGGGAACTGCGCACCAAGCCCTCCCGCGCCGCCGAGGTCGCCGCCCTCGAACGCCGCCTCCTCGACCTCTACGCCGACCCCTCCCTCACCGAAAAACCCGCCCTCCTCTCCCAACGCGGCGGCGCCTACTACTCAGAAGCCGCCGTGGCCCTGACCTCGGCCCTCCTGAGCGGGGGCGACCCCGGGGGCGGCGGCGACGGCAGGGCGGGGAGCGCCGGGAGTGGCGGCGACGGCACGGCGGGGGGTGCCAGGAGTGGTGGCGACGGCACGGCGGGGGGTGCCAGGAGTGGTGGCGACGGTACGGCGGGGAGCGCCGGGGGCGGTGGCCCTGCGGGTGGGGCTGTGGGTACGGGGGGCGGCTCGGTGAGCGGCCGGGGTGCGGGCGGTGTGGCGGGGGCGGCCGGTGCGGTCGGGGCGGCCACCGCTTCCGGTCTGTTCAGCGCAGGCGGTGCGGCCGGTGCGGGGGGCGTGCAGGTGATGAATACGTTCAACGCGGGGACGTTGCCGTTCCTGCCGGATGATGCGGTGGTGGAGGTGCCGGCGGGGGTGGGGCCCGGGGGGCCCTCCCCCCTCCCCCTCCGCCCCCTCCCGCCCCTGTTCGCCGGACTGGTCGCCAACGTCACGGCCTATGAGCACCTGGCCCTGGAAGCCGCGCTCAAGGGCGGCCGCGACCGGGTCTTCTCCGCGCTCCTCGCCCACCCCCTGATCGGCCAGATCGACTACGCGGACCGGCTCGCCGACGAGCTGATCGCACACAACCGGGAGCACCTCACGTGGGCCTGACCGGCACGGCGCTCGCCATCGACGCGGGCAACAGCAAGACCGACGTGGCCCTGGTGGCCGCGGACGGCCGGGTCCTCGGCCGGGCCCGCGGCGGCGGCTTCCAGCCCCCGGCCGTCGGCCCGGCCCGCGCCGTGGACGTCCTGGCGCCGCTGGTCGCCGCGGTCCGGGCCCAGGCCGGCCCGGCCGGCGACGGTCCGGCCGCCCACCTCTCCGCCTTCCTCGCCAATGCCGACCTCCCCGTCGAAGTCACCCGCCTGACCGCCGAGATCGCCTCCCGCGGCTGGGCGGACACCGTCACCGTCCGCAACGACACCTTCGCCCTGCTCCGCGCCGGGCTCGCCGACGACGCCGAGCAGCTGGGCGTCGCGGTGGTCTGCGGCGCCGGCATCAACTGCGTCGGCCTCGGCCGCGGCGGTGCCACCGCCCGCTTCCCCGCCATCGGACGGATCTCCGGTGACTGGGGCGGCGGCTCCTTCCTCGCCGACGAGGCCCTGTGGCACGCGGCCCGCGCCGAGGACGGCCGCGGCGCACCCAGCGACCTCGCCCGCGCGCTCCCCGCCCACTTCGGCCTGACCACCATGCCGGAGCTGATCGAGGCCCTGCACCTGGGCCGGATCCCCGAGGCCCGGCGGCACGAACTCGCCCCGCTGCTGTTCGCCGTCGCGGCGGCCGGCGACGACGTGGCCCGCGCGCTCGTGGTCCGTCAGGCGGAGGAGATCGCCCTGCTGGCCGCCGTCGCCCTACGGCGCCTCGGCCTCCTCTCCGAGCCCGTCCCGGTCATCCTGGGCGGCGGCGTGCTCTCCGCCCGGCATCCGCTCCTCCACGACCACCTCCTCCGCCTCCTCACCGAGCGGGCCCCGAAGGCCGTTCCACGCCTCCTCACCGCGCCCCCGGTCCTCGGCGCCGCCCTCGACGCCCTGGACCACCTCAGCCCGCGCCCGCCACGGGAGTCGTACGAGCGGCTGCGGGAGGGGTGGGCGTAGGCGGCGCCGGGCGGCCGGGAGCCGGGCGCGGCCCGGGCGGTGGACGTTCAGCGCGGTGGGCGGTCAGCGAGGGGCGTGCCCACGTGGACCCAGTCGCCTCTTCGCGTCTCGGTGCGTTCGCCGGGGGCCAGGACGAGGTCGGCGGGGGGCGGGGAGTGGTCGCGTTCCGTGACGATGGTGAGGGGGTGGTCGGTGTCGTTGATGACGGGGGTGGGGGATCCGTCGGGGGTGTGGAAGAGGGGGTAGGCGCCGGCTGGATTGATGTAGGTGGTGCGGCCGATGGTGAGGAAGCCGCTGGCCGGGGCGGGGACTTCGGGGTGGGTGGGCGGCGGGTCGGGGAGGGAGCGGGTGAGGGGGGCGAGGAGTCGGGTGAGGTGGCGCATGACGTGCCTCCGGTGCTCGGGGGTTGGCGGGAGGCCAACCTTTCGTCACTCAGAGTAGTTTGCGGGGGGAGGGTTCGTCAGCGGCGCGCGGAAGTGGAGCGGGGGCGTGGGATGCATCGATGCGCGCCCCCACGCCGCACCCCACGTTCCGCGCCCCCGCCCTTCCGCCCGGCGGCGGTCAGTCGTCCAGCGGCAGGGCCAGGTCGCGTACGTGGCCGGCGAGGAGGAGGACGGCGGCGTCGACGGCGGCCTGCGGGTCCCGGGCGCGGATGGCGTCGGTGAGGCGGGAGTGCGGGTCGGTGGGAGCGGCGTCGGCGGTGTCCAGGCAGGCGGCGCGGCGCAGTTCCGCGCGCAGCGCGGCGCTCAGGGAGCGGTAGATGTCGGCGAGGACGGGGTTGGCGCCGGCCTCGGCGACCAGGACGTGGAACTCGGCGTCGGCGGCGGTGAACGCCTCGCTGTCGTGGGCGGCGAGGGCGGCCTTGCGGCGCTCCAGGGCGGCCTCGATGCCGGCGAGCTGCTCGTCGGTGCGGTGCTTGGCGGCCTGGCGGGCGGCCACCACGTCGAGGCCCTGACGGACCTGGGTGACGTGGCTCAGCTCGGCGCGCTCCAGGCGGCGGCGGAGGGCGACCGCGCTGTCGTCGTCGGAGATCACGAACGTGCCGTCGCCCTGGCGGGGTTCGAGGAGGCCGGAGTGGACCAGCGAGCGGACGGCCTCGCGGACCGAGGCGCGGCTGACGCCCAGCGCCTCGGAGAGGGCGCTCTCGGGCGGGATGCGGCTGCCGACGGGCCAGGTGCCGTTGACGATCTGGCCGCGGATCTCGTCGGTCGCGGACTCCACGAGCGACACCCGGCCCTTGCGGACGGCCTGCACCCGATCACTCCCCTTCTCGGTCGCCTGATGTCCGGCGACTCCGCCGCAAGGGTAATGCGGAAGCGGCCGGGCTCGCCCGGTTGCCGGAGGGTGGTGCGGTGGGCCCGTTGAGAGGGCCGGTTCCGGCCGCGTGTGCTTTGGTGTTCCGAACAAGATCGGGTCAAGTCCGGTGTGGTGGCGGGGCGGCGCGGACATACTGACGGCCGTGCGCCCGTACCCGAGGCGCCGGGCGCGGGGCCGGCCCGCAGTCAGCGACCAGGGGGTGGTTCGTCGGTGTCGTCGGTGTTGTCCGCATCGTCCGCGGCGTCCGCTTCCCCGGCGCCGCCCGAAGGGCCCGGAGCGCCCGGTGGCGTCCCGGTGGACGGGCGTCCCCCGGGGCGCCGGCGGACCGCGTGGGCGGAGGGGCTGGACCAGCTGCGGGCGGCGGCGATGACGGAGCCGGGGCGGCTGCGCGCCATCGGGGCGGCGCTCGCACTGCTGGTCCTGGTGTTCGGGGCGGTCACCGCCTGGCAGGTGTCGGACCGGGCGGCGGCGGCCCGGGACGTGGTGGCCCGCAGCCAGCCGCTGGCCGCCGACGCGGCGCGGGTCTACCGTTCGCTGGCGGACGCCGACACCACGGCCGCCGCCGGGTTCCTGGCCGGGTCGGTGGAGCCCGCGGCGACCCGCGAGCGGTACGCGGACGACCTCGCGACGGCCTCGCAGCTGCTGGTCAGGGCGGCGGCCGGCGCGCCGGGGCCGGAGGCGGCCGACGGTGCGGCGGATCCGGCGGCGGCGCAGATCGCGCGGCTGAACGAGCTGCTGCCCCGGTACGCGGGGCTGGTGGAGACCGCCAAGACGAACAACCGCCAGGGGCTGCCGCTGGGCGGCGCCTATCTGCGGTACGCCAACGAGCGGATGCGGGCGGAACTCCTTCCGGCCGCCCGGGCGTTGTACGAGGCGGAGACCGCGCGGCTGGCCGCCGACCAGCAGCGGGCCGTGGCCTGGCCGTGGTGGGCGCTGGCCGCGGGGGTGGCCGCCATCGGGGCGCTGGGGTGGGCGCAGCGCCGGCATTACCGGCGCACGCACCGGGTGTTCAGCCCCGGGCTGCTGGCGGCGACGGTCGCGTCGGTGGCGGTGCTGCTGTGGCTGGTGGCCGGGCACGCGGTGGCGCGGGCGGGGCTGGGTGACGCCGCGGAGCACGGCGCCCGGTCGCTGGCGGCGCTGAACGCGGCCCGGATCGACGCGCTGCGGGCGCGCGGCGACGAGAATCTCACGCTGGTGGCGCGCGGCGCGGTGCTGACGGCCGATCAGAAGGATTTCTACGAGGTCGGTTTCCGGGCGCGGATGCGGGATCTGGCGGGTGCGGCGGGGCCGGGCCAGGAGGCTTCCGGGGGTGCGCTGGGGGCGGCGCTGGCGGTGGCGGACGGCGAGGCGGGGCGGCGGCCGGTGCGGGACGCGCTGGCGGCCGTACGGGAGTGGCAGGAGCGGCACGCCGCGGCGCGGGCGGCGGACGACCGGGGGGACTACGAGCGGGCGCTGCGCCAGGTGATCGGCGGGGACGGTTCGACGGGGGCGTCGTTCGACCGGGTGGACGGCGGGCTGCGGCGGGCGCTCGCGGACGCGCAGGAGCGGTTCCGGTCGGCGGCGGACGGGGGGCGGGCGGCGTTGCGCGGGCTGCCGGTGGGGGCCGGGGTGCTGGCCGTGGTGGGCGCGGCGGCCGCGGTGCTGGGTATCGGGCGCAGGCTGTCGGAGTACCGGTGAGGGGGGTCGGCGGGATGGGGACGCGCGGGCGGGGGCTGCGGGATCTGCGGGCCGTGCTGGCGCCGGTGGCGGCGGGCATGGCCGTGATGGCGGCGGCCGCAGCGGTGCTGGTGCCCGCGCTGGGCCGCGGGTCGGGCCCGTGGGGGCCCGGGGCGGACGCGGGCCCGGTGGCGGCGCACCGCACGGCGGGCCCGGGGCTGCCGCAGGCGGCTCCGGCGGCGCCGGGGTGCACCCCGAGGACCGCGGCGGCGAGCCTGCGGCCGTCGGCGGCGGACGGCCCGGCGGTGCAGCGGATCCGTCGGAAGGGCCAGTTGGTCGTCGGGGTGGACCAGAACACCTACCGGTGGGGGTACCGGGATCCGGGGACGGGCCGGCTGGAGGGCTTCGACATCGATCTGGCGCGGGCGATCGCCCGGGACATCCTGGGGCCGGACGCCAAGGTCGTCTTCCAGGCGGTGCCGACCAACCAGCGGATCCCCGCGGTGCGGCAGCGGACGGTCGACATGGTCGTGCGGACGATGACGATCAACTGCGCGCGCAAGGAGCAGGTGGCGTTCTCCACGGCGTACTTCCAGGCCGGGCAGCAGGTGCTGGCCCCGAAGGCGTCGCCGGTGACGGCGTTCGACGATTCGCTGCGCGGCAAGCGGGTGTGCACGGCGGCGGGTTCGACGGGTGAGGCGGAGCTGTCGCGGCGCAGCCACGGGGCGCGGGTGGTGACGGCCCCCAATCAGCTGGACTGCCTGGTGCGGCTCCAGTTGGGCGAGGCGGACGCGGTGGTGACGGACAGCGCGCTGGCCGCGGCGCAGGCGGCGCAGGACCCGGCGGTCGAGCTGAAGGGCACGCCGTTCACCGACGAGGCGTACGGCGTGGCGATGAACCAGGACGACCCCGATCTGGTGCGCCGGGTCAACAAGGTCCTGGACGACTACCGCCGCGGCGGGGACGACAGCGCGTGGATGCGGGCGTACCGGAAGTGGCTGCGGGCCGATCTGCCCGGTATACCGGGGCCGCCGGCGCCGGAGTACAGCGACTGAGGCGTCGGGCGGCGTCCCGGGGCCCCGCGGGCGTTCACGGGGTCACTATGGAGGGGCCGGCGGTCGGCCGGTACGGGGGCAGGGGGGCCGAAGGCCCGGCGGGGAGCCGGGCCGCACCAACCGCCGTGCACGGTACGCGTAGTGGGAGAGGTGAGCGATGGGGGTCCCTGGACCCTTCCCCGGCTCGGCAGGGAGGCCCGATGCCCCGGTGCCGGACCGGGAGGAGGTGGACCGCGCGCTGGCGCGGCTCGGTGCCGAGTACGAGGCGCTGGAGACGTCGCTGCTGGCGCTCCAGGACCACGCCGGCCGGCGGCTCCTGGAGGGCGCCGGCCTGACGGGCGTCACCAAGGAGCGCTGGGCCGGGGCGGAGCGCGCCATCGCGGAGCTGTGGGCGCTGTTCGACGCCTACACGGAGGTGCTGGCGGCGGCCCGGAAGGTGCGGGCGCGGCGGCGCTGGCCGTCGGCCGGTGATCTGGCGGAGCTGGCGGAGCTGCTGTGGGACGGCGGGGTCGCGGTGCCGGCGGAGGCGGGCGGCGCGCCGGGCGAACGGATCGGCCTGGCCGAGCTGGTGGCGCGGATGAACGGCCGGTACGCGCGGTCGCTGGACGTGATCGTGGCGGCGGACGCGGTGTGGTCGGCGCTGCCGGCCCGGATAGACCTGCTGGCGGAGGAGTTGCGGCGGACGCGGTCGCTGGCGCACTCGGTGGGGGTGCGGCCCGGTGAGCATCCGGCCGGTGACGACCTGGAGCGGATCACCGGGGAGCTGGCGCGGCTGCGGGAGCGGGTGATCGCCGATCCGCTGGCGTTCTGGAAGGCGTCGCCGGAGGGCAGCGCGGCACCCGGCGGGGGCCGCCCGGACACCGACCGCTACGACCGGGCGGCGCGGGCGCTGGAGGACATCCGGCGGGAGATCGCGGCGGTGCTGGACGTGCGGCAGGACGCCGAGCGGCGGCTGATGCTGCTGCGGGACGTGCTGTCGCGGGCGGACCGTACGCTGACCGAGGCGCGGCAGGCGCGCGGAGAGGTGCTGGCGAAGATCGCGGCGTCGGAGGTGCCGGCGGTCAGCGGGCCCTCGACGGCGCTGCACGAGCAGTTGGCGGCGGCCGCGGAGTACCGCCGGCGGGCGCAGTGGCACCGGCTGTCGCCGCTGCTGGACTCCCTGGAGGAGCGGGCGGAGGAGGAACTGGCCCGGGCCCGCGAGTCGTTGACGGCGGTGACGGCGCCGCTGGCGGTGCGGGCGGAGCTGCGCGGCCGGCTGGACGCCTGCCGGGCGCGGGTGGCGCGGCAGGGCCTGGCCGCGGATCCGCTGCTGGTGGAGCGGTACGACGTGGCGCGCCGGATGCTGTGGAGCGCGCCGTGCGATCTGCGGGCGGCGGAGCAGGCGGTGTGGCGCTATCAGGAGGCGGCGGCGGAAGCGCTGGTTCCGGAGCAGCGGGACGGCCGGGAGGAGCCGTGACGGAGCGGGACGGGGGGCGGTGCCAGCGCCGGGAGTGCGCGGGGCGCTACGAGGACGTCGGCGGCGGCGAACTGTACTGCGAGGTCTGCGGGCTGGCGCCGGTGGTGTCGCCCGAGGGGCTGCTGTCGGCGACCGCGACGGTGCTGACGCAGCGGGTGGACGCCGGCGGGGCGACGGTCGCCGCGCCGCCGCCGAGCCGGGCGCGGGGCTCCCGGACGGCCGGGACGCACGTCCCGGGGCAGCCGGCGCGCGGCCGGTCCGGGAGCGGGCCGGGCCGGCGGCCGGTGGTGCGCGGCAGCAAAGGCGGTGCCGCCGGTTCCGGGGGCGGTTCGGGGGCGTCCCACGGGCGGCTCGGCGCCGGGCTGGTGGCGGTGCCGCAGGTGCCGCGGCGCGATCCGCGGTCGGTGGTGCTGGAGCGTCCGCAGGTGCCGGAGCGGAAGCGGTTCTGCAGCCGCGGGGAGTGCGGGGCGCCGGTGGGCCGGGGCCGGGACGGGCGGCCGGGCACCGCGGAGGGGTTCTGCACCGCGTGCGGGCACCCGTACAGCTTCGTGCCGAAGCTGCGGCCCGGGGAGCTGGTGCACGGCCAGTACGAGGTCGCGGGCTGCCTGGCGCACGGCGGGCTGGGGTGGATCTACCTGGCGCGGGACCGCGCGGTCGACGACCGGTGGGTGGTGCTCAAGGGCCTGCTGGACACCGGTGACGAGGAGGCGCTGGCGGCCGCGGTGTCCGAGCGGCGCTTCCTCGCCGCGATCGAGCACCCGAACATCGTCCGGATCTACAACTTCGTGGAGCACCTGGACCGTTCGACGGGCAGCCGGGACGGCTACATCGTCATGGAGTACGTCGGCGGCACGTCCCTGAAGGACCTGGCCAACGAGCGGCGCACGGACCAGGGGCGGCGCGATCCGATGCCGGTGGAGCAGGCGTGCGCGTACGGCATCGAGGCGCTGGAGGCGCTCGGCCACCTGCACGACCGGCGGCTGCTCTACTGCGACTTCAAGGTGGACAACGCCATCCAGCAGCAGGACCGGCTCAAGCTGATCGACCTGGGCGCGGTGCGGCGGATGGACGACCGCACCGGCCCGGTCTACGGCACGATCGGCTACCAGGCGCCCGAGGTCGGCGAGGTGGGCCCGTCGGTCGCCTCGGACCTGTACACCGTCGCCCGGACGCTGGCGGTCCTCACCTTCGACTTCCAGGGCTACACCAACGTCTTCGCGGACTGCCTGCCGGATCCGGAGCACATCGAGGTGTTCCGCCGCTACGAGTCGTTCTACCGGCTGCTGGTGCGGGCCACCGACCCCGACCCGGACCGCCGGTTCGGATCGGCGCAGGAGATGGCCGAGCAGCTGACGGGCGTGCTGCGGGAGGTCGTGGCGCTGCGGACGGGCGAGCCGCGGCCGGCACCGTCGACCCTGTTCGGGCCCGAACTCCGCGTGGTGGGCACCGAGTTGGTCCCGCCGCTGGCCGGGGACGCCTCGGTGCTGGGCGCGCGGCGGACCGGCCGCCGGCGGACCCGGCGCCCGGCGGCGGCCGGCCCCGGGCCCGGGGAGCCGCTGCTGCGGCCGCTGGACGTGGCCGGGGCGGCGCTGGCGCTGCCGGTGCCGCGGCCGGACGCGGACGACCCCAGCGCCGGTTTCCTGGCCGGACTGCACGCCGCGTCGCCCGCGGAGCTGCTGGCCGCCCTGCGCGCGGCGCCCGCCGACTCCCCGGAGGTCCGGCTGCGGGCCCTGCGCGCCCGGCTCGAACTGGGCGCCGCCGCCCCGCCGCCCACCGGGCCGGACGCCCCGCCCCCGGAGGACGGCGGGCCCCCGGCCGCCGACTGGCGGGCGGTGTGGCACCGCGGTCTGGCCGCGCTGGTGGCCGGCGACCACGAGGACGCCGCGCTGGCCTTCGACGCGGTCTACGACGCGTTCCCCGGTGAGCCGGCGCCGAAGCTGGCGCTGGGCATCAGCGCCGAGCTGCTGGGCCAGCCGGCCACCGCGGCGGAGTACTACCGCCTCGTGTGGGCGACCGACCGCGGGTACGTCAGTGCCGCGTTCGGGCTGGCCCGGGTGCGGCTGGCGGAGGGGGACCGGGCCGGTGCGGTGGCCGCGCTGGAGTCCGTACCGGAGTCGTCCATCCACTACACCGCGGCCCGGGCGGCCGCGGTGCGGGCGCGGCTGCGGCGGCGCGCGCCCCGGGAGCCGCTGCTGCCGGACCTGCTGGCCGCGGCCCAAGAGGTCGAGGCGCTGGCCGAGTTCGGGCTGGACGACCGGCGGCGGGCCCAGCTCGCCACCGAGGTACTGGGCAGTGCCCTGGACTGGGTACTCTCCGGGAGCCACGGCGACGGGCCCGGCACCGCCGGACGGACCGCGGAACGGACCGCCGGACGGACCGCCCGACGGGCCTCCGACCGGACTGCCGACCGGGCGTCCGGCGGGCCTCCGGCCGGAACTCCCGGCGGTGCCCCGGACGGTGTCCGGGACGGCGGGGTACCGGACGGCGGAGTACGGGACGGTGCGCCGGGGCCTGCCGCTGCGCGGCAGCGGCCGGTGCTGCTCGGCAGCCCGCTGGACGAACGCGGGCTGCGGTCCGGGCTGGAGCGGTCCTACCGCCTGCTGGCCCGGCTCGCGCAGCGTGGTGAGGAAAGGATCGAGCTGGTGGAGCGGGCCAACCGCTTCCGCCCCAGGACATGGGTGTGACATGGGTGTGACTGGGCCGTCCCGGTGCCGGAGCTGCGAGGAGCCGCTCACCGCGGGGGACAACTACTGCGGGCGGTGCGGCGCCGATCCCCGGGCGGCGGGCGGGTACGGCGCGCCCGCGGGCCAGGGGGCCGCGGCGCCGCACGCGGACCCGGCAGGTCCGGCGGGGCCGCCTCCGCCGGACCCCACGACCCGGCTGCCGTACGGGAGTCCGGCGCCGCGGGAGGGTGCCGCGGACCGGCCGGCGGACCCCCGGGTCGTCGGGTACGAGGCGGTCGCCGACGCCGCCGCCGGAGCCGCGCCGCGGACCGGAGCGGAATCCGCCGGGCGGGCCGCGGACGGTCCGGCCGCCGGGCCGGGACAGCCCGCCCCGGCGCCCGGCGGAGCGGCTCCCACGCCACCCGCGCCACCGGCCGGTCCTGCGGCCGCGCCCGCCGCACCCGGAAGCGGAACGGCACCCGAAGCGGCCCCCGGGCCCCCCGGGCCCCCCGCGGCCGGCAGCGGAACGGCTCCCGCCGCCCCGGCGGGGCCCTCCCGCGACCACCTGGAGCAGGAGGTGGCGGGCATCGCCGCGGTCAGCGACCTGGGCCGCCGCCACCACCGCAACGAGGACTACTTCGCCCTGGCCGCCACCGCGCTGCCGGACGGCGCGCCCGCGGTGCTCGCGGTGGTCTGCGACGGGGTCTCCTCGGCGACCCGGCCGGACGACGCGTCCCGGGCCGCGGCCGAGCGGGCCGCCGGGGCGCTGCGGATGTCCCTGCCGCGCGGTGCGCACCCGCAGCAGGCCATGCACGACGCGGTGCTGGCGGCCTCGGCGGCGGTGGACGCGCTGGCCGCCGACCCGTCGCTGGCGCACGACGCCTACCGCCAGCAGAACGCCCCGGCCTGCACGCTGGTCGCCGCGGTGGTCGGCGGCGGGCTGCTGACCGTCGGCTGGGTCGGCGACAGCCGCGCGTACTGGATCCCCGACGACCGCACCGCGCCGCCGGTCCGGCTGACCGAGGACGACTCCTGGGCCGCGCAGATGGTCGCCGGCAACTTCATGACCGAGGAGGAGGCCAACGCCGACGAGCGGGCGCACGCCATCACCGGCTGGCTCGGCGCGGACGCCTACGAGGTCGAACCGCACGTCGCGGCCTTCCGGCCGGACGGCCCCGGCGTGGTGGTGGTGTGCACCGACGGGCTGTGGAACTACGCCGAGAGCGCCGCGGCGATGGCCGCGGTGCTGCCCCTGGACGCGCCGGCCCGGCCGCTGGAGGCCGCGCGGGTGCTGGTGGGCCACGCCCTCGCCGGCGGCGGGCACGACAACGTAACGGTCGCGGTGGTGCCGTTCCCGGCGCCCGGGCCGGGGGCAGGATCGGCCTGAGCACCCCGAGTCCGCACCCGCCGGCCCCGGCGGGCGGCGGCCGCAAGGAGCGGAACTGACCCATGGTCCACTTCGCCAAGTCGCGGGTGCCGCGCTTCACCGCCGAGGTGCACCACAACCCCTTCCTCCCCGAGGGCGGGCGGGAGGTGCACGCCGTGCTGACGGTCACCGCGACCGGGGGCGGTTCGACCGGCGGCCGCCCGGTGGCCGGCCCCGGCCGGGAGCCGGACCCGGGGGTGCTGCTGCGGGTGCGGACGCCCCTGGGGGCGCGGGTGGCGCTGCTGCGGCAAGTGGCGCCCGCCGCCGCGGACCTGACCGCCCGGCGAAGAGCCTCGGGGCCGCGCACGGGCGACTACCCGACCGGCCCCTGGGGCGACGAGTCCCGCGACTACCACCTGTGCCTGCGGCTGCCGGACCCCGGTCTGGGCCGGGAGATGCTCGCCGCCCGGATCGCGGTCCTGCTGCCCGCGCCGGACGGCGCCGCCCCACGGGTCGTGGCGCAGGCCCTGGTCCGCGCCGTATGGACGGACGAACCGGCCTCCGCGGTACGTATCGACCGACAGGTGGCACACCACACGGGACGGGCGGAACTGGCCCAAGCCATCCAGCGGGGGCTGGATGCGGCGAAGTGGGGAGATGCCGTGCGCGCCCTGGCGGAACTGCGCCGGGCGGCGCTGCTGGCCGCCGCCCCGGGGAACGGGGACACTGCGAAACTCCTTGCGAAGGTGGTGGACGGCGTCGATACCGCGGCGGGTACTGTGCGACAGACGGCGGAGGCCGCCGAGACCGGACGGGAAGGCTCCCCGACGGCGCCCGGCACCCGGACTCCGCCCGGCGCAACACCGACGAACGACCACGATCAGCTCTGATTCAGTACCACCCGGAAGTAACGGTACGGAGGGGGAAGAACCGACATGCCGACCTGCCCGAGCGGCCACCAGTCGGCGGCCGAAGACTGGTGCGAGGTGTGCGGCCAGCGCATGGCGGGTGCCGTCCCCCCGCCGCCCTCTCTGCCCGCCGGCTTCCTGAACACACCGCCGCCCGCCGACCCCACCGGCCCGCCGCCGGGGCAGCCCGGCCCGCCGCCCGGCGCCCCCGTTCCACCCGCCCCGTTCCCGGGCCAGCCCGGCCCGCCGCCCGGCGCCCCCGGCCCGCAGGGCGGCCAGGGCGGCCAGGGCGGCTACGGCTTCCCGCCGCCCGCGCCCGGCCCCGGCGGCCCGCAGCAGCCGCAGGGCGGTTACGGCTTCCCGCCGCCGGCCCCCGGCCCTGGCGGTCCGGGCGGCCCCGGCGCCCCCGCACCCGGCCCCGGCCCGGTGCCCCCGGGCGCCCCGTTTTCCCCCGGCCCCGTTCCCGGCGGCCCCGGCACGCCGCCGCACGGCGCGCCCCTCCCCGGCCCCGGCCCCGAGCAGGCCGCGGAGCCGCAGCCGTGCCCGCAGTGCCGTACGCCCCGCGAGGGCATGGCGCCGTTCTGCACGGAGTGCCAGTACAACTTCCTCACCAACTCCCCGGCGTCGTTCGCGCCGCCGCCCGGCGCGCCGGCCCCCGGCGGCCCCCAGGGCGGCTACGGCTTCCCGCCCCCGGCCCCCGGGCCGGGCGGCCCCGGCGCGCCCGCACCCGGCCCCGGCCCGCAGGGCGGCGGCTACGGCTTCCCGCCGCCGCAGGCCCCGCAGCCCCAGCCCCCGCAGCAGCCGGGCCCGCCGCCCGGTATGCCCGGACCCGGCGGCTATCCGGGCCAGCCCGGTCCGCCGCCCGGTATGCCGGGCCCCGGCGGGCAGCCCGGTCCGCCGCCCCCGCCGCAGGGCGGTGACGACTGGCCGCTGCCCCCGCCGGGCCCGCAGCACGCGGCCGGCCCGATGGCGCCCCCGCAGCCCGGACCCGGCCCGCAGGCCCCGTTCGAGCAGCAGCCGCCGGCCCCGTTCGACCAGCCCCAGCACCACTTCGAGCAGCAGCCGGGGCCCGACGGGCAGTGGCCCGGCGGCCCCGGCCAGGCCCCGGCGGCACCGCCGCAGGCCCCGCCGCCGGTCGTCGGCGACGGCTGGGTGGTGGCGATCGCCCCGGACCGCGAGTACTTCATGGCGATGATGAGCCGCAGCGGCCCCGAGGCGGCCGGGCTCAACCTGCCCTCCTACTCCCCCGAGCAGGTGCTGCCGCTCGCCAACGGGCAGGTGTCGGTCGGCCGCCGCCGGAACAGCACCGGCGAGTCCCCGGACGTCGACCTGGGCCGGACCCCGGAGGACCCGGGCGTCTCGCACCAGCACGCCCTGCTCGTCCAGCAGCAGGACGGCAGCTGGGCGGTGGTGGACCAGAACTCCACCAACGGCACCACCGTCAACCTCGCCGAGGAGCCGATCCAGCCGTACGTGCCGGTGCCGCTCCACGAGGGCGACCGGGTGCACGTCGGCGCCTGGACGACGCTCACCGTCCGGCGCGGCTGACCCCGCACACGCAGCAGACGGGTCAACTCCGGTGCGTGGCCGCCGCGTCACGCACCGGAGCACCCCGCCGCCGGTGCCCCGCACCGCCCGTCCTCCGTCCGAAGTCCCCGGCCGGGCGGTCTGCCACCATGGACCGGTGAACAACATTCCGCAGGGCACGCTTCAGGAGCAGACCTTCTACGAGCAGGTCGGTGGCGAGGAGACCTTCCGCCGTCTGGTGCGCCGCTTCTACGAGGGGGTCGCCGAGGACCCGCTGCTGCGGCCGATGTACCCGGAGGAGGATCTCGGCCCGGCCGAGGACCGCCTGGCCCTCTTCCTCATGCAGTACTGGGGCGGGCCCCGCACGTACAGCGAGAACCGCGGCCACCCCCGGCTGCGGATGCGGCACGTCCCGTTCACCGTCGACCGGGCCGCGCACGACGCCTGGCTGCGGCACATGCGCGACGCGGTGGACTCGCTCGGCCTCGCCGAGGCGCACCGCGCGCAGCTGTGGGACTACCTCACGTACGCGGCCGCCTCGATGATCAACACCCCCGGCTGAGAGAAGCCTCACACCGGCCCCGGCCGGGCCGCCCGGTCACGATCCGGTCAAGACCCGCCGCGAACCGCTCGCCCGGCCCGCCGCGCTCTGAGACGATCCCCCGCATTCGAGCGCCGTTTCGGAGGTGTCGCAGTACGGGCGCCGAGAGCCGCCGGTGCGTCCCGGCCGGCGGCCCGGGGCCGCTCCGGGGGGGATCCGTGTCCGGCTTCATCGTGCAGCGGTGGCGCGCGCACCGCGCGCTGCCCGCCGCCGCGCTGCTCGCGGTGGTGCTGACCGCCACCGTGCTGGCCACCCTCGCCGCGTTCGCCGCGGCGGTGGGCGACGCCGGACTGCGGCAGGCGCTGCGCGGCGGCTCCGCCTCCGCCGCCGCGCTCCGGGTCACGGCGCAGCTCCCGGCCGCCGACCGGACGGCGGCGGACCGCGCGGTCGCCCGGGCCGCCCAACGGGCCTTCGGCCGGCTCCCGTTCACCGTCCGCACGCTGACCCGCTCGGGACCGTACGCGCTGCCCCGCCCGCCGGACCCGCCCGGCGGGTCCGGGAGCGGCGGCCCCGCGGGCGGCGAGCCCGCCCTCACCCACCTCGCCGTCCTCGACCGCGGCCGCCTCACCCTCACCGCCGGGCACTGGCCCGGCGCGGCGGCGCACGGCCGGCTCCCGGTGGCGCTCCCCGAGGCCGCCGCCACCCGGCTCGGCCTCCGCCCCAGCAAGCGCCTCACCCTCGGCAGCCGGCTCTCCGGCCCGGCCCGGCTGGCCGTCGAGATCACCGGCGTCTACCGCCCCACGGACCGCACCGACCCGTACTGGCAGCTCGACGAGCTCGGCGGGCGCGGGGTGCGCACCCTCGGCTACCCCACCTACGGGCCGCTGCTCACCGGGCCGGCGGCGTTCGGGGCCGGCGGTCCCCTGGTGCCGGAGTCGGTGGGCTGGCTGGCCACCGGCGACTTCCGCACGCTGACCGCGGACCGGGTGCCGGCGCTCGCTGCCGCCGCGCGGCCGGCCGCGCGGGCCCTGATGGCCGACCCGGTGTTCCACGGGCGGGCCACCGCCGCCACCGAACTCCCCGACGTCCTGGCCGGGTTGCGGCGGTCGCTGCTGGTGAACCGCTCCACCGTGCTGCTGGTCGCCCTCCAGCTCCTGCTGCTGGCCGGATACGCGCTGCTGCGGGTGGGGCGGCTGCTGAGCGCCGAACGGGCCGCGGAGCGCGTCCTGCTGCGGGCCCGCGGCGCGTCCCGGCGGCGGCTCGCCGGGACGGCGCTGGCCGAGGCGCTGCTGCTGGCGCTGCCGGCCGCGCTCGCCGCGCCACTGCTGGCCGGTCCGCTGCTGCGGCTGCTGGTGCGCGGCGGCCCGGCCGGACCGCCGCCGGCCACCGCACCCACCGCCGCCACCTGGCTGACCGGCGCGCTGGTGGCGCTGGTCTGCGCCGCCGCGGTGGCCGCCCCGGCGGTGCTGCGCTCCGGTGCGGACCGCCCGGCGGGCCGGGCCCGGGCGCTGCCCGGCGCGGTCCGGGCCGGTGCGGACCTGGCGCTGCTGGTGCTCGCCGGGGTCGCGTACGCGCAGCTGCGGCAGCGGACCGGCGGCGGAGACGGCGGCGGAGGCGGCGGGGTGCTGACCGCGGACACCGGCGGACGGCTGGGCATCGACCCGGTCCTGGTGGCCGCCCCGGCGCTGGCGCTGCTGGCCGGGACGGTGCTGACCCTGCGGCTGCTGCCACCGGCCGCCCGGCTCGCCGAACGGGCCGCCGCCCGCGGCCGGGGCCTGGCCGCGGCGCTGGCCGGCTGGCAGCTCGGCCGCCGCCCGCTGCGCGCCACCGGCCCGGTGCTGCTGCTCGTCCTGGCGACCGCGCTGGGCATGCTGGCGATCGGGCAGCGCGCCTCGTGGGACCGCTCCCAGGACGACCGGGCCGACTTCCGGGCCGGCGCGCCGGTGCGCGTACTGACCGGCGGGGCACCGCGGTGGGGGCAGGGCGGCGGGTACGCCGCGCTGCCCGGGGTCGCGGCGGCGCTGCCCGCCGGGTACGCCCCGCTGAGCCTGCCGGACGGCCGGGCCTCCGCCCTGCTCGCCCTGGACACCCGGGCGGCGGCGGGCGCACTGCTGCTCCGCGGCGACCTGGCGGGCGGCGCCGCGGCCGGCCCGGCCGGCGACCCGGCGGCCAACCGGGCCACGGACGCGCTGCTGCGCTCCCTGGCCCCGCCGGCCGGCCCGCCACCGGGCCCCGAACTCCCGCCCGGGACCGCGCGGTTGACGCTCACGGCCACCCTGACACCGCTCCGGGCGCTCCCCGGGCCGCCGGCCCCCGGCCCGCCAGGCAGCCCTGCCGGCCCGGCCCCGGCCCTCTCCGTCCTCGTCACCGACGCCCACGGCAGCCCCTTCACCCTCCCCGCCGGCCGGCTCCCGGCCGACGGGCGGCCGCACACCGGCACCGTGGACCTGGCCGCCGCGGCGGGCGCCCCGGCCGGTCCGCTGCGGCTGACCGGCCTGACCCTCGACCTGGCGCAGACCCCCGTCTCGTACCGCCAGCGGCTCACCCTGGACGCCGTACGGGCCGTCACCGGGGACGGCACCGGCCACCCGGTGACCGCCGCGCGCGCGACGGGCTGGACGGCCCGGATCGGCGACAAGAGCACCTCGGCGGGCCTGCCGCACGGCCCCCGGGCGGACCGGGCGGAGACGACCGGCGGCGGGCTGCCGGCCGTGACGTACGACAGCGGTGCCCGGCTGGACAACTGGGCGGCGGCGGTGACGACCGTACGGGTCACCGCGGCGCACCCCGCGCGGCCCCCGCTGGCGGCCGCGGCCACCGACGCGTTCCTGCGGGCCGCCGGCTCCCGGGTCGGCTCGGTCCTCGACGTCACCGTGAGCGGCCAGGCGCTGAAGGCCAAGATCGTCCGGGCGGTGCGCGCCCTGCCCGGACCGGGGGACGCGCCGCCCGGCGGCGGCGGGCTGCTGCTCGACTTCGGCGCGGTCAACGAGGCGCTGTCCGACCTCGGGGCCGCCCCGCTGGACGCCACCGAGTGGTGGCTGCGCCCGCGGCCCGGCGCCACCGCGGAGGTGGTGGCCGCGCTGCGGGCCCGTCCGGACACCGACCCCGGGCAGGTGCTGGTCCGCGACGAGCTGGCCCGGGAGCTGCACGGCGATCCGCTGGGCCAGGGGCCGCGGACCGCACCGGCGGCCGCGGCGGTGGCCGCGGTGGCACTGGCCGCGACCGGTTTCGCGGTCGGCGCGGCGGGAGCGGTCCGGGAACGCACCGGCGAACTGGCGGTCCTGCGGGCCCTGGGAGCGCCGCGCCGGCAGCTGGCCCGGATGCTCGCCGCGGAACAGGGCGTACTGATCGCACTGGCCCTCGCCGTGGGCACGGCCCTGGGCACGGTGCTGACCCATGCGGTGGTGCCGCTGGTCGTCCTGACCCAGGACGCCGGCCGCCCGGTGCCACCGGTGCTGGTCGAACTGCCGCCCGGCCAGGTCGCCGCGCTGCTCGCGGCGGTGGCCGCCCTCCCTCTGCTGACCGCCGCCCTCACCGGGCTCCACCGCCCCGCCCTGACCCGCACCCTGCGGGCGCGGGGGGAGGGGTGAGGGCTGGGGGTGAGGTGGCGTGCGGGGTGACGGTGGGTGGTCGGAGGCCGGTGGGGGCGGTGGGGCAGGGGTGCGGGGGTGCGGACGGTGAGGCGGAGGCGGGCGGTGGAGTGTGGGGAGCCTGCGGGGGCGATGAGGGCTGTGCGGGGTGAGGGGTATGCCGGGCTGCTGGGGTGGTTGGGGTCTTTGGTGGGGCGGATGGGGTCGTCGCTGGGATTGGTGGGATTGCTGGGGTGGCTGCTGGGGCTGACGAGGCGGGCGCCACGGCGAGTACGGGGAGGGCTGACGGGGCGGCTGAGGTCGGCGGGATGGCGAAGGCTGACGGGTTGGCTGAGGTCAATGGGGCGACTGAGGACGACGAGACGGCTGAGGCTGACCCGACAGGCCCTCCGGTTTGGGCGCGCAGGACGGTCGGAACGGTCGGAACGCTCGCAAAGGGCGGATCGGCCGGGACGGTCCGCACGGACGGAACGGCCTGGAGGGCGTGGACGGCCGCCCCGCCCCCCGCTTCCCCCCGCGCTCGCCGCCCGGGCCGGGGCCGCTCCCCTGCCGGCGCTGGCGCTGGGCGCGTTGGTCCTGGTCACCGCGTTCCTCGCGGCGGCGTTCCCCCGCGGGGTGGAGGCGTACCAGACCCGCGCCGTCCGGGCCGCCCTCACCGACGCCCCGCCCGCCCGGCGCACCCTCGACATCACCGCCGACAGCCGCCCCGACGACACCACCGCCGACCGGACGGGCCGTCAGGACACCGCTCTCCAGCGCCTCTTCACCCCGCCCCTCACCCTCGTCACCGCCGACGCCCTGCACGGCGTCCGCACCACCGCCCCCGTCCCCGCGACCGCCCCCGGTCTGCCCCGTCCCGACGGCCTCGACCCCGCCCTCACCCTCTACGCGCTCTCCGGCCTGGCCCGGCACAGCGCCGTCGCCGAGGGACGCCTCCCGCGCCCCGCACCGCCCGGTGCCGCCCGGGAGGCCGCCGTCACCGTCGCCACCGCCCGCGCCCTCCACCTCCGCCCCGGCGACCCGCTGCGCGCCGGCGGGCTGGAACTGCGGATCTCCGGCCTGCTCACCCCGCGCGCCCCGGACGGCCCGTACTGGGCGGCGGACCCCCTGCTGACCGCCGCCGCCCTGTCCCCCTCGGGCGACCCGCCGCAGAAGCGGTGGCGCGCCGCGCTGCTGCTCGCCCCCGAGGACGGCCCGGCACTGCGGGCCACCGGCGGCGAGCCGGAACGCTTCTGGCGCTACCCGCTCGACCCCGGCCCGCTGACCGCCGCGCAGGTCCCGCTGCTGCGCGAGCAGGTGCGGTCCTTCCAGCGCGGCCCGGGCCTGGCCCGGGTGCGCCAGGTGGTGGGCACCGGCGGTCTGACCGGCACCGACCTGGACGGCCTGCTGGACGGCTACCTGCGCGGCCGGGACGCGGTGGCCCCGGTCGTCGCGGTGGCCGCCTGCGGGATCGGCACCGTCGCCTCGGTGGTACTCGTCATGGCCGGCGGGCTGGCGGCCGTCCGGCGGCGCCGCGAACTGGCGCTGCTGCGGGCCCGCGGCGCCTCCCTGCCCGGCCTCGCCGGCCGGCTGGCCGCGGAGACCGCCGCGGTGGCGCTGCCCGCGTCGGCCGCCGGCTGGGCCCTGGCCGTCCTCCTCGTCCCCGGCGAGCGCCTCCTGCCGTCCTTCCTCGCCGCGGCCGCCACGGCGCTGCTGGGCACCCTCGCACTGCCGCTGCGGGCCGCCGCCGCGCACCGCGCCGTCCGCCCGGAGGTCCGCACCGACCTGGTCCGCGCCCGCCCGTCCCGGCGCCGCACGGTCGCCGAACTGACCGTGCTGGCCCTGGGGGTGGCCGCCGTCGCGGCGCTGCGCCGCCGCGGCACCGGGAGCGGCGGCGTGGACGTCCTGGTCAGCGCGGCCCCCGTGCTCATCGCCGGGATCGCCGCGCTGCTCCTGGTCCGGCTGCTGCCGCTTCCGCTCCGGCTCGCGGCCCGGCCCGCCGCCCGGACCCGGGGGCTGACCGCGTTCCTGGCCCTGGCCCGGGCCGGCCGCTCCCCGGCGGCCGGACTGCCGCTGCTCGCCCTGCTGGTGGCGCTGACCACCGCCTCGTTCGGCGGCGCGGTGCTCGACGGCGTCGCCACCGCCCGCGACCGCGCGGCGCTGGCCGCGGTCGGCGCCGACGCCCGCCTCACCGCCGACCACCCCCTGCCGCCGGCCCTGCTGTCCGCCCTGCGCACCGCCCCCGGCGTCCGGGACGCCGTCCCGCTCCGCATCGGCACCCAGCCCGCCGACGACAACGGTCCGCCGCTGTACCTGGTCATCGCCGACCCCGGCGCCTACGCGCGGCTCGCCCGCACCACCGGCCTGGGGCCGTTCGACGCCGCCGCCCTGGCCGACCCGGGCGGCGACCGCCCGCTGCCGGCGCTGGTCTCGCCCGGTTTCCGCACCCGCTTCGGGGACGCGCCCATGGCCCTGCAACCGGAGTTCGGCCAACTCGTCGTCCGCCCGGCCGTGGTACGCCGCGACACCCCCGCGCAGCCCGGGGGCGACTTCGTCGTGGTCAGCGCCCGCAGCGTGGCGCGGCTCCATCCCGACACCTACGCCGACCCGGCCACCGGCCCCGCCACCGTCCTGCTCACCGGCCCCGCCCTCGACCCGGCCGCCCTGCGCACCGTCCTCCACGACCACACCCCCAGCACGCTCCCCACCCGCCTCACCCTGCGCAGCGCCGTCCGCGCACGCTTCGCCGACTCGCCCCTCCAGCAGGGCGCCGAACGCCTCTACACCGCCGCGGTCGCCGCCGGCGCCGGCTTCGCCGCGCTGGCCCTGCTCCTCGCCCTCCTCCAGACCGCCCCCGAACGCACCCGGCTCCTCACCGGCCTCCGTGCCCTGGGCCTGCCCCCGTCCCGGGGCCGCCGCCTCCTCGTCCTCGAAGCGCTGCCGCCCGCCCTGCTCACCGCCCTCGGCGGCCTCCTCACCGGCACCGCCACCGTCCACCTGCTCGCCCCCGGCACCGACCTCACCGCCCTCGCCCTCCCCACCACCTCAGCCCCCACTCCCGCCTCCCCCGTCCACCCCCACCCCGACCTCCCCTCCCTCCTCCTCCCCACCCTCACCCTCCTCGCCCTCTC
>NZ_JALMUV010000043.1 GCF_023155275.1 Streptomyces rhizoryzae
GGGTGGGGGAGGGCGGGGTGGGAGCGGGGGAGCCGCCGGGGCGGGGGTGGTCCCCGCCGGGGCCTCCCGGGCCGCCGGGGGTGCCGGAACCGCCGGGCGGGGAGGGGTGGTTGGTGCTGGGGGAGCCCGAGTGGCCGGGTGCGCTCGGGCCGGCCGCGCTGCCGGAGGAGCCGTCGGGGCCGCCGGAATCCGGTGTGCGGCCGCGGCCCGTCGGGGAGCCCGTGGTGGCGCCGGAGCCGTCCGGGGTGCCGGAGGGGCCGGGGGAGCCGTTGCCGTCCAGGGGGGTGAGTTCGACGCCGCCGCGCGGGGGGACCGGGGCGGTGCGGTCGGCGGGGCCTGCCGCGCCCACCGCGGCGTAAGGGGATCCGGCCGCGCTGCCGCAGCCGGTGAGCAGGGCGCCCAGGCAGAGCACGGCCGCCGAGGCGGCGGCAACGGTCGTGGTCGGTCGCATCGTGCGGACACCTCCCAGCGGTGGCTGGGGCACAGTGTCGCTGACGGAGCGTCAGGTAGGAAGGGTGCGGCGCCGGGTGAGCACGGCGCGGGTGCGCCGGCCGGCGCGGCGCGGGGCGGGGTCACGGCGCGGCGGGTGGAGGGGGAGGGTGCCGGTCTCCGCGGAGGGCGGCGGCGCGTTCTCCCGTGCTGTCCGCCGAGCGACCCCGACCGGCTGGGCGCCGGACGTCCCTCGGCGGACCGTTCCTCAATCCGAGATGAGCCCTTCCCGCAGCTGCGCCAGCGTACGGGTCAGCAGTCGCGAGACGTGCATCTGGGAGATGCCGACCTCCTCGCCGATCTGGGACTGGGTCATGTTGGCGAAGAAGCGCAGCATGATGATCTGGCGCTCCCGGGGCGGGAGTTTGGCCAGCAGCGGCTTGAGCGACTCGCGGTACTCCACGCCTTCCAGGGCGCTGTCCTCGTAGCCCAGGCGGTCCGCGAGGGAGCCCTCGCCGCCGTCGTCCTCGGGGGAGGGGGAGTCGAGCGAGGAGGCGGTGTAGGCGTTGCCGACCGCCAGGCCGTCGACGACGTCCTCCTCCGACACCCCCAGGCACAGGGCGAGTTCGGGCACCGTCGGCGAGCGGTCGAGCTTCTGGGAGAGCTCGTCGCTGGCCTTGGTGAGGGCCAGCCGGAGCTCCTGGAGGCGGCGCGGGACGCGCACCGACCAGGACGTGTCGCGGAAGAAGCGCTTGATCTCGCCGACCACCGTCGGCATCGCGAACGTCGGGAATTCCACGCCGCGTTCGCAGTCGAAACGGTCGATGGCCTTGATCAGGCCGATGGTGCCGACCTGGACGATGTCCTCCATCGGCTCGTTGCGGCTGCGGAAGCGCGCGGCCGCGTAGCGCACGAGCGGGAGGTTGAGCTCGATGAGCGTGTCGCGCACGTAGGCCCGCTCGGCGGAGTCCTTGTCGAGCGTGGCGAGCCGCAGGAACAGGGACCGGGAGAGCGAGCGGGTGTTGATGGCGTCGACGTCGTCATGCACGTGTGGTGCCGGCGCGGGAATCGCTGGAAGCACCTTTGAGCTGCCCAGTTCTACGGACATGCCACCCCCTTGAGGTCGCGGACGGGTCGCTGCGGCGTCCCCGGCCCAGGGCGGACCGAGGAGGGATACCTCCACCTGAATACCGGAGGCAGCACCACGGCAAACGCGGTTCCCGCAGAATGTCACATGTCGGCAACACGCTGTAGCGTCTTGTCGACATATCCGTGCAGGAACGGGTCGCCCGTGCCGGTTAGGCGTCGATCCTGTTTGCGGATCGCAGTCGGGCGAAGCTCCGTGACAGTAGCCGGGACACGTGCATCTGCGAAACCCCGAGCTCCGCGCTGATCTGGGACTGCGTCAGATTGCTGTAGTAACGGAGCAGCAGGATGCGCTGCTCGCGCTCGGGCAGCTGGACGAGCAGGTGCCGGACGAGGTCCCGGTGCTCGACGCCGGCCAGCTCGGGGTCCTCGTAGCCGAGCCGGTCCAGCAGGCCGGGCAGGCCGTCGCCCTCCTGGGCGGCCTCCAGCGAGGTGGCGTGGTACGAGCGGCCGGCCTCCAGGCAGGCCAGCACCTCGTCCTCGCCGATCTTCAGCCGCTCGGCGATCTCGGCGGTGGTGGGGGAGCGGCCGTGCAGCACGGTCAGGTCCTCGGTGGCGCCGTTGACCTGCACCCACAGCTCGTGGAGGCGGCGCGGGACGTGGACGGTGCGGACGTTGTCCCGGAAGTACCGCTTGATCTCGCCGACGACGGTGGGCATCGCGAAGGTCGGGAACTGCACGCCGCGCTCCGGGTCGAACCGGTCGATGGCGTTGATCAGGCCGATCGTGCCGACCTGGACCACGTCCTCCATCGGCTCGTTGCGGCTGCGGAAGCGGGCCGCGGCGTAGCGGACCAGGGGCAGGTTGGCCTCGATGAGCGCGGCCCGGACGCGGGAGTGCTCGGGGGTGCCGGGCTCCAGGCCGGCCAGTTCGGCGAAGAGCACCTGTGTCAGCGCCCGGGTGTCCGCGCTACGGCTCTCGCGGGCCGGAGCCTTGGGCGCAGTACGGGCCGTCACGGTCACGCCACCCTTCACAGTGGAGGTATCGCAGCATGTATCGCGTATCGCATGTATCCGGCAAAAGCGGTCATAGCATCA
This sequence comes from Streptomyces rhizoryzae, assembly GCF_023155275.1. Lineage (GTDB taxonomy): Bacteria > Actinomycetota > Actinomycetes > Streptomycetales > Streptomycetaceae > Streptomyces > Streptomyces rhizoryzae. Next base: position 2,613 of record NZ_JALMUV010000043.1, read on the forward strand.
CAAGACATGTGCACTGTGTGCAAGCACCTCATAACGCCGTGTTGAAGAGAGAGTTGGCGGGGGAGTCGGCGGTGCCGGGGCGGCGCGGCGGCGGGCGGGCGGAGGGGGCCCCGGACGTGGCGAAGCCCCCCGCCTGCGGGGGCGGGGGGCTTCGGGCGGGTCCGGCGGCGCGGGCGGCGCCGGCGGGCTCAGAACGGGTAGTCGGCGATCACCCAGGTGGCGAATTCGCGCCACTGGGCGGCAGCCGCCTGGTGGGCCGGATGCTCGATGTACCGCTTGAGGGCGTCGGTGTCGGCGACCGCCGAGTTGATCGCGAAGTCGTAGGCGATCGGCCGGTCGGTGATGTTCCAGGCGCACTCCCAGAACGTCAGCTCCGGGATCTGCTGCGCCAGCTCGGCGAAGGCGCGGGCGCCGGCCTGCACCCGCTCCTCGTCGCGGGAGACGCCCTCGTTGAGCTTGAACAGGACCAGGTGGCGGATCACAGCGGCCTCCGTGCGGCGGGACGATGCGCAGCCGGCCCGGCGGCCCGGCTGGGACCTAGCTGACCAGCTGGGTCATGAACTCGCCGACGCTGTGCGCGGCGGACGAGATGCCGTCGAAGCCTATCTGGACCAGGCCGCCGGCCCGCTTGGGGGTGGCGATGATCGTCCAGAGTACGAAGACGGCGATCACGTACAACGCGATCTTCTTCGCTGCGGCCATCAGTTCCGTCTCCCCCTGCGCAGGACCCGTGCGCTCCTGTCGGCGCTCCCCCGGGGCGCCCGGCCCCCGGTGGCCGCCCCGATGCCCGGTGCGGTCGGGCGAGTGTAACCACAGGCGTTCGACCGGGGAGGGGGAAGGGCCCGTCCGGCCCCGTCCCGGCCGCCGGGCCGGTGGACCGAAGGCCCGCCAAGGGGGGTCCTTCGCCCGCCCGTTGGGCGGCCCGGGCGCGGCAGTATGGACAGCGGGCCCGGCGGCTCCGGCAGGAATCCGCGGGGCCCGGGACCGGGACCCCGCTGCGGGGTCCGGGGCCGTGCGCTCCCTGACCGCGCGGCCCGGACGCGGGGGGCCGGTCCTCCTCGGGGGAGGCGGTCCGTCCCTCAGGCCCGCCTCCCCCGGGCAACGGCTCCCGAGGCCCCGGAAGCACCCCTGTACGCCCCGGCCCCTTGAGCCCCCTGCCGGGTACGCCCCCGTCCCGTACGCCCCCGCGCGCCGTCCGCCGCCCGCGCCGTCCCGCCTCCGTGCGGCAACCTCCGCGGCGCCGTTCTCGTCCCTCTCCCCGTAAGGCATCCCCGTACGCCGCGCGGTCGCCTCATGTACGCGACAATCGCGCGGCGCGGAGCGCGGGCCCGCGGGACGACGAGAGGAACACGGGGCTCCCACGATGGGAATCGACTGGAACCGGCGCACCTGTGCGCGGCGCGGACACATCACCTACCACCCGCACGAGGAACACCTCCGGGCCACGCTGCGGGCCACCACCGCCGCGGGCGACGCCTGGCGCTGCCTGCGCTGCGGCGACTTCACCCTGGGCGCGCCGCACGGCTCCGGGCCGGCCGCCGACGCCCCGGCGGTCCCGCGCGGCACGGTGCTGCGGGACCTGTTCATCCTGCGCTTCCTGGCCGTCGAGCGGGCGGTGCGCGGGGTGTTCATCGTGCTGGCGGCGATCGCGGTCTGGCAGTTCAGCAACAGCCAGGACGCGGTCCGCCAGTTCTTCGACAAGAACCTCGACGTGGTCCGCCCGGTGGCCGTCCACTTCCACTACGACCTGGACCACTCCCCGGTCGTCGACACCATCCGCAAGACCTTCGGCTACCGCCACTCCACGCTGGTGCTGGTGGCCGCGCTGCTGCTGGTGTACGCGCTGGTGGAGATCGTCGAGGGGGTCGGCCTCTGGCGGGCCAGGCGCTGGGCGGAATACCTGACCGTGGTGGCGACCGCCGCGTTCCTGCCGCTGGAGATCTACGAGCTGACCGAGAAGGTCAGCTGGCTGAAGATCGCCACGCTGGTCATCAATATCCTGGCGGTGCTCTACATCGCGTTCGCCAAGCGGCTCTTCGGGCTGCGGGGCGGCCGCGCGGCCTTCGACGCGGAGCGGCAGAGCGCCTCGCTGCTGGAGGCCGGGGCACCCGCCGGGACGCCCGCACCCGCCCATAATGGCTGAACGCACCGTACGAGGGGGAAGACCCACCCATGCCACCTGAGAACCCGAACTCCGTCCGCCGGCCGTCCGGTTCGCCGCGCACACCGGCCCGCCGGGCCCTTATGCGCCGTCCGCTCGCCGTGCTGGCCCTGCTGTTCGGCCTGCTGGCCGCCGCGGCCGGTCCGGCGGCCGCCGCCGGGCTGTCCGGCGCCGAGGTCCGGCCCGCGCCCGGGATCACCGTCGCGGCGGCCCCGCAGACCGCGCCGGGCGCGCGGACCACCGCCGACGAGGCGGCCGCCCGGGCCGCCGCGGCCCCCGCGGCCCCGATGCGGTGGCGGCACAGCGCGCACAGCGGCAGCACCTACCACCACGTCACCCACCAGACGTCGCTGGCCTCGTCGCACGACAAGCCGAAGAAAAAGAAGATGGGCTTCTTCAAGAAGCTCGGCATCTTCCTGATCGTGATCATCGTGGTCGTCATCGTGATCGTGATCCTGCTGATCTGGCTGATCGTGCACTTCATCCGGAAGGCGTTCCGCCGCCGGGGCTGACGGGTCGCGCCATGGGGCGCGCCGACCGCGCACGGCGGGGCGGCCGGAGTCCGCATCGGACTCCGGCCGCCCCCTTTTTTCCGTCCCCGCGCCCGTAGGGGACGGCCGGCGCCCAGGGGGCCCGGCGGTCAGCCGATGGGGTTGACGAAGGTGGCCGGGTGGGTGGCGCCGGACTGGTCGACGAGCGCGCCCCAGGGCCACTTCAGCGTCAGCGAGGTGGTCTCGTTCGGCGGGGTGACGGCCACGAAGGCGGGCATCCAGGGGTGCGCCTCGTCCTTCTGGGCCAGCGCGAGGTTGAGCGTGAAATCGGTGCTGTCACCGGGGCCCAGGGTGATCGAGCCGTGCCTGGCCGACGAGCGGACCAGCGACCAGACCTGACCGCCGTTCTCGGACTTGAGGTCCACGCCCGCGAAACCGCCGATCACGCAGGCGCGGCTGCCCTTGTTGGTCAGCACGATGCTGGTGGTCGTCGAGCCGCCCGCGTTCGGGTCCGGGGCCGCGTCCTCACCCGTGGCGAACGCCGCCCGCAGACCGGAGGTGTGGCAGCGCTGGATCCCCGAGCCCGCCTTCCCGCCCCGGGCGGCGGAGGGCGTGCCCTCCTGCTTGCCCGCGGTCCCCGCCTTGGCGCCCTTCGCCCCGGACGCCGCCTCCGGCTCGGCGCCCTGCGCCGCGGTGGCGGAGCCCGCGCCCTCGGGGTCCTTGCCCTCCGGGTGCGCGGCGGCCACCGTCGCCCCCGCGGGACCGGCGGCCTTCGTGCCGCCGGCGTCCGTGCCGGAGCAGGCGGTGAGGGTCAGGCCGGCGGCCGCGGTGAGCGCCGCGGCGGTGACCCGCAGGGTGCGGCGGCGGACGGTGGCGGTGCGAACGGTGTTCGAGCGCATGTCGGGTTCCCCCAGGAATCGGTGCCGTGGACTTCCTCGGTACGCCGCCTACTCTGCTCGGCCCCCCTGTCGCCGGACTGCCGCGCCGCTAATACCCGGCTAACGCCTCCGCCGCCGCGCCCCCGGCGCAGGCCGTCCGCGCCGTGTTCCTCGGCGACGAGCTCACCACCGCCTGACCCGGCGGCGACGGCGCCGGGCGCCCCGCGCAGCGCTGACGTACCGGCTGACGTACTAGACGACCTCCGCACTCCCTTCGTGCGGCTGGTCGAGCTGCTGCTCGCGCTTGCGCTGCTCGACCCTGAGCAACTCGATTTCCTTGGCGAGTTTCGCCAGTCTGTCGTTCTCGTCGGGGTCGTCGTAGGGATAAATGCCCAATTCGAAGGCGGTCGCATGGCGTTCGATATCGTCCGCGGTCTGCTGGAGGTAAAAGGCCCTCTCGCGCCACTTGTAGTACCCGGTGAATCCTGCGGCCGCACCCACCGCGAACGTGATCCCCATGATCCAGTACTTGAGGGGGGCGGGCGTATCGGCGAGGCCGGACAGAGCGGTCCCGGCCAGTGATCCCAGGATGATGACCGATTGGGCGAGGTTGTGCTTCCTCCGGTACTTCCGGCCGTCCTTTCGCAGGCTGTCCAGCTCCGCGGGGATGGCGTCCTTGTAGGAGTACTGGCGGTCGGCCACCGGGAGGCCGAGCCGGGCGGCGTCGAGAAGGCGGAGTTCTTCCGCCGCCTCCAACTCGATCTTCAGCTCGCGCGCCGTCTTCGTGTAGTGGCCCTTCGCCTTTTCCTCCATGGCCCCGACCGCGAGGAACGTACCGGCACTGAGCACGACGACCGGAAGGGCGATTTTGTTGGCGAGGGCGAGGGAGGACCACCCGACCGCCACATTGGCAATGACGAAGCCGAAGAGCAGGAAGACGGCAAGGGTGCCGGATATCCAACGGGTGGCCGTCTGTAGGGACCTGATCCGCAGGGCCGCGCGAATCTCCGCGATGTGCTTCTTGTGCCTGATCAGGGCTTCGACCCTGGCTGCCGTGCCCTGTGGCGTCACCTCCACGGTCACCGGCCTTTCTTTCCTCGGGGATTGGGGGGCCTCCACAGGAGGGGAGGGCGCGGGAGCCTGCCTGCGGCTTTCCGATGCGTGCGCCACCGTGTCGCCCGGGAGCGCCTCGGCCTCTCTGCCACGCGGCAGGGGACGTGCGCTGCGTTGCGCCGCGATGACCAGGAAGCCTCCGGCGGCCACCCCGGCAAGCATGAGCAAGGCCCCCGCGCCGACAGCGGCGAGGAGGGGATACGCGGCTTCCAAGACCTTCCCCGTGGTGTGCGATCAGGCTTCGGCTTCGCCGGCCGGTCTGCTCCTGGCCGTCAACCTCCCTCCTCGCCAGGTTAGTTGAGCGCGCCTCCCGGCGAGGGGGAATCGGCCCGGGTCCGGCCCGCGCGGAAGATGGCGGAGGCGCGCGGGCCACCACGCTGCCGCGGCACCACGCACAACACCCCCCTGACCTGCGTTTCCGCAGTTCAGGGGGGTGTTATAAGCGGTAGCGGAGGGATTTGAACCCTCGGTGACTTGCGCCACACTCGCTTTCGAGGCGAGCTCCTTCGGCCGCTCGGACACGCTACCGAGAGAGAGCTTAGCCCAAAGGGCCCCGTGCGCCGAAATCGGAGGGCCGGCGGGCGTCAGCGGTCGCGGAAGAAGGCGGTCAGGAGCGCGGCGCAGTCGGGCTCCAGGACGCCGGTGATGACCTCGGGGCGGTGGTTGAGGCGGCGGTCGCGGACCACGTCCCACAGGGAGCCGGCGGCCCCGGCCTTGGCGTCGCGGGCGCCGTAGACGACCCGGTCGACGCGGGAGAGGACGATCGCGCCGGCGCACATCGTGCACGGTTCGAGGGTGACGACGAGGGTGCAGCCGGTGAGCCGCCACGCGCCGGTGGTCCGGGCGGCCGCGCGCAGGGCGAGGACCTCGGCGTGCGCGGTGGGGTCGCCGGTGGCCTCGCGTTCGTTGCGGCCGGTGCCCAGGACCGTGCCGTCGGCGGACAGCACGACGGCGCCCACCGGGACGTCACCGGTCCCGGGGGCGCGGGCGGCCTCCGCCAGGGCCCGGCGCATCGGCGCGGTCCAGGGATCGCGCAGCGGGTCGGGCGCGGCGGAGGGCGAGGGGGCGGCGGGGGGCACGGTCATGTCCCCAGTGTCGGGGACGGCGGGAGGTCGGGTCGGAGGGGGCCGGGCCCGGTGGTGCGCGGGCCCGGCGGGGTCAGCGGACGGTCTCCAGGAGCTCGGAGCAGCCCAGGGCGTCGGCGATCTCGCCGAGCGCGTCACCTTCGAGGGTCAGCAGGTCCTTCTCGCCGACGCCGAGGTCGGCGAGCAGGGCGGCGTCGCCGAGCGGGCCGTGCGGGACCGCGGAGTCGGCGCCGGACGGGCCGTCGTCGTCGGCCTCGTCCGCCCCGGTGTCGCCGGGCTCGCCGTCCTCGGTGCCGTCCAGGTCGAGGACGTCGAGGTCGTCCGCGCTGTCGTCGCGGCCGAGGATCTCGTCGGTCAGCAGCGCGCCGTACGAGCTCCTGGCGGCCGCCGCGGCGTCGGAGACGAAGAGCCGCGGGTCATCCTCCCCGTCGATCCGGATGACGCCGAACCATGCCTCCTCCTGCTCGATGAGGACCACCACCGTGTCGTCGTCCAGAGCCGCCTCCCGGGCCAGATCGGCCAGGTCGGTCAGCGTTTCCACAGTATCGAGCTCCGTATCGCTCGCTTCCCACCCGTCTTCGGTGCGCGCGAGCAGTGCGGCGAAGTACACCGTGACTCTCCCACTGGTCAGAGGCGTGCCGGGTCGGGCGGGGCGGCGCTGCACGCCGCTTGCTCCCCGCCCCTTTCGGAATCGTGGCAGAAACATCGCGTCCGCGCGGGGTCTTCGACGCTGCGTCGTGCGGACGTTGTGAGAGATGTCGCTCACGTGCCGGATCGCGGGCGGGGCCGGGCGGCCGCCGGGGCCTTCCGGCTCGGTTACTGTCGATGTCATGCGGATCCACGTCGTCGACCACCCGCTGGTGGCGCACAAACTCACCACTTTGCGCGACAAGCGCACCGACTCCCCGACTTTCCGGCGGCTCGCCGACGAGCTGGTCACCCTGCTCGCCTACGAGGCCACCCGTGATGTGCGCACCGAGCAGGTCGACATCGAGACGCCGGTGACGGCGACCACCGGCGTGCGGCTGTCCCACCCGCGGCCCATGGTCGTCCCGATCCTGCGGGCCGGGCTGGGGATGCTCGACGGCATGGTCCGGCTGCTGCCCACCGCCGAGGTCGGCTTCATGGGCATGGTGCGCAACGAGGAGACGTACGAGGCGCACACCTACGCCACGCGGATGCCGGACGACCTGTCGGGCCGGCAGGTGTACGTGGTCGACCCGATGCTGGCCACCGGCGGCACGCTGGTCGCCGCGATCAAGGAGCTGATCAAGCGCGGTGCGGACGACGTCACCGCGATCTGCCTGCTGGCCGCGCCGGAGGGCGTCGCGGTCATGGAGCGCGAGCTGGCCGGCACGCCGGTCACGGTGGTCACCGCCGCGGTCGACGAGCGGCTGAACGCGGACCGCTACATCGTCCCGGGCCTGGGCGACGCGGGCGACCGGATGTACGGCACGGCCGGCTGACCGGCGCCCGCGCGCACGCCGCGGCCCCGCACCGGTGCGGTGCGGGGCCGCGGTGCGTCGGCCGCCGGTGCGGTCAGCAGGTGGCGGGGGCCGGGGTCCGGGCCGGGCGGGACAGCCGGTCCAGGGCCCGGGCGGCGTCCTGCGGGGCGGTGAGCCGGCTGAAACCGGTGCCGATGACCAGGTCGAGGTCGCTGCCCTTGCGGTCGTCGGTCTTCAGCTGGGCCCCGGCGAGCTGGGTGGCGAGCACCTTCAGCGGGCCGCTGAGCGCGGCGCGCGGGCCGAGCAGTATCCCGGGGCCGCCGACCTTCTTGTCGTAGGCGGCCGGGGCGTTGCCCACGTTCCCGATCCGGAAACCGCGCTTGCGCAGTTCGTCGGCGGTGCGCTTGGCCAGGCCGGAGCGCGGGGTGGCGTTGTAGACGTTGACGGTCAGGGACGCCGGGGCGGGCACCCGGGCCGCGGGCGGAGCCGCCTGCGGGTGGCCGGTGGGGCACGGTCTCTTCTCCTGCGCGGCCTGCGCGGTGCTGCCGCGGCCGCCGAAGACATCGATGAGCTGCAAGGACCCCCAGCCGACCAGCCCGAGGGCGCAGGCGCCCGCCACGAGGCCGAGGATGATGCGGCGTCGGTGGCGCGGGCGGCGCATCCGCGGGTACCTGTCGCCTGTGATGCGGTACTTACCGCCCATGCCTGGAGGCGTCAGCATGCTCATGGCCGCAGCGTAGTGCCGGGCGGGTGCCGTGCCTACTAGATGATCAGTGCGTTGTGGGAGGGAAACCCGCATGGGCCAATTCGGCGGCGGCCGGGGCCTTCGGGGGGCGGCGGCCGGACGTCAGGCGTCCAGTTCGAGGACCCGGGCGTGCAGCACCTGGCGCTGCTGGAGCGCCGCGCGGACGGCGCGGTGCAGGCCGTCCTCCAGATAGAGGTCGCCCTCCCACTTCACGACGTGGGCGAAGAGGTCGCCGTAGAACGTGGAGTCCTCGGCGAGCAGCGTTTCGAGGTCGAGCTGCTGCTTGGTGGTCACCAACTGGTCGAGGCGTACCGGGCGCGGGGCGACGTCCGCCCACTGGCGGGTGCTCTCCCGGCCGTGGTCGGGGTACGGCCGCCCATTTCCGATGCGCTTGAAGATCACACGGAAAGCCTACCGGGCACCGGGCACCGGGCGCAGCCAGGAAGCCACGGAGCAAAGCCGATCAATAGCGGCAAAATTGGATCATTGGGAGGTGATGAGCTGGCTGATACGGCACGAACGGGCTAGCGCTCGCTCGTCCGCCCACCGGCCGTCCGGGCGGTGCGCGGCGGCGCGCCCGGTCACCACGCCCCGGTGTCCGCCGGGGCCGGCAGCCAGTAGGTGACCGCGGCGGAGGCCGGGTCCACCCGGACCGGGTCGCGGCCGTCCACGCCGACCTGCGCGGGGGGTGTGCGCTCGGCCGGCGCGATCCCGGATGGGGACATCTTTTCGGCCGTGCTGCCCGGGGCGCTCCGGCCGGGCGGGCCGCCGGGGGCCGCGGCGGTGCGCACGACGGCGTACCCGGTGCCGCCGGGCGGCAGGACGACCGGGGCGGGCGGCCGGCTCGGTGCGAGCGGCGGCACGGCGGCGCGGTGCGGGCCGCCGAAGTGCAGCAGGGGGCAGCGCCGGGCAAGGGGGCCGTCAGCGCGCGGAGGGCGACGCCCGCCCGCTCGGCGGCGGCGCGGCGGCGCCGGACGGCGTCGGGGTGGCGCCGGGCAGCGCGCGGCCGGTGGCACCGCCGGTGGGTCCGGAGCCGGGGCCGCCGGTCGGCCGGGCGGTCGGGGTGGGCGACAGGCCGCGGTGCGGCGGGCGTCCGGTGGGGGAGCCGGGGGGCACGGGGTCGGCGCCGCGGGGAGTGCGGACGGCCCCGGGGACGGACGGCGACGGGGACGGCACCGGGGTGGTGGTCCCGGGCGGGTGCGGGGCGCGGCTCGGCGGGGACGCGGGCAGCGGGCGGCCGGGGGGCGGGCCGGGGGCGGTGGCGAGGTGGGCGGCGAGGGCGAGCGCGGCGGCGGCCGCCGCGGCGGCCAGCGGCAGCACCACGCGGGGCGCCCGGAGCCGGGCGAGGGCGGCGCGCAGGGACCGGCGGGGGCGGCCGGGGTGCGGGTGCGGGGGCGCGGCCGGGCGCAGGTCGCGGGGCCCGACGGTGGCGGCCCGGGCGGCCAGGGCCCGGCGCAGCCGGTCCTCGACGGGCCGTTCCGCGACGGTCTCCCAGGGGGCGGTCTCGCGCGGGCTCATCGCCGTTCCTCCAGCATCTTCTCCAGGGCGTCCAGGGCGCGGCTGGCCAGGGACTTCACCGCGCCGCGGCTGATGCCCAGGGTCGCCGCGATCTCCGCCTCGCTGAGGTTGCCCCAGTAGCGCAGGACCAGCACCTCGCGGCGGCGCGCGGTCAGCCGGCCCAGTGCGGCGATCACCTCCCGGTGCTCCTCGCCGAGGACCACCCGCTCCTCGGCGGACGGCGCGTCGGCCTCGTGCGGCGGGGTGTAGGCGCGGGCGGTGCGGCGGCGGCGCAGCACCGAGCGGGCGGCGTTGACGACGGCGGTGCGCAGGTAGGCCAGGGCGTTGTCGACCTCGTCGAGCCGTTCGCCGTGGCGCTTGTAGAGCGCGGCGAAGGCGTCCTGGACGACGTCCTCGGCGGTGGCCCGGTCGTCGACCAGGAGCAGTGCGAGCCGGACCATGGCGAGCCGGTGGGCGTGGTACAGCTCGGTGATGGTGGGCGGCGCGGACGGCTCCGGCGGTGCGCCCGCGCGCACCGCGCCGTCCCGCTCCGCGCGCGCCGGCCCGGCCCCGTACGCCGGCCGGCTCCCGGTGCGCGTCAGGCGGGGCGGGTGCGCGGCCCGGCGGACGGCGCGCAGCAGGCGGCGCCAGGACAGGGGCCGCGGCCCCGGCAGGGCGAACCCTGCCGGGGCCGGGCGGAAGGTGGTGGTGGCCATCGTTCCCTCGGGCGTGCCCGGCGGACTCAGGCGCGGTGGCGGCGGACCGCGTAGACCGTGCCGCCGCCCGCGGCGAGCAGCACGGCCGCGCCGCCGGCCAGGGCGAAGGTGGTCGCCGGGGAGGCGCCGGTCTTGGCGAGCTGCTTGCGGTCGGCCGCGTCCGCCGGGCTCTGCGCGGGGGCCGGGTGGGCACCGGGCAGGGACGGCACGGGGGTGGGCTGGTGGCCGGGCCGGGAGGGCACCGGGGTGGGCTGCCCGCCGGGCGGCTGGGTCGGTGCGGGGGTGGCGCTGTGCGGCGGGGTGCTGGGCGTGGCCGTGGGGCGGTGGCCGGGCTGGGAGGGGGCGGGGGACGGGGTGGCGCTGTGGGCCCCGGCCGGGGCCGGGGTGGAGTCGGAGGCGTAGGCGGTGCCGGCCGACGCGGCGGCGGTCAGCGCTATCGCGGCGAGCAGGCCGGCGCCGGCCGGGCGGCGCAGGCGGGTGGTGCGGGCGGTGCGGGACGGGTTCACGGTCGGCTGCTCCAGTTCGTCGACGGGTGGCGCCCGTAAGCGCCCTCACCCGAGACGACGTGCGGCCCGGGCGGGGGTTGCCGCCCGCTCCGGGAAATTTTTCCCGGCCCGCCCGCGCGCCCGCCGGCCACCCCCCGCCGAGCGCCCCGCCGGCCGCCCCGGAGGGTCAGTCCTCCGGGGCGAGCAGCCCGCGCCGGTACGCCTGCACCAGGTGCTGGGGGACCCGGTACACCGTGCCGTCCAGCGTGACCGGGACCAGCCGGGGCGCGGTGGCCTTCCACCGGGCGCGGCGGTGCCGGGTGTTGCTGCGGGAGAGCTTGCGCTTGGGTACGGCCATGGTGGCGGGCCTTCCGTGGGTCGGGTGGGTGCCGGACGGCACGGAGGCTATCTGGAAATGGCTTCCATTTCCAAGTAGAGTGCGGCGCAGTGCCTGGGGTCACGGCACGCCAAACGCCCGGGGCAGCCAGTGGGGGCGGCCCCGGGCGTCACCTCGGCCCCGGCGCGCGGTCCGGCGCCGCCGGTGCGCGGGCGCCGGTGGTCAGATCGTCGACGCGTCGATCACGAAGCGGTAGCGCACGTCGCTGGCGAGCACCCGCTCGTACGCCTCGTTGATCCGGTCCGCGCTGATCACCTCGATGTCCGCGGTCAGGCCGTGCTCGGCGCAGAAGTCGAGCATCTCCTGGGTCTCGGCGATGCCGCCGATCAGCGAGCCGGCGAACGACCGGCGGCCGCCGATCAGCGCGAACGGCGCGATGGGCAGCGGGTTCTCCGGGACGCCGAGCTGGACCAGGGTGCCGTCGGTGCGCAGCAGCCCGAGGTAGGCGTTCAGGTCCAGGTTGGCCGAGACGGTGTTGACGATCAGGTCGAAGGTGCCGGCCAGCGTCTCGAAGGTGGCCGGGTCGCTCGTCGCGTAGTAGTGGTCGGCGCCCAGCCGCAGCCCGTCGTCCTTCTTGCGGAGCGACTGGCTCAGGACGGTGACCTCGGCGCCCATGGCGTGCGCGATCTTGACGCCCATGTGGCCCAGGCCGCCCAGGCCGACCACCGCGACCTTCTTGCCGGGGCCGGCCTTCCAGTGGGCGAGCGGGGAGTAGAGGGTGATGCCGGCGCACAGCAGCGGGGCCGCGGCGTCCAGCGGCAGCGCGTCGGGGATGCGCAGCGCGTAGTTCTCGTCGACGACGAAGTGGCTGGCGTAGCCGCCGTGGGTGGGCTCGCCGTACCGGTCGGTGTCGTTGTACGTGTTGACGGTGCCGGGCTCGCCGGTGCAGAACTGCTCCAGGCCGGCCCGGCAGTTGCCGCAGGTGCGGCAGGAGTCGACGAAGCAGCCGACGCCGACCCGGTCGCCCACCGCGTAGCGGGTGACCTCGGGGCCGGTCGCGGCCACCACACCGGCTATCTCGTGGCCGGGGACGATCGGGAAGTTCCCGCCGTCGCCCCACTCGGCGCGCACGGTGTGGATGTCGGAGTGGCAGATGCCGGAGAACTTGATGTCGATCAGGATGTCGTGAGCACCCAGCTCGCGGCGCGGGATCGTGGTCCGCTCCAGCGGTGCCTTCGGTGCGGGCGCGGCGTACGCGGCGACAGAGGTGTGGGTCATGCTCCCGAGGATGCGTCCTCGCACCCCGCCTGACCAGGTCTCTCTTCAACCTATGACCGCTGTGCCTACCACTGGCGGGACCACCTTCGAACGCGGCGCGGCCCGGCCCCGCGGGGAGTGCGGGGCCGGGCCGCGGGATGCCGGGGGCCGGTCAGTCGGCGACCGTTATCGCGGCGGCGGGGCAGATGGCCGCCGCCTCGCGGACCGCGTCGTGGAGCGCGGCGGGCGGCTCGGGGTCGAGGACGACCACGATGCCGTCCTCCTCCCGCTGGTCGAAGACGTCCGGTGCGGCCAGCACGCAGCTGCCGGCGCCGCAGCACTTCTCCTGGTCGGCCTGGATGCGCATGGTTCTCCCAAGGGGTGCGGTACGTAAGGGGGTTGTGTGCCCGGTGGTGCTCGCGGTTCTACCAGGCGACCGGCAGGGAGTGCACCCCGTAGATCGCCATGTCGCCGCGGAACGGGATCTCCTCGTAGGGCACCGCCAGCCGCAGGTCCGGCAGCCGGCGGAAGAGGGTCTCGACGGCGATCTGGAGCTCCACCCGGGCCAGCGGCTGGCCCAGGCACTGGTGGACGCCGAAGCCGAACGCGACGTGGCGGCGGGCGTCCCGGGCCACGTCGAGGGCGTCGCCGCCGGGGAAGACCGCGTCGTCGCGGTTGGCGTGGCCGATCATGCACAGCACGCCCTCGCCGGCCCGGATGGTGCGGTCGCCGACGACCACGTCCTCGGTGGCGAGGCGCGGGACGCCGTTGTGCACGATCGTCAGATACCGCAGCAGCTCCTCGACGGCGCCCTTGACGAGCGCGGGCTCGGCGCGCAGCCGGGCGAGCTGGGCGGGGTTGCGCAGCAGCGCGAGGGTGGACAGCGCGGTCATGTTGGCGGTGGTCTCGTGCCCGGCGATCAGCAGCAGGCGGCCCATCGTGGCGATGTCACCGTCGGCCAGTTCGCCGCGGGCGACCAGGCGGCTGACGATGCCGTCGTCCGGCGTCTCCCGCTTGGCCCGGGCCAGCCGGGTCAGGTACTCCAGCAGCTCGTCCTGGGCGGCCCGGACCTCCTCGGGCGTGGAGCGCAGCGAGAGCAGGATCCGGCTGCGCTCCTGGAAGAAGTCGTGGTCGTCGTAGGGCACGCCGAGCAGCAGGCAGATCACCAGGGACGGCAGCGGCAGGGCGAAGTCGGTGACCAGGTCGGCGGAGGTGCGGCCGGCGGTCATCCGGTCGAGCAGGTCATCGGCCAGGCGCTGCACCTCGGGGCGCATCGCCTCGACCTTCTTGACCATGAAGTCGGCGGTCAGCATCCGGCGCAGCCGGGCGTGCTGCGGGTCGTCCATGCGCAGGAAGGTCGGCTTCCCGGCGACCACCTCGCGGGCCCCGGCGGTCAGGAACGGGAAGCCGGGGCGCTGGGCGTCGGCGCTGAAGCGCGGGTCGCCGAGGACCGCGCGGACGTCCTCGTGGCGGGTCACCAGCCAGCAGGAGGTGCCGTCCCACAAGGTTGCGCGGGTGACCGGTTCGCCGCGGGCGGCATCGGTGATGCCGGGAGCCGGGTCGAAGGGGCAGCCCGGGGCGCGGGTGGCCGGGAGGGTGAGGGGGGTGGGGGGTGCGGTGCGTTGTGCGGTCGTCATGCGGCCGGTCCTTCCGCCTGCGTTTAGTTACCTAACTTAAGCAACTAACATGCACGCTAACGCAGTTGCGGCGGAGGAGGGAAGGGCGGAGCCCGGCCGCCCGGAGGTTGGCTCAAACCGAACGGGGCGCGGGCGCGTCGGATCCTGGTACGGAGCGCGGCCGATCCGGGGAGTACCGCCCGCTACAGTTCCCCCATGCCGGACCCCGTACCCGACCAGGACGCCACCGCCGCACTGCACAAAGTGCTGGCCACGCTGTCCTATCTGCTCACCCGCTCGCGGGCGCACGAGCACCAGGCCAGCCAGGCGGGCATCACGGCCGGCCGTTCCGACCTCTACCTCCTGATGGCGCTGGAGGACAGCGGCGGGGTCAGCCGGGTCGGCGACCTGGCGGCCCAGATGATGGTCGAACCGCCCCACGTCACCCGGCAGATCGGCCAGTTGGAGGCCCAGGACCTGGTCGAGCGGACCCCGGACGAACTGGACCGGCGGGCCCGCCGGGTCGCGATCACCCCGCACGGCAAGGCCGTCCTGGAGAGCTTCCAGGAGGCCCGGCTGGCCGGTCTGCGGCAGGCCCTGAGCGACTTCGACGAGGCCGAACTGCACACCACCCGGGCCGTCCTGGACCGCCTGGTGCGCTACGTCCGCGACAAACACGCCGAGGTGCCGCGCGGACGGGGGCGGGGAGCGTAACCCCCGCGCCCCCGGGCGCCGTTACTCGATCTCGACGCGGCCGCCGCGGGCCGCACCGGAGCCGTTGCCGCCGGCCGGCGACCCGGCGGAGCCGGCCGCGCCGTCGGCGGAACCGGGCGGCGGGGTGCCGAGGTTGCGGCGGACCGAGTCCAGGATCGTCAGGCCCTGCCCGACCAGGCCGGCGGCGATCTCGCCCAGGCCGTCGGTGCCGTTGAGGACGTTGACGTTCGCGCCGGAGAGGCCGGCCGCGGCCTCCTTGACGATCTGCGGGAGCTGGTCGATCAGCATCCGGTCCAGCGCCACCCGGTCGTACGAGGCGGCCGCCTCGGCCTGGATCTTCATCCGCTCGGCCTCGGCCAGCGCCAGCAGCCGGATCCGCTCGGACTCCGCCTCCGCGGGCTTGACCACCTCGGCGACCAGCTCCTGCTGGCGCAGCCGGGCCCGCCGCTCGGCCAACTCGGTCTGCGCGGCGAGGACTTCCTGCTGGGCGTGGGCCTGGGCGAGCGGGCCGGCCTGGGACGCCTGGGCCTGGGCGCGGTCCACCTCGGCGGAGTACTCGGCCTGCACGACGGCGGTCTGCCGCTGGTACTCGGCCTGGTTGCGGGCGGCCTCCTGCTGGGCCTCGACGGCCGCCTGGGTGGCCTGCGCCTGGGCGATCTGGGCCTGGCGCTGGATGGCGGCCTTGTGCGGGGCGGACATCGCCTCGATGTAGCCGGTGTCGCCGTCGTCGATGGACTGGATCTGCAACGAGTCCACGATCAGGCCGATCTTGGCCATCTCGGTCTTGGACGTCTCCAGCACCTCGGTGGCCAGCTTCTGCCGCTCGGTGACGATCTCCTCGACCGTCATCGAGCCGATGATGGACCGCAGGTGGCCGGCGAAGATCCGGCCGGTCAGCACCGACATCTGGTCCTGGTCGGAGAGGAACCGCTGCGCGGCGTTGACCACGCTCTCGGTGTCGTTGCCGACCTTGAACGCGATCACCGCGCGGACCGTCAGCGCGATGCCCTGGCGGGTCACGCAGGTCTCGGCGACCTCCGCCTCGCACATCGCCAGGGTCAGGAAGCGGACCTTGCGGAAGACCGGGAGCACGAACTTGCCATGGCCGGTGACCACGCGGAACGGTGCGCCGCCGTGGCCACGCCTGCCACCCGAGATCAGCATGGCCTGATCGGGGGCGGGAACGCGGTAACCCAACATCGTCTGTCTCCTCAACCGGCGTCGCCGGCATCGCCGGGCGGCGCGTCCAACGGATCAGCCCACTCCATGACGTCGACCTGACGCGTGCCCCGGGAGTCGATCACGAGCACGGTCGCCCCCACCGGAAGGGGCTCGGCGGACCAGGCGAGGAAGGCCTCCGAGCCACCCCGGATCCGCACCAGGACCTCACCGGGTCCGGCAGCGCCGCGCGTACCGATCAGCAGCACACCGGTGCAGCCGACCACAGCGTCATCCCGGGCCATCGACCGCTGCCCTCCCCCGTTGCGTTCCTGGGATCCGACCATAGCGCTCCGGCGCGCGGGGGCCTACGCCGGGAGGACGGCGAGTTGGCGTGCCGCCGGGGTGGTGCCCGGCGGACCCGGCCGGGGCCCGCGCGGGGCCCCGGCCGGGCGGCCCCCGGGAGCGCGGCGCCGGTGCCTCAGCCGCGCCGGGCCGCCGGGTCGGGGAGGAACGGCAGCGCCGCGGCGACCAGCGCGGCCAGCCCGCCGGTCGCGGTCAGGGCGCAGGCCAGCGCGTGCCCGTAGGCGGCCACGCCGTGGTGCCCGGCCGGGCCCAGGGCGCCGTAGAAGACGGCGCCGACGACGGCCACCCCGACCGCGCCCCCGACCTGCTGGCAGGTGGCGAGCACACCGGAGGCCATACCGGCGTCCTCGGGCCGGACGGCGGCGAGGACCGCGTTCAGCAGCGGGGTGACCAGCAGGCCGTTGCCGGCGCCGACCAGGACCAGGGTGCCCACCAGGTCCCAGGCGGTCAGCGCGGGCCCGGCCCCGGCGGCCAGCACCGCGGTCGCGCCGAACCCGAGGAGGACGAGCAGGGCGCCGGCCTGGAGGACCCGCCGCCCGTACCGGGCCAGCCGCCCGGCCAGCAGGCTCGCGGCGAGGAACACCACCGCGAACGGCGTGTAGAACAGCCCGGCACCGAGCGCGTCCTGGCCGAGCCCGTCCTGGAGGGTGAGCGAGAAGACCAGGAAGAAGGAGTTGATGCCCCCGTAGGCCAGCAGCACCAGGACCGTGCCGACCGCGACCGGCCGGGTGCGGAACAGCCGCAGCCGCACCAGCGGCGCCCCGCCGGCCGCCGCCACCCGCCGCTCCACGAGGGCGAACGCCCACAGCGCCGGCACCACGGCGGCCAGGCCGGCCCACGCCCACCAGGGCCAGCCCGCGGACCGGCCCTCCACCAGGGGCACCACCAGCAGGCCGAGCGCCACGGTCAGCACCCCGGCACCGGCCAGATCGGGCCGGTGCGCCTGCGGGGCGCGCGACTCGGGCACGTACCGGGCGGTGAGCGCGACCGCCGCCGCGCCCACCGGCACGTTGATCCAGAACACCGGCCGCCAGGACGACCCGAAGAGGTCCGCGGCGACCAGGACGCCGCCGAGCAGCTGCCCGGCCGCCCCGGCGACCCCGATGACCGCGCCCAGCACGCCGAACGCCCGGGCCCGCCGCGGCTCCGGTACCAGCACCCGCAGCAGCGCCAGGACCTGCGGGAACATCGCCGCGGCGGCGAGCCCCTGGACCAGCCGGGCGGCGATCAGCGCGCCCGCCCCGGGCGCCAGCGCACAGCCCGCGGAGGCGACCGTGAACAGCGCCATCCCGTACTGGAACAGCCGCTTGCGGCCGTAGCGGTCGCCGAGCCGGGCGCCGGTGACCAGGGCGATGGCGTAGGTGAGCTGGTAGCCGGCCAGGACCAGCTGGACGTCGGCGTCGGAGGCGTGCAGGTCCGCCTGGACGGCGGGCGCCGCGACCAGGACGACGAAGGTGTCCAGGACCGCCATGAAGGCCCCGGTGAGGATCAGCGCCAGGGCGCCCCGGGGGGCCGCGGGTGCCGGACCGGCGCCTCCGGGGGGCGCGGCGGACGGGCCGGGGAGCGGGGGCGGAGGGGCGGCGGGACGCGGGGCCGGAGCGGTCCGCGCCGCCCCGGAAGGACGCGACGGTCGCGATGTCTGAGCCATGCGGCCACGCTCGCGCAGGCCCCAACGCCCGTACAGAGACCGCTTATGCTGGTGTTTCCGCTACCACCGACCGCGCGCCCGGCCGCCCGCGGACGCCGCCACCGGGAGAGTCCATGGCCGACCAGGACCGGCGGCGCGCCCTCGCGGAGTTCCTGCGCGCGCGCCGCGAACGCGTCACCCCGCAGGACGCCGGCATCCTGCCCGGCCCCCGGCGGCGGACCCCGGGGCTGCGCCGCGAGGAGGTCGCCCAGCTCTCCGGTGTCAGCGTCACCTGGTACACCTGGTTGGAACAGGCCCGCGACATCGGCGTCAGCCGCCAGGTGCTGGCCGCACTGGCCCGCGCCCTGATGCTCAGCTCCGTCGAACAGCGCCACCTGTACGCGCTCGCCGGCGAACTCCCCCCGGCGCAGCCGCCCGGCCCCGGCCCCGGCCCGGCCCTCCAGCGCCTCGTGGACGCGCTCGACCCGCACCCGGCCTACCTCCTCGACGCCAACTGGGACCTCGTCGCCTGGAACCGCGCCGAGGCCGGTCTGATCGGCGACCCGGCCCTGCTGGCCCCCGGCGAGCGCAACCTGCTGTGGCTGGTCTTCACCGACCCCGCGATGCGGACGCTGCTGGCCGACTGGGAGGGGCAGGCGCGGGACCTCGTCGCCCAGTTCCGCGCCGACGCCGGCGAGCGGTTCGACGACCCGCGGCGCCACCGCCTCACCCGCGAACTGGCCGCCCGCAGCCCGGAGTTCGACGCCTGGTGGCGGGCCCACCACCTCGCCGCGCTCACCGGCACCCGGCGCACCTTCCACCACCCCCGGGCCGGCGACCTGACCTTCGACTACGTCAAGCTCGCCGCCCTGGACGCCCCCGGCGTCAAACTCTTCGCCTGCATGCCGGCCGACCCGGGGACGCGGGCGCGGCTGGGGACGCTGGTGGCGGAGTGAGGGGCGGGGCGTTCGGGGCCGGGGTGCGGCGCCACGGCAACGGCCTTGAAGAACGTGTAGTGGAAGCTGCCGCCGGGCTCCGCGGCGCGCCGTAGGTCGGCCAGGCCGCGGTCCCAGCCGCCGGGGGTGGTCAGTCCGGCGGCCAGCGCCTCGTCCCGCAGGGACTCGACCATGGCGATGAAGGTGCGCCGGGTGAACCCGTCGACGAGCCCGGGGCGGCTCCCGTCGGCGTAGACGGTGCGCGGCCGGACGTCGACCTCCGCATACCCCGCCGCCCGGAGCAGCGCGTACAACTCCCGTCCCACCAGCGCGTTTCCGCCGGCCGCCGCCTGGAGCCGGATCTGGTGCCCGACGAGCGCGCGGGCCGCCGGGCTGTCCGGGTGGAAGACCACCGAGCCGTGGTCGCCCTCGATGGCGGTGAGGGTGCCGCCGGGCCGCAGCACGCGGCGCAACTCGGCCAGTACGCGCGCCGGTTCGGCGAGGTGCTCCAGGACGAAGCACACGAAGACGTGGTCGAAGGAGGCGTCGGAGAAGGGGAGGCGCCGCAGATCGGCGCACTGCCAGCGGACGGCGTCCCCGGCGTGCGGGACCTGCGCGTTCAGCCGGCCGCGAGCCTGCGCGAGGGAGTCCGCCGCACGGTCCACGGCGACGATCCGGGCGCCCGGACTGCTCGCCACCAGGTGCACGGTCTGCGCCCCGACGCCGCAGCCGGCCTCCAGCACCCGGCTCCCGGGCGGGTAGGCGGTCCCGGCGTGCAGCAGCGCGGCGAGCGTGTCGGCCTGATCGCCGAGGCGGCGCGCCTCGTGGGGCGCGTAGCCGTGGAGGTAGACGGGGGAAGAGGGACGGGGTGATCGGGCCGGTGCCGGGGGTGGGGTCGGCTGGTGCGTGTTCATGGGACAACGGTGGCGGGAGAATGGCTCGGTGGACAGGTCCAAAGACGGTCCGGCCGAGGGGTCCATTCGGGGCCGGGCCGGGGCGACGAGCGCTTCCGTTTCGCTTTCCGGTTCCGGGGCGGGTGCGGGGTCGGGTTCGGGTTTGGCTTCGGGGTCAGCTTCCACTTCGGCTTGCCCTTCTGACCCGGCTTTCGCTTCCGAAATAGCTTCCGCTTCTGCTTCGGCTTCCGATCCAGCTTCCGCTTCCGGCTCGGACTTCCTCCAGTTGAGGATCGCGGACGCGCCTCCCGGCGGACGGTCGGACTGGCTGGCCGGTGAGCTGCGGCGGGCGATCGCCGACGGCCGGCTGCCGGTCGGCAGCCGGCTGCCCGCGACCCGGGTGCTCGCCGCCGACCTGCGGGTCTCGCGCGGCCTGGTCACCGAGGCGTACCAACGGCTCCGCGAGGACGGGCAGGTGGCCGGCCGGGGGCGGGGCGGAACGGTGGTGGTCGCGGCGCCGGTGACGGCGGGACCGGGGCCGGGGGGAGGGCGCGCCCCGGTGGCCCCTCCCGCCCCACCGGCCACCCCGCCCCCTGCCCCACCCGTCCCGCTGGCCGTTCCCTTCACCACCCCTCCCGGCAGCGACCTCTACGACACCCTGCGCGCGGCCCCCGCACGGATCGACCTCTCGCCCGGCCTGCCCGACCTGGCCTCGTTCCCGCGCGCCGCCTGGCTGCGCGCCGAACGCGCCGTCCTGGGCGCGCTCCCCGCCGCGTCCCTCGGCTACGGCGACCCGCGGGGCACGCCGGAACTGCGCCAGGCCGTCGTCCACTGGCTGGCCCGCAACCGCGGTATCCGGGCCGCCCCCGACGACGTCGTGATCGTCGCCGGTACGGCCCAGGCGCTCGGCCTGATCACCCAGGTCCTGCACCGCGCCGGCATCACCGGGATCGCCGTGGAGGACCCCGGTTCGCTCGGCGCCCGCCAGCACCTCCGGCACTGGGGGGCGGACACCCCGCCGGTCCCGGTGGACGCGGACGGCATACGGGTCGACGCGCTGCGGGCGAGCGGCGCGCGGGCCGTCCTGCTCACCCCGGCCCACCAGTTCCCGACCGGGGTGGTGCTCGGCGGGTCCCGCCGTCGCGCGCTGCTCGGCTGGGCGGCCGCGACCGGCGGCCTGATCATCGAGGACGACTACGACGCCGAGCACCGCTACGACCGGCCGCCGGTCCCGGCCCTGCGCTCCCTCCTCGCCGACCGGGTCTGGTACGCGGGCAGCGTCTCCAAACTGCTCGCGCCCGCCCTGCGGGTGGGCTGGCTGCTCGCCCCGCCCCGCTACCGGGACGCCCTGGTGGACGCCAAACGGTTCGCCGACCTCGGCAACGCGGTGCTGCCGCAGCTCGTCCTGGCCCACTTGATGGAGTCCGGTGAACTGGAGCGCCTCGTCCGCCAGGTGCGCCGGCGCCACCGGGTCCGCCGGGACGCCGTGACCGCGGCCGTGCGACGGCACCTCCCGCAGGCCACGGTGCACGGGGCGGCGGCCGGCCTGCACCTGATGATCTCCTTCCCGCCGACCGCCCCGCCCGACACCGCACTGGCCGCCGCCGCCCTGGCCCGCGGCGTCAAGACCCACCCCCTCACCTGGCACACCCAGCGCCCCTACGGGCGCCCCGGCCTGGTCCTCGGCTACGCGGCCCGCACCCCCGGCGAACTGGCGGACGGCGTCGCCCTGCTCGGCGAGGCCCTGAGGGAGGCGGGGACGGGGGCGGGGCCCACGGCGTAACGGCCGCGCCGGCCACCGACCGCCACCCCCCTCACCGGACCCTCACCGGAAGGGAACCGGGGCCACCTCACCGGACCCTCACCGGAAGGGGACCCCGTCCCCTCCCGCCCCTCCCGCCCCCTTCTCCCGCGGCCCGAAGATCCGCCGCTCACCGGCCCCGATCCGCACGTCGTGGATGCCCGCCTCCCGCCGCCGCATCAGCCCCGACGCGTCGAACTCCCACAGCTCGTTCCCGTAACTCCGCCACCACTGGCCCGCCACGTCCCGGCTCTCGTACTGGAACCGCACCGCGATGCGGTTCCCGGAGTACGACCACAGCTCCTTGCGCAGCGCGTAGTCCAGCTCCCGCGCCCACTTCTGCCGCAGGAACGCCACGATCTCGGCGCGGCCGGTGAGGAAGGTGTCGCGGTTCCGCCAGACCGAGTCCTCGGTGTAGGCGAGGGCGACGCGCTCGGGGTCCCGGGTGTTCCAGGCGTCCTCCGCGGCCTGGACCTTCTGCCGCGCGCCGGGCTCGTCGAACGGCGGGAACGGGGGGCGGGGCGCTGACATGGCACGACTCCTGACTGCGGGGTGGGGCAGGGACGCGGGAACACCGGGAGAACGATCGTTCTCCCGCCCCCGGCTATCGTAGAGAACGATCGTTCTCCCCGGAAGGCGGCCCCCGTGACGGACCACGACGACGTACGCGCGCGCATCCTCGACGCGGCCGAGAAGCTTTTCTACGAGCGCGGCATCCAGGCCGTCGGCATGGACCGGCTCCGCACCGCCGCCGGCGTCTCCCTCAAGCGCCTCTACGCCACGTTCCCCGCCAAACAGGACCTCGTCACCGCGTATCTGCACCGCCGCGACACCCGCTGGCGCGCCGACCTGGCCACCTACGTCGACGCCCACACCCCGCGGGACGCACCCGCTCCGGAGGCCGCCACCGCCCGCATACGGGCCGTCTTCGACTGGCTGGCCGCCTGGTTCGCCACCCCGGACTACCGCGGCTGCGCCTTCCTCAACGCCCACGGTGAACTGGGCGCCGTCTCCCCGGACATCGCCCGGGCCGCCCGCGCCCACAAACAAGCCCTCCGCTCCTACCTCACCGACCTCGTACGCCCCTTGGGCCACCCCCACCCCGCCCAACTCGCCGCGCAGCTCGCCCTCCTGATCGACGGTGCCCTCACCGACGCCGCGGTATCCGGCGATCCGTCCGCCGCCACCACCGCCCGCACAGCAGTCGAAACCCTCCTCGCCGCACCGCGGCCGATCCCTCACCCTTGAACGAAAAAGTAACTCCCGGCCGGTTTATTGGCGGAGCTCGCCCGACGGCATTGTCAGTGCCGTATGCGAAAGTGGATCCAGCGCAGGGGAGAGGAGCCGGTCCGAGCCGGGCCGGGGGAAACGGAAACGGGGGAGGGCTCGCCATGTCTTTGGCGGACGAGCTGGCGGCGTTCCACGAAGGGCGATTGAATCCGGCCGCGCTGATCGGTGAATTCCGGCGCACGGCCGTGATACTCCCGGTCGTCGACTTGCGGATCAGCTGCGTCGTGAGTTGGCCAGTTCGCCGTTCCGGGAAGATGGTTTTCTGACGGATGAGGCGATCCGCTTTTCTGAAGTCATTCAAACCGTGGACAAGATGGGTAATCCAATATTGGTAGGTGAGGGGGGTGTGGGTGGCTTGTTCCGCGAGAATGGAGGAAATGTCGCCGATTGGGGTAAGTATGCAAGTGAGCGGTATGCCAGCCCTCAAGAGCCTTTCGAGGTTCATTTCTATCGCAACAAGGTCACGGGGGAGATCCTCCTGTTTGACTACAAGATCAAGTTTGGAGGTTGATGGCGATGAAGGTTCGGTTTGTCGGTGAGGGTTCCTGGGGTGATGTGGTGACGCAGGGTGCCAGTTCGCTGAGGCAAGGGAAAGAATATGTGGTCCTGGAGATTTATTCGCAGGCCGATGGGCAAAACTTGCTGCGCGTAGAAAGCGCCCCTGGGAAACTTCCCGGGCTGTTCGATTCGCGACTTTTCGATGTTGTGGATTCCGGCGTCCCGAAGGCGTGGAAGGTTTTCATTAACGAGCATGGCGGGGTTTCGGTCTGCCCTGAACCCTGGAATGAACTGGGCTTCTGGGAGGGTGTGATGGACGGCGAGCCGTGGGCAGTTGACGTATACCGGCGTGAGAAATCCAAAATTGAACTCGGGTGAGTGTTTCCTGGGTGTTCCGGGGGTGGCGACTCGCGTGTAATGAAGCGATATCCTTGCAGGATAATTTAACTTTCGCCGAGGAGTGCCCTGATGCGGCGATGGCGAAGGAATTTGGACGCCACGACTGAGTGCATCAGCCCGGACGCCACGGCGCCGAGTGGCTCGCGCAAGCCGTCATACAGCGGTGCAGTGGTACTTGCGTCGGGAGGCTCGACAGTCATTCCCACGGCATACCTGTCCGCGAATCCAAGACCCCGCACGGCCCGGAGGTCGTTGTGGTGGCGGGGTCTTGGAGCGCGTTCGTGGACGTCGTGAAGGGCGGCGTGTTCGGGTGCCGTCAGCCCAGTACGCGTCGCAAGGAGGACAGGGCCGATGTCAGTTCGGCCTCCGTGATCGTCAGGGGTGGGGCGAGGCGGATGGTGGAGCCGTGGGTGTCCTTGACGAGGATGCCTTCGGACAGGAGGCGTTCGCTGAGGGTGCGGCCGGTGCCGAGGGCGGGGTCGATGTCGATGCCGGCCCAGAGGCCGCGGGCGCGGAAGGCGGTGACGCCGTTGCCGAGGAGGTCGGTGAGGCCGGCGTGGAGGACCTTGCCGAGGTCGGTGGCGCGGGACTGGTACTCGCCGGTGGCCAGGAGGTCGATCACCGCTGAACCGACCGCCGCGGCAAGGGGGTTGCCGCCGAAGGTGGAGCCGTGCTGGCCGGGGCCGAGGACGGACATGACGTCGCGGCGTCCCACGACGGCGGAGACCGGGATGATGCCGCCGCCGAGGGCCTTGCCGAGGAGGAGCAGGTCCGGGAGGACGCCTTCGTGGTCGACGGCGAGGGTGGTGCCGGTGCGGCCCAGGCCGGACTGGATCTCGTCGGCGATGAAGAGGCAGCCCGCGCGGGTGGTGGCGGCGCGGACGCCGGCGAGGTAGCCGTCGTCGGGGATGAGGACGCCCGCCTCGCCCTGGATGGGTTCGATAAGGACGGCGGCGGTCGTCTCGTCGAGGGCGGCTTCGAGGGCGGGCAGGTCGTTGTACGGGACGGTGCGGAAGCCGGGGGTGTACGGACCGAATCCGGCGCGGGCGTCCTTGTCGTCGGAGAAGCTGACGATGGTGGTGGTGCGGCCGTGGAAGTTGCCGCCGGCCACGACGATGGTGGCCCGGTCGGCGGGGACGCCCTTGACGTCGTAGGCCCATTTGCGGGCGATCTTGATGCCGCTCTCGACGGCCTCGGCGCCGGTGTTCATCGGGAGGACCATGTCCAGGCCGGTGAGGTCGGCCAGCGCGGCGGCGAAACCGGCCAGGCGGTCGTGGTGGAAGGCCCGCGAGGTGAGGGTGAGGGCGTCCAGCTGGCGGTGGGCGGCCTCGATGAGGGCCGGGTGGCGGTGGCCGAAATTGAGCGCCGAGTAGCCGGCCAGCATGTCGAGGTAGCGGCGGCCCTCGACGTCCTCGACCCAGACGCCCTCGGCGCGGGAGATGACGACGGGGAGGGGGTGGTAGTTGTGGGCCAGGACCGGGGCCTCGGCCTTGATGAGGGAGGCCGAGGAACGGGTGGCGGCGGGGCGGGTACCGGTGGGCGCGGTCATGGGCGGAGCTCCTGGGTGCAGCACTTGATGCCGCCGCCGGCCTTGTGGAACTCGGAGAGGTCGACGGGGACGGGGACGTAACCGCGGGCGGCGAGCTGGTCGATGAGGTGCGTCGCCCGGGGTGCGATGAAGACGTGGCGGCCGTCGGAGACGGAGTTGAGGCCGAAGGCGAGGGCGTCGTCGCGGGTGGCGAGGACGGCGTCGGGGAAGAGGCGGCGGAGGACCTGGCGGCTGCCGGGGGAGAACGCCTCGGGGTAGTAGGCGATGTTGGGGGGCGCGGGTGGGGGCGGGGGCGGTGCGGGGTGGCTGCCGGCGGGCCGGGCCCCGACGGCCCCGCCGGCCCCGTCGATCCCGTTGCCCCCGCCGGTCCGGTCGCTCCCGCCGGCCGCCAGACCGTCGTCGAGGACGAAGAGGGCGGTGTCGAGGTGGTAGAAGTGCGGGTCGGTGAGCTGGAGGCCGATCACCGGGGTGCCGAAGAACTCCTGCACCTCGGCGTGCGCCGCGCGCGAGGTGCGGAAGCCGGTGCCGGCGAGCAGGTGGCCGCCGACCGGGACGAGGTCGCCCTCGCCCTCGCACACCGATTCCGGCCGGTAGATGTCGTAGCCGGCGGCCTTGAACCAGATCTCGTACTCGCGGGACTCCGGGCGGCGCTGCGGCGCGTGGAAGAGCGAGCCGAAGGCGCGGCCGCCCACGACGACGGCGGAGTTGGCGGCGAAGACCATGTCGGGCAGGCCGGGCGCCGGCTCGATGGTCTCGGTGGTGTGGCCGTGGTCGCGGTAGGCGCGGAGCAGGTTCTCCCACTGGTGCAGGGCGAGGGCCGGATCGACCTCGGCGCCTTCGTGCATCCAGGGGTTGATGGCGTACTCGACGGCGAAGTGGGTGGGGTGGCACAGGAGGTAGCGCCGGGCGCGGGCGGTGCGGTGCGCCGTGCTCAGGAGCGCGCCGCCGGGCTGGGTGGTGGGCACAGAAAGGGCCTCCGCTTCCTGGGATCCGTTTCCACTGCCCGCGGGTGACGGACCGTCATCGGTCGTCACCGGGGGCAATTCACGGTACGGAGCGGCCGATTCTGGCCACAAGAAATGAATGCTGCGCGGATACGCAGGAATGCTGCCTGTACGGGCCGGTTACCGCTGGTTCGCTGCGCGCCTCTGCGGGTGGGGCAGGCTGCGGGCGCGGTCGGCGGGCCGGGCGGTGGCGGGGGCGCGGTCGGAGGGGTGGCGGGCGCCGGCCTCGGGGCTGTCGGGGAGCAGGTGGGACAGGACCATGTAGCTGATCGTCTTGCGGATGAACGGCTCGGTGCGGATGCGTTCGAGGACCTCCTCGAAGTGCTCGACGTCGGTGGCCCGGACGTGCAGCAGGGCGTCCGCGCCGCCGGTGACGGTCATCGCGGCGGCGATCTCCGGGTGGTTGCGGACCACTTCGGCCAGCCGGCGGGGCGGGGCCGCGCTGTCGCAGTACACCTCCACGTACGCCTCGGTCAGCCAGCCCAGCGCGGCCGGGCGGACGGTGGCGGAGAAGCCGGTGATGACGTTGTTCTCGCGCAGCCGGTCCACCCGGCGTTTGACGGCGGTGGGGGAGAGGCCGATGGCGGTGCCGATCTCCGCGTAGCTCGCCCGGGCGTTCTCGATCAGCGCGGCGACGATCTTGCGGTCCAGCTCGTCGAACGGCGCGGACTTGGTGCTCATGGGCGGCCCTCTCTTCCGACCTGCGCTCCGTCCCTCCAGCGGGCCCGGGATGGAGTCACGGTAACGGGGCGCGGTGGTGGTGCGCGCGGGCGGCGGTGGCGCAGCCCCGGCGCACCGGCGGAAATCCGCAGGTCAGATATCTGCGCAGGTCAGGGTGGGTGGCGTAACGCGGGTGTAACGCCACTCACCTAGCGTCGGGGACCGGCCGCAACGGTGCGGCGGGGGACCGGCGGTGAACGAGGAGGCGGACGTGGCAGCGGAGAGGGACGGGGGCGGGGACGGGCAGGTACCGGTCGCGGGCGGGGACGTGGCGGACGCGGGCGGGACGGGCCGCGCCGCCCGGACCGGCGCCCGCCCCGCCGGCCCCCGCCCCCGGTCCGCCGCCGCCCGCCCCCGCCCCGCCGACGACGGCTCCACCCGGGCCGACCGGGCGCGGCGGGTGGCGCACGTGCTGCGGGGGCAGGTGCTGCGCGGGGCGTTCCCCGGCGGGGTGCTGCCCGACGAGCGGGCGCTGATCGCGGAGTTCGCCACCTCGCGGAACACCGTCCGGGAGGCGCTGGGCCTGCTGCGCGACGAGGGGCTGGTGGAGCGGCGGCGCGGGGTGGGCACGGTCGTCGTCGGGCGGGCGTACGAGCATCCGCTGGGCGAGCTGGCCGGGCTGGCCGAGGTGCTCCAGCGGTACGGGACGGTGGTCAACGAGGTGCGGGCGGCGCGCCCGGTGCGGCCGCCGGCATCGGTGGCGCGGCGGCTGGGCCTGCCGGAGGGCAGCCCGGCGGTCTACCTGGAGCGGCTGCGGCGGGTGGACGGGACGCCGCTCTCGCTGGACTGCACGTACCTCATCCCGGAAGTGGGCGAGCCGCTGCTGGCGCTGGGGCGGGCGCGGCTGGAGAACCGCGATGTGTTCGAACTGATCGAGAACGCGGCCGGGATGCCGCTGGGTTCGGCGGAGGTGTCCGTGCGGGCGGTGGTCGCGGACCCGGCGACCTGCGGGGTGCTGGCGATGCCGGCCGGCGGCGCGGTGCTGGCGGTGGACCGGCTGACGCGGCTGGCGGACGGGCGGCCGGCCGACCTGGAGTTCCTCCACCTGCGCGGGGACCGGCTGACGCTGCGGGCGCGGCTGGACCGGGTCCGGGACGGTGAGCCCGGGTGAACGGCGGGCCGCCGCCGGGGCGTCCGCGGGCGCTGGTGACCTGCGCGATGTGCCTGTGCGTGACGCTGGTGGTCGGGATGGTCTCGGCGGTCAACCTGGCCATTCCGGACCTGTCCGCGGGGCCGCTGCACCCGTCCGCCGGTGCCGTGGTGTGGGTGGTGGACGGCTATGTGGTGGTCTTCGCCTGCCTGCTGGTGCCGGCCGGGGCGGTGGCCGACCGGCGCGGGCGCAAGGGCGTGCTGCTGTGCGGGATGGCGGTCTTCGTCGCCGGTTCGGCGGTGTGCGCGGCGGCGCCGCACGTCGGGGTGCTGATCGCGGGGCGGATGCTGAGCGGGGTGGGGGCGGCGGCGGTGCTGCCCAGCACCCTGGCGCTGCTGGTGGACGGGCTGGCGGACGGGCCGCGGCGGCGGGCGATCGCCGTCTGGGCGGCGATGACCGGGCTCGCCGCGGTGCTGGGCAACGTGGGCGGCGGCGCGGCCATCCAGTACGGGAGCTGGCGGGCGCTGTTCGTGTGCGTGGTGCCGGTGGCCCTGGGGGCGCTGGTGCTGGTCGCGGTGGTCGCGCCGCGGGCGGCACGGCATCCGGGGCCGGTGGCGCCGGTGGCCGCGGTCCTGTTCACCGGGGGGTTCCTGGCGCTGCTGAACGGGATCGTCAGCGGACCGCAGGACGGCTGGCTGAGCCCGTGGGTGCTCGGTTCGCTGGCGGCGGCCGGGCTGCTGCTGGCCGGCTGGGCCCGGCGCGAACTGCGGTCCGCGCGGCCGCTGCTGGACCCCCGGGTGTTCGCCCGGCCCGCCGTGCGGGCGGGGGCGGCCGGGATGGCGGTGCTGTTCCTCGGCATGTTCGGGCTGTTCTACCTCAACGGGCAGTACCTCCAGTACGCCAAGGGCTACGGGCCGTTCGGGGCCGGGGTGCGGCTGCTGCCGATGGCGGCGGCGCTGCTGGCGGGGCCTCGGTGCGGGCTGCTGCTGGAGCGGTGGTGCGGGCGGCGGGGCGCGGTGGCGGGCGGGATGCTCGTCCTGGCCGCCGGGCTGGCCACCGTCTCGGCGGCCGACGCCACCACGCCGTACGCGCTGTACGCCGCCGGGGCCGGGCTGACCGCGCTGGGCTGCGGGACCGCGACCCCGCTGCTCTCGCACGCGATGATGGCCGCGCTTCCGCCGGAGCAGGCCGGGGTGGGCTCCGGACTCCAGAGCCTGACCCGGGAGTCGGGCAGCGCGCTGGGGATCGCGGTGACCGGGACGCTGACCGCCGCGGTGTTCACCGCCCGGCTCCCGGAGCCGCTGGCCGGGCCGGACGCGCCCACGACCGTCGCGGCGGCCCAGGCGGCGCTGCGGGGGCTGCCGGGTGGCGGGGCCGGGCTGCGGACGGCGGTGGTGACCGCGTTCACGGACGGGCTGCATGTCGCGACGCTGGTGCTGGCGGCGGGGGTGGCGGTGGCGGCCGGGGCGGTCTTCCGGTGGATGCCGCGGGAGGCGGAGGGCGTACGGGTGCCCGGGCGACGCCCGAACGTCTAACCCACACGAGGTAATCGGGCGGGCGCCGGGAGTGGGGCCGGCGTGCCGCGGACAGATCGGAGGGCGGCCTTCCGGAAGGGCCGGGAGGACCACGAGGAACCAGGAGGGGACCCCATGCGCCGTCGCAACGCCGTGCTCGCCGCTGCCGCCGCCGCGCTGCTGGCCCTGGCGCCGCTGACCGGTTCGGCCCAGGCCGCCAGACCGGACGCGGCCGCCGCGCGGATGCAGGAGGGCCGGTACCTGATCGTCAATGAGAATCCCGAGGCCGGGAAGCTGGACTTCTCGCCCCTCACGATCCCGGTCTACCCGCCGATCTTCTTCATCGTCGGCTCACACAACAAGGACCTCAAGGAGCAGTGGACGGTGAGGCCGGCCGGCAACGGCGCCTTCACCATCAACTCCACGACCCACCCGGACGCGGCCTGGTCCCGTCGCGGGGACACCATCGTCGCCTCCGAGGGCAGCCGGAGCCAGTTCGCCATCGAGCCGGCGGGTGAGGGGACGTACCGGATCCACTCGCCCAACGAGGACGCGGTGGCCACCCTGAACGAGTCGGGGCGGGAGCAGCTCCACGTGGAGCCGGCGAACGGCGCGGCCTCCCAGCGGTGGCGGTTCGTGCGCGTCGGGGAGTGACGGGGCGGGGCGCGCCCGGCCGGAGCGGGCGCGCCCCACCGCCCCGGCGACGTGCCCCGCCCGCTCCTATCGCGGCTCCACCCGCTGGATCCTGGCGCGCTCGACCACCCGCGGGCCGACCTCGGCCGCGCGGGCGACCAGCGCGTGCGCGTCCCAGTCGGTCGGCCAGCCCTCCCAGAGGCGGAGGCGGCCGCCCACCACCACGGCGCGGATCTGGTCGCGGTTGGCGAGCCGGACGAGTTCCCAGCGCAGGTCGTAGGAGGGGGTCAGCTCGGGGACGGCCAGGTCCACCAGGAGGTAGTCGGCGGCCTTGCCGGCGGCGACCTGCCCGGTGACGCGGCCCAGCCCGAGGGCGTCGGCGCCGCCCGCCGTGGCGTGCTCCAGCCACAGGCGCCCGGCGCCGCACACCGAGTCGCCCGAGGCCAGCCCGTACGCCAGCCGCTGCGCCGTCTCGGCCGCGTCGACCAGCCGGAAGCCGTCGCCGCGGGTGCCGTCCGTACCGGTGCCGAAGCGGACGCCGAGCGCGGCCAGCATGGTGGCGTGCGCGACGGCGTTGCCCTTCCAGGCGCTGGCCACCGGGTTGTAGCTGATCGCCGCGCCGCTGTCGGCCAGCTGCCGCATCTCGGTGGGGGTGAGCAGGGTGGCGTGCGCGCCCAGGGTGTACGGGCCGAGGGCGCCGAGGTGGTGGAGGTGCTCCACCGGGCGGCGGCCGACGCTCTTCAACGAGCGCTCCACGGAGGCCAGGTGCTCGTTGACGTGGATCTGGAAGACCGCCTCGGCCTCGGCGCAGAGGTCGGCGGTCCGCTTCAGGACGGTGCCGGTGGCGTCCTCGGGGACGGCGATGGCCAGCGACGGGTGGACCAGCGGGTGGCCGTCCCAGCGCGCCAGGTGGGCCGGGCCGCCGGTCCCGTCCGAGACGATCTTCCCCAGGACGCAGCGGATCCCGGCCTCCTCGGTGCCCTTGGCGACCGCCGCGACGTCGACCGGCGCGCGGGTCCCGGCGTCGGCGACGGTGGTGAAGCCGCCGCGCA
This sequence comes from Streptomyces rhizoryzae, assembly GCF_023155275.1. Taxonomy (GTDB): domain Bacteria; phylum Actinomycetota; class Actinomycetes; order Streptomycetales; family Streptomycetaceae; genus Streptomyces; species Streptomyces rhizoryzae. The sequence continues at coordinate 33,682 of NZ_JALMUV010000043.1, forward strand.
GCGCCTCCAGCGCGGCGAGCTTCGCGGACAGGTAGGCGGTCTCCTCGTCGAGCGCGTGCTCCAGCGGTTCCCAGACGGTCTTGAAGATCTCCGACGGCTGGCCGAACGACTGGGCCTTGCCGAAGCTCTGGGTGAGGTGGTGGTGCGTGTCGACGAAGCCCGGCATCAGCAGGTGGCCGTCGAGGCGGACCGGCGCGGGGCCGTTGCGGTGCGCGGCCAGGAGGCGGGCGGCCGGGCCGACCTCCCGGAAGGTGCCGCGCTCGACGAGGACCGCGTGGTCGCGCACCGGGCCGTCCGGCAGCAGCACCACCTCGGGCAGGAGCAGCTGCCGGTCGCCGCCGAACTGGTCGGGCCGGGGCGGCCGGTGGGCCGCGGAACCGGGGCCGGTTCCGCGGGCCGCGGTGTACCCGCTGCCGGCGGCGTACGCGGGGCCGGCGGCCGGACCGCCGAGCAGGCCGCTCGCGCCGGCGCCGGTGAGCCCGGCCACGCCGGCCAGGAAGCCGCGCCGCCCGAAGCCGGAGCCCGCCGCGGGGGCGCCGCGCCCGGCCTCCGGGCCCGCCGCGCCCGGCCCGCCGCCCGCCTGGCCGCCGTCCACCGGGAGGCCACCCACCGGGGTGCCCTCCGGGGCGCCGCCCACTCCCGCGCCGCCCGCCTCCGCGGATCCCGGCCGCCCGCCGCCCGGACACCCGCCCCGGGACGACCCGGCCTCCTGACCCCGCCGCTCGTTCGCCAACCCGATCGCCTGCTTCCGTCGCCGCATACATAGCCGCGGCCGGGCCCGGAACCGGGCCGGCCGCGCTGGGTGGCCCGAACCCTAGGACCACCCACTAAGCGGAACAAGCCTTTCGACATGCGGGATTCGGCACGGTGGCGGGCCGGGTGGCGCAACCCCGGGCGGCCCGTTCCGCGTCCCAGCTCACGGCCTGTGCGCAGGCCCGGCCAGGTGGCGTAACGTCGCCGAAACACCGCATCCGGGCGGCGGTCCGGGCCACGGCAGGCGCCCCGGACCCCGCATGGGATCCTGGTGCGTCAGATTCCCGCCGGGCGGACAGGCCCGTACGGCGGCACGGGGTGGACGCCCGCCGGCGGTGGCGGGCGGGGCTGGCGATACAGGTGGACGTGCGGCGATACACGAGTGCGACGACGAGACTCTGCTTCCTGGTCGAGGAGCAGTACCGGCACGACGGCATGCCGCGGGACGTGATCGGCCAACTCCGCGCCTGGGGCCACCGGGTGGACGTCCTGTGGCCCGGCCGCTCCCTGATCCGGATGTCCGAACTGGCCGAGGCGGTGCGGACCGGCGGCCACGCCGCGTGGGTCCTCAAGACCGTCTCCGGCGGGCCCGGGCTGACCCTCCTGGAGGCCGCCGCCACCGCCGGGCTGACCACGGTCAACGACATCCGGGCGATCCGCGGCGTACGGGACAAGGCGCTCGCCGCGGCGATCGCCCGGGCCGGCGGGCTGCCGGTGCCGATGACCTACGCGGCGGTGCGCGCCGAGGAGTTCGCGGCGCTGCCGGAGACGGAGTTCCCGCTGGTGGTGAAGCCGGCCGACGGCAGCTCCGGGCGGGCGGTGCGGCTGGTGGAGCGGCCGGGGCAGCTGACCGCCGCGGCCGGCGGGGCACCGCCGGAGGCCGCCGGCAGCGGCATGCTGATCGCGCAGCCCTACGTCCCCAACTCCGGTACCGACCTGAAGGTCTACTGCGTCGCCGGTGAGCTCTACGCCACCGAGCGCAGTTCGCCGCTCCACCCCGGGCAGGCGGTACGGGAGCGGCAGGTGCCGCTGCCGCGCGAGGTCGCCCGGATCGCCACCGAGGTCGGCGCGGTCTTCGGCCTCGACCTGTACGGCGTCGATGTGCTGCTGGGGCCGGACGGCCCGGTGGTGGTCGACATCAACGACTTCCCGAGCTTCCGGCAGGTCCCGGACGCGGTCGCCCGGGTCTCCGCCGCCGTCCTGCGGCTGGCGCGCGGCGGCAGCGACCACGGCGCCGTGCCGGCCCTGCCGTTCATCGGCCACCAGCGCGGGCTCCGCCCGGCGGCGGAGGCGGTCGGGGGCGCGCTGTGACGGGCCGGGCGGCGCGGATCGGGATCATCAGCGCCGACCCCGGGCACCCGCTGCTCGCCGCGACCGCCGGGGTGCTGCGCGGACGCGGCCACCGGGTCTTCTTCCTCGGGCCGGAGGACGGTACGGAGGCGGCGGACCGCACGGGACCGGACGGCGGCGCCGGCGGGCCGCACGCCCCGCTCTCCCGGGACGCCCCGGGCTCCCCGCGCCCGTCCGGCGCACCGCTCGCCGACGTCTACCTCCTCAAGGCCCGTACGCCGCGGGCCCTGGCCCTGGCCGCCCGCCTGGAGGCCGCCGGCGCGCCGGTCGTCAATCCGGCCGCCGCGACGGCCCGTTGCCAGGACCGGGTGGCGATGGCGGAGACCGCCCGCGCGGCCGGTCTGCCGTTCGCCGCGACCGTCCGCCAGGCCGTCCTCGGCGAGCCCTGGGCCCCGGCGCCGGACACCCGCTTCCCCTTCGTCCTCAAGAGCCGGCACAGCCGCCGCGGCGACTTGGTGGCCCGCGTCGACACCCCCGGCCGGCTGGCCGGGCTGGCCGCCGCCCACCCCGGCGAGCCGGTGATCGTCCAGGAGTTCACCGCCAACGACGGCTGGGACCACAAGCTGTGGGTCGTCGGCGGACAGCTCTTCGCCGCCCGCCGCCGCTCCGAACTCTCCCCCGGCGGCCGCGGCCCGAACCTCCCCCTGCCCGCCGCCGGCCTCCCCGCCGGCTGGGCCGCCACCGCCCTGCGCACCGGCGCGGCCTTCGGCCTGGACGTCTACGGGGTGGACCTGCTCGACGCCGGCGACGGCACCCCGCTGATCGTGGACGTCAACGCCTTCCCCGGCATCCGCGGCCAGGCCGGCGCCCCGGAGGCACTGGCGGCCCTGGCCCTGCGCCGCGCCGCCGCACGGCCCGCACCCGCCCGCCCATAACCCGAACGCCCCGCGCCCCGCACCCCTTCCCCGTCAACTCAACCCGAAAGGGTGCCAGTTCAGGGGCGGTGCGACCGGATGAGCCTACGGCCGCGGGCCCCGGGGTAGGGCTGCGCCGTCAAAGGGGGTGCTTCGGCGCGCCCTCCTTCCGTACCGACGGTCCGTACGGGAGGCATCGGTACCGGGAGAGGCCCACCAACGGTGACGCAGTCACGATCGCAGTCCGCAGCGCAGCCCTTCACCCTGCCGCACTTCTACCTGCCGCATCCGGCCCGGCTGAACCCGCACCTGGAGGCCGCCCGGACGCACTCCAGGCAGTGGGCCCGGAAGATGGGCATGCTGGAGGGCTCCGGCATCTGGGAGGAGCGCGACCTCGACGCCCACGACTACGCGCTGCTCTGCGCCTACACCCACCCCGACGCCTCCGAGGAGGCGCTCAACCTCGTCACCGACTGGTACGTCTGGGTCTTCTTCTTCGACGACCACTTCCTGGAGACGTTCAAGCGCACCCTGGACCGGGAGGGCGGCAAGGCGTACCTCGACCGGCTGCCGGCGTTCATGCCGATGGACCTGTCCACGCCCGTCCCGGAGCCGGTCAACCAGGTGGAGGCCGGGCTCGCCGACCTGTGGGCGCGCACCGTGCCCGCGATGTCGCCGGACTGGCGCGCCCGTTTCGCGGAGAGCACCGAGCACCTGCTCAACGAGTCCCTCTGGGAACTCTCCAACATCAACATCAACCGCATCCCCAACCCCGTCGAGTACATCGAGATGCGCCGGAAGGTGGGCGGCGCGCCCTGGTCGGCCGGGCTGGTCGAGTACGCCACCGGCGCCGAGGTCCCGGCCGCGGTCGCCGCCTCCCGCCCGCTCCGCGTCCTGAAGGACACCTTCTCCGACGGCGTCCACCTGCGGAACGACCTCTTCTCCTACCAGCGGGAGACCGAGGACGAGGGCGAGCTGAGCAACGGCGTGCTGGTGCTGGAGACGTTCCTGGACTGCACCACCCAGCAGGCCGCGGACGCGGTCAACGACCTGATCACCTCCCGGCTCCAGCAGTTCGAGGACACCGTCCTGACCGAGCTGCCGGCGCTCTTCGCCGACACCGGCCTGGACCCGGCCGGCTGCGCCGCGGTGCTCGCCTACGCCAAGGGCCTCCAGGACTGGCAGTCCGGCGGCCACGAGTGGCACATGCGCTCCAGCCGCTACATGAACGGCGGCGGTGCGGGCGCGCCCGGCGCCGCCACGGCCGCCTGGTCACCGACGGCCTTCGGCGGCCCGGGCACCGGGGGCCTGGCCGCCCTGGCCACCGGGGTGCCGGGCCTGGGCACCTCGGCCGCGGACCTGCCGTCCCTCCTGGCCACCGGCACCCGCCAGCGGCTCCGCCGCCGCACCCACGTCCCCCACCGGAAGGTCGGCCCGTCCCGACTTCCGCCCTTCCCCATGCCGTTCACCACCACCCTCAGCCCCCACCTCGCGGCGGCCCGCCGCAACGTCGTCACCTGGGCGCACCGGATGGGCATGCTGCGCCCGCAGCCGGGCGTACCGCTCTCCGACATCTGGGACGAGGACGCGCTGATCCGCTTCGACTTCGCGCTGTGCGCGGCCGGCCTCCAGCCGGACGCCACCCCCGACCAGCTCGACCTGAGCACCCAGTGGCTGACCTGGGGCACCTACGCCGACGACTACTACCCGGCGGTCTTCGGCCGGACCCGGGACGTGCCGGGCGCGGTGGCCACCACCAAGCGGCTGTCCACCCTGATGCCGCTGGACGCCGCCACCCCGGCCCCGGAGCCGGCCAACGCCCTCGAACGCGCCCTGGCCGACCTCTGGGCCCGGACGTCCGGCCCGCTGGCCCCGGACGCCCGCCGGTCCTTCAAGCAGGCCGTGGACACCATGACCGCCAGCTGGCTCTGGGAGCTGGACAACCAGGTCCAGCACCGCATCCCGGACCCGGTCGACTACGTCGAGATGCGCCGCGCCACCTTCGGCTCCGACCTGACCATGAGCCTGAGCCGGCTCGGCCACGGCCGCCGGGTCCCGCCGGAGATCTACCGCAGCGGCCCGATGCGCTCCCTGGAGAACGCCGCCGCCGACTACGCCTGCCTGCTCAACGACGTCTTCTCGTACCAGAAGGAGATCGAGTACGAGGGCGAGGTGCACAACGCCCTCCTGGTCGTGCAGAACTTCTTCGACTGCGACTACCCGGCCGCGCTGGGCATCGTCCACGACCTGATGACCTCCCGCATGCGCGAGTTCCAGCACGTCGCTGCCACCCAACTCCCCATCCTCTACGACGACTTCAAGCTCGCCGCCGACGCCCGCGCCACCCTCGACGGCTACGTGCGCGAACTGGAGAACTGGCTCGCCGGCATCCTCACCTGGCACCGTGAATGCCGCCGCTACCGCACCCAGTACCTCCGCCACCAGCCCGGCACCCCGGGCTGGCTCCCGGGCCCGACGGGGCTGGGCACGGCCTCGCTCGGGGTCGCGGGGCTCCGGGGTGGCGGGGCGGTAGGGGCGGGCGGCCCCGGCCGGCTGGAAAACCGGGGCCGCCGCTGCAAGGGTGCGCGTACGCGGTGGTGGCGCGGCCGGTCGCTGCGGGGCTGGAGGTGGCGGCGTGACGCGGGGGCCGGCGCTCGGGACGCCGGGGGTCTGGTGGGAGCGGGTGGTGTACCGGTCGCCGGACGCGGACGCGGACGCCGTCGCGTCGTGGGCGACGCTCGCGGTGGACAGCCCGGCGCGGGCGGCGCGGGCGATCGGGGCGGACGCGCGGCGGCTGGCCGGCGGGTTGACCGGGCGGGCGCGGTGGCGGGCCGTGAGAGAGGTGGCGGGCGGCGGGCGGGTGGGTAGCCGGCGGGGGCCGGCGCGCGGGCCCTCGGCCCCGCTGGATCAGCCGGTGAGCCAGTCGCGGTAGCGCGTGCGGGTGAGGTGCGTGCCGTCCCTCGCGGTGAGGGCGTTGGCGGGGGCGGTGGCGAAGGGGCCCGCGGTGGGGTCGGTGCGGACGGTGCGGCGGTCGCCACGGGCGGCGAGGGTGATCCTGGCGAGGTCGTCCAGGGGGAAGACCTCGGGGCCGGCGATGTCGCGGACGCCATGGAGGGGGCGGCCGGCGGCGAGGGCGGCGACCGCGCGGGCGGCGTCGTCGGCGGCCACGGGCTGAAGCAGCGTGGTGGGCAGCCGGACGGTGCCGCGCTCCGTCGTCCAGGACATGATCTCGTCGACGTACTCGAAGAACTGGGTGGCGCGGACGAGGGAGTACGGGACCGGCCCGGTCGCGTACAGCTCCTCCTGGAGGACCTTGGCCCGGTAGTAGCCGAGGCCGGGCACCCGGTCCACGCCGACGATGGACAGCAGGACGGCGTGGCGGACGCCGGCGTCCCGGGCGGCGGCGAGGAGGTTGCCGGTGGCCGTCCGGAAGAAGTCGGCGGAGGCGTCGTCGGCGGTGGGTGACTGGGTCGCGTCGATGACGGTGTCGGCGCCGGCGAGTGCCGGGGCGAGGCCCTCGCCTGTCAGGAGGTCCACGCCGGTGGAGCGCGCGTGGGGTGTCGCGTCGTGGCCGGCCGCCGTGAGGGCCGCCACGATCCGGGCGCCGATCAGTCCGGTGCCGCCGAGCACAGCGCATTTCATGTCGAGTCGGGCCTTTCGGGGGAGGGAGGGGATCTCCAGGGCCGGTGGTCGGATGGGCGGCGGGAGGGCCCTGGTGTGGTCCCGCGGGCGGAGATCAGCCGAAGATCGCGGTGGGGTCGCCGGTGTACCAGGTGTTGTCGATGCGGAGCCGGCGGATGACCCAGCGGTCGCCGTCGCGGACCAGATCGACGGCGTAGGGGTTCTTCAGCAGCGCGTGGGTGGCGGGGTCGGCGATGAGCAGGTGCTGGGCCTCCACCAGGGCGGTGAGCCGGGCGGTGTCGCCGTCGACGGCGATCCGGGTGTTGGTGATCTGGTGGGTGGTGTCCACCCGGCCGGTGAACATGGCCAGGATGGTGGTGACGATGGTGTCCCGCCCGGTCATCAGCGGCGGCCGGGCCCCCCACTTGGCGGCGGCCGGGCGGAAGTCCAGTTCGGCGTCGGGGGCGAAGGCCGAGGCGAACAGCTCCTGGTCCTTGAGGTCCTGGCCCAGTCCGAAGCGGTACAGGGCATCGGTGATCTCCGCCCGGTCCCGGAGTTCCGCGGCGACCGCGGCGGTGTCGTGCGCGGGGGCGGCCAGGGCGCGGTCGTGGGTGACGTACATGATGTCCTCCTGTGCAGGTGAGGCGGTTTCCCGATGGCTTCGATCCTGCTGCGGCCCGGAGGGGGCATCAACGCGCTTCCGGGCAACGGCCGTTAAGCGTCGGTTAACGAAGGGAGGGGCGGGATGCTGGAGCGACACGAGCTGGAGGCGTTCCTGACGCTCGCCGAGGAGCTGCATTTCGGCCGCACCGCCGGGCGGCTGCACGTGTCCACGGCCCGGATCAGCCAGACCATCGCCAAACTGGAGCGCCGCGTCGGCGTCCCGCTGTTCCACCGCACCAGCCGCAGGGTGGAGCTGTCCCTGGTGGGCCGGCAGCTGTACGAGGAGATACGCCCCGCCTGGTCCCGGATCACCGACGCGGTCGAGCGGGCGGTCGACGCCGGGCGGGGTCTGACCGGGCTGCTGCGGGTCGCTTTCCACGGGCCGGCCGCGGGCCAGTTGCTGGTCGGGGCCGCGCAGGCGTTCCGCGCCCGGCACCCCGACTGCGAGGTCAGACTCCAGGAAGCACGCCTGCCGGACATCCTGCCGTGGCTGCGCGAGGGCGAGGTGGACATCGCGCTGACCTGCCAGCCGAGGGACGAGGAGGGCACCGTGCGGGGGCCGGTCCTGGTACGCGAGGCGCGGATGCTCGCGGTACCGGCCGGGCACCCGTTCGCCCGCCGTACCACCGTCTCCGTGAAGGACCTGGCCCGGGTGACCGTGCTGCGGATTCCCGGGACGCCGCCGGAATCCCCGCACGAGGACCGCACGCCGCGCCGGACGGCCGCGGGGTGGCCCCTCACCCCCGGTCCGCCGGCCATGACGTTCAACGAGGTGCTCACGCGCGTGGGCGCCGGGGAAGGCGTCTTCGCCGTCGGCGCCCACGCACGGCGCTACTTCGCCCGTCCCGACGTCGCCTATGTCCCTTTCGAGGACGCCGCGCCGGTGGAATGGAGCCTGGTGTGGCCCGCCGACGGCGCGACGGCCCGGGTCCGCGCCTTCGGTGAGGCGGCACTCGGCCTGGTCCAGGAGACCGCACCGGCCCCGTAGCCGGCCTCGGCGGGGGAGGTGCCCAGGAAGACCGGGTTGGCGACCAGCAGGCCGAGCATGCACGAGCTGAAGGTGAGGGTGACGGCGGAGACCACCACGACGTTGCGGCGGCGGAAGAGCCGGACGTCCATCACCGGCTCGGCGGTGCGGAGTTCGACCCGTACCCAGACCGCGGTGACGGCGAGGCCGCCGAGGAGGCTGCCGAGCGTCCGGGACGACGTCCACGCCCAGCCCGGCGAGCCGCCCTGGCCCAGTGCGAGCATGACGGCGACCAGCCCGGTGCACAGCAGCAGCGCGCCCAGCCAGTCGGTGCGGCCGCCGGGGCGCTCGCCGCTCTCCGGCAGCAGCGGCCAGGTGGCCGCCAGGGCGAGCGCCACCGCGCAGGCCGGGACCCACAGGGCGGCGGTGGGCCGGGCCACGAACTGGGCGATCAGCCCGCTGGCGACCGTACCGAGCGCGAGCCCGGCGACCAGTGCCGCGACCATCACGCTGATCCCGCGGCGGTTCTGCCCGGCACTCCCGCGGTTGCGCAGGATGCCCACCAGCAGCGGGAAGAAGCCGGCGAACGCGCCCTGGAGCACCGAGCCGGCCAGCAGCAGCCCGAAGGAGCGGCTGACGCCGACCAGGACCGAGCCGGCGAGGACCAGGGCGAGGTTCCAGCGCAGCACCCGCCGGTGCCCGTGCAGATCGCCGAGCCGGGACAGGACGGGGGTGAAGAGGCGGTCGCCGAGATGATCGTGCCCGGCCCCGACCAGCTGCTCTCCCTCGTCGACGGGCCGATCGCCCGCATCCCCGGCGTCACCGGCATCCACACCGCGGTGGTGCTGCGGCTGCTGCTGACCGCCAACGACTGGGACCCGTACGGCGGCGAGCCCACGCCAGCCCGGCGGCGGGTCGCGGAGGGCGGCCCGCCGCCCCCGGTGCCCCCGGTCGACGACCTCGACCGGCGCCTGGTGGCCCTGCTGGAGCGCGACGCCCGCGCCCCCATGACCCGGCTCGCCCAGGAGCTGTGCGTCGGCGAGACCACCGCCCGCCGCCGGCTCGCCCGGCTGATGGACTCGCACGTCCTGCACCTGCGGCTGTACGCCGAACCGGCGGTCCTGGGCTTCCCGGTCGAGGCCCGCTTCCGGCTCACCGTCGCGCACCGCTGCCTGGACGCCGCGGTGCGCCGGCTGGCCGGGGAACCGGAGGCCCGCCACCTCGTCGTCACCACCGGCCCCAGCAATGTGCAGGGCTATTCCAGCCACCGCTCCGCCCAGGAGCTGCACGCGTTCACCGCCCGGGTCTTCGCCCGACTCGACGGTGTCACCGGCGCGGAGGCGGCCCTGCTGCTGCGGACGTACAAGCGGGCGGGGGTGGCGGCGGAGCCGGGCGGGGTGTCCCGGCCGCCGTATCCGGCGGGTCCGGCCGGTGCGGCGGGGGAGACCGCGATCAGGTGAGCGGGCCGGGACCGCCGGCGACCGGTGGCGCACCCACGGTGACCTGTCCGTTTTGCCTGAATTTTCACGCAAACCCCTTGTTGGTCTCATGTGCCCGTCGTAGGGTCGGAATTGCCGTGGTTTCCGGTCCGCCGACACGCCCCACCAGGAGCGGCCGGACGGGCACACCGAATCGCCACCGGAGAACGGTCCGGAGAAGACCGCGGCGAAGCCCGATACAGCAGGAGGAGAAGATGACCTTCAAGGTGTTCTTCCCCCGCAGCCGCAGGAACGACCGCAGCCGCCACGGTGGTGGCGACTGGGGCGACGGCGACTACGGGCACGGACACGGGGACGACTACGGCGGCCGCGGAGGCGACTACGGTGGCCGTGGCGGACGTGGCGACTTCGTCATCATCGGCAGGTTCTGACCTCCGTTGACGGTCCGTGACGTGCCGGCCCTCGCCGGCCGGACGCGTCCCTCCGTCCGAAGGCGCCTCACGCGGCGCCGAAACCATCAGACATCACCGACCCCTGATACGGACCTGACCCACACAGCGGGGCGCCGCGCAGCCAAGCGCGAACCGCCTCGTGGGCAGGTCCGTTCCTGACGACCATGGACCTGCGCAGCAGCCGCCGCAACCGCGGCCCGGACCCGGCCACCCGCACCGCCCCGCCCCCGCCGGCGGACCAGGCGCCACGGGCGCCGGCCCCCCGCCAACTCCCGGCCCCCGCAGCCTCTTCCCCTGCCGCCCCGCTGCCCGCCGACACGCCGATCCTGACCCGCCACGTCGGCCCCGTGGAGGCGTTCCACCGCTTCTGGCCGCTGACCCGCGGCGACCGCCGCTGGATGCTGCTGGTCGGCCTGTGCGCCGTCGTGGCGGCCCTGGCCGAGACCGCCGCGATCCTGCTCTTCGCCCAACTCACCGACCACGCCCTCAAGGAGGGCTCGGTCAGCGCCTTCTGGTCCCCGGCCGGCAAGTGGCTCGCGGTCGCCGTCATCGGCGCCCTCGTCGGCTACCTCGGCAACTCCCTCGCCGCCTGGACCGCCGAACGCTTCCTGCTGCGCCTGCGCGCCCGCGTCTTCACCCACCTCCAGACGCTGCCGCCGCACTTCTTCCAGCGCAACCGCCGCGGCGACCTCGTCGAACGGCTCACCGGCGACGTCGACGCCATCGAACGCCTCGTGGTCAGCGGCCTGGTGGGCGCCTGCGCGGCCCTCTTCGCCACCCTCTTCTACGGCGCCGCCGCCCTGTGGATCCGCTGGGAACTGGCGCTGGCCACCTTCGTCGCCGCCCCCCTCTTCTTCGCCGCCACCCGCCGCTTCACCGGCCGGCTGCGCGAGGTCTCCCGCCGCCAGCGCGCCGCCGACGGCGCACTCACCTCCGTCGTCGAGGAAACCCTCGTCAACGTCGTCCTCACCCAGGCGTACAACCGCCAGCGCGACGAGGAGGAGCGCCTGGGCCGGGAGGCCCTCCGGTGGCTGCGCGCCTCCGTGGCCAGCGCCCGCCTCAACGCCCTCTACGACCAGCTCATCGAGATCCTGGAGACCCTGTGCGTGCTGGCCATCATCGGCCTGGGCGCCTGGGAGATCTCGGCCGGCCGGATGTCCCTGGGCCAGCTCCTGGCGTTCGCCGCCTTCATCGGCTACCTGTACCCGCCGATCCGCTCCCTGGGCCGCCTGGGCCTGACCGCCACCGCCGCGACCGCCGCCGCCGACCGCCTGCTGGAGATCCTCGACGCCCGCCCGGCCGTCGCCGACCCGCCGCCGTCCCGCACCACCCCCTTCCCGCACCGCGCCCTCGGCGCCCTGGAGGCCCGCCAGGTCACCTTCCGCTACCCCGGCTCCCCCCACCCCGCCCTCACCTCCCTGTCCTTCACCGCCGAACCGGGCCAGTTCCTGGTCATCACCGGCCCCAGCGGCGCCGGCAAGTCCACCCTCGCCGCGCTCCTGCTGCGCTTCTACGACCCCGACGCCGGCACCCTCCGCCTCGACGGCATCCCGCTCGACCGCCTCTCCCTGGCCGACCTGCGCCGCAACATCACCCTCCTGCCCCAGGAGACGCTCGTCCTGCACGACACCATCGAGCGCAACATCGCCTGCGGCCGCGAGGACCCCGCCCCCACCCACCACGAGGTCGTCCGCGCCGCACAGGCCGCCGACGCCCACACCTTCGTCTCCGCCCTCCCGGACGGCTACGACACGGTCATCGCCCCCGCCACCGCCGCCCTCTCCGGCGGCCAGCTCCAGCGCGTCGCCATCGCCCGCGCGATGCTCCGCGACGCCCCCGTCCTCCTCCTCGACGAGCCCACCACCGGCCTCGACACCCTCGCCGCCCAGCGCATCCTGGCCCCACTCCACCGCCTCGCCGCCGGCCGCACCACCCTCGTCATCACCCACGACCTCGACCTGGCCACCACCGCCGACCGCATCCTCGTCCTCGACGAAGGCCACCTCACCGAATCCGGCACCCACCCCCAGCTCCTCGCCCGCGGCGGGCTCTATGCGGAACTCTTCGAGGGTGGGGCGTAGGGGCGGAGGCCGGGGGTGCCCCTGGGCCGCCCTGCCCCCTCCCCCTGCCGCTCACCCCGCCGCCGCCCCGAACACCCCCAGAACCGCGTCCAGCGACCAGTTCTGCCAGCTCACCGTGGCGAAGCCGACCGCGGATATCAGCGCCATCATCAGGTTCTGGCCCTGCTCCGCCCAGTCGTGGATCATCAGCGCCAGGTAGATCAGGTTGAGCACCAGCCCCGCGGCCAGGGCGACCGGCGTCAGCAGTCCGGTGACCAGGCCGAGCCCCAGCGCCAGCTCCGCATGGGCGACGACGTGCGCCATCAGCCGCGGCCGGGGCCGGACGATCCGGTCGAAGCCCGTCCGCACCACCGGCCAGCGGTGTTCCGCCGCGATCCCCGCGGCCCACCGGATCCCCCCGCCGGCGAACCAGGTCTTCTTGTCCTTGTGCCGCCAGCTCTCCAGCCACCACAGCCCGAGGCCGATGCGGAGGACGGCGGCCCACTCGGCGCCGGTGAGCCAGATCGTGTGCATACCGCTGCCCCTCTCGTCCCGGCGTCGTCCGCCGGCCCGCACAAATCTGATGGACCGTCAGTTCAGCGGACGCACCCGAGCGGCGCAAGGGGCCGGGGAGGGGGAGGGGGGCGGATGAGGGAAGGGGCGGCAGGGAGTGCCGTGGGGGGGCGCCCCGCGCCGACTTTCCGCCCCTCCTTCCCTTGTGGTCGCAAGGGTGAACTCCTACCCTCCGCACGTAAGAACTGATGGCCCGTCAGCTTCATTCGGTACCGGCGTGACGCACCGGCACGGCAGTTGGGGGTACAGCGTGACCAGCGGCAACACCAGCACCAGCGGCACCGCCGAGCGCCCGGAGATCACCGAGCCTCCGGAGAGGACCGGGCATCCGGAGGCCGCCGGGCTCCCGAAGATCATCAGCGTGGACGACCACGTGATCGAGCCGGCCCACCTCTTCGAGACCTGGCTGCCGCGCAAGTACCGGGACCGCGGCCCGAAGCCGTTCACCGCCGGCATCGGCGAACTGGCCTACGTGGGCGGGAAGTACCGCTTCACCACCGACCCGGAAGGCCAGATCACCGACTGGTGGGAGTACGAGGGGCTGCTCTTCCCGTACAAGCGCATCATCGCCGCCGTCGGCTTCTCCCGCGACGAGATGACGCTCGACGGCATCACCCGGGAGCAGATGCGCCGCGGCTGCTGGGACCCGGCGGCGCGCCTGGCGGACATGGACGTCAACCACGTCGAGGCGTCCCTCTGCTTCCCGACCTTCCCGCGCTTCTGCGGCCAGACCTTCGCCGAGGCCGACGACAAGGAGGTCGCGCTGGCCTGCGTGCGGGCGTACAACGACTGGATGGTGGAGGAGTGGTGCGGGGACAGCGGCGGCCGGCTGATCCCGCTGTGCCTGATCCCGCTGTGGGACGTCGGGCTCGCGGTCGCGGAGATCCGCCGCAACGCCGCCCGCGGCGTCCGCGCGGTCACCTTCAGCGAGATCCCCACCTACCTGGGGCTGCCGTCGATCCACTCCGGCTACTGGGACCCGTTCTTCGCGGCCTGCGAGGAGACCGGGACGGTGGTGAACATGCACATCGGGTCGTCGTCGCAGATGCCGGCCGCCTCCCCGGACGCCCCGCCCGCCGTCCAGGCGTCGCTGAGCTTCAACAACGCCATGGCCTCGATGATGGACTTCCTCTTCAGCGGGGTGCTGGTGCGGTTCCCGCGGCTCAAACTCGCCTACAGCGAGGGCCAGATGGGCTGGATCCCGTACGCGCTGGAGCGGGCCGACGACGTCTGGGCGGAGCACCGCGCCTGGGGCGGGGTCAAGGACCTGGTCCCCGAACCGCCCTCCACCTACTACTACCGCCAGATCTTCTGCTGCTTCTTCCGGGACCGGCACGGCATCGAGGCCATCGAGACCGTCGGCGTGGACAACGCCACCTTCGAGACCGACTACCCGCACGTCGACTCGACCTGGCCGCACACCGCGCAGGTGGCGGCCGACCACGTCGGCCACCTCCCGGCGGACACGGCCTACAAACTCCTCCGCGGCAACGCCATCCGCATGCTGGACCTGCCGTTCGACCGCGGGCGGTGACCCGCTCCGCGCAGTGCCCGGCTCGCGGTGGACCACTGCGGTTCCGACAGCTCCCGGAGAGGCAGGCGGATGTCCGCTCCCGTGGTGGAGGCCCTGGTGACCCTCGGGCGCCGGTACGTACGGGGCGCCCCCGTGCCGGTCGGCAAGGCCCTGCTCGCGGGCCGCGTGCTGTCCCCGCGCCTGAGGGAGCACCCCCGCCGGCGGGTGACCGGAACGCGCTTCGGCGTCCGGGTCGCCGTCGACACCCGTGACCTCATCCAGCGGTACCTCTACCTGTTCGGGGTCTGGGAGCCGCATATGACCCGCTGGCTCCGGCGGCGTCTGCGCCCCGGGGACACGTACGTCGACGTGGGTGCCAACATCGGCTACCACACCCTCCTCGCCGCCCACCTCGTAGGGGAGGGAGGCCATGTGGTCGCCATCGAGGCATCGCCGGCACTCCACCGGCACCTCCTGCGGAACGTCGCGCTCAACGAGTTCCGCAACGTCCGCGCAGTCAACCGCGCCGTCTCGGACACCGACGAAATCCTGTCGTTCGTGCTCGCGAGTTCCGCGAACACGGGCGCGAACAGCATCGTCCCGTACGTCGGGCCGGCCGAGGCGGCGTTCGACATCGCGGCACGGCCGCTGCCGGCTCTCCTCGCGGAGGGAGAGATCACACGGGCCCGCGTGATCAAGATCGATGTCGAAGGGGCCGAGGGGAGCGTGGTGCGCGGCATGAGGCCGATGCTTCCCCGGCTCCGCCCGGACGCCGAGATCACGGTGGAGGTCGCCCCCGCGCGGATGGCGCGGCTCGGTGACTCCGCCGGGGAGCTCATGGAAACGATGCGGGCCCACGGCTTCCACGCGTACCGGCTCGTCAACGCCTACACGCCCGAGAGCTATGCGGCAGCGCTCCGCGGCACGGCCCGGGTGCCGGAGCGGCTGAGGGGCCCCGTCACGGGCGAGAACGATCTGGTCTTCTCGAAGATCGACGCGGACAGCCTGCCCTGACGTGCTCCCCGGACCCACTCCCCAGCCCCGGAGCGGCCCGGCCCGGCCGCGAGCCCCCGTTCAGCCGCCGGCGGGGTAGTGCCAGGGGAGGGCTGCCAGTGCCTCGGCCCGGGCCTGGACGACCGCCGTGCGCGCGTCGCGCTCGGCGGCCTCCGAGTGCGACGGCTGACTAGTGACCTGCCCGGGCCACTTGCGGTACAGCAACCCCACTTCGGCGGAGAACCAGCCGCGGCTCGTCGCATCCAGGGCCATCAGCAGCCCGGTGTCCTCTGACGCCGGCAGCGCCATCCAGCCGCCCAGGGCGAGGAGCAGGCCCTTGCGGACGAAGAGCGTCGCCGGGTGCACCGGGGCGCGGAAGCCGTGCGCCTTCCAGTACTCCAGGACCGTACCGCGCTCGATCGCGCCGGGCTCCGGGTCACCCGGGAAGCCGGCGGTCGACCCGTCCGGCAGCAGGTCGAGCACGCGCGAGGTCGCCCATCCGATCGACGCGTCGGCTTCGAGTGCGGCCAGATCACGGGCCAGCACTCCGGGAGCCAGCTGGTCGTCGGCGTCCAGCACCTTGACGTAGTCGCCGTCCGCGTGGGCCATGGCCATCATGCGCGCGGTGCCGGGCCCACCCGGCCGCCCCTGGCGGAATGTCACCCGCTCGTCGTCCGGGACGAACGGAGCGACCTGGTCGGTCTTGCCGTCCTCCTGGACGACCCAGCGCCACTCCCATCCGGCGGGAAGCCGCTGCGCGCACAGCGACTCGTACGCCTCCGGCAGGAAACGCGCCGACGGCGCGTGCACTGCGGTGACGACGATGATGCGCCGGCTCACGACAGCACTCACCACCTTTCCAGGGGAGTGGTGAAGAACAGTTCCGTGCGATCGCCGGCCAGCGTCACGTCGGAGATCTCCACGGCGCGGTCGTCGGTGTCGTAGGAGATCTTGCGGAGGACGATGACCGACGTCCCGGGCGGCAGCTCCAGCTCCTCTGCCTCTTCGGGCGTCGGCGGACGCGCGGTGATGCGCTCCTCGATGCGATCGAGTTCGATCCCTATCGTCAGGAGCTGGTTCTGGGTGCCTCCGGGCCAGGGCTCCTTCGCCTCGTCCAGCAGGTCCGGGTTCACCGCGACCGTCTCGCGCACCAGATAGGAGCTGACGAGGGCGAAGGGAGCGGTCTCCGCCGCGTACCGCGTCCGGTAGACGCGCTCGACGAGGGGCGTGCCCTCGGGGACGCCGAACGCCTCCGCCAGGGACGCGTCCGCCGTGGCCTCACCGTAGGAGATGCGGAAGACCAGATCGTCCACCTGGAGGCCGGTGTCGTGCTCCGTGGCCCCGGATTGCAGACGCGTCCACTCGGTCTCGTGAGCCCGGTCCTTCTCCCACTGGTAGCGCAGGTTCGCGCGGCGTACCCGGGTGCGCGGTCTCCGGACGAAGGTGCCGCGGCCGTGCTGCTTCTCGATCAGCCCTTCGTCCCGCAGGAGCCGCAGCGCCTCGCGGACGGTCGGAACGCTCTTCCCGTGCTGCTCCGCCAAGGCGGTCTCGGCCGGGAGCCGGTCGCCCGGCCCCAGGTGACCGGCCCGGATGGCCGCTCGCAGTGAGTTCGCGATCTTCTCGTACGCCTTACCCATCTGGTGCTCACCGCTCCCGTCCGGACACGCTGCCAGCATAGGGCCGACTCCTCAAGAGGACCTGATGATTGCCGCACGGCCGGGTGACGCCCGTCTCACCCCTGCGACCACCGTTGTGCGCCAAGGCTCCGGGCCGCCGCTTCGCCGAGCGGTCGATCAGGCCGGAGAAACGCCAGAGGGCCGGACCGCTGTCGCGGTCCGGCCCTCTGGACCGGCGGAGGATACGAGATTCGAACTCGTGAGGGGTTGCCCCCAACACGCTTTCCAAATGTTCGTACGGGGGTTCGGGGCGGGACGTGGGTGTTCTGACCTGTGGCTTCTTGCTTGGGGGAGAGCATGTCGAACAGGGCTGGACGGGGGCGAATGAGACCAGAACTGAGACCAGAGATCCGCCGGTCGTCGCTGGTCAGCGCCCCTTGGACGGCCCGCGAGACCTCAGCCGGGAGCGGCTGGCGGACCAGCTATGTCGTGCTCTCTGGGTCGGTAGGGGACCGGAGAGTTCGCTGGTGCTGTCATGAACCGGCGAGCCTTTCAGGCTGGTGGTGACGGTGTCTTTCGCCGCAGCTTGCGGGTCTGATGCGCCTCAGATCCCGCGCCGGTGGCTTAAAAGCCCTACCCGGAGCATGATGAGTCGTGATGATTGGTGCTTCGTTGCCTTTTTTCCACCGGTTGGGCAGAGGCGGTCATGCTCCGTGATCCATCTGCGGACGCCCCTTCGGGGGGCGTCCGCTCACGCATCGCTCACGCACGGCAAGACAGCTGACCTGGCGTTTCGACGCGGTGGCTTTCGAGAAGGCATCGCAGATGATGGCAGCAGCAGGTGGCCACTCTGTCGGTGTTGCCTTCTGTTGCCCGTAGCAGCTGGGGCTTCGACACACCGGACCACACCTCCGGAGCAGGGCCAGCCACCCAGTCGAACTTCCGCCCTCGCGTCTCGTCTATTCGCCTGTCGCTGCCTGTCTGACCTCGCCGCAGTGCAAGGACGGTCAGCAGCTGTCTGAGATGCATGTTGCATGCTGCTGTTGCCCTGTGTAAGGGTCCAGATCATGCATGTAGACGGGGGCGGAACACCTAGCGCGACCAGCGCATCTTTGCCGGAGAAGGCGGCTGAGTTCGCTGCCGGGGAGTGTACGAGTGCAGAGTTCGCCGCGGCATTCTCACGGGCTGAGCTGTTCTTCCAACGGCCGGAGCGGCCCGGCTTCCTTGCTGTCGCTGACCCCACCGGAGGCGATGGAGGCGTGATTCCGGTCTTCTCCTCTCTTGTGGAGTTGGCCCGTTACGCCGGTGTGTGCGCATGGGCTTCCGCACCGGGCGCAGATCTGGCCGAGCTGGCGCCTTCCGGATACCGGTTCATATTGGATGCGATGGGACCGCACCCGCAGTTCTTCGACCCCGCACCGGGAACTCCTCGCGGTAGCCAACAGGGGGCCTGATGGGCGACGGTGCGGACTACAAGGTTGAGATCGATTCCTTGGCGCGAGTGCTTATCCCGCTGGTCGACTCGGTGGCAGCGGCCAAGCGCATCAAGAACGAGAAGGACGAGCTTCAGGCATACCTTAAGGACCCGGGCGCGGAAGACGTGCGCGACAGCGGGCAGACATTCCTGGAGCAGTGGGGCTATGGCATGGGTCAGCTGGCGCAGTACGCCGAGGAGATCGTGACGAAACTAAACCAGACGATCGAGGCGTACGAGGCGGCGGAGCAGTACGGCGTCAAGGGTTTCAAGCCGAGCGAAGACAATCTGTCGATGATGCCGAGCGAGGGCCTGGGAAAGAAGGTCTTCCAAGGTCAGCAGCTTATGCGCGGGGACAAGCCGCCATCGGACGCGCCCAGCGGCATCGATGACGCCCAACGGGACTTTGAAGACTGGGCATTTGGATAACGTGGAAAACCTCGGGGAAGCACGAGCATGAGCGGCATATCGGCAGATGCGAGTAAGAAGGACCTGATCCCGGGGGATCCGGAAGCGGTGGCCGATCTTGTCCACATTCTGAACACCTACGCTCAGGCGTTCGGGGACTCGCAAAGGAACCTGAAGAAGGTCGACGAAGCCGAGTGGAGCGGCACCGCGGCCATCGAATTCCGCAAGGCCGTCAGGAAACTGCCCACCACTCTGGCCTCTGCACACGAGGAATTTGGCAAAGCCGCCCACGCTTTGGCCTACTACGCCGACATCCTGCGCTTCGCACAAGCCAAGGCCGGACCGATCATCGAGGATGCGGCCGAGGCGCGCGCCGCTTCTCGCAAATACCAGCAGCAGGTCGACGACTACAACAACGCCGTCGACGCCGAAGCCGAACAACTTCCGCAACGACCGCCGGAAACCGATCCCGGCGCTACGGCGATGAACCACTGCGTGGAGCGCCTCAATCACCTTCGCGAAGAGGTCGCCGAGGCTGCGCGTGACTGTGCACGCAAGTTGCGGGACGCGGCCGACGCAGCACCGGATGAGCCGGGCTTCTTCGAGAACCTGTTCGACAAGGGCCGTGAGTTCCTCCAGGGCGTCTACGAAGGTGCCGACGCCATGATGGACCTTGCCTCTGTGGTCACCCAGCCGTGGAACATCGAGAAGAACGCGATGACCATCGCTACCACCCTAGATGGCATCGGCTACGGCGTTCAGCACCCCAAGGAGTTCGCCAAGGGGCTGGTGAACTGGGATATGTGGGCCCAGCAGCCCGCCCGCGCTGCCGGCCAGCTTGCTCCCGACATCGTGCTGGACCTGCTCACCGGGGGCGGTGGTGCCGCTGCCGCTGGCGGGAAGGGCAGCCGGGCCGCTCGCCGGCTTTCCCGGCTTCGTGACGGCTTGGCGGGACGTAAGAAGGTCGCCAGCCGTCTGGAAGAGAACGGTGAGCCAGTAAAAAAGCGGCCCACGTGTGGTGAGCCAGTGAACCCAGTCAACGGCGAGATGATGCTCCCCGAGACCGACCTCACCCTGCCCGGCTCTCTCCCCCTGGTCCTGGAACGCACGCACCTGTCTGCCTACACCGCGGGCGGCTGGTTCGGTCCGAGTTGGGCCGCCACCCTCGATCAGCACCTGGAAATCGACGAAGAGGGCGTTGTGTTCGCCGGCGAGGACGGCATTCTCCTGGCCTACCCCCACCCCGAGCCCGGCACCGTGGCATACCCGCAGGCAGGACCGCGCTGGCCTCTGACCCATGATCCGGCCGAGGGCACCTACGCCATCACCACCGACCTGCCCACCGGCCGCACTCTTATCTTCACGCCGCGTCCTGGCCACGACGGCGAGACAGGTATACCTCTGGTCGCGATTGAGGACCGGGCTGGCCGTCACATCGACTTTCTCTACGACTCGGGCACCGGCCGACCCACCGAGATTCACCACCACGGCGGCTACCGAGTAGTTCTGGAAACGCACCCCGAGATGCCGCGCATCACCGCCCTCCGCGTCGTGGACCCGGCCGACCCGCAAGCCCCAGGCACGCTGGTGATGTCGTACGGCTACGACGAGACGGGCAACCTCACGGAGGTCCGCAACTCCTCGGGCCTGCCGATGAAGTTCACCTATGACGAGGCCGACCGGATCACGTCCTGGACCGACCGCAATGGCACCAGCTTCGGCTACCTCTACGACCACCGCGGCCGCGTCAAGCACACCGTCGGCCCGGACAACGGCATCCTGTCCGGCAGCTTCCACTACGACGAAGCCGAACGCATCACCGTCTACACCGACTCCCTCGGACACACGACGACTTACCGCTACAACCAAGCGTCCAAGGTCATCGCCGAGTCTGACTCATTGGGCCACACCACTCACACCACTTACGACATGACAAGCGGCGCCATTGCAGCCGTCACCGACCCGCTCGGCCACACCACTCATTACGAGCACGACGAGCAGGGCAACGTCACCCGTATCACCCTCCCCGACGGCTCTGTCGCCTCCGCGGCCTACGATCACTACGGCCAGCCCGTGCGGATCACGGAGCCGAGTGGCGCCGTCTGGCGACACACGTACGGCCCATACGGAAACCGGCTTACCGTCACCGATCCCATGGGTGCCCAGACGCGCTACACATACGACGTTCAGGGCCACTTGGCAGGTGTCACGGATGCACTCGGGAACACGCGCTGGATCCAGAACAACGCCGCTGGCCTGCCGTCCACGGTGACCGACGCACTCGGTCAAGCCACCACCGTGAAGCGTGATGCGTTCGGCCGACCCACAGCGATTTTCGCTCCACTTGGGCGCACCACCTTCATGACTTGGACCCCGGAGGGAAAGCCGGCATGGCTCAAAGCCCCAGACGGCACCTGCGAGAGCTGGGAATGGGATGCCGAGGGCAATCTCGTCTCCCACACCGACCCGGCCGGGAACGCCACCCGCTACACCCATACGCACTTCGACGAGCGCGCGACGCGCACGGACGCTGAGGGGCGAACTCACACTTTCTCGTATGACACCGAACTCAGGCTCACCCGCGTCACTAATCCGCAGGGCCTGACCTGGACATACGAATACGATCCGGCGGGCCGCCTCACAGCCGAAACGGATTTCAACGGCCGGACTCTCACGTACAGCCACGACGCCGCCGGTCGGCTGGTTGCCCGCACGAACGGCGCCGGCGAAACAGTAACGTTCACGCGCGACGTCAGAGGTCGTACCATCGAGCAATGCCCGTCCTCAGGCTCCCCTACGACCTTCGCGTACGACCCTGACGGTCACCTCACAGCCATGGCCAACACCGACGCTGTGGTGACGTACGAACGCGATGGCCTGGGACGCGTGGTTGCAGAGACAGTCAATGGCCGCACCACCCGCTACACCTATGACGCAGTGGGCCGCCGCACCTCGCGCACCACCCCCAGCGGCCACATCTCTACCTGGAGCTACAACGCCGCAGGCAGTCCCACACGCCTCCGTTCGTCGGCAGGCGATCTCACCTTCGCCTACGACGAGGCCGGCCGTGAAGTCCAGCGGCGGTTCGGTGACCACAGCATCCTCACGCAAGCCTGGGACAGCACCGATCGCCTCACCACGCAGGAAGTATCGACCGCTCACCCCGAAGCAGCTAACCAGCTGCTGCAACAACGCCGCTACGCTTACCGCGCGGATGGCTATCTCACCGAAATCCACGACCTGGCAAACGGAACCCGCCGCTTCGACCTGGATCGTATCGGCCGCGTCACAAGTGTCCGAGCCATAGACTGGTGCGAACGCTACGTCTATGACGGCGCCGACAACCTCACTCACGGAACCGCTCCGGGACTAGCCGAGCCCGGCGACCGCGAATTCATCGGCACCCTCATACGAAACGTCGGACGAGACACTTACGAACACGACGCGCAAGGCCGCCTGATACGCACCACCCGGCGTCTTCTCAACGGCCAAAAGCGCACTTGTACCTATATTTGGGACGCCCAGGACAAGCTTACCGACGTCATCACACCTGATGGCGCACGCTGGCACTACCTGTACGACCCGCTCGGTCGCCGCATCGCAAAGCAACATCTCACCGAAGACGACGCGGTCATTTCCCAGACCGACTTCTCCTGGGATGCCACTCGTCTCGCCGAGCAAACCACCAGCACCGCCACCTTGACGTGGGACTACGCTCCAGACACTCACCGTCCCCTCACTCAAACCGAACGCCGGCCCCGGCCTACGGACCCCCGAATGCAGTGGCGCAACGGTGGCGACGTACCGGAATCCGATTACGACACTCGGTTCTACGCCATAGTCGCCGACCTGGTCGGCACGCCCACCGAACTCCTCACTGTCGAGGGCGAACTCGCCTGGCAATCGCGCACCACCGTCTGGGGCGCGCCCCGTTCCGTGCCCACGGGAGCCGATGCCACCACGTGTCCTCTGCGCTTCCCCGGCCAGTACGCGGATGACGAGACCGGCCTCCACTACAACAACCAGCGTTACTACGACCCGCAGACAGCTCGCTACATCAGCCCGGACCGCCTGGGTCTCGAGGCCGGCCCCAACCATCACGCCTTCGTACCCAACACGTCGCGATGGATTGATGCTCTGGGGCTGAAAAAGTGCGATGAGGATAAACCCGAGGGGATCCGGTTTGAGCCAAGCCCCAAACACGGCAAGACACAGCGCGGTATCGCCGCACCCGAGCCCAAGGACCCCGAAGGCACCCTGCAGCAATCGATACCCTTTAATCCTAATACCACACGCCGGGTCGCAGCCAACTACGAAACCGGTGAATTTGCGATATTCGATGAAACCCACAACGGTACGGGAATTTATCACGGCCACATGCGAACATGGGACGAGCTGAGCCCAGCTCAGCAATCAGCCTTGAGGAAAGCAGGGCTCGTCAATAAGAAGGGGAAGATCCTCCCACCCTCCGATTAGCCGATATTCTTGGGTGAAATCCGGAAGAGCCTTTCGAGGAAAGTTTAGAGAAGATGGAATACAAATCCCCTGCACCGTTGCCTAAGGAAGAATCAGAGCGGGTCTTCGCTGAGGGGGACCCGCCAAAGATCAGCGAGACACTTATCTCTGCGGCGCTGAACAGCGAAGACCGAGAATGGGTAGAGCGATGGATCATCTTCCTTTCTCAACACCCTGATGTAGGTGTCCGGAAGACAGCTGCAGTCGCCCTAGGGCACCTGGCCAGACTGCATGGCTCTGTATCGTCCCCAGTAATTACGGCGATCCAGGAACTACTCAAAGACGAACGCACCGCAGGAGCTGCGGGAGACGGATTGGATGATGTGAGCATGTTCTGCCGCCGTAATTGATCAGCGGTCAAAGGTGCAGGGCCCCGGCGGCGCAAGCGTCATCCGCGACTGCGTACCGGAGCGGGCTGTGGTCTTCCACGCCCGAGCCCTGTTCCTCCACGGCGGGGAACGCGCGGCGACCGACCTCCCGGAGCAGTGGTCGTTGCCGGCCTGGGACTTCGAGACCGACCGGTACACCGACCGCGCTTCGGCCTGGCGCACGGCTCGCCGCCCTGGCATGGGCCAGGAGGTCGAGGCCCAGGTGCGAGGCAGGGACAAGGCGGCCGTCGAGGCGGCCTTCGCCGAGTCGTGTGCACAGGCTGTGGACCGTGCTCAGAACCCAGGGATGTACGGGGACACGGACGAGTGGTAGACGCCCCGACACCCTTCTCTGGTTGAAGGCTGGCGCAAGTGCGGGGAGCGGCCGACACCGGTCGGCTGCTTCCCTCCTACCTCACTTGAGCATCAGGAAGTGGCCGGCCAAGGATGCTCCGAGGTCCATGGTCCCGGCGAAGGCGGTGCCCCCTCGGCTGATGGCGGCCGGCACTGTGAGTCCCTCCCAGCGCGCGAGGGCCACTGCTGCACCACCTACTCCCATAGCCAGAAGGGTGATCACCAGCAAGGCGAAGAGGAGCAGTTCAGCCTGCGTGAGGTGCACGGGAAGTCTCCGAGTTCGGTTCGTGAAGGGGCGTTGGGGGCGATGCGTCTACACGATCCAGCTGCGCCGTGATTGGCGGTACCGTTTGGATGTTGTTCCGGTGACAACGGCGGGTTGTCGCGGAACAACACGGGGAGTAGCGATGGGGGAGCGGAAGAAGTGCCCGGGGCGTCCCTGGGCACCGCCCAAAGGAGCCAGCGCCGAAGTCAATTCGCTGGTTCAGATGGTCCTTTCATGGATCGACGAGGCTGGTCTGAGCGTTCGGGACATCCATAGCCGTCTGACCCCGGAGCACTTCGCGGACGGGAGAGTCGCAGACCTCCGCCGCCTGCGCATTCATCTGTCAGGGGAAGACCTGACCTGGGATGTGGTGGAGGCCGTCGCGGATGTGTGCTTCCCTGACGACCCGGCCCACCAGGCGCTGGGTCGCGTACGCGAGGCACGTGCCCTCTGGGACAAGGCGCAGAGGGCTCCGACCCTGGTCGCCGTCGACGGTCAGGTGGTCGTGTCGCCGCGCGAACTCATTGAGGAGAAGGAACGCACGATTCAGGTCTACCGGGACCTCGTGCGCGCGCCAGGCATACGAGACCAGTGAGCAGGGGCGTCAACAGGCGCTCCGGATCGCCTCGATGCTCTTTCTCGTCCTCGGCCAGGCACAAGCCAAGGTCGCTGAGCTGTCGCGACGTATCGACGCACTCACGGGGTCGGTGTGTACTCACCGGGCCCGACGCGTGCGCTGCAGCCGCAGCTTAAACGTGCTCGGGACCAGGAGGCGCGCCTGAGCGCCCAGCTCGAAGGGGCGGTGAGCCAACGTGACGAAGCCCAGCGCATCGCCGACCTTGCTGCCCGGCGCGTGCAGACGCTGGAGGCGTATCTGCTGGACATCGGCCAACAGCCGCTGGTCAGCGACGCTGGAGACCTGGCCGTGATCTCCGCTGACGCCATCGTTCACGACGTACCGGGCGAGGACAGCGCTCTTGACCAGTTCGACGAGATCCTGGCGCGAACCGACGACGCCTTGGACCGTGAACAGGAGGCTGTGCGAGACGCCGGAGACGACCTGGGTGTCGTCGCAGAGCCCCATGATTCCTCCGACGCACGCATCGTTGCCGGAAGCGTGTTTCCACACCCCAGATCGCCGGCAGTAGACTCTAGCCCCGAGTTGTTCCGGACAACCGTGAACAACTCCTACAGGTTGGACGACGACGTTGCCGTGCTGCGCGAGAGGCTTGCTCTCGCCGAGAAGGATCGGCACAAGACGGCCGTTAGTCTTCAGCAGCCACTGCTCCCAAAGGAGTTGGAGCAGCCCGACGATCTCCGCATCGCTGCCACCTACCAGCCCGGAGACTCCGACGCGGGTGGCGACTGGTACGACGTTGTCTCCCTGGGGGCCGGCCGTACGGCCTTCGTCATCGGCGACGTAATGGGCCGCGGCGTGCGCGCCGCTGCGGCCATGGGTCAGCTCCGTGCCGCTGTTCGAGCCTATGCTCGACTGGACCTGCCTCCCCATGAGGTGATCCAGTTCCTCGACGGCCTCGCCGCCGAGATCGCCGCCAGCCAGATCGCAACCTGCGTGTACGCCGTCCACGACCCGCACGAAGGACAGCTCGTCTACGCGTCCGCCGGGCACCTGCCGATTCTCGTACGGGACGAGGACGGCACCGTCCGCCGCGCCGAGGACCCCACCGGGCCCCCGCTCGGCACCGGCGGGTGGCGGCACGCCTCCGGATTCATCGGCCTGCCGCCGGGCTCCACCGCCGTTCTCTACACCGACGGCCTGGTCGAACGCCGGGACCGGGACATCGACGAAGGCGTGGCCCGGTGTCCAGGGCACCCCTGGCGACATCTGCGCCACGCTCTTGCGCACCCTGGGTGCAGATGCCTATCTCGAGGACGACATCGCCGTGTTTGCTCTCCAGCACCCCACCCGCACCGGCGCGGATGCCGAGCTCTTTGTCCATACGGCACTGGATCTCGGCGGCGGCGTGGAGACAGCCCCGCGCGCCAGGAGATTCGCGCGCGACACGCTCGCCTCCTGGCGTCTCCCACCCGGGACGTGCGACCTTGGCGTGCTGGCCGCGAGTGAGCTGGTGGCGAACGCTCTCCAACACGGCACCCCACCCGTGCGCCTGCGCCTGCGCCGCACCGACCGCCGGCTGATCATCGAGGTGACGGACGCGGACGATCATCTGCCGCGTAGGCGGCAAGCCGGACCAGCTGACGAGGCTGGTCGCGGCATGTCGGTCATCGCCGCGATTGCTTCGTCCTGGGGGTCTCGTCGCGACTCAGGCGGGGGCAAGGCCGTCTGGTGCGAGCTGCCGCTGGGGGGCTAGGACACGCCGTTGCGCGCACAGCTCGTTCGGATTCCTCTGACAATGCCGTCTGTGTTGCGCCGAGGCCGGAGGGGCTCGAACTCCCGGCCTGAATAGTGGCGTTGGAGCTCTTATGCGCCCTGTTGGGTGTCAGTGCTCGTTCCTATGGTGGGGGGATGGCTAATGGGGTGTGGCACACCGGATACGGCATAGAGATCAATCTGTCCCTGCCCGACCTCGGTCACCCGGACCGTCCCGATCTGCTCCGGGAGATCATTGCCAGAGTCTCCGAGCGCGACCCGCAGCTGCTCGAATGCCTGGCGCACCACGACAAGCGTGAGTGCCTGTCGGAGTCGGGCGGCAAATCGCCCTGGATGTTCATCCGCCGAGGGCGCGTGGGTGGCCGGCGACCGCTCGTCGCCTCGCACCTGCCGATCACGCACAAGGCGACGCCGGCGGAGAGTGCCCAGCACAAGGCCACCAAGGAGCGGATCGTCGAGGCCGCCGGGCGTTACGGCCTGGATGCCGAGGCCGAGGTTCCCATCGGCAACCGGCGCAGCGTCTCGGACGCCGTCGTCGTCGGTCCCGGCGGCATACGGATCGGCTGGGAGATCCAGTACCACCACCTCAGTCCCAGCAGCGTCCACCGGCGCTCGGTCAACGCCGTGGAGCACGGCATCACTCCCCTCTGGGTGGCGAAGGACCGGACGGCCTCCCTGATCGACCGCGCTCCGTGGGCGCGGGTCGACGACATGCCGTGGAAGGACATCGCCGACGGCAAGGAGATGGTGATCCGCGGCGGGTACCGGCACCTCGAAGTCTGGAAGTGCGTAGCGAGCAGTGAGCACCACTGCCTCATCAGCGAGGGCGCCGGCCACTGTGGCGCGATTCACGCGGACTGGTTCGTGCCCGCGCTGTGCCTGCCGGAGAAGAAGGCGGTCTTCATCGAGGACCTGGTCCTGCGGAGCGCGACGGGCGAGAGCGTCCCGGTCTACGTGCCCAACCGAGGAAACGGGCGCGCCGGCCGGCACATGTGGGTTTCGGTCGAGGACCGCGCGCTGTGGCAGGAGCTCATCGGTGAGAAGACGCCTCTCCCTGCGGCCCCGGTCGAAGAGGAGGACGACCTGATCACGTTCGCCGAGCAGGAGATCGACCGCAGCTGCCGAGCGGGGGAGGAGGGCTGGTTCGTCAGCGACGGCCGACCTGTTCGCGATCTCGACCAGCCGACCGGCGGCTTCACGCTTCCCCGCATGCCGGTCCAGCGGTCCCGCGACCCGATGCGGATCACCACCGTGGAACGCGCCGCTGCCTCCGCCGCGCTGGGGTGCCCGCCGTGGGAGCTCGGGTTGTGCGCCGGCTGCGGCCAGCTGATGCGGCGCTACGGGCGGAACGCCGCCATGTACTGCAAAGTGTGCCGGGCCGTCCTCAACGGGCGCTAGCCGGGAACTGCAACCAAAACTGCAACCACACAACGACGAAGGTCCCGGCCGCTGAGCGGTCGGGACCTTCGTTTCGGCTGGTCAGCCGTGGCGGAGGATACGAGATTCGAACTCGTGAGGGGTTGCCCCCAACACGCTTTCCAAGCGTGCGCCCTAGGCCACTAGGCGAATCCTCCGCCGCAAACAATACAAGACGTTGGGGAGTGCTCGCGAACATGATCCGGGGGAGGGGGGCCCGGAGGGGGTGGCGCGGGGGGCCGGGTCGTTTCCGGGGCGGGGGATCCGCTAATGTGGGGCGCAGCCCCTCACGTGGCGCTATCTGACTGAACTCCCCCAGGGCCGGAAGGCAGCAAGGGTAGGTCGGCTCTGGCGGGTGCGTGAGGGGCGCTTGCGTGTCCGGGCGGGGCCGTGAGCTCGGGGAAGTCCGGTTGTCAGTGCGGCCCGATATCGTCGTAAGCGTGTCGTCCCTCGCGCTGTACCGCCGCTACCGCCCCGAGACCTTCGCCGAGGTCATCGGGCAAGAGCACGTGACCGACCCGCTTCAGCAGGCGCTGCGGAACAACCGCGTCAACCACGCGTATCTGTTCAGCGGCCCCCGGGGCTGCGGCAAGACGACCAGCGCCCGGATCCTGGCCCGCTGCCTGAACTGTGAGGAAGGTCCCACCCCGACGCCGTGCGGGACGTGCCGCTCGTGCGTGGACCTGGCCCGCAACGGCCGGGGATCGATCGACGTGATCGAGATCGACGCCGCCTCGCACGGTGGTGTCGACGACGCCCGCGAGCTGCGGGAGAAGGCGTTCTTCGGGCCGGCCAGCAGCCGCTACAAGATCTACATCATCGACGAGGCGCACATGGTGACCTCGGCGGGGTTCAACGCCCTGCTGAAGGTCGTCGAGGAGCCGCCGGAGCACCTGAAGTTCATCTTCGCGACCACCGAGCCGGAGAAGGTCATCGGGACGATCCGGTCGCGCACGCACCACTATCCGTTCCGGCTGGTCCCGCCCGGCACGCTGCGGGACTACCTCGCCGAGGTCTGCGAGCGGGAGAAGATCCCGGTCGAGGACGGGGTGCTGCCGCTGGTGGTGCGCGCCGGTGCCGGTTCGGTCCGGGACTCGATGTCGGTGATGGACCAGCTGCTGGCCGGGGCCGCCGCGGACGGTGTGACATACGCCATGGCGACGTCGCTGCTGGGGTACACCGACGGGTCGCTGCTGGACTCGATCGTCGAGGCGTTCGCGGCGGCGGACGGGGCGGCGGCCTTCGAGGTCGTCGACCGGGTCATCGAGGGCGGGAACGACCCGCGCCGCTTCGTGGCCGACCTGCTGGAGCGGCTGCGCGACCTGGTGATCCTGGCGGCGGTGCCGGACGCCGGGGAGAAGGGCCTGATCGACGCGCCCGCCGATGTCGTGGAGCGGATGACCGCGCAGGCGTCGGTGTTCGGGGCGGCGGAGCTCAGCCGCGCCGCCGACCTGGTCAACGCCGGGCTGACGGAGATGCGCGGCGCGACCTCGCCGCGGCTCCAGCTGGAGCTGATCTGCGCCCGGGTGCTGCTGCCGGCGGCGTACGGCGACGAGCGGTCGGTGCAGGCGCGGCTGGACCGCCTGGAGCGCGGAGCGGCCGCGGCCGGGCCGGCCATGGCGCTGGGCGGCGGGGCCGCCCTCGCCGCCCCGGCGGGCGTGGGGCCCGGCGGGGCCCTGGTGGAGACCGGCGGGCCGGCGGCGGCGTACGTACCGGGGCCGGAGGCGCATCCGCCGATGCCGGCCGGGGGCCCCTCGGGCCCGGCGGCGGCCCGGGCCGCGGTGCGCGGTGCGACGGGCGCGGCCCCGGCGGCGGCTCCCACCGGAGCGGCTGCCGGAGCAGGAATGGCTGCCGCGGCAGGAGTGGCCGGTGCGGAGGCGGGTGCCGAGGAGCCCGCCGGGGCGCCGGCGGCCGGTGGTGCGTACGGCGGTGCGCCGCAGGGCGGAGTGCCGCAGGCCGGTGCCGGTGCCGGTGCCGGTGCCGGTGACGGCGGTGCGGGGCAGGGCGGTGGCCCGCAGGCCGGGGCCCGTCCCGGGGCCTGGCCCGGTGGCACGCAGCGCAGCGGTGCGGCGGCGGGCGGCGAGCCGGCCGGTGCCGGGCGCCGACCCGGCAGCTGGCCCTCGGCCGTGGCGCCGGGGCAGGGCGGGCGGCCGGCCGGCGGCGGCCCGCCGGAGCCCGTGGGCACCGGAGCCGCGGCGCCCGCCGGCGGCGCGCCCGCGCCCGCGGCGCCCGGCCCGCAGCCCCCCGCCCCGGCGGCCCCGGCCGCCGGGCAGGGCGCCGCGCAGGTCCGGCAGATGTGGCCGCAGATCCTGGAGGCGGTCAAGGACCGCCGGCGCTTCACCTGGATCCTGCTGAGCCAGAACGCCCAGGTCTCCGGCTTCGACGGCACGACCCTCCAGATCGGCTTCCCGAACGCCGGGGCCCGCGACAGCTTCGCCAACGGCGGCAGCGAGGACGTCCTCAAGGAGGTGCTCGCCGAGCGCTTCCAGGTGCAGTGGCGGGTCGAGGCGATCGTCGACCCGTCCGGTGGCGCCGCCCCGCCGGCCGGTGGCGCCCGCGGCGGCGGGGGCGGCTTCACGGCCGGTCCCGGCGGCTACGGCGGTGGCTTCGGGGGACCCGGCGGCCCCGGCGCGGCCCCGCAGCCGGCCCCGCAGGCCCCGGCCCGGCAGGGCGCCCCGGCGGCCCCCGAGCAGCCGGGCGCCCGGTCCGGCCCCGGCGGCGGCAGCCAGGCGGCGCTGAGGGCCCGCGAGGCGGTGGCCGCCGGGCCGTCCGCCGAGCCCTCCTACGCCCCGCCCGAAGCGCCGATGTCCATCGAGTACGACATGCCGGCCGAGGACGACCCGGATCTGGTGGACTCCGCGCTCAGCGGGCACGACCTCATCGTCCGCGAGCTGGGCGCGACGGTCCTGGAGGAGTTCGACAACGAGTGACGGGCGGTGTGCGGCGGGTCGCGGATCCCTGGTCCGCCGCCGTCCTCCGCGGGGAGGGCGGGGCCGCCGTGGGGCTCCTCCCTGCGGTGTAGGGCGTCCGGGCCGGGAGGCACGTAGGCTCGGGCTACCGCACCAATCGTTGTCGTACGGCAGGAGTCACGTCGTGATCCCCGGTGGTCAGCCCAATATGCAGCAGCTGCTCCAGCAGGCCCAGAAGATGCAGCAGGATCTCGCGGCCGCCCAGCAGGAGCTGGCGGAGACGCCCGTGGAGGGGTCCGCGGGGGGTGGCCTGGTCAAGGCGACGGTGACCGGCTCCGGTGAGCTCAAGGGGCTGGTGATCGACCCGAAGGCGGTCGACACCGACTCCGCGGAGGACACCGCCGAGACCCTCGCCGACCTCGTCCTCGCCGCGGTCCGGGACGCCAACGCCAGCGCGCAGAAGCTCCAGCAGCAGAAGCTCGGCCCGCTCGCCCAGGCGCTGGGCGGCGGAGGCGGCGTCCCCGGTCTCCCCTTCTGAGCGGTAGCCAACTAGCGTACGCAGCACGGCAGAAGAGAGAGAAGACGTTCCGTGTATGAAGGCGTGGTCCAGGACCTGATCGACGAGTTGGGCAGACTGCCCGGCGTCGGTCCCAAGAGCGCGCAGCGGATCGCCTTCCACATCCTTCAGGCCGAGCCCACCGATGTCCGCCGGCTCGCGACGGCGCTGATGGAGGTCAAGGCCAAGGTCCGGTTCTGTAGCGTGTGCGGCAACGTCGCACAGGAGGAGCAGTGCCGGGTCTGCCTGGACCCGCGGCGCGATCCGGCGGTCATCTGCGTCGTGGAGGAGCCCAAGGACGTCGTGGCGATCGAGCGGACGCGGGAGTTCCGCGGCCGCTACCACGTCCTGGGCGGGGCGATCAGCCCGATCGAGGGCGTCGGCCCGGACGACCTGCGGATCCGGGAACTCCTGGCCAGGCTCGCGGACGGCACGGTCACCGAGCTGATCCTGGCCACCGACCCGAATCTGGAGGGCGAGGCCACCGCCACGTACCTGGCCCGGATGATCAAGCCGATGGGCCTGAAAGTGACGCGACTGGCCAGTGGGCTGCCGGTCGGGGGCGATCTGGAGTATGCCGACGAGGTCACGCTCGGGCGTGCCTTCGAGGGGAGGAGACTTCTCGATGTCTGACGCCACGCTGCACGACACGACACAGAACCCTGACGACTTCGCCGTTTCGATCTCGGACTCCATCGAGAGTTTCATCGTCGCGGTGACCGAGGTCGCCAAGGGCGACGAGCCGGACAGCGCGGTGCCGTTCCTCCTCCTGGAGGTCTCCCAGCTGCTCCTCACCGGCGGGCGGCTGGGCGCCCACGAGGACATCGTTCCCGACGAGCGCTACGAACCGGACACCGGCCCGGAACCGGACGTGGACGAGCTGCGCGAGCGGTTCGCGCGGATGCTGGACCCGGTCGACGTCTACTCCGAGGTCTTCGACCCGTACGTGCCGCGCAGCGAGCCGGTGGCCTCCCGGATCTCCGACGACCTCGCCGACATCATCACCGACCTGCGGCACGGCCTGGCGCACTACCGCGCGGGCCGGGTCACCGAGGCCCTGTGGTGGTGGCAGTTCTCCTACCTCTCCAACTGGGGCCCGACCGCGTCGGCCGCGCTGCGCGCCCTCCAGTCGCTGGTCGCCCACGTCCGCCTGGACCAGCCGCTGGACGCCCTCGACGGGCTGGACACCGACAGCGGCGCCGCCGGGGACGAGGAGCGGCTGGCCGAGGAGGCGGGCCGGGTGATGGCGGCCGAGATCGCCGGTCCGCTGGGGCTGCGCGGCGTCTGAGCCGGCCGCGCCGGCGGGTGCGCCGACGGGTGCGCGGTGGCTGCCGAAGGGCTGTCAAGGGTGTGACCTGGGTTACGTTTCCGTGTGCCCGGTGGCGGAGCGGGAAGGCGCAGGCCGAGCCGGTGCGACGGAGCACCGCGCTGGACCGGCGAGGGACACGGCGTTCCCGGGCCGCGTCCGGCACGTTCACCGGAGGCGGACCCCGCTGCCCGGCGGGCGAGCCGGGCACGGCGCGGATTCCGCAAAGCTTGGGCTTTGTGTCTCACGATGTGGTAGTAGCGGGGCGGTTTCCGCCCGCTCGTTAGACTGAGCCGACCGCAGTACCCCCATATCCGGGGGTCCGGGAGGGACTCCCTCCCGCTCAAGACAGTTGCGAGGAGCGCACGTGGGCCTTGTCGTGCAGAAGTACGGCGGCTCATCCGTTGCGGATGCCGAGGGCATCAAGCGCGTTGCCAAGCGAATCGTCGAGGCCAAGAAGAACGGCAACCAGGTTGTCGTGGTGGTCTCGGCGATGGGCGACACGACGGACGAGCTGATCGATCTCGCGCAGGAAGTGTCCCCGATCCCGTCGGGGCGCGAGTTCGACATGCTGCTGACCGCCGGAGAGCGGATCTCCATGGCCCTGCTGGCGATGGCGATCAAAAACCTCGGTCACGAGGCGCAGTCCTTCACGGGCAGCCAGGCCGGTGTGATCACCGACTCCGTGCACAACAAGGCACGGATCATCGACGTCACGCCGGGCCGCATCAAGGCGTCGATCGACGAGGGCAACATCGCCATCGTCGCCGGCTTCCAGGGCGTGTCCCAGGACAAGAAGGACATCACGACGCTGGGCCGCGGCGGGTCGGACACCACCGCGGTGGCGCTGGCCGCCGCCCTGAACGCCGATGTCTGCGAGATCTACACCGACGTCGACGGCGTCTTCACCGCCGACCCCCGGGTCGTCAAGAAGGCCCGGAAGATCGAGTGGATCTCCTTCGAGGACATGCTGGAGCTGGCCAGCTCCGGCTCCAAGGTGCTGCTGCACCGCTGCGTCGAGTACGCACGCCGTTACAACATCCCGATCCACGTCCGCTCGTCCTTCTCGGGGCTGAAGGGCACGTGGGTCAGCAACGAACCGCAAGGGGACAGGCCGATGGAGCAGGCAATCATCTCGGGCGTCGCGCACGACACCTCCGAGGCGAAGGTCACGGTCGTCGGGGTCCCGGACAAGCCGGGTGAGGCCGCGCGGATCTTCCGCGCCATCGCCGACTCCGAGGTCAACATCGACATGGTCGTGCAGAACGTGTCGGCGGCCTCCACCGGGCTGACGGACATCTCCTTCACCCTGCCCAAGGCCGAGGGCCGCAAGGCCGTCGCCGCGCTGGAGAAGACCCGGGCCGCGGTCGGCTTCGACTCGCTCCGCTACGACGACCAGATCGCCAAGATCTCCCTCGTCGGCGCGGGCATGAAGACCAACCCGGGCGTCACCGCCACGTTCTTCGAGGCGCTGTCCAACGCGGGCGTCAACATCGAGCTCATCTCGACCTCCGAGATCCGCATCTCGGTCGTCACCCGCGCCGACGACGTCAACGAGGCCGTCCGCGCGGTGCACAGCGCCTTCGGCCTCGACAGCGAGACCGACGAGGCGGTCGTCTACGGCGGCACCGGACGATGATCCCGGCCGAGGCGGGCCGTCCGTCCCTGGCCGACACGGCCGGGGCGGAGGCCCGCCGGGCCACCGCCAAGCCGAACCTCGCGGTCGTCGGCGCCACCGGCGCCGTCGGCCGGGTGCTGCTCGGGATCCTCTCCGAGCGGGCCGACGTCTGGGGCGAGATCCGCCTGCTCGCCTCGCCCCGCTCGGCCGGCCGCAAGCTGACCGTGCGCGGGGCCCAGACCGAGGTCCTCGCGCTGACCGAGGACGCCTTCGACGGCATCGACGTCGCGGTCTTCGACGTGCCGCCGGAGGTCGCCGGGCAGTGGGCGCCGGTCGCGGTGTCCAAGGGCGTGGTGGTCGTGGACAATTCGGGCGCGTTCCGGAGCGATCCGGACGTGCCGATGGTGGTGCCCGAGGTCAACGGGTGCGCGGCGCGGATCCGTCCGCGCGGCATCATCGCCAACCCGGACTGCACCACCCTGGCGATGATCGTCGTCCTGGGCGCCCTGCACGCCGAGTACGGGCTCACCGAACTGATCGTCTCCTCCTACCAGGCCGCCTCCGCGGACGGCCGGGCCGGCACCGAGACGCTGCGGGCCCAGCTGGCCGCGGTCACCGGTACGGACCTGGGCAGCGCGCCGGGCGATGTGCGGCGCGCGGTCGCCGACACCCTGGGGCCGTTCCCGGCACCGCTCGCCCTCAACGTCGTGCCGTGGGCCGGGGAGTTGGCGGAGGACGGCTGGTCCTCGGGCGAACTGCGGCTGCGCGAGGAGTCCCGCCGGATCCTGGGCCTGCCGGAACTCCCGGTCACCGCCACCTGCGTCCGGGTGCCGGTGCTCACCGGGCACTCGCTGACCCTGCACGCGCGCTTCGAGAACGAGGTCACGGTCGCCGGCGCGCACGAGATCCTGGCGGCCGCCCCCGGGGTGGTGCTGTGCGACGACCCGGCCGAGGGCGAGTACCCGACCCCGTCCGACGTGGTGGGGACCGACCCGACCTGGGTGGGCCGGGTGCGGCGGTCGCTGGACGACCCGCGGGCGCTGAAGCTCTTCGTGTGCGGGGACAACCTGCGCAAGGGCGCGGCCCTGAACGCCGCCCAGATCGCCGAGTCGGTCGCCGCCGAACTGCGGGGGTAGCGCGCCGGACGTACGGGCGCGGGCGGCGCCGCGGGCCGGTGGTCCGGGCGCTGCCCGCGGACCGGTGGTGCGGGCCGCCGGCCCTGTGGGGCACGGCAGTTGGCGGGACCGGCTGCACGGCGGTGCCCGGCTGCGACATAATTTGTGGGACGTGTGAAGATTTCGTGTGCGGAGTGCTGGTCCGAACCACTTGATCTGGGCTGATGTTCTGTTCGATCATTCGCTTCCCGTGACGCCGCAACCGGCGCTCGGCGGGCGGCGTCTTTCCGGGCTGCCCCCTTGGGCGGTCCGCGGCGCGGACCGCTTCCGGGGCCCTGGGGTGGCGGGACGACCGCGTCAGGGCGGTCGTGTCAGGGCAATCGGGGCATTGGAAAGAGTTGGTGCGCGTGACGGCGATTGACGCATCACCACGAGCGGTGCCTTGCGCGTACAACCCTTTTGGGGGGAAGCGTGTCCAACAAGCGTGGCAGACGTACTCGGTTTCACCATCGCCCCGGCGGGAGCGGCAGGCGCGGCAGTGCGCCCGCACCGCCCACGGGTCTCCGGGGGCATGCCGGTGATCGCCCCCTGGTCCGCCGCGCGCCCCGCGCAGCTGCCCGGCCAGCGTGGGGACACTGACGACGCGATGGCAGCCGGCACCACGGTCGACCACCTCACCGAGACCTATCGCGCGCACTACCGCTCCCTTCTCGGCCTGGCCGCACTGCTCCTGGACGACACCGCCTCCTGCGAGGACGTCGTCCAGGAAGCCTTCATCCGCGTGCACTCCGCCCGCGGCCGCGTCCGCGACCCCGAGAAGACCCTGGCCTACCTCCGGCAGACGGTCGTCAACCTCTCGCGCTCCGCGCTGCGCCGCCGCATCCTCGGGCTGAAGCTGCTCTCCAAGCCGATGCCCGACATGGCCAGCGCCGAGGAGGGCGCCTACGACCTGCTGGAGCGGGACCAGCTGATCAAGGCGATGCGCGGCCTCCAGCGCCGCCAGCGCGAGGTCCTCGTACTCCGCTACTTCGCCGACATGACGGAGGCTCAGGTCGCCGAGACGCTGGGAATATCGCTCGGCTCGGTCAAGGCATACGGCTCGCGGGGGATCGCGGCGCTCCGCGTCGCCATGGAGGCTCCGGCGTGACAGCGGCACGACCCGACTGGGGGAACAGCGGACGTGACGGGGGGGAGGACACCGGCCGGGGGCCCGGCACCGGCGAACCACGCGAGGGCAACCACGCGGGGTGGACGGCCGACGGCCCGACCGGGAGCGGGACGGGCCGGGACGGCCGGGACGCCCGGGACGACCGCCTGAGACCGGATGAACACCGGCGACCCGGGGGCCAGGAACGGCCTGGAGACCAGGAACGGCCTGGAGGCCAGGAACGGCCTGGAGGAGAAGGACGCCACGGGGACGAGGGACGGCTCGGGGCCGAGGGATGGTTCGGGGCCGAGCGACGGTTCGCGGCACGGCCAGGAGACCGGCACGGACCCGGGGGAGCGGACGAGCACGCGTACGGCGGCGGTGCCGCGTACGACGGGGGCGGGGCTCGCGAGCACGGCTCGGGTGACGCGGGTGGCCCGGGTGACGCGGGTGGTTCGCACGGCTCGGGTGAGGGGGCGGCTTCCGGAGCCGGGTCGGCCGGGGGAGCTGCGGTGGATTCCGGTTTCCGTTCCGGTTCCGGTTCCGGCCCGCGTTCCGGCTCCGGCAACGACTTCGGCGGGGGCTTTGGCGGCGGCTTCGGCGGGGGCCTGGGCGGCTTCGGCGGCCTCGGTGACGAGGACGAGCTGCGGCGGCTGCTGCGGGCCCGCGTAGCCGACCTGGAGCCCGCACCGGACGCGCTGGAGCAGCTGCGCCGCGCCGTACCGGCCCGCCGCCAGCGCCGCCGGCACGCCGTCGTCGGCGCGGCCGCCGCCCTGATCCTCGGCGGTACGGCGGTCCCGGCCATGGTCCACGTCGCCGGTTTCAGCGACGGCCCGGGCGACCACCCCGCCAACGCCGCCAGCAGCCGCAGCGCCGAGCACACGGCCGGCGGCGCGCACGGCGAAGGCACCGAACGCGCCCGCACCCGGCCGAGCGGCGGGGTGGACTCCACGCCCGGCGCCGGGAAGCCGCCGGGCACGCCGGGCGAAGGCACCCCGGCGCCCGGCGCGGGCCCCGGCGCCGGGGCCGGCACACCCGCCCCGGACGCGACGATGGACGTCACCTCACCGCTCTGCGGACGCGACCAGCTCGGCCAGGGAACGGGCACGGTCGGCCCGCCGGACTCCGCCGGCCGGGTCTACGGCGCGTTCCGGGTGGTCAACACTTCCGGTTCCGCTTGTTCCGTCCAGGGCGGCGGGACGGTGGACCTGACCCCCCAGGGCGCCACCAAGCCGGACAAGGTCCACCTCGTCGACCACACCACGGGCGACGACGCCACGGGGCTCCCGGACCCGGCGACCACCCCCGACCAGCTGGTGCTGAAGCCGGGGCAGGCGTACGAGGTGAAGTTCGCCTGGATCCCGGCGGCGGGCGGCGGCAGGACCGGGTGCGCCACCCCGGGGCCCTCGCCGACCCCCGATCCGTCCAAGGCGCCCGGAGAGTCGCCGGCCGCCGTCGCGCCGGAGAGCGGCAGCGGCACCGACGGCCAGGCGGGCGGCGGCGACGCGGCCGGGGACGGCGGAGCGGCCGCCGGCGGCGTGCTCCTCACCCACACCCCGGAGGCGGGCGCACCCGCCGCGGCGAATGTGAAGATCCCCGACGCCTGCGCGGGCACGGTCTACCGCACGGCCCCTCTGGCGGCCCCGTAGGGGGACTCTGGGGCCTCTGGGGGCCCTGGGGCGCCGCCAGGGGCCTGTGGGTGTCCGTGGGTGTCCTTGCGGGGTGTGGAGGGTGGCTCCGCGGCGGCCTCGGGCGCCGGCGCGGGGGCTCTGCTCTGCTCTGCGTGCCCTCGGATGCTGGTGGGGCCTCTGTGGTGCCCCCGGCGGGGGGCACCTGTGCCCCCGGGCGGGGGCTCTGTGGTCCCTCGTCGGGCGCTGGAGGGGGCGGTGGCGCCCTCGGAGCCTGGGGTGGCGAGGGTGGCGAGGGCGGCCTCGGAGGCCGTGCGCCGGGCAACCGCACCGTTCCGGGCGCCGGCCGGCGGTGAGCAGGGGCCGGTGCGGCCGTGCGGGGCGGGCACCGTACCGTTGAGGGCGTGTACCGGTTCCTGCTGACCCCGCGGTGGTGGGGAATCAACGTCTTCGCCGTGCTGGCGATCCCCTTCTGCATCTTCATGGGCAGCTGGCAGCTCAGCCGCTTCGACGCCCGGGTCGCCACCCACCAGCAGCAGGAGAACCGCACCGCCGACGCCAAGACCGCGGCGCCCCGGCCGCTGGAGAAGCTGCTCCCGGTGGACCAGGTCACCTCCGGCCGCCAGGCCAGCGCCCGCGGCCGCTACGACACCGGTCACCAACTCCTCGTACCGGACCGCACGCTGAAGGGGAAGCACGGAGACCAGCAGGGCTTCTACGTCCTGACCCTGCTGCGGACGGACGGCGGCAAGGCCCTCCCGGTCGTCCGCGGCTGGCTGCCCGGCGACGCGAACGACCGGGCCGCGACCGCCAAGGTGCCGGCGCCGCCCACCGGCGAGGTCACCGTGACCGGCGCGCTCCAGGCGTCGGAGAACCAGGGCACGCCAGGCGTCCAGGCCGGCGGCGGACTGCCGCAGGGCCAGCTCGGCATGATCAGCGCGGCGTCGCTGGTCAACATCGTGCCGTACGGCGTCCACGACGCGTGGATCACGCTCGCCGACCCCCCGGCCCCGCTGCGGGCCGTGCCGCCGGCCGCCGCCGAGGGCAGCGGCCTGGACATGAAGGCGTTCCAGAACCTCGGCTACACCGGCGAATGGTTCGTCTTCGCGGGCTTCGTCGTCTTCATGTGGTTCCGCCTCGTCCGCCGCGAGGCCGAAGCGGCCAAGGACGCCGCCTTGGGCATCCTCCCGGAGGAGCCGCCCGCCGGCCCGCCGGGCGGCAGCGGGCCGGCGGGCGGCGGCGGGGCGGCCGGCGACAAGGCCGATGACGAGCGGGCGGCCGGCGGCAAGGCCGACGGTGGGAGCGCCGGCGGCGGCACGAGGGCCGACGAGGAAGCCACCGCGGGCCGCTAGGGGGCCGGGTGGGGGCCCTCCCCCTCCCCCCCCGCCCCACCCACC
>NZ_JALMUV010000044.1 GCF_023155275.1 Streptomyces rhizoryzae
ACCCGCCCCGCGCAGCGAGGGGCCCCAGAGCGCCGGAGGCGCAACGCACAGGCACTCGCACGGCGGGAAACCCGACAACGTACGCAGGCCCGCCGCAGGCACAGGCACCGTGGGAAGCAAGCCAAGCCAACCCGGTCACAAACGGCCCGCCGCCCAGGCGATAGCCTGGCGGGCGCTGATCGTCGTTCAGATACCAGGGAGTACCTCCGTGAGCCAGCGCACCCTCGTCCTGCTCAAGCCCGACGCCGTCAAGCGCGGCCTGGTCGGCGAGATCATCCGCCGTATCGAGCGCAAGGCCAACTGGACGATCACCGCGCTGGAGCTGCGGACCCTCGGCCGCGAGGTGCTGGAGCAGCACTACGCCGAGCACGTCGGCAAGCCGTTCTACGAGCCGCTGGTGGAGTTCATGGCGTCCGGGCCGGTCGTCTCGATGGTCGTCGAGGGCGAGCGGGTCATCGAGGGCGTCCGCGCGCTGGCCGGCCCCACTGACCCGATTGCCGCGCCGAGTGGGTCCATTCGTGGGGACTTCGGAACGATCACCCGGGAAAATCTCATCCACGCCTCGGATTCCGAAGAGTCCGCCGAGCGCGAGATCAAGATTTTCTTCCCCGGCAATTCCTGACCCGAAGTCAGCGGCCAACCCCCTTGTGACCAGGGGCGACCGATGAAATCATCGGTCGCCCCTCGGTGTATTCGCCGTGCGCGGGGGAACGCGTTCCCGCGACACGACGTCACCATTAAGGGGGGCGGGTGCGTGTACGGCTGACAATGGCGGAACGGCCTCCCGCCGTGTTCGTGTGGGGACACTACGAACTACGATGGAGGCTTCCGCGCGGCACAGCGCATCACCTCCTGCCGACCTCAAAGTAAGCATTCGCTCCAGTTGGGAAGGCCAGACGTATCCTCATGGGGAACAACATGTCGTTCATCGGCCGTGACATGGCTGTCGACCTCGGGACCGCCAACACGCTGGTGTACGTCAGGGGCCGCGGCATCGTCCTCAACGAACCGTCGGTCGTGGCCATCAACACCAACACCGGTGGCATCCTCGCGGTGGGCGCCGAGGCGAAGAAGATGATCGGGCGGACGCCCGGCAACATCGTCGCCGTACGCCCCCTGAAGGACGGGGTGATCGCCGACTTCGAGATCACCGAGCGGATGCTCCGCTACTTCATCCTCAAGATCCACAAGCGGCGCTACCTCGCCCGTCCGCGGGTGGTGGTCTGCGTTCCCTCCGGAATCACGGGAGTTGAGCGCCGCGCGGTCATCGAGGCGTCGACCCAGGCCGGTGCCCGCCAGGTGCACATCATCGAGGAGCCGATGGCCGCCGCGATCGGTTCCGGCCTGCCGGTCCACGAGGCCACCGGCAACATGGTCGT
The DNA here is from genome assembly GCF_023155275.1 of Streptomyces rhizoryzae. Taxonomy (GTDB): domain Bacteria; phylum Actinomycetota; class Actinomycetes; order Streptomycetales; family Streptomycetaceae; genus Streptomyces; species Streptomyces rhizoryzae. The sequence goes on from NZ_JALMUV010000044.1 coordinate 1,380, forward strand.
GGACATCGGCGGCGGCACCACCGAGGTCGCGGTCATCTCGCTCGGCGGCATCGTCACCGCCCAGTCCATCCGGGTCGCCGGCGACGAGCTGGACAACGCGATCATCCAGCACATCAAGAAGGAGTACAGCCTCCTGCTGGGCGAGCGCACCGCCGAGTCCATCAAGATCACCATCGGTTCGGCGTACGACCTGGAGCAGGACGAGCACACCGAGATCCGCGGCCGCGACCTGGTCTCCGGCCTGCCCAAGACCGTGGTCATCTCGGCGGCCGAGGTCCGCAAGGCCATCGAGGAGCCGGTCAACTCCATCGTCGACGCGGTCAAGACGACGCTCGACAAGTGCCCGCCGGAGCTGTCCGGTGACGTGATGGACCGCGGCATCGTTCTCACGGGTGGCGGTGCGCTGCTGCGCGGCCTGGACGAGCGGCTGCGCCGCGAGACCGGTATGCCGATCCACATCGCCGAGGACCCGCTCGACTCGGTCGCGCTGGGTTCCGGCAAGTGCGTCGAGGAGTTCGAGGCGCTCCAGCAGGTCCTGGACTCCCAGCCGCGCCGCTGACGCTCCGGTCCCCGGTCCGTCGCGAGGCCGTCACACGGCGTTCGCGGCGGCCGGGCACCATGGAACACAAGCAGCCGGTCCGCCCGCCGGGCCGCTGATCCATACCGCAACGCCCCCACAGACACGGTGCACTGACGTTCCACCACCGCGCCGTCACCGCAAGGCACAACGCTCAACCCCCGAACGAGACCGGCGGGGCCCGCAGCCGGCCGGTCCTACGAGGAAGGACACGGCCGCCGCACGTGAGGGACACACGAGAGAGCCGGCTGCTGCTGGTGCTGCTGGTAGCGATCGCGTTCGCGCTGATCACGGTCGATATCCGCGGCGGCGAACAGTCCCCGCTCGACGGTGCCCGGCAAGCCGCCGCCTCCGCCTTCGGCCCGGTCGAGCGCGGCGTGGCCCGCGTCGTCAACCCGGTCGGCAACGCCGTCAGCGCGGTACGGGACTCCGGCGAGCGGCACAGCCGGATCAGCCGCCTGGAGCACGAGAACGCCGCGCTGCGCCTCAAGCTCGGCTCGCCCGACCGCAACCGCAACCGCGCCGCGGAGCTCGACAAGATCCTCAAGACCGCGGCCACCGGCCAGTACGCCATCAAGGGCGCCGAGGTCATCGCCATCGGCTCCGCGCAGGGCTTCTCCTGGACCGTCACCATCGACGCCGGCAGCCGGGACGGCATCGCCCGCGACATGACGGTCCTCAACGGGGACGGGCTGGTCGGCCGGATCACCACCGTCACCGCGCACACCTCCACGGTGCTGCTCGCCGCCGACCCGGAGTTCACCGTCGGCACCCGGATGGAGAAGACCAACGAGATCGGCTTCGCCAACGGCCAGGGCGTGCGCTCGCTCCGCGTGCAGCTGCTCAACGGCCGGGCCGACGTCAAGAAGGGCGACCGCCTGGTCACCTTCGGCTCCAGCAAGGACAAGCCGTTCGTGCCCGGCGTACCGGTCGGCACGGTCAGCCGCGTCGAGCCGCTCAACGGCGATCTGACCCGCACCGTCCAGGTCCGGCCGTTCGTCTCCTTCTCGGCGCTCGACGTCGTCGGCGTGGTCGTCCAGCCGCCCCGCCAGGACCCGCGGGACACCGTCCTGCCGCCCCCGGTCAAGCCCAGGCCGACGCCGACGGTCACCGTCACGGCCACCCCCTCCGCGAGCGCTTCACCGAGGAGCTGACCGATGCGCATCAACCGGATCCTGCTCGCCACCCCGCTGGTGGTGGTCGCCCTGATCATCCAGGTCAGCATCCTCGCCAGACTCCACCTGCCGGGTGCCGTCCCCGACCTGCTGATGCTGGTGGTGGTCGGGCTGGCGCTGGTCTACGGCCATGTCGGCGGCTCGCTCATCGGCTTCGGCGCCGGACTGCTCGCCGACCTCGCGCCGCCCGCCGACCACGCCATCGGCCGCTACGCCCTGGTCCTGTGCGTCATCGGCTACGCCGCGGGCCTGACCAGGCCGGACGGCGGCCAGCACCGTTCGGCGACGCTGCCGCTGGTCGTCGTCATCGGCGCCGCGATCGGCTCCACGCTGCTGTACGCCGGGGTCGGCTCGCTGGTCGGGGACACCGCCGCGCGCCACGTGGGCCTGGTCGGCCTGCTGCTCAGCGCCACCCTCTACGACCTGCTGCTGGCGCCCTTCACCGTGCCGCTGGTGATGGCGGTGGCCCGCCGGACGGAGCACGACCCGCTGGCCACCGACAGCGGCGGCGGGGCGGTGGCCGGGCGGCACGGCTGGGGGAGCGGCGACGCCGGCTCCTGGCTGACGACGGGTACCGGCCTGAAGTCCAGCCGCAACGCGATGAAGGCGCTGCGCACCGGCCGGGTGCCGAAACCGGCCCGGGGCGGACGCACCAAGGGGGTCAAGGGCCTCAAGGGGGTCAAGCGCCTGTGAGCACCGCCCGCCCGACGCCCGCCGCCCCCGAAGGAGGCGCTGCGCGCCATGAGTAACATTCCCGAGACCGGGAAGACCTCGCGGGTCACCATCCGGCTCGTCGCGATCCAGATCCTGGTCTTCTCGCTGCTGGCGACGCTCGGCGGCCGGCTGTGGTACCTCCAGATCCGCAACGGCCAGGAGTACGCCGCCAAGGCCCGTTCGAACCACGTCCAGCAGGTCATCGACCCGGCCACCCGCGGCTCCATCCTGGACGCCCGCGGGGTGCCGCTGGCCGACAACCAGACCCGGCTCGTGGTCTCCGCCAGCCGCACCGACCTGCTGAAGATGAAGGACGGCGGCAAGGCCGTGCTGGCCCGGCTGGCCAAGGTGCTGAACATGCCGGCCCAGGAGATCCGCAACAAGGTCCGGCTCTGCGACGCCAAGACGCCGCAGCCCTGCTGGAACGGCTCGCCGTACCAGCCCATCCCGATCACCGACAAGGCCACCACCCAGCAGGCCCTCCAGATCCGCGAGCGCTCCGAGGACTTCCCCGGCATCAGCGCCCAGCCCACCGCCGTGCGCCGCTACCCGGCCCCCGGCAAGGCCAACACCGCGCAGGTCCTCGGCTACCTCTCGCCGGTCACCGACGAGGAGATCAAGAAGGCCAAGGACGGGCCGTCGCCGCTGCTGCGCTCCGACCAGGTCGGCCGGTCCGGCCTGGAGCGGCAGTACGACACGTACCTGCGCGGCAAGGCCGCCGTCACCCGCTACGAGGTCGACAACCTCGGCCGGGTCATCGGGCAGGCCAAGAGCGACAAGGGCCAGGCCGGTTCGACCCTGATCACCAGCATCGACGCCCGCGTCCAGGCCATAGCGGAAAAAGAGCTGGAACAGGCCATGAAGGACGCCCGCACCCAGGTCGACCGGAACACCGGCACCAACTACAAGGCGGACTCGGGCGCCGTGGTCGTGATGGAGGCGAAGACCGGCCGGGTGGTGGCGATGGCCTCCAACCCCAGCTACGACCCCAACGCCTGGGTCGGCGGCATCTCCGGCAAGGACTACGCCAAGCTCACCGGCAAGGACTCCGACTACCCGCTGCTCAACCGCGCCATCCAGGGCCAGGCCGCCCCCGGCTCGATCTTCAAGGTCATCTCGACCTCGGCCGCGGTGAACGCCGGCTACCCCTTCGACGGCCACTACCCGTGCACCAGCTCGTACAGCATCGGCGGCCAGGTCTTCAAGAACTTCGAGGGCGAATCGCAGGGCGACATCAGCCTGGGGCGCGCGCTGGAGGTCTCCTGCGACACCGTCTTCTACCGCCTGGGGCACGACGAGTGGAAGAAGGACGGCGGGGACAAGCCGGTCAAGAACCCGCGCGACTGGTTCTACAAGACCGCCCACCAGTTCGGCCTCGGCAAGGAGACCGGCATCGACCTGCCCAACGAGGTCAAGGGCCGGGTCCCCGACCGCCAGTGGAAGAACGCCTTCTGGCAGGCCAACAAGGACAGCTGGTGCGCGCACCCCAAGGACGCCAATGACTACGTCTCCAAGCTCGCCCGGGAGAACTGCCTCGAAGGCATGAAGCTGCACGCCTACGACTCGATCAACTACGCGATCGGCCAGGGCGACACCCTCGTCACCCCGATCCAGATGGCGACGATCTACGGGGCCCTGGCCAACGGCGGCACCCTCTACAACCCCACCGTCGGCAAGGCCATCGTCAGCCCCGACGGCAAGAAGGTGCAGATGATCGAGCCCCGCTCGCACGGCCGGCTGCCGGACAGCCCCAAGACGCTCCAGCAGATCGACGCCGCGCTCCAGGGCGTCACCGAACGGGGCACCGCCGCCTGGCGCTTCCAGGGCTGGCCGCAGGACAAGATCCCGATGCACGCCAAGACCGGTACCGCCGAGGTCTACGGCAAGCAGACCACCTCGTGGTTCGCGACGTACACCAAGGACTACACGATCGTGATGACCATCTCCCAGGGTGGTACCGGCTCGGGCGCCTCCGGCCCGGCCGTCCGCAAGATCTACAACGCGCTCTACGGCGTCAACGACAAGGGCGAGATCGACCCCGGGGCGGCGCTGCTGCCGAAGCCCGAGGCCAAGCTGCCCAAGATCGAGAGTGACGGCACCATCGTCTCCCCGCCCATCAAGCCGCCGCCCGCCGACCCGTCGCCGTCGCCCTCCGGGAGCCCCCAGCAGTGACCACGCCGCTCTTCTCCCGGGCCTTCTCCGTCCGCCGCTACGGCCCCGACCAGGGGCTGTGGAGCCGGCTGACGGCACGCGACTCCGTGGTGCGCAAGCTGGACTGGATACTGCTGCTGTCCTGTCTGGTGCTCTCCCTGCTGGGCTCGCTGCTGGTCTTCTCCGCCACCCGCAACCGCACCGAACTCAACAAGGGCGACGAGTACTTCTTCTTCGTCCACCACCTGCTGAACACCGCGATCGGCGTGGCCCTGGCGGCCGGCACCATCTGGCTCGGCCACCGCACCCTGCGCGGTGCCGTCCCGGTGCTCTTCGGCCTCTCGGTGCTGCTGGCGGCGCTGGTGCTGACGCCGCTGGGCGCCACCATCAACGGCTCCCGCTCCTGGCTGGCGATCCCCGGCGGCTTCTCGCTCCAGCCCGCCGAGTTCACCAAGATCACCATCACCCTGGGCATGGCGATGATCCTGGCCGCCCGGGTGGACGCCGGCGACCGCCCGTACCCCGACCACCGCACCGTCGTGCAGGCCCTGGGCCTGGCCGCGGTGCCGGTCGGGGTGATCATGCTGATGCCGGACCTCGGCTCGGTGATGGTGCTCGGCGCCATCATCCTCGGCGTGCTGCTCGCCAGCGGCTGTTCCAACCGCTGGATCCTGGGCCTGCTGGGCACCGGTGTCGTCGGCTGCGTCGCCATCTGGCAGCTGGGGCTGCTGGACGCCTACCAGATCGCCCGGTTCGCCGCGTTCGCCAACCCGAGCCTGGACCCGGCCGGTGTCGGCTACAACACCAACCAGGCCCGGATCGCCATCGGCGGCGGCGGACTGACCGGCTCCGGCCTCTTCCACGGCAGCCAGACCACCGGCCAGTTCGTCCCCGAGCAGCAGACCGACTTCATCTTCACGGTCGCCGGCGAGGAGCTGGGCTTCCTCGGCGCGGGCCTGATCATCGTGCTGCTCGGCGTGGTGCTCTGGCGCGCCTGCCGGATCGCCCGGGAGACCGGCGAGCTCTACGGCACGATCGTGTCCGCCGGGATCATCGCGTGGTTCGCCTTCCAGTCCTTCGAGAACATCGGGATGACCCTGGGCATCATGCCCGTCACCGGTCTGCCGCTGCCGTTCGTCTCCTACGGCGGCACGTCGATGTTCGCGGTCTGGATCGCCATCGGGCTGCTCCAGTCGATCCGCGTCCAGCGCCCGGTCTCCGCGTCCCGCTGAGGCCGGGCCCGCCGCCCCGCGCGCCGGTCAGCGGCCGGGGTACAGCTCGAACCACAGCGACGTGGTGTGCGGCGGACCCTCGAACGGGGTCGTGCCCCAGTCGCCGGCGAGCCGGCTGATCAGCAGCAGCCCGTGCGCCGGATCCCGCTCCAGCAGGGCCGGCCCGGCCCAGGCCGCCGCGGGCGTGCGCGCCCCGGGGACCGCCGGGCCCTCGTGGTGGACGCTGATCCGCAGGCCGCCGGGGCCGGTCAGGACCCGCAGCAGGAGGTCCGCGGACGGCGGCGTGCGCAGATGGGCCCGGGTCACCGCCTCGGAGGTGAGCAGCACGGCGGTCTCCCGCAGCGGGGCGAGCGGGCCGCGGCGCAGCACCGCCGCCACGAAGTCCCGGGAGGTCTTCGGGGCGGTGGGCCGGCTCGGTGCCGTCAGCAGATAGGGGCGGGCGCCCGCCGCGACGCGGAGCGGGGGCCGGGCGACGGCTGCGGTGTCGGGGTGCACGGTTTCTCCCGGTGTCGGTCGAACGCCGGTTGCCACGCTGTGTGGACGGCTTGTCACACACCGTAAGACACCGTGTGTCGGCGATGCCACCCGCCCGGGGCGGGAACCGCCGCCGGTCCCGGTCCGGCCGCTGGTCGGGCTCCCGGCGGCTGGCTAGATTCGAGGCATGGCGGACACCGTGCGGGAGATCGAGCGGAAATACGAGGCGGACGCCCTCCCCGGCCCCGCCGCCCTGCCCGACCTGACCCGCGCCGCCCGGGTCGCCACCGTCACCGCACGGGACCCGGACCTCCTCGACGCGGTCTACTACGACACCGCCGACCAGCGCCTGGCCGCGGAGGGCGTCACCCTGCGGCGGCGTACCGGCGGCCCGGACGCGGGCTGGCACCTCAAGCTCCCGGCCGCCGTCCCCGGCGCGCCCGCCCCGGTGCGCGACGAGCTCCGCGCCCCGCTCTCCGGCTCCCCGCCCCCCGAACTGACCGCCCTGGTCCGCTCCCGCACCCGCGGCGCGGCCCTGGTCCCCCTCGTCCGGCTGCGGACCCGGCGCACCGTGCGCGAGCTGCGGGACGCCGCGGGCCGCCCGCTCGCCGAGGTCGCGGTGGACGAGGTCGAGGCCCGCCGGCTGCACCCGGAGGGGGCCGGCGGCCGGGTCCGCTGGCGGGAGATCGAGGTGGAACTGGCCGGCGGTGCCGCGGACGGGGGCCTGCTGGACGAGGTCGAGCGGCTGCTGGCCGAGGCCGGCGCGCGCCCCTCGCCGGCGCCGTCCAAACTGGCCCGCGTGCTGGCCGCGACCGCCCCCGCCGGCACCGCCCCCGCGCCCCCCGCCCAGCCGCCCCCCGGCGACGCCGGAAGCACCGCCGGCGACCTCGTCCTCGGCTACGTGCGCACCCAGGTGCGGGCGCTCGTCGAGCTGGATCCGGCGGTCCGGCGCGACCTGCCCGACGCGGTGCACCGGATGCGGGTCGCCACCCGCCGCCTGCGCAGCGCGTTCCGCTCCTACGGCGCGGTCCTGGACCGGGCCGCCACCGATCCGCTGGGTGGTGAACTCCGGTGGCTGGCCGCGGAGTTGGGGGCCGGACGGGACCAGGAGGTACTGGCCGGGCGGCTCACCTCCGCACTGGCCGGGGTGGACCGCCCCCTGCGGATGGGCCCGGTGGCGGGGCGGCTGCGCGCCTGGTCGGCCCGGAGCCGGGCGGGTGCCCGCGACCGGGTGCTGGGCGCCCTGGACGGCCCGCGCTACCTCGCCCTCCTCCAGGACCTGCACACCCTCCTCGGCGCCCCGCCGCTGCGCGGACCGGCCGCCGGCCCCGCACCGCCCGCCGCCGCCCGCGCCGTCCGCGACGACTGCCGGCGGCTGGCCCGCCGGATCGAGGCCGCCCTCGGCACCCCCGCCGGCCCCGCCCGCGACGTGGCGCTGCACCGCGCCCGCAAGGCCGCCAAACGCGCCCGCTACGCCGCGGAGGCGGCCACCCCGGCGCTCGGCCGCCCGGCCCGCGAGATCACCGCCGGTGCCAAGGAGCTCCAGCAGCTGCTCGGCGACCACCAGGACGGCGTGGTGGCCCGCGCCGCGCTGCGCGACCTGGCCGAGGAGGCCCGCCGGGCCGGCGAGAGCGGATTCACCTTCGGCCTGCTCTACGGCCGCGAGGAGGCCCGCGCGGCTGACCTGGAGCGCGCGCTGCCGGGCCGCTGGGCGGAGTTCTCCCGGCTCGCCGGCCCCGGGGAGCCGCCCGGGCCCCCGGAACCTGTCGTACCGCCGGCGTGCCCGGAGGCGCCGCCGGGCGGGTTACGCTTGTGAGTCGCCCTTGCCAGCTCACGAAAGTTCGTCGAGATGCCTGCCGAATCGGTCTTCCCACAGCTTGAGGCCCTGCTCCCCCACGTGCAGAAGCCGATCCAGTACGTCGGCGGAGAGCTGAATTCCACCGTCAAGGACTGGGATTCCTGTGACGTCCGCTGGGCGCTCATGTACCCCGACGCCTACGAGGTCGGGCTGCCCAACCAGGGCGTCATGATCCTCTACGAGGTCCTCAACGAGCAGGAGGGCGTGCTCGCCGAGCGCACCTACAGCGTCTGGCCGGACCTGGAAGCGCTGATGCGCGAGCACCGGGTGCCGCAGTTCACCGTCGACAGCCACCGGCCGGTCGGCGCCTTCGACGTGTTCGGGCTGAGCTTCTCCACCGAGCTGGGCTACACCAACATGCTCACCGCGCTCGACCTGGCCGGCATCCCGCTGGAGGCCAAGGACCGCACCGAGGACCACCCGCTGGTCCTGGCCGGCGGCCACGCCGCCTTCAACCCCGAGCCGATCGCCGACTTCCTCGACTGCGCGGTCATCGGCGACGGCGAGCAGGCGGTCCTGGACATCACCGCGATCATCCGCGAGTGGAAGGCCGAGGGCCGCCCCGGCGGCCGCGACGAGGTCCTCTTCCGCCTGGCGCGGACGGGCAACGTCTACGTCCCCAAGTTCTACGACGTGGAGTACCTCGCCGACGGCCGCATCTCGCGCGTCGTGCCGAACCGCTCCGGCGTCCCGTGGCGGGTCTCCAAGCACACCGTCATGGACCTCGACGAGTGGCCCTACCCCAAGCAGCCGCTCGTCCCCCTGGCCGAGACCGTCCACGAGCGGATGTCGGTCGAGATCTTCCGTGGCTGCACCCGCGGCTGCCGCTTCTGCCAGGCCGGCATGATCACGCGTCCCGTCCGGGAGCGAAGCATCACCGGCATCGGCGAGATGGTGGACAAGGGTCTGGCCGCCACGGGATTCGAGGAGGTCGGCCTGCTGTCGCTGTCCTCCGCGGACCACACCGAGATCGGCGACATCGCCAAGGGCCTCGCCGACCGGTACGAGGAAGACAAGATCGGCCTGTCGCTGCCGTCGACCCGCGTCGACGCCTTCAACATCGATCTCGCCAACGAGCTGACCCGCAACGGCCGCCGCTCCGGCCTGACCTTCGCCCCCGAGGGCGGCAGCGAGCGGATCCGCAAGGTCATCAACAAGATGGTCTCCGAAGAGGACCTGATCCGGACCGTCGCCACCGCCTACGGCAACGGCTGGCGCCAGGTGAAGCTCTACTTCATGTGCGGCCTGCCCACCGAGACCGACGACGACGTCCTCCAGATCGCCGACATGGCCACCAAGGTCATCGCCAAGGGCCGCGAGGTGTCGAACTCCAACGACATCCGCTGCACGGTCTCCATCGGCGGTTTCGTCCCCAAGCCGCACACCCCCTTCCAGTGGGCCCCGCAGCTCTCCGCCGAGGAGACCGACGCCCGCCTGGCCAAGCTCCGCGACAAGATCCGCGGCGACAAGAAGTACGGCCGCTCCATCGGCTTCCGCTACCACGACGGCAAGCCCGGCATCGTCGAGGGCCTGCTCTCCCGCGGCGACCGCCGGATCGGCGCGGTCATCCGGGCGGTCTACGACGACGGCGGCCGCTTCGACGGCTGGCGCGAGCACTTCTCCTACGACCGCTGGATGGCGGCCGCGGAGAAGGCGCTGCCGGAGTTCGGCGTGGACGTCGCCTGGTACACCACCCGCGAGCGCGGCTACGAGGAGGTCCTGCCCTGGGACCACCTCGACTCCGGCCTCGACAAGGACTGGCTCTGGGAGGACTGGCAGGACGCCCTCGACGAGACCGAGGTCGAGGACTGCCGCTGGACCCCGTGCTTCGACTGCGGCGTCTGCCCGCAGATGGGCACCGAGATCCAGATCGGCCCCACCGGCAAGAAGCTGCTGCCGCTCACGGTCGTCAAGTAGCCCCGCCGCACGCCCGGCCCGGCCCCGTCCCGGCGGAGCCGGGCCGCCGGCGTACGGAGCCCGCGCCGCGCCGGGCGGCCGGGGCGCCGGCGGCCCACCCGTCCGCGTGGTTTCCGCCGCGCGTCCGGGGCCGCGGCGGGCGGCCCGGGCGCCCCGGCGGGAACCGGCCGGCGGCGCGGCACGTACTCTAGGTAAAGACGTCCGGGCGCGATGTGTCCCCGCCCACGCGGGGGCGGTCCGGACGGGGCGGCACCCGCCGCGCCCTGACACCAAGGAGAAGTAACACTGGGCAAGCGACAGCCCGAAGGCCCGCCGCCCGCACCCGCGGTGCAGCGCATCCGACTGCGCTACACCAAGCGCGGCCGCCTCCGGTTCACCAGCCACCGCGACTTCCAGCGCGCTTTCGAGCGGGCGCTGCGCCGCGCCGAGGTCCCCATGGCCTATTCGGCCGGCTTCACCCCGCACCCCAAGGTGTCGTACGCCAACGCCGCACCGACCGGCACCGGCAGCGAGGCCGAGTACCTGGAGATCCAGCTCACCGAGCACCGCGACCCGGAGGCCGTCCGCGCGCTGCTCGACGCGTCGCTGCCGGCCGGCCTCGACGTCACCGAAGCCGTGGAGGCCCGCACCAGCGGCCTCGCCGACCGGCTCCAGGCGTCGGTGTGGGAACTCCGCCTCGACGGGGTCGGTACCGAGGAGGCCGGGCGCGCCGTGGAGGCGTTCCTGGCCGCCGGCGAGGTGCCGGTCGAGCGGCGCACCAAGAACGGCCTGCGCACCTTCGACGCCCGCGGCGCGGTGGCGCGCCTGGAGGCCGTCCCGGCCGACGGGAGTGCGGGCGATAGGCCCGGCGGCGGTGCCTGTGCGATACTGCGGCTGGTTGTTCGGCATCTGACACCTGCCGTTCGACCCGACGACGTCCTGTCCGGCCTCCGGGTTACGGCCGACCTGGCGCCGCCGGTCCCCGCAGCGGTGACCAGGCTGGCGCAGGGGCTGCTCGATGAGGAGACCGGCGCGGTGACCGACCCGCTGGCGCCCGACCGCGACGCTGCCACGGCCGCTCCAACCACGGCCGCCGGGGTGGGTACCGCGCAGGCTGCGAGCGGGGCCTCCCCGGCGATTTCCGGGGAAGGGACCGCGTAGGACGCGTCGTGGCGCCGCCGATCAACCAGGGCCCGACCCCGGTCCGGCGGACGCACTGACCAGGAGACTTTCGCCGGCCCGGACCACGGGCCCGGCGAGCGAGACGACAGCTCCCGTGCGGCGCCCGCGCCCCGGACTGCGGAACCGCGCCCCGCGCGCGGACCGCGGCCGGACCCAGGCGCGGCGCCCGGGAGCGTGACGGGAGAACCGCCCGCATGCTCGAAGCTATTGAGCCCACCGATTCCTCGCGGTCCGCGGACCGCGAGGGTGAGAACAGCACCCCCGGCGACACCCTGCCGCCGCGCCGCCGGCGCCGCGCGGCGTCCCGCCCGGCCGGCCCGCCGTCCGCCGCGGCCGCCGCGACCACGGTCGTGAGCAGCGACGCCCCGGCGGCCCCGCAGCCGGCGGCCGAGGAGGCCCCCGCGCCCGCGGCCGAGGCCGCCGCGGAAGAGGCCCGTCCGGCCCGCCCGCGCCGCCGGGCGACCCGCAAGGCGACCGCGCCCGCCGGGGCCCCGCGCCCCGCCGAGGAGACCGCCGCGGCCGAGCCCGCCGAGGCGCCCGCCACCGAGGCCGCCGCGCCCGCCGAGGCCGCCGCTCCGGCCGAGGAGGAGGCCCGTCCGGCCCGTACGCGCCGCCGGGCGACCCGTAAGGCGACGGCTCCGGCCGGTGCCCCGGCCGCCGCCGAGGAGGCGCCCGCCCAGGCCCCTGCCGCCGAGCCCGCCGCCGAGGAGGCGCCCGCTGCTCCGGCCGAGGAGGAGGCCCGTCCGGCCCGTACGCGCCGCCGCGCCACCCGTAAGACCGCCGCCCCGGCCCCGGAGCCCGCCGCCGAGGAGCCCGCCGAGGAAGAGGAGGCGGCGGAGACCGAGGCCGCCGCTCCCGCCGAGGCCGCCGCGCCCGCCGAGGAGGAGGCGCGTCCGGCCCGTGCGCGTCGCCGGGCGACCCGTAAGGCGACGGCTCCGGCCGGTGCCCCGGAGGCGCCCGCCGAGGCCCCCGCCGCCGAGCCCGCCGAGGCCGAGGCCCCGCGCCGCCGCACCCGCCGCCGCGCCGAGGCCGCCCCGGTCGAGGCCCCCGCCGCCCGCACCGCGGAGGAGCCCGCCGCGCAGGAGCCGGTGCGTGGCCGCCGCCGGGCGCAGCGGCCCCCGACGGCCGTGTTCCAGGCTCCGGTCTTCACCGAGCCGATGTTCCAGACCCCGGAGAGCGCCGCCGCCGCGCACGCCGCCGCCCGCCTGGAGGCGGAAGCGGCCGAGACCGAGCCGGAGGAGGCGGCCACCGGCGCCGCCCGCCGCCGTCGCCGGCGCCGCGCCGAGGCCCCCGAGGCCGAGCCGGTGACCGCCGCGCCGTCCGCCGTGACCGAGGAGCCGGCGGTCGAGGAGGCCGCCGAGGAGCCCGAGGAGGAGCACGACGGCACCGCGGCCGGCGAGGAGGGCGAGCGTCCCTCGCGCCGCCGCCGCCGGGGCGGCCGCCGCCGTCGCCGCGGGGAGGCCGCCGACGGCCTCGACGAGCACGCCGACGAGCACGCCGCCGAGGAGCCGGCCGCCGAGGAGGAGGCCGAGGGCGCCGAGGCCGAGCAGGAGGAGGCGGAGGCCGCCGAGGCCGGCGTCAGCTCCAGCAGCAGCCGCCGTCGCCGGCGCCGTCGCCGGCGCAGCGGCGAGACCGCGGAGGCCGAGGCCACCCACGCCGACGACCCCGAGCGCACCGTCGTCAAGGTCCGCGAGCCCCGCAAGAAGGACGAGGGCACCGGCGCCGACGAGGTCCAGTCCATCAAGGGCTCGACGCGCCTGGAGGCCAAGAAGCAGCGCCGCCGCGAGGGCCGCGAGCAGGGCCGCCGCCGGGTGCCGATCATCACCGAGGCGGAGTTCCTGGCCCGCCGTGAGGCCGTCGAGCGGGTGATGGTGGTCCGCCAGAGCGGCGAGCGCACCCAGATCGGCGTGCTGGAGGACAACGTCCTCGTCGAGCACTTCGTCAACAAGGAGCAGGCCACCAGCTACGTCGGCAACGTCTACCTGGGCAAGGTGCAGAACGTCCTGCCGTCGATGGAGGCCGCCTTCGTCGACATCGGCAAGGGCCGCAACGCCGTGCTCTACGCGGGCGAGGTCAACTTCGAGGCGCTGGGCATGGCCAACGGGCCGCGCCGCATCGAGACCGCGCTGAAGTCCGGCCAGTCCGTCCTGGTCCAGGTCACCAAGGACCCGATCGGCCACAAGGGCGCCCGGCTGACCAGCCAGGTCTCGCTGCCCGGCCGCTACCTGGTCTACGTGCCCGAGGGCTCGATGACCGGCATCAGCCGCAAGCTCCCGGACACCGAGCGGGCCCGGCTGAAGCAGATCCTCAAGAAGATCGTCCCCGAGGACGCGGGCGTCATCGTGCGCACCGCCGCGGAGGGCGCCAGCGAGGACGAGCTGCGCCGCGACGTGGAGCGGCTCCAGGCGCAGTGGGAGGAGATCCAGAAGAAGGCGAAGGCGGCCTCGACCAGCTCGCCGAGCCTGCTCTACGGCGAGCCGGACATGACCGTCCGGGTCGTCCGGGACATCTTCAACGAGGACTTCTCCAAGGTCATCGTCAGCGGTGACGACGCCTGGGAGACCATCCACGGCTATGTCGCGCACGTCGCGCCGGACCTGGCGGACCGCCTCCAGCGGTGGACCTCCGAGGTCGACGTCTTCGCCACGTACCGGATCGACGAGCAGCTGATGAAGGCGCTGGACCGCAAGGTCTGGCTCCCCAGCGGCGGTTCGCTGGTGATCGACAAGACCGAAGCCATGGTCGTGATCGACGTCAACACCGGGAAGTTCACCGGCCAGGGCGGCAATCTGGAAGAGACCGTCACCCGGAACAACCTGGAGGCGGCCGAGGAGATCGTCCGCCAGCTGCGGCTGCGCGACCTCGGCGGCATCGTGGTCATCGACTTCATCGACATGGTCCTGGAGTCCAACCGCGACCTGGTGCTGCGGCGGCTGCTGGAGTGCCTGGGCCGGGACCGCACCAAGCACCAGGTGGCCGAGGTCACCTCGCTGGGCCTGGTCCAGATGACCCGCAAGCGGGTCGGCCAGGGCCTGCTGGAGTCGTTCTCCGAGCAGTGCGTGCACTGCAACGGCCGCGGCGTGATCGTCCACATGGACCAGCCGTCGGCTGGCGGCAAGCGCAAGAAGAAGGGCAAGGCCGGGGCGAACGGTGCCCAGCCGGAGCAGCCCGCCGAGGCCGTCGAGGCACCGGCGGCCGAGGAGGCGGCGCCGGAGCTGGAGCCGGTCGCGGTCACCGAGGCGCAGCTCCAGCCGTCGGTGGACGGTGCGGACGAGTGGTACGGCAGCCCCGCGGAGGCCGAGGCCGCCGCTGCCGGGCGCGGCCGGGGCCGCCGCCGGGTGAGCCGGAAGGTGTCCGCTCCGGCGGGCGCGCCCAAGGCCGCCGCCGAGGAGGCCGCCGCGATCGTGCTGCCGGCCGCCGCGCCGGCCGGGGAGGCCGAGCAGGCTCCGGAGCCGGCCGCGGAGCCCGCGCCGGCCGCCGCGCCCGCCGAGGAGGCCGCTCCGGTCGCCGAGGCCGCCCCGCCGCGGACGCGCCGCCGGGCCACCCGCCGGGTGTCCGCGCCGGCCGGTTCGCCGGAGGCCGCCGAGTCCGCCGGGACGATCGTGATCAGCGGGCCGGCCGCCGAGGCGCCCGCCGCGGCACCGGAGCCGGTCGCCACCGAGGCCGCCGAGCAGCCCGCCGCGGCGGACGAGGGCGCGGAGGCCGCCGAGCCGGCGCCCGCGGCCAAGAAGACCGCGAAGAAGGCGGCGGCGAAGAAGACCACGGCCAAGAAGGCGGCGGCGAAGAAGACCACCGCCAAGAAGGCCGCGGCGAAGAAGACCACCGCGAAGAAGACGACGGCGAAGAAGGCGGCGGCCAAGAAGACCGCGGCCGCGGCGCCGGCGTCCGCGGAGGACTGAGCAGGACCCGCCCCCGGGCCGCCGTCACGGCGGCCCGGGGCCGGTTTGACCCTCCGGTCGAGGCCCCGTAACCTTGACCGTCGGTGTCTGTGTGGCACCACCCCTTCTGAGCACACACCTCTCGGCTCCGCCGAGGGAGGCCGCTCGTCCCGCCCGCCGCTTGTGCGGGCCGGATTCCACGGGACGTCATGAGCCCGTGAGAGCGGCTGGCATCAGAGGATCCGATACCTAGCGAGAGAGAGTTCCGCGTGTACGCGATCGTGCGCACCGGCGGGCGCCAGCAGAAGGTTGCTGTTGGCGACGTCATCGAGGTTGACCGCATTTCCACCAGCAAGGTCGGCGACACCGTCGAGCTCTCCACGCTGCTGGTCGTCGACGGCGACGCGGTCACCAGCGACCCCTGGGTCCTGGCGGGCGTGAAGGTCCAGGCCGAGGTCGTCGACCACCACAAGGGCGACAAGATCCGGATCCAGAAGTACAAGAACAAGACCGGTTACAAGAAGCGGATCGGCCACCGCCAGCTCCACACGGCGCTGAAGATCACCGGCATCGACGCTCCGGCGAAGTAAGGGACTGAGGAGACATGGCACACAAGAAGGGCGCATCGTCCACTCGGAACGGTCGCGACTCCAACGCGCAGCGGCTCGGTGTGAAGCGCTTCGGCGGTCAGACCGTGCTCGCCGGTGAGATCCTGGTCCGCCAGCGTGGCACCCACTTCCACCCGGGCAAGGGCGTCGGCCGCGGTGGCGACGACACCCTGTTCGCCCTGCAGCCCGGCGCGGTGCAGTTCGGCACCTTCCGTGGCCGCAAGGTCGTGAACATCGTCCCGGCCGCCCAGTAACCAGGGCCCGGACGTACGTCGCAGCACGCCAGGGGCGGACCGCCTCTTTCCGCGCGAGCGGGAAGACCGGTCCGCCCTTGGCGCGTTATGACCACGACATTCCGCCCGCACCCGGCATCCCCGCCGTGAGCGGACCATTCCGCTCAGTACGCAGACAACCCCGCTGATCTGGAGGCATCCCACCATGACCACCTTCGTGGACCGCGTCGAGCTGCACATCGCCGCGGGTAACGGAGGCCACGGCTGCGCCTCCGTCCACCGGGAGAAGTTCAAGCCGCTCGGCGGCCCCGACGGGGGCAACGGCGGCCGCGGCGGTGACGTGATCCTCGTCGTCGACCAGGACGTCACCACGCTCCTCGACTACCACCACCACCCGCACCGCAAGGCCACCAACGGCCAGCCGGGCGCGGGCGACAACCGCGAGGGCAAGAACGGCAAGGACCTGATCCTGCCGGTGCCCGACGGCACCGTCGTGATGGACGGCAACGGCGAGGTGCTCGCCGACATGGTCGGCCAGGGCACCCGCTTCATCGCGGGCCAGGGCGGCCGCGGCGGTCTGGGCAACGCCGCGCTGGCGTCGGCCCGCCGCAAGGCCCCCGGCTTCGCGCTGCTCGGCGAGCCCGGCGAGGCCCGGGACATCGTGCTGGAGCTGAAGACCGTCGCGGACGTCGCGCTGGTCGGCTACCCGAGCGCCGGCAAGTCCTCGCTGATCTCGGTGCTCTCGGCCGCCAAGCCGAAGATCGCCGACTACCCGTTCACCACCCTGGTGCCCAACCTCGGCGTGGTGACCGCCGGCGCGACCGTCTACACCATCGCCGACGTGCCCGGTCTGATCCCCGGCGCCAGCCAGGGCAAGGGCCTGGGCCTG
This sequence comes from Streptomyces rhizoryzae, assembly GCF_023155275.1. GTDB lineage: Bacteria > Actinomycetota > Actinomycetes > Streptomycetales > Streptomycetaceae > Streptomyces > Streptomyces rhizoryzae. The sequence continues at coordinate 18,247 of NZ_JALMUV010000044.1, forward strand.
GAGTTCCTGCGGCACGTCGAGCGCTGCGAGGTGCTGGTCCACGTCCTGGACACCGCCACCCTGGAGTCGCACCGCGACCCGGTCTCCGACCTCGACGTCATCGAGGAGGAGCTGGCCCAGTACGGCGGGCTGGACGACCGGCCGCGGGTGGTCGTCCTGAACAAGGTCGACATCCCGGACGGCAAGGACCTCGCCGACATGATCCGCCCCGACCTGGAGGCGCGCGGCTACCGCGTCTTCGAGGTCTCCGCGGTCGCCCGCCAGGGCCTGAAGGAGCTGTCGTACGCGCTGGCCGACATCGTCGCCACGGCACGGGCGGCCAAGCCCGTCCAGGAGGCCACCCGGATCGTGATCCGCCCCAAGGCGGTGGACGACGCGGGCTTCACGGTCACCAAGGAGGCCGACGGCCTCTTCCGCGTCCGCGGCGAGAAGCCCGAACGCTGGGTGCGCCAGACCGATTTCAACAACGACGAGGCGGTGGGCTATCTCGCCGACCGGCTCAACCGCCTCGGTGTCGAGGACGCGCTGCTCAAGGCCGGTGCCCGCGCGATGGACGGGGTGGCGATCGGCTCGGAGGACGACGCGGTGGTCTTCGACTGGGAGCCGTCGATGTCGGCCGGTGCGGAGATGCTGGGCCGGCGCGGTGAGGACCACCGCTTCGAGGCCCCGCGCCCGGCGGCGCAGCGGCGCCGCGACCGCGAGGCGGAGCGCGACGAGGCACAGAGCGAGTTCGACGGCTTCTCGCCGTTCTAGCCCGCCCCCGCACACGCCCGAGGCCCGGGAGGAGCATTCCTCCCGGGCCTCGGGCGTGTGCCGTACGGGGCCGTGGACGGCCCGCTGCGGGCTAGACGGCGGCGGGGGCGTCCGGGGTGCCGCCGGCGGCCGGCGGGGCCGTCCCGGCGGCGCTGACGTCCTGCTGCGAGCGCTGCACGGGGATGCCGGACAGCCGGCTCTCCATCCGGCGGCGCCGCTCGTCGGCCTTGCCGCACAGCTCCACCGCGGCCTGGTTGAAGCGGACCGCCGACGGCGGGTCCGACGGGCCGAGCAGGTGCTCCTTGAGTTCGGCGCGGGCGGCGGCCAGCTTGTCGCGGGCCGGGTCGCGGACGGCGTCGAGGAGCGCGGGCACCCCGGCCGCGTCCGGTCCGAGGACGGTGGCCGCCCGCACCGTGGGGAACTGCGCCCGGAAGTCGTCCTCGGCCAGCCCGGTGGTGTTGGCGACCGCGTACGGCTTCTCGCTGCTGAGGTAGTCGGAGACGACGCTGGAGACGTCGCTGATCAGCAGGTCGGCCTCGTTGAAGCAGGCGAAGATGCCGGGGCGGGCGGTGGTGATGACCTGGTGCTCCCACGCGGGGAAGGAGTCCCAGTACGCCTGCTCCCAGGCGGCGACGGCGGCCTCGACGGCGGCCGCGCGGCCCGCCTCGGGGACGCCCTGGAGCCGCATCCGCTCCAGTTCGTCGGCGCTCTTGCGGAAGCCGGAGGTGGTCAGCCGGTCCAGTTCGGCGGTGCGGCGGGCGAGTGCGGCGGTGGCCTCCGGGCCGGGCAGCGGGCCGCCGCGCCGCGCGTTGGCCTCGGCGATCATCGCCTGGATGCGGGCGTTGGCGGCGCCGGCCCGCGGGTCCACCGAGCCGGTCATCGGGTGCGGCTTGTAGAGCAGCCGGACGTTGGGGTCGGCGAGCAGGGCGCGGACGATGTTCTCGCCGGCCAGGATCACCGAGGTGTTGCCCGGGTTGCCGTCCCAGCCCTCCCAGGTGGGGGCGTAGAGCACGGTGGTGTACGGGCCGAGGGGGGCGCCCTCGTAGGGGCGGATCGGGGCCAGCTGGGGGCGGCCGACCTCGACGACGTCCTTGTCCTCGACGCCGATGTCGGCGAGCTGGTAGCGGTCCCGGGCCGCCGGGCCGGCCACCCACACCTCGTCGTACGCCTTGGCGTACGGGTTGCAGGAGGAGAGCTTGTCGCTCTCGCCGTGGTTGATGAAGGCGTGCTTGATGGAGGGGATCCGCAGGATCTGCGAGGTCTTGCCGGAGTTCGCCGGGTGCAGCAGCACCTTGAGGGTGGAGTGCTCCAGGCGCATCAGGTGGGAGACCTTGGGGATGCACACGATCGGGATGTCGGTGGCCTCGATCTTCTGCACCATGAACCGCTCGCGCAGCACGATGATCGGCCGGCCGTCCAGTCCGGCCAGGGTGCCGAGCCACATGTTGGCCTGGTAGGCCGAGGCGGAGCCGCCGGAGAAGTACATGCCGACCGTCGGTCGGTAGGTGGCCAGCCAGGCGTCCAGCCACTCCAGGGCGCGCTGTTCGCCGACGACCTGCTTGCCGGGCAGCAGCCAGGTGCTCAGGTAGAGGGTGCCGGCGGCGGAGAGCACCAGGGCGACGCCGATGCCGATGCCGCCCCAGAAGGCGTTGCCGGTCAGGGCGGTGATCATCATGCCGGCGGTGGTGGGCACCGAGAAGCGCAGCAGCCGCCGCCCGGTCTGGCGGTACAGCAGCCGCGGCGGGGCGTCGGTCAGGCCCAGCGCGCCGGCGTCGATGTTGCGGGTGACGAACGGCAGGCTGCGGGACCGGCGCACCAGGACGGCGACGGCCTGGCACACGAAATGGGTGCCGTAGAAGGCGAGCAGGGTGATCGTGAGGGGGGCCTGCTCCTCCAGGGGGTTGATGCCGTCGATGTGCAGGAGGCCGACCAGTATCAGCATGTCCCGCAGGAGTTGACGCACCGTCACGTCGAAGCGGATCCGGCCGAGCAGGGCGAGCAGGCCGGGCTGCTGGTGCTGGAGGACCAGGTCGAGTCCCAGGTTGACCACTGACGCTGCGATGAACAGCGGGATGACGGGCAGCAGCGCGCCGAGCAGCTGGGCGGTGAACGCGACCATCATCGCGAGCAGCGCCGCGAGCTGCACGGCTCGTCTGGGGGCGATTCCGGCGGAAGGCACGGGGGAGGGCTCCTGGCAGCAGAAAGGGCATGGGGGGAGGCCGGGGACGGCGGCCGCTGGTCCCGCGCTGCGACGCCGCCGGAGCGGCGAAACGGGACCGATGGACACCCGACCGTATGACCTTGTTGGCCCTGGTGACAATCTGCTGTGGCTCTCTTCGCCGCGAAACGGACCAATCGAACGCAACCTTCGGGTGTCGTTCACCGTCTTAGTTCTTTTCGGCAGGAATCCCTCGATGGGGGGTCATGGGAGCCGGACCGCGGGCGCCGGGTGCCGGCCCCGGGTGTCCGCCGCGGCGTCCGCCAGGCGATATGGCCGGGCGCCCCGGGGGGCCGCTGCCGTAGATTGCGGCTGTACGGGACGCACCGGCGGACCCGCCGGGCGGCGGGACCGCGCGGACACGAGTAACAGGGGTTGTGCAGGTGGCAGGGGCAAGGCAAGGCGGAGCGGCGGACCACGGGGCCTTCGCCGGGGACGGCGGCGCGCACCGGGAGGGCGTGGCGAGCGCCCGCCGGATCGTGGTGAAGGTCGGCTCGTCCTCGCTGACCACCGCCGCCGGCGGGCTGGACGCGGACCGCGTCGACGCCCTGGTGGACGTCCTGGCCAAGCACCAGGACAAGGAGATCGTGCTGGTCTCCTCCGGCTCCATCGCCGCAGGTCTGGCCCCGCTGGGCCTGGACCGCCGCCCCCGGGACCTGGCCCGCCAGCAGGCCGCCGCCAGCGTCGGCCAGGGCCTGCTGGTCGCCCGCTACACCGCCTCGTTCGCCCGCTACGGCCGCCGGGTCGGCCAGGTGCTGCTCACCGCCGACGACACCAGCCGCCGGGGCCACTACCGCAACGCCTGCCGCACCCTGGACCAGCTGCTGGCCATGGGGGTGGTGCCGGTGGTCAACGAGAACGACACGGTCGCCACCGACGAGATCCGCTTCGGCGACAACGACCGGCTGGCCGCCCTGGTCGCCCACCTGGTCCGCGCCGACCTGCTGATCCTGCTCTCCGACGTGGACGGCCTCTACGACGGCGACCCGGCCACCCCCGGCACGTCCCGGATAGCGGTGGTCGCCGGCCCCCGGGACCTGGAGGGCGTCTCCATCGGGAGTGCGGGGAAGGCCGGGGTGGGCACCGGCGGCATGGTCACCAAGGTCGAGGCGGCCCGGATCGCCGCCGCGGCCGGTATCCCGGTCGTGCTGACCTCCGCCGTGCACGCCGCCGATGCGCTGGCCGGCGCCCCCACCGGCACCCACTTCCTGCGCACCGGCCGCCGCTCCGCCGACCGGCTGCTGTGGCTGGCCCACGCCTCCGCGCCGCGCGGTGCCCTGGTCCTGGACGACGGCGCCGTACGGGCCGTCGTGGAGCGGAACTCCTCGCTGCTGCCGGCCGGCATCTCCGCCGTCGAGGGCGAGTTCTCCGCCGGGGACCCGGTCGAGCTGCGGGACGAGGACGGCCGCGCGGTCGCCCGCGGGCTCGTCAACTTCGACGCCCGGGAAATCCCCCGATTGATTGGTCGTTCCACCCGGGATCTGGCCCGTGAGCTCGGACCGGCGTATGAGCGGGAGGTCGTGCACCGGGACGACCTGGTGCTGCTCGACCACTGACCCGCCCGGCGCGGGACCGCGCCGCGGCCCGTCCGGGACCGGCCTTCCTCAGCCTTTCACCGGGCACCTTCGGCAAAACGGCCCCGCGGGCGGCCGCGGACTGGTCAACTTTGTTGCGGGGGCGCCGTGGGGGAGCGGCGCCCGCAGCGCGCGAGCGCTTCACGCCGAAGGACGACCGCACCAGTCGGCTCCGCACCCCGCGGGGGCGGAGCGATTCGCATCACAGGAGGCCGCCGGTGACACGAGGGCGCCCAGGGGCTCCGGCCCGAGGGACGGCGGAGCGCACACTGACCAGCGTCGGGTCCACCGGGAGAGCCGCCCGGCCGGAGGAGGCCCGGCGGGCGGAGCGGGACCGGACGGCCCCGCGGGCCGGGGAGGACGAGCGCCGCGAGACGTCCCGGCTGTGGCACGTCACGCTCAGCGTCTCGGGCGCCGAGGCCCCGCTGAAGGAGGTCCGGCGGGCGCTGGAACAGCTCGCCCACGACCACCCCTTCCTGCTGACCAGCCGCTACGCCAACGACCACGCCGAGATCCGCTACTGGGAAGAGGCCCGGGACCTGCACGACGCGGCGGCGGTCGCGCTCCGGCTGTGGGGCGAGCACCGCTCGACGGCCAAGCTCCCGCCCTGGGAGATCGTCGGGCTGGAGGTCATCGATCGGGAGACCTACCACCAGCGCGTCGCCGAGGGCTACGGGCCGCCGCCGGCCTCACCGGTCGGGGTGCACCCCTACTAGCTAGCCGGCGCGCGTCCCCGCGGGGCGGACCGCGGCCGCACGTCCGCACGGGCCGCGGTCGGAAGCCGTACGCGCCGCGGCCGTACGGCGGGCGCCGCACCGGCGGGGCCGGGCGCCGGGCGGGCGGTGCCGCGACGGTACCCCGCAGGCGCCGGGCGGCCGCCGCGCCGTCCACAGGGCCCGCCGCCGGTGCGACCGGCGTCCCGCTCTGTGGAATCCGGCGCGAGGGCCGCCCGGCGCGGCGTTAGGCTGCGGCCATGACCAGCAGCGCATCCCAGTCCTCGCCCGTCCTCGACACCGCCCGCCGCGCCCGGGAAGCGGCCGCCGTCCTGGCCCCGCTGCCGCGCACGGCCCGCGACGGGGCGCTGCTCGCCATCGCCGACGCCCTGGTGGCCCAGACCGCCACCCTGATCGCGGCCAACGCCCAGGACATCGAGAAGGCCCGGGCCGCCGGCACCTCCGAGGCGATCGTGGACCGGCTCACCCTCACCCCCGAGCGGATCGCCGCCATCGCCGACGACGTCCGCAAGGTCGTCGCCCTGCCCGACCCGGTCGGCGAGGTGGTCCGCGGCTCGACCCTGCCCAACGGCCTCGACCTGCGCCAGGTCCGCGTCCCGCTCGGCGTGGTCGGCATCATCTACGAGGCCCGCCCCAACGTCACCGTCGACGCCGCCGCACTCTGCCTGAAGTCCGGCAACGCCGTCCTGCTGCGCGGCTCCTCCTCCGCCTACGCCTCCAACAGCGCCCTGGTGGACGTGGTGCGCTCCGCCGTGGAGAGCGCCGGGCTGCCGGCCGACGCGGTGCAGCTGGTGCCCGGCGAGAGCCGGGACTCGGTGCGCGCGCTGATGCGCGCCCGCGGCCTGGTCGACGTGCTCATCCCGCGCGGCGGCGCCGCCCTGATCCGCACCGTCGTCGAGGAGTCCACCGTCCCGGTCATCGAGACCGGCACCGGCAACTGCCACGTCTACGTCGACGAGGCCGCCGATATCGACATGGCGATCGACATCCTGGTCAACTCCAAGGCCCAGCGCCCCAGCGTCTGCAACGCCGCCGAGACGGTCCTGGTGCACGCCGGGATCGCCGAGAAGTTCCTGCCGCGCGCCCTGGAGGCGCTGACCCAGGCCGGTGTCGTGGTGCACGGCGACGCCGTCTGGCAGCAGGCCGGCCCCGGCCTGGTCGCCCCGGCCACCGACGAGGACTGGGCCACCGAGTACCTCTCGTACGACATCGCGGCCGCCGTGGTGCCCGACCTGGACGCCGCGGTGGCCCACATCCGCCGCTGGTCCTCCGGCCACACCGAGGCCATCGTCACCGGCTCGCAGGCCGCCGCCCGCCGCTTCACCCGGTTGGTGGACTCCACCACGGTCGCGGTCAATGCCTCGACGCGGTTCACCGACGGCGGCCAGTTCGGCTTCGGCGCCGAGATCGGCATCTCCACCCAGAAGCTGCACGCCCGCGGCCCCATGGGCCTGCCGGAGCTGACGTCCACCAAGTACATCGTCACCGGCGACGGCCACACCCGCTGACCGGGACCGGCGGACGGCCCCGTTCCGCCGGTGCTCCGGCCGCTTCCGGCCGGCTCCCTCCCTGCCCAAGACGTCCGGTCGGGGCTACCCTGGACGGGTGCCGGACGACGTGGGGGGCACGCCGTTCCCGGACGGCGAACAGCCCGACGAGCACCACCACGGGAGCCACGGAGAGGCGGACGGGGAGTTCGCTTCCGTGGTCTTCGACGAGGACTTCGTACGGGCCGCGACGATCCATGAGCCCTCGGCGGTCGAGCGGATGCTGGCGGCCGCCGAGGCGCGCGCCGAGGCCGAGGCCGCCGCCCGCCCCGGAGCCGGCTTCGGCCCCGACGACGACTACGGCCACGAGCCCGGCGGCCGCCCCGGAGACCTTGGCGCCTACGCCACCGAGGACCCCTACGGCCCCTACGGCGGCGCCCTGCGCCCCTACCGCGGCACCGCCCGCTGGCACCGCCCCATGGCCTGGGTGCTGGCCGTCGTGATGGGCGTCGGCCTGGTGGCCCTGGCCTTCAGCGCCGTCTACCGGGGCGCCGCCGGCCGCGGCCAGAATCCCGCCCCGCCGACCAGCTCCTCCGGCGTCGACGCCCCGTCCTCCGGCGCGCCCCCCGAGGGCGGCCCGGGCACCCTCCGCACCCCCCGCCCCGGCCTGCCGCCGTCCGCGTCCGCGGAGCCGCCGCGCCCCTCGTTCTCGGCCGGCCCGGCCCCGCACTGACGCGAAGTTGTGCTGCTTCCCGGCGTTTACCGCGGCCCCGTCAGACCTACCCTTGTTGTATGACCGGGCCTGGTGACCCTCCCGAAGGGACGCCCGACGGCGCCCCGGGAGGCGGTGACGACGAATACCGATCCGTGGTCTTCGACGAGCGGTTCGTGCGCGCTGCGCGGCTTCAGGAATTCTCCGCCGACGAGCGGCTGGGCGAGCACCACGCCCCGGCCGTCAAAACCCGCCACGCCTGGCTGCGGCCGGGCGGCTCCCGGCAGGCGGTCCTGCTGGTCCTGCTGATCGTGCTGGCCTTCGGCACCGCCGTCTACATGGGCATCCGGCACCCCTACAAGGCCCCCGAAGCGGCCCGGGCGCAGCCGCTGCGCTCCTCGGTGGTGCCGCTCGCGCCGCCCGGCACCGTCCCGGGCGCCACCCCCGACGACCTCTTCGCGCACAGCCCGGCGGCCGGCTACCGGACCGGTGCGGCCGGTATCAACCTTCCCCCCGGCCTCCAGCGGACCGCGCACTTCTCCGACGGCCAGATCGTCGACGCGCTGACCATCGCCAAGGACTACCTCGTCCGCTCGTCGGTGGACCCGGCGACCCTCACCGGCGGCGCCGTACGGCCCGTCAGGCTGCTGCTGGACACCGGCCAACTCGACCAGTTCGACCGGAGCATGGCGCACCCGGACGACAACGGCCAAGACGCCGCGACCGGTTGGCTCGTCCGCTTCGACCCGCACCAGCTCCGCCTCGCCGACCGCGACGTCCGCGTCAACGGCACCATGAGCGCGACGGAGTTGAGCGCCGACACCCTCGACGTCGCCGCCGACTACACCTTCGTCTACGCCGTCCGGCCGGCCCCCGGCGCACCGCCGGACGCCGCGGGCCGGGACACCGGCACCCCGACGCCGGGCGCCGCCTCGCTCGTCACCGTCCGGCGCGAACTGCACTTCCGGATCGGCCGGGACGACCTCGCCGACCACCGGCTGTCGGTCGTGCAGAGCAGCCTCCAGGCCGGGCCGCTGGCCTGCTCCTCGCAGCCGGCCGGCACGCTGCACCCGCTGCTCGCCGGCCAGCACGCCGGCTCCGGCCGGCCCGCCGGCACCGACCCCTACGCCCGGGGCCGGGCCAACGCCTCGCTCTGCGGCGAGCTGGCGGCTACTTCCCTGCCGACTCCGGACCATCCTCTCCACTAGCGCGGCCCGTGCCGTTGGCACCGCGGGTGCCGAAGACGGTGTCGCGCAGCTTGCCGCCCAGGTCCCCGGCGCCGCCCGCCAGATCGCGCACCAGGCCCATCAGCGGGTCCTTGCTGGTGCGCACCGACTCGGCGTAGTGCGCCGCGGAATCCCGGAACGAGTCGGAGACCGAGGCGTCCTTGTCCTCCTCGCGGCGCGTGTAGTGGCCGTCCATGATGCGCTGGTAGTCGCGGCTCGCGGACCACTTCTTCAGCTCGGCGGCGCGGACGGTGGTGAACGGGTGGCTGCGCGGGAGGAGGTTGAGGATCTTCAGTACGGAGTCCCGCAGATCGCCGCCGGCCTCGTACTCCTCGGCCTGCTTGAGGAAGGCGTCCACGTTCATCTCGTGGAGGTGGTTGCCGCCGGCCAGCTTCATCAGGCCCCGCATCGACGCCTGGAGGTCCTGCCCGACCAGCAGGCCCGCGCGGTCGGCGGACAGCTCCGACTTGCGGAACCACTCGCGCAGCGCCGTCACGATCGCCAGCACCGCGACATTGCCCAGCGGGATCCAGGCGACCTTGGTCGCGAGGTTGGTCAGGAACAGCAGGATGGTGCGGTACACCGCGTGGCCGGACAGGGCGTGGCCGACCTCGTGGCCGATGACGGCCCGCATCTCCTCCTCGTCCAGCAGCTCGACCAGGCCGGTCGAGACCACGATGATCGGCTCGTCCAGGCCGATGCACATGGCGTTGGGCTGCGGGTCCTGGTTGACGTACATCGGCGGGACCTTCTCCAGGTCCAGGATGTAGCAGGCGTCGCGCAGCATGGCGTTCAGGTGCGCGAACTGCTGGTCGCTGACGCGCACCGAGTCCGACAGGAAGAGCAGCCGCAGGCTGCGCTCCGGCAGCAGGCCGCTGAGCGTCTTGAAGACCGTGTCGAACCCGCTCAGCTTGCGCAGCGCCACCAGCGCCGAGCGATCCGCCGGGTGCTCGTAGGACCGCGACGAGATACCGGGGAACCGCTTGCGGTTCCGGCTCGGTACGGTCGCGCCGCCGTCTGGGCTCTCCGTCATTGGGGCCTCCCCCTGTTCGACTGCGTGGATTCAGCCTAGAGGACGCCACTGACAGCCGAATGGATGCCCGGGCGTACGCTGGCAAACGCACCATGCCCACCCGGGCCGTACACAAAGGGAGCCATCACCATGCCGCACCCGAGCCTCCTGCTCGCCGCCGCCGAGGCGACCTCCCGGGACAGCGGACCCGGCTGGATCCTGCGCACCGTGATCATCGTCGGCGTGGTGGGCGCCGTGCTGCTCGCGTGGTTCCTGCTGCGCGGCTACGGCAACCAGGACTGACCTCCGCCGCCCGCCCCCGTGGCCGGGACGCTCCACGCGCCGGAAGCGGCCCGTCCGGAAGGCCGCCGGGCCCGCCGCGGCCCCGTCGGCGGCCCCGCCGCCGGACCCGGCCGGACGCCTTCGGGCGGAGTCGGCGTGAGCCCCCGGTGACGTGACGCTTACGATGTGGCGGAAGCCTCTGTCCGACACCCGCCCGGATTGGTCCTCCCACGATGAGCCTGAACTCCGCCGCACAGTCCCTGGTCTCCCTGGCCGAAGCCGGGCACGGAGGCGGCCAGCACGAGAGCCTGAGCCCCTACCTGACCGGTGGCAGCGCCCTTTTCATCCTGCTTCTCCTGCTCTGGATCACCACGCGCTTCAACCGCGACCGCTGAGCCCGACGACCCGGCCCCCGGCACCGCGTCCCGCCAAGTAGGGTCTGCACGCATGGGAGAGCACACAGGGCCCGTGAAGCGGCGGCTCGGCGTGATGGGCGGCACCTTCGACCCGATCCATCACGGCCACTTGGTCGCCGCCAGCGAGGTGGCCAGCCAGTTCCACCTCGACGAGGTCATCTTTGTGCCCACGGGGCACCCGTGGCAGAAGAGCCACAAGAAGGTGTCCCCGGCCGAGGACCGGTATCTGATGACGGTCATCGCGACCGCCTCGAACCCGCAGTTCTCGGTCAGCCGCATCGACATCGACCGCGGCGGCAAGACGTACACCATAGACACGCTGCGTGACCTGCGGACCGAGCACCGCGACGCGGACCTGTTCTTCATCACCGGCGCCGACGCCCTCAGCCAGATCCTGACCTGGCACGACGCGGCGGAGCTGGTCTCGCTGGCCCACTTCATCGGGGTGACCCGGCCCGGGCACGTCCTCGCGGACCCCGGGCTGCCCGAGGGCGCGGTGTCCCTGGTCGAGGTGCCCGCGCTGGCCATCTCCTCGACGGACTGCCGGGCGCGCGTCGCCCAGGGGGATCCGGTCTGGTACCTCGTACCGGACGGTGTGGTGCGCTACATCGACAAAAAGCAGCTGTACCGCGACGACCGCTGACGGGGCAGACGGAAAGGGGCGCCGGTGAGCGACCGACAGGATCCGTACGGGCCGCAGGACCCGTATGCCCAGGACCCCTATGCCCAGCAGCACGGGCACCAGGGCCGGCCGGAGCAGCCGGGCCACCAGGGCCACGCCTACGACGCCTACGGCCGGCCGGTGCCCCAGGAGGCACCGCAGCCCTACGGGGCGCAGCAGACGTACGGGCAGCAGCAGTCGTACGGGCAGCAGCACTACGACCCCTACGGGCAGCCGGCCGCCCCCGCCGCCGCGCCCCCCTACGACCCGTACGACCCCTACGCCGGGGCCGGCCACCAGACACCGCCGGACGGTCGGCCGTACCGGCCGCAGGAGTACGGCTACGACCCCTACGGCGCCCCGCAGGCCCCGCAGCAGCCCGGCTACCCCCAGCAGTACGACCCGTACGCCCAGCCGCAGCAGCAGCCCCAGCACGCCGACTGGATCCCGCACCAGGCCCAGCAGCCGGCCTACGAGCAGGTCCCCGAGCAGGCCCCCTACGGGCAGCCGCACCACGCGCAGCCGCAGGAGCAGGCGCCGGCCGCCGCCCCCGAGGAGCCGCCCGCCCCCGCCGCGGCGCCGGCGCCGCACGGCGCACCGGGCCCCGGCACGGGCCCGGACGGGGAGGAGTACCACACCGAGCAGTTCTCGTTCGTCGAGGAGCCGGACGAGGACTCCGAGGACGTCATCGACTGGCTGAAGTTCACCGAGAGCCGCACCGAGCGGCGCGAGGAGGCCAAGCGGCGCGGCCGCAGCCGCCTCATCGCGCTGTCCGTCGTGCTGGCCCTCCTGGTGGCCGGCGGGGTCGGCTACCTCTGGTGGGCGGGCAAGCTCCCCGGGCTGTCCGGCGGGAGCGGCGGCGCCGCGGCCGAGGCCGGCGGGCAGAAGCGCGACGTGCTGGTCGTCAACCTCCGCGACACCAAGACCGGCACCACCTCCACCGCCCTCCTGGTGGACAACGAGACCACCCACAAGGGCACCACCCTGCTGCTGCCCAACAGCCTGATCGTCCCCAAGGACGACGGCACCACCACGACCCTGGGCAAATCCGTCAAGGACGACGGCACCGACGCGACCCGGGAGTCCCTGAACACCCTCCTGGGCGCCGACCTCAACGCCAGCTGGCGGCTGGACACGCCCTACCTGGAGAACCTCGTCGAGACCGTCGGCGGCATCACCGTCGACACCGACACCGCCGTCCCCGGCGCCAAGAAGGACGACGACCCGGTGGTCAAGCAGGGCGCCGGCCAGCTCCTCAACGGGCAGGCGGCCGTCGCCTACGCCACCTACCAGGGCCCGGGGGAGACCCAGACCAAGCAGCTGGCCCGCTTCGGACAGGTGATGCAGGCCACCCTGAAGAAGGTCTCCAGCGACGCGGACGGCGCCACCGCCACCGTGAAGTCGCTGCTCCAGATCCTCGACCCGCCGCTCACCGAGGCCCAGTTGGGCAGTTCGCTGGCGCAGCGGGCGGAGCTGGCCAAGACCGGCAAGTACGCCACCGAGGTGCTGCCCGTCCAGGCCGACGGGACGCTCGGCCAGGGCACCGCGGCCGGTGTCGTCAAGGACATCCTGGGCGGCACGGTCAAGAAGACCTCCCCCGGTGTCACGCCGCGGGTCGCGGTCCGCAACGCCACCGGCGACAAGGCCGCCACCGGCAAGGCCCAGGTCGCCCTCCTCAACGGCGGCTACACCTTCGTCGACGACGGCAGCGCCGGCACCGCGCCGGCCTCCCAGGTCACCTACGGGGACGCGCCCCAGCGGGCCAAGGCCGCCGAGGTCGCCAAGACGCTGGGCCTGCCGGCCGGCGCCGTCCGGCAGGGGAAGGTCGAGGCCAACGCCGACATCGCCGTGGTCCTCGGCCAGGACTACAAGGGCTGACCGCCCACCTGACCAGGGCGGACGCCACGGCGTCCCGGCGGGCCGGAAAACCCCGCCGGGGCTGTCGGTGGTCCGTGAGACCCTTGAGGGGTACCTGACCGCCGATCCGGCAGCCCGGGACCGCGGTGCGCCACTGGCTCCGCCGCGCGTCCCGCGACCCGTCCGGAGCGGCACCCCCGACCCGGAAAGCCGCTTGTGACCGCCACGGACCGCTCCCTCGAGCTCATCAACGCCGCCGCCCAGGCCGCGGCCGACAAGCTCGCGCACGACATCATCGCGTACGACGTCAGCGACGTCCTCTCGATCACCGACGCCTTCCTGCTGGCCTCCGCGCCCAGCGACCGCCAGGTCAAGGCGATCGTCGACGAGATCGAGGAACGACTCAACAAGGACCTCGGCGCCAAGCCGGTCCGCCGCGAGGGCGACCGCGAGGCCCGCTGGGTGCTGCTCGACTACGTCGACATCGTCGTCCACGTCCAGCACAGCGAGGAGCGGGTCTTCTACGCGCTGGAGCGCCTGTGGAAGGACTGCCCGGAGATCGACCTCCCGGAGGAGGCCAAGGCCACCCGCGGCAAGGCCGCCGCACACGCCGCCGCGGGCGAAGAGGACGGAGATCTGCGCTGAACGGCACCAAGGGCGGCCGGGGCCGCCGCGTCGTCCTGTGGCGCCACGGCCAGACGGCCTGGAATCTGGAGCGCCGCTTCCAGGGCTCGACCGACATCGAGCTGACCGAGACCGGCCGGGCCCAGGCCCGCCGCGCCGCCCGGCTGCTGGCCGCCCTGCGGCCGGACGCCATCATCGCCTCGGATCTGAGCCGGGCGGTGGCCACGGCCGGCGAGCTGGCCGCCCTGACGCGCCTGGACGTCACCTACGACGCCGCGCTGCGGGAGACCTACGCGGGCGTCTGGCAGGGCCTGACGCACGACGAGATCCTCGCCCGCCACGGCGCGGAGTACGCCGCCTGGAAGCGCGGGGAGCCGGTGCGCCGCGGTGGCGGCGAACTGGAGACCGAGGTCGCCGACCGGGCCGCCCCGGTCGTGCTGCGCCACGCCGAGAAGCTGCCCGACGAGGGCACCCTGGTCGTGGTCAGCCACGGCGGCACCATCCGCACCACCATCGGGCGGCTGCTCGGCCTGGAGGCGCACCACTGGGAGGGCCTGGGCGGCCTGTCCAACTGCTGCTGGTCGGTGCTGGGCGAGGGCGCGCGCGGCTGGCGGCTGCTGGAGCACAACGCCGGCACCCTGCCGGAACCGGTGCTCGGCGACGACGACTGAGCCCGCCGCAGCGGGCCGGCCGGACCCGGATTTCACATCTGGGCAGGTCGCAGGCTAAAGTTCTTCTTGTTCGCGGCGCCGCCGGGGAAACCCGGAGGAGCGGAACAAGACCCGGGGCTATAGCTCAGTTGGTAGAGCGCCTGCATGGCATGCAGGAGGTCAGGAGTTCAATTCTCCTTAGCTCCACAGCCCGGAAGATCCCGTCTCCCCCAGGAGGCGGGATCTTCGCGTTACGGCAGCGCTCCGCTCCCCTGGGGCGGAGGCCCTCTGCGGGGCCGTGACGTAGCTCACTCCGCCGCCCGCCCGCCTCTCAGCCCCAAGGCCCTGGTTTCCCTCAGGGGGGCGCGGTGGGGAGCGGACGCGCGCCGACCGGCGCGGCGGCGCCCGCGGCGCGGCCCGAACGCTCCGCGGGCGGACCTGACCTGCCCGGCCGTCCGTGGCAGAATCGGACGGCGCCGCCAGGGGAGGAGAGATCGCGATGCCCACGAGCATCCTTGGGGAGGTCGGCGACCTGCCCGGCCCGGCCGCCGTGCGCACCGCTCAGGGAGCGGCTCTCCAGTGCCCTTCGTGCGGCTCCTCCCACGTCGCGCAGGTGTTGGGCGACAACGGCGGTGTTTCCTACGTCTGTACGGCCTGCGGCCACAGTTGGAGCTGATGGATGGGCGCCCACAGCAGGAAGTGCGACTGGTGCGGCAGCGGCACGCCGATCGTCCGCGACATGGAACCGGTCAACGCCGACTACCAGTACTGGTGCGAGGAATGCGCGCGCGCCCTGGTCATAAAAGGCGACCCCATCGAGACCTACCGCGAACTCGACGGGGAGCCGATCTACGGCCGGCTGCTGGACGAGCACTGCACGCTGAAACGGTTCTATTCCTTCGCCACGGCGTGAGTTGGGCGGGGCGGAGGGGGGAGCCGGGGCGCTGCCGGCCGGTCACTTTCCCTCCGTAGCCCATCAGTTCCGTACGCCGGACGAGCGCTTCCGTTCACCTTCATTCACCTTCGTTCACTTCCGGTGAGTCGGAACTCCCCTCGCGCGGCCGGGCGTTCACGCCGTGTCACCGCGGTGGGAACGGCCCGCCGGCGGGGCGCCACCCACGCGGCGGGCAACGGCGCGGGGACGGGGGCGGTATGGAAGAGCGCGCGGCGTGCCGAGGGATCGCGACGGCCGAACGGGCCGCTGCCCGCGGCCTGATACCGGTCAGGGGGCGGGTCGTGAGCCGGGCGTGAGCGTCTGGGGTGCCTCCGGCGTCTCGGGTGTCTCCGGGGCTTCCAGGGCCTTCGGTGCGGCCGGGTGCCGGTGGGCGTCGGCGGGGCGCTCGCGGAGCCGGGCCGCGGTCAGGACCAGCAGGGTGATCCCGGCCAGCGGGTAGACCGCCGAGAGCAGCATCTGCCCGGCGTTCTGGTGGAGTTCCTCGTGCTGGTGCCAGCGGTGCGGCACCCACCACAGGGCGAACGAGCAGAACAGCAGCCCCATCACGCCCGTCACCGCCCACCACCGGCGGGCCGCGGCGCCGGTGTGCCGCATCGCCTCGGAGCCCAGCAGGATCAGCATCGGCACGCCCCACACCCAGTGGTGCGACCAGGAGATCGGGCTGATCAGCAGGGCGGTGGCGGCACAGGTCAGGGTCGCCCAGGCGCGTTCGCCGCGCAGGAGCGCCGCGGCGGCCAGCGCCAGTCCGGCGGCGGCCGCCAGGGCGGCCAGGACGAGCCAGGCGGCACCGGGGTCGTGGGTGTGCAGCAGCCGGGCCAGGAGGCCGCGCAGTGACTGGTTCGCGGTGATCTCCACCTCGCCGACCCGGTCGGCGGCGAAGACGATCTCGGTCCAGAAGCGGTGCGAATCGCGGGGCAGGACGACCGCGGAGAGGAGGGCGGTGGCGCCGAAGGTGCCGGTGGCGACGGCGGCCTGCCGCAGCCAGGGGTTCCAGGCGGCGCGCCATCCGTCGCCGGCCCGGAGCCGCCGGACGGCGCGTATCGCGCCGGCCAGCGCGAGGAAGACGGCGAACAGCGCCGGGGTCAGCTTGATGCCGGCCGCGATGCCGATGCCGGCGCCGGCCCAGCGGTTGCCGTCCCGGCGGGTCAGGTCCCACAGCACCAGGGCGGCGAGCAGCAGGTTGATCTGCCCGTAGCGGAGCGTCGTCCACACCGGCTCGCACCACACGAGCAGGGCGGAGAGGGCGAGCGTCGCGGCGAGCGGGGGCAGGCGCCGGGGCCGGCCGGCCAGGCGGAGGGAGAGGTGGACGACGGCGACGAGGAGGACGAGGTTCCCGGCGGTGGCCAGCGTGCGCATCACCGGGACGCCGAAGAAGGTGAGCGGGACGAACAGCAGCGCGGCGAACGGCGGGTAGGTGTTGGGCAGCCGGGCGGAGGTGGCGACCATGTCGTAGAGGTCCGCGCCGTCGCGGGCGGTCCGGCCCTCGGCGCGGTAGACCATGAGGTCGATCATCGTGACGTGCGCCAGCCGCTGGGCGACCCAGAAGGCGGTGAAGGAGACCAGGCAGGCCAGCGCCGCGGCGAGCACCGGGTGGCGGCGGATGGCGGCCGCGCCGCGGCGCGGGCCGCGGGGGTCGGTGGGCTGGTCCAGCTCCGGCACGGTCACGGCGTACGGCTCCCCAGGACGAATCGGACAGGGCTCGCCGACAGTACCCCGGGCCCCTCCGGAGGGCTTCGGGGAGACGATTTGGCAGAAGGCCGGGGGGGCCGTGTAATGTAGGCGTTGCCGCAGCGGGGAGCCGGAAGGAAAACCGCAGCGGAGCAAGACCTGGGGCTATAGCTCAGTTGGTAGAGCGCCTGCATGGCATGCAGGAGGTCAGGAGTTCAATTCTCCTTAGCTCCACAGAAGGCAGAGCGGGTCGTCCGTCAAGGGCGGCCCGCTCTGTCGTGTGTTCCAGGGTGGCGGGGAGCGGCGGTACGGGCTCCCGGGCCGCCCTTGAGGCCGGGTCAACGACCCGTCGCCTCCGGCCTGTTGGGCGTTCGCCCGGTGACCGTTTCCGCCCACTCGTTGTCGCTCTTTGAGCTCTTCTTGGTGATCGCATAACCCTGACATGAACGGTTCACCGAAAGAGTGGCGAATCGCGTGAGCGTCACATCCGACGCATTCACCGCTGATGAGGTGTCGCGCACCGGCGCACCGGCGCGGCGTCACCACGCAGCGTTCCGCACCGCCACAGCAGGGGGTTACATGAGAGCAAGCCGCACCAGATCACCGCGCGCCCGCGCCGGCCTGGCCCTGGGGGCGGCGCTGCCGCTGGTCGCCGGAGCGCTCGCGCTCGGCGCCCCGGCCGCCGGCGCCGCGGGCCACGACGGGGGCCGGCACGCCCTGGCGGGCACCAAGCCGCAGTGGGCCACCGAGCGGGCCGACCAGGGCGCCACCGCGGCCGCCACGCAGGTCTCCGCCCGGGTCTACCTCACCGGCCGCGACGCCAAGGGCCTCGCCGACTACGCCCGGGCCGTCTCCGACCCGCACTC
This sequence comes from Streptomyces rhizoryzae, assembly GCF_023155275.1. Taxonomy (GTDB): domain Bacteria; phylum Actinomycetota; class Actinomycetes; order Streptomycetales; family Streptomycetaceae; genus Streptomyces; species Streptomyces rhizoryzae. Next base: position 35,942 of record NZ_JALMUV010000044.1, read on the forward strand.
CGCGGCGTACGGGAAGTACCTGTCCGCCGCCCAGGTGCGCGCCCGCTACGGTGCCACGCCGGACCAGATAGCCAGGGTGACCGCCTGGCTGAAGAAGTCCGGCCTCGCGGTCACCGGCACCACCAGCCGCTATGTGACGGTCAGCGGCGACGCGGCGGCCGCCGAGCGGGCGTTCGCCACCGGTCTGCACAACTACCGCAAGGCCGGCCACACGTACCACGCGCCGTCCGCCACCGCCTCAGCGCCCGCCTCGGTGGCCGACGCGGTGCTGACGGTCACCGGTCTGGACAACGCGCCCCGGCTGGCCCGGCACCACTCCACCGAACTGCCGCCGCCCTCGCCCGTCTTCCGCAACTCCGGGCCGTTCTCCACGTACTACGGCTCCCGGACGAACCAGAGCCTGCCCTCGGCCTACGGGAGCAAGGCGCCGTACGCGGTCCGGGGCTACACCGGCAAGGAGCTGCGCGCCGCCTACGGGGCGCAGAAGTGGACCGGCAAGGGCGTCACCGTCGCGATCACCGACGCCTACGCCTCGCCGACCATCGCCAAGGACGCGCAGACCTACGCCGCCCGCAACGGCGACGCCCGCTACCGCAAGGGCCAGCTGTCGCAGGTCCTGCCCGCCGACTACACGCACATCAAGGACTGCGGCGCGGCCGGCTGGTACGGCGAGGAGACCCTCGACGTCGAGGCGCTGCACGCGGTGGCCCCCCAGGCCGACATCGTCTACGTCGGCGCGGCCTCCTGCCAGGACGACGACCTGCTGGACTCGCTCGGCAAGATTGTCGACGGGCACCTGGCCGACATCGTCTCCAACTCCTGGGGCGACATCGAGGCCAACCAGACCCCGGACTCGGCGGCCGCCTACGACCAGATCTTCCAGCAGGGCGCGGTCCAGGGCATCGGCTTCTACTTCTCCTCCGGTGACAACGGCGACGAGGTCGCCAACACCGGCACCAAGCAGGTCGACACCCCGGCGAACTCCGCGTGGGTGACCGCGGTCGGCGGTACCTCCCTGGCCGTCGGCAAGGGCAACGCCTACCAGTGGGAGACCGGCTGGGGCACCCAGAAGGCGGTCCTGTCCGCCGACGGCAACGACTGGACCGGCTTCCCCGGCACGTTCAACGGGGGCGCGGGCGGCGGCACCAGCAAGACCGTGCCGCAGCCCTTCTACCAGCGGGGCATCGTCCCGGACGCGCTGGCCAAGGCCGACGGCGGCGCCGCCAAGCGCACCGTCCCGGACATCGCGGCCGTCGCCGACCCCAACACCGGCTTCCTGGTCGGCCAGACCCAGACCCTGCCGGACGGCAAGCTCGGCTACGACGAGTACCGGATCGGCGGCACCTCCCTGGCCGCGCCGGTGATCGCCGGCGTCCAGGCGCTGGCCCAGCAGGCCCGGCACGGCATCGCGATCGGCTTCGCCAACCCGGCCATCTACCAGCGCTACGGCACCGCCGCGTACCACGACGTCACCGACCACCCGCTCGGTGCCGGCCGGGACCTCGCGGTCGTCCGGGTCGACTTCGCCAACGGCATCGACGCGAGCAAGGGCACCATCACCTCGCTGCGCAGCCTGGGCAAGGACAGCTCGCTGCACGCCACCGTGGGCTACGACGACGTCACCGGGGTCGGCACCCCGGGCGCCGGATACGTCAGCTCCTACCGCCGCTGACAGCGGGCCGCCGCCCCGCCCGCCCACCGGCCCGCAACTCCTCGGGCCCGGTGGCGGCGGGGCGGCGGTAACGGGGGCGGGGCCCGCGCCCGGGGGAATCCCGGGCGCGGGCCCCGTATGGCCTGCGGTACCCTGGCGCCATGTGTGCCGTACGCCTTCTGCTTAGCGGGCCGCGCTGATCAGTCCCGACCGGGCCCTTCGCTGTGGCCGCCCGGGTCGGCATCGGCGCGGCGTCCCCTCCTGAGCGAGGGGCATTTTTGTTTCCGCAGATCCGCAGAAACCGTGTCCGCAGCAGCCGCAGGCAGAGACGATCGATGGAGCTTTGAGGACGATGAGCGAGACGACCACCGCTGCCGAGGTGGCAGCGCCGCACCGCTATACGGCCGAGCTGGCCGCCGACATCGAGGCACGCTGGCAGGACTTCTGGGAGGCGGACGGGACCTACGAGGCCCCCAACCCGAGCGGGAAGCTGGCGGGCGATCCGGGGGCGGTGGCCCGTCCCAAGAAGTTCGTCATGGACATGTTCCCGTACCCCTCGGGTGCGGGGCTGCACGTCGGCCACCCCCTGGGCTTCATCGCCACCGACGTCTACGCCCGCTACCACCGCATGACGGGCCACAACGTCCTGCACACCCTGGGCTTCGACGCCTTCGGCCTGCCCGCCGAGCAGTACGCCGTCCAGACCGGCACCCACCCCCGGGTCTCCACCGAGGCCAACATCGTCAACATGCGGCGCCAGCTGCGCCGCCTGGGCCTGGGCCACGACCCGCGCCGCTCGATCGAGACCATCGACCCGGCGTACTACAAGTGGACCCAGTGGATCTTCTTGCAGATCTTCAACTCCTGGTACGACCCGGAGGCCGACAAGGCCCGGCCGATCGACACCCTGGTCGCCCAGTTCGAGGCCGGCACCCGGACCGCCCCGGACGGCCGCCCCTGGGCGGAGCTGTCCGCCACCGAGCGGGCCGACCTCCTGGGCGAGTACCGCCTGGCCTACGCCTCGGACGCCCCGGTGAACTGGTGCCCCGGACTGGGCACGGTGCTGGCCAACGAGGAGGTCACCGCCGAGGGCCGCTCCGAGCGCGGTAACTACCCGGTCTTCAAGGCCAAGCTGCGCCAGTGGAACATGCGCATCACCGCCTACGCCGACCGGCTGCTGCGCGATCTGGACGCGCTGGACTGGCCGGAGGCCATCAAGCTCCAGCAGCGCAACTGGATCGGCCGCTCCGAGGGCGCCCGGGTGGACTTCCCGGTCGGTGACGCGGAGAAGATCACCGTCTTCACCACCCGCCAGGACACCCTGTTCGGCGCGACCTACATGGTCCTGGCCCCCGAGCACCCGCTGATCGCCGGCAACGGCACCGCCTCGATCGTCCCCGACGCCTGGCCCGAGGGCACCCACGAGGTGTGGACCGGCGGCCACGCCACGCCCGCCGAGGCCGTCGCCGCCTACCGCAAGCAGGCCGCCGCCAAGTCGGACGTCGAGCGGCAGGCCGACGCCAAGGAGAAGACCGGCGTCTTCACCGGCGTCCACGCCACCAACCCGGTCAGCGGCGAGCGCATCCCGGTCTTCATCGCCGACTACGTCCTGATGGGCTACGGCACCGGCGCGATCATGGCGGTCCCGGCCCACGACACCCGCGACTTCGCCTTCGCGCGCGCCTTCGAGCTGCCCATGCGGTGCGTCGTCGAGCCCACCGACGGCCGCGGCACCGACCCCGCCGCCTGGGACGACGCCTTCGCCGCGTACGACGCGAAGCTGGTCAACTCCGCGAGCGCGGACATCTCCCTGGACGGCCTGGACGTGGCCGGGGCCAAGGCGCGGATCACCGAGTGGCTGACCGCCAACGGCATCGGCGAGGGCACCGTCAACTACCGGCTGCGCGACTGGCTGTTCAGCCGCCAGCGCTACTGGGGCGAGCCGTTCCCGATCGTCTACGACGAGGACGGCGTGGCGCACCCGCTGCCCGAGTCGATGCTGCCGCTGGAGCTCCCGGAGGTCGACGACTACTCGCCGCGCACCTTCGACCCGGACGACGCCGACACCCAGCCCGAGACCCCGCTGTCCCGTAATGAGGACTGGGTCAACGTCGAGCTGGACCTGGGCGACGGGCGCGGGGTGCGGCGCTTCCGGCGCGAGACCAACACCATGCCCAACTGGGCCGGTTCGTGCTGGTACGAGCTGCGCTACCTGGACCCGGAGAACGACGGGAAGCTGGTCGACCCGGCCGTCGAGCAGTACTGGATGGGGCCGCGCGAGGGCCAGCCGCACGGCGGTGTCGACCTGTACGTGGGCGGCGCCGAGCACGCGGTGCTGCACCTGCTGTACGCCCGCTTCTGGTCCAAGGTGCTGTACGACCTGGGGCACGTCTCGTCCGCCGAGCCGTTCCACAAGCTCTACAACCAGGGCATGATCCAGGCGTACGTCTACCGGGACACCCGCGGGATCGCGGTCCCGGCGGCCGAGGTCGAGGAGCACGACGGGGGCGTCTTCTACTACGAGGGCGGCAAGGTCTCCCGGCTGCTGGGCAAGATGGGCAAGTCCCTGAAGAACGCCGTCACGCCGGACGAGATCTGCGCCGAGTACGGCGCGGACACCCTGCGCCTGTACGAGATGGCGATGGGCCCGCTGGACGTCTCCCGGCCGTGGGACACCCGCGCCGTCGTCGGCCAGTACCGCCTGCTGCAGCGCCTGTGGCGCAACGTGGTGGACGAGGCGACCGGCGAGGCCACCGTCGTCGACACCGAGCCGGACGAGGCCACCCTGCGGGCCCTGCACAAGGCGATCGACGGTGTCACCCAGGACATGGCGAACCTGCGCTTCAACACCGCCATCGCCAAGATCACCGAGCTGAACAACCACCTGACCAAGGCGGGCGGCCCGGTGCCGCGCACCGTCGCGGAGCAGCTGGTGCTGCTGATCGCCCCGCTGGCCCCGCACATCGCCGAGGAGCTGTGGCGCAAGCTGGGCCACACCGGCTCGGTGGTGCACGCGGACTTCCCGGTCGCCGACCCGGCCTACGTCGTGGACGAGACGGTGACCTGCGTCGTCCAGATCAAGGGCAAGGTCAAGGCCCGCCTGGAGGTCGCCCCGTCGATCTCGGAGGCGGACCTGGAGGCGGCCGCGCTGGCCGAACCGGCCGTGGTCGCGGCCCTGGGCGGCGCCGGCATCCGCAAGGTCATCGTCCGGGCGCCGAAGCTGGTGAACATCGTTCCGGCGTGAGTCCGCGGCGCGTGCCGGGTGCCGCAGGGCCGGGGGCCGGGTGCCGCGTTCCGGGCGAGGCACCGGGCTTTACGGGCCGGGGCCGGGCGGCGGGACGGGTCCGGCGCCCGCGGTGCCCGGTGGCGCCGGGGCGCGTCGTGGTGCGGCCCTGACCTGGGTTTTTGCGGGGTCGGGGGAGGCGCCGGGGCGCGTGCCGGGGCGGTCTTCCGCGGGCGTATAGGTGGTTTCCCCTACGGGCAGGTTGGGGGTTCGTCCGGAACCCCCGACCTGCCCGGCGCGTTTACCGTGGAGGTACGGGCGCCGGCGGAGCAGCGGCGCCGCCGACACCTCAGGGGAGTGCCCATGGAAGTTGCCGTCGCCGTGTTCGGGTTGCTCTTCCTGCTGTTCGTGGCCGCCGGGGTGTTCCTCACGGTCAAGGCGGCGCAGGCGGCCAAGCGCGGGGTGGACCGCAAGGTCGCCCAGGCCCGGCGGACGGTCGAGGACACCACGCTGCGGGCCCGGCAGTTCACCCAGCCCGGCGTGGTCGGCGAGCTGGCGCAGCTCCGGCTCTCCCTGCGCACGTGCATGCGGGCCACCCAGGAGGTCCTGGGTGCCGCGTCGGCCGACGACCCGTCGCTGGGCGAGGCCGTCAGCCTCTTCGAACGGCTCAGCGTGCACGGCCGCGAGCTGGACGACGACCTCCGGCGGCTGGAACGGGAGCCGAACCGCGCCACCATCGGGACCCGCCTCCCCGAGCTGCGGGAGCGCCTGGAGCGCATCACGCACTCCGCGGAGTCGCTGCGCTGGGCCGCCCGCGACCGCGCCCGCAAGTTCGCCGACGACGATCTGGCCGCGCTGAGCGACCAGATCGACATGGAGGCCGGCGCCCTGCGGCACTGGACGGACGCGCCCACGGGCCGGGAGCGGCCCCAGGGGGCGGAGACCGGTGCGGGGGCCGGTTCGGGCGGGGCGCCGGGCGCGGACCGGTCCTCCGGCTCGGGTGGCTCGGATGGCTCGGGGTACTCCTGGGGCGCGGCCGCGGAGGAGGCCGAGGAGCCTCCGGCGATCACCGCCCGGGACCCGCGCACCCGGCCCGCGTACCCGTGGGAGAAGGCCCCCGAGCGGGAGCCGTCCCGCCGGACGGAAGGCAGCGGCGGCATACCGGGGTAGGCGGCGGCCCTGAGCGGGCGGGTTCCGCCGGGGCTGACCTTTGCCGGGAGCGGGAGCCGACTCCGCTCGGGCCCGGCCTGCCGGCGGCGGCCCCGGGGACCGTCTCTCTCACGGATGCCCCACGACCTGGGTGTACTTGGCAGAGCTTTGGTGAAACCTGGCGGATCTTGGGGCGGCCCGCACTGTCGGGCGTCGGCCTCCCCGGATAACCTCCCAGTCATGTCCCGCCATGTCGCGATCGTCACCGATTCCACGGCCTACCTGCCGCGCGCGGCTGTTGAACGGCACCACATCACCGCTGTGCCGCTGACCGTCGTCCTGGGGGACCAAGCGCTGGAAGAGGGCACCGAGATCTCCGCGAGATCGGTTGCCCAGGCGCTCCAGAAGCGCCGTCCGGTGACGACCTCGCGCCCGAGCCCCGCCGTGTTCGCGGAGACCTATCGCGCCATCGCGGCCTCCGGGGCCGCCGGCGTCGTGTCGCTGCACCTCTCCTCGGAGTTCTCCGGCACCTATGACGCTGCGGTGATGGCGGCCAAGGACGCCCCGGTACCGGTCCACGTGGTGGACACCGGGATGGTGGCGATGGCCCTCGGGTTCTGTGCGCTGGCCGCCGCGGAGACGGTGGCGGCCGGCGGGGACGCGGACGACGCCGTGGCCGCCGCGGAGAAACGCGCCTCGGGCACCGCCGCCTACTTCTACGTCGACACCCTCGACTACCTGCGGCGGGGCGGCCGGATCGGTGCGGCGCAGGCGCTGCTCGGCTCGGCGCTCGCCGTCAAGCCCCTCCTCCAGCTCGCCGACGGGCGGATCGAGCTGCTGGAGAAGGTCCGTACGGCATCCAAGGCCATCGCACGGCTGGAGGAGATCGCCGCGGAGCGGGCGGGGGAGGGGCAGGTCGACATCGCGGTGCACCACCTCGCGGCGGCCGAGCGGGCGGACGCACTGGCCCAGCGGCTCCGGGAACGGGTGCCGGGCCTGAACGAACTGCACGTCAGCGAGGTCGGCGCGGTGATCGGCGCCCACACCGGGCCGGGGTTGCTGGGGGCGGTGGTCTCGCCGCGGTGAGCGGTGAGCGGTGGGTGGTGGGCGATGAGCGGTGGTAGGGGGATGAGGTCGCGTGGTGGGGCGGCGGGTTGGCCGGGTCGGCCGGGTTGCTCGGGTGGCCGGGGGCGGTTGGCCGGTCGTGAGGGGACCTGCCCGGCGAGCCGGGTGACGGCCGTGGGGGACGGTACGGGTGCCCGCTCGTGTGGCCCGTGTGAGTGACGGAGTTCTCCACAACTCGGCGGTTGTCCACGGTTTTTGACGCGGCTCGGCGAGGTGCGCGTGAAGTGCTTACCGTCAACGGCCATGAGCACTTTTCGCACGGCTCCCACGCCGGATTCAGCGTCCGTGTCCGTCTCCTTCTCCGCGCCGGAGCCCGTGGCTGCCGCGCCCTCCCTCCCCTCCTCCGCTCCCTCCCGTCCCGGCGCTTCCGCCGTCGTTCCGCCCGGGCGAGGGAGGCGGCGCGAGCGCGAGCGGTTACGGGAGTGGAAACGCGAGCGGATGCGGGCCCGGGCCGCGGCGATGTTCGAGACCGGTGCGGAGCGCGGCGAGGGTCCGGGTCCGGTTGAGCCGGGCCCCGCGGTGGCGACGGGGGCGGGCGTGCGCGCGGGTGGTGCGGGCGGCGGCCGCGCGCCGACGGACCCCGATGCCGGGCCGCCGCCCGAGCGCCGTGAGCCGGCGCCGCGGGAGCACGATCCGCTGGGGGCTCGCCGGCAGCGTCGCTGGGGGCCCGCGGTGCGGGAACGGCTGCCGCTGTGGCTCCAGTTGCGGTGCGGTACGGACCCCAGGGCGCTGGTCGCGCTGGGCCTGGTGCTCGCGGTGGGGGTGGCGCTCGCCGTACAGCACTTCTGGGCCGCGAGCCCGGAGCAGGTGCGGGCGCCGAGTGCCGAGCACGCGGTCGCGGCGCCGGGCCCCGGTGGCCGTTCGCCGTCCTCGGAGTGGTCGGCGGGGCATCCCGCGCCGCCGGGGCCAGCCAGGGCCGGGGCGCCGAACGGCCCGGCCAGGACGGTGGTCGTCGATGTCACGGGGAAGGTGCGCCGGCCGGGGATCCACCGGCTGCCGGCGGGCTCGCGGGTGACCGACGCGCTGGAGGCCGCCGGCGGGGTGCTGCGCGGGGCCGGCCTCCGGGGGCTGAACCGAGCGCGGTTGCTGACCGACGGCGAACAGCTCGTGGTCGGCGAGGAGGGCGCCGCCGGTGGCGCGGGCGGAGTGGGGCAGGCCGGGGCGGGCGGTGGCGGTGCCGGGAACGGCACGCCGGGTGCCGCGAGCGGACCGGTGAGCCTCAGCACCGCCACGGAACAGCAGCTCGACGCCCTGCCCGGCGTGGGCCCGGTCCTGGCCCGCCACATCATCGAATACCGCACCCGGCACGGCGGGTTCACCTCGGTGGACCAGCTCCGCCAGGTGCCCGGGATCGGCGATCGCCGGCTCGCCGACCTGCGCCCGTTGGTGACGCCATGACAGCGCTCGGGGGAGAAGGGGCGAGCGCCGCTCACCGGGACGCGGCCCCGGCAGTCGGCGGGGTGGCGGACGGTGCGGACGGCGGCCGGGGCGGTCCTTCGTCCGGTGCGGTGGGTGGCCGGGAGGACGGGCCCGCCGATCTGCGGCTGGTCGGGCCCGCGCTGGCGGCGTGGGTGGCGGCCGCGGTCGGACCGGGAGCACCCGGCGAGGCGGTGGCCGTGGGCTGTGCGGGGGCCGTGGCGCTCGCGGGGCTGGTGCTGTGGCGGGCGAGAGCGTTCGCGGGTACCGCTGCCGGGGGCCGTGCCGGGGGTCGGCACGGGCGGTGGGGGGCCCGCTCCACCGGGGCGCTCGTGGCGTTGGCGGCGGTGCTGCTGTGCGCCGCGGCCGGGGCCGCGTCCGCCGGGCTGCACGCCGCGGACGTGCGGCGCGGACCGCTGCCCGGCTGGGCGCAGCGGTACGCCCGGCTCACGGTGGAGCTGGCGGTGACCGACGATCCGCGGATCAGCCGGCCCACGGTTCGGGGCTCCCAGCGCACGCCGCCCGCGCTGGTGTTCACCGCGGACGCGGTCCGGGTCACCGCTCCGGACGGAACGGTCACCGACGTCAGCACCCCGGTACTGGCCGTCGTCCAGCAGCGCCGTACCGGAGACGAGGGCGGCGGGACGGCGGAGGCGGGTGAGGCGGGTGAGGTGGGCAAGCCGGGCGGAACGGATGCGGCAGGGGGCGCGGGGACGGGCCGGGAGGCCGGTGGCCGGCCGGGCGAGGGCAGGGGCGCGGGGGCGGTGCGTGCCGAGGGGCGGGGTGGGCTGCTGCCGGAGTGGCGGGCGTTGCTGCCGTCGACGCGTATCCGGGTGGTGGCGCGGGCCGCACCGCCGTTGACGGCGGCGGACCGGGTGGCGGCCGTGCTGCGGGTGACCGCCGAGGGGCCGCCCGTGGAAGTGGCACCGCCGAACGCCCTCCAGCGGTTCGCCGGAAGCCTGCGCGCCGGGCTCCGCGAGGCGACCGACGGGCTGCGGCCGGACGCCCGGGCGCTGCTGCCCGGCCTCGTCGTGGGCGACACCTCCCGGCTGCCGCAGGACCTCGACGATGCCTTCGGCACCACCGACCTGACGCATCTGCTCGCCGTCTCCGGCAGCAACCTGACCATCGTGCTCGCCGTGCTGATCGGCCCACCGCACCTGGCCGCACGCGCCGAACGCCGGGGCCTGGCGCGGCGCCTGGGGCTCTCCCTCCGCGGTACCGCCCTGGTCGGCGGGGTGCTCGCGCTCGGCTTCGTCGTCGTGTGCCGTCCCGACCCGAGCGTGCTGCGCGCGGCCGCCTGCGGCCTGATCACCCTGCTCGCCATCGGCACCGGGCGCCGCCGCTCGCTGCTCCCGGCACTGGCCGCCGCCGTGCTGCTCCTGGTCCTCCACGACCCCTGGCTCGCCCGACGCTACGGCTTCCTGCTCTCCGTCCTGGCGACCGGTGCGCTGCTGCTGCTCGCGCCCCGCTGGAGCGCCGCCCTGCAACGGCGCCGGGTGCCGCCGCGGCTCGCCGAGGTGATCGCCGCGGCAGCCGCCGCCCAGGCGGTCTGCGCACCCGTCGTCGCGGTGCTCGCGGCCCGGGTCGGGCTGGTCGGGGTGCCCTGCAACCTGCTCGCCGAACTCGCCGTGGCCCCCGCGACCGTCCTCGGCTTCGCGGCACTGGCCGCGGCACCGGTCGCCATGCCGGTGGCCAAGGCGCTGGCGTGGTGCGCGGGGTGGCCGGTCGAGTGGATCGCCCAGGTGGCGCGTAGGGGCGCGGAGTTGCCGGGTGCGGAGGTCGGCTGGCCCGGAGGCTGGGTGGGCGGGCTGGCGCTCGCCGCCGCCACCGTGGTGCTGCTGGCCGCCGGCCGCAGGCTGCTGCGCCGCCGGTGGCTGTGCGTGCTGTGTGCGCTGGCACTGGTCCTGGCGGTGTGCCGTCCGGCGCCGCTGACCCGGGTGCTGACCGGCTGGCCGCCACCGGGCTGGCGGATGGTGGCCTGCGACGTGGGGCAGGGGGACGGGCTGGTGCTGGCAGCCGGGGACGGTACGGCGCTGGTGGTGGACACCGGGCCCGATCCGCACGCCATCGACCGGTGCCTGACCGGGCTGGGGGTCCACCGGATCCCGCTCCTGATCCTCACCCACTTCCACGCCGACCACGTGGACGGGCTCCCCGGGGCGCTGCGCGGCCGTGCGGTCGGAGCGATCGAGACCACGACGCTGCCGGAACCGTTCGGCCAGGCGAAGTTCGTCCAGGGCGTGGCGGCGCGGGCCGGGGTGCCGGTGCTCCGCGCCGCACCGGGCGAGCGGCGGCACCTGGGGGACCTCTCGTGGGAGGTCCTCTGGCCGGACGCACCGTACGCGCCCCCGCTCCCGCCCTCCGGGGCCTACTCGCCTCACGGGGCGTACCCGCCCTCCGTGCCGAACGCGGCGGCGGGGGCTTCGTGGAGCGGTTCGCCGCGGGCGGCGGGCTACCGGGCGCGGACGGTGGCGGGGGCCCGGCCGCGGACGGTGGCGGGGGACCGGCCTCGGGCGGTGTCCCGACAGGCGCGGGGGCAGCTGGAAGTGCGGGGGCCGGTGAGGGTGTCGGGCGAGGGCAGTGGGCTTTCCGGACCCAACGATGCCAGCGTGGCCTTGCTGGTCCGGACGGGCGGCCTCCGCCTCCTGCTGCTCGGCGACCTCGAACCACCCGCCCAGCAGGCCCTGTTGGCGTCCCACCCCGAGCTGGCCCGTGTCGACGTCCTCAAGGTGGCGCACCACGGCTCCGCCTACCAGGACCCGCAGCTGATGCAGCGCCTGTCGCCGCGCCTGGCGGTCATCTCCTGCGGCGCCGGAAACCCGTACGGCCACCCCGCGGGACGCACCATCGCCGCGCTGCGGGCCGGGGGTGCGCTGGTGCTGCGCACCGACACGGAGGGAGCCGTGGCGGTCGTGGGCGGCCCCGGGGAGCTGTCCGCGGTGGTCGGCGGCCGGCGGTCCCAGGGCGGCGGGCGCCGGCGCCAGGGCGGCGGACGCGGTGGTTCCGCGCGGTGCCGGCGCCGCGCGGGCGCGGTGGGGCCCGGGGCGCGTCGCCGGGGTCAGGGGGCCCGTACGGTGACGTGGCGCATACGGGACCCTGGAGGGAGGGACCCGCCGCGCAACGACCGGAGTGCGCGGGGAGCGGAGTACGGCGCGGGGTGCGCACACGCGAGAGAGCGTGGAACGGAGAGGACGCGGAACTGATGGACGATGCCACCGCTGACGCCTATCTGCGGCGGATAGCCGCCGAACGGCCGGCCGTGCCCGACGCCGAGGCGCTGCGCGAGCTGCACCTGCGCCACCTCCAGGCCGTGCCGTTCGAGAACCTCTCCCTCCACCTCGGTGAGGAGATCGTGCTCGCCGAGCGGCCGCTGCTGGAGAAGCTCGTCGGCGCGCGCCGGGGCGGGTTCTGCTACGAGCTCAACGGCGCGTTCGCGGCGCTGCTCCGGGCGCTGGGCTACGAGGTCGAGTTGCTCTCGGCGCGGGTGTTCGGGCCCGAGGGGCTCGGGATCCCGTTCGACCACCTCGCGCTGCGGGTGCGCACGCCCACCGGGCCGTGGCTGGTGGACGTCGGGTTCGGGCGGCACAGCAACTATCCACTGCGGCTGGACAGCGACGCCGAGCAGCGCGAGCCGGGCGGGGTGTTCCGGATAGCCGGGGCGCCGGACGGCGACCTGGACGTGTACCGGGACGGGAAGCCCCAGTACCGCCTGGAGCAACGGCCCCGGCAGCTCTCGGACTTCGAGGCCGCGTGCTGGTGGCAGCGGACGGCGCCCGCGTCGCACTTCAGACGGTCGCTGGTCTGCTCGCGGGTCACGGAGCCCGGCGGCCGGGTGACGCTCTCCGGCCGCACGCTGGTGATCACCGGCACCCAAGGGGCCCGCGAGGAACGGGAGCTGGCGGCCGCCGAGGTCCTCCCGGCCTACCGCACCCACTTCGGCATCACGCTGGAACGGGAGCCCGCCCTCGCCCGCGACGGGGAGGAGTCCGGGGCCGGCGGCTGACCGCGCCGGGCCGGTCGCCGACCGCCGGCCCTTCGCGGAGCACCTGCCCTGCCGGGGCCGATGCCGACCGGCGGCCTGCCGCCCCATGGCGGTGGGGACGCCCTGCGGACTTCAGCCTCGCGCCCGCCGGGGGCTGCCGCTCCTCGGCGGCGGGCCGGCCGCCCCTTGGCTTGCGTCCGCTGCCGGGTCAGCCGCCGCTCAGTCTCGCGCCCGCCGGGGGCTGCCGCTCCTCGTTCTCGCGTCCGCCGGTGGCCGAGGGGTCACTCGGCCTCGCGCCAGCCGTCGTACTCGGCGGCGAGCAAGTCCAGACGGGCGGCGTCGTAGGTGCCGTCCGGGTCCTCGACCACGACCAGCCACTGGGCGTCCTCGGCGTCGTCCTCGCCGGCCAGCGCATCCCGTACGAGCTGGGGTTCCTCGGTGACGCCGAAGCGCTCGGCCAGTGCCTCGGCGACCTCCTCGGCGGCGTCGCGGTCGGGCAGGACGAGGACGTGGCGTGTGGGGTGGGTGTCGTTCACCGGACCATTGTCGGACAGGGGCGGAGACGGGAGCCGGGGCGGGCCGGGTTGTCAGTAGGGCGTGGGATGCTGGACGCGATGGCCAGGAAGACAGCTAACGACGATCCGCTCGCGCCCGTCACGGTTGCCGTGGGGCAGGAAGAGCTGCTGCTCGACCGCGCGGTGCAGCAGGTGGTGGCCGCTGCCCGGGCGGCCGACGCGGACACCGACGTGCGGGACCTCACCCCCGATCAGCTCCAGCCCGGCACCCTCGCCGAGCTGACCAGCCCCTCGCTCTTCGCCGAGCGCAAGGTCGTGGTGGTGCGGGCCTCCCAGGACCTGTCCGCGGACACCGTCAAGGACGTCAAGGCGTACCTCGGCTCGCCCGCCGAGGAGATCACCCTGGTGCTGCTGCACGCCGGCGGGGCCAAGGGCAAGGGCCTGCTGGACGCGGCCCGCAAGGCCGGGGCGCGCGAGGTGGCGTGTCCCAAGATGACCAAGCCGGCTGACCGGCTGGGCTTCGTCCGGGGGGAGTTCCGGTCGGCGGGCCGTTCGGCCACGCCGGAAGCCTGCCAGGCGCTGGTGGACGCCATCGGCAGCGATCTGCGGGAACTGGCCTCGGCCTGCGCGCAGCTGGCCGCCGACGTCGAGGGTGCCATCGACGACGCGGTCGTCGCGCGCTACTACACCGGCCGGGCCGAGGCGTCGAGCTTCACCGTCGCCGACCGGGCGGTCGAGGGCCGGGCCGCCGAGGCGCTGGAGGCGCTGCGCTGGGCGCTCGCGACGGGCGTCGCCCCCGTCATGATCACCAGCGCGCTGGCGCAGGGCGTCCGGGCCATCGGCAAGCTCGCCTCCGCCCCGCGCGGCGCCCGGCCCGGCGACCTCGCGCGTGATCTGGGCATGCCGCCGTGGAAGATCGACCGGGTGCGGCAGCAGATGCGCGGCTGGTCGGCGGACGGTGTGGCCGCGGCGCTGCGCGCGGTGGCCGAGGCCGACGCCGGGGTCAAGGGCGGCGGGGACGACCCCGGTTACGCCTTGGAGAAGGCCGTGGTGACGATCGCCAGAGCGGCCCGGTCGCGCCGGTAGGCGACACCCGATACGCGACACCCGATACGCGAGAGGTGGCCGGAGGCGGAGGTTGAGCCGTTGAGCCCCGGTCGGCAGACGCGCGGGACAGGCCGCCGAATCCTCGGGCGGCCCGGCCGCCCTCACCGGCGCCCTCGCCGTCCACGGCAGACGGGGCACCGCGCTTCGCCGGGCCGCCCCGCGCACGTCCCCCCTTACCGGGCCCTCACCGGCCGCCGTTCTTGAGGCGCTGGAGGGTTTCCTTCGCGCTGGTTTCCAGCATCGTGGCGATCTCGGAGGAGCTCGGCGCCTTCGCCGCGTTGCTGCCCGCGGTGTAGCTGGTCCACGTCGACTGGTACGTCAGCCAGCCGTCGCGGGCGGCGAGGATGACGTAGGCGCTGTTGCTGCCGGCGTCGGTGCGGCTCACGAGAAACGCCTCGTCACCGATGCCGGACACCGGCTCGACCCGGTACCGAACCGAGGTTTCCTGCTTCTCGTACGCGCGGTACATATCGGCGAACTCCGGGGCGGGGTCGGCCTTCTTGTGCAGGGTGGCGGCCGTGTAGAGCCAGGTGGTGGGGTAGATGCTGGTGCCGGTGCTCTGCGGGGTGAGCGTGATGTTGCACCACATGGAGTCCATGGAGTTCAGCTGGGCGCCGCTGTGCTGGGGGTTGGGTGGCGCCGAGGAGCCCGTACCGGTCCCGGTGGTGCTGCCGGAGCTCGGCTTCGCCTCGTAGTGGGCGTTCTCGAAGGGGCTGAGGGAGGTGGCGGCGCACAGGTCGTCGCGGTAGGCGTAGCCCTTGAGGACGGGGTCGGGCTCCGAGGAGAAGGCACCGGTGGCGAACAGGACCGAGCCGCCGACCGCGGCGGCGGCCACCGCACCGCCGAGGGCCCACAGCCAGCCGGAGACGCCCCGTCCGGCGCCGTCACCGGGACCGCCGCCGGGTGGCGCCCCGTAGGCCGCGCCGGGCATGCCGGGCGAGCCGGTCGGTGCGCCGGGCGTGGACGGGGCCGGATAGCCGTAACCGCCCGGTCCTTGCGGTGACGCGGGCGGTGGGGCCGGTGACGGGGCCTGGAACCCCGGCGGGCCCTGCTGGGCGTAGGGGTTCGGCTGGGCGTAGGGCTGCGGCTGCGGTGGCACCGGAGGCTGGGCGGCGGGCCCGGGCGCCGGGCCGGGTGCGGCCCCGGAGCCGGGTGCGGGCGCCGGCCCGTAGCCGGGAGGCTGCGGCGCGGAGAAGGGAGTGTTCTGGTCCCCCGTATTGGACATGGCGGCAGCGTAGCGGACATCTCCGGCACCGTAACCGGGCCGGAGCGGACCGGGTCGGGTCGGCCCTCCGCCGAGCGGAGCCCGAGAGCGGGCCTCCACCACCCGGAAGGGGCACCGGCAGCGTTGACCACGCCAACCGGAGCGAAGTGGGCCGAACCTGGGCAACCCCGAACAATTCCCCGCAGCCCCGCAGCCCCGCAGCCCCGCAGCCCCGCGGCCCCGCGCCCCCGCAGCCCCCAGCCTCCAACGGCGAACCCCGACCAGAAACCCCAACGAAAAACCCCGCCCGCCCCAAACGGGGCGACGGCGGGGTCTTCGTATCGCATGGGTGGCCGCTCGGTGGCTGGGTGCCGCGGAGGGGCCGGTGCGCCGCACCCGCGTGGCGAACGCAGGCCGCGTGCGGCGCTGTGGTGCACCGGCAGGGAGCGGTGAGAGGGGCCGCTTGCGTCCCTGACGGCAGGGTGACCGCGGAAGAGCGCGGCCGGGAGGGTCAGCCCTTGAGGGCGGCGACCTTCTTGGCCAGCGCCGACTTCTTGTTGGCGGCGTTGTTCTTGTGCAGCACACCCTTGCTGACGGCCTTGTCGAGCTTCTTGGCAGCCAGGGCCTGGGCGGCGGTGGCCTTCTCCAGGTCACCGGCCTCGATGGCCTCGCGGGTGCGACGGATCGCGGTCTTCAGCGAGGACTTGACAGCCTTGTTGCGCTGACGAGCCTTCTCGTTGGTCTTGATCCGCTTCATCTGGGACTTGATGTTCGCCACGAAAGAGCCTTTTCAGGTTCGTTGGAGTTTCGAGTTGCGCCGCGCACGAGAGAGGGCACGAAGCGCAGTGGACCAGGCTACCAGCAGGGTTTGCGGCCGCCCAAACCGGACCCGGGCCCGGGGGAGCGGCGGCCCTGCCCCGGTCCCGGCGGCCGCCCGGGCGCCGTCCCGGACCGGCCCCCGCCCCGCGGGCCGCCGGGATGCGGCCCCCGGCGCCCCTTCCCTCCCACCTCCCGTGCTCATGGGACGATGGGGGAGACATCACAGGACGACTTCACCAGACCGAGTCCCGCCTACCCGCGTTCACTGAATGGACCCTGCGTGCCCGCGACCCCTATGAATGTGCCGGAGCCGAGCCGTACCGACCCGGCGCTCCTCCGTAACTTCTGCATCATCGCGCACATCGACCACGGCAAGTCGACGCTCGCCGACCGGATGCTCCAGCTGACCGGTGTCGTCGACCAGCGGCAGATGCGCGCGCAGTACCTCGACCGCATGGACATCGAGCGCGAGCGCGGCATCACGATCAAGTCCCAGGCGGTCCGGCTGCCCTGGGCGCCGTCCGAGGGCGAAGAGAAAAGTGGGACCACCCACATCCTGAACATGATCGACACGCCGGGGCACGTCGACTTCACGTACGAGGTCTCGCGCTCGCTCGCCGCGTGCGAGGGGTGCATCCTCCTCGTCGACGCGGCCCAGGGCATCGAGGCGCAGACCCTCGCCAACCTCTACCTGGCGATGGAGAACGACCTCACGATCATCCCCGTCCTCAACAAGATCGACCTGCCGGCCGCGCAGCCCGAGAAGTTCGCCGCCGAGCTGGCGAACCTCGTCGGCTGCGAGCCGGAGGACGTCCTGAAGGTCTCCGCCAAGACCGGCGTCGGCGTGCCCGAGCTGCTGGACAAGGTCGTCCGCGAGGTGCCGGCGCCGGTCGGCGTCAAGGACGCGCCCGCCCGCGCGATGATCTTCGACTCGGTCTACGACGCGTACCGCGGTGTCGTGACGTACGTGAAGGTCGTGGACGGCACGCTCAGCAAGCGCGAGCGGATCAAGATGATGTCCACCGGCGCGGCGCACGAGCTGCTGGAGATCGGGACGAACTCGCCGGAGATGAAGCCGGCCGACGGCCTGTCCGTCGGCGAGGTGGGCTATCTGATCACCGGTGTGAAGGACGTCCGGCAGTCGAAGGTCGGCGACACGATCACCCAGCTCAGCAAGGGTGCCGAGGAGCCGCTGGGCGGCTACAAGGACCCCAAGCCGATGGTCTTCTCCGGCCTGTACCCGCTCGACGGCTCGGACTACCCCGAGCTGCGTGACGCGCTGGACAAGCTCCAGCTCAACGACGCCGCGCTGGTCTACGAGCCGGAGACCTCGGCGGCGCTGGGCTTCGGCTTCCGCGTCGGCTTCCTGGGGCTGCTGCACCTGGAGGTCATCCGGGAGCGGCTGGAGCGCGAGTTCGGGCTGGACCTGATCGCCACCGCGCCGAACGTGGTCTACCGCGTCGAGATGGAGGACGGCAGCGAGCACACCGTCACCAACCCGAGCGAGTTCCCCACCGGCAAGATCGACAAGGTGCACGAGCCGGTGGTGCGGGCCACGATCCTGGCGCCCAGCGAGTTCATCGGCGCGATCATGGAGCTGTGCCAGACCCGCCGCGGCTCGCTGCTGGGCATGGACTACCTCTCCGAGGACCGGGTCGAGATCCGCTACACCCTCCCGCTCGCCGAGGTCGTCTTCGACTTCTTCGACCAGCTGAAGTCCAAGACCCGCGGCTACGCCTCGCTCGACTACGAGCCCACCGGCGAGCAGACCTCCGACCTGGTCAAGGTCGACATCCTGCTGCACGGCGACAAGGTCGACGCGTTCTCCGCGATCACCCACAAGGACAAGGCGTACGCCTACGGCGTGCGGCTGGTCGCCAAGCTGCGCGAGCTGATCCCGCGGCAGAACTTCGAGGTGCCGATCCAGGCCGCCATCGGCAGCCGGGTCATCGCGCGTGAGACGGTCCGCGCCATCCGCAAGGACGTCCTCGCCAAGTGCTACGGCGGTGACATCTCGCGTAAGCGGAAGCTGCTGGAGAAGCAGAAGGAAGGCAAGAAGCGGATGAAGATGGTCGGCAGCGTGGAGGTGCCGCAGGAAGCCTTCATCGCGGTGCTGTCCTCGGACTCCGACGGCGATGCGAAGCCGAAGAAGTGAAGCAGTGAAGAAGTGAAGCAGTGAAGAAGTGCAGTGAAGTGAAGCAGTAGCGAGGCAGTCGGGAAGCAGGGCGGGGCCGGACCGGAGCGGTGCCGGCCGGGGTGGGGCGCCGGTTCCGCGGGGAACCGGCGCCCCGCGCCGTTCCCCCGTCCGTGCCTCCGGCCGGCCGGGCGTCACCGTGGCGGGTCAAGCGGATGCCATGTGCATCTATCGCCCGGGTCACATCATGAACCAGTCGGGTGCAGCCCCTTACGCGGCGGCGTCACGGGCTCTACCCTGATCACCTCGAAGGTTACTCGCGAGTCACCAGCAACGAAGCGGGCCCCGGAGGACGCCGTGACCGACACTCACCAGCTGATCGAAAGCCGGCCGCCCTCGGTGGCGACCCTCTTCCTGGAGCGGGTCGCGGCCACCCCCGGGAACGAGGCGTACCGCTACCCCGTCCCGCCCGCCACCGGCACCGGACCGGACGACTGGCGGGTGCTGACCTGGGCCGATGCCGCGGAGCGGGTCTTCGCCACGGCCGCCGGCCTGATCTCGCTGGGGGTGCGGGCCGAGGAGCGGGTGGCGCTGGCCGCGAACACCCGGGTGGAGTGGATCCTCGCCGACCTCGGCGTGCTGTGCTCCGGCGCCGCCACCACCACCGTCTACCCGTCCACCAACACCGAGGAGACCGCGTACATCCTGGCCGACTCCGGCAGCCGGGTGCTGATCGCGGAGGACGCCGCCCAGCTCGCCAAGGCCCGCGAGAAACGCGCCGAACTCCCCGACCTCGCGCACGTGGTCGTCATCGAGGAGGGCGACGCCAGACCCGCCGAGGACGACCCCGAGGGCTGGGTCCTCTCGCTCGCCGAACTGGAGAAGCGCGGCACCGCCTACCTGGAGCAGCACCCGGAGTGCGTCAAGGAGCGGGTCGCCGCGCTCCGTGCCGACCAGCTGGCGACGCTGATCTACACCTCCGGCACCACCGGCCGCCCCAAGGGCGTCCGGCTGCCGCACGACTGCTGGTCGTACATGGCGCGCGCCATCCAGGCCACGGGCCTGGTCACCGTCGACGACGTGCAGTACCTGTGGCTGCCGCTGGCGCACGTCTTCGGGAAGGTGCTGACCGCCGGACAGGTCTCGCTCGGGCACGTGATCGCGGTGGACGGCCGGGTCGACAAGATCATCGAGAATCTGCCGGTCGTCCGCCCGACCTACATGGCGGCCGTCCCGCGGATCTTCGAGAAGGTCTACAACGGGGTCGCTGCCAAGGCCCGGGAGGGCGGCGCCGCCAAGTACAAGATCTTCCAGTGGGCGGCCGGCGTGGCCCGCGAGTACGCCAAGACCTCCCAGGACAACTTCCGGCGCACCGGCAACGCCTCGGTGCCGTTCGCGCTCGCCGCCAAGCACAAGATCGCCGACGCGCTGGTGTACACCAAGCTGCGGGAGGCGTTCGGCGGCCGGCTGCGCGCCGCCATCTCCGGCTCCGCCGCGCTCGCCCCCGAGATCGGCTACTTCTTCTCCGGCGCCGGCATCCACATCCTGGAGGGCTACGGCCTGACGGAGTCCAGCGCCGCCAGCTTCGTCAACCCCGGCGAGGCGTACCGCACCGGCACGGTCGGCAAGCCGCTGCCCGGCACCGAGGTGCGGATCGCCGAGGACGGCGAGATCCTGCTGCGCGGCCCCGGCATCATGCAGGGCTACCACGGCCTGCCGGAGAAGACCGCCGAGGTGCTGGAGGAGGACGGCTGGTTCCACACCGGCGACATCGGCGAGCTGTCCCCGGACGGCTACCTGCGGATCACCGACCGCAAGAAGGACCTGATCAAGACCTCCGGCGGCAAGTACATCGCACCGGCCGAGGTGGAGGGCCAGTTCAAGGCGGTCTGCCCGTTCGTCTCCAACGTGCTGGTGCACGGCGCCAACCGGAACTTCTGCACCGCGCTGATCGCCCTGGACGAGCCGACCCTCCTCACATGGGCCGAGGAGCACGGCCTGGGCGGCCGCACGTACGCCGAACTGGTCGCCACCGACCAGGTCCGCGAGCTGGTCGACGGCTATGTCGAGCGGGTCAACGCCGGGCTCCAGCGCTGGCAGCAGATCCGCAAGTTCCGGCTGCTGCCGCGCGATCTGGACATCGAGCACGGGGAGGTCACCCCCAGCCTCAAGATCAAGCGGCCGGTGGTGGAGCGGGCGTTCAAGGACCTGCTCGACGAGATGTACGCCGGGGCGCGGGAGGCGTAGCGGCGGGGCGCCGCCGGCGGCCGGGGCGGAAGCGGAGGCTCCGCCGGCCGCCCGGGCCGTCGCCCTCGCCCGGCCCCCATTTTTCGCCCGACGGGTGGCCGGGCGGCTTCGCGCTGCCCGCCCGCGCCGCCGCGGGCCGGCCAACTTCCGTGCCGCGTCAGCCGAATTGACCCCTGTGACCACGCACTTCCGTGACTCACTGCTTATGTGCGGGCTCGTTCTGTCACTCTGGCGTTGGCGCACCCGGCGCCGTTGGGGAACTGCTCGGGAGTTGCTCAATGAGGACGACAACTTCGGCCGGACGGAACGAGCTTGCGGGGGCCGCCGCCCGCGCGGTGCGGACCACGCTGCCCGGCGACCCGCGGGCCGCGGCCGCCGCGCGGCGCTTCGTGCGGTCCGCCTTCGCGGACTGGACCGCGCGGCGGCTGCCCGGCGCCGACCGGCTCACCGACCGGCTGGCGGACGAAGCGGTGCTGCTGGTCAGCGAGTTGGTGACCAACGCGGTGGTGCACGCCGGCACCGGCGTCGAGCTGCTCTGCCGGCTCGACCCCGCCGAGGAGCCGGTGCCGCACTCCGCCGGCGGCCTGCCGGACGCGATCCCGGAGGGTTTCGGGGACACCGGCCCGGAGGGATTCAAGGGTTCCGGCCCGGACGCTCTCGGGGGCCGCGGCCCGGACCGCCCCGGAGTGCCCGCCCCCGCCGGCCCCGGGGCGCGCGGTCCCGCGGAGCCGCCCCGGCCCGGCCTCGTGGTCGAGGTCTCCGACCGGCACCCCACCCAGCCCGTCCGGGCCCGCCAGGAGGCCGGAGCCCGTGAGGACAGCGGCGCCTGCGAAGGCGGCGGCAACGGGCTGCGGCTGATCAGCGCGGTCGCCGAAGCCTGGGGCGTGACCTACCGGCGCGCCATGAAGACCGTGTGGTTCCGGCTGCCCGTCGGCGCCCCGGACACCGCCTGGCCGGAACCGGAAGCGGTGTACGGGGCGGAGGAAGCCGCCTACGGGGCGGACGGCGCGGTGTACGGGGCGGCCGACGCCTTCGACGAGCAGCTCTTCCGGCACGGCCTGCGGGCCTCCGAACTCCTCGCCCCGGTACCGCGCCGCACCGCCCCGCCCGGCGACCGCCCGGCAGCAGACCGCGGCGGCGTCGACCGCGGCGCGCTGTCCTTCCTGGCCGAGGCGTCCGACCTGCTCTCCGGCCAGCTCGACGCCGACCAGGTGGCCGCCCTGGCCGCCCAGCTGATCGTGCCCCGGCTCGCCGACTGGTGCGCGGTCTGGCTCCACGACGGCGACGGCGGCGCCCCCGGCCGCGGCCTCGGCGAGAGCGGCGCGGAACCGCGGCTGGCCCGGGTCTGGCACCGCCAGGAGGGCCGGATCGACGCGCTGCGCGCCGCGCTGGAGAAACAGCCCCCGGACCTCGCCGGCGGCGGCGCGGCCGGCGGCCGTCCGTTCCCGGTGCCCTGGCCCTGGCCGGCCGAGGGGCCCGGCCCCGAACCAGGGGGCGCGGCCCTGGTCTGCCCCCTGGTGGCGGGTGGGCGCCGGCTGGGCACCCTGCTGCTCGGCCGGGCCGGGCTGCGCCGCTACCCGGGCGAGGTGGTCACGCTCACCGAGGACCTGTGCCGCCGGGCCGCCCGCGCGGTGGCCACCGCCCGCGCCTACAGCCGCCAGGAACGCATCAGCCGGGTCCTCCAGCGGCGGCTGCTGCCCCAGGGGCGGGCCCAGGTGCCCGGCGTGGCGTCGGCGGTCGTCTACGAGCCGCGCGAGGGCGCCTGGGCCGGCGGTGACTTCTGGGACCTCTTCGAGGCCGGGGACGGCCGCTGGTGCTTCGCGCTCGGCGACGTCTGCGGCAGCGGGCCCGAGGCCGCCGCGGTCACCGGGCTGGCCCGGCCCGTACTGCGGCTGCTGGCCCGCGACGGCTTCGGCGTCGCCGAGGTCCTGGACCGGCTCAACAAGACCATGGCGCGGGAGGCCGCGGACTCGGTGGCGGCGGTCGCCGCGGCGGTGGCGGCGGCCGGCGCGGGCGCCGAGGCACCCGTGGAGATCCGCGAGGAGGGCGAGCAGGCCCGCTTCCTCTCGCTCCTCTACGGCGAGATCGTGCCCCACCGGGACGGCACCGGCGGCGCCCGCTGCACCCTGGCCAGCGCCGGCCACCCGCTCCCGCTGGTCCTCGGCGCGGACGGCTCCGTACGGGTCGTCGCGGCGCCGCAGATGCTGCTGGGCGTCGTCGAGGACGCGGCGTACGTCAGCGAATCCTTCGAACTCCGGCCGGGCGAGACGCTGCTGGGCGTCACCGACGGGGTGACCGAGCGCCGCTGCGGCGGGCGGCTCTTCGACGACGAGGACGGCCTGGCCGGCGCGCTCGCCGCGGCCGCCGGCCGGAGCGCCGAGGAGATCGCCGAGCACCTCCGCCGCACCGTGCACGCCTTCGCCCCGACCCCGCCGGACGACGACCTGGCCCTGATGGTCCTCCAGGCGGAGGGCGGGGGTCCATAGGGCACGCGGGCCCTGAGCGGGACGGGCGGCCCTTGGCGGCGCCCACCGGGCCCCGCCGCGCCACCCACCCGGAACCGGCATGCCCGCGGATGGCGGACAATGGACCCCATGCCTTCCGCACTGCCAGATGGTGAGCCGATGCCCGAGGACGGGGCGCTGCCCCGCCCTGCGCTGACCGGGGCCGCCGAGCGCCCCCTCGGCTTCTATCTGCACGTGCCGTACTGCGCCACCCGCTGCGGCTACTGCGACTTCAACACCTACACGGCCGGCGAGCTGCGCGGCCCCGGTGGCGCCCTGGCCTCCCGCGAGACCTACGCCGCCACCCTCGTCGAGGAGATCCGGCTCGCCCGCAAGGTCCTCGGCGACGACCCCCGCCCCGTACGGACGGTCTTCGTCGGCGGCGGCACCCCCACCCTGCTGCCCGCCGCCGATCTCGGCCGGGTGCTGGCCGCGCTGCGCGAGGAGTTCGGCCTGGCGCCCGGCGCCGAGATCACCACCGAGGCCAACCCGGAGACCGTCGACCCCCGCTACCTCGCCGACCTGCGCGCGGCCGGCTTCAACCGCGTCTCGTTCGGCATGCAGAGCGCCCGCCGGCACGTCCTGAAGATCCTCGACCGCACCCACACCCCGGGCCGCCCCGAAGCCTGTGTCGCCGAGGCCCGCGCGGCCGGTTTCGACCACGTCAACCTCGACCTCATCTACGGCACCCCCGGTGAGTCCGACGACGACTGGCGGGCCTCCCTGGAGGCCGCCACCGGCGCCGGCCCGGACCACATCTCCGCGTACGCACTGATCGTCGAGGAGGGCACCCAGCTGGCCCGCCGGATCCGCCGCGGCGAGATCCCGATGACCGACGACGACGTGCACGCCGACCGCTACCTGATCGCCGAGGAGCACCTCACCGCCGCCGGGTACTCCTGGTACGAGGTCTCCAACTGGGCCACCACCGAGGCCGCCCGCTGCCGCCACAACGAGCTGTACTGGACCGGTGCCGACTGGTGGGGCGCCGGGCCGGGCGCGCACAGCCACGTCGGCGGTGTCCGCTGGTGGAACGTCAAGCACCCCGCCGCGTACGCCCAGGCGCTCGCGGAGGGCCGTTCACCGGGCGCCGGCCGGGAGGTGCTGGCCGGGGAGGACCGCCGCGTCGAGCGGATCCTCCTGGAGCTCCGGCTCGCCGCCGGCTGCCCCCTGGACCTCCTCGCGCCCGCCGGCGCCCGGGCCGCCGCCCGCGCCCTGGCCGACGGCCTCCTGGAACGCGGCCCCTACGAGGCCGGACGCGCGGTCCTGACCCTCCGCGGCCGCCTCCTGGCCGACGCGGTCGTCCGCGACCTGGTGGACTGAGCGGGGCGCGGCGGGGCGGGGGCGACGGGTGTGGGGGCGGCCGGGGCCGTGAGCAAGGCCGGAGCCGGCCCGCCCACCGGAGCCGGCTCGCATGCGGGAGCCCGCCCGGGTGCCGGACCGGCCCGGGTGCCGGCGCCGAGCCCCACCGGCTCCCGCGTCCGCCCCGGTGTCAGTGGGTCAGCGGCCGTGACGCGCGGCCCGAGGCCGTGTCGATCTCGTCATGGGCCTTGGTCAGCAACTGCATCGCCAGGTCGTTGAGGGCCCTGGCCCCCGCGACCTCCTCGCCGACCCGGGGCTGATTCCCGTCGGCGGGGTGGCGGCTGGCGTAACCGTGGGACCGCACCTCGGTCCCGTCGGGCAGCCGTACCAGCGCGGCGGCCCGGGTGCGGTGGGTGTCCTCCTCGAATTCCAGCTCGACGTGCCATCCGACAGCGGTCTTCAACATGGCGGTCACCTCCGGAATCGCTGCTACCAGAGTGCGCTCACGACCGCCCGCGCACCACCGCCACCGCCCCCGCCGCCGAGGAGCACCACCGCCACCGGCCCCACCGCCGCCGGGACCCCTCTACTCCTCCCCCTCCCGCCTACTCGCCCTCCGGGGCCGTGACGAAGTCGATCAGTTCCTCGACCCGTCCCAGCAGCGCCGGCTCCAGGTCCTTGTACGACCGGACCCGCGACAGGATCCGCTGCCAGGCCGCCCCGGTGTTCTCCGGCCAGCCCAGCGCCCGGCACACCCCGGTCTTCCAGTCCTGACCGCGCGGTACCTCCGGCCACGCCGCGATCCCCACCGACGACGGCTTCACCGCCTGCCAGACGTCGATGTAGGGGTGGCCGACGACCAGTGCGTGCGCACCGGTCACCGCCGCCGCGATCCGGGACTCCTTCGAACCGGGGACGAGATGGTCCACCAGGACGCCGAGACGGGCGTCCGGCCCGGGCGCGAACGCCTCGACGATCGCCGGGAGGTCGTCGATGCCCTCCAGGTACTCCACGACCACGCCCTCGATCCGCAGGTCGTCGCCCCAGACCCGCTCCACCAACTCGGCGTCGTGCCGGCCCTCCACGTAGATGCGCCCGGCCCGGGCCACCCGGGCGCGCGCCCCGGGGACCGCGATCGAACCCGAGGCGGTACGCGCCGGCCCGCTCGGCTCCGGCCGGCTGCGCGGGCGCACGAGGGTCACGGCCCGGCCCTCCAGGAGGAAGCCGCGCGGCACCATCGGGAACACCCGCTGCTTGCCCAAGCGGTCCTCCAGGGTGACCGTCGGGCCCTCGGCGGTCTTCTCGCAGCGGATGACCGCCCCGCAGTAGCCCGTCGCCACCTCCTCCACGACCAGCCCCGGGTCGGCCGGCACCTCGGGCACCGGCTTCGGCTTCTTCCAGGGCGGAGTGAGGTCGGGACTGTACTGCCTGCTGCGCATGCGCTCTGCTTCCTTACGGACGGTACGGACGGTGCGGGAGGGACGGTGCGGGAGGCACGGTGCGGGAGGGATGGTGCGGAAGGGATGGTGCGGAAGGGATGGTGCGGAAGGGCCGGTGGAGACGGGCGGTGCGGGACGGAGGGTGCCGAGGGCGCGGCCGCCGTTCAGCCCCCGGCGCCCGGCGGCGGATCGGTGCCGAAGCGGGCGGCCAGGGCGTCGCGCTGGGCGCGGACGAAGCGGGCGTCGACCACCGCGCCGTGGCCCGGTACGTACACCGCGTCCTCGCCGCCCAGCTCCAGCAGCCGGTCCAGCGCCGCGGGCCAGCGGCGGGGCAGGGCGTCGGGGCCCGCCTGGGGCTCGCCGGACTCCTCCACCAGGTCGCCGCAGAAGACCACCTCCCGTTCGCCGGGGCCGCCGGGCACCAGGACGGCCAGGTCGTGCGCGGTGTGCCCGGGGCCGACGTTGGCCAGCAGCACCTCGCGGTCGCCGAGCCGGACGGTCAGCTGGCCGTGGACGTGGTGGTGCGGGGAGACGAGCAGGTCGGTGGCGTCCGCGGCGGCGTCGCGGTCCACACCGTGCCGCACCGCGTCGTGCCGCAGCGCGTCCTTGCCGTGCCGGAGGAGTTCACCCACCCCGGCCGCCCCGAAGACCTCCACGCCCGCGAAGGCGGCCGTCCCCAGGACGTGGTCGAAGTGCGGGTGGGTGAGCGCGATATGCGTCACATCGCGGCCGAGCACCGCGCGGACCGTCCGCCGCAGCTCCGCGCCGTCCCGGAGGGTGGGACCGGTGTCCACGAGCAGTACGCCGCCGGACCCGGCGACCACCCCGATCGTCTCGTCCCAGCCGGGCATCCGGCGGCGGGCCACCCCGGCGCCGAGCCGTTCCCAGCCCGCTTCTTCCCACGTGGTGCGCATACCGAGAAGCTAGCGTCCCCGCGATAGCGTTGCCCGGCAGCCGGCGGAAACGGCGCCCGGCGGCTCCCCGCGGCACCCCGGGACGCGCCCGGCGGCGGGCCCGGACGGGGTCGCCCGCGGCGCCGGTGGGTAAGTCATCGGTACGCCCGCCCTTGCCGCATCCGAGCCGCCCGGCCGTACACTGGCTGGGTCTGGCACTCGGACCGTGTGAGTGCCAGGAGAAGCTGACGACGCGGCGGGACGGCCGACTGGAGGTGCGCGGGATGCTCAGTGAACGCAGGCTCGAAGTGCTGCGCGCCATCGTCCAGGACTACGTCGGGACCGAGGAGCCGGTCGGCTCCAAGGCCCTCACCGAGCGGCACAAGCTCGGCGTCTCCCCGGCCACCGTCCGCAACGACATGGCCGCCCTGGAGGACGAGGGCTACATCGCCCAGCCGCACACCAGCGCCGGCCGGATCCCCACCGACAAGGGCTACCGCCTCTTCGTCGACAAGCTCGCCGGCGTCAAGCCGCTGTCCGTCCCCGAGCGGCGCGCGATCCAGAACTTCCTCGACGGCGCCGTCGACCTGGACGACGTGGTGGGGCGCACGGTGCGGCTGCTGGCGCAGCTGACCCGGCAGGTCGCCGTGGTGCAGTACCCCTCCCTGACCCGGTCCACGGTCCGGCACGTCGAGCTGCTGGCGCTGGCCCCGGCGCGGCTGATGCTGGTGCTGATCACCGACACCGGGCGGGTCGAGCAGCGGCTGGTCGACTGCCAGACGCCGTTCGGCGAGACGTCCCTGGCGGACCTGCGGGCCCGGCTCAACAGCCGGGTCGTCGGCCGCCGTTTCACGGACGTGCCGCAACTGGTGCAGGATCTTCCGGAATCCTTCGAACAGGACGACCGGGCCACCGTCTCGACAGTACTGTCGGTGTTGCTGGAGACTCTGGTGGAGGAGACCGAAGAGCGGCTGATGATCGGCGGCACCGCCAATCTCACGCGCTTCGGGCATGATTTCCCCCTGACCATCCGGCCGGTGCTGGAAGCCCTTGAGGAGCACGTCGTGCTGCTCAAGCTGCTGGGGGAGGCCAAGGACTCGGGCATGACCGTACGGATCGGGCATGAGAATGCTCACGAGGGCCTGACGTCCACCTCGGTCGTCACCGTCGGCTACGGTTCGGGCGACGAAGCCGTCGCGAAATTGGGCGTGGTCGGACCGACCCGCATGGACTACCCCGGAACGATGGGAGCGGTACGCGCAGTGGCACGTTACGTCGGACAGATCCTCGCGGAGTCGTAAGTGGCCACGGATTACTACTCGGTCCTCGGTGTCAGCCGGGACGCCTCGCAGGACCAGATCAAGAAGGCTTTCCGCCGGCTGGCCCGCGAGCTGCACCCGGACGTCAATCCGGACCCCAAGACGCAGGAGCGGTTCAAGGAGATCAACGCCGCCTACGAGGTGCTGTCGGACCCGCAGAAGAAGCAGGTCTACGACCTCGGCGGCGACCCGCTCTCGCAGACCGGCGGGGCCGGCGGCGCGGGCGGCTTCGGCGCCGGCTTCGGCAACTTCTCCGACATCATGGACGCGTTCTTCGGCACCGCCTCGCAGCGCGGGCCGCGTTCGCGCACCCGGCGCGGCCAGGACGCCATGATCCGCCTCGACGTGGAGCTGAGCGAGGCCGCGTTCGGCACGACCAAGGACATCCAGGTCGACACCGCCGTGGTCTGCACCACGTGCAGCGGCGAGGGCGCGGCGCCGGGCACCTCGGCGCAGACCTGCGACATGTGCCGCGGCCGCGGTGAGGTCTCGCAGGTCACCCGGTCCTTCCTCGGCCAGGTCATGACCTCCCGGCCCTGCCCGCAGTGCCAGGGCTTCGGCACGGTCGTCCCGACGCCCTGCCCGGAGTGCGCGGGCGACGGGCGGATCCGCTCCCGCCGCACCCTGACGGTCAAGATCCCGGCCGGTGTCGACAACGGCACCCGGATCCAGCTGGCCGGCGAGGGCGAGGTCGGCCCCGGCGGCGGCCCGGCCGGCGACCTCTACGTGGAGATCCACGAGCTGTCCCACCCGGTGTTCCAGCGGCGCGGCGACGATCTGCACTGCACGGTCACCATCCCGATGACGGCGGCGGCGCTGGGCACCAAGTGCCCGCTGGAGACGCTGGACGGCATGGAGGAGGTCGACGTCCGGCCCGGCACCCAGTCCGGCCAGTCGATCCCGCTGCACGGCCGCGGTGTGACGCACCTGCGCGGCAACGGCCGCGGCGACCTGATCGTCCACGTCGAGGTGCAGACGCCCACCAAGCTCGAGCCCGAGCAGGAGGAGCTGCTGCGCCGGCTCGCCAAGCTCCGCGGCGAGGAGCGCCCCCAGGGCCAGTTCCAGCCGGGCCAGCAGGGGCTGTTCTCGCGGCTGAAGGACGCGTTCAACGGGCGGTAGCGCCCGGCCGGGGCCCGGGGGCCCGTCCCCCGGACGCCTTCCACGCGGGGGCGACGCCGGCGGCGGGGCCGGGCCGGGGACGTCCCCGGCCCGGCCCCGCCCCGTTTCGGGGCGGAGCGCCGGGCGTGACACGATGTGGGCATGCCCACCGCGCTCACCGATCTGTGCCGCTACCCCATCGTGCAGGCCCCGATGGCGGGCGGCGGCTCGGGACCCGAGCTGGCCGCCGCCGTCTGCGAGGCCGGCGGCCTCGGCTTCCTGGCCGCCGGATACAAGACCGCCGACGGCATGTACCAAGAGATCAAACGGCTGCGCGGGCTGACCGGCCGGCCCTTCGGCGTCAACCTCTTCATGCCGCAGCCGCCGCTGGCCGACACCTCCGCCGTCGAGGTCTACCGCGAGCAGCTGGCCGGCGAGGCCGCCTGGTACGACACCGAACTGGGCGACATCGACGGGCCCAGCGACGACGGCTACGAGGCCAAGGTCGCCATCCTCCGCGACGACCCGGTCCCGCTGGTCTCCTTCACCTTCGGCTGCCCCACCCGCGCGGTCCTCGGCGCGTTCGCCGAGCTCGGCACGTACACCGTCGTCACCGTCACCACCGCCGCCGAGGCGCAGGACGCCCAGCAGGCGGGCGCGGACGCGGTGTGCGTGCAGGGCGTGGAGGCCGGCGGCCACCAGGGCACCCACCGGGACGATCCGCACGCCGACGGCTCCGGCGCGGGGCTCGGGCTGCTGGCGCTGATCGGGCAGGTCCGGGAGGCCGTGCGGATCCCGGTGATCGCCGCCGGCGGGCTGATGCGCGGCGCGCAGATCGCCGCGGTGCTGGCCGCCGGGGCGTCGATGGCCCAGCTGGGCACCGCGTTCCTGGCGACCCCGGAGTCCGGCGCCACCCCGCTGCACAAGCAGGCGCTGACCAACCCCCTCTACACGCACACCGAGTTGACCCGGGCGTTCTCCGGGCGGCCGGCCCGCGGGCTGGTGAACCGCTTCCTGCGGGAGCACGGCCCGTACGCCCCGGCCGCCTACCCCGCGGTGCACTACCTCACCTCCCCGGTCCGCAAGGCCGCCGCCAAGGCGGGCGACGCGCAGGGCCTCAACCTCTGGGCGGGGCAGGGGCACCGGCTGGCGCGGGAGCTGCCCGCCGGGCAGCTGGTGGCGGTGCTGGCGGCCGAACTGGACGCCGCCCGCGCCGCGTTGGCGCCCGCCGGCCCGGGCCGCGGGGCGGGGGAGGCGGGATGACCGCGCCCGTCTTCCTCGTCGAGACGCTCACCGGCGTACGGGCCGGGGGCACGCTGGTCCTGGACGGCCCCGAGGGGCGCCACGCGGTATCGGTGCGGCGGCTGCGGGTGGGTGAGGAGATCGTGCTGACCGACGGCTCCGGGACCGGCGCCCAGGGCACCGTCGCCGCCGTCGAGGGCAAGGACCGGCTGACCGTCGCCGTCACCGGACTGCGCACCGAGGCACCGCCGTCGCCCACCCTCACCGTCGTCCAGGCCCTCCCCAAGGGCGACCGCGGCGAGCTGGCCGTGGAGACCATGACGGAGACCGGGGTGGACGCCATCGTGCCGTGGCCGGCGGCGCGCTGCGTGACCCGGTGGAAGGGCGAGCGGGCCGCGAAGTCGCTGGCCAAGTGGCGGGCCACGGCCCGGGAGGCGGGCAAGCAGTCGCGCCGCCTGACATTCCCGCAGATCGCCGACCCGCTGACGACCGAGCAGGTCGCCGCCCTGCTCGCGGACGCCGACTTCGCCGCCGTCCTCCACGAGGAGGGCAGCACCCCGCTCGCCACCGCCGAACTCCCCGCCGCCGGCTCGATCGTGCTGGTCGTCGGCCCCGAGGGCGGGATCGCGCCGGAGGAGCTGGCGCTCTTCGCGGAGGCCGGCGCCAAGCCGTACCGCCTGGGCGCGTCCGTGCTGCGGACCTCCACGGCCGGCACCGCGGCCACCGCCCTCCTCCTGGGCCGCACGGGCCGCTGGAGCTGAGCGGGCCGGGGCCGGGCGCGCGACGCCGGCCGGACCGGGCGGCCCGGCCGGCGCGGAGGCGGCCGGTCGTCCGGGGCGGCCGCGGCCGCCCCGGCGCGCCGTCAGGCCAGCAGTTCGGCGTGCAGCGTGATGTTCTTGACGCCCGCCAGCGCCTGGCTGACCGGGCAGTTCTGCTTGGCGTCCTCGGCCGCGGCCCGGAAGTCCTCCTCCGACAGGCCCGGGACCCGGGCCTTGACCGTCAGCACGATGCCGGTGATGCCCTCGCCCGGCTGGAACGTGACGTCGGCGCGGGTGTCGACGCTCTCCACGGTGTGGCCCTTCCCGGCCAGGCCGTGCGAGAAGGCCATGGAGTAGCAGGACGAGTGGGCCGCGGCGATCAGCTCCTCGGGGCTGGTCTTCCCGCCCGGCTCCTCCGCGCGGGCGGGCCAGCTCACCTCGTAGCTGCCGGCGTTGGAGGAGGTGAGGGCGACGGAGCCCTTGCCCTGTAGGAGGTTGCCTTCCCAGTGGGTGGCGGCGGTGCGCGTGGTTGCCATGGTGCATAACTCCCGTTTGTGGGGCCGATGCGGTCTGAGCGCACAGCTTAGGTCCGCCCGGCCGCGAACCGTCGGACCGCCCGGACCGCCCGGACCGCCCCGGACCGGCCCCCGGGGCGCCCGGCGGTGATCGGCTAGCATCCGGAGGGCGTACGCACGGTGCGTACGGCGCATGCCGCGCGACCCGGGAGGAGCCCACCGGTGGCGGGAGAACCGCAGGCCGACTGCCTGTTCTGCAAGATCGTGGCGGGGGAGGTGCCGGCGACGATCGTCCGCGAGACCGAGACCACCGTCGCCTTCCGCGACATCAACCCCCAGGCGCCGACGCACGTCCTGATCATCCCCAAGGTCCATCACCCCGACGCCGCGTCGCTCGCCGCCGCCGAGCCGAAGGTGATCGCCGACATACTGTGCGAGTCCCGCGCGGTCGCGGCCGCCGAGCAGATCGAGGAGACCGGCTACCGGGTCGTCTTCAACACCGGCGCCGGCGCCGGCCAGACCGTCTTCCACGCCCACCTGCACGTCCTCGGGGGCCGCGGCCTCCAGTGGCCCCCCGGGTAGCGAACCATGTCGGTACGCGAACTGGTCGTCCTCGGGACCGCCAGCCAGGTCCCCACCCGGCACCGCAACCACAACGGCTATCTGCTGCGGTGGGACGGCCAGGGGCTGCTCTTCGACCCCGGCGAGGGCACCCAGCGCCAGATGCTGCGGGCCGGGGTCGCCGCCCACGACATCGACCGGATCTGCATCACCCACTTCCACGGCGACCACTCGCTGGGCCTGGCCGGGGTGATCCAGCGGATCAACCTCGACCGGGTGCCGCACCCGGTCACCGCCCACTACCCGGCCAGCGGCGAGCGGTTCTTCGAGCGGCTGCGCTACGCCACCGCCTACCGCGAGACGGTCCGGATCACCCAGCGCCCGGTGGCCGCCGACGGCGAACTGGACCGCGCGGGGGGCTACGTCCTCCAGGCGCGCCGGCTCTCGCACCCCGTCGAGTCGTACGGCTACCGCCTCACCGAGCCGGACGGCCGGCGGATGCTGCCCGAACGGCTCGCCGC
This sequence comes from Streptomyces rhizoryzae, assembly GCF_023155275.1. Taxonomy (GTDB): domain Bacteria; phylum Actinomycetota; class Actinomycetes; order Streptomycetales; family Streptomycetaceae; genus Streptomyces; species Streptomyces rhizoryzae. Next base: position 68,669 of record NZ_JALMUV010000044.1, read on the forward strand.
CCACGGGATCACCGGCCCGGACATCGGCCGCCTCCAGCGGGAGGGCGTACTGGACGGCGTCACCCTGGACGAGGTCAGCGAGGTGCGGCCCGGCCAGAGCTTCGCGTTCGTCATGGACACCCGGCTGTGCGAGGGGGTGCACGCGCTCGCGGCGGGCGTGGACATGCTGGTGATCGAGTCGACGTTCCTCGACGACGACCGCCACCTGGCCGAGGAGCACGGCCATCTGACGGCCGGTCAGGCGGCCGGGGTGGCCGCCGCGGCCGGGGTCCGGCACCTGGTGCTGACGCACTTCTCGCAGCGCTACGCCGACCCCGCGGACTTCGAACGGCAGGCCCGCGCGGCCGGCTTCACCGGCGAACTGACCATCGCCCGGGACCTGATGCGGGTACCGCTGCCCAAGCGACGCTGAGCGGCCCCGGCGCACCGGAGGAGCCCCGGCCCGCGGCCGGCGCTGGCTCCCTACGGCAGGTAGTACATCGGGTTCGGCAGCTTGAAGGTGCGCGCCGCCGCGCCGCCCTCCAGGTCGCTGTACTGGTCGCCGAAGTTGGCGACGACGCGGTAGCCGAGCGACTCGATGTGCTTGCGGGTGCCCGACTTGAAGCCGATCGTCGAACAGGTCGTGCCGCACGGCAGGTAGGCCGGCGGGTGCTCCTTGTCCCGCAGGTAGACGTGGGTGCGGTCCAGCGGGACGTCGTAGCCGACGTTCTTGAGGTTGCGCACGCTCCAGTCGCGCTGCGCCTCCTTGCGGCCGGTCAGGAAGAAGACCTCGGCGCCCTTGGAGTGCGCCCAGTTGACCAGGTCGTTCATGCCGAAGACCGCGGCCATGTCGGTGTGCTCCAGGTAGTCGTCCTGGGACTTCGGGGTGAAGTTGAAGCCGACCTTCAGCTCGTAGTTGTAGGTCAGCAGGGTCGTGTCGTCCATGTCCAGGACGATGGCGGGCTTGGCCTTCCCGCCCTTCTTGGCCAGCGCGCCGGCCAGGTAGGTGCGCGCCTTGGCCTCGATGCCGCGGACCTGGCGGGCGTAGTTGCTCTGCGGCGAGGCGTAGTGCTCGCCGTCGGCGGTCACCGTGTCGCCGTAGTACGCCTTGATCTTGTCCTCGACCTGCGTGAGGTTGGGGATCTCCTTGTCGGTGCGCGGCACGGCGTGCTCGGCGGTGGCCTGGCCGGCGGCGAACAGCGTGCTGCCGGCGACGAGAGCGGCGGCCACCGCTCCACCCAGGCGGGCGCGTCGGGAGAGGGCGGGACGGGGCATGCGCGGCTCCTTGGCAGGGGTCGTGGAGTGTTCCGGGTAGGTGTAACAGACGAGGTGCGGCGGTATCTACGCGCGGAGATTAAAGGGTTCGTAAACTTGCCCGCGAGGGGTTTGTCCAACTGGGGGCGGTGGCGCGGCCCTTGGCGACGGGCGACGGGCGACGGGCGACGGGCGACGGGCGACGGGCGACGGGCGACGGGCGACGGGCGACGGGCGACGGGCGACGGGCGACGGGCGACGGGCG
>NZ_JALMUV010000045.1 GCF_023155275.1 Streptomyces rhizoryzae
CCACATCAACGATCCGGACGCAGAGCAGTCACATGATCGGCCGGACAAGTCCTAGTGCGCTCTCCATCCACGCGGAAGCGCAGGTCATGGCCAAGACCAACGCGGTGTCGTCACCGGAGCCGCCGAGACGGGAGAGGTCGATGGACAGCATCGGGGTGGTGGGGTCGAAGGCCACCGTGGAGGGGGCGTCGAACATGCCGCTCAGGTCGCCGTGGACGAGACGGCGAAGGGCGTGTGCGAGGTCCTGTGCGGCGGCCCCCATGCGCCCGGCGTGGTCACCGAGGGCCCGGTCGAGGCGCTCGGGCGAGCCGAGGGCGTGCGCGATGTCGCCGAGCAGCGGCACCGTGCCGCCGGCGTCGGCCTCGGCGACGGCCAGGTCGAGGGCGAGGTCGAGAGCCGTGTGTTCCATCGGCAGGAGATCGCGCTTGAGGACTGTGCGGGCCAGGCCGGCCAGGAGCAGGAGGCGTCGCTTTCGCACCTCGGTGGTCCAGTCGCTCTCGCTCACCGAGGCGGGCCGGGCCGGAGCGTCCAGCGGGTTCAGCCGGCCCGGGAGCCCCGGCCCCAGCGCGATGCTGTAGCCGCCGAGGGCCTGGGCGACGGCCGTCCATTCTCCCTTGGGGTCGCACGGAACGTAGACCCGGTAGCCGTGGGCGATGGCACGGGTGGCTATCGACTTGGCCAAGGCGCTCTTGCCCATCCCGATGATTGCGGCCAGGACGGCGTTCGGATTGGTGAAGCCCTCGATCCGCCCGTTGCCGTACAGCGAGAAGGGGTCGTAGCAGAACGCCGCTTCGGCGTGCACGTCCCGGCCGATGAAGATCCCTTCGGCGCCCAGCCCGCCCTCCGCGAGAAACGGGTCCGCGCCGCTGACGGTGGCCGTGGTCATGCGGTGGGCGGGCAGGCTGAGCTTGCCGCCCCGGGCCGAGGAGGGGCCAGGGCGGCCGGACGGCGGGTAGGTCGGCCGCAATTCGGGGTCGAGGGTCTGCTCGGCGCGGTGCTTCGGTGAAGTTCCGGCGAGGCGGGCTTGGCGGCGGGCCTCGGCGAAGCCGGCACGTGCGGCTCGCTGCTGGGCGCGGGATGCCTTGCGGGGGACGAACAGGTGGGAGGCGCTGGCGCGGGGGCGGGGCATGAACGTTTCTCCAGACGGAAAGCTCGTCAGCGGTGGACGAGGCCGGTGAACGGCGCGTGCAGGTCGGCCGGGGTGGTGCGGCGGCGCACCAGATGCGCGGCGCGCTGGTGGCGCTGGCAGATGGTCAGCTCGGGCGCCCCTTCGGGCAGGCCGGCCTGGCATACCTCGGGCTCGGGCAGTTCGCCGGAGTGCGGCCGGGGTGCCGCGTGGTACGCGGTGTGGACGTGATCGGCGGCCTGCCAGATGCGAGTGCGGGCCGCGCGGAGCTGGTCTCCCGCAGCCGGGACGAGCTGCCCGGTGCGGACGGCATGGGCATCGAGCAGGCCGTGCAGTGAGACGAGGTGGGCGTGCAGGGCGTCCAGCTCGGCGCGAGTGGTGACGAGCGGGCCGCCCGGGATGTTGAGCGCGCGGTGGAAGTCGAGCGCTGCGGTGGCGAAGGGCACGAAGTCCTGCGCGGTCGGGCTGGTGGTGCGGGACATGGGCTGCTCTTTCGAAAGGGAGGGGCGGCCGGAGTCAGGTGGCGAGGGCGAGCGGCAGGGCGGCGGCGGTGAACGCTTCGGCCTGCTGCCAGGTAAGCGGCCGGAGGTTGAGCTGGGCGCCGACGGCCGCGGTCTCCACGACCGCGCAGGCGGACCGCAGTTCCTCCTCCGAGTCGACCGAGACGGTCAGCAGGCCGGTCAGGGCGACATCCGCGTGGCCGGCGATGAGCTGGCGCTCACGGGACTTGATGTCCTGGTACTCGATCGAGTCCGCCTCGGAGTCGACCTGGCCCCGCCGGGCTCGCTCGGCGGCGTCGGCGATCACACTGGCCTTCTTGCGCTGGACGTCGCGCAGCGCGGCGTCCAGTCCCTTCGGCTCGTACGACAGCGACAGGGTGCGCCGGCCCCCGGCGGTGAACAGGAGCTGGTGCAGGAAGCCCGCCGACGTCTCGGTCCGCGGCCAGTTCCCCACCCAGTACGTGGCGTGGACGGTGGAGTCGGTCGCGATGTGGTCCGACTTCTCAACGACCACGACGGGACCGGCAGCGGCGGGCTGGGCCTCGGGGCGGCCCGCGGTGGACCAACGGTCCAGCGTTGCGAGGGCCTTCGGGTCGTACGCGGCTCGCACGACGGCCGCGATCTCGCGGGATGTGAGCCAGCCGGTGGGGTTGAGCCCCGCGGTGCGGGCGGCCTGGTCGAAGGTCGAGGTCAGCTGGGCCAGGACGCTGAAGGCCCCGGTGAGACCGCCGCCGGCCTGGTTGATCAGACGTCGTGCGGCCTTGGCGTCCAGGGACACCGCGACGTACGCCTCGTGCGGCGCCGCGGCCGGGCCCGCGCTCTGGATCAGCTCGTTGTAGAGCGTGCCGGCCACGGGGGCATCGGGCCGGCCGTGCTCCTCCCAGTAGCGGCGCAGCGCGTCACCGGAGTCCGGGACGGTGCGCTCGATCACCTGGATGCGGGCGACCTGGCCGGTCCGGGTGAGCGCGGCCAGTGCGCGTCCCCAGCCATTGACGTTGGCGTTCTGGGTTCCCGGGTCGAGCAGCGCGTAGGCGCGGGAGGAGACCTCGACGACCGCGGTCAGGGTACCGGTGTGGGGGTTGTGGACCGCGCCGTACCGGCGGTCGGGGGCGGTGACCACACGCAGACTGGCCGCGGTACCGGGCAGGTGCAGGAGTCCTTCGCGGACCGGCCGGCGGGAGGGCCGGGCGAGCCAGATCAGCTGGCCCCGCGTCCGGCGCAGGACGTACCGGATGACGATCGGAGCCCAGTCGGCCAGGGCGCGGCCTCGGTACCGGACGAAGGTCAGGACGGCGATGACGGCCCAGAGGGGTATGAGTTCGAGGGCGCCGACCACGCCGTGCGTGAGGATCACGGCGAGGAGGAGCAGGCCGGTGAGACTGACGACGATCAGTTGCGGGGCGGTCAGGCCGAGCAGGATGCCGCGCCTGCTGCGGTGGGGAAATTTCACGGTGGCCGCTTGGGGCCGGTGCTTGTCAGACATGGTGATTCCAGACGGTGGGAGCGGGCGGAGGGCGAGGCGCGCAGCGCTCTTCTGGAGGTCATGGCGGGGCTCCGTTTCCGGCGATGGGCGGTGCGGGGTATGGGGCGCCGGGGGGCGGGCTGCGGGTGCGGCCCGCCCCCGGCTGTGGCTGGTCAGGAACCCGAAGGCGGCTGCTTCGGGAACACCCAACTGGTCGGTGTCGTAGATCCGATTGCCGAAGGCCCACTGGATGGCGGAGGCGGTGCGGCAGGGTCGCTCGTTCCGCCGGGAGCAGGGCCGGCAGGCGGCGCGGTACCCGCGTGGGTCATGCTGCCGCCCGGCGTCGTCGCGCCGGCGAACTGTCCACCCAGCGACCCTGCTTCGGAGCCCTCCGTGTCGCCGTCGCTGGGCCGGGTGATGAGCGGCGCGATGCCGGTGCGCTGGATCAGGGCTCGGCCCTTGTCGCCGGAGGCGTTCGGGTCTTCGCCGTATCGGAACCGTGTTTGGGGCTTGGGCGGTCCGGCGTCGATGCCCTCCTTGGTGAGGTTGCTGCCGGACGGGTTGATTCCGGAGGCGACACCGTCACTGTCTGCGCCGGGGACCTTGCTCGGCCCTTGCGGTGCAGGGGTGCCGGTGCCGGCCTGCATCGCCAGGCTGCCCGCGGTCTTCGCGGCCCCCGCGGCGACCGCCATGCCTGCGACGCCGGTGCGGTGCAGGTCGTCGTGGCCGCCACCGTCGCTCGCCCAGTGAACGAACTTGTACGTCGCGTACGGACAGAGCAGCACCAGGACCATTACGACGATGCCGGCCAACGCGTCGGACAGAGCCGCCATGCCGTCGTGGGCGTCGGACTTGCCCATCGCGGAGACACCGATCAGGAAGACCACGGTCATCAGCAGTTTCGAGACGACCAGGGTGGCGGTGGCCTCGATCCAGCCGCGCCGCCATCGCATGGCGACCTCCCAGCCGCCGCCGGAGCCGGCGAAGACGGCGAGGGCCACCATGATCAGCACGCCGACCTTGCGGGCGACCATCACGCCCCAGTACAGGAAGGCGCCGAGCGCGCACCCCAGGGCGACCAGGGCCGGGACGCCCCAGCCGAGGCCGTACATCGCCCCGAGCTCGTTGACCTTCACCACGCGCCGGATCGCGTCGTCGACTGAGGTGTTGGCTGCTTGGAACAGGCCGTCGGACAAGGCGTCGACCACAGTGAGGGCGACGGTGGTGAAGGCGAGGGCGCAGAAGCTGAAGAGGACGCCGGTCATGGTGCCGACCGCGGCCTTGGCCAGAGCGCGTTCGTCCCTCCGCCAGGCCGCGAACATCAACTGGATGCAGAACGTGCCCACGGTCAGGGCGAGCCCGATGGGCAGCAGCAGCTCGTAGTTGTGCCGGAACCACCCGGCGTTGAGATCGATGGCGGTCGTGTTGTTGACGGCCTTGGCGGCGAGATTCGACGCGCTGGCGGCCAGTTCTCCCGCCGACTTCGCGATCCACGCTCCGATGCCGTCGGTGACGGTTCCGGCGGGGTCGGTGGCGAAGTCAAGGCGAATCCCGGTCGCCGTAGGTGAGGTTCCGCAGGCCACTTTCCTGTAGTGCGGTGGCCAAGGCAACGACCTGCCCCCGGGCCGGGATGTGCATCGCGACGCCGGTGGCCTGGATCGTCTTGGCGTTGGGCACTTGCTCGGCCGGGTCGTCCAGCCCCGGCACGGCGACCGTCCCCTTGGTGCCACCGCCCAGGATCGCCTTGACCTGAGCGGCAACGGCTGAAGTGTCCACGGCCTGTGGGCCGTCGGTCGAGCAGGCGGCCGAAGCATTCCCGGCGCCGATGGCGAGGATCGGAACGGCCAACAGCAGCGGTCCGGTTGCGAAGAGACCGACGACCGCTCCGGTGGTCTTCTTCATCACCGCCGCCGTTCACCGACGCGCAGGTGCCGGCCGGATAGCGGTGCTGGATCAGGGCGCGGACGTATCAGGGCATGCTGCATCGCAGCGGCTCCTCGTGGTTCGTAGGAGGCGCGGTGCCGACTTCTCGTGCAAAGCCGTCGGCACCGCGCCGATGTGCATCCGCCTCTCGGGCGGGCCCGGGCCAGAGGAGTTGCTAGCTCCTGGGCGCCGGTCTCCGGTCACGCGCGGCAGCCAGCCGCGCTCGTAATCTCAGGCGGAACACCGGGTCTCCTCACGGCTTCGGGAATGAGCGGCCAATGGGCCTGCCGTGCTGCTCCTTTGGATGAGCCGACACGGATAAGTACAGGTCAGCGCGGGTGGAGCGAGGCTCTGTCCCGGTGACATGGCGAGACAGTAGGCCGGGATTCCGGCCGCACCAAACGGCTCCCGGCCCCGACCGCAGAGCACCGCTCGGATGGTTGGGTGCCGCCGGGAAACGCGGCTAACCTCCGGCGCACCCCCGCTCGGAACGACCGCTGCTGAAGCGCCGTGCGGAGCGGTTCAGTTCCGCCATGTCCTGAAAGAGGCCCCGCACATGAGCTACACGCTGCATCGAGGCGACGCCCTGACCGTGCTGAAGACCCTCCCGGACGAGAGCGTCAACGCCGTCATCACCGATCCGCCGTACAACTCCGGCGGACGCACCAGCGCGGACCGCACCGGCCGCACCGCGCGCGCCAAGTACGTCACCAGCAACAGCGCACACGACGTGCAGAACTTCCCCGGCGAGAACCGCGACCAGCGCAGCTACCGGAGCTGGTTGACCGCCCTGCTCACCGAGGCGTACCGGGCCTCCACCGAGCACGCGGTCGCCCTCGTCTTCTCGGACTGGCGCCAAGAACCGACCACGTCCGACGCCGTGCAGATGGCGGGCTGGACCTGGAGCGGCACGATTCCGTGGATCAAGCCCGCCAGCCGGCCTCGCAAGAGCGGGTTCAAGCAGTCGGCCGAGTTCATCACCTGGGGCGTCAAGGGCAGCCTGGCCAAGGACCGGGATCTGTACCTGCCCGGCCACTTCATCGCCTCCCAGCCGCGCAAGGACCGGGTGCACATCACGCAGAAGCCGGTCGAGATCATGCAGCAGCTCGTACAGATCTGCCCCGAAGGCGGAGTCGTCCTGGCCCCGTTCACGGGCAGCGGCTCCACCGGAATCGCGGCCCTCCGCGAGGGCCGTCGCTTCGTGGGCGTCGAGCTGTCCTCGCACTACGCCGACGTGGCCGAGCAGCGCCTCCGCGCGGAACTGACGCAGGACGACTTCGTCCTCGCCGGACCGGGGGAGTGACCATGAGAGCGGGCCCGGGGCCCGCGGACCGCAGACGCCAAAGGGCGGCCGGCACATCGAGTAAACGATGCGCCGGCCGCCCTTCCGCTTGCGTCAGGCCGCCTCGAACGCGCGCCGGATCAGCGGTGCTGCCTTCTCCAGGTCGGCCGCCGAGGCGATACGTACCTCCAGGTCCCCGGTCCCGAGATGTCCGATGCCGCGCATGTCCCGCGTGAAGCCCTCCTCCAGCGCGACGGTGCCCGGGTCCAGTCTGAGGTAGACCAGGATCGCCTCGTGCTTCGGACGGAAGATCACCGAGGCGACGTTGACCAGCCGGCGGTAGGCGATGTAGTGCCGGAGCGGGGCCACCTCGACCTCGCCCCACGCCGTGAGCGCGTCGTCCAGCTCCGCGTACAGGTCGCGCAGGCACTCAGGGACGAGACCACCAGGGTCGGTCGGCGCGGAAGCCGCCGGGGCCGCCGGCACGTCGGCGGTCGCCGTGGCGCGCTCCCTGCTCCGCCGAGACGAAGCAGCGTTGGCCGAACCGGGCGAGGAGTGCACGAGCAGCAGGCTCAGCAGGCCACCCTCGAAAACGCGGTAGCGCACCAGGTCGATCCGTTCGGGCAGCCGCTGCACGGCCACGCGGTCGTGGTGGGAGAAGCCCGCCGCGATGCAGACCATCCGCGGGCGGCGCCAGTCGATGGTCTCCGCGGCCTCCGCGCCGAGCACCCTCCGGACGAGTGCCTCGACCTCGTGGCGCGCCGAGTCCAGCCAGGACAGATAGGAGACGGCCTGCGACAGCACCCCGCTGTCGGAGCCCTTCTTGTACTCGATCACCACCGGGCTGCCGTTCTCATCCAGCCCCAGGGTGTCGATCCGGCCCCGGTGCCACGGACCGGTTGGGTACTCCGATGCTAGGAACCGGATGCCGAGCATCTGCTCCAGGCCGGCCTCGACCCGCCGCTGCAGCTCCACCTCCAGCGCCACCGTCGAGCCGGGCAGCTCGACATCCCGCCCGTTCTCGTCGCGTCGGAACAACATCAGCTCGGCCACCAGCGTCCCCCTCCCGTGATCTCTGCAAGAAGACCAATCAACGGGGGACTCTGACTATTCCGCAGTGGGCAGCCAAAACGGCTGTTTTCCCAGTTCTCTGGGCTATGACGGCCCGTCATCTAGCACCTGTCCAATGGGCCAGTACGGCCCATCGGATATCTCGCGGTGGAATGTCGGTGCGGCAGATGGGGTGGCTGCTATGTGGGGAACTCTCCGCACCAGTTGCGCTTGATGAGGACGGCGGGCAGGTACTCGGACTCGATCTCGATGGGCATGCCAGCGTCGTGGGCGATGCAGGCCATGGCGAGCGGGGCGAGGGCGACGAGGCCCGAGATCTCGAAGGCTCGCTCCTCCTCGCTCCAGTACTGCTTATGCCACTGTAGGGCGTTGGCCAGCGCCTTGTTGAAGCCGTCCTGGTCCTTGCGGATGAATCGGTGAAACATCTCCATCGGGGGATACAGCAGCTTGCCTACCGTTTCAGGATCGTCGACTGCTTCCGGGTCGGTGGCGTCGACCGCGGCCACCAGCTTCGGGACGAGGTCCTGGCCTCCGAGCCAATAGGTCTGGAGGGTTTCGATCCAGGCGTAGTCGTACTCCCCGAAGCGTGAGCCGTTCTCCCGCAGCAGGGACAGGGGTACCTGGCACAGGGCTGTGATCCTGTCCTTCTCCCGGCACACCACCGCCAGGTAGAAGGCACTAAGCCAGGATCCCGGGTGTACGTACCACTGCGGGCCCGTGGCCGAGAGCGTGCGGTCCTTGTGAGCGATGCGGCACTGCACGTGCTCATCGGTCGTGGTCGCGGCGGCGAACAAGGCGGAGCCGACCTGCATCGCGTTCACCCAGGCGTCCCACGTCGGGAAGATCGCGGCCCGTGGGTCCAACAAGCAGTGTGCCTCGGCCAGGGTGAGCGTGGTGCCCAGAGCATCGCCCAGATTAGCGGTGCCCGCCTCCAGACCGTCGATCAGTTCCTGCGCGTTCTCCTGGAGCACGGCGAGGCCGTCTTCCGCGTTCCCTGTGGGAAAGGGGTGGCGGGGGATGCTCGAGACCAACGCGTTTTCTCCTTAGAAGATCTTGAGGTATTTGAGCTCTGCGCCAGCATAGCTTCCGGTGTTTTCGGTGGCCTGGACGAGAACGTAGCGCAGGGTCTTGTTCTCGATGGCCGCTCTGATCTCCTTGGCGTATTGCGCGTCTTTCGGCGACACAAGGGCGCGCTGCTCCATATCGGCGCAAATGGTGCGGACATACTCGAGGGTTCCCTGCTTCACCATGGTGCCCCGGTCGAGCGCACCGTTGCCCTTGCGCCAGTCCAGTCGCGCGTTCGGGCCCTTCGCCTCGACGATGATGAGGTTACCGTCCTTGTCACGCCAGAGCTGGTCGAACCTCTTCGAGCCGTTGGGCGTCTCGGGAAGGTCGGTGATCTCGTGGGCCCCTTCGAACTCCTTCTGCAGGAGCATGTGGCAGCGTGCGGCCTCCTCGCCGAGGGCTTCGCCGAGCTTGGTGTTGTTGGAGACACCCTCGCCGACCGTCTTGTTGAAGTGATCCTGCGCGTCGGCGAGTGCCTGAGCGGTCTCATGGGTCGGGTTGTTCTCGTAAGCCTTTTCAGCGCTCTTCAGGTCCATGCCTGCTACGCGCTTGGCCGAAACGTCGTCGAGGTGGTTGAGGTGGCCTTGGTGGCCGACCGTATCCCGGCCCCGTACGAGGTCGTCCAGGTGGTACTTCTCGGAGTTCGCGTAGGGCAGGTCATCGGCGGCCATCCATCCGCCGCCCGGTTTCTCGGCCAGCTTCGGCAGAAGCTGGCCGTCGACCAATGCCTCGCCATTGTTCCGTTTGCCAAGCCCCCACTTGTCGTAGTGCTTTGCGCGCCAGACCGGGTCCTCGTTGGCCAGCCGGACGTGCTCACGGGTGATGGCCGCCCGTTCTGCGGGTGTCCGCTCGTCGGCAGGCTTCTCGCGGGCAGCTTCGTACTCCGCTCGGTGTGCCGCGTTCTCCGCGCCGCGGGCCGACTCCTCCGGGCTGCCCGGATGGATTCCACCTGCCGACGGGGGCTCGTGGTGGCTGCCGCCCGCGCCGGGCCCGTCGGCGTGAGAGCCGCCTGCCGACGGCCCGTCCGAATGACTAGGGTTGTGGCTATGGTCGGCAGTTGACGGGCTGTCCGGGTGACTACCGTCCGTGTGCGGTGCGTCACCTCGGCCACCGCGGGAGGCGTTGTCCAGCTCGTTGGTGACCATGCGGTCAGCTGCGTGGCCGGCAGGAGTGTGGCTCAAGGTGCCGCCCGGAGCCGTGTCGGTGCGGCCGACCGGGACGTCGTCTGCGGCACTCACCGGATCAGAGATGTCAGAGCCGACGCGTGTGACGTCGTCGCTGCGTCCGCCGACCCCGACCAGGACTGGCTGTTCCTGTCGGACTGGGCTCTCGGTCCGTGGGTTGTCCGCGCCCGTGGTAGGTGTGGTGGTCTGTCCCTTCGGGGCGTCTTCGGCGCGCTGGAAGAGGCTGCCATCCTCGTTGTAGAGGTCGCCTCTGCCGCTCATGTACCGCCCGGTGGCCGGGTCCTTCACCGTATTTGGCGGGAGTTCAACCGTTCCTTCGGGCAGTTTGACCCTGCTGCCGGAGAGTTTGTTCGCCCCTTCCGGGATGGCGGCGTCCTTGGGCAGCTGGATCGTGCCGTCCGGCAGCTTGGTGGCGCCTTCGGGCAGGCTGTAGACGCCCTCGGAAATCTTCGGGACCTGGAAGTGGCCGGCGTTCTTGAGGTGGGCCATCACGTCGCCGATCTTGGAGATGCCGGTGCCCGCGCCCTTGAAGACGTAGGTCATCGGGTCGATGACCTCGCCCACTTTCCCGGCTACCGACACGGCCCTGACCGCCACGCCGGCCTTTGTCGCGCCCTCCACGGCGGCGCCTCCGCCACGGGTGATGATCGCGGTGATGGCGTTGAAGGTGACCGCGCCGGCGGCACGGGAGCCGTTGGATTCCCACTGGTCCCAGGCCACGAATGCCTTGCCGGTCTCCAGCATCGCGGTACGGGAATCGCGGAACCAGGAGGGGAGCATGCGCCCCGGTGTCATCAAGTAGGGGGCGGCCAAGCCGGGCATGGCCAGGATGAGCGAAGTTGTGGTGGTGAGCTTGGCCAGGCCGAGCCATGCCTGTCCTGCGGCCTCCGAGCCCTCCCAGCCGAACAGGGTCAGCAGGCCCTTGATGCCGCCCCATGCGCCGTCGATGATGACGCCCTTGCCGAAGTCGTAGGCGTGGTCCCAGACCTTCCACCAGGGGACGGATTCCTCGACCGCGTCGCCCCAGGGCAGGCTGCGGGACTGCTTGAGGGTTTCGGCGTCGTAGCCGTAGCCGTTCTTGTGGGAGGCGTCGATGGCGTGGAGGGCTTTGCCGCCGACCAGGCCGACGATCTTGGCGTGACAGTCGCGTTCGGCCGCCTGGAACGCGGCCCACACCTCGGCGATCTTGTTGCGGCGCGCCAGGTTCTCGTCGGTCAGGTCACTGTCTTCGCGCCAGTCGTCGTCGCTGGAGTCGACTTTGTGGCGGAAGGCGGCGGCGTCCTGTTTGAGTTGCTGGAGCTGCTTGACCAGCGGGCGGATCTCGCTGGCGTAGGTGCCCAGGGCGCCGGCGATGACACGCGCGTCGTGGCCGACCTCGCGGGCCTTGTCCGCCACGGGCTTGGTGACGCCGAACAGTTGCTCCGCCTCGGGCGCCTTGTAGTAGGCGGACAGGCCGCCGAAGGACTTGTGGACGTCCGAGCCGGCGGTCGCGACCTTGGAGCCGCCGTTCGAGAGCGACTTCACCTTGGCTTCGAGTAGGTCCAGGTCGCCGGTGAAGACCGGTACCTCGGACGGGTCGACCGGTGCGCCGTCGCTCATCTCTGCTTCCCCCCGAAGTCCTTGAAGGCGTCCAGGCGCACCGCGCGGGCGGCGCGCTGGGCGTTCTGGGCAGCTTCCAGGTCGCCTTGGACGTACTCGTTGGTGGCTTTGGCCGCGCCCAGGACGGCGGCCTGGCAGCGATCGGCCATCGCCTTGAGGTCGCTCTTACGGGCCGCCGCGTACTCGGCCAGCGCGGCGCCGACCGGACCCGTCGACGTCTGCGACAGCACCGCTGCGCCCGTCGGCCCCTTCAGAGCGGGCCCCGGCATCACGGGCCCGTGCGGCAGCGCGGCCGCCTGTGAGCCCGGCACAGCCGTACCCGCTGCCCCAGCTGCCTCTCGCAGGTCCGCGAGCAGGGTGCTCAGGGCGTCCCCCAGATCTTCGGCGCGGGTGCCGACGATCTTCAACTGACCCTGGACTCCCTGCGGCTGAATGTCCCACGACGCCATGAAACGTCCGCATTCCTCTCTGCTGCGCTTTCACCGCCGCCACATCCCCCGTGGCTCCGCCGCTTCCTGCGGTCGGTAATCCGTCGGCGCACCGCGGAGGACCGCTCCTGCCGCTGCTGCGCCGGGTGGTTCAGCCGATGTTGTCGACCGCGGACTTCGCGCGGGCGAGCGTCTGGTGCGCGGTGGCGTCGTTCTTCTCCAGCGTGGTCTTGAGCAGGTGGATGATGTTCTTGACCTCCTGCGAGGCGCGGTTCCAGCGCAGTTCCTTGCCGTGGTACTCCTCGGCGACACCGTCCGCGGTGAAATCCGCCATCGCCTGCTTGACCTGAGCGTCACGTGCCGCGATCACCTGCTCCAGGCGGCCGATCACCGCCTGGATGTTGCCCTGTGCCTCCGCTGATGCGCCCGAGTCGTACGAGCGGCGGTCCATGCCGGCAGCCATCACAATCCTCCCCGTGGAAACCTGGTCGTAGTACGTCTGTCGCGGTCGGGCGTCAGCGGCCCGAGAAGCGGGCCGCGTCGAAGTTGGCCGCCGCCATCTGCGACCGGGCGTTGTCGGCCTGCTCCTGGACGCCGGTGCTGAAGGCCGATTCCATGCCCGACTGGCCCCCGATGATCGCGGCCAGCGCGCCGTTCAGCTCCGCTGTGATCTCGTCCGCGTGCGCCTTGAAGGAGTCGAAGGCCGCCTTGCCCGCGCCGTTGAACTTCCCCTCCAACGGCTGGGCCGCCTGGATGAGCTGGTGGATCAACGTCCCCAGCTCCGTGCTCGACCCCTGCGACTGCGACCTCAGCGTCGAGAGCGTCTGCGCCCCCATGTCGAACTTCATTGAGCTCCCCCCACTGGACTGGATGACCGTTTGCACGTCATGCCTATCAACTGCGCATCACCGGAGCAATCCGCCATCCCCATGCTATGACCAGGGTGTGACAACGGCTCAGAACCGCTGTCCGCCGACCCGGCGCCGCAGTGCGTTCGACGATGAGCGGGACGCGCCCGTCCACTCGGTGCAGGTGCGCTCACGCGCCTTTCAGATGCCGCATCAGGCGCTCGAAGTCCTGCCAGACCGACAGGTCCGACGGGTCTCCCTGGAAGGGGTAGTACAGCGCAGGGCGGGTCTGCGGTCCGAGCGGGGCGGGCGCCTCGGTCAGCGGGGTCTTTCGGGCGCGGTCGTCGGGTATCCCGCTGACTTCCTCTGCGCCGAGCACGAAGGCCAGTGGGACACCGGGGCCCTCGAAGCGGGGCGGCACGGCCAAGTCGCGGCGGGCTTTGCGGAGCTGGATGAGCATCGACTGGAGGCGGTGGCGGGTGGCGAGCAGCTCCGCGGCCCTGGGCAGGGCGTCTATCGGCGGGGCCTCGTCGGGGCCGTAGCCGAACATCAGCGTGACGTCTTCCTCCACGCCCGCTTTCGTGCGGCTGATCCGCACCGTGGCAAGGCCCGGCCGCTCCGGGTTGCCGACCACCACGACCCAGGTCGGCTCCGGCGCCCGGTCGCGGGCGAGGTCGGTGAGCTGTCGCGGTGACCAGGGGAGGTTGGCGGGTTCGGCGGTTCCCCAGCCGGCCGGGGGCCGGCCGGTGAGTTCGCGCCATATCGACTCCAGCGCGCCGCCGAGCACCAGGTGTTCGTCGGCGGGGTGGACGGTGCGGAAGGTCACGGCCAGCTGGCGCCCGGCGGCGGGTGTGACGTCCTGATAGGTGGCGGCCACCGGGGTGCGCGGGTCGTCAGCGGTTGCGTCGGGCGACGGTACGGGGGCGAACATGCCGTCGTGCCAGCGCAGTACGGCGCCGGTCAGCCCGTCGTAGTAGCCGCCCCGTTCGTCGCGTACCACCCAGCGGCAGGGCCAGGTGCTGAGGCTCTCGCGGACGGCCGGGGAGAGCGTCGCGCCTGGTGGGGTGACGACCTGGAGGCCGAGCTCGGCGGTGGCGGCGGCGCGGAAGGCGTCGGAGAGCCAGGCGGTCATGGCGACCACAGGCCGGTCCTGGATGACGACGGCGACCTTGTCGGTGAGGACATCGACGGCAGGGTGAGCGGCGGCCGGTTCGGGCGCGACGCTCAGGCCGTCGGTCTCGACCACGGCCAGGGACCGGGTGGCTTCCGGTGGCCAGGCGGAGCCGTCGGCCAGGGCGGCCAGTCGGGCCGCGCAGGTGCCGGCGAGGCGCTCGGCCTCTTCGACGCCGGTGGTGGCGCGGGCCTCGGTCCACCAGTACGGAACCGGCGGCGGGGTGGCCCCCAGCAGCCGCTCAGCCTCCCCGGGGACCTGTACGAACAGCGGTGCCTCGACGGAGACCAGCGGCCGGCCCTCACCGTCGCACAGCCGCACCACGGCGCCCTCGCCGGCCGTGTCGACCAGCTTGTCCGGGCCTCCGGAGAGGAGGCCCGCAAGCATGGCCCACGGGTCGGGCATCCGTTGGGTGAGGGCGATGACGTCCTTGGTCATGGGTCGTCTGGTCCTTTGCGTTGTTCGGGGCACCGGTGCCGTAGGTCCCGGGTGGTGCGCGTGCACGGGCACGTCCGGGAGTCAGGCGCCGGAGTGCACGGTCTGGATCAACCGGTTGGGGTGGCCCCTGCGGATGAGGATGCCGCGGCCGGCCGGTTGCCGGGACGCGTACACGCCGGGGAACAGCTGTCCCTCGCCGCGGTCGCCGGACATGACGAGGGCGGCGGATCCCGATTCGCGCAGGGCCTGTACGAGGGGTTCGTAGAGGCCGCGGGAGGCTCCTGCGACGCGGCGGGTGAGGACGAAGTGCAGGCCGATGTCGGCCGCCGAGGGGATGAACGGCAGGAACGGGGCGAGGGGTTCCTGGCCGGCGGTGGTGAGGACGTCGTAGTCGTCGACGAGGACCACGATCCGCGGACCGCCGCCCCAGTTGCCGGGTTCCAGGTCCTCCAGCCGCGCACTGTCATCGGGCAGCCGTTTGCCCAGGACGTCGGCGATACCGTGAGCAAGGCCCGCGCACAGCTTGGCGTTGTAGGCGTAGCCGCCGTTGAACTCCTCAGGGACCGCGCCGCGCAGACTGCGCCTGGGGTCCATGAGGGCGAAGACCAGCTCGTCCTCGCCGTACCGCTCGATGAGGCCCGCGGCGATGGTTTTGAGCAGGTTCGTCTTGCCGCATTCGCTGTCACCCAGGATCAGCAGGTGCTGGTCATGCCGGAACAGGTCGAGCACAACGGGCTGGAGCGCCGCTTGGTCGAGGCCGATCGGCACCCGCCGGGGTTCGGTGGCGGGACCCGGCAGGAGATGGGGCTCCAGCTTGTGCGGCAGCACCCGCACCGGCTGGGCGACCTCACCGCTCCAGGTGGCCCGGATCGTCCGGGCCGATCGCTCCAGGACGGTACCCACGTCCGCGGCATCGGTGCGTCCGTCGGTACGGGGAAGCGCGACCTGTGCGAAGAGTTTGCCGTCGGTGAGCACACGGCCGGGCTCGTCGGGGGAAAGCGTCGCGGCGAGCTTGTGGTCGATGCAGGACTCGCCGGGGTCGTTCAGCCGCAGTTCGATGCGGGTGCCGAAGTTGGACTGGACGGCGATGCGGGCGTCGTTCCAGCGGAGCATGCCCGCCACCACGTGGATGCCGTAACCACCGCCACGCTTGAGGAGGTCGGCGACGGCGTCGTCCAGCTCCTCGAAGTCGTCGCGCAGCGCGCCGAAACCGTCGATGACGAGGATGATCTCGGCCGACGTGAGCCGTGGCAGCCGGCCTGCTGCATGCAGGGCGCGCAACTGCTCGACGGAGTCGATGCCGTGCTCGCGGAAGAGGTCCTCCCGGGCCGCGAGCATGGCTCGTACCTCTTCGACTGTCCGGGCCGCGCGCTCACGGTCGGCGCGGCCCGCGATGCCACCGACGTGCGGCAGGCCCGACAGCGCCGGCAGGCCGCCGCCGACCAGGTCAAGACCGTAGATGCCGACCTCGCGTGGGGTGTGGGTCAGCGCGAGCGAGAGGACGAGGGTGCGCAGGAGCGTGGTCTTGCCGGACTGAGGGCCGCCGATGACGGCGGCGTGACCGCCGGCCACCGTGAGGTCCAGGTACCACGGGCCCTGCCACTGCCGGGTGGGGTCGTCGAGGAGCCCGAGCGGGACGTCGAGCGGCCCGCGGCGCCCCGCCACCTGCGTACCGCGGGCACTGACCTCCAGCGGTCCGGCGACGGTGTCCAGGGTGATGGCCTCGGGGAGCGGGGGCAGCCAGATGCGGCGCACCGGGCCGGCGGCGTTCGCCAGCTGCTCGACGATGACGCCCAGTTCGGTCGGCCCCGTCTCGCGCCGCCGCGCCATCTGTTCCTCCCCCTCCGAAACTCCGGTGGCGGCAGTGGAGTTGAAGGTGTCGTAGGGGAGGGCGAGGGGTCCGCTGTCCTCCTCCTCGTCGCGCTGTACGGGACCGCGGTAGGGGCCGGAGACGTAGCTTGCCTTGAAGCGGTCGTAGTGGCTGGTGTCGACCTTGAGGTAGCCGAAGCCGGGCAGCGGCGGCAGGTGGAAGGCGTCCGTGGTGTCCAGGACCGTGCGGGACTCGTCCGCGGAGAACGTCCGCAGGCCGAGCCGGTACGAGAGGTAGGTGTCCAGCCCCTTGAGCTGGCCGCCTTCGATGCGCTGGCTGGACAGCAGCAGGTGCACGCCGATGGAGCGGCCGATGCGGCCGATGGACAGGAACAGGTCGATGAAGTCCGGCTTGGCGGTGAGCAGTTCACCGAATTCGTCGATGACGACGAAGAGATGGGGCAGCGCCTCCAGGTCGGGCCGACTGCTGGTGCGCAGCGCGGTGTAGTGGCCGATGCCGGAGATGTTGCCGGCGTCCTTGAGGACCTGCTGACGGCGCTTGACCTCGCCGGCGAGGGAGGCGTGGACGCGTTCGACCAGGCCCGCCTGGTTCTCCAGGTTGGTGATGACGCCGGCGACGTGCGGCAGGCCGGCGAACGGCGCGAAGGTGGCGCCGCCCTTGTAGTCGACCAGGACGAGGGAGAGGTCCTCGGGAGGGTGGGTGGCGACGAGGGCGAGGACGAGGGTGCGCAGGAGTTCGGACTTGCCGGAGCCGGTGGCGCCGACACACAGGCCGTGCGGGCCCATGCCCAGCTCGGAGGACTCCTTCAGGTCCAGCAGCACCGGCTCGCGGGCGTCGTTGAGGCCGATGGGTACGCGGAGGAAGGCGCGTTCGCCGCGTGGTGCCCACAGGCGAGAGACGTCAAGGTGCGCTACGTCGTCGATGCCGAGGAGGCCGGCGAAGTCCACCGGCCCGGTCAGCGGGGCATCGGCGAGGGACTCGGCGGACAGACGCAGCGGCGCCAGCATCCGGGCCAGCCCCTCGGCAAACGGAATGCTCACCTCGTCCACGGTGCCATGGGCGGTGACCGGCTCCCGCTCCCGCAGGTCCTCGATGAGGACCTGATCGTCGTCGACGGTGATCCGGACGCTCACCTGCCCCGGCTCCTGGACCCGCTGTTCCACCAGATGCACGACGGTGACACCCATTTCCCGCAGGCCGACCGCCTCGTCGGGACGCGGCAGGTCGACGGCGTCCTCGCCGTGGCCGTCAGCGACGACCACCAGCCGGGACGTCATCGCCAGGGCATCGCCGCCGGACAGACCACGGCGCACCTCGGCCGCGTAGGAGGCCCGGCGACCCAGTTCTGGGCCGAGCTGCCGGGCGAGCTGGAGGGTGGAGGGGGCGATGCGGCGGGCGGCGACCGGGCCGTCGAACTGCTCGGCGTCGAGCAGATGCGGCAGCCACTTGGCCCACTCCCAGTCGGCGAGCCGATCCCCGGGCACGGCGAGCGCCATCGCGACGTCATCCGGGGCGTGCAGGGCCGCGGCCTGGAGGAGCAGGGCACGCGCGATGCGCAGGCAGTCAGGGCGGGGGCCGATGATGCTGACGTTGCCGACGCGGTCCAGCGGGACGGTCAGGGGGAGCCCGGTGCCGGTGCGGAAGCGGGCTATCAGCGCCGACGCCTCGTTGAGCATGAAACGGTCCGGCGGGGTAAGGACCGACGAACCCTGCTGAGCGATCTTCAAGTCCCGCACGGGCATCTCACCGGTGCCCACCCGCACGTGCAGGAAGTCGCCGTCGGTGCGGCGGCGCTCCCACAGCCGCGCCGGATCCCGCACGATGTCATAGAGGGCGGCCGGCGGCGGGTTGAGGACCCCGGCGCGTTCGGCACGCCGGCGTTCCTCGGAGGAGAGCTCCTCGCGCAGGTCCTCCAGGTACACGAGGTATGCCTCGCGCTGGGTGCGTCGGATGCGCTGGGCCTTGCCCCGCTGGGAGAAGACGAGCGCGACGGACCCGATGACCGTGACGACGAGGATGATCGCGCCCAGCACGGCGAACTGGCTGTTGCGCACGACCGTCATCATCACCACCGACGACATGACCCCGGCGACGGGCAGCAGCGACATCGCGATGTTGCCCGCCTTCCCCTCGGGGAGGTTGGGCGGGGCCTCGATGACGCGTGCCTCAAAGGCGGCCGGGGGCCGGGTGGTCCTGGCCGGGCGGTGGATCAGTCGGGTACTCATCGGCGTCCGTCATTCACGGTTCGTCGTCCGTTGTTCACGGTCGGGTTCGGCATCTGGTCAGTGACGCTGCTGGGAGAGGTGGAAGACGTCCGCGGCGATGCGGGCGGCGGCCTGCCTGGTCGGGTGGGCGACCAACTCGGTCCGTATCCGGCCGCCGGCTGCCAAGTGCCGGTCATACGGCAGCACCTGCACGCTCACTCCGGTGGACCTGAGCCTCTCGGTGGCCTCGCCGAGGTCGATCCCCGACCGGGGCATCAACTCGGTGAGCACGACGACGGTGCCGGCGATCACGTGCCGGGGTAGCCCCCGCATCCACTGGAGCACCGCATACGTGCTGGAGATGCCCTCCGGCGTGGCCGGCGTGGCCAGCACGCGACCGTGGGCGGCGTTGAGCGCTACCCGGGCGACCTCGGCGGGCAGCGTCTCGCAGTCGATGACCATCACCCCGAAGTACCGCCGCAGCGCCACCACGGCCCGCTCGTATGCCCGGCTGTCCAGCATCGCGCCGACCTGGCCCAGGCTCGCGGGCAGCAGCCAGGCGTTGTGGGGGAGTTGGACGAGGTAGCCGGTGACGTCGAGCAGCGTCATGTCCGGCGTGACGATGTCCGCGATATCGCTCGTCGTCCAGCGCCGCGACGGGGCACCGAGCCGCAGCGGCAACGAGCCCAGCGCCGGATCCGCCTCCAGCAGGAGGACCGGATCCTGCCGGTAGTGCGCGAATGTCGTACCGAGCAGCGCGGCGACGGTCGTCTTGCCCGAGCCGCCCCGGATGGACGTCACAGCGATCTGCCGACCCGTCGTCACCGGCTGCTGAAGCACCCCGGCGGTCCGGGTGACCGCGGCGACCTCGCGTGCGGCCGACGAGGACACGGTGCGGCGCAGGGCGCGTGCGGCCCGCGCGGCGAAGGACTCGCCGTGCCGCGGCTTGCGCCGTACTGCTCCGGCCAGTTCCTCGTCCCTCACGGGCAGTGAGCCGGAGGCGCCGCCCGGTTGGGGACTCGCGGGGTGCGCCGCCGGGGCTTGCTGCTTCTGCTCCCGGTACGGATGGTTGCCCTGCTGCGACCAACCGTCCTGCCGGGCCGCCTGCTGCTCCTGCCCCGGATACGGGGAGGCGGCCGGCAGGGGCATCCCCCCACCCACGGCAGCCGGGGTCGGGGAGCCTGGTACGGACGGGCCCGCACCGGGCGCGGACGCCTGGTGCGCGCCCCCGCCGGGGCCCTGCGCACCCCGCTGAGCGCCGCCTCTCAGGTCGCGCAGCACCTCACCCTGCCAGCTGTCTCCGTTCGGCATACCTGCCCTTCACCCCACCCCGCTGCCCCGCCCGGAGCGCCTGCACATCGACTCAGAACTGGTTGAGCAGCTGCCCGTACACACCGAACACACCGAACGCGAGCGGGAAGAGCCCCACCATGCCCACGGATTCGACCAGGTCGGCCACGCGCCGCAGCCGCACCTGCACATGCTCGGGCACCTGCACCGCCAACACGACCAGCGGCAGCACCGCAGCCGCACCCAGCACAGCGAGCGGCCCGGCACCCGCCGCGTGCTCCCGCCACACCACCACAAGGCGCACGAGGAGACACGATGCGGCGACCAGGAGTGTCACCACCTCGGCGACCAGCGGGAAGGCACGCGCCCTCGACACGAGCACCACCACGACGAGCGACACCAGCAACACGGCCCACACGGTCGGGCTTTCGGCCAGGGTGAGCAACCAGCCGGCGGCAGCCGCAGAAACCGCCGTGACGACCGTTGACAGCACCAGACCACGGTGCGTCGCCGCCAGCGCGGTACCCACCTGGTGGCGGCTGACCGAGACCCCACCCGAGCGGCGATCGTCGAGCGCGGTCAGCCCCGACGCCATCAACGCAAGCCGCGGCAGCACGCCGAGCAGCACCAGGGAGAACACGGCCATGACGGCGCCGAGCCGGGCCGGATCGCCCTGGACAGCGGCGGCCACCTCCCAGACGACGGCGACCACGGCAGCCGTCACGGCGCCCACGAGCCCACCTTTGCCCAGCGGCGAGAAGCAACCAAGGCACCCGAGCGTCAGCACCAGCACACCCGCAACGCCGGCAAGCCGCGCCGACCCTGGCCAGGCGTACGCGTCAGCGGCCGTCCACGCCGTGAGAACGCCAAGTCCGCCGGAGGCGAGCAGGAGCGCGGTCGTCAGTCCACGGTTCCCCTGACCGATCTTGGCGACGAGCACCCCGGCCACCAGGAGTACGAGCGCGAGGGACGAGCAAGGACCGACGAGGGAGTCGAGCGCGAACTCCCGGCGGGCGAGCAGCGCGGCAATCACCGTGAAGGCGACCGACGCCGCGCCCGCGCTGGCCCGGCGCGCGGCCGGCCGCCAGCGCCACGCCCGGAGGTCGAGGTCGTCAGCCACCTGGTCGGTGACGTCGTGCACCACCGGGGCGGGCGGCGCGGAGTGCGTCCTGACGAGCCGGAGCACGGCACCGTCGACGATCCCGGCCGACGCCAGCGTGCTGTCGTGCGGCAGAACGGAGCCGTCAGACGTAATCAACTGCCGCGTCATCGGTCCCGACCCGGGCCGGTCGCCCAACAATTGCAGGATGTCGGGAAGCAATTGCCCGATGGGAGTGTCGGAAAGCAGGACGATGTCAGCCCGGCGCCGCTCGCCGACCAAGGTCACTCGACTCAGTTGCGCCCGGGAAGTCGTTGCTCTGCTCACCACTTACGTGAACCTATCATCGCGACGCTGAGAGCACTCAGGCCAACCGCAGACGCCCGTCCTGCATGTGCCTCCCCGGCACCGCTTCAGAGAGCCGTCCTCTGGGTACGGGATGCAGTCCGCGTATGTCTGGGAGTGCTGCAAAAGATTCCCGCATCTGCGGACTTCTAGGGTTTCGCTGGCTTCGTCGACGGCTCGTACTGCTGCACCTGGTGCTGCTGCTTGTCCTGCTCGACCTTCTGCTTCGCCAGCGTGTGCTGAAGGAAGGACCACCCGACGCACCCCGCGCACAGGACGGCCGTGATGGCGATCCCCGCGAACACCTTCCCGAGCCGCTCGTCCGCCGTGCGACGCCCCCGCTGCACACCGAACAACAAGGCGTCCCGCATCCTGCGCCGGCGTACCGCCACCGACTCCAGCAACTGACTGTCGTCATCCCGTGCCATTTCCTCGACCGTCGCCTCTCGTCCGCCGCTGCACCTACGCTCGTTGATCCCTTGGTCGCCGGCGACAACGTGCCAGCCACCGTGAGGCCCTCCGAACCTGCCCCTCACCCCCAGACCGGTACTCGGCCGCTCGAAGGACGCCAGTTCGGTCCGGGCATCGTGCCCCTGAGGGAGTCCTCAGGTGAGAGGACGCACTGCTGCCGCCGTCCATCGCCCGCCCGATGCAGTGCTCGGAACGCAGGTCAGGACGCTCCACAACGGGGACATGCCAGGGATTTTTCAGGGACTTTCAGCTCTGTCCCAGGGATTTTCCCGGGACTTTTCGCTGAGTGAGCGGGAAAGGCCCCGACAGCCCTGAAAGATGCAAAGCCCCAGGTCAGGGCCGGTTTTCCGGTCGTCGATGAGCCTCGCCGGGTCGTTTCCCTGGGGAGACCACGGGGACCGGGCGCGCCTGCGTGGGCGAGGGGCTGACCGGGCCTCGAAAGCCACCCGGCCGCAGCGCCGCCGCTGGCGCTGCCCGAGTGAACTCACCCTGGAACAGCGCCAGTGGGCGACGTCACCGTACTCCCTAGTACGAGTAGAAGCCGGATCCGCTCTTCCGCCCGAGTCGCCCCGCGTCCACCATCCGCGCGAGCAGCGGCGGCGCGGCGTACAGCGGCTCCTTGTACTCCTCGTACATGGAGGCGGCGACCGAGGCGACGGTGTCGAGGCCGATCAGGTCGGAGAGCTTGAGCGGGCCCATGGGGTGGGCGCAGCCCAGTTCCATGCCGTTGTCGATGTCCTCGCGGCTGGCCATGCCCGACTCGAACATCCGGATCGCGGAGAGCAGGTACGGGATGAGCAGGGCGTTGACCACGAAGCCGGAGCGGTCCTGGGCGCGGATGGCGTGCTTGCCCAGGACGTCCTGGGTCAGGGCCTCGGCGCGCTTGAGGGTCTCCTCGGCGGTGGTCAGTGCGGGGATCAGCTCGACCAGCTTCTGCACCGGCGCGGGGTTGAAGAAGTGGATGCCGATGACCTGGTCGGGGCGGGAGGTCGCGACCGCCAGCTTGACCAGCGGGATGGACGAGGTGTTGGACGCCAGGATCGCGTCCGGGCGGACCACCACCTGGTCGAGCACCTGGAAGATCTCCGTCTTCACCTGCTCGTTCTCCACCACGGCCTCGATGACGAGGTCGCGGTCGGCGAACTCGCCGAGGTCGGTGGTGAAGCTGAGCCGGCCGAGCGTCGCGTCGCGTTCGGCCACCGTGATCTTGCCGCGTTCGGCGGCCTTCTCTAGCGAGTTGGTCAGCCGGGTGCGCCCCAGCTCCAGTGCCTCGCCGGTGGTCTCCGCGACCTTGACGTCCAGGCCGGCGCGGGCGCACACCTCGGCAATGCCGGCGCCCATCTGGCCACAGCCGACCACTCCGACGCGTGCAATGTCGGCGAATGAGTCCGTCACCTCGTGCCTTTCGCTGATCTTCGGGACCGGCGGTACGCCGTAAGGGTCCGACGCCCGCCTCGCCCCCGACGTTACTCCGCGAGGTGCTGGGAGGACGGCCCCGGGGCGGGCATTCTGAGCCTGCCAGATGGGACGAAACGGACGAGATGGGGGCTTTTTGATGCGAGGGATCACACGCCGCGGGTTCGCCGCGGCGGCGGTGGGGGCGGCCTCCTGGCTGCTGGGCGCGGGTGCCGGACCCGGCCGGGGCGCCCCCCGCCGGGAGATGCGCGGGATGTGGCTGGCGACGGTGGCCAACCTGGACTGGCCGTCCCGGCCCGGGCTGGAGCCGGACGTCCAGCGCCAGGAGCTGACCCGCCTGCTGGACACCGCGGTCCGGCGGCGGCTGAACACGGTCTTCTTCCAGGCCCGGCCGAGCGCGGACGCGCTGTGGCCGTCACCGTACGAGCCGTGGGCGCAGTACCTCACCGGCACCCAGGGCCGCGACCCGGGCTGGGACCCGCTGGACTTCGCGGTCCGCGAGGCGCACCGGCGCGGCCTGGAACTGCACGCGTGGTTCAACCCGTACCGGGTCGCCAACCACGCCGACCCCGGCCGGCTCTCCGCCGGCCACCCGGCCCGCCGCCACCCGTCCTGGGTGGTGCCCTACGGCGGCAAGCTCTACTACAACCCCGGACTGCCGGAGGTCCGGCGCTTCGTGCAGGACGCGATGATGGACGCGGTGCACCGCTACCCCGTCGACGGGGTGCACTTCGACGACTACTTCTACCCGTACCCGGCCGCCGGCCAGACCTTCCGCGACGACGCGGCGTTCGAGGCGTACGGCGGCGGCTTCGACCGCCGCGCGGACTGGCGGCGGGACAACACCGACCGGCTGGTCCGCGAGATGGCCGAGCGGATCGCCGCGACCGGCCGGCGGGTGCGCTTCGGCGTCAGCCCGTTCGCGGTCTGGCGCAACAGCGGCACCGACCCGCGCGGCTCCCGGACCGAGGCCGGCGTGCAGACCTACGACGACCTCTACGCCGACACCCGGCGCTGGGTGCGGGAGGGCTGGCTCGACTACATCGTGCCGCAGGTCTACTGGCCGCTCGGCTTCACCGCCGCCGACTACGCCGAACTGGTGCCCTGGTGGGCCCGCACCGTGTCCGGGACCCGGGTGGAGCTCTACATCGGCGAGGCGCTCTACAAGGCGGGCCGGACGGCGCAGCCGGCGGCCTGGCGGGACCCGGCCGAACTCTCCCGCCACCTGGCCTTCGCCCGCCGCCACCCGGAGGTCGGCGGGCACGTGTACTTCTCGGCCAAGGACGTGGTGCGCGACCCGCTGGGCGCGCTGCGGCGGGCCGCCGAGGACCACTACGGGGCCGCGGCCCGGCCGTGACCCCGCGCACGGCGGCGGTGGCGGACGCGGGATCCGCCACCGCCGCCGGACGCGCTAGCGGATGGTGTGGGGTTCGGTGCTCCGGGCGTGCTGGACGACGCAGTCCGGGCCGGGCCACATGATCGTTTCGTGGCCGTCCTCGGCGCGGACGCGGAAGGGCGGTTCGCCGTTCGTCCCCAGCACTTCCACGATCTCGACGACGTGGTCGCCATGGCCGACGGTCCTGCCGTGCACCAGCAGCCGGTCGCCCGTCTTCGCGTGCATCTGGGCTCCTCCCGCCTGGGGTGGCCGCCGACCGGAGCGCCCGGCGCGCACGGCGGCCGGGCGGGGGGACGGCCAACGGATTGCGGGCCGGGAACGGCCCGGACGGCACTACCTGCCATCGCTGGCCAGTCTAGGTCCGGGGGCCGGGCCCGCGCCCGGCGAGCCGGGCCGGGCCGGGCGGACGGCGGGGCTCCGAGGGCGTCCCCCCAGGCCGCGGCCCGGGCCCGCGCCCGAGGCCCCCGGTCCGGCCGAGGGCTCAGCTGCGGGCCCGCTGGGTGACCACGATGCAGGCCAGGACCGCCAGCGCGGTCAGCGGGGCGGCCGGCGGCAGGTGCTCGCCGAGCAGTACCACCGACCAGACCAGCGTCAGCAGCGGCTGGGCCAGCTGGATCTGGCTGGCGCGGGAGACGCCGATGACGGCCATGCCGCGGTACCAGACCACCATGCCCGCGAACGTCGAACCGGCCGCCAGCCACAGCAGCCCGGCCACCGCCCGGCCGGTGACGTGCAGCGGCTCGGCGGCCAGCGCCCACACCGCGCCCGGCACGGTCACCGGCAGCGCCAGCAGCAGCGCCCAGCCGATGACGTGCCAGCCCGGCATGTGGCGGGCCAGCCGGCCGCCCTCGGTGTAGCCGGCCGCGCACACCAGCAGCGCGCCGAAGAGGTAGAGGTCGCCGAGGTTCGGCGCCCCGCCGCTCTGCTGGACCGCGAAGGCCAGGACGGCCGCGGCACCGGCCAGCGCGGCGATCCAGAACGCCCGGGAGGGCCGGGACCCGGTGCGCAGCGCCGAGCCGGCGGCGGTGGCCAGCGGCAGCAAACCGATGACCACGGCGGCGTGCGAGGTGGAGGAGGTCTTCAGTGCCAGCGTGGTCAGCAGCGGGAAGCCGAGCACCACCCCGCCGGCGACGACCGCGATACCGGGCCAGTCGCGGCGGTCGGGCAGCCGCGCCCGGCTGGCCGCCAGGCACCCGCCGGCCAGTGCCGCGGCCAGCACGCTGCGCAGCATCACCACCGTCCAGGGGCCCATACCGGTCAGCGCCCAGGCCGTGCCGGGGAAGGTCAGCGAGAAGGACGCGACGCCCAGGACGGCGAGCAGCACGCCGTACCCGGCCGGCCGGGCCGCGGGCGCCGCGGCCTGCGGTGCCCCGGCGGCCTGCGGTGCCTCCGGGGTCTGCGGTGCGGTGACCGCTATCGAACTCGGGCCAGTAGCGCTATTGTCTGTACTCATGCATGAGCGTAGCAGTGGTGCTGAGCTGGCCGCCATCCTGCGGGAGGAGCTGGAGCGCTACTCTCCTGGTGAGAAGCTGCCATCGAGTCGCGCCCTGATCGAACGGCACCGGGTCAGCCCGGTCACCGTCTCCCGGGCGCTGGCCGCCCTCGCCGCCGAAGGGCTCGTCGTCACCCGCCCCGGCGCCGGGGCGTTCCGCGCCGAACCGCAGCGCAGCGCACCGCGCCCGGCCGACACCTCCTGGCAGGAGATCGCGCTCAGCGCCGAGGCGGCCGGCGACCAGGTGCCGCGCAGCGTGGACGCCACCGGAGTGCTCGCCACCCTCACCGCCCCCGCCACCGGCGTCATCGAACTCAACGGCGGCTACCTCCACGGCACCCTCCAGCCCGAACGCGCCCTGGCCGCCGCGCTGGCCCGGGCCGGCCGGCGGCCCGGCGCCTGGGGCCGCCCGCCGGTCGACGGGGTGCCCGCGCTGCGGTCCTGGTTCGCCCGCGAGATCGGCGGCCCCGGCGGCGCGCTCGCCCCCAGCGACGTACTGATCACCGCCGGCGGCCAGAGCGCCCTGAACACCACCCTGCGCGCGCTCGCCCCGCCCGGCGCCCCGGTCCTCGTCGAATCGCCGACCTACCCAGGCCTGCTGGCCGTCGCCCGCGCCTCGGGGCTGCGGCCGGTCCCGGTGCCGGTGGACGCCGACGGGGTCCGCACCGATCTGCTCGCCGACGCCTTCCGGGCCAGCGGCGCCCGGCTGTTCGTCGGCCAGCCGCTGTTCCAGAACCCCACCGGCGCGGTGCTGGCCGCCCAGCGGCGCCGGGAGGTGCTGAAGGTGGCCCGGGCGGCCGGCGCGTTCGTGGTCGAGGACGACTTCGCCCGGCAGCTGGGCCACGCCGACGCGCCCCCGCCGCCGCCCACCCTGATCGCCGACGACCCGGACGGCACCGTGGTGCACCTGCGCTCGCTGACCAAGGTGACCTCGCCCGGTCTGCGGGTGGGCGCGCTGGCGGCCCGCGGCCCGGTGCTCGACCGGCTCCGCGCCATCCAGGTCGTCGACAGCTTCTTCGTCCCCGGCCCGCTCCAGGAGGCCGCGCTGGAACTCGTCGGCGCGCCCGCCTGGCCCCGCCACCTCCGGCAGGTCGCCGCGGACCTGGCGGAGCGCCGGCAGGCCCTGCTCGGCGCCCTGGCGCGCGAACTGCCCGCGCTCGCCGCGGCGGGCGCCGCCCGGCCCGCCCGCGGCGGCTGCTACCTCTGGCTGCGGCTGCCGGACGGCACCGACGAGGCGGCGCTGACCGGTGCCGCGCTGCGGGCCGGTGTGGCGGTGGCGGCCGGCCGCCCCTACTTCGCCGCCGAACCGCCCGCCCCCCACCTGCGGCTGAGCTTCGCCGGGGCGGCCGGCGCCGGTGAACTCGCCGAGGGCGTCCGCCGGCTGCGCACCGCCTGCGACACCCTCGGCGTCCCGGTGGCGTGAGCCGGCCCGGCGGCGCGGACCGGGAACGCGTTCGACTCCGGCCCGCGCCGTCTGCCACCCTCCCGGCATGAACGCGCGCGCCCTCGACGGCTACGAGATCTCCACCGACCCGGACCGCCTCGACTCCGCCCTGGTCCACCACTGGCTGGCCACCGACACCTACTGGGCCCTGGGCCGCACCCGCGAACACCACGACCGTGCGCTGGCCGGATCCCTCAACTTCGGCCTGTACGAACGGAGTTCGGGACGCCAGGCGGCCTACGCCCGGGTCGTCACCGACTACGTCACGTTCGCCTGGCTCTGCGACGTCTACGTCTGCCGCGACGACCGCGGCAAGGGCCTGGGCACCGCCCTGGTCGAGGCCGTCGCCGCGCACCTGGCCCCGCACGGCCTGGCCCGGATCACCCTGGCCACCCAGGACGCGCACGGCGTCTACGAGAAGGTCGGCTTCCGGCCGCTGGCGGCGCCCGAGCAGTGGATGACCCTCGGCCTCCTCGACCCGGGCCCGCTGGGCCCCTGACCGCCCCTCAGGGAGCCCGCCATGACCGCACCCGCCCCGCCCGCCGACGGCTCCTGGGCCGCCCGCGCGCTCGCCGCCCTGGCCGCCGACGCCGCGCCGACCCCGCTGCGGCCGGTGCCGCTGCCCGCCCTGCCCGCCGTCGGCCTGTACGTCAAGGACGAGTCGGCGCAGCCCACCGGCAGCATCAAGCACCGGCTGCTGCGGGAGCTGTTCCGCACCGCCGTCGCGGAGGGCGCGCTGACCGCCGGGACACCGGTGGTGATGGGCAGCGGCGGCGCCGCCGCGGTGGCCGGCGCGCGCCTCGCCGGGCTGCTGGACCTGCCGTTCACCGCCGTCCTGCCGCGGACCGCGCCGCCCGCCGTCCGGACGCGCATCGAGGCGTACGGGGGCCGCTGCCGGACCGGTGAACGGCCCCCCGCCGCCGTCCTGGAGGAGGCCCGCGAGCTGGCCGCCCGCACCGGCGGCCACTTCCTGGACCACTTCGCCGGCGCCGCCCGCCGCGCCCCGGACGGCCGTCCCCCGCTGCCCGGGTTCGCCGAGGAGATCCTCGACGGGCTGCGCACCACCCGCCACCCGGTCCCGGCCTGGCTGGTGACCGGCGCGGGCACCGGCGCCACCGCCGCGTCCCTGGGCGCCCGGCTGCGCCACCACCGCCCGCCGGCCCGGCTGGCCGTCGCCGACCCGGAGAACTCCGCGTACTTCCCGGCCTGGGCGAGCGGCTGCGACGCCTACACGACCGGGATGCCGTCGCGGATCCCCGGCATCGGCCGCCCGCGCACCGAGCCGGGCTTCCGCGCCGACCTGGTCGACCTGGTCGTCCCGGTCCCGGACGCCGCCTCGGTCGCCGCGATGCGCTGGCTGGAGCGGACCGCCGGGCTCGCCGCCGGCCCGGCCGCCGGGACCGCGCTGTGGGCGGCCTGCCACCTCGCCGCCCGGCTGGCGGCGGACGGCCGCGGCGGCGGTGTGGTCGCCGTCGCCGGGGACGGTGCCGGGCCGTACCGCGCCACCCACCGCGACCCCGGCTGGCTCGCCGCCCAGGGCCTGGACCCGGCGCCGTACGAGGCGCGGCTGGACCGCCTCGCCGCGGCGGGGGAGTGGAACTGGCCCGAGCCCGCGGGCGGTTGAGCCGCGCGGCGCCCACGTCATGCCGGGGTGCCGCGGTCCGGTGGCGGCCAGCCGTCCCGCATCAGCCAGGCGTTGGCCGCCGCCACCCGGCCGCCCACCCGCAGCTTGGCGTAGGCGTGCTCCAGGTGCTTGTCGACGGTGCGCGGGCTGATCGCCAGCCGGTGCGCGATCTGCTGGTTCGTCAGCCCGTCCGCGAGCAGGCCCAGGACGGCCGACTCGCGGCGGGTCACCAGCTCCCGGGCGGGCGCCGGGGCGGGCGGCGCGAGCCGGGCCAGGACCCGGCTGAGGCGGGTGCGCAGCAGCGCGGCGGCGGCCACGTCGGCGTCGGAGAAGTCCCGGCCGCGGCCGCCCCGGCTGACCACCACGGCCACCCGCCGCGGCACGCCCCCCGCGTAACCGGCCGGGAACGACATCGCCAGCTGCCGCTCGGCCCCGAACGGCCGGAAGACCTCGGGGTAGAGCGGCAGCGCGTGGAACTGCGCGGGCGTCTGGAGCGCCGAGCGGCGCAGCGGGGTGCCGCTGCCGAGCCGGGTGCGCCGGACGAACGGATCGCACCACCACGCGCGGTCGAAGGCGTCCAGCACGTCCTGGCTCAGGAGGTCCGCGGGCAGGGTGCGCAGCGGATGGTCCGCGGCCGGGCGGGGCGACCAGATGACGCTGTCGCCGGGGAGCGCGCCGAGCAGCAGCGGGAGCAGCGCCGGAACCAGGGAGTCCTCGTCCACGGCGTCGATGAGGAGGTCCACGACGGAGAGGATGCGCCGCAGGCCGGCCTCCGCGGCCGCGCTCATGGCTCCAGCCTGACCGGCGCCCGGACGCGGGTCAAGGCCGCTGCGGGCGGCCCCCGGCGGGGTCCGGGAGCCGTCCGGACCGCCCGGCCGGCCGGGGGAAGACCGGCCGGGGGCGTCGGGCGCGCGTGGCGCCCGACGGGCGGGGCGGGGACGCCGCCACCGGGCCGTCCCCGGTGGGGCGGGCGCCCGTCGTGTGTCGTCGCTGCCTCCACTGCACCAGCCCGGGCGCCCGCGGCGCCATACGCGGTTCCCCGTACGCGCCGCGCCGGGCCGCCCCCACCGCCCGACACTGGAGGGAGGAGGTGGTGGATCATGCGCAAGATGATCGACTGCCGGGACTACCCGAGCGAGACCCGGTGCAGCCTCGTCATCGCCGGCGAGGAGGAGGAAGTGGTCCGCGCCGCCACCGCGCACGCGGTCGCCGTCCACGGCCACACCGACAGCCCCGAACTGCGCGAGCAGATCCGGAAGTCCCTCAAGAACGAGATGCCGCAGCCCGCGTGAGCGCGCGGCGCGGCGCCGGACCTCCCCCGGCCGCCCCCCCGTGCGGGGGCGGCCGGTACCCGCGTTCGGGCCCGCTGCGCTCGTCCGGCCGCGCCGCCGGGCGCAGGATCGTCGTATACCGGGCGGTACCGGCCCGGCACCGGCGGCGCAACGGACGAGGACGGGAGCGGCGATGGCGGACGGCGCGGCACACCCCGCGGAGGGCCCGGACCCGCACGGCGGGTCCCGCGGCGGCCCGGACCGCCGGCACTTCCTCTCCACCGCCGCCGGCCTGGCCGCCCTCGCCACCGGCCTGGCCGCCTGCGGCAACCCGTCGTCCCCGCCCGCCGGCCACCGCGCCGACCCGCTGGCCGCCGAACGGGACCGCCCCGGCAGCCCGGACTGGCGGCTGCGCGCCACCGGCCCGCCGGACGCCGTGGCCGGCTACACCGACCGGGTCAGCGTCCGGCCCGGCGAGGAGTTCGGCCTGCACGTCTCCACCACCGCGCCCGGCTTCCGGGTCTCCGCCTACCGGGTCGGCTGGTACGGCGGCGCCCAGGCCCGGCTGGTGTGGCGCTCGGACCGCCTCCCCGGGCGCCGCGCGCCCGCCCCGCACCTGCTGGCCGGCACCCGCACCGTACGGGCCGGCTGGCCGCGCACCACCGCGGTCCGCACCGACGGCTGGCCGCCGGGCGCCTACCTGCTGCGCCTCGACAGCGATGACGGCCACCAGCGGTACGTCCCGCTCGTCGTCCGCTCGGACACCGCCGCGGGCCGCACGGTGCTGATGCACGCGGTGACGACGTGGCAGGCGTACAACGCCTGGGGCGGCCGCAGCCTCTACCGCGGCCCGGACGGCGGGTACGCCACCCGCTCGCTCGCGGTCAGCTTCGACCGCCCCTACGACGCCACCGGCGCCGAGAAGTTCCTGGTGTACGAGCGCGCCCTGGTGGTGCTCGCGGAGCGCCTGGGCCTGCCGCTCGCCTACACCACCTCCGTGGACGTGCACCGCGACCCGGCCGCGCTGCGCGGGGCCGCCGCCGTGCTCTCCCCGGGCCACGACGAGTACTGGACGCCCGAGCGGCGCGCCCACGTCACCCGGGCCCGGGACGCCGGCACCAACCTCGCCTTCCTCGGCGCCAACGCCTGCTTCCGCCGGGTCCGCCTGGACCCCGGCCCGGACGGCCCGCTGCGCACCGTGACCTGCTACAAGACCGCCTTCCGCGACGACCCCCGCTTCGCCGCCGGCCAGGGGCCGCCCACCCACGACTTCCGCGCCCCGCCCGCCGCCGACCCGGAGTCGTCGCTCACCGGCGTCTTCTACGAGGGCTACCCGGTGGACGCCCCGTACGTGGTGCACGGCGCCGGCCACTGGCTCTTCGAGGGCACCGGCGTACGGGCCGGGGACGCCTTCCCGCACCTGGTCGGCGTGGAGTACGACCGGGTCACCCCCGGCGCGCCGGCCCCCGCCGACCTGGAGATCGTCGCGCACTCCCCGCTGGTCCGGGGCGGGCGCGCCAGCCACGCCGACTCGGCGTACTACACCGTCCCGGGCGGCGCCGGGGTCTTCGCCACCGGCACCATGCGCTGGGTGGAGGCCCTCATGGCGGGCACCGGCGACAACGGCCGGAACCACGGCCTGGACCGCCGCACCGGCGCGTTCGTCACCCGCACCACGGAGAACCTCCTGCGGGCCTTCGCCGAGGGCCCGGCGGCCCGCAACCGCCCGGCCCCGGAACGGAACACCGCCCGGGTGTACGGGACCTGAGCCGGGCGGCGGCCCCTCGGGCCCGCCGCCCGGGGGCGCTATCCGGCGGGCGCCGGGTCCGGCTGCGCCGTGCCGAAGGGGTTGTCGATCACGTACCGCCAGCAGCCGTCCGCGCCCCGGCGGGCCACGTCCGTCGCGGTGCCCTCCAGGTGGACACGGGCGCCGTCGGGCCCGGTGCCGTCGATGACCCAGTCGACGATCAGCAGCGCGAGGTCGCCGGCGACGTAGGTGTGCCGGGGAGTGACGGAGATGGGCACCCCCAGGCCCTGGAAGGCGGACTGGGCCCGGTCGCCCTCCGCCCCGCGCAGCGCCCGGCCGGGCTCCGGGACGAAGACCGCGCCCGGTTCGCAGACCCGGGCCAGGGCCGCCGGGCTGCCGGAGGTGAAGGCTGCGGCGAAGGCCGCGGGGTGTTGCCCGGGATCGGTGGCGAGCGGAACAGCGGGGGCATGATCATGCCCCCGGCCGGCCCGGTGCGTCCGTCACCCGGCTCGATGCGTTCGGTAGTCATGGCAGCAGCCAAGCGGACCCCGACGTGGCTCACCGAACGGAAACCCACGGCCCGCCCGGCGCCGCGCCGCCCGGTGAACCGCGCGCCTGGGACGCCGAGTTGGTCCCGGACGCCCGCGGCCGCACCGGCCGGCCCAACCCGCACTGCCCGGTCGAGTTCGCGCCGGCCGCCGTCGCCGGCCGCTGGACCACCCTGGTCCTGCGCGAGCTGATGCACGGCCCGCACTCCTTCGGCGCGCTGCGCGGCCGGCTGCCGGAGATCAGCGCCAAGGTGCTCGCGGACCGGCTGCGCACCCTGGAGGAGCGCGGCCTGCTGGTCCGCGATTGGCTGCCCGGCTTCCCGGTCCGCACCCGCTACCGCCTGACCCCGGCCGGCCGCGCGCTGCGCCCGCTGCTGGTCGAGCTGTACCGCACCGGCCGCGCCCTGCGGTGCGCGGCCGGGACCGCCGCCCCAGGCGACTGAGCGCACCCCGGCCGGGCCCCCGCGCAGCCGGCCGACCACTACCGGCACTGGGGCCTGACGCACTTCCTGCTCGACGGCCACCACAAACTGGAGGCCGCGGCCGCGGCCGGCCGGCCGGTGCAGCTCCTCTCGCTCCTCGCCCTGGACGAGGGCCTGGCCGGCCCCGGGGAACACGCCCGGCTCCCCGCCCTGCGCGCCCGGCCCTGCGCGCCCCGGGCAGCCGTCCCCTGACCGCGCGGGGCCGGCCGCGCGGCGCCCGGGGTCACCACGGGACGGGCCGGCCGAAGCGGTCCAGGTATGCCAGGCCCGTGCCGCCGAGCCGCGAGAGCAGGACGTCCACGAGGAGCGGGACGCTCTCCTGCACGGTGTACGGCGCGTCGGCGCCGCCGAGTTCGGTGCGGATCCAGCCCGGGGCGAGCAGGAGCAGGGCGCGGTCGGTGTCCGCCTGGCGGGCGGCGTAGCTGCGCAGGAACATGTTGAGCGCCGCTTTGCTGCCGCGGTAGACCTCGCGCAGTCCGGTCGTGTTGTGGGTGATGCTGCCCTGTCCGGAGGACATCACGCCGATGAGGCCGCTGGGGGTCACCAGGTCGTCGAGTGCCTCGATGACGCGCAGCGGGCCGAGCGCGTTGGTGACCATGACGTCGATGAAGTCCTGGGTGGGAACGGCTCCGATGGGGGTCTGCTCGTTGTTGGTGATGCCCGCGTTCACGAACAGGACGTCCAGCCGCACTCCGGCCAGGCGCTCGCGCAGGGGCGGCAGGTGGCCGGGCTCGGTGAGGTCGAGGTGCTCGACGCGGATCCGTCCGGGGCGGCGGTCCGCGAGGTCGTCGAGCGGGGTCCGGGCGGTGCCCCGGACGGTGCCGATGACCGACCAGCCGCGGTCGGCGAGTTCGGCGGCCATGGCGCATCCGAGGCCGCGGGACGCACCGACGATCAGGGCGGTGGGGGTGTGCTCATGGGTGTGCTCATCGGTGGGGGAGTGCGGCATGTCCGACTCGTCTCCGTCTCGCCGGTGTCGGCTGTGGTGGGGGCAGGGGCGGGGGTGGCCACGGGCAGGGGCCGGTCAGGGCGCGGTGGGGTCGATGCCGAAGAGGGCGGCGGCGTTGGCCGAGCGGACCTTGTGCCGGTCGGTGTCGGTGGCGAGGTGCGCGAAGAAGGCGTCGATCTCCGCCCGGGTGGGCTGCTGGAAGGGGTAGTCGGTGGAGAAGATCAGCCGGTCGGTGGTGGTCACCGCCAGGGCGTGGTGCAGCAGGGCGGGGTTGAACATGCCCGAGGTCGTGAGGAAGACGTTGCTGCGGAGGTAGTCCGAGACCGGGCGCGGGAGGCCGGCGAGGCGGGCGAGGCTGTCGGCGCGGTCGAGCCAGAACGGCAGCAGCTCGCCCCAGTGGCCCAGCACGAGCTGTAGCCCGGGATGGCGGTCGAAGGTGCCGCGCAGCACGAGCCGCAGGGCCGCGGTCGCCGCTTCCAGGTGCCAGCCCCATCCGAAGGTGGCCAGCCCGAGGTCGGTCATCGGGTCGAACCCGCGGTAGGCGGCGTCGCGCAGCGCGTCGGAGGGGATCTGCGGGTGGAGGAAGACCGGCTGGCGCAGCGCCGCGGCGGCGGCGAAGAAGTCGTCGTAGACGGGGTCGTCGAGGAACCGGTCGCCGGAGCGGCCGTAGACCATCGTCCCCACGTGGCCCTGGGCCGCGGCGCGTTCGAGCTCGGCGGCGACGTGGCGCGGGGCGGACATCGGCAGGGTCGACAGGGACCGGAAGCGTGCCGGGTGGGCGCTGACCGCTGCGGCGGCGGTGTCGTTGGCGAGGCGGCTGAGCGCGACCGCTTCCGCGGGGGGCAGCGGATGGGTGCCCGGCGGGGTGAGGGCCAGGACGGCCACGTCGATGCCCTGGGCATCCATGGCGGCGATCCGGCCGGCGCCGAGGTCGGCGAGACGCCGGCCGGTGTCGCCCCGCTCGTTGAGGGCGAGGCTCTCGTCCGGGCGGGACACGGCGTTCAGGGCGGAGGTCAGTTCCGGCAGCGTCCAGTGTTCTTCGATGCCGATGAGGGGCATGGTCAGCGTTCCTTCGGGGTCGCGGGTGCGCGCGTCCTGAGAGGGCGGAAGCGCTCCGGGAAGGGGACGGGGGCATACGGGGCGGAGGCATGACGGTGCGAGTACGGGCTGGTGCGAGTACGGACTGTTACCTGTCAAAGGACAGCTATCACCTGACAAGTAAAATACACTGAGGGCGTGGAGGAGAAGCAAAAAGCCCAACTGTTCGAGCTCGCCGACCTGATCCTGGCGATCGGCCGGCACGTGCACGCCGCCAAGGCGGACGCGGCGGAGCCGTGGACGCCGCTGGAAGCGGCGGTCATGCGCTTCATCGACCACCGGCCGGGTGCCACGGCGACCCAGGCGGCCGAGGCGACCCGGCTGATCTCCAGCAACTTCAGCCGGGCGCTGCGCAAGCTGGAGCAGAAGGGCCTGGTGCGCCGCGAGGCCGACCCCGACGACGCCCGGCGCGTGCGCCTGTATCCGACGCCGAAGGCGGGCGAGAATCTGGGCCGCCTCCAGGATGCCTGGAGCCGTCTGCTGGGCGACGCTGTTCCCGACGCCGCCGAGGCGGACGCGTTGATCGCCGCGCTCCGGCGCATCGAGTCGCGGCTCCTCGACCGCCCCCGCGGCGCTGCGGGCGGCGCCTGAGCGAGGCGCGGAGGCCCGCGAGCCGGCCGCCGGGACGGCCGCACCGGGCACCTCCGCCAGCCCATTGCATAAAACTGCCGCCATCCGTATAGTCATGCCATCGAAGAGGAGGGTCCAGGGGCCATGACGGTACGAGCAGCAGTCGCCGGTGCGAGCGGATACGCGGGGGGAGAGATCCTGCGCCTGCTCCTGGCGCACCCGGAGATCGAGATCGGCACGGTGACCGGGCACTCCCAGGCCGGGCAGCGCCTGGACGCGGTGCAGCCGCACCTCGGCCCGCTGGCCGACCGGGAGCTCGCGCCGACCTCGGCGGCGGCCCTGGCCGGCCACGACGTGGTCTTCCTCGCCCTGCCGCACGGCCAGTCCGCCGCGGTCGCCGCACAGCTCGGCCCGGACGTGCTGGTGGTGGACTGCGGGGCCGACTTCCGGCTGGCGGACGCCGCCGACTGGGAGGCGTTCTACGGCTCCCCGCACGCCGGCACCTGGCCGTACGGCCTCCCCGAGCTGCCCGGCTGCCGCGAGGCGCTGCGCGGCACCCGGCGGATCGCCGTCCCGGGCTGCTACCCGACCGCCGTCTCCCTCGCGCTCTTCCCGGCCTACGCCGCCGGCCTCGCCGAGCCGGAGGCCGTGGTCGTCGCCGCCTCCGGCACCTCCGGCGCGGGCAAGGCCCTCAAACCGCACCTGCTCGGCTCCGAGGTGATCGGCTCGATGAGCCCGTACGGCGTCGGCGGCGGCCACCGGCACACGCCCGAGATGGTGCAGAACCTCAGCGCGGTGGCCGGTGAGCGGGTCGGGGTGTCCTTCACCCCGACCCTGGCCCCGATGTCCCGCGGCATCCTCGCCACCTGCTCCGCCAAGGCCCGGCCCGGCGTGGACGCCGAGGCGGTCCGCACCGCGTACGCCAAGGCGCTGGCCGGCGAGGCGTTCGTCCGCCTGCTGCCGGAGGGCCGGTGGCCCGCCACCGCCGCCGTGCACGGCTCCAACGCCGCGCAGATCCAGGTGGCGTACGACCCGGCGGCTCATCGGATCATCGCCGTCAGCGCCATCGACAACCTCACCAAGGGCACCGCGGGCGGCGCGGTCCAGAGCATGAACATCGCCCTCGGCCTCCCCGAGGACCTGGGGCTTTCCACGATTGGAGTCGCGCCGTGAGTGTGACGGCAGCCAAGGGCTTCCTGGCGGCGGGGATCGCCGCCGGGATCAAGGAGAACGGCAACCCGGACCTGGCCCTGGTGGTCAACAGCGGGCCGCGCCTGGCCGCCGCCGGCGTGTTCACCGCCAACCGCGTCAAGGCCGCCCCGGTCCGCTGGTCCGAGCAGGTCCTCAAGGGCGGCCGGGTCTCCGCGGTGGTCCTCAACTCCGGCGGCGCCAACGCCTGCACCGGCCCGCTCGGCTTCCAGGACACCCACGCCACCGCCGAGAAGGCCGCCGAGGTGCTCGACGGCCACAGCGCCGCCGAGATCGCGGTGGCCTCCACCGGCCTGATCGGCGTGCGGCTGCCGATGGACAAGCTGCTGCCCGGCGTCGAGAAGGCGGCCGCCGAACTCACCGCGCACGGCGGCGACAAGGCCGCCATCGCCATCAAGACCACCGACAGCGTCCACAAGACCGCCCAGGTCACCAAGGACGGCTGGACGGTCGGCGGGATGGCCAAGGGCGCGGGCATGCTCGCACCCGGCCTGGCCACCATGCTCGCCGTGCTGACCACCGACGCCGACGTCCCGGCCGAGCAGCTGGACGCCGCGCTGCGCGCCGCCACCCGCACCACCTTCGACCGGGTCGACTCCGACGGCTGCATGTCCACCAACGACACCGTGCTGCTGCTGGCCTCCGGCGCCTCCGGCACCGTCCCGGACGGGGACGCGTTCGCCGAGGCGGTCCGCGAGGTCTGCGCCGACCTGGCCCGCCAGTTGATCGGCGACGCCGAGGGCGCCAGCAAGGACATCCGGATCGAGGTGGTCAACGCCGCGTCGGAGGAGGACGCCGTCGAGGTCGGCCGCTCCATCGCCCGCAACAACCTCCTCAAGTGCGCCCTGCACGGCGAGGACCCCAACTGGGGCCGGGTGCTCTCCGCCATCGGCACCACCTCCGCCGCCTTCGACCCGGACCGGCTGAGCGTCGCCATCAACGACGTCTGGGTCTGCCGGAACGGCGCGGTCGGCGAGGACCGCGACCTGGTGGACATGCGCTACCGCGAGGTGCGGATCACCGCCGACCTCGCCGCCGGCACCGAGTCCGCGGTCATCTGGTCCAACGACCTCACCGCCGACTACGTCCACGAGAACAGCGCGTACTCCTCATGACCGGCCCCGCCGCGCGGCCGCGCGCACCCCACCCCCAGCCCCCGGAGCGGAACGAGACCGGCGTATGACCACCCGCAAGCACACCGCGCTCCCCAAGGCCCGTACGCTCATCGAGGCGCTGCCCTGGCTGACCCGGCACCACGGCCGGACCGTCGTCATCAAGTTCGGCGGCAACGCGATGGTGGACGAGGAGCTCAAGCGCGCCTTCGCACAGGACGTGGTCTTCCTCCGGCACGCCGGACTGCGCCCGGTCGTGGTCCACGGCGGCGGCCCGCAGATCAGCGCCCAGCTCGAACTCCTCGGTCTGGAATCGGAGTTCAAGGGCGGGTTGCGGGTCACCTCGCCCGAGGCGATGAACGTCGTCCGGATGGTGCTGGCCGGCCAGGTGCAGCGCGAACTGGTCGGGCTGCTCAACGAGCACGGCCCGCTCGCGGTCGGCATGACCGGCGAGGACGCCCGGCTGATGTCCGCCACCAAGCACCTCGCGGACGTCGACGGCGAACTGGTCGACCTCGGCCGGGTCGGGGAGATCACCGCGATCGACCCCGGCGCGGTCCGGGCGCTGCTGGACGACGGCCGGATCCCGGTGATCTCGTCCATCGCCCGCAGCAGCGACGACGGCGAACCCTCCGGCGTCTTCAACGTCAACGCCGACACCGCCGCCGCGGCGCTGGCCGCGGCGCTCGGCGCGGAGACGCTGATGGTGCTGACCGACGTCGAGGGCCTCTACGAGGACTGGCCGCACAGCGACGAGGTGATCTCCCGGCTGACCGCGAGCCAGCTGGAGAAGCTGCTGCCCGAGCTGGCCAGCGGCATGGTCCCGAAGATGGAGGGGTGCCTGCACGCGGTCCGCAACGGCGTGCGCACCGCCCGCGTCATCGACGGGCGGGTCCAGCACTCGATCCTGCTGGAGATCTTCACCGACGAGGGCATCGGCACGATGGTCGTCCCGGACCCCGACCCGGTACCGGCCGCCGGCCCCCGCTGCGCCGGCCCCCACGGCACCGGCACCCACGGCAGCGGCACACCCGACACCACACAGGGGGCGGAATGAGCACGGCGGCAGACACCCCGGCCACCGGGGGCAACGAGCAGCTCACCCGGCGCTGGCGGGGCGCCATGATGGACAACTTCGGCACCCCCCGCCTCCCGCTCGTCGAGGGCGAGGGCGCCACCGTCCGGGACGCCGAGGGCAACGCCTACCTGGACTTCCTCGGCGGTATCGCGGTCAACGCGCTCGGCCACGCGCACCCCGCGGTGGTCCGCGCGGTCGCCGACCAGGTCGCCACCCTCGGCCATGTGTCGAACTTCTTCGTCGCCGAGCCCACCGTGGCGCTCGCCGAGCGGCTGCTGGCCCTGGCCGGCCGCCCCGGCCGGGTCTACTTCTCCAACTCCGGCGCCGAGGCCAACGAGGCCGCCTTCAAGATCGGCCGGCTCACCGGCCGGACCCACATGGTCGCCACCGCCGGCGGCTTCCACGGCCGCACCATGGGCGCCCTGGCGCTCACCGGCCAGCCCGCCAAGCAGGACCCGTTCCGCCCGCTGCCCGGCGACGTCGAGCACGTCCCGTACGGCGACGTGGCGGCCCTGCGGGCCGCCGTCACCACCGACACCGCCTTCGTCATCCTGGAGCCCATCCAGGGCGAGAACGGCGTGGTCGTGCCGCCGCCCGGCTACCTCAAGGCGGCCCGCGAGATCACCGCCGCCACCGGCACCCTGCTGGTCCTGGACGAGATCCAGACCGGCATCGGCCGCACCGGCCACTGGCTGGAGTCCGCGGCCCAGGGCGTCGAGGCGGACGTCATCACCCTCGCCAAGGGCCTGGGCGGCGGCCTCCCGATCGGCGCCACGCTCGCCTTCGGACCGGCCGCTGACCTGCTCACCCCCGGTGCGCACGGCTCCACGTTCAGCGGCAATCCGGTGGTCTGCGCCGCCGCCCTCGCGGTCCTGGACACCATCGAGGCGGACGGCCTGCTCGACCACGTCAAGCGCACCGGTGAGCGGCTGCGGACCGGGATCGAGGAGCCGGGGCACCCGTTGGTCGGCCAGGTCCGCGGCGCCGGCCTGCTCCTGGGTATCGTCTTGACCGGGCCCCTCGCGCCGCAGGTGCAGCAGGCGGCCCAGGACGCGGGCCTTCTGGTCAACGCGGTCGCGCCGGACGTCGTCCGGCTCGCCCCGCCGCTGATCGTCTCCGACGCACAGGTGGAGACGTTCCTCCGGAAGCTGCCCGGCGTCCTGTCGACGGCCGGGCAAGCGGCCAACGGGGAACGATGATCCGGAGACTGACACAACGATGACCGAGCCGCAGGGGAACGAGTCGCAGAACAGCGGCCCGGCCGTACCGCAGACCCGCACCGCCCGCCACCGCCGGATCGTGGACATCCTCAACCGGCAGCCGGTCCGCTCCCAGAGCCAGCTCGCGAAGCTGCTCGCCGACGACGGCCTGTCCGTCACCCAGGCGACCCTCTCCCGCGACCTGGACGAACTGGGCGCGGTGAAGATCCGCAACACCGGCGGCGAGCTGATCTACGCGGTACCGAGCGAGGGCGGCGACCGCAAACCGCGGGCGCCGCTGGGGGAGTCCGCCAAGGAGGAGCGGATGCGCCGCCTCTCCGGCGAACTCCTCATCTCCGCCGAGGCGTCCGCCAACCTCGTCGTCCTGCGCACTCCGCCGGGTGCCGCCCAGTTCCTGGCCTCCGCCATCGACCAGGCTGAGCTCCACGACATCCTCGGCACCATCGCCGGCGACGACACCCTGCTGCTGATCAGCCGCGACCCCACCGGCGGCCAGCACCTGGCCGCCCACCTCCTGCAACTGGCGGAGGGCGCGCGGTAGCGGGGGAGCCCCGCGGCCCGGGAGGGCCCCGCCGATGCGGCGGGGCCCTCCCGGCGCGCCCGCGCGCCGCACCGCCCGCACGAACGACCGGAGGCCGCCATCGCATCTCTGCGACGACGGCCTCCGGCCTGTGTGCACCGTCGGGACGACAGGATTTGAACCTGCGACCCCTTGACCCCCAGTCAAGTGCGCTACCAAGCTGCGCCACGTCCCGGTGCCGTATCCGGCCGGTGTTTCCCCGGCCGGGGCGTGCAGAAAGAAAAATACCCTGTCCGGGCCGATGAATCCAAAGCGGGGCCCTTCCGGGGCGGTGCGGGGGCCTCCCGGCGGGCGCGCCGTGGCCGTGTTTGGATGGATATATGCCAGCAAAGCAGAGCAAAACGGATAAGGCGCGGCGGGACGGCATCCGGGTGCGGCGGGCGTACGACCCGCCGGAGCGGG
Organism: Streptomyces rhizoryzae; assembly: GCF_023155275.1. Classification (GTDB taxonomy): domain Bacteria; phylum Actinomycetota; class Actinomycetes; order Streptomycetales; family Streptomycetaceae; genus Streptomyces; species Streptomyces rhizoryzae. Next base: position 40,976 of record NZ_JALMUV010000045.1, read on the forward strand.
CGGACGGCGCCCGGGTGCTGGTCGACCGCCTGTGGCCGCGGGGGCTGGCCAAGGAGGACGCGCGGTTCGACGAGTGGTGCAAGGACGTGGCGCCGTCGCCGGAGCTGCGGAAGTGGTACGGGCACGACGCGGAGCGGTTCGCGGAATTCGCCGAGCGCTACCGCGGCGAGCTGGCCGAGGGGGTGGCGGCGGAGGCGGTGGACCACCTGCGGGAGCTGGCGGCGGACGGCCCGCTGACGCTGCTGACCGCGACCAAGGAGGTGCCGCACAGCAATGCGGCGGTGCTCGGGGGGGTGCTCCGGAAGGGCTAGCCCCGGCCCCGCGGCTCGTTGACGAAACATGCGGTGCAATGCATAATTATGCCCACGGTGCACGCGCCTGGAGGAGTCACCGCCGCCGCGTGCGGCCCGGTGTGTTCCCCGCCGGCGGGCAGCCGGTCAACCACTCCCAACCACGCACGAGGAGCACCGCACGTGAGCAGCAACAACGGCGACGTCCGGCTCTGGGGCGGCCGCTTCGCCGACGGCCCGGCCGAGGCGCTCGCCGCCCTCTCCGCCTCCGTCCACTTCGACTGGCGGCTGGCCCCGTACGACATCGCCGGCTCCCGGGCCCACGCCCGCGTCCTGCACGCGGCCGGACTGCTCACCGCCGACGAGCTGACCCGCATGATCGAGGGGCTGGACCGGCTCGAACGCGATGTCGCCGACGGCTCGTTCACCGGCACCGTCGCCGACGAGGACGTGCACACCGCCCTGGAGCGCGGGCTGCTGGAGCGGCTCGGTCCGGACCTCGGCGGCAAGCTGCGGGCCGGCCGCTCCCGCAACGACCAGGTCGCCACGCTCTTCCGGATGTACCTGCGGGACCACGCCCGGATCATCGGCGGGCTGCTCGCCGAACTCCAGGAGGCGCTGGTCGGCCTGGCCGAGGCCCACCCGGACGTCGCCATGCCGGGCCGCACCCACCTCCAGCACGCCCAGCCGGTGCTCTTCGCCCACCACGTGCTCGCGCACGTCCAGGCGCTCTCCCGGGACGCGGAGCGGCTGCGCCAGTGGGACGAGCGGACGGCCGTCTCGCCGTACGGCTCGGGCGCGCTGGCCGGGTCCTCGCTCGGGCTGGACCCGGAGGCGGTAGCCGCCGACCTCGGTTTCGAGCGCGGTTCGGCGGGCAACTCCATCGACGGCACCGCGGCCCGCGACTTCGTCGCCGAATTCGCCTTCGTCACCGCGATGATCGGGGTCAACCTCTCCCGGATCGCGGAGGAGGTCATCCTGTGGAACACGAAGGAGTTCTCCTTCGTGACCCTGCACGACGCCTTCTCCACCGGCTCCTCGATCATGCCGCAGAAGAAGAACCCGGACATCGCGGAGCTGGCGCGCGGCAAGTCCGGGCGGCTGATCGGCAATCTGACCGGTCTGCTGGCGACCCTGAAGGCCCTCCCGCTCGCCTACAACCGCGACCTCCAGGAGGACAAGGAGCCGGTCTTCGACTCCTGCGACCAACTGGAGGTGCTGCTCCCGGCGTTCACCGGCATGATGGCGACGCTGACCGTGCACCGCGAGCGGATGGCCGAGCTGGCGCCGGCCGGTTTCTCGCTCGCCACCGACATCGCGGAGTGGCTGGTCAAGCAGGGCGTGCCGTTCCGGGTGGCGCACGAGGTGGCCGGCGAGTGCGTCAAGGAGTGCGAGGCGCGGGGCATCGAGCTGGACGAGCTGACCGACGAGCAGTTCGCCAAGATCTCGCCGCATCTGACCCCGGAGGTCCGCGGCGTGCTCAACGTCCCCGGTGCGCTGGCCGCGCGCAACGGCCGCGGCGGCACCGCGCCGTCGGCGGTCGCGGTGCAGCTCGCCGAGGTGCGGGCGGACCTGGTGCGGCAGCAGGAGTGGGCCGCGGCAAAGTCCGTGCGCGCGTAGCGGCGCGGTCGGCGCCGCCGACGAGGGCGGCCCCACCCGGGCGGGTGGGGGCCGCCCTCGTATGCGTTCCGGGGCGCCGGAAAAGAATGAGACGGTCATGTCTCATTCGGTTAGTCTGTGTCTCATGGCTGTGGACCGGGAACACGTACTCACCGAGGCCGCCGCGCTGCTCACCCGCCGCTCGACGACGTCGATGGACGAGATCGCGCGGGCCGCGGGCATCAGCCGGGCGACCCTGCACCGGCACTTCGCGGGGCGCGACGCGCTGATCCGCGCCCTGGAGGAGCACGGCATCGAGCGGTTCGCGCGGGCCATGGACGCCGCCCGGCTCGACGACGGGGACGCCGCCGGGGCGCTCCGCCGGCTGGTCCGCGAGGCCGAACCGGTCGCCGGGGTGCTGGCCTTCCTCTTCACCGAGAACCAGCTCTTCGAGAGCGGGACGGTCAACGCCGGCTGGGCCCGGCTCGACGCCCGGCTCACCGCACTGTTCCGCCGCGGCCAGGAGGAGGGCGACTTCCGCGTCGACCTCAGCTCGGCCTGGCTGACCGAAGCGTTCTACGGGCTGCTGGGCGCCGGCGCCTGGGCGGTCCACGAGGGCCGCGTGGCACGCAACGACCTCGACCATTCGATCGCCGAGCTGCTGCTCGGCGGCATCCGACGGAGCATGGAGAAATGAGCGATCCCCTAGCCGCACGGCAGACCGAACCGGTCCCGGGCCGGGCCGGTTCGGCCCATGTGGACGACCAGCCCCGGCCGGGCCGCTGGCTCGCGCTCTCGGTCCTCGTCCTGGCGGTCCTGCTGGTCGGCGTGGACGCCACCGTCCTCGGCCTGGCCACCCCGTTCCTCAGCGAGGACCTGCGGCCTTCGGGGACCCAGCTGCTGTGGATCGGCGACATCTACTCGTTCGTCATCGCCGGCCTGCTGGTCTCGATGGGCAGTCTCGGCGACCGGATCGGCCGGAAGAAGCTGCTGCTGGCCGGCTCGGTGGCGTTCGGCGCGCTGTCGGTGTTCGCCGCCTACGCCACCAGCCCGTCCATGATGATCGCCGCCCGCGCCCTCCAGGGCGTCGCCGGGGCGACGCTGATGCCCTCCACCCTCGCCCTGATCCGCAACCTCTTCCACGACCCCAAGGAACGCAGCCTGGCGATCGGCATCTGGGGCGCGATGGCCTCGGCCGGCACGGCGGTCGGCCCGGTCCTCGGCGGCTTCCTGCTCGGCCACTTCTGGTGGGGCTCGGTCTTCCTGATCAACCTCCCGGTGATGCTGCTGCTGGTCGTCGTCGGCGCCAAGGTGATCCCCGAGTCCCGCAACCCCGACCCCGGCCCGTGGGACATCCCCAGCGTCCTGCTGTCCCTGGTGGGCATCGTCGGCGTCGTCTACGCCGTCAAGGAGGCGGCGGTGCACGGTCTGCGCTGGGACATCGGGCCGGCCGCCGTCATCGGGGTGCTGGCGCTGGTGGTGTTCGTCCGCCGCCAGCTGACCCTGGACTCCCCGCTGCTGAACATGAAGCTCTTCCACCACCGGGGCTTCTCCGGCGCGGTCCTGGCCGACCTGCTGACCATCCTCGGCCTGTCCGGACTGGTCTTCTTCCTCTCGCAGTTCCTTCAGATGGTGCAGATGCGCTCGCCGCTCGACGCCGGACTGGTCGAACTCCCGGCCGCGGTCGGCGCGGTGGGCGCCGGCCTCGCCGCGGGCTGGGTCGCCCGCCGGCTCTCGGTGCGCCTGGTGGTGTCCGGCGGCCTCGCCGTGGTCGGCCTGTCGCTGGCCGGCTGCACGGCCCTGCACGGCGACACCGGTACCCTCGCGCTGTGCGTCATCCTCTTCGTCGTCGGCGTCGGCGCGGGCTTCGCCTTCACCGTCACCGCCGACGTCATCCTCTCCAGCGTCCCCAAGGAGGAGGCGGGCGCCGCCTCCGCGGTCTCCGAGACCGCCTATGAGCTGGGCGCCGCGCTCGGCATCGCCCTGCTGGGCTCCATCGTCACCAGCATCTACCAGGGCTTCACCGCCCCCGCCGGGGTGCCCGGGCCGGCCGTCACCGCCGCCCGCGCCTCGCTCGGCGGCGCCGTGGACTCCGCCGGCAAGCTCCCCGCCGACCAGGGCGCGGGCCTGCTGAAGGCCGCTCAGGACTCCTTCGTCAGCGGGGTGGACACCGCGGCCGGGGTGGGCGCGGTGGTGCTGCTGGGCGCCGCGGTCGCCGCGTGGTTCCTGCTGCGCGGTCAGGAGCTGGCGGACAGCGCGCCGTCGGCCCCCGCCGCGGAGGCCGGCGCCTCCCCGGTGGCCGGCTCCGCCGCCGGCGGCCCGGCCTGCCACCGCTGACCGGCCCGCCCGGGCCCCCGTAAAGCCCCCCGCCCGGGCACCCGCAAGAACGCCGCCCGGCGGGCGAACGAGGGACACCGCCCGGCCCCCTGCCCCCGTCCAGGCGTGTCCCGTGGATCGCGACCGCGCGCACCGGCCATGATCCACAGGACACGCCCTCGGGGGCGACTGTCCCCTGCCGTTCACGCCCGGTACGCGTCATGGTGGCTGGTCGGCCCGCACGGCTGGCTTTACTCTCCCGTCGTCCCCCCACAACGGTCGGACCCGCTCAGGAGAGTGACGCAGTGCGCGACATCGGAAGACGGTCCTTCGTAACCGCCGCGGGGGCGATGGCCACCACCAGTGCGATCGGCAGCCACGCCTACGCCACCGGCCACGCCCGCGACGCCGCCACGGCCGACGAATACGTCGACGTCCAACTGCTCAACATCACCGATCTGCACGGCTATCTACAGGGCGCCCCCGGCGCCAACTCCGTCATCACCGGCACCGGCGGCAAGCGCTACACCGTCGGCGGCGTCGCCTCCATGGCGGCCCACCTGGAGCGGCTGCGCGCCGGACGCCGCAACTCCATCTTCTTCGCCCCCGGGGACCTCTTCTCCGGCTGGGAGTTCGACGCCGCCGCGTTCGCCGACGAACCCACCATCGAGGCGCTCAACGCGATGCGCCTGGACTTCGCCTCGGCCGGCAACCACGAGTTCGACAAGTCGACGGTCTTCCTCCGGGAGCACATGGAACGCGGCCGGGTCTTCCCCGTCGCCGGCCGCGACGTCTCGTTCACCGACTCCACCGGACACCGCTTCCACGGCGCGAACTTCCCCTACTACAGCGCCAACGTCGTCGACCACAACACCGGCCGCCGGGTGCTGCCGCCGTTCAACATCGTGCACGTGGACGCCGGCCGCGGCCGCCGGCTGCCGATCGGCTTCATCCACCTGACCGCGATCGGCACCGAGTCCTTCCCCGGCTCCTACCAGCCCGGCCTGCGCACCCTGGACGAGCTGGAGACCGCCAACCGCTGCGCCGTCGCCCTCAAGGCCCGCGGCGTCAACGCCATCGTGCTCAGCATGCACGACGGCGCGGTCGCCGGCAGCAACTTCGAGAGCGGCAGCAACCCCTCGGGCCCGGCCTACGAACTGGCGCTGCGGGTCACGCCCGCCATCGACGCCATCGTCACCGGCCACTGGCACTGCGCCTTCACCATGATGCTGCCCGACCCCGACGGCGTCCCCCGCCCGTTCGTCGAGGCCGGCTGCTACGGCCAGATCATCAACGAGATCAACCTGCGGCTCGACCCGGACACCGGCAAGGTCGTCCGCGAGCTGACCACCTCCGTCAACCACCCCAACACCCGCGACATCACGCCCGATCCGGAGCTGAAGTCGATCGCCGACTACTGGGCGGGCTACGGCGTCCGCCGCGCCGCCACCCGGATCGGCACCCAGACCGCCTCGTTCACCCGGCGGCGCACCGCGGCGGGGGAGTCCACCATGGGCAACCTCGTCGCCGACTGGGCGCTGTGGGCGGGCCGGCAGCCGCGCGGCCCGATGGACGACCCCGGCGGGGCCCTCAACATCCCCGCGGAGCTCGCCGTCATCGCGGTGGCCCCCCGGGTCGGCGCCGCGATCATCTCCGGCGACCTGGTGCGCGACGAGGCGTCCGGCGGCGCCGTCACCTTCGGGCAGGCGTGGAGCGCGGTCGGCTTCGGCGACCCGATCATGACCGTCACGGTCACCGGCCGGCAGATCCACGAAGCCCTGGAGCAGCAGTGGGCGCCGACCCCCGGCGGCGGTCTCTCCTTCTCCCCGCTGGCCGTCTCCGGCAACGTCCGCTACACCTTCGACGCCGCCGCGCCGCCCGGCCGCCGCATCGCCCCGCAGGACATCCTCATCGACGGCCGCCCGCTGGTGCCGGCCCGCCCCTACCGCCTCGCCGCCCCCTCGTACACCCTCATCAACCAGGACGGCTTCAGCGCGTTCACCGGCTTCACCCAAGCGGTCCGGCACACCCGGGACTTCGAGAGCTTCATCGCCTACGTCCGCAGCCGCGGCGAACTGACCCCGGCGGAGGTGGACCGCGTCACGGCCCGCAACACCGAACTGCCCGGCGCCCGCACCGGCTCGGTCGCCGAGCACCAGCAGCTGCTGGCCGCCGACGGCAGCCGCGTCCCCCGGCCCGAGGCGGCGCTGCGCACCGCCCGGCCCGGCGGCGCCGAGGGCCAGCGCGCGCCCGGCGGCTTCCGGGTGCCCTGCTGATCCCCGCCGGGCGCCGGTGAGCACGCCCGGCCCTGCGCACGCCGAGGGCCCCGTCCGGGGAACGGACGGGGCCCTCGCGCGCTGTACGGGCCGGCGCCGGATCAGGCGGCGCGGGCCTTGGTGGCGTACACGTCGACGTACTCCTGGCCGGACAGCTCCATCACGTCGCTCATCACCTCGTCGGTGACCGCCCGCAGCACGTAGCGGTCGCGGTCCATGCCCTCGTAGCGGGAGAAGTCCAGCGGCTCACCGAAGCGCACGGTGACCGGGGCGATGTGCGGGAAGCCCTTGCCGCCGGGCTGCACCTTGTCCGTGCCGATCATGGCGAACGGGACGACCGGGGCGCCGGTCATCAGCGCGAGCCGGGCGATACCGGTCCGGCCGCGGTAGAGCCGGCCGTCGGGGGAGCGGGTGCCCTCCGGGTAGATGCCGAAGGCGTGGCCCTCCTCCAGGATCCGGCGGCCGGTCATCAGCGCCGCGACCCCGCCGTGCCCGCCGTCCCGGTCCACCGGCACCATCCCGGCGGTGGTGAAGAACCAGGCCATCAGCCGGCCCTTGAGGCCCTTGCCGGTCACGTACTCGTCCTTGCCGATGAAGAACACCGGGCGCTTGACCAGCAGCGTCAGGAAGATCGAGTCGATGAACGTGACGTGGTTGCCGGCCAGGATCACCGGGCCGGTCCCGGGGATCCGCTCGATGCCCTCGACCTTCGGGCGGAACAGGACACGCATCACCAGTCCGAGAATCGCCTTCAGCACAATGCGGGACAACGGGCCCTCCGGGTCGTGGCTGGTCAGGTCAGTGGGTCAGGGGAGCGCAGTAGCTCTGCAGCCCAGGACCATACTCGCGGGTCACTCCCGCGCGCACATCGGGTTCACCGGGCCGATACGCAGAGTTGACGTGCGTCACGTCCATGTTCCCCCCGGTACTCCCCGACGTCTCCCCGGCCTCACCCGTCCGTGCTTACGATCAAGGCGCTCCCCGGAGAGGTGCGCACACACCTCCCGCGGGACACCTTGATACACCGGAACGTCCCCGAACGCCCGGAACGTCACCGGGCCGTCCGGGGCACACGACGCAGAACGAGGAGCGCGGGCATGGAGAAGCGGCACGAGCCGGGACGGCGGACGGTGCTGGGGGCCGCGGCCCTGGGCGGGGCGGCGGTACTGGCCGGTGCGGGAACGGCCCGGGCGGCCGGCCCGGCGGACCGGGCGGCGCGGTCGGCGCCCGCGGGACGCCCCGCCGAGCTGCCCCGCCCCCTGGTCGTCGGCCACCGCGGCGCCAGCGGCTACCGCCCCGAGCACACCCTGGGCTCCTACCAACTCGCCCTCGACATGGGTGCCGACGTCATCGAGGCCGGCGACCTCGTCCCCACCAAGGACGGGCACCTGATCCTGCGCCACGAGCCCGACATCAGCGCCACCACCGACATCGCGCAGCACCCGGAGTTCGCCGGCCGCCGGACGACCAAGACCATCGACGGCAAGAAGATCACCGGCTGGTTCACCGAGGACTTCACGCTCGCCGAGATCAAGACGCTGCGCGCCAAGGAGCGCATACCGGACGTGCGCCAGCACAACACCGCCTACAACGGCGTCTGGCCGGTCCTCACCTTCGAAGAGGCCCTGAAGTGGGCCGAGAAGAAGGGGCGCGAGCGCGGCCGTCCGGTCTGGCTGCACATCGAGACCAAGCACCCCACCTACTTCCGCAAGCTGGGCCTGGGCCTGGAGGAGCGGCTCGCCAAGCTGCTGCGCCGGTACGGCCGGCACACCGCGCACGCCCCGAACTTCCTCCAGTCCTTCGAGCCCAGCAGCCTCAAGCGCCTCGGCGACCTGGGCGTGAAGTGCCCGAAGGTCGTCCTGCTCGACGAGCCGTCCGTCCGGCCCTGGGACTTCGTCGAGGCCGGCGACCCGCGCACCACCGCCGACCTGCTCACACCGCAGGGGCTCCGGTGGATCGCCGGCTTCGCCCAGGGCATCGGCCCCTGGCTGCCGCAGATCATCGCGCAGGACGACAAGGGCAAGCTCGGCGAGCCCACCACCCTGGTCCGCGACGCGCACGCCGCCGGCCTGGTGGTCCACCCGTACACCGTGCGCAACGAGAACAGCTTCCTGCCGCTGGACTTCCGTACCGGCAAGAACCCGGGCGACTACGGCAACGCGCTCGGGTACTTCAAGGCGCTCTTCGCCACCGGCATCGACGGCCTGTTCTCCGACAACCCGGACACCGCGCTGCTGGCCGCCGCGGAGTTCCGCCGGCACTGACCCGCGCCCTCCGGACCGGCGCCCGGCCCGCCCCACCCGCCCGCGCACTCATCTGAGTCGGGAATGTCACAGGGGAGCTTGGCGCCGGTCCGTTCCGTTTGTCCGCCGTGCCCGCGCAGAATGCTCGCGGCGGAGATTGCCGCCGCCGGATACCGGGGAGTCCGTCAAGCGGACAGCGAACCGAAAAGGGGAGGCAAACGCGCATGGGCACCAGCGTGACCATCTCGACGGCGACCGACGGCGACGCCGAGCAGATCCTCAAACTCCAGTACCTCTGCTACCAGACCGAGGCCGCCCTCTACGACGACTACGGCATCGAACCGCTGACCCAGACCCTGGACTCGCTGCGCGCCGAACTCGCCGAGAGCTGTGTGATGGTGGCCAGACTCGGCCAGGAGGTGGTCGGCTCGGTACGCGGCACCGTCGACCCCGACGGCACCGCCCGGATCGGCAAGCTGATCGTCCACCCGCGGCTCCAGCGGCACGGGCTCGGCGGCCGGCTGCTGGCCGCCGTCGAGCAGCGGCTGGCCGAGGAGCGGGCCGCCAAGCGCTACCGGCTCTTCACCGGCCACCGCAGCGAGGGCAACCTCCGCCTCTACCGCAGCCACGGCTACGCCCCGGTCGGCACCGAGCAGCTCACCCGCCGGCTGAGCCTGGTCACGCTGGAGAAGGAGCCCGCCCCGGCGCACTGACCCCGGTCCGGGCCCGCACCGACGGCGGGCCCGGCCGCCCGGCCGCCCGCTACGCCGTGCCGGTGCGGGCCCGGCGCAGCCACATCAGGCCGGTCACCGGCAGCGCGACCGGGATGAAGAGGTAGTCCATGCCGTAGTACGACCAGACCGTGGAGTCCGCGAACGCCGCCGGGTCCACCAGCGTCCAGGTCCCGATGCCGACCACCCCGAGCAGCTCCAGCGCGCAGCACACGACCGCTGCCCGGCGCGCCCCCTCCCCGCCGCGGACCAGCGAGAAGGTGATGAAGCCGTAGACCAGCGCGGAGACGGCGGAGAGCACGTAGGCCAGCGGCGCCCGGTCGAACTGGGCGAGCAGCTGGTAGACCGAGCGGGACGCGGCGGCCACGGTGAACACGCCGTAGACGGTGACCAGCAGCCGTCCCGGGCCCGCGCCCAGCCTGGTGGCCGGGTGCCGGTCGCCGGTGGTCCGGGCGGCGCCGTCCGCCGCGGTCTCCTGGGCAGTCTCAGACACTGCCGCCTCCCCAGATGTCGAAAAGCCGTACTTCCAGGACGGCCAGCACCACGGAGCCCGCGGCGACGGTGGCCGAACCCCACCGGGTCCGCTCGGAGAGCGACATGAACCCGGTCGCCGGGACGCACGCCGCCGCCCCGAGCAGATACGCCAGGAACAGCCCGGTGCCCTTGTCCGGGTGCTGCCCGCGGGCCAACTGCACCCCGGCGATGACCAGTTGCACGATGCCCAGCAGCGACACCACGGCCATGCCGATGAAGTGCCAGTCCTTGGTGGGCTCGTTGCGGAACGCGGCGAAGCCGCACCAGGCGGCCAGCGCGAGGGCGGCCAGACCGACCGCGAGCGTCAGCGCGTCGATCACCGCGGCCTCCGGGCGGGGCGGCGGCGCGCCGTGGGGTTGTGGGGCATGGGCCCGATGCTAATCGGCGGCGGGCCGGCCGCCGCGTCCGGCCCCGCCGCGGCCGCCCCGCGCCGGCCCCGCCGGCCCGTGCGCCCGGCCGCCATCGGCACCCCGGCGCGCGGGCCGGAGCGGGCGCCGTGGCGTTGGCCACACCCGCCCGGGACCCGCCCGCCACCGGGCCGGGCCGCCGGCCGACCCACCCGCCGTATCCGCGCAGGCCACGGGCGGCCGTCCGAGATCATCCGGGCCGGACGGCGGCCGGTCCACGGGCCGGGCGGCGCTGTCCGGTATCCGGACAGGCTTGATCGGGCCATACCGCTGTCTGGTTTACTGACCGCCATGACCACGACGAGCCGCCGCACCCCTGCGACCGAGGCGTTCCGCACGCCCGGTGCTCGTTGCATGTGTCGAATGTGTGACAGCTGAGGGCCCCCGCCCGAGCCTCGCGCCCCGAAGCGAGATGCGCACTTCCCCACGCTCTGCCGAGCAGGGAGGGACCACCGAGCCGTATGCCGCCCCCCGGCCGCCGCGGCCGCCCCGCGTCACCGGAAACCGGAGCCGGGCCCCGCGCCCACCGCCGCTCCGCGTTCCCCTCTGCCGCACTCGCACAGAATGCCCCGTGCCCGGCGGGCCAGCCGCCGAGCACTCGACAGTGACGGAATTCCCTGTGATCACCACAACGGGCCTGACCAAGGTCTACCGTTCGGGAGGCCGCGAGGTCACCGCCCTGGACGGCGTCGATCTGCACGTCCGCGAGGGCGAGGTGTACGGCGTCATCGGCCAGAGCGGCGCCGGCAAGTCCACCCTCATCCGCTGCCTCAACCTCCTGGAGCGCCCCACCTCCGGCACGGTCACCGTCGCCGGCCAGGACCTCACCGCGCTCGGCGGGCGCGGACCGCGCGCCAACGCCGCCCTGCGCGCCGCGCGCAGCCACATCGGCATGGTCTTCCAGCACTTCAACCTGCTGTCCTCGCGCACCGTCCAGGACAACGTCGAACTGCCGCTGGAGATCCTGCGGACCGGCCGCCGCGACCGCGCCCGCAAGGCCCTGGAACTCCTGGACCTGGTCGGCCTCGCCGACAAGGCCAAGGCGTACCCCGCCCAGCTCTCCGGCGGCCAGAAGCAGCGCGTCGGCATCGCCCGCGCCCTGGCCGGCGACCCCAAGGTCCTGCTCTCCGACGAGGCCACCAGCGCCCTCGACCCGGAGACCACCCGCTCCATCCTGACGCTGCTGCGCGACCTCAACCGGCAGCTCGGCCTGACCGTCGTCCTCATCACGCACGAGATGGACGTCGTCAAGACCATCTGCGACTCCGCGGCCCTGATGAAGCGCGGCCGGATCGTCGAGCAGGGCACCGTCACCGAGCTGCTCGCCACCCCCGGCTCCGAACTCGCCCGCGAACTCTTCCCGGTCGGCGGCGAATCCTCCGCCGACGACCGCACCGTCGTGGACGTCACCTTCCACGGCGCGGCGGCCACCCGCCCGGTGATCTCCGAGCTGGCCCGCACCTACAACGTCGACATCTCGATCCTCGGCGCCGCCATGGACACCGTCGCCGGCAAGCAGGTCGGCCGGATGCGCATCGAACTGCCCGGCCGCTTCGAGGACAACGTCGTACCCATCGGCTTCCTGCGCGAGCAGGGCCTCCAGGTCGACCTCGCGGACGGCGACGGCGCCGGCGCCGCGGCGTCCACCGCCCCGCTCCGGAAGGAAGATGCCCAGTGAGCTGGCACGACATGCGGCCGCTGCTGACCGACGCCACCCTCGACACCCTCTTCATGGTGTGGTGGTCCACCTTCTACGCGGTCCTCATCGGCATCCCCGTCGGCGTCCTGCTGCACCTGAGCGCCCGCGGCGCCATGCTCCAGAACGCGGCGCTGAACAAGGTCCTCGGCGCGCTCGCGAACATCGGGCGGTCCTTCCCGTTCATGATCCTGATCATCGTGCTGATGCCCTTCACCCGCCTCCTGCTCGGCGTCTCCATCGGCCCGACCGGCGCGGTGGTCCCGCTCACCATCGCCGCCGTCCCGTTCGTCGGCCGCCTCGTGGAGGCCGCGCTGCGCGAGGTCGACCACGGGCTGGTCGAGGCGGCGCAGGCGATGGGCGGCGGCACCTGGACCGTCATCTTCAAGGTGCTGCTCCCGCAGGCCCTGCCGGCCCTGGTCGCCGCCGTCACCACCACCGTCATCACGCTGATCGGCTACTCGGCGATCGCCGGCGCGGTCGGCGGCGGCGGACTGGGCGCCCTCGCCTACAACTACGGCTACCTGCGCTACGAGACCGGACTCATGATCGTCACGGTCGTGGAGCTGGTCGTCATCGTCACCGCCGTCCAGCTGCTGGGCGACCTGATCGTCCGCCGGCTCGCCGCCCGCGGCACCCGCGCGGCCTCCCTGCGGGTCGGCCTGCGCCGGGTCCGCACCGAGGAACCGGCCCCGGTGACCGAGGCCGCCTGACCCGAGCCCCCGCAGTTCCAAGGCCCGGACCCTTTGCCGGGCGCAGCCCACACGGAACCCCGTGTGCACCAGAAAGAGGCACTCTTCGTGCGTAACACCGCCAAGCTCACCGTGGCCCTCGCCGCCGCCTCCGCCGTCGTCCTCGGCGCGAGCGCCTGCAGCGCCCCCTCCGACGTCACCGCCGGCGGCGACAAGGGCGACAAGAACGCCCCGCTGGTCATCGCCGCCAGCCCCACCCCGCACGCCGCGATCCTGGACTACGTCAAGGACAAGCTGGCGCCGCAGGTCGGCCTCAAGCTGGTCGTCAAGACCTTCAACGACTACAAGCTGCCCAACAAGGTCACCGCCGACGGCGAGGTCGACGCCAACTTCTTCCAGCACAAGCCGTTCCTGGACTCCTACAACAAGGAGAACGGCACCGACATCGTCCCGGTCGTCAACGTCGAGATCGAGCCGCTGGGCGTCTACTCCAAGAAGATCCGCAAGCTCACCGACCTCAAGCCCGGCTCCACCGTCTCGGTCCCCAACGACCCGTCCAACGAGGGCCGCGCGCTCAAGCTGCTCGCCGACAACGGCGTGATCACCCTCAAGCCCGGCGTCGGCTCCGACGCCTCGCTGACCGACGTCAAGGACGCCAAGGGCATCAAGATCACCGAGCTGGAGGCCGGCCAGACCGCGCCGCACCTCACCGACGTCGACGCCGCCGTCATCAACGGCAACTTCGCCGTCGGCGCCAAGCTCAAGCCGTCCACCGACGCGCTGGCCCTGGAGAAGGCGCAGGGCAACCCCTACGCCAACTTCCTCGCCGTCAAGAAGGGCCACGAGGACGACCCGCGGGTCCAGAAGCTCGCCAAGCTCCTCAACTCCGACGAGGTCAAGAAGTTCATCGAGGACACCTACAAGGACGGCTCGGTCATCCCGGCCTTCGGCCCGGTCAAGAGCTGACCCGGGGCCCCGCCCCCGTACCGCCCGCGCGTCCGCCCCTTCCGGGGGCGGGCGCGCGCCGCCGTACCGCACCGCCCCGGGCGCGTGGCACGCCCGCGGGCCGATGCTGCATGCTGGTGCATTCAAGACGGTCAGGACGGCCCCGGCCGCACGGCGCAGACGGCCCGTGCCGCCCGGGAGCACCCCAGTCAACGGCGTTGGAGCATCGGCATGACATCCACCTTTCCGGACATCTCCCTCAGCACGGACCGGTTGGTGCTGCGCGCGCTCGACGAGGACGACCTCCCCGCCCTGACCGCGATGATGAACGACGAACTCGTCGCCGCCTGGACCGCGGTGCCCCAGCCCTTCACCGAGGACGCCGCCCGCAACTGGATCACCCGGTACGCCCCCACCGAACGCCTTGCCGGCCGCGGCCTGGACCTCGCGGTCACCGAGTTCCTCACCCAGCGCCTGGTCGGCGTCGTCCAGCTCGGCAACACCAACTGGCGGGTCCGCTCCACCGAGCTGTCCTACATCGTGGCCTCGTGGGCCCGCGGCGAGGGCTATGCCTCCGAGGCGGCCCTGGCCACCGCCCGCTGGCTCTTCCAGGACCAGAAGTTCGAGCGCCTGGAGCTGCGCACCGCCGCCGGCAACACCGCCTCCCAGCAGGTCGCCCAGAAGATCGGCTGCATCAGCGAGGGCGTGCTCCGCAGTGCCTGCATAGCCCGGACCCGCGCGGACGACGGCACCTGGACCGACCTCCGCACGGACCAGATCGTCTGGAGCCTGCTCCCCGAGGACCTCGACGGGCTCCCCGGCCGGATGGCCGACGCCAACGGCTTCGCCTACCCCGAGTGGAACTGACCCCGCGCCGCCCCCCTCCTCCCGGCCCCGGGGTACCCTCGCCCTGCCGGACCCCCGCCGGGCCCCCGGCACACCGCGCGGACCGGCACCCCGCAGCCCGCCCCGGCCGGCGGCCACCCCGCCCCCGGCCGCCCGTCCGCGCAACGCGTAACCCACCAGCCCCAGGAGACACACGAGCATGGCCGACCGGGTCACGGTGATCGGATGGGACGGCTCTCCGCTGACCGCCGCCGCCCGCTCCGCCCTCGGCGCCGCGACCCTGGTCGCCGGCGCCGCCCACCACCTCGCCCTCCCCGAGGTGCCGCCGGCCGCCGAACGGATCCGGCTCGGCAGCGTCACCCTGGCCGCCCGCCGCATCGCCCAGCACCGCGGCACCGCCGTCGTCCTCGCCGACGGCGACCCCGGCTTCTTCGGCGTGGTCCGCGCCCTGCGCGCCCCCGAATACGGCCTGGAGGTCGAGGTGGTCCCGGCCGTCTCCTCGGTCGCCGCCGCCTTCGCCCGGGCCGGCATGCCCTGGGACGACGCCCAGGTCGTCGTCGCCCACAGCCGCGACCTGCGCCGCGCGGTCAACGTCTGCCGCGCCCACCCCAAGGTCGCCGTCCTCACCTCACCCGGCGCCGGCCCCGCCGAACTCGCCCTCCTCCTGGACGGCGTGCACCGCACCTTCGTCATCTGCGAGGACCTGGGCACCGCACGGGAACGGGTGACCGTCCTGACCTCCGACAAGGCCGCCGACCACGTCTGGCGCGACCCCAACGTCGTCATCGTGGTGGGCGGTTCGCCGTCCGGCGCCGCCGCCCAGGGCACCGGCTGGCTCGCCGGCCACGAGGTCGGCCACCCGGTCGGCCCGCGCGGCTGGGGACTCCCGGACCGGGCCTACGGGGGCGCGCTCGGCGAGGGTGAGGCCGTCCAACTGCGCACCGCCCAACTGGCCCGCCTCGGGCCGCGCTTGGGCGACCTGGTCTGGGACATCGGCTCCGGCAGCGGCGCGGCCGCGGTGGAGACCGCGCGGTTCGGCGCCGCGGTCATCGCGGTCGACGCCGACCCCGACGCCTGCGCCCGCGCCACCGCCCTCGCCCGCCGGCACGGCGTGCAACTCCAGGCGGTGCACGGCCGCGCGCCGCAGATCCTGGAGGACCTCCCGGAACCGGACGTGGTGCGCATCGGCGCCGGGGGAGCGGCGGTGGTCACCGCCTGCGCGGCCCGCCGCCCCGAACGGATCGTCACCCACGCCGCGACCCGCGACGAGGCCGAGGCGCTCGGCCGGGCCCTGGCCGACGGCGGCTACGAAGTCGAGTGCGCCCTCCTCCAGTCCGTCGAACTGGACACCTCCGCCTGGGTCGAGCGGGAGCGCTCCGTGGTCTTTTTGCTGAGCGGCTACCGCGTTCCTCACCCGTGACCAGGAAGGCCACCCGCGCGAGGTAGGCTGGCGGATCGTTGCGCCGCCGTTCCGCGTTCGGCTTCGTACGCCAATATCCGGAAAATGCCGTGGTTTTGGACGAAAATGAAGCACTTGAGGGCGGACGTGCCGGGAAGCGTGCTCGCTCGTTCTCGCTATCGGGGCGTCGGCGCGCACCCCGGTCGGGCGCGTCGCACGAGCGGTTGGAAGGAGCACTAGCAGTGGGCGAGGGGTACGCATGACCGACACCGGCCAGGTCCCGGGCCAGGGACAGCCGGAGAACGCAGGCGGACATCGCGGAGCGCCGCAGGCCGTTCCCACCCCTGCCGACGCCGGACCGACCCAGCACCCGGGCGACTACCCCTACCTCGGCGACGGCGCCGTCGAGGAGGACGACCTGCTGATGCCCGGCGCCCAGGGCGCCTGGAGCGAGCACGGCGCCCAGCAGCCGGCCCAGCCCGCCCACCCCTTCCCCCAGCAGCCCGTCCCGCAGCCGCAGGGCGCGCCCTACGACCCCGCCGCCGGCGCCCCGGCCCCCGGCTACGCGCAGGCGCCCGGCCACGAGCAGACCGCCGCCCCGGTCGGCGACCACGAGAGCGGCGGCCGGGACTCCGGTTCCGTCGACCTCGGCGCCGTCCGCGTCCCGCCGCCCGCCGCCCCCCAGCCGCAGCACCGCGCCCCCGCCGCCGCGCCCCGCCGGCCGCTCCACATGGGCCCGCCGGTGCCCGACGCGACCGGCGGCGTGGTCCGTTCGCTGGCCGACCGCGGCCCCGCGGAGGCCCCTGCGCCGGCCGCCCGGCAGGCCGCCCGACCGGCCCCGGGACCCGAGTACCTCGACGTGCCGGCCGAGGCCGCGCAGCCGGCGCCGGCACCCGCCCAGCAGCAGCCCTCCGCCCCGCCCGCCGAGCCGATGCCCGCCACCGCGCAGCCGGCTGACGACACGTCGCCCGCCGCACAGGACCGGCCGACCGCCCAGGAGGCCGGTCCGGCCGCCGCCGAGCTGCCGCCGTACTACGAGGGCCGGCTGGCCGCCGAGCAGTCCTACGGGGCCGCGGGGCAGGGCCCGTTGCCCGGCCCGCAGCTGGGCGAGATCCCGTCCCACCCGCAGGACCACCCGTGGCCCGAGGCGCCGGTCGCGCCGCCGGCCGCCGCCCAGGCCGCCGTGGACGCCGCCGTGGCGGCGGCACCCGCCCCGGTCGCCGCGGACGGTGCCGCAACGGCCGCCCCCGAGGCCGGGCCGACCGCCCCGCAGCCCCCGATGCCGTCCGAGCAGGCGCAGGACCGGCAACTCCCGGCCGACCAGGCGGAGGCAGAGCAAGCCGCCGCCCAGGCCGCGGCCGACCAAGCCGCGGGGGAGCCCGCCACCGCCGCGGCCCCGGCCGCCGAGCCGCTCCCCGCCGCACCGGCCGCCCCCGAGCAGCCGGTGTCCGCCCCTGCCGAGACCGCGGCCGCTGACGGCCCGGCGGACGCCGCGGGCCCGGCGGCCGCGAACGGCGTCCCCGGCACCGAGGGCGCGGCCGAGCCCGCCGCCCCGGAGGCGCCCGCCGCCCCCCAGGAGCCCCCGGCCGCCGCCCCGGCGGAGGCTGCCCCGGCGGAGCCCGTTGCCGAACAGGCCCAGGAGGCCGCGCCCGTGGAGACCCCCGCGCCCGTGGAGACCCCCGTGCCCGCGGAGGCGACCGGCCCGGCCGACGCGCCCGCTCCTGTGGACACCGAGGCGTCCGCGGCCGCCGAAGCGCCCGCGGACTCCGCCCCGCAGCCCGCCGAGGGCGCCGCCGCGCCTGCCGCCGCACAGCCGGAGGCGGCGGAGAACGCGGCCCCGGCCGACGCCCCGGAGGCCGCCGCCCAGCCGCCGGCCGCGGAGCCCGCCCCGGCCGCCGCCGTGGACGAGCCCGCCGCCGAGGCCGCACCCGCCGCGTCCCCGGCACCTCAGGCACCCCAGGAGGCTGCTGAGGCACCCCAGGCCGCCCCCGAGGCCCCGCAGCCCACCGAGGCCGCCCAGCCGCAGCCCGCCGAACAGGCCGAGCCCGCCCAGGCCCAGCCCGCCGAGCAGCCCGCCACGGCCGAGGCCCCCGCCGAGGCCGCTGCTGAGGCCCCCGCGGCGGACCCCCAGGCCGCCGCCCCCGGCCAGGCCCCGGCCGCCGCCCCGGCGCCGGACCAGCCGCAGCCCGAGGTCCCGGCCGAGCAGCCCGCCGCACCGGCGGCCACCGCTCCGGCCGCCGACGCCCCCGCGCCGGACCAGCCGCAGCAGCCGGACGCGCCGCAGCCGGCCGAGCCCGCCACCCCTGAGGCCCCGACCGCCGCCGCCCCGGCCACCGAGGCCCCCGCCGAGGCGACCCCCGCCGACGCCCCGCAGGCCGCCGACGCCCCGGCCGAGGCCCCCGCCGACGCGGCCCAGCAGGAGCAGCAGCCCCAGGAGCCCCGGCAGCCCCCCGTCATAGACGCGCCCGACGCCCCGCAGCAGGGTGCCGGACAGCCGCAGCCCGCCGCGCCCGTGGAGGCCGGGGCCGCGCCGCAGGACGCCGCGGACGGCACCGCACCGGCCGCCGGCCCCCAGGCGCAGCACGCCACCCTCCCGATCCCGGCCCAGGCCACCGCCGGCCCCGACGCGGCCCCCGCGGACGCCCCGCAGGAGCCCGCCGCCGCGCCGGCCCCGCAGGCCCCGGCCGAGGCCGCGGACCAGCCCGTCCCGGCCACCGGTGCCGCCGCGGAAGCCGGTGACGACACCGGCGGCCGCCCGCTCCAGCAGGACGACGCCCAGTTCGTCGAGCTCGGCGAGGGCGACGAGGCGCACCCGGACGAGGCCCCGGCCGCCGTACCGGAGCCCGCGCTGCCCCCGGCCCCCGGTTACGACGACTCGGAGCGCGCCGCCGTCCACCGCGTCATCCGCGAACGCCGCGACATCCGCAACGGCTTCCGCCCCGACCCGATCCCCAACGACGTCCTGCTGCGCGTCCTGGAGGCGGCCCACACCGCCCCCAGCGTCGGCCACTCCCAGCCCTGGGACTTCGTCGTCATCCGGTCCGAGGACACCCGCGCCACGATGCACGAACTGGCCATGCGGCAGCGCGAGGCGTACGCCAAGTCGCTGCCCAAGGCCCGCGCCAAGCAGTTCCGCGAGCTGAAGATCGAGGCCATCCTCGAAACGCCGGTGAACATCGTCGTCACCGCCGACCCCACCCGCGGCGGCCGGCACACCCTCGGCCGGCACACCCAGCCGCAGATGGCCCCGTACTCCTCCGCGCTCGCCGTCGAGAACCTCTGGCTCGCCGCCCGCGCCGAGGGCCTGGGCGTCGGCTGGGTCAGCTTCTTCGACGAGCGGGAGATGGTCCGCGAACTGGGCCTGCCCGAACACCTCGAAGTCGTCGCCTACCTCTGCGTCGGCTACGTCGACGAGTTCCCCGACGAGCCCGAGCTGCTGCACGCCGGCTGGTCCAAGCGCCGCCCGCTGTCCTGGGTCGTCCACGAGGAGACCTACGGGCGCCGCGCGCTGCCCGGGGAGGACCCGCACGACCTCCTCCAGGAGACCCTGGCCGGGATCCGCCCGCTGGACGCCAAGGCGCTCGGCGAGGCGTGGGAGCGGCAGAAGCGGATGACCAAGCCGGCCGGCGCCCTCGGCATGCTGGAGATCATCTCCGCGCAGCTCAGCGGCCTGTCCCGCAAGTGCCCGCCGCCCATCCCGGAGCCGGCCGCGGTGGCGATCTTCGCCGGTGACCACGGCGTCCACGCCCAGGGCGTGACCCCCTGGCCCCAGGAGGTCACCGGCCAGATGGTCGCCAACTTCCTCGGCGGCGGCGCGGTCTGCAACGCCTTCGCCAACCAGGTCGGCGCCGAGGTCTGCGTCATCGACGTCGGTGTCGCCGGCGACCTCCCGGCCACCCCCGGCCTGCTGCCCCGCAAGGTCCGCCCCGGCACCGCCGACTTCACCCAGGGCCCGGCCATGACCCAGGAGGACGTCCTCAAGGCCATCGAGATCGGCATCGAGACCGCCCGGGACCTCGTCGCCGCCGGCAACAAGGCCCTGCTCACCGGCGAGATGGGCATCGCCAACACCACCGCCTCGGCCGCCCTGATCGCCGTCTACACCGGCGTCGACCCGTCCGAGGTCACCGGCCGCGGCACCGGCATCAACGACGAGACGCACGCCCGCAAGGTCGAGGTGGTCCGCCGCGCGCTGGAACTCCACCAGCCGGACCCGGCCGACCCGATCGGCGTCCTCGCCGCCCTCGGCGGCCTGGAGCACGCGGCGATGGTCGGCCTGATCCTCGGCGGCGCCTCCCTGCGCACGCCGGTGATCCTCGACGGCGTCAGCGCCGGCGCCGCCGCCCTGGTGGCCCGCGCCATCGCCCCCGAGGCCCTGGCCGCCTGCATCGCCGGCCACCGCAGTGCCGAGCCGGGCCACGTCGCGGCCCTCAACAAGCTGGGGCTGCGCCCCCTGGTGGACCTCGACCTGCGGCTGGGGGAGGGCACCGGCGCCCTGCTCGCGCTGCCCGTCGTGCAGAGCGCCGCCCGCGCCATGCACGAGGTCGCCACCTTCGATTCCGCCGGAGTGACCGAGAAGAGCTGATCAGCTCCCGGCCCTCGCATGACCCCCGGCCCGCAGCCCTCTAGGCTGTGGGCCGGGGCCGTCCGCCCGTCCGGCCGTACCGCCCCCGTCAAGCCGCTCCGGCGCCGCAGCGGCTTCCCCGGTCGCCGCATCCGCTGCCTCCCCGCCTCGCACCACCCCACAAGGAGCCACCCCACCATGGCCGAGCCCGCCGCCGAACCCGCCGCCTACCCCGTCGGACTGCGGCTCTCCGGCCGCGGCGTGGTCGTCCTGGGCGCCGGCCAGGTCGCCCAGCGCCGGCTCCCCGCCCTGCTCGCCGCCGGCGCCGACGTCCTGCTGGTCTCGCCGTCCGCCACCCCCTCCGTCGAGGCGATGGCCGACGCCGGCGAACTCCGCTGGGAACGCCGCCGCTACCGCCCCGGCGACCTCGACGGCGCCTGGTACGCGCTGATCTCCACCGACGACCCCGAGGCCAACGCCGCCGCCTCCCGGGAGGCCGAGGAGCGCCGCGTGTGGGCCGTCCGCTCCGACGACGCCGAGGCCGCCACCGCCTGGACCCCGGCCACCGGCCGCAGCGAGGGCGTCACCGTCGCCGTCCTCACCGGCCGCGACCCGCGCCGCTCCGCCGCCGTCCGCGACGCCATCGTCGAGGGCCTGCGCGACGGCAGCCTCGCCGCCCCGCACCACCGCCGCCCGCGCACCCCCGGGGTCGCGCTGGTCGGCGGCGGCCCCGGCGACCCCGACCTGATCACCGTCCGCGGCCGCCGGCTGCTCGCCGAGGCCGACGTGGTGATCGCCGACCGCCTCGGCCCCCGCGACCTGCTCGCCGAACTCCCCCCGCACGTCGAGGTCATCGACGCCGCCAAGATCCCCTACGGGCGGTTCATGGCCCAGGAGGCCATCAACAACGCCCTCATCGAGCACGCCAAGGCCGGCAAGGCCGTGGTCCGCCTCAAGGGCGGCGACCCGTTCGTCTTCGGCCGCGGTATGGAGGAGGCCCAGGCCCTCGCCGAGGCCGGCATCCCCTGCACCGTCGTCCCCGGCATCTCCAGCACCATCTCCGTCCCCGGCGCGGCCGGCATCCCCGTCACCCACCGCGGCGTCGCCCACGAGTTCACCGTCGTCAGCGGCCACGTCGCCCCCGACGACGCCCGTTCACTGGTGGACTGGGCCGCGCTCGCCAAGCTGCGCGGCACCCTCGTCGTCCTGATGGGCGTGGAGAACAGCGGCGCCATCGCCGCCAAGCTCATCGCGTGCGGCCGCCCCGCCGACACCCCGGCCGCGGTCGTCCAGGAAGGCACCACCGCCGCCCAGCGCCGGGTGGACGCCACCCTCGCCACCCTCGGCGACACCGTGCGGGCCGAGGGCGTCCGCCCGCCCGCCGTCCTCGTCATCGGCGACGTCGTCGCCCTGACCCCGCCCGCCCCCGCCGCCGAGTAACCACCGCGCTTGCGCCCCTTGGCACCCCGACACCGACAAGGCACCCTCTCCCCGTGGCAGAAATCATCACCATCGAGGACCCGGACGACCCGCGGCTGCGCGACTACACCGGCCTGACCGACGTCGAGCTGCGGCGCCGCCGGGAACCGGCCGAAGGGCTCTTCATCGCCGAGGGCGAGAAGGTCATCCGCCGCGCCCGGCACGCCGGCTACGAGATGCGCTCGATGCTGCTCTCCGCCAAGTGGGTCGACGTGATGCGCGACGTCATCGACGAGGTCCCGGCCCCGGTCTACGCGGTCAGCCCGGACCTCGCCGAGCGGGTGACCGGCTACCACGTCCACCGCGGCGCGCTCGCCTCCATGCAGCGCACCCCGCTGCCGCCCGCCGCCGAACTCCTCGCCGGCGCCCGCCGCATCGCGGTCATGGAGGCCGTCAACGACCACACCAACATCGGCGCCATCTTCCGCAGCGCCGCGGCCCTCGGGATGGACGCGGTGCTGCTCTCCCCGGACTGCGCCGACCCCCTCTACCGCCGCTCGGTGAAGGTCTCCATGGGCGCGGTCTTCTCCGTCCCGTACGCCCGGTTGGAGAACTGGCCGCGCGACCTGTCCGCGGTCCGCGAGGCCGGCTTCCGGCTCCTCGCGCTGACCCCGGCCGAGGGCGCCACCGCCCTGGACGCGGCGGCCCCGCACACCCTCGAACGCGTCGCCCTGATGCTCGGCGCCGAAGGCGGCGGCCTGTCCACCGGCGCCCTCCGCGCCGCCGACGAGTGGGTCCGCATCCCGATGGCCCACGGCGTCGACTCCCTCAACGTCGGCGCCGCCGCCGCGGTGGCCTTCTACGCCGTCACCACGGGCCGCCCGACCTGAGGGCACCGCACCCCGCGTCCACGCCGCCGATCCCGGTCAGCGACGCCGACGCAGGCGGACGAGGACCCGCCCGGCGCCGCCCCGCCACCGGCCGGGAGACCGAGCCCCCCGATGCTGTGCGCGCACCCCGAGCAGTTCCGCGCCGCTGCCGGCGACGACCCACGACGCGCCGCCGTCACCCGCCCCTTGGCCGGTACGCCGGGTACGCCCACCCCGAGCGCGTAAGCGCACCGCACGCCGGTGCGCCACCCTCAGGACGCCCTCCCGCGCGCCCTCGCCGCCGCCACCGGCAGCGCCCTGCGCGCCTCGGCCCGGCCAGCCCCTCCCCGTGACCCGTCAGGGCCTCCGCGGCAGCCCCGCCGCCGTCTCCCCGGCGCCCGCCGGCCCGTACGACGCCACGCTCGCCGGCCGGTCGCCGCCCAGCCCGCGGGCCGGGCCCTGGCAGCCCTGGGCCGCCGCGATGCCCAGGGCGACCAGCAGCGTCACCACCACGAACACCACGACGCGCTGCCGCAGCAGCCGCCGGTCCGGGCCCGGCCGCCGACCGCCGGAGCCGGTGCGCACCGGCCCGCGCGAACCGTTTCGCCCCGTGGGCCGGGACGCCGGCCCCCGCCCGGGCGTCCGCCCGCCGGTGCGCGGGTTCGCCCCCGAGGCCGGGCCCGGGGCCCGCCCTGCCGCGTCCCGGGAGGCCGGCGGCCGGGCCGGCCGGGGGCGCGGCGCGGGCGTGCCCGCCGTACCCCGCTCGGTGCGCTGGCGCGCGTACTCCTCGGCCCGCTGCCCGGTCGGCCGGCCCCCCGGCCGCCGCTCGGCGCGGCCCCAGTCACCGGAGCCGTCCTCCCACGCCCCGCCCGACAGGCCGTGCGCCTCCCGGGCCGCGATCTCCTTCAGCCGCAGCGACAGCGACAGCGTGCTGGGCCGCTCCGCCGGGTCCTTGGCCAGGCACGCCGCGAGCAGCGGCGCCAGCGCGTCCGGCACCCCGCCCAGATGCGCCTCCTCGTGGACGACGCGGTAGAGCATGACCTCCGAACTGCCCTGCCCGAACGGCGAGTCGGCGGTACAGGCGTACGCCAGCGTCGCGCCCAGCGAGAAGATGTCGGTGGCCGGGGTCACCGCGGCGCCGCGCACCTGCTCCGGCGCCAGGAAGCCGGGCGAGCCCACGGCCGTCCCGACGTGCGTCAGCGTGCTGGCGCCGGTCGCCCAGGCGATCCCGAAGTCGATGATCCGCGGCCCCTTGGGGGACAGCAGGATGTTGGACGGCTTGAGGTCCCGGTGCACCACGCCCGCGTCGTGGACGGCCAGCAGACCCTCCGACAGCGCGGCCCCGACGGCGGCGACCTGCGCGGGGGAGAGCGGGCCCTCCTCGTTCACCTTGTCGTGCAGCGACGGGCCGGGGACGTACTGGGTGGCGAACCACGGGCGGTCGGCGTCCAGATCGGCCGCCACCAGCCGCGCGGTGCAGCCGCCGCGAATCCGCCGGGCGGCCGAGACCTCGCGGGCGAACCGCGACCGGAACTCCTGATCCTCCGCCAGGTCCGGCCGGATCACCTTCAGCGCGACCCGCTGCCCGCGCTTGTCCGAGCCGAGGTAGACCACGCCCATCCCGCCCGCGCCGAGCCGGCGGTGCAGCCGGAACGAGCCGACGACACGCGGGTCCTCGCGTCGGAGCCGCATCATCGCCATGTCCGTCCCCTGCCTGCGGTGGGGAGGCCCCACTCCGCTCAACCGTCTGACGTGGCACAGCTTACGGATTGCCGGCTCGCTGTGCTGAGAGGCCGCGCATGCGTCGGCAACCGGATTACCGGCGGCCGCGCCGATCCCCGCCGTACGGAAGGAATTCGGCCCGCCCACCGCGTCACCCACCCGCGGTCGGCCCCAAAGATCCCTTTTCCAGCGGCGATTGACGCCCCGGCAGGCACCGCACCGGCCCGGTGCCCGGCGCCCCAGCCCCGCCCCCCGCGCACGGGCCCGCCGCCCGCGGGGGAGCCCCCCGAGTGAGCGAAGTCACCGTTTCGGCACCCCCGCCCCCGGCAACGCCGCGCCACCCCGTGCGCCGGCCCCGGCCCCCGCGCGCCCCTCTCAGGGATGTCCCCGGGTCCGGCGCCCCCGCTCTCCACCCAGGGGAGTACGCCGGGCCCCCGCCCGTCATCCTCCCGGAGGCCGCCAAGCGGTACGACGGCATGACGCCCGGCCGCCCCCGGCACGCCTAGCCTTGAGGTCAAGCGGCGGGCGCAGCACTCGTCCCCCGAGGTCAGACGCCCGCCGCCCTGGACCACGACAGGAGCGGGGCGATGGCGCGCAGCACGGAGAGGACGGTGTTCGGGGCGCGGGGCCGCAGGGCCACCGCGACGCTCGGCCGCCGCCCGTCCGGCACCCGCCACCCCCTCGTGGCGGTGGCCATGGTGCTGCCGCTGGCGTTCCTCCTCGCCGTGGTCTTCGGCGGCTGGGAGGCCGTCGTCACACAGGCGTCGTCCGTGGCCGGAATGCTGGGGCGCTGAGCGGGCGCCCCGGTCCCGGGAGAGCGGCCCGGGACGGGGGACCTCCGGCCGAAACCCCGTGGGGACGGGGGTGCGGCGGACGGCACGAGTGGCCGGGCATCTGGGGAGATGCCCGGCCATCGGGCTTTTCCCGGAACTCTCCGCCCGCCCGGGGCAGTTGGCCGCCGCACCGCACACAACGACCGAGGGCCGGAGCGTCTGCTCCGGCCCTCGGCCTGTGGGTGGACGATACTGGGATTGAACCAGTGACCTCTTCCGTGTCAGGGAAGCGCTCTC
>NZ_JALMUV010000046.1 GCF_023155275.1 Streptomyces rhizoryzae
GGGGTGGGGTGCCGGACGTAAAGCGAAGCAGTCCGACACCCCACCCCCGCAGACCCGTCACCGCACCCCAACAGCCCCGCGCAGCGGCAACAACGCGCCGCAGGCGCTCCAAAATCACCCCCCACGGCGGGGGACCCGCCCACGGGGATCCCCCGCGCACGCGAAAGGCGCCGCAGGCGCTCCAAAATCACCCCCACGGCGGGGAACCCGCCCACGGGGGATCCCCCGCGCACGCGAAACGCGCCGCAGGCGCTCCAAAAACACCCCCGCGGCGGGGAACCCGCCCACGTGGGATCCCCCGCGCACGCGAAACGCGCCGCAGGCGCACACGCAACACCCCCCACGGCGGCCCACCCGACAACGTGGGAAGAACCCCCCGATACGCTCGGGACCGTGCAGAAAAACATCCCCACCCCCGGTTTCGCCGACGACGACGGCTCCGCCGATCCCGCGCTCGCGGCCGCCCTCGCGGCCCGCGCGGCGGATCCGGGCGACCCGGCCGCGGAAACCGCCCTGCTCTCCGCCCTGGCGGGCGCCCGCCTGCTCGTTCCGGTGGTGGCGGTCCTCGGGGAGGTCGAGACCGGCCCGGACGGCCTGCGCCGCGAGAAGACCAGCGATATGGCGGTTCCGACCCTCACCGCGCCGGACGGCCGCCGCGCCCTTCCGGCGTTCACGTCGATGGCGACCCTGCACCGCTGGCGGCCGGACGCGCGCCCGGTGGCGGTGCCGCTCCAGCAGGCGCTGCTGGCCGCCGCGCACGAGCAGGCCGACACCGTCGTCATCGACCTGGCGGGCCCGGCCCCGTACCAGCTCACCGGCCCGGCGCTGCGGGCCCTCGCGGAGGGCCGGACCACCGCCGACCCGCTGGCGGACCCGGCCGTCACCGAGGCCCTGCGGGCGCTGCTCGCCGCCGAGCCGGCGGTGGTCGAGGCGCGGCTGACGCCGTCCGCGGAGACCGACGGCACGCTCGCCGTCGGCCTCGCTCCGGACGCCGCCCCCGCGGAGGCCGCCCAGCGCCTGGCCCAGGCCCTCGCCGCCGACGAGACCCTCCGCGCCCGCCTGGTCCGCGGTCTGGACCTGGCCCTCCTCCGCCCCGGCAGCGAAGCCTCCGGCACGCCCCTCTACCGGCGCTGACCCGCCCGCGCCACCCGGCGCGGGCGCCCCGAAGCCGCGCCGCCGCACCGGTCCCCACCCGCCCCGAACGGCCCCACGGCCCGCCCGTACGCCCCCGACACGTACGGGCGCCGCGCCGCCGCCCCGCCGTCCCCTGAGCAGCGCCCGCGCCGGCCCCCGCTCCCCCCTACCTCCCGCGCCACCGGGACCCGGCGCGCCGACCGGTCTCCCTGCTCCGCCCCGCTCGTCTCCGTGGTGCGCGGAAGGCCCGCCGCCCACCGGCGCGCCCCGCCCCCTCCCCGCCAACGGGCGCCCCCGCGCTCCCGGCCGCACAATGCCAGGAGAGCTCAAGATCCACGCGAGGAGAGCCCATGGAGACCACGGAGACCCGCACGGTCGTATCCGAATTCCTCGGCACGCTGCTCCTGGTGTTCTTCGCCGTCGGCGCGGCAGTGCTGGCCGGCGAATACATCGGCACCTTCGGCATCGCCCTGGCCTTCGGTTTCGTCATGCTGGCACTTGCCTACGCCCTCGGCCCGATCTCGGGCTGCCACATCAACCCCGCGGTGACGCTCGGCATGCTGCTGGCGAAGCGCATCACGCCCCGTACGGCCGTCGAGTACTGGGTCGCGCAGATCCTCGGCGGCATCGTCGGTGCCGCCCTGCTCTTCCTGGTCGCCAAGCAGGTCCCGGGCCTCCAGACCCACGCGGCCTTCGGCACGAACGGCTGGGGGGACCGCTCCGCGGTGCACATCAACCTCGGCGGCGCGTTCGTGGCCGAGATCGTGATGACGTTCCTGTTCGTCTTCGTCGTCCTGGGCGTCACGCACAAGGTGGCGGTGGTCGGTTTCGGCGGGCTGGCGATCGGTCTGGCGCTGGGCACCGTCAACCTCATCGGCATCCCGCTGGACGGCACCTCGGTGAACCCGGCGCGGAGCCTGGGCCCGGCGGTGTTCGCGGGCGGCGCGGCCATCACCCAGGTGTGGCTGTTCATCGTGGCGCCGCTGATCGGCGGGGCGGTGGCGGCCCTGGTGCACCAGATCACGCACCCGCCGCAGGAGCCCGTGGTGATCGCCGACCGGGCCGCCCCCGTCGGCCCGGCCCGCCCCGACGAACCGGCTCCCGGCGACCGCGTCTGACCGCGCCGGGCCCGCGGCCCGGGCAGTCACCGGCGGCAACGAGCCCCCACCGGAAGGATCCGGTGGGGGCTCGTCCGCCGAGTGCGGGGCCGGGTCAGCCGTAGACCGGGCCGGTGAACTTCTCGCCGGGGCCCTGGCCGGGCTCGTCCGGGACGACCGACGCCTCGCGGAAGGCGAGCTGGAGCGACTTCAGGCCGTCCCGCAGCGGGGCCGCGTGGTAGGAGCCGATCTCGGTGGCGCTGGCGGTGACCAGGCCGGCGAGCGCCTGGATCAGCTTGCGGGCCTCGTCCAGGTCCTTGTGGTCCGCGCCGTCCTCGGCGAGGCCGAGGTTGACCGCCGCCGAGCTCATCAGGTGCACCGCGACCGTCGTGATCACCTCGACCGCCGGCACCTCCGCGATGTCCCGGGTCATGGTCTCGAAGTCCTGCCGCGCCGCGCCGGCGCTCTCCGGGGCGGCCGGCTGCTGGGGGGTCTGCTCACTCATGGGGTGGGGCTTCACTTCCTGCTGGAGGGGTCGCCCCCAGCCTATGGCCCCGGGGCGGCGGCCCCGCGCCCGGGAGCGCCAGCGGGCGCGGGGTGGTGGCGTGCGGCGCGGCGGCCGCCCGCACACCAGTGGGGCCGCACCCCTTGACTCGTGTATCCTGGTGTTCCGACCGGCCGGACACATAGGTGACCGGCCCACAAGTGGAGGCTCCGATCTCCCACCCGACCGATCTGACGGTTGGCGGGTCAACGGTCCGGCTGCGCCCCGCGGAGACTTCGCGGCGGTGCTCCTGATCTCATGGAGCCCCGCCTGTGTCCCGTCCGGGGCATTTTTCGTGTACCGGCGCGGTTGGTCACACCGAACAGACGTTACGCGGCAGTCCGCCAGGCCGTCGCGTGGTGCTACCGAGGAGGATCCATCAGCGCCGAGCCCCGCATCAACGACCGGATTCGCGTCCCCGAGGTGCGACTCGTCGGTCCCAGTGGCGAGCAGGTCGGCATTGTGCCGCTTGCCAAGGCCCTGGAGCTTGCGCAGGAGTACGACCTCGACCTGGTCGAGGTGGCGGCGAACGCCCGTCCGCCGGTCTGCAAGCTCATGGACTACGGAAAGTTCAAGTACGAGTCGGCCATGAAGGCCCGTGAGGCGCGCAAGAACCAGGCGCACACGGTCATCAAGGAGATGAAGCTCCGGCCGAAGATCGACCCGCACGACTACGACACCAAGAAGGGTCACGTCGTCCGGTTCCTCAAGCAGGGTGACAAGGTCAAGATCACGATCATGTTCCGTGGTCGCGAGCAGTCCCGGCCCGAGCTGGGCTTCCGACTGCTCCAGCGGCTCGCGGAGGACGTCCAGGACCTCGGGTTCATCGAGTCGAACCCGAAGCAGGACGGCCGCAACATGATCATGGTCCTCGGTCCGCACAAGAAGAAGACCGAGGCGATGGCCGAGGCCCGTGAGGCGCAGGCCGCCCGCAAGGCGACGCGTCAGGGCGGGGCTCCCGCGGAGCCCGCTGAGGAGCGCGCCGAGGCGTGACCTCCAGGGTGAGCTGCCCCGGATTCAGGCCGGGGCAACCGCCACGGAACAACCGATACATCTGACGCTCCCGCACAGCGGCCTGGGCCGGCGGGAGCGCCACTGACGAGGAGAGAACGGCGCATGCCGAAGAACAAGACGCACAGCGGTGCCAGCAAGCGCTTCAAGGTCACTGGCTCCGGCAAGGTGCTGCGCGAGCGCGCAGGCAAGCGCCACCTGCTCGAGCACAAGTCGTCCCGCGTGACGCGTCGCCTCACCGGCAACGCCGAGATGGCCCCGGGCGACACCGCGAAGATCAAGAAGCTTCTCGGCAAGTGAGCCGGGGCGCTCCGCCGCACGGGCGGGGCGCACCGACCGCACCGGGACCACACGCTGATCCGGGCCGTGTGAAGAACGACCACGGCCCCGCTACAAGGAGTTAACAAGTGGCACGCGTCAAGCGGGCAGTCAACGCTCAGAAGAAGCGCCGGGCGATCCTGGAGCAGGCCAGCGGCTACCGCGGCCAGCGCTCGCGCCTGTACCGCAAGGCGAAGGAGCAGGTCACCCACTCCCTCGTCTACAACTACAACGACCGCAAGAAGCGCAAGGGCGACTTCCGTCAGCTGTGGATCCAGCGCATCAACGCCGCTGCCCGCGCCAACGGCATGACCTACAACCGCTTCATCCAGGGTCTGAAGGCCGCCAACGTCGAGGTGGACCGCAAGATCCTCGCCGACCTGGCCGTGAACGACGGCAACGCGTTCGCCGCGCTGGTCGAGGTCGCGCAGAAGGCGCTGCCGAGCGACGTCAACGCCCCGAAGGCTGCTGCCTGAATCCCAGCCTCCGAGCGCTGTGACGTCGGGACGACGTCGTGATGACGGACCCGCGGGCCCCGGCCTGCGGGTCCGCCGCGTTTCCGGCCCCGGGCCGTCCCGCCGGGGCCCCGCACCGAACGAAAGAAGCGAGCCGCCGCCCATGGGCACCCCCGAGCTGATCTCCCCGCGTTCCCCGCGCGTCTCCGCCGCCCGGCGGCTGGCCCGCCGCCACTTCCGCGGCAAGGAACGCCGGTTCATCGCCGAGGGCCCGCAGGCCGTCCGCGAGGCCGTCGCGCACCGCACCGGCGGCGCGCCGACCCTCGTCGAGGTGTTCGCCACCGCGGAGGCCGCCGAGCGGCACGCGGAGATCGTGGAGGCGGCGCGGGAGGCCGGGGTGCGGGTGCACTTCGCCGACGACCGGACCGTCGCGGACATCTCGCAGACGGTCACCCCGCAGGGCCTGGTGGGGGTCTGCCGCTTCCTGGACTCGCCGTTCGAGGAGATCCTCGCCGCCCGGCCGCAGCTGGTCGCGGTGCTGGCCAACGTCCGCGACCCCGGCAACGCCGGGACGGTGCTGCGCTGCGCGGACGCCGCGGGCGCCGACGCGGTGGTGCTGACCGACGCCTCGGTGGACCTCTACAACCCCAAGTCGGTGCGGGCCTCGGTCGGTTCGCTGTTCCACCTGCCGGTCGCGGTGGGCGTGCCGGTCGAGCAGGTGGTGTCCGGGCTGCGGGACGCCGGGGTCCGGATCCTGGCCGCGGACGGGGCGGGCGACCGCGACCTGGACGCCGAGCTGGACGCCGGCGCGATGGGCGGGCCGACCGCCTGGGTGTTCGGCAACGAGGCGTGGGGGCTGCCCGCGGAGACCCGGGCGCTGGCCGACGCGGTGGTGCGGGTGCCCATCCACGGCCGGGCCGAGAGCCTGAACCTCGCGACCGCCGCCGCGGTCTGCCTCTACGCCTCCGCGCGGGCCCAGCGCACCGCCGGCGGGTGCCGGGCGGGGTCACCCGCCGGAGGGGCGTAGCCGCGATCCCGGCGGGCGGGCCGGGCCGAGCTAGTAGTCTTGCCAGCTCCGGCCCGGAAGGGGGTAACACGGCGATGACGGCGAGGACTTCGGCGATCGCGGCGACCGCCGGAAGCGGCCCGCCGGCGGCGTCCGGCACCGGCCCCGGGCTGGCCCCCGACGACCTCCCCGACGGGCTGGTGGTGGCCGACGAGCACGGCCGGGTGATCTGCTTCAACGCCGCGGCGGCCCGGATCACCGGGATCGCGCCGGGGGACGCGCTGGGCCGGCCGGTCGGGGACGCGCTGCCGCTCCAGGACCTGGAGGGCCGCCGCTGGTGGCAGCTGACCGACCCGTACGGGGGACTGGCGATCCGGCGCGGGCAGCCCGAGCGGAATCTCCTGCTGGGCGGCCGCGAGGTGCTGGTCTCGGCCCGGTACGTGCGCAGCGCGCCGACCGGTCCGGTGCGGCGGCTGGTGATCGCGTTGCGCGGCACCGAGGCCCGGCGGCGCACCGAGCTGAGCCACGCCGAGCTGATCGCCACCGTGGCGCACGAGCTGCGGTCGCCGCTGACCTCCGTCAAGGGCTTCACCGCCACCCTCCTCCAGAAGTGGGAGCGGTTCACCGACGACCAGAAGCGGCTGATGCTGGAGACGGTGGACGCGGACGCCAACCGCGTCACCCGGCTGATCGCCGAGCTGCTGGACATCTCCCGGATCGACTCCGGGCGGCTGGAGGTGCGCCGGCAGCGGATCGACATGGTCGCCGCGGTGCGCCGGCACGTCCAGGCGCAGACCACCGCGGGCCAGCGCCCGGACCGCTTCCTGATCCGGATGCGGGAGCCGCTGCCCGATCTGTGGGCGGACCCGGACAAGGTGGACCAGGTGCTGGGCAACCTCCTGGAAAACGCGGTGCGCCACGGCGCGGGAACGGTCACCATCGAGGTGGGACCGGCCGGCGGCGCCGGTGGCACCAGTGGGGGAGAGGGGACGTGCGTCACCGTGAGCGACGAGGGCCCCGGCATCCCCGAGGAGTCGATGAGCCGCGTGTTCACCCGCTTCTGGCGGGGCAGCAAGCGAGGCGGCACCGGCCTGGGCCTCTACATCGTCAAGGGCATCGTGGAGGCGCACGGCGGCACGATCACGGTCGGCCGGGCCCCGGCCGGCGGCGCCCAGTTCCGCTTCAGCCTGCCCGTCGCCGCCCCGGCCTTCCTGGGCTGAAGGGGGGCCGCGGGCGCCCCGGCCCCCGGGGGCGGGCCGCCCGCCCCTTAGACTTGACCTTTGGCACCTTTGGCGCACAGGCATCGCGGACACGCGGGCGCAGAGCCGAGGCGAAGCGAGCCGCGCCAAGCCACACCACCGGAAGCACGGGAAGAGATGTCCGCACCCAATAAGTCGTACGACCCTGTCGAGGTCGAAGCCCTGAAACCGGAAGAGATCGCCCGACGGGTCGATGAGGCGCTGGCCGCCATCGCGGCCGCGGGTGACCTTGACGCGCTCGCCCAGGCGAAGGTCGCGCACACCGGTGGCACGTCGCCGCTGGCGCTGGCCAACCGCGAGATCGGCGCCCTCCCCCCGCACGCCAAGGCGGACGCCGGCAAGCGCGTCGGCCAGGCCCGGGGCCGGGTCAGCCAGGCGCTCAAGGCCCGCCAGGAGGAGCTGGAGGCGGAGCGCGACGCGCGCGTCCTGGTCGAGGAGGCGGTGGACGTCACGCTGCCCTACGACCGGGTACCGGCCGGCGCCCGGCACCCGCTGACCACCTTCATGGAGCGGGTCGCCGACGTCTTCGTCGCGATGGGCTACGAGGTCGCCGAGGGCCCCGAGGTCGAGGCCGAGTGGTTCAACTTCGACGCGCTGAACTTCGTACCGGACCACCCGGCGCGCCAGATGCAGGACACCTTCTTCGTGAAGGCCAACGGTGCCGGGGCGGCCGCCGAGGGCGAGTCGGGCGTGGTGCTGCGCACCCACACCTCGCCGGTGCAGGCCCGTACGCTGGTCGACCGCGAGCCGCCGGTCTACGTCGTCTGCCCGGGGCGGGTCTACCGCACCGACGAGCTGGACGCCACGCACTCCCCGGTCTTCCACCAGATCGAGCTGCTGGCCGTGGACGAGGGCCTGACCATGGCGGACCTCAAGGGCACCCTGGACCACATGGTCCAGGCGCTCTTCGGCCCGGACATGAAGACCCGGCTGCGGCCCAACTACTTCCCGTTCACCGAGCCGTCCGCCGAGATGGACATGGTCTGCTACGTCTGCCGTGGCGCGTCCGTGGGCAACCCCGACCGGCCCTGCCGCACCTGCTCCAGCGAGGGCTGGATCGAGCTGGGCGGCTGCGGGATGGTCAATCCCAAGGTGCTGATCGCCTGCGGCGTGGACCCGGAGAAGTACAGCGGCTTCGCCTTCGGGTTCGGAATCGACCGGATGCTGATGTTCCGGCACAACGTGGAAGACATGCGCGACATGTTCGAGGGCGACGTCCGGTTCACCCGGCCGTTCGGGATGGAGATCTGATGCGGGTCCCGCTTTCTTGGCTGCGGGAGTACGTCGACCTGCCGGCGACCACGACCGGCCGCGACGTCCAGGAGAAGCTCATCGCGGTCGGCCTGGAGGTCGAGACCGTCGAGCAGCTCGGCGCGGACCTGACCGGCCCGCTGGTGGTCGGCCAGGTGCTGACCATCGAGGAGCTGGAGGGCTTCAAGAAGCCGATCCGCTTCTGCACGGTGGACGTCGGCGCGGCCAACGGCACGGGTGCGCCGCAGGAGATCGTCTGCGGTGCGCGGAACTTCGCCGTCGGCGACAAGGTCGTCGTGGTGCTGCCGGGCGCGGAGCTGCCCGGCGGCTTCAAGATCGCCGCCCGCAAGACCTACGGCAAGAAGTCGCACGGCATGATCTGCTCCGGCGACGAGCTGGGCATGGGCGACGACGGCTCGGGCGGCATCATCGTGCTGCCGCCGGAGACCGAGGTCGGCACCGACGCGATCGAGCTGCTGGAGCTCCGCGACGAGGTGCTGGACATCGCCGTCACCCCGGACCGCGGCTACTGCCTGTCGATGCGCGGGGTGGCCCGCGAGGCCGCCACCGCGTTCGGGCTGCCGCTGCGCGACCCGGCGCTGCTGGACGTCCCGCCGCCGAACGCCGGCGGCTACCCGGTCCAGGTGGCCGACCCGATCGGCTGCGACCGCTTCACCGCCCGTACGGTCAGCGGGCTCGCCCCGGAGGCCCGCACGCCGATCTGGATGCAGCGGCGGCTCCAGAAGGCCGGGATGCGCCCGGTCTCGCTGGCAGTGGACGTCACCAACTACGTGATGCTGGAGCTGGGCCAGCCGCTGCACGCCTACGACCGGGCGACCGTCGAGGGCCCGATCGGCGTGCGGCGCGCCGCCCCCGGCGAGGAGCTGGTCACCCTCGACGGCACCAAGCGGGTGCTGGACGGCGAGGACCTGGTCATCACCGACAACCGCGGCCCGATCGGGCTGGCCGGTGTGATGGGCGGGGCGAACACCGAGATCGCCGCCCCGGTGGCCGACCCGGAGACCGGGGCGCTGCGCGGCACCACCGACGTGGTGATCGAGGCCGCGCACTTCGACGCGATCGCCATCGCCCGGACCGCCCGCCGCCACCGGCTGTCGTCCGAGGCCGCCAAGCGCTTCGAGCGCGGGGTGGACCCGGAGGCGGCCTCGGCCGCGGCCCAGCGCACGGTGGACCTGCTGGTGCTGCTGGCCGGCGGCACCGCCGAGGACGGCGTCACCGAGGTCGTCTCGCCGCGCGGACCGCGCACGCTCACGATCCCGGCGGACCACCCGGACAAGGTCGCCGGCGTCACCTACGGCCGGGAGACCGTCGTCCGCCGCCTCCAGCAGGTCGGCTGCGACGTCTACGGTCAGGACGAGCTGGTGGTCACCGTGCCGTCCTGGCGCCCGGACCTCGCCGACCCCAACGACCTGGCCGAGGAGGTCATCCGGCTGGAGGGCTACGAGAACCTGCCCTCCACGCTGCCGCTGCCGCCGGCCGGCCGCGGTCTGACGGAGCGTCAGCGGCTGCACCGCCGGGTCGGCCGGGTGCTGGCCGGCGCCGGGTACGTCGAGACGCTGAACTACCCGTTCACCGGCGCGGCGGTCCTCGACCAGCTCGGCATCGAGCCGGACGACCCCCGGCGGGACGCGGTGACCCTGGTCAACCCGCTCTCCGACGAGGAGCCGGACCTCCGCACCACCCTGCTCCCGGGGCTGCTGGCCGCGCTGCGCCGGAACTACGGGCGGGGCAGCCACGACCTGGCGCTCTTCGAGACCGGCCCGGTCTTCCGGGCCACCGGCCAGGAGCAGCCGGCCCGCCGGCTGGTGGTCGACCGCCGGCCCACCGACGACGAGATCGCCTCGCTGGACGCCTCGCTGCCGCAGCAGCCGCGGCGGGCCGCCGTGGTGCTCGCCGGGGCCCGGGAGCAGGCCGGCTGGTGGGGTCCTGGTTACCCGGCCGGCTGGGCCGACGCCATCGAGGCGGGCCGCACGGTGGCCCGGGAGGCCGGCGTCGAGCTGATCGTCCGCCAGGACCAGCACGCCCCCTGGCACCCCGGCCGGTGCGCGGCGCTGCTCGCGGTCGCCGACGGCGAGGAGATCCTCGTCGGCAACGCCGGTGAGCTGCACCCGCGGGTCGTCAAGGCGCTGGGTCTGCCGGAGCGCACCAGCGCGATGGAGATCGACCTGGACCGGCTGGAGCGGGCCGGCGCCGGTGCGCTGAAGGCCCCGCGGATCTCCACGTTCCCGGTGGCCACCCAGGACGTCGCGCTGATCGTCGACGCGTCGGTCGCGGCGGCGGACGTGGAGGCCGCGCTCCGCGAGGGCGCCGGCGCCCTGCTGGAGTCGCTGCGGCTGTTCGACGTCTTCACCGGCGAGCAGGTGGGCGAGGGCAAGAAGTCGCTGGCCTACGCCCTGCGGTTCCGCGCGGACGACCGGACGCTGACCGCCGACGAGGCCAGCGCGGCCCGGGACGCGGCGGTCGCGGTCGCCGTCGAGCGGATGGGCGCGGTGCTGCGCGGCTGACGCCCGGTGTCGCGTGCGGGCCCTCGTCCACGGTGGTGGGCGGGGGCCCGTCGCGTGTGCGGCGCGGGCCGCGGCCGGATCACACCCCGTGTGAACTCCCCCTGATTACGCTGGACTTACGGAGTCCGTACGTCCCCGGGGGGCGAGGCATGGAGCCCAACACGCTGCTCGACGCGATCCTGGACGAGGCCGGTATCTCGCACGCCGGCCTCGCGGCCCGGATCAACCAGCTCGGGCGGCGGCGCGGGCTCGCGCTGCGCTACGAGCACACCGCCGTGGCGCGCTGGCTCAAGGGCCAGCGGCCGCGCGGCCAGGTGCCGGACCTGATCTGCGAGATCCTCGGCGAGCGGCTGCACCGGCCGGTGGGCCTGGACGACATCGGGCTCAGCGGCCCGGGGGCGCGCCGGGCCGCGGACACCCCGCTGTCGGGGTTCGTCGAACGGGCCACCGCGCTGTGGCGGTCCGACGAGCAGCAGCGGCCGCACGTGGTCGCGGCGCCCGCGCTCACCGGGACCTCGGCGATCATCCCGGTGTGGGAGTGGGAGAACCCGCCGGAGGACTTCGACGTCTCGCGCGACGGGCTGACCCGGGTCGGCATGGCCGACATCGAGATGCTCCGGGCGGCGCGGACCCACTACGAGCAGATGTACCGGAAGGCGGGTGGTATCGCTACCAGAACGCGCATCGTCGGATTCCTCAACACCGAGGCGGCGCCGCTGCTGCGGGGCAGCTACAGCGATGCGACGGGGCGTCAGCTGCACCGGGCGACCGGTGGGCTGGTGGCCGTCGCGGGCATCTGCGCGTACGACTCGGACGCTCTCGGACTGGCCCAGCGCTACTTCCATCAGGCGCTGCGGCTGGCCAAGGCCAGCGGGGACCGCGGCCTCGGCGCGTATGTGATCGCGCTGCTGGTCAACCAGTCCCTCTTCGTACGGGAGTACCGCCAGGCGGTCGCCTTCGCCGAGGCGGCCCTGCGCGCCGCGGGCGGGCAGCTCACCCCGGCGCTGTCGGCCGATCTCTACGCGATGCAGGCCAAGGCGTACGCGCGGCTGGGCGACGGTTCCAGCGCGCTGGCCTGCATCCGGCGGGCCGAGGCCGCGGCGGAGCGGATCCGTCCGGGGCTGGAGCCCGCGGAGACCGGTTATGTGCAGCCGGGCCTGGTGAACGTACAGGTGGCGGAGGCGCTGCTCAGCCTGGGGGATCTGCGGTCCGCCCGGGAGCAGGCGGACGCCGCCGTGGACACCCCCGCACACGACCGCGGCCGGGTTCACCGGCTGGCCATGCTCACCCATATCGAGCTGCGCCAAGGGGACGCGGACCGGGCCGTGGCCAACGCCGCGGAGATGACGGAGCAGGCCCGGGGCATGGAGTCGCAACGCCTGCGGGACCGGCTGCGGGCGGTGCGCGAGCATCTGGCGGAGACCGGGAGCGCCGCGACGGACGAGGCTGCCGATCTCATCGACGAGGTGCTGCGCGTTCCGCTGTGACCGGGCTCGTGTCACCTTGCCGGCCCACACAGCGGAAGGTGGCAGTTACGTGCGTTGGAACAACCTCGGCGAGAAGCCGGTCTACGCGAATCCCTGGTTCCGGGTCACCCTGGCCGATGTGGAGCTGCCCGACGGCCGCCATCTGGATCACTTCCTGATCCGGATGCGGCCGGTCGCGGTGGCCACCGCGGTCAACGACGCCAACGAGGTGCTGCTGCTGTGGCGGCACCGGTTCATCACCGACAGCTGGGGCTGGGAGCTGGCCGCCGGCGTGGTGGAGGACGGGGAGGACCCGGCCGCCGCGGCCGCGCGGGAGATGGCGGAGGAGACCGGGTGGCGGCCCGGACCCCTCCAGCACCTCCTCACGGTGGAGCCGTCCAACGGCCTCACCGACGCGCGGCACCACATCTACTGGTCCGACCGCGCCGAGTACCTCGGCGCCCCGGAGGACGACTTCGAGTCGGACCGGCGGGAGTGGGTCGACCTCAAGCTGGTGCCCGACATGGTGGCGAGGGGGGAGGTGCCGGCCGCGAACATGGCCGCGGCGCTGCTGCTGCTGCACCACCTCAGGCTCGGCTGAGGCCGGCCGGGCTCAGTGCCCGGACGCCTGCCAGAGCGCGGCCGCCAGCGCCCCGAGGCCGGTGAGTGCGGCGATCGACGGCAGCGGCCAGCGGCGGCTCTCCAAACGCGTGACGCGGACCTGGAGTTCGTCCGCGTCACGCGTGTTCTGCTCGCAGCGCTGGGCGTGCAGTGCGAGCCGGCCGTCGACCTCGGCGGTGCGTACGTCGAGTAGGCGGCGCAGCTCCGCTAAGTCGGCGGCGATCAGATCGGGGTCCCGGTGGGCGGTCACGTTCCGCTCTCCTCTTTCCTTCTCCTGGGGACGGTCGGGGGTTACCGGAACCAGTCAACTGCCGTGGGCGGGACGGCGGGAGCGTGTGCGGCGGGGAGATCCGGGTCCCCGTTTCACACCCCGTGCGAAGTGACGGCGGGTGACCGTTTCGCACGGGGTGCGAAACGGCCGCACCGAGTTGGCGCATTCACACTCTGTCATCGGCGGCGGGAAAGGAGTTGACTCGTAGGCGACGGGGGCCGCGGCCGGCGGTCGGGCGCCCGCCGGCCCGTTCCGCCCGCCGAACTTTCCCCCGAGCGGCGGGCGGACGGCCCCCGTCGCCCCCGGCGCCGTACCCCGGGGCGGCCGCTGTGTCAGAGTGCGGGGGCGGGGCCGGTTCGGCGGAGGGGGCGTGGTGGGCAGAGGGCGCCGGCGGGAGCCGGAGGGGGCGAGCGGTGCGGGCATGTCCGGCGTGGCGGCCGGCGGTGCCCGGGAGCCCAGGTCTCCGCGGCCGCGGCTCGGGTGGGTCGCGGGGCTTGCCGCGCTGGTGGTCGTGGTGCTCGGGGTCCGGTATGCCGGAGGCAGCGGGCCCGGTGGGGTGGACGGGTGGGTCGGGGCGGCGGTGGACGGGGTGGGGCCCTCGTGGCGGGGCGTCGCGCTGGCCGTGGACTTCCTGGGGGAGCCCGGGGGAGCGGTGGTGCTGGTCGCGGCCGCCGTGGCGGGCTGCCTGCTGCTGCGGCGGCCGCGCGCGGCGGGGCTCGTCGTCGCGGGTGCCGGTGCGAGCGTCGCGGCGGCGACGGTGATCAAGCAGCTGGCGGGGCGCACCATCCACGGGGACGGCAATCTCTCCTACCCGAGCGGGCACACCGCCTTCCTCACCGCGCTCGCCCTCGCGGGGGCGCTGCTCGTGTCCCGGCGGCTCGGCCTGGGCCGGCGGGCGGGCACGGTGCTCGTGGTCGCCACGGCGCTGGCCGCCGGGGGTGTCATGGGGTGGGCGCAGGTCGTGCTGGGGGCGCACTATCCGACCGATGTGCTCGGGGGCTGGTGCACCGCGCTGGTGGTGGTGCCAGCGGCGGCGTGGCTGGTCGACCGGCTGGGGGAGCGCGGCTGACGGGCGTCCCGGTGCCGTTCGGGCTCCTCCGGCGCGGGCCCGGGCCGGGTCACGCCCGACGGCGGAACACGGGCTTCACCGGGCGGCCGGCCAGCCAGGGGGTGGGGTCGGCGGCGTCCAGGGCCTTGCGGTAGACCGCGCACGCCTGGGCCACCACCTCGATGGTGCGGTCGATGTCGGCCTCGCCCAGCGCGCTGCTCACCACGAACGACGGGGCCAGCACGCCGCCCGCGAGGAGCCGGCGCAGGAACAGGGTGCGGTACGGCTGCGAGGGCTGCCGGTTCTCGTCGAGGGTGGCGAAGACCAGGTTGCTGGCCCGGCCCCGGACGAGGAGGTGGTCGCCCACGCCCGTGCGCGCCGCGGCGTCGCGGACACCGGCGGCCAGCCGCTCCCCGAGGGCGTGCAGGCGCGCGGTGACGCCCTCCTCGGTGTAGGTGGCCTGCACGGCCATCGCGGCGGCCAGCGAGTGCGTCTCGGCGCCGTGCGTGGTGGACAGCAGG
Organism: Streptomyces rhizoryzae; assembly: GCF_023155275.1. GTDB lineage: Bacteria > Actinomycetota > Actinomycetes > Streptomycetales > Streptomycetaceae > Streptomyces > Streptomyces rhizoryzae. The sequence continues at coordinate 14,528 of NZ_JALMUV010000046.1, forward strand.
AACACCCGGTCGCCGGAGTGGCGCAGGCCGCCGCGCTCCATCAGGGCGCGGCGCCCGGCCAGCGCGGAGACGGCGAAGCCGTTGCCCAGCGCCTTGCCGAACGTGGAGAGATCGGGGACGACGCCGTACAGGCCCTGGGCGCCCGCCTCGGACCAGCGGAAGCCGGTGATCATCTCGTCGAAGACCAGGACGCAGCCGTACCGGTCGGCCAGGTGGCGCAGGCCGGCGAGGTAGCCGGGCGGCGGCTCGGTGCGGGCGGCGGGTTCGAGGATCAGGCAGGCGATCTCGTCCGGGTACCGGGTGAGCAGCTCCTCGGTGGCGGCCAGGTCCCCGTAGGGGAACGTCACGGTGAGCCCGGCGGTCGCCGCCGGCACGCCGGCGGACATCGGCGTGGTGCCGATGAACCAGTCGTCGGTGGAGAAGAACGGGTGGTCGGCGCAGAGGGCCACCCGCGGGCGCCCGGTGGCGGCGCGGGCGAGGCGCACCGCCGCGGTGGTGACGTCGGAGCCGTTCTTGGCGAACTTGACCATCTCGGCGGTCGGCACCGTGGCCAGGAAGCGTTCCGCGGCCTCGACCTCCACCACGGACGGCCGGACGAAGTTGCTGCCGCGGCTGATTTCCCGCCGCACCGCCTCGGTCACGCGGGGGTGGGCGTGGCCGAGGCTGACCGACCGCAGACCCGAGCCGTACTCCAGGTAGCGGTTGCCGTCGATGTCCCACACGTGGGCGCCGCGGCCGTGGCTGATGACCGGGGCCAGGTGCTCGGGGTACTGGTCGTCGCCCTTGGCGTAGGTGTGCGCGCCCCCGGGGATCAGGGCGTGCAGCCGCTCGTTCGCCGCCCGCGACCGGGAAAGGCGGAACTCCGCGGTGTCTTCGGGGTGTTCGGTGTCCACGGCGGCCTCACTTCTCCCGGTGCGTCAGGACCTCGGCGAGCCGGGGCGCCTCCCGGTCCCGCCGGGACATCGAGGTGACCGGCAGCGGCCACGGAATGGCCAGTTCCGGGTCGTCGAAGGCGATCACCACGTCCTCGGCGGGATCGTGCGGGCGGTCGATCCGGTACGCGGTGTCGGCGGTTGCGGTCAGGGCCTGGAAGCCGTGCGCGCAGCCCGCCGGAACGTACACGGTCGCCTGGGTCTCGCCGGACAACGCGAAGCAGGCCCGGTGGCGGTAGGTCGGCGAGTCCGGCCGCAGGTCCACCACGACGTCGAAGATCCTTCCGTAGGCGCACCGCACGAGCTTGGCCTCGCCGGCGCCGGAGCGCAGGTGCAGGCCGCGCAGTACGCCCCGGGCCGAGCGGGACACGCTGTCCTGGACGAAGGCGTGCGGGTCCAGGCCCACCGAGCGGACGACGTCGGCGTCGAAGGTGCGGCAGAAGAAGCCGCGTTCGTCGGCGTGCGGCTCCGGCTCGAACAGGTACGCGCCGGCGATCTGCGGGACTTCGGTGGCTTTCATGGGGCCTTCCGTACGGTGGGGGCGGGGCCGGGCGCGGGGAACAGGGTCGCGGTCAGGTCGGTGAACTGGGCGGTGAGTTGGCCGGTGGCGAGCCGGTTGCGCTCGGCCAGGGTGCGGCGCAGGTCAGCGGCGTGCTCCTCCAGCGCCCGGAACTGCTCCAGCAGCCGCCCGGCGTCCAGCTCGCGGGCCGGGTGGCAGTACGCGCCGAGCCCCATCCGCGCCATGAGCGCGTCGCTCTTCGCCGCGTAGCTCAGGGCGAGCGTCGGCGTACCGGCCTTCAGCGCGCAGACGAGGTTGTGGTAGCGGATCGCCACCACGGTGTCGGCGGCCGCCGTCTCCCGCATCAGGTCGGCGAGGGAGGCCGCCTCGGCGGCGGTGACCAGCGGTGAGTCCACCGCGGCCAGGATCGCGGCGGCCACCGGCGCGTCGCAGCTGTCGCCGGTCAGCAGCCGGACCGGCCTGCCGTCCGCGACCAGCGCGCGGACGAAGCGCGTGGTGCCGTCGAGGTAGCGCCGGTGGATCGCGTCGGCCCGGGCGCGGTCGTCGTCGCCGCCGTGGAAGTCCATGACGCCGACGCAGACCCGGCCCGGCGGGGCCGGGGGCCCGCTCGCCCGGGGGACCGGCAGGGCGAACGCGAGGTCCGGGTAGACCCCGTCGCCCGCGGTGTCCACGCCCATCGCCCGCAGCGCGTCGCGGGACCGGGTGTCCCGGTACGACCGGTACGCGGCCAGCCGCGCCGCCCGGCGCACCAGGGCCCGCGTCGGCCGGCTGCCGATCGCCGCGGCGCCGACGCTGACCAGCGCGACCGGGGTGCGCAGCAGCCGGCCGGCCGCGCAGAGCAGGAACAGCGCGTACGGGAAGCCCCACGGCCGCAGCGGCAGGGTGGCCTCCAGGACGCCCATGCCCGGCACGATCACCACGTCGTGCCGGCGCACCCAGGCGGCGGTGCGGAAGGCGTCGACGAGTTTGCCCAGCGCCTTCGCCGCGATCGCGCCGGCCCGCGACGCGGTCCGGTACTCCCCGCGGTACCAGTGCAGCCGCGTCGCCGGGATCCCGAACCGGGCCGTCACGGCCTCGGGTCCGCCGCACAGCGCGTCCACGACCGCCTCCGGATGCGCGGCGCGGAGGTACCCGAGCAGGGCCTCCAGCGACCCGTCGTTGCCGAGGTTGCCGGAGCCGAGCAGGCCGAACACCCCGACGCGCACGGGGGCCCGGTCCGCGGACGTCATGCCTGCCTCCCCTCACGGCCGGCGACCAGGGCGTCGACGCAGACGGCGACCCGGCCCGGGTCGACCGGGGCGCGGTCCTCGACCCGCTCGCCGGCGCCCGGCCGGGCCCGGCTGGCCAGCCACGCGGCCAGGTGGCGGTAGCAGGCGCGCCGGTCGGCCGGGGACAGCGGCGCGCGCCGGACCGCCGCGGCGAAGCCCCAGACGTACTCGGCGAGCAGCCGGGGCGTCGGGTGCAGCGGGCCCGCCCGGCGCGGGTCGAGGTTGACGCACCGGGCGCGCTTGCCCGGATTCGCCCGCTCGGCGCGGGCGGGGTGGTCGCGGCGGAAGTACAGCAGCTCCGGCACCTGGTGGAAGGGCCCGTGCAGGGTGAGTTCGGCGACGAACGTGCGGTCCGCGTGGTGGTAGCTGTCCAGCGGTTTCACCCGGCGCAACACCTCGGCCCGCAGCACCCCGTAGAAGTCGTCGCCGCCGGGCTCGAACAGCAGGCTGCGGAAGCGTTCGGGCGGGTGCGGCGAGTCGGTGGCGAGCCCGTACGCGTAGGGGACCTTCAGCGCGCCGCCGCCGTCGACGACCGCTTGGCCGGTGTGCGCGAGGATCACGTCCGGCCGCTCGTCCAGCGCCTGGACGCAGCGGCGCAGCAGGTCCCGGCCGTACAGGTCGTCGTGCGAGGCCCACTTGAACAGTTCGCCGCGGGACGCGGCGAACACGCGGTTGTGGTTCGGCGTGGCGCCGATGTTCCGGGGCAGCCGGAGGTAGCGGATGCGCGCGTCCTGCGCGGCGTACCGGCGGCAGATGTCCTGGGTGCCGTCGGTCGAGGCGTTGTCGGAGATGATCAGCTCGAAGTCCTCGTAGGTCTGCCCCAGCAGGGCGTCGAGCGACTCGGCCAGGTACTCCTCGCCGTTGTACACGGGCAGGCCGATGCTCAGCCTGGGACGGGCGGTCATGGGGTCCTCGCTTCCGGGAGGGGGTCGGGACGGTGCTCGGGCAGGGCGGACCGGAGCTGGAGCCACCACACGGCCGAGCCGCTGACGGTCGCGGCGGCGACGCCCCAGGCCGAGCCGGCGGTCCCGGCGGCGGCCGCCCCGCCGAGACCGCCGCCGACGTAGCACAGGGAGGCGAACAGCTGGCAGCGCAGGCTGCGCCGGGCCGCGCCGAGCGCGCGCAGCCCGGCCGCCGCGCCGGTGCCCAGGCCCGCGCCCGCCACGCCGAGGGTGACCGGCACGATGAGCGCCGCGGCGGAGTGCCAGACGCCGCCGAGCACCAGCTCGCCGAGCCGGTCCGGCACCAGCAGCAGCGCCCCGCCCCAGAGCAGCGCGGCGACGGCCTGCCCGCCGCCCAGCACCAGGCAGAACGCGCCGAGGCGGTGCGGGGCCTGCCGCAGCACCCGGGCCGCCTCCGGCACGGTGACCAGCGACAGCCCCATCAGCACGGCGAGGAACGGGCCGAGCAGGAGCTCGGCGCCCCGCACCGCACCCACCGCGCCGACCCCGGCGATCGCACCGAGCCCGTACGCCCGCAGCTGGCTCGCGCCGCTGAGGCTGACGTTCTCGACGAGGTACCGGGAGCCGAGGTCGCGCTGCTCGCCGAGCCACCCGCGGGCCCCGCCGATCCGGGGCCGGATGCCGGACTGGAGGCAGCCGTAGGCGGCGGCCACCGCGGCGGCCGCGCCCCAGGCGAGCACGAACGCGGCCACGCTGCCCACCCGGTCCGCCGCGACCATGGCCGGGACGAGCGCGACGCCGCACACCAGGTCGTTGGCGAACGCCTTCCGCCCGGCGCCGGCGGCGAAGAACGCGAACCGCCAGGCGTCCTGGAGCAGCAGCCCCGGCAGCAGCACGCCGAGGCAGGCGAACGCGGTCCCCACGCGGCCGCCGAGCACCGGCCCGGCCACCAGGCACACCGCGCCGACGGCGCCGCCGACGCCGAGCGCGGTACCCGAGGCCCGGGCCACCGCCGCGCGCCAGGACGACTCCGGCACACCGCTGAAGCGCACCACGAGCGGGTCGGTGGCCAGCCCGCGGGAGACGTTGAGCACCACGCCGTAGGTCACCCAGGCCAGGCTGAACACGCCGAACGCGGTCACCCCCAGCGAGCGCGCCACGTAGGCGCCCACCGCGAAGTTGGTCACGCTGGAGGCCGCCTGATCGGCCAGTCCCCAGGACAGCCGGCCGGCGAGGGCCCGCCCGGCGGCCCGGCCCGGTGCGGTCGGGGGGACCGCCCGGTCCTCCCCCTCGGTGGCCCTCGGTGTCATACCGCGACCAGCCCGGCGCCGTGCAGGGCGTCGGCCGCGGCGGCGACGGTGTCGAACGGCAGCCCGGACCGCTCGGCGACGTCGAGCAGGCTGTGCGCGCCGTCGGAGAGGCTGAGCACCCAGAGCATCGCCATCTGGGCCTCCTTGGTGTCGCTGCGGCCGCCGAGCGCGTCGTAGAGGCCGCGCCGCCCCAACTGCGGTTCGCCGTACGGACTCTGGTTGCGGTACCGCCGGTTGCGGTCGAGGACGGCGAACGCCTCGCGGCAGACGGCGAGGGTGTCCGCCAGTGCCTCGGGGGAGACGAAGTCCGGGTTGTCCGCCGAGGTGTGGTACTCGGGGTACGCGGCGTAGGGCGTCCGGCTGAGCGAGCCCACGCCGAGGTCGAAGCCGGGCGAGCAGAACTGCCGCTCGTCGTAGCCGTACGGCGTGAACTCCGTTATCTCGTGCGGTCGTCGGGACGTGGTGAGGACGTGGCGGAGTACCCGGTCGATCTCGGCGTCGCCGCGCCTGCTCTGCTTGTACGTCAGGTGGCCCCGGTCGCCGGCGCAGGCCAGCACCAGCCCGTGCCGGACCCGGTCGATCCGCTCCGCGTTGCGCGCCAGCCAGGTGATCGCGCCGATGGTGCCGGGCGCGTACAGGAACCGGTAGGTGTAGTACGGGGACCGCCCGGCCAGCGAGCGGGCCAGATAGGTCGCCACCGCGATACCGGCCAGGTTGTCGTTGGCCAGCGACGGGTGGCAGACGTGGCAGGAGACCAGCACCTCGTCCGGGACCCGGCCGGGGACCACGTGCTCGGCGTAGGTGAGGTGGCCGTCGGCGAGGGTGGTGTCGATGCGCACCTCGTAGTCGCCGTCGGGCAGCGCGTCCAGGGTCTCCTGGGCCAGGCAGAAGCCCCAGTCCGGGGTGTAGTAGCTGGTGCGGTACGGCACCCAGGACGGGTGGTCCGGCAGGGTGTGCAGGTGGGCGCGCAGCTCGGCCAGCGGCATGGTCGCGGACACCGGCACGCTGTAGCCGAGGACGTGCAGACTGGACGCGGCGAAGTCGACGACCCGCCTGCCGGCGGGGTCGGCGATGTACGCGTCGCGGATGTTCCACTCCTGCGGCACCGTCCAGTCGAGCACCCGCGTCCCGGTCGGCACCTCGTGCACCCGGAGCGGGACGTACTCGCCGACGATGTCCAGGGTGGCCCGCACCCCGTCGCCGGTGATGCTCCGGCACAGCGGGTACAGCCGCTCCACCAGGGCGTGCATCTCCTCGCCCGCGGCGGTCACCGGCGCCACCGCAGGGTGTCGTCGACGGCGCCCGCGCCGGAGGCCGCGCGCAGCACGGCGAGCCGGGTGAACCGGTTGTCGAAGTCCTTCCCGGTCAGGCCGAACGCCCGGTAGGCGCCGGCGAGTTCGCGCGCGCCCCGCTGCACCGTCCACGCGCAGTCGAAGCCGGGGATCGCGGCGCGGAAGCGGGAGAAGTCCACGCGGTACGAGCGCGGGTCGGCGCCGTTCTCGCCGGTGATGTTCACCTTCGCACCGGGGACCGCCTCGGCGACCTGCTCGGCGATCTCGGCGACCGTGACGTTGTTGGCCTCGCTGCCGATGTTGAAGGCCCGGTCATGGACGGCCGCACGGGGTGCGGTGAGTGCGGCCGTGAAGGCGCGGGCGATGTCGGCGGCGTGCACCAGCGGGCGCCAGGGGGTGCCGTCGGAGAGCACCCGCACCTCGCCGGTCAGCAGCGCGTGGCCCACCAGGTTGTTCAGCACGATGTCGGCGCGCAGCCGGGGGGAGTGGCCGAAGGCGGTGGCGTTGCGCAGGTAGACCGGGGAGAAGTCCTCGTCGGCCAGTGCGTGCAGGTCGTCCTCGACGCGCACCTTGGACTCGGCGTACGGGGTGACGGGGCGCAGCGGGGCGTCCTCGCCCACGAGGGCGTCGCCGCCCGCCGCGCCGTAGACCGAGCACGTGGACGCGTACAGGAAGCGCTTCACCCCCGCGTCGCGGGCCAGCCGGGCGAGGCGGACCGAGGCGTGGTGGTTGATGGCGTAGGTGAGCTCGGGCGCCAGCGAGCCGAGCGGGTCGTTGGAGAGCGCGGCGAGGTGGATCACGGCGTCCACCCCTGCCACGTGGTCGGCGGTGACATCGCGCAGGTCGACGCGGTGTCCCCGCGGGTCGGCGGGTGCCGGGCCGAGGATGCAGTCGGCGAACAGGCCGGAGTCGAGGCCGACGACGTCGTGTCCGGCGGCTTCGAGGACCGGGGCCATGACGGTGCCCAGGTAGCCCTGGTGTCCGGTCAGCAGTACGCGCACGGGTCAACCCCCAAGAGTGAGCGTGAGTTTGGTGACGGCGAACGCCTCGGCGTAGCGCGCACGGCATTCGATGCCGCGGATCCGCGCGAGGCCGAGGAAAGCCTCCCGGTCGTACCAGGGCCGGTGCCGCTGCGAGGGGTAGTGCTCCTGGAGCAGCCGGACCTTCCGTTCGGCGATCCGCGGTGACAGCGGCTGGTAGGCGGCCGGACGGCCCAGATCGCCGTCCCACTTGACGATCTCGTAGCCCAGCACGAGGTGGTCCCGGAAGGCGGTGGGGACCAGCTTCGCCAGACCGCGGTGGTCCTGGTGCGCGTCCTCGGTCCGCGGGGCCAGCACCAGGTCCGGCTCGATGCCCGTGCGCACCTCCTCGACCGCGGCCTTGGCCTCGTCCCAGTACGCGGGCAGCAGGCCGTCCGGCAGCTTCAGGACGGTCAGCCGCAGGTCGGCGCCCGGGCAGAACGCGGCGAGCGCGGTCCGCTCCTCCTGCTCGCGCTCGGTGCCGCCGCCCGAGAGCACCAGCGCGTCGACCCGGAGCCCCGGCCGGGCCAGGCACATCGTCAGCAGGGTGCCGCCCGCGCCGATGGCGATGTCGTCGCAGTGCGCGCCCACCGCGACGATCCGGTCCAGGCGCCCGGCGCCGAGGCGGATCATGCGCTCACCCCCGCGCCGTCCCGCTCCCACACGGCCCACGGGCGGTCGCCCCGGGCGTAGGCGGCGTCGAGCGCGGCCCGTTCCTTGACGGTGTCGGTCGGCTTCCAGAAGCCGCGGTGCCGGTGCGCCACGAGCCGCCCCCGCTTGGCGAGCCGGGCGCAGCCGTCGGCGACCAGGTCACCGTTCTCCGGGAGGTGGTCGAAGACCTCCTGGCGCAGCACGAAGTAGCCGCCGTTCTCCCACAGCGGCAGTTCGCTCACCGCGGTGATGCCGCCGACCAGGCCGTCCTCGCCCAGCTCCACGCAGTGGAAGGAGGACTGGGGCGGCACGACCATCATCGACGCGCCCGCGTCGCGCTGCGCGAACCGGTCGATCATCTCGGGCAGCGGGGCGTCGGTGAGCACGTCGGCGTAGTTGGCGAGGAACATCTCGTCGCCGTCCAGGTGGTGCCGCACCCGGCGGAGGCGCTCCCCGATCGGCGAGGCGACGCCGGTCTGCGCGAACGTGATCGTCCAGTCGGCGATGTCGGTGGACAGCAGCTCGGTCCGCCCGCCCCGCAGCACGAAGTCGTTGGACGCGGTCTCCTCGTAGGTGAGGAAGAAGTCCTTGATGTGGTGAGCCCCGTGGCCCAGGCACAGGATGAACTCGGTGTGCCCGAAGTGCGCGTAGTAGCGCATGACGTGCCAGATCAGCGGCCGCGGGCCGACCATCGCCATCGGCTTGGGCACGTCGTCGCCCGCGCCCTGGCGCATCCGCATCCCGTAACCGCCGCAGAACAGAACGACCTTCATGCGGTGCCCTTTCCGGAGGCGACCTCGACGATGCTCAGTTCCGGGATGGGGAAGACCAGTCGGCCGCCCCAGGCGCCCACGTAGGACAGCTGCTCGACCAGCTCGGCCCGGAGGTTCCACGGGAGGACGAGGACGTGGTCCGGCTTGTCGGCGGCGATCCGCTCGGGCGGCAGGATCGGGATCCGGGTGCCCGGCGTGAACCTGCCGTGCTTGTACGGGTTCCGGTCGACGGTGTACGCGAGCAGGTCGGGCCGGATGCCGCAGTGGTTGAGCAGGGTGGTGGCCTTGCCCGGCGCGCCGTAGCCGACGACCGTCTCGCCCCGCTCGGCCGCCCCGATGAGGAACGCCAGCAGGTCCCGGCGCACCGTGGCCACCCGCGCGGAGAACTCCGCGTACCCGGACAGCTCCTGGAGGCCCGCGGCCTTCTCCCGGGCCAGCAGGTCCGCCACCCGGCGGGTCGGCTCGCCGGCCGCCTCGGCCGGCCGGGCCCACAGCCGGAGCGAACCGCCGTGCGTGGGCAGCACCTCGGCGTCCACCAGGGCCAGTCCGCCGCTCGCCAGGGCGCGGATCGCGGAGGCGACCGTGTAGTACTGGAAGTGCTCGTGGTAGATCGTGTCGTACTGGTTCCCCTCGATCAGGGTCAGCAGGTGCTGCACCTCCAGGGAGACCCAGCCGTCGTCGGCGACCAGGGCGCGCAGCCCCCGGGTGAAGCCGGCCACGTCGGGGATGTGCGCGTAGACGTTGTTGGCCACGACCAGGTCCGCCGGGCCGTGCTCGGCGCGGACCGCCGCGCCGGTGGCCGGGGACAGGAACGCGGTGAGCGTGGGCACCCCCGCGTCCCGCGCCGCGGCGCCGACGTTCACCGACGGCTCGATGCCCAGGCAGCGGATGCCCCGGTCCACCACGTGCCGCAGCAAGTACCCGTCGTTGCTGGCCACTTCGACCACGAAGGCGTCGGGGCCGAGCCCCAGGTGCGCCACGGCGCCGGCGACGAAGCCGCGCGCGTGCTCCACCCAGGACGTCGAGAAGGAGGAGAAGTACGCGTACTCGCTGAACGTCTCCTCCGGCGTGATCAGCGGCGGGAGCTGCGCGAGCCAGCAGTCCGTGCAGACCCGCAGGTGCAGCGGGTACGCCGGTTCCGGCAGGTCCAGTTGGTCCGCGGCGAGGAAGCTCTCGCACGGCGGCGTCGCCCCCAGGTCGACGACGCTCGCCATCGCTTCCGCGCCGCAGAGTCGGCATCGTGTCATCTGCTGCCCCCCATCGATTCCGTCCCCCTTCATTCCGGCCGCACCGCGAGCGCGGTGCGGTACCCCTCCACCAGGCGCTCCAGCCCGACGGCCGGGCTGAAGTCCCGCTCGTACCGGTGCCGGGCCGCCCGGCCCAGCTCCTGGCCCAGGTCCGCCCCGGCCGTGATCCGCCGCAGGCAGGACGCGAGCGAGGCGGGCTCGCCCGGCCGGTGCAGCAGCCCGGTCACCCCGTCCTCGACGAGTTCGGTGAAGGCGCCGTGGCCGGCGGCGACGGCCGGGACGCCGGCCGCCATCGCCTCCACCACCACCAGGCCGAACGCCTCCAGCCACGTCGAGGGGGCCACCACGGCGACCGACCGCGCGAGGGCCTCGCGGCACTCCGCGGTGCCGTACAGACCGGCGTAGCGCACGTCGTCCCGGCCCGCCGCCCAGGCGGCCACCTCGGACTCCAGCGGCCCCGACCCGGCGATCACGAGCGGCACGCCCACCCCGCCGTCCGCGGCGAGCTCGTCCCACGCGGCCATGAGCAGCCGCACCCCCTTGGCCTCCGCGAGCCGCCCGAGGTAGAGCAGGTGCTCACCGGCGCCCGCCCGGCAGGCGCCCGGATCGGGCACGAAGTTGTGCTTGACCGCCAGCCGCCCGCCCGGCACCCCGGCCCGCACCAGGACGTCGCGCTGGGCCGCGGAGATGCAGAAGAACCGGGTGACGCCGGACCACCACCGCCGCCGGTTGACCGCCAGGCTGACCGCGAGCGGCACCGTCGCCAGCCGGGAGCCGCGGTAGCAGCCGTGCCGGACGGCGGGCAGCGGCGCGGTCCCGACGCACTCGGTGCACGGGCGGCCGTCCCGCTGGAGCGTGCCGGGTGGGCAGACCTGGGTGTAGTTGTGCAGCGTGGCGACGGCCGGCACACCGGCGTCGGCGCAGGCGGCCAGCACCGAGGGCGACAGCAGCGGGAAGACGTTGTGGATGTGCACCACGTCCGGCCGCCCGGTGCGGAGCCGGGCCGCCAGCTCCGCGCGCACCGCCGGGTTCCACGGCACCAGCAGCGGCACCGCGGCCTTGCCCAGCAGGGACCGGGCGGCGATGTCGTCGCTGCGCCGCTCGAACACCTCGACCCGGTGGCCGGCCGCGCGCAGCAGCGCCACCTCCTGGTCGACGACCGTGTTCTCCCCGCTCGGCTGCGCCGAGCCGTAGCGGTTGTGCACCACCAGGACGTGCATGCTCAGGTCACCTCCCCTTCCCGGGCCCCGCGCGGGACGCGCCGGGGGGTGCCGGGCGCCGCCAGCAGCGAGGCGGCCACCGTCAGATGCAGCAGGTACGGTGCGGCGTCGCCCAGTCCGGCCTCGGTGTACGACGCGATCGCGCAGTAACTGATCAGGAAGAGCGCGCAGGCCCGCGACAGCGACGGCGGCCGCAGCAGCGCGACCCCGCCCAGGACCAGCAGCACCGCCGCCACCAGGGCGACGCCGGCCAGGCCCTGCTCGTGGTAGACGGCCAGCCAGCTGTTGTCGATCGGCAGCCCGCCGAACGACTTGTCGCCCAGGCCCGTGCCGAACACCTCCTGGCCGAGCGTCCGGGGCGCCGCCAGCAGGGCGTCCCAGACCTTGGCCCGGCCGGTGAGGCTGGTGAAGTTCTCCTGGCTCTGCCCGCGCAGGAACCACGCCCGCAGCGGTCCGCCGAGCCCCACCGCGGCCACGGCGGCGCCCAGCACCGTCCAGGTGAAGAACCGGCGGGCGGCGGCGCTGGTCAGGACGAGCGAGCCGACCGCCAGCGCCAGCCCGACGAGCAGGCCGAGCGTCGCCGTCCGGGTGTGGGTCAGCGCGAGCAGCACGAGGGACGGCACGACGACCAGCGCCGCGCTGCCCCGATCGGTCCGGCGCCCCAGCACCAGCAGCACGGCGAGTCCGGTGACCACCGCGGCGTACTGGCCGATCTGCGGCGGGGTGAGCGGCCACAGCGCACCGACCAGCCGGCCGCCGTACAGGTCGGGCAGCGCCGCGCCCGGGGAGAGGACCAGGCCGGCGGCCACCGAGACGAGCACCGCGAAGTACATCCTCACGTGGTGCCGGGCGAACCCCGGGCCGCCGTCCCACCAGCGGCTGAGCAGCCACAGCGTGGCGACGAAGAGCGCCAGCCGGGCGCACCGGAACAGCGCGCCGAGCCCGGACCCCAGCTGGGCGCTGGAGAGCACGCTCGGCACCAGCAGCAGGGTCAGCAGGAACAGGTAGGCACTGGGCCGGACGCGCAGCCGGCGGTTGGCGGCCAGCGCCAGCGCGAACGCGGTGACCAGCGCGCCCATGGTGATCATCTGGATGAGGGAGCGGGGCAGCGGGACGAGGGTCCTCGCCCCGGTGGAACCGAGCGTGTTGAGGATCAGCAGCCCCCAGGCCGCCCCGACGGTCCGCGGCGCGCGGTCCGCGCCCGGCTCATCCGCCGCCCCGGGTGCGGACGGCGCGGCCGGCCGCACCCGGGGCCGCCACGTCATCTCCACGCGCCCCCCTGGCCGCCGAACCGGAGGACGGATGTGAACGCCGCCGCGCCGTCGGTGATGCCGGTGCCGACCAGCGTGGTGGCCGGTTCCTTGCGCCCGAAGCCGGGGGAGTACCAGCCCAGCGGCGGATCGGTCTCGCCGCGGTGCGCCCGCCAGGACAGCTGCCCGGGCAGGTCGAGCACCGCGGAGCGGTCCTCGCCGTCCCGGGTCCAGGCCAGCCGCGCCTGGTTCCCCACCAGGTCCGCGGTGATCGCCGGGCCGAGGTGGAACGCCAGGTGCGCGGTCCGGCGCGGGCCGCGCACCTCGTCGACCACCCGCAATTCCCGGCGCGCCGCCGTCAGTTCCACCCGCCGGCGGTGCACCGAGCCCCGGTACCCGTCGTGCTCGGCGCACCAGCGCGCGGTCCCTTTGGTGCCGGTGTCCGCGGCCAGGACGCGGCTGCGGGCGTGCCGGGTCCACAGGAACGGCCCGCCGGAGGCGGACTGGTCACCGCCGTCCAGGCACAGGGTGTTGTGGCCGAGGGTCGAGCGGAAGTACCGCCGCCACTCGGGCTGCCCGTGGTAGCAGAACGTCCCCGGGTCGGCGAGCACCTCGACCCCGTCGTGCCGGACCTCCACGGACAGCGCGTCCGCGTGGGCGTGCGCGGCGATGGACAGGAACCCGTGCGGACCGCCGTCGCAGCGGCACCAGATCTCCTCCGGGCCGCGCAGGATCGTGAGCCCGGCGTCGGCGAAGTGGGCCGGCCGGTGCGCCGGGCGGGCCGCGGGCAGGCGGGTGGGCCGGACGAGCGCGGCCAGCAGCGGGGTGCGCACATCGGTGCCGGCCGCCTCCGGCCACCAGGCGAGCCGGCCGAACACCGCGTCCCCGGTGGCCAGCAGCGAGGCCCAGCGGTCGGTGCCCGCGCCGTCCACGACCAGACCGTGGCCGTCGTCCGCGTCCCCCTGGCGCGGCGGCCGCAGCCGGCCGTCCACGACGGCCGCGAGCGCGTCGGTCATCCGCAGCAGCACCAGCCGGACCGGCGCGGGGACCGGCACGCCGGCGGCGTCCGCCTCGGCCACCGCGGCCAGGCCCAGCTCCAGCACCAGCCCGTGGTACTCGGTGGCCAGTTCGCGGTTGAGGCCCGAGCCGAAGGTGTTGGCGCGCAGCTGCCGCTCCAGGGACCGCAGGGCGTCGGCCCGCCAGCGCGCCGAGCCGGGGAACCACCCGAACGCGCAGGCCGCGGCGCACTGCCCGGCGGCCTCGGCGATGACGTGGTTGTTCGCCGAGGACCCGCGGCTGGGGAAGGCGGCCAGCCAGCGCTGGTGGTGCCAGATCTGCCGGTGCGCCACCGGGTTGTCCTCGAACAGCGCGGCCGCGCCCGGCCAGCCGTCGAGCAGCCGGCGGATCCACACCCAGGACAGCAGCCGGATGCCCAGCTCGATGCCGCTGGTCCAGTGCACACCGCGCAGCGGCGGGTTGGCCGCCCACCACGACCGCAGGTGCGCGGCCACCCGCTCGGCGTACCGCTCCGCGCCGGTGAGCGCGTGGGCGGCGGCCAGCACGGTGAGGTACTGGTGCCGGGACAGCTCCCAGATCTGCTTGATGTCCCCGACCGCGTCCTCGTCCCGGTACGGCACGTCGAACGCGTAGCCCGACGGGGCCCGGCGCCCGGTCCTGGGGTCGTACGCCCAGTCCGGGGCGGCGAGGTCGTCGCGGTCCACCCCGAAGTACGTCGCCCGCCCCGCCATCAGCCGGTCCGCCGTGGCCACCAGGCGCCGCGCGGCGTCCGGGGGCACGGCGGCGAGCGCACCCGCGGGCAGCACCGCGGTGAACCGGGCGCCGGTCACCCGCGGGCAGTCGGGCGGCGCCGCCCGCCACCGCCGCCTGCGCACCGCGTCGCCCATCCGGCCGCCGACCTCCCGCGGCCCCATCCGGGACAGCCGCCGGAGGTACCAGCCCGCGCCCATGGTCATCGCGCCGCCGCCAGCGCCACCGGCGCGCCACCGGCCAAGGAGGCCGGCACGGCGAGGGTGGCCGCCGTGGTGGCGGCCAGCGAGGCGAGCGGCACCGGCATCGGGCCGCCGGTCCGCACCGCCCGGACGAACGCGGCCAGTTCGGCGTTCTGGCCCTTGTCCCGCCCCCGGGGCAGCCGGGGGCTGCTCCACCGCTTGCGGCCGTACACGCAGGCGCGTACGAAGTCGTCGAGCGTGAGCACCTTGCCGTCCGCGACCAGGTCGAGCGTCTCCTTGGGGAAGCCGCGCGCGCCCGTGGTGAGGTAGCTGAGGACGGCGGTGGACCCGTCCGGGTAGCGCAGCATGACCTGGAGGTCGCCGTCACCGGGCGTGGCGACCGCGTGGACCGAGACCGGGTCGGCCCCGAGCAGCCAGCTCGCGGTGTCGATGAAGTGCCCGCCCTCGCCGGCGAACCGCGAGCCCTCGGTGTCCTGCCGGAGGTACCAGCTGCCGGGCTCCAGGCGGCCCGCGTTGACCAGGTAGCGCAGGCTCGCCGGACCGGACCGGGCCCCGAACCGCTCCTTGGCCTCCCGCAGCAGCGGCGCGAACCGGCGGTTGAAGCCCACCTGGAGCCGGTCGTTGCCGGACTCCTCCACCGCCGCGAGCACCCCGGCCAGCTCCTCCTCGGTGAGCGCCAGGGGCTTCTCCACGAACACCGCCTTGCCGGCGAGCAGCGCCTGCCGGGTCAGCGCGGCGTGCGAGCTGTGGCGGGTGACGATGAACACCGCGTCGATGGTCTGGTCGCCGAGCACCGCGTCGAGGTCGGTGGTCGCCTCGGCGAAGCCGAACTTCTGCTGCGCGTTGGCGGCGGACAGCGCCGTCGTCGTCACGACGGTCGACAGCGCGACGCCGTCGCGCCGCGCGAGGTGCGGCAGCAGCATCGACGCGGCGTAGCTCCCCGCACCGACGAACGCGACGCGCACCGGCGTCGGCGCGGCCCGCACCGGTCGCGGCCGCACGTCCGCGGCGGGCACCGCCACCGCCGCGGGCGCCGCCTCCGCCCGCTCCTCCGGCGCGGGCCCGGGGTACCGGAACAGCACGGCCACCGCCTTCGACGCGCCGTCCGCAAGGCTCCGGTACGTCTCGACGGCGTCGTCGAAAGCGGCGACGCGGTCGATCAGGGGCTCCACGTCGACGCTGCCGCGGGCGAGGAGGTCGAGGAAGCACACGAGGTTGCGGCGCTCGGTCCAGCGCACGTACCCGATCGGGTAGTCGCGCCCTTCGAGCTCGTACTCCGGGTCGTAGCGCCCGGGGCCGTAGGCGCGCGAGAAGCGGACGTCGAGTTCCTTCTCGTAGTACGCGTTCCACGGCAGGTCCAGGCGGCACTTGCCGATGTCGACGACCCGGCCGCGGTCCCGGCTCAGCCGGGCGGCCAGCTCGACGGGCTGGTTGCTGCCGCCGCCGGCGGCCAGGTACACCTGGTCCGCGCCGTGCCCGCCGGAGAGTTCGGCGACGGCGTGCTCCACGGCCGGGGAGCCGGGATCGCCGCAGGCCGCCGCGCCCAGGCGCGCGGCGAGCGCGCAGCGCACCGGGTCGGGGTCGGCGCCGACGACGCGGACGCCGGAGGCGGCGAGCAGCTGCACCACCAGCTGCCCGATCAGCCCGAGGCCGATGACCAGCGCCACGTCCCCGAGCTGCGACTCGCCGCGGCGGACGCCCTGGAGCGCGATCGACCCGACGGTGCCGAAGGCCGCGTGCCGCGGCGCGAGGCCGTCCGGCACCCGCGCGCAGAGGTTCTTCGGCACCCAGTTCAGCTCGGCGTGCAGCGCGTGCTCGTTGCCGGCGCAGGCCACCAGGTCGCCGGCCGCCAGCCCGTCGATCCCGGCGCCGACCTGCTCGACCACCCCGCACAGCGAGTAGCCCAGCGGCGTGTAGGAGTCCAGTTTGCCCATCACCTTGCGATAGGTGGCGGGCACCCCGTTGGCGGCCACGCTCTGCACGACCTTGGCGACCTGGTCCGGCCGGGAGCGGGCCTTGCCCAGCATCGACATGCCGGCCTCGGACACCTTCATCAGCTCGGTCCCGGTGGAGATCAGCGAGTAGGCGCTGCGGACCAGCACCCCGCCCGGCTTGCACCGCGGCACCGGCACGTCGAGCAGCGCCAGCTCGCCGCTCCGGTAGTTCTGCACAACCTGTTTCACCGAAGTCCTCTTGTCTCTACGCCGTCACGGAAACGGAAGGGGCCCGGCCGGCCCCGGCGGCCGCGCGGTACCAGTGTTCGAGGGTCAGGACGTGCCACAGATGCTTGGAAAAGTCGCGGTGGCCCGCGGCGTCCTCGGCGACCATCCGCGCCAGCGCGTCGCGGCGCAGGAACCCGGACCGGACGAGTTCGCCGTCGTGCACCACCTCGCGGACCAGCGGTGCCAGGTCCCGGCTCATCCAGGCCCGCAGCGGGGCGCTGAACAGGCCCTTGGGCCGGTACACGATCTCCCGGGGCAGGACCGAGGCGGCCGCCCGCTTGAGGACGGCCTTGCCCTGCCGCCCGACGATCTTGCGGTCACCGGGCACCGCGAACGCCGCCCTGACCACCTCGGTGTCCACGTACGGCACCCGCACCTCGGTCGACGCGGCCATGCTCGCCCGGTCCGTGTACGCGAGGTTCAGACCCGGCAGGAACATCCGGGCGTCGCCCAGGCACATGCGGTTGACGAAGTCGTCGAGGTCGTTGTCGTGGTAGACGTCCGCGTGCTCGGCGAGCACGTCCTCGACCGCCGGGGCCAGGTCCGGATCGACCAGGGCCAGCAGCTCGCCCCGGTCGTAGAGGGTGTAACTGCGCCGGAACGCGGTCTCCTCCGGCAGCTCGGCGAAGGAGAGGAACCGCTTGGCGAACCGCACCGAGCGGTACCCCCGGCGGGCCGTGGCGACCGGCAGCCGGTCCACCGCCCGGGACAGGCCGCGCCGCAGCGGCCGCGGCACCCGCTGGTAGCGCAGCGCGAGCACGTTGGCCAGGTGCTTGCGGTACCCGGCGAACAGCTCGTCCGCGCCCATCCCCGACAGCAGCACCTTCACCCCGGCCTCCCGGGCGGCCGAGCAGATCAGGAACGTGTTGATCGCGGCGGGGTCGCCGATCGGCTCGTCCAGGTGGTACGTCATCCGCGGCAGCAGGTCGAGCACGTCCGGAGCGATCTCGATCTCGTGCAGGTCGACGCCGAACCGCTCGGCCACCCGCCGGGCATGGCGCAGATCGTCCGGCATCGCCTCGAACCGGGCGTCCTCGGCGCGGAACCCGATCGTGTAGGCGGAGATCCCGGGCCGGTGGCGGGCCGCCAGCGCGGTCAGGTAGCTGGAGTCCAGCCCGCCGGACAGGAAGGCGGCCACCGGGACGTCGGAGAGCAGATGGCGCCGGGTGGACTCCTCGACGGCGGCGGCGATGTCCGGCCGCTCGCCGGCCCGGGCCCGTTCCCGGGCCTCCGCGGCGACCTCCTTCAGGTGCCAGAACCGCCCGCGGTCCACCCGGCCGTCGGGCCGGCACCGCAGCCAGCTCCCCGGCGGCAGCTTCTCCGCCTCGCGGAACGCGCAGCGCGAGTCCGGCACCCAGTAGTACAGCAGCGAGGCGACCAGCGCCGCGGGGTCCACCGCCAGCGTCCCGCCGGCCACCGCGGCGAGCGCCTTGAGCTCGGAGGCGAACACCAGGCCCGCGCCGCGCCGGAGCAGGAACAGCGGTTTGATGCCCAACTGGTCGCGGGCCAGCACCAGTTCACCGGTCCGCTCGTCGAAGACCCCGAACGCGAACATGCCGCGCAGCCGGGGCAGGCAGCCGGTGCCCCAGCGCCGCCAGGCTTCCAGCAGCACCTCGGTGTCGGAGGTACCGCGGAACCGCACCCCGGCGGCGGCCAGTTCGGAGCGCAGCTCGGGAGCGTTGTAGAGCTCGCCGTTGTACGTCAGGGCGAGGCCGCCGGAGACCATCGGCTGGGCGCCGGTCCCGGACAGGTCGATCACCGCCAGCCGCCGGTGCCCGAGGTGCACCTCCCCGCCACCGGCGGGGTGGCTGTACCGGCCCGCCCCGTCCGGGCCCCGGTGGGCGAGTGTCTCGGTGAGCCGGTCGGCCACGGCCCCGCCGTCCGGCCACCGGTACGTGCCTGCGATGCCACACATGTCCTACCGCGCCTCCTGGTAGCTGTCCGGGATCCGCGCCGCCCACCGCGGCAGCCCCTCCGCCCGCGGCCGGCCCGTCCCGTGCTGCCGGGCCGGCCGCTCGTTCCGGCCGCGCGGCGCCACGGGCCGCCCGTCCCACAGCGTGCCGTCGGTCCGGTCCCGCGGATCGGTGTCGAGCAGCACCACCCCGAGCACCGCGATGTGCTGGTCCGCGAGGTGCCGCGCCACGGTGTGCAGCCAGGCGGTGCCGGCGTGCCCGGCCCGTACGACGAGCACGGTCCGGCCGCCGAGGCACCGCAGGTCGGTCCAGGCCGTGCCGGGCGCGACCGAGCCGACACCGAGCCGCCGGGCCCGCGGCGGCCCGGCCTCGGCGGCCCCGCCGCTGACCACGGGCGGGTCCTCCGGCCTGCGGCCGCGGGCGAGCTGCGGGCCGGGCAGCCCGTCGACGAGGAGCACGGGCCCGTCCGCCGCCAGGGCCCGGGCGACCTCCAGGGCGAGCACGCTCGTCCTGTGCGCACAGCCCAGTTCCAGCAGCGACACCGTGTCCGCGGCGCCGCGGACGGTCCGGGCCAGGGTCGTGGTGAGCCGTTCGCGGGCCGCCCGGGCCCGCCGGCGCCGCCACGGCCAGGCCGGCCGGCGGGGCGCGCGGCGCAGTTCGGCGAGGACCGAGGCGCCCAGGTGCGCCGCGATGTCCCGGCGCAGCACGGGGCGGTCCGCCACCACCGTGCCGACCGCGGCCAGCGCGAGCCCGAGGAAGAGGCCGAGGGCGAGCCCGATCGCGGCGTCGGTGGCGGCGGCCCTGGGCAGGGAGTGCCGCACCGCGCGCGGCGCGTCCACGATCTGCGTCCCGGCGACGACCTGGGGGGAGCCGGTACGGGCCACCGCGGCACGCTGGTCGTAATCGGCGATCCGCGAGGTGAGTTCGGCCCGGCGGGCGAAGAGCGACTCGGTGCCCGCCGACGCCTCCGGGGCGCGCTGCGGCGACCGGTCCCCGATCGCCTTGTCGACCCGGGCGAGTTCGGTCCGCAGGCGGTCCCGCGCATCGAGCAGGGCCTGCGCCTCGGCCTGCGCCGCTTCCCGCATCCGCCGCACGTGGTCCGCGACGAACGCGTCGGCCAGCGCCCCGGCCCGGGCCACCGCTTCGGCCTCGCCGGGACCGGTGACCTCGATCCGGAGCAGGTTGTTGGTCAGGGGGGTGCCCTGGTAGTCCCGCAGGA
Source organism: Streptomyces rhizoryzae (assembly GCF_023155275.1). Classification (GTDB taxonomy): domain Bacteria; phylum Actinomycetota; class Actinomycetes; order Streptomycetales; family Streptomycetaceae; genus Streptomyces; species Streptomyces rhizoryzae. The sequence continues at coordinate 34,236 of NZ_JALMUV010000046.1, forward strand.
AGTCCTCCGGTCTCTCCGCGGACTTCAGGGACCGCAGGGCCCGGCCGGCGACCCCGGTGGTCTGGAGCAGGGCGGCGTCGGTGCGGATCAGCGTGCCGGGGTCGTTGGGCTGGTCCTCCCGGTGCGCGACCAGCACCGTGGTCACCGCGGTCGGCGGCGGCCGCAGCAGGACCGCCGCCACCGCGCCGGCCAGCAGCCCCAGCAGGGCCAGGGTGCCCCAGAGGCGGCGCCGCCGGCGCACCGCCACCACCAGCGCCTGGAGGTCGATGAGCGGAGCGGCGGCCGGCTCCGGTGGGGTGCCCGCCGTCATGCCGCCCCTCCCGTCCCGCGGCCGCGGACCGCGAGTGCCGCGGCGGCGTCCTCCGGGGGAGGGGCCGCGGACCGCGGCGGCCGGGCCCGGTCCGGACCGGCGGCACCGGCGGCACCGGTGACGACGACGCCGACCACGCCGACGACCTCGTGCCCGCCGTCCGCACACGCCTCGGCGAGGCCGGCCAGCTCCTCCGCCGTCCACCGGCCCGTGCTGACCACGACCAGGGCACCGGACTCGGCCTCCCGGTCCGGCACCAGCGGCCGGTCCACCGGGACCTCCACCACCCGCGGCACGGGCCACTCCCCGAGCGGCGCACCCGGGGCGGGGCCGCTGCCGGCCTCGGCGACCAGCCGCGCGGCGGCCCGGCGGGCGCTCCCGTCACCGTCCGGTACGACGACCAGCAGTCCCCGGGAGGCCGCCGGCCGGCCTTCGAGGCGGGCGCACACCCGCCGGTAGCGGACCCGCCGGCCGGCCTCGTCGCCGGACCGCTGCGGGGGCGGCGCGTCCCACCGGGTGCCGAGGCCGAGGAACCGGCGGACCCGGGCCCCGGGGCCCCCGCCGCCCGGCCGTTCCGCGGGCACGTCGACGGTGCCCAGCAGCGGCGCGCCCAGCGCCGCGGCGGTCTCCGGCGCGGTGCGCGGCCGGCGGTCCACCCGCGCCGCGACGAGATGGCCGAGGACCCCGAGCAGGAAGCACAGCCCCGCCCCGCCGCCGACGAGCTGCCCCCGCGTCGGCGGTACCGCGCCGGCCGGCCGGGCCGCCGGGCCCACGACGACCGGGGCGGCCCTGGCGGCGGCCGGGCCGGCCTCGTCCAGCTTCTTCACCGCCTCCTGGAGCGCGGTGCGCAGCTTCTCCAGCGCGGTGCGGGCCTGCACGCTCGCCACCGTCCGCCCCGGATCGGCGGCCCCGGCCAGGTCGCTGACGCGGCGGTCGGTCTCCGCCACCTGCCGCCGCAGCGCCTCGGACCCCGCGGCCGCTCCGGAGGCGGCGCCGCCCGCGAGCCGCGCGGCGAACCCGACGAATTCCCTCGCCATCCGGTCGGCGAGCCGCTGCGCGTCCGCCGGGGTCCCGGCCGTACCGGAGAGCGTGATGATGTTCCCCTCGGTCGCCGTGGCGCTCACCCGGTCCCGCAGGTCGGGGCCGCCGGCGCCGGTCCGGCCGAGCGCGGCGGCCACCCGGTCGACCACCGCCGAACCGGTCGCCAGGTCCACCTGGGTCAGCAGCTCGCGCTCCTCCCACGGGCCCGGCAGCAGCACCGAGGCCGACGCCGTGTACCGCGGGGGGAACACCAGCGAGGCGCCGTGGCCGGCGAGCGCGCCCAGCAGGGCGAGGAGTACCAGCAGCCGCCCCCGCCGGCGGAGCAGCCGCCCGACCGCGACCAGCCGGATCGTGTCGTCGCTCAACGGCGCCGCCTCTTCCCTGCGCGGGCCGGGGCGCGGCCCGCGGAAGCGCGGTCCCGGCAGGCGGCGGCGTAGGCGGCGAGCAGCTGCGCCTGCGAGTTCCGCCAGGAGAGCGCCCCGCCGATGCGCTCCTGGCCGATCCTGCCCATCCGGGCCCGCCGCTCCGGGTCGTCGAGCAACTGCGCGACCAGCCGGGCGAACGCGGCCTCGTCGTCGGCGGGTGCGTAGACGGCGGCGTCCCCGGCGGAGACCCGCGCCTCCTTCAGGTCGAACGAGACGATCGGCCGGCCCATCACCATGTACTCCAGGACCTTGTTCATCGTCGACACGTCGTTGAGCGGGTTGCGCGGGTCGGGGGAGAGGCACACGTCCGCGGTGGACAGGTAGCGCACCAGGTCGGCGTCCGGGACCCGGCCGGTGAACTGCACCTGCTCGGCCAGCCCGAGCCGCCGGGACAGCTCCACCATCGCGTCGAAGGTGTCGCCGCCGCCGACGAACACCGCGTGCCAGTCCGTCCGCCCCAGCTCGTCGCGCAGCGCCGCCAGGGCCCGCAAGGCGTAGTCGACGCCGTCCTGCGGGCCCATCACGCCGAGGTAGCACAGCAGATGGGGCTTGCCGCGCTTCAGCTCCGGCTCGGGCGGTACGGGGCGGAACCGGCCGGTGTCCGGCGCGCTGCGCACCACGAAGACGTCGGCCGGCCGCCGGCCGCCGCGGCGCAGGGCGACGTCCCGGTAGCTCTCGTTGGTGGCGAGCACGACGTCCGCGGCCCGGTAGGTCCACCGCTCCAGGGCGCACACGGCGCGGTGGAGCGCGTCCTGGCCGCGGCCGAACCGGGAGAGGTACAGCTCGGGCACCAGGTCGTGCTGGTCGAAGACGAACCGCGCCCCGCGCCGCTTGAGCCACAGCGCCGGCAGGAACAGCAGGTCGGGCGGGTTGCAGGCATGGACCACGTCGACCGGGCCGACCCGCCGGGCCAGGCGGGCGGTGTGCCACAGCGCCGCTCCGTACTCCCGCAGGTAGCCGGCCGGCCCCCCGGTGGCCGCGCGCAGCGGGTAGCGGTGGATCCGTATGCCGTCGACCAGCGCCTCCGGCTCGGTGTCGCGCTTGCCGCCCCGGGGGCAGATGACGTGCACCGTCCAGCCCGCGTCGCGCAGCGTCGTGCACTCCTGCCACACCCGCCGGTCGAACGGCACCGACAGGTTCTCCACCAGGATCAGCGCGCGCCGGCCGCCGCCGGCCGCGTCACCAGGCAAGGCCCGCGTACCCCGGCTCGGCCCGGCGCGCCTCGGCGTCGGGGAGGCGGACGAGGTCGACGATCAGCGGGTCGCCGCCGTGCGGCAGCGCCGCCAGCACGGCCGGGTCCCGGGTCCCCACCAGGCACACCTCGGCGTGCGCCAGCACCTCGTCGACGGAGTCGGCGAGCAGGTGCGCGAGGTGCGGCAGCCGGGTCTCGATGTACGCGCGGTTCGCGCCGAGCAGCCGGGACAGGCTCACGTTGGCGTCGTAGATCTTCAGGTCGTACCCCTTGCCGAGGAGCCGCTCCGCCAGCTCGACGAGCGGGCTCTCGCGCAGGTCGTCGGTGCCGGGTTTGAAGGACAGCCCGAACAGGCCCGCCCGGCGCTTCCCGGTCCGCTCGACCAGCTCCACCGCGCGTTGCAGGTGGTCGGCGTTGGAGGGCAGGACGTGGGCGAGGATGGGCACCGAGACGTCGGCGCGCCGCGCCGCGTGGACCAGGCTGCGCAGGTCCTTGGGCAGGCAGGAGCCGCCGAAGGCGAAGCCGGGCCGCAGGTAGGCGGGGCTGATGTTCAGCTTGCGGTCGGCCAGGAACACGTCCATCACCTGGTGCGAGTCCACCCCGAGCGCCTGGCACACCGCGCCCAGCTCGTTCGCGAAGCCGATCTTGAGGCCGTGGAAGGCGTTGTCGGCGTACTTGACCGCCTCGGCCGTCGGCACCGGCACCCGGAACACCTCGCCGGGCAGGCCCTCGTACAGCGCCGCCACCGCGTCGCCGCTCACCGGGTCGAGCGCGCCGATGACGGTCTTGGGCGGGTCGAAGAAGTCCCGCACGCTCGTGCCCTCGCGCAGGAACTCCGGGTTGACCGCGACCCCGATGTCCACCCCGGCCGTGCCGCCGGCGGCCTTCTCCAGGATCGGCACCAGGAGGTTCAGGCAGGTGCCCGGGAGCATGGTGCTGCGGAACACCACGGTGTGCCGCCCGCCCCGCTCGGCGAGTGCGGCGCCGATCTGCTCGGTGACCCGCTCCAAGTACGCCGTGCACAGGCTGCCGTTGGGCTCCGACGGGGTGCCCACGCACACCAGCGACATCTCGCTGCCCGCGACCGCCTCGCGGACGTCGCCGGTGGCGCGCAGCGCCCCGGTCCGCACGCCCTCGGCGATGAGTTCGCCGATCCGCTCCTCGACCACCGGGGCCCGGCCGCCGTTGACCAGGTCGACCTTCAGCTGGTTCACGTCCACGCCGATGACCTCGTGGCCCATGCCGGCCAGGCACGCGGCCGACACGCAGCCCACGTAGCCGAGGCCGAAAACGCTGACTCTCATGATCCGTTCCTCCCCCCAGGCAGGCCCCCGGGGCCTGCGGTCCGCGCGCCGGCGGGGCCGTTGAACGGCGGCCCCCCGCGCATCAGTAGGCCCCCTGCCCGTGCACCACCGCACGCAGGGTCTTCCACAAGATCACGGTGTCCAGGGCCAGCGACCAGTCCTCCACGTACCGCAGGTCCAGCCGCACCGCCTCCTCCCACGACAGGTCGCTGCGTCCGCTGATCTGCCACAGACCGGTGAGTCCGGGCTTGACCAGCAGCCGCCGCCGGATGTCCGGCCCGTAGGCGGCGGTCTCCTCGGGCAGCGGGGGCCGCGGACCGACGAGCGACATCGAACCGGTGAGCACGTTGAGCAGCTGCGGGAGCTCGTCGAGCGAGTACCGGCGCAGCACCGCCCCCACCCGGGTCACCCGCGGGTCCCGGCGGAGCTTGAACAGCGGGCCGGCGCCCTCGTTGCGGTCGGCCAGCCCGGCACGCGCCCGGTCGGCCCCGGCGACCATGGTGCGGAACTTGAGGATGGTGAACTCGCGGCCGTCCTTGCCGACCCGGCGCTGGCGGTAGAACGCCCCGCCCGGACCGTCCAGCAGCACGAGCACCCCGACGCACACCATCAGCGGCGCGCACAGGACCAGCAGGGCCGCCGCGCCCATCCGGTCGACGACCTCCTTGACCGCGCGGCGGCCCCCGGTGAACGCCGGCATACTGACCCGCAGCAGCGGGATCCCCAGCACCGCGTCGATGTGCAGCCGCGGCCCGGCCACCTCCATCAGCACGGGGGCCACGACCATGTCGGCGTCGCTGCCTTCGAGGTTCCACGCCAGCCGCTGCAACCGGTCCGGTGACCAGTGCGGGTCCGGGGTGACCGCGACGACCCGGTAGCCGTCGCGGCGCACGTGCTCGGCGACGTCCGACAGCCGCCCGACGACCGGCACGCCGTCCAGCCGGTCACCGCCGGGCCCGGCACCGTCCGTCGTGCACACCGCGTCCACCCGCCAGCCGAGGTGCGGGAACTTCCGGGTCCGGGTGATCAGGTCGCGTACGGTGGCCGGGCTCCCGGCGGCGAGCACCGGCCGCAGGCACTGCCCTTCCTTGCGCTGCCGGTGCAGCCGGAGGCGGAGCAGGTACCGCACGGTCATGGTGACGAGCGCGATCGCGGGGATCGCGACGAAGATCCAGAGCTTGATGTTGTGCGAGGTCAGGGCGATCCCGCCGAGCGCCAGGACGACGGTCGCGGTGAACAGCGCCCGCCCCAGCCGGCGGAACTCCTCGGCGCCCTGGCCGAGCACCGCCGGGGCCCACGCCCGGCCCACCGCGAGCGCCCCCAGCACCAGCAGCTCGGTGCCGAACGCCAGGATCCCCCATTTCTCATGCCAGTTGGCCGCGTCCCGGGCCCCGAAGAAGGTGCCGATCGCCGCCGCCACGAAGGCGGTGGCCACGGTGTCACCGGTGATCACCGTACGGCGGTACCGCTGCTCCCAGTCGCTCGCGGCCGGGCTGATCGCCCCGTCCGCCGGACGCCCGCGTGCCGGCGTGAACGGGTTGGCTAACTCCCCCTGCTCCACAGGACCCCCCAGGTCACCAGTGGTTCGACGGTTCGCCTCACAGGTTTCTCCACCGGGCGGCACACCCCCGCCCCGGCCGCGCCGCGCTGTTCCTCCCCCCGGGAGGCCCCGCCCCCCGCGCATGACGTACCGGCTCGTGCACAGTCGAGTGGAACGACACCCGCCCCGCGGCAGCGCACACCGCGCCACCCGCCAAGGTCTCGGGATGCTGCAAGGACCCGTCGGGACCCGGATGCTCCCCGCACCCAGGGCCCTCCCGGGCTCCCCCTCTTACTCCCTCACGTCCGGCCCCGGGAACGCGCACCGCTGGCCTTTCATGGCACCGGACGTGCAGTTCATTCATGGTCGCTTCGTGTCCGAACCGCTGAAGCACGGTCAATCTAGACCATCCGGCGCCGGTATGTAGAGAGGATGTGTGGAATTCGTGCCCAACCTTGGGGTGTGACCCATCGGGGTGGCGGGTGGCGTCGGTGGTGCGCCGGTGCGGGGAGCGGTGCAGTGCCTGGGTTTGCGCGAAGTGGGGCCCGCGGTGGGGGAGTTGGCCAGGGCGAGTCGTACCCCCTCCCGCTGCCCGGCCGTACCCGTGTCCGGCGGCACCCCTGACGAAAGTCATGGCCGGGGCCTGCCGTTCGGCCAAGGCCGGCCGTGCTTCCGGCTCGTACCTTCGCCGGCATGAAGCAAGCGGAGAGTGGAAGCGTGTCCCCCGGCAGTTCCCGGAGCAAGAGGTCCCGAGGCGGGGCGCGGCCGTGGCTCGCCTGCGCCGTCCTGGGCGCGGGGGCGCTGGCCGTGGCGTGGCTCGCACCGGGCGGGTGGGGCAGGGCCGGCGGGGTGCAGGTGACGGGCGGGGCCTCGGCGTCCGTGTACCGGTCGGTGACCGAAGCGGTGGCGGACGGCCCGTCATGGGCGGGGTCGCCCACCCGCAGCCGGGCATAGTCACCCGGGTCCAGTACGGACAGCCGGGCCGAGCGGACGTCCCAGCCTGCGTGGGCGGCACAGAGCGGCGCCCACACCACCAGCGGCAGCACGATCGTGGTCACCGGCGCCCGCCGGACACTGCTGCGGGCCCGCCGGTGCTCCGGGTGCAGGGCCGGGGCCGGCGTTCGGGGCGCCACGGACGGGCGAGGGGCGGACGGCCTGTGCGGTATCCGCGCGGTGACTGCGAAGCCGCCCTCGTGCGGGCCGTACTCGAAGGTGCCGCCCGCCAGGCGTACCCGCGCGTCCAGCCCGATCAGGCCCCGCCCGGTGCGGGGCACGGGCTCGGGGCCGGGCCGCGTGATCGAGGGCCCGTTCCCCACGCGGACCGTGGTCTCCTCCGTCGTGTAGGTCACGTGCACGCTCACCCGGGCCGTCGGGGCATGCTTGGCGGCGTTGGTCAGCGCCTCCTGGACGACCCGGTGGGCCGCTCGCGCGACGGCCGGCGGAACGCTGTGGGGGGCGGTGCCCGTGCGCGTGGAGTCGGCGGCGGCCCCCGTCGCCGGGGGCGCGCCGGTGCTGGTGGCGTTTCCCGTCGCCGCCGGCCTGGAGGCGCCGGTGCGCGCGCCCGTGGTGCCTTCGGTCCGGGGCGCGTCGTCGTGGTCGATCCGCAGATCGACGACGAGGCCGGCGGCCGAGGCGTCCGCGAACACCCTGCTGCTTCAGCAGGTCCTGGCCGAACCGGCATGGGCGAAGAAGCTCTCCGATGAGGACCGGCGCGGGCTGACCGCCCTGTTCTGGTCGAACATCAACCCGTACGGCACCTTCCGCCTGGACATGAACGAGCGCCTCGACCTGCCGCCCGCCCAAGTGCCACGTCCCCGGTCGTCGGCGGATGTCGACGACCGGGGACGGACGGCGAAGCGAGGAACGCCTCCGTAGGAACTGGCCTGTTCCTCTGCAGTGCTGAGCGCGCCTATGCCGCCTGATGAACTGGCAGCTCACCGTCCACGAGTCCCGCCACCGCCTGGCCTGCGCGAGGCTGTTGGAGACCGCAGCGGCTCCGCTTCACGGAAGGAACTTCACCTCTGGGAAGGCCGCGCTGGGGCCGTCGAGCAGGTGCCCCCGGCGGTGCCGTAGGTGCAGGTCGAAGAAGGCGAGCGGGTACGCCTGCTGGATCCGTACCGCCCGGGCCGGATCGAGGGTGCCGATCCAGCTGCGAAGCTCCTCGTCGTTCATCCCGACGGCCATTGCCAGCTGCGGGATCAGCACCTGGTAGTCGCCGTATGAGTAGTGGACCGCACCTTCGGCCTGAACGTTGAGCCGCCATCCCCGCAGGTGCGACCAGAACTCGGCAACGCTCGGCTGCGTGGCCCGGGGGTACGCGGCGGTCATCAGCATGAACGGCCTATCGAGGTCGGTGGTGACCGTCGGTTGCATCGGGCCGTCGAGGCTCAGCCCGGCTCGGACGCGCTGGTCCTGGCTCATGACGAGGGCGGTCGCTGTCGCACCCTTTGACCAGCCGAACATGCCAATGCGATGCGGGTCGAGGGCGTCGAGCAGACCTTCCGGCAGCGACCGCTGATCGGCGTCGGGGTTGCGCCCGGCGGCGAGGTCCTCGATGCGGTCGAGCACGAACCGGATGTCCTTGGCGAAGTCCCGTGCCCCCAGGAATGGCGGGCCCTGTGCCGGGACGGTGAGCCGGCCGTCGGGGAATTCGCTGAACGCGTCGTAGGTGTGGTCCACCGTGACCACCACATACCCGTGGCCGGCGAGTTCCTGCGCCACGATGGTGGTGTCCGCACGGTGATCGTGCGCGCCGTGCGAGAACACGATGACGGGCAGGCGTCGGCCCGTTCGCAGCACCGGGGCGCCCTCGTGGCCGGCTGTGAGCGGCGCCGTCGCGGCATCGGCCGGGAGCCCTGCGTTCGCGAGCAGTGCCCGCAGTACGGCGGGGGACGCCCAGGGTGCGAGCGGATAGCGGTGGACGTCACGGGCGGGATACCAGACGCCGGCCATCAGTTCGCGGTGATGTCCGGGGCCGACCACGGGATCTGGGCGTGAGGTGTCGACGAGGTGCAGTGATGCCGTGCCCACCGGGTACGGTCCGCTGGGCGTGGGCAGTTTGAGCTGTACCGGGCGAGAGGCGGTGGTCGGATCCGCCCACGCGGGGCGTGCGACGCCGAGCGGCAGGCCGGCCCCGAACCCGGCGGCCAGCGCGGCTTGGAGCATACGGCGGCGCGTCATGTTCGTTTTGCTGGTGACCGACGTCGTGGTCACATGTCCTCCCCAGGTTTCTTGGATGGTGTTCGGCATGCTGCTCGTGCTCGCGAGCTCCAGTGCGAGCCGGTCGCGGGTTCCCAGGGGTCCGGGCTAGGACTTCGGGGCCGAGCTGCCTTGTTCGATCTGGTGGATGAGTCGCTTGAGCTGGGTGACCTCGTCCTGGAGGGCGCGGTCGCCGGCGGGGGTGAGGGACAGCCAGGTTCGGGCGCGCTTGCCCTCGTAGCCTTTCTCGATGTGGATCAGCCCGGCCTTCTCCAGGACGGCCAGGTGCTGGCTGAGATTTCCGGCGGTGAGTCCGAGCGCCGTGCGCAGGAAGCCGAACTCGACACGGCGCGCCTGGTGGGCGACGGTGAGAATGCCGAGGCGAACGCGCTGGTGGACGACGTCGTCCAGGCCGGTGACTGGGTGTTGGTCGCTCTGCTCGCTCATGAGCGGGTGCGCTTACCGGGCAGCTCGGCGAGGCCGAAACCGAGGGCGCTGAGCAGGAGCAGCAAGCCGGGGACGCCGAAGCGGGGCAGGGCGGACCAGGGCGAGGTGACGGGGATCCCCATCCAGCCGTCGGTGAGCGGCACCAGCTCGATGGCCAGGTACACCACGGTGAGCAGCAGCAGGGCGCGGCTGCGTTCCACCCAGGACAGCACGAGCAGCGGCAGCCCCACCGCTGCGGCCGGTCCGGTGAGCCGTTCGAGGAACATCGTCACCCCGGAGGCGGGGTCGAGATGCAGGCCCCAGAAATCGACCGTGGCGCCGGGCTGAACCATCCCCTGACGGATACTCCAGAACGTCGTGGCGGCCACCAGGCCGACCAGGGCGATCCCGGTGAGGATGTACGGCCGGACCGGGGTGCCGACCCCGCGGTTGCGGGAGCGGCGGATGTAGAAGAACGCCGTCGCGGCGTAGGCGAAGGCGAGACCGAGCGTCCAGTAGACCGGCGAGCCCTGCGTGATCAGGGTGCAGCCAGCGCCTGCCGCGGCGTCGCCCGTCGGGCAGGAAACGCTTTCGGCCTTGAAGGTGAAGCGGCCGACCAGGATTCCGCCCAGCGTGAGCGCGCCGAGCAGCAGGAGAGGGAACCAGGTACCGCGTTGGGCGGAGCGGACTCGGCGGGTCAGGTCGCCGAGGCTGGCGAGGACTTCTTGGGGGGTGTCCGGCGAGGGCACCGATGCGTCTGTCATGCAGTCAGCTTTGCATTGCAAACCAGTTATGGCAAGAGATCGTCTTCTGGGCCGCCAAGTCATCTCGTTCCGAAACCCGCAGACGCGCGTCAATGGAACATCGGCTTCAACAAACCATCGTTTTCCGAAGATCCGGCGTTCGAGATCGAACGAGCGTGACACGCCTTCAAAAACTCCTTCAGAAACCCTGCTCTTCAACAACCCGGTGAACACCGTTTCTTGAGAAGATCCGGGCATGAACGCGTCCCTGGAGCCGTCCGAACTCCTCACCCCCTCGCCCGCCGTCCTCACCGACATCCGGATCGGATACGCGAGGGTCTCGACCGGTGGGCAGAAGCTCGACCGCCAGATCGGCGCACTCAACGCAGCAGGCTGCCGCCGCATCTTCGCCGACAAGAAGTCTGGCAAGAACGACCTGCGCCCCGAGCTGAAGGCGTGCCACGCCTTCCTCACCCCCGGCGACACCCTCGTCGTCCCCTCGCTCGACCGCTACGGCCGCAGCCTCCAGGACCTCGTCAACATGGTCGCCGAGCTCCGGGAGCGCGGTATCGGCTTCCAGTCCCTCCACGAGGCGCTCGACACCACCACCCCCGGCGGGCGCCTGATCTTCCACGTCTTCACCGCGCTCGCCGAGTTCATCCGCGAACTGATCGTCGCCGGCACCCACGAGGGCCTTGCCGCCGCCCGGGCCCGCGGCAAGGTCGGCGGACGCCCCACGGTCGTCAACGAGGACCTCATCCGCGCGGCCCGCGACATGCTGCCCATCCCAGAGAACAGCGTCACCACCATCGCCAAGATCCTGGGCGTCTCCGTCGGCACGCTCTACAACCACATCCCCGACCTCAAGCAGCTGCGGAACTCCCGCGTCCCACGGCAGCTGGAGGGGGGCAAGTAGCCCCCGCGGCTACTTTGCACCGTGGGTCAGAGATAGGAGATCGGGGCCGAGTCCGAGGTGGACCAGGATCGCCTGGCGCGTCGGACGGAAGAGCACCGAGGCGACGTTCACCAGCCGGCGGTACGGATGTAGTGCCCGAGCGGGGCCACCGCCACCTCACCCCACGCCGTGAGCGCGTCATCCGGCTCCGCGTACCGGCCCGGCGGGCACTCAGGGACCGGACCACCGTCCGCGGGCGGGGAAGACACCGGGACCGCCGGCACACTGGCGGCCACCGTGTCCGGCAGGCTTGGCGGGCGTCGGTGAGGGGCATTCCGACGGAATACGACAGCCCCCGGCCCGGCGGGAGAGCCAGTCGAGGAAGGCGTGGGTGCCGCCATTGCACTGTGCGCCAGGCCCGCCGAACGACAGCCTCGTCAGGGGGGTTGGCGCCGAGGGGGCGTGTCCCTATCGTGTGAGCGAAACGTGAGTACTCCTCATATTTAAGGAGCACGGTGATGAACATCGTTCACCCTTCGCGCCGCAGACGCAGATCCCTCCCGGTGGTCTTACTGCTCTTCGCGGCGATGACCCTGCTGCTCGGCCCCACGCCGAGCAGCTCCGCGGCCGAGTCCAACTGGTGGGACCCCGTCGCACGGCCCACGCCCGACGCCCAGGTCAACGTCACGGGCGAGCCCTTCAAGGGCACCGACGCCCAGGGGAACGTACGGGGCTTCGTCGACGCCCATGACCACATCATGGCCAACGAGGGCTTCGGCGGTCGGCTGATCTGCGGCAAGCCGTTCTCGGAGCAGGGCGTCGCCGACGCGCTCAAGGACTGTCCCGAGCACTACCCCGACGGCTCGCTCGCCGTCTTCGACATGATCACCAAGGGCGGGGACGGCAGGCACGACCCCGTCGGGTGGCCGTCGTTCAAGGACTGGCCCGCCCATGACTCGCTGACGCACCAGCAGAACTACTACGCCGGGATCGAGCGGGCCTGGCGCGCCGGTCAGCGCGTGCTGGTCAACGACCTCGTCACCAACGGCGTGATCTGCTCGGTCTACTTCTTCAAGGACCGCAGCTGCGACGAGATGACCGCCATCCGTCTGGAGGCGAAGAAGTCGTACGACATGCAGGCCTTCATCGACACGATGTACGGCGGCCCGGGCAAAGGCTGGTTCCGGATCGTCACCGACAGCGCGCAGGCCCGCGACGTCATCGAGCAGGGAAAGCTCGCCGTGGTCCTGGGGGTCGAGACCTCGGAGCCGTTCGGCTGCAAGCAGATCCTGGACCACGCTCAGTGCAGCAAGGCGGACATCGACCGGGGCTTGGACGAGCTGCACGGCCTCGGCGTACGCAGCATGTTCCTGTGCCACAAGTTCGACAACGCCCTGTGCGGGGTGCGTTTCGACTCCGGCGCGCTCGGTACGGCCATCAACGTCGGCCAGTTCCTGTCGACAGGCACCTTCTGGAAGACGGAGAACTGCCGCGGCCCCGAGCATGACAACCCCATCGGCAACGCGACGGCAGAGCAGGCGGAGAAGCAGCTGCCGAAGGGCGTGTCCGTCCCCACGTACGCCTCGGGCGCGCAGTGCAACTCCCGCGGGCTCACCGACCTGGGCGCGTACGCGGTACGCGGCATGATGAAGCGACACATGATGCTGGAGCTGGACCACATGAGCGTCAAGGCCGCGGACCAGGCCTTCGACATCTTCGAGTCCGCGTCGTACCCGGGCGCGCTCTCCTCGCACAGCTGGATGGACGCGGGCTGGACCGAACGGCTGTACAAACTCGGCGGGTTCGCCGCCTCCTACATGAGCGGCTCCGAGGGCTTCAGTGCGGAAGCCAAGGCCAAGGACGCGCTGCGCACGAAGTACCACGTCGGCCTCGGCTACGGCACCGACATGAACGGCGTCGGCGGCTGGCCGGGCCCACGGGGCACCGACACCCCGAACCCGGTGAAGTATCCGTTCCGCTCCACCGACGGCGGCTCGTTGATCGACAAGCAGGTCACCGGCGAGCGCACCTGGAACGTCAACACCGACGGCGCCGCGCACTACGGCATGGTCCCGGACTGGATCGAGGACATCCGGAACGTCGGCGGCCAGGGAGTCGTGAACGACCTCTTCTCGGGCGCCGAGTCCTACCTCCGCACCTGGGGGAGGACCGAAAAGCACACGCTCGGCACGAACTTGGCGTCGGGGGCGGCCACTTCGGCGTCCTCCTCGGAGTGGTGGAACCCGATCGAGAGCTTCGCGCCCGGCAAAGCTGTCGACGGCGACACCGGCACGCGCTGGGCCAGCGAGTGGAGCGACGACCAGTGGCTGCGGATCGACCTCGGAGCCGCGAAGCCGGTCAGCCGCGTCACCCTCGACTGGCAGGCGGCGTACGCGAAGTCCTACCGCATCGAGCTGTCGGACGACGGCACGAACTGGAAGACGGCGTGGTCCACGACCACCGGCGACGGCGGCCTGGACACGGCACGCTTCTCTCCGGCTCAGGCCCGTTACGTACGAGCTCACGGGCTTGCGCGGGGCACCCGGTGGGGCTACTCGCTGCGCGAGGTCGGCGTCTACGCCGACTGAGAGCCGCCCGTGAGGCGGTGCCGGGGCCGAGGTCGGCCGGAACAGCGCTCCTGATCCGGCCGGCCCAGGCCGATGAACCGAACCCGAGCAAGGAATCGCGTGATCACTCATCACCCCGAAGCGCGCCTCTGGCTTCTGAGCACGCCCAGCACCTCCTACGCCTTCCGGTTGGACGCCGACGACGATCCCCGACACGTCCACTGGGGGCGGCCGTTGACCCTGGAGCAGGCCGTCGCGGTCGCGGCCGACCTGCCCGCGCAGGACCCCGGCGGCGACGATCCGGGGGGTGAGGAGTACGCGGTCGAAGGCGGTCTGCGGTTCGGGGCGCCGTCGCTGACCGTCCGGTTCGCCGACGGCGTCCGCGGCTTCGCGTGGCGGTTCGTCTCGCACACGGTCGAGGACGGCCTGCTCACACTCTCCTTCACCGACCGAGCCCGCTCCCTCGATCTCGACCTCAACTACCGAGTACGCCGCGGCCATGACCAGATCGAGCGCTGGGCCGTCCTCACTGCGGGGGAGCCGGTGGACGTCCTGCGGTTCGACTCCGCCGCCTGGACGCTGCCCGCCCGCGACGACTACCGGGTCAGCCATGTGGTGGGCGAATGGGGCCGGGAGTTCCAGCTCCGGCGTGACCGGGTGCCCGTCGGGGAGACCGTGTTCACCAGCCGCCTCGGCATCACGGGACAGCACGCCGGACCCTGGCTGATGCTCGATGCGCACGACGCCGCCGAGGAGCACGGCGAGGTCTGGAGCGCGGCCCTGGCCTGGAGCGGCAGCCGCCGGATCACCCTGCGCCGCGACCCGTACGGCCGCGCCTCGTGGACCGGCGGGTTCGGACACGAGGGGCTGGTCCGGAAGCTGGGCGCCGGCGAGCGTCTGGAGACCCCCGTCTTCACCGGGCTGTACGCCCCCGACGGCTTCGGCGGCACCAGCCGACGCTGGCACGCCTACGTCGAACGGCAGGTGCTCCCCGCCCGCCTTGCCGAACGCCCTCTGATCTTCAACTCGTGGGAGGCGACCGAGTTCGACATCAGCGAGCAACAGCAGTGGGAGCTGGCCGAGTTGGCCGCGGGGGTCGGTGTCGAGGTCTTCGTCGTGGACGACGCATGGTTCGGCGCCCGCACCAGCGACCAGGCCGGGCTCGGCGACTGGTGGCCCAACCCCGACCGCTTCCCCAACGGCCTCGGCCCACTCGCCGACCACGTACGCGAGTTGGGTATGGGATTCGGCCTCTGGGTCGAGCCCGAGGCGGTCAACCCCGACAGCGACCTTTACCGTACGCACCCGGACTGGATCCTCCACCAGGAAGGCCGCCCCCGCACGCAGCGCCGCAACCAGCACGTGCTGGACTTCGCTCGCCGCGACGTCCGCGAATGGGCCGTGGAGTGGCTGGTCAGGACCGTCACCGAGCTGGACGTCGGATTCCTCAAGTGGGACATGAACCGGCCCTTCAGTGAGGCCGGACAGCCCGGGGCCGCCGACCCCGACCGGGTCTGGATCGAGCACACCCGAGGCGTGTACGAGGTGATGGACCGGCTGCGTGCCGCCCGGCCCGGCCTGTACCTGGAGGCGTGCGCGGGCGGCGGCGGCCGGGCCGACCTGGGCGTTCTGGCCCGCGCCGACCAGGTCTGGACGTCGGACAACACCGACGCCGCCGACCGGGTCGCCATCCAGCACGGCTACGGCCAGGTGCTGCCCGCCCGCACGATGGGCGCGTGGGTCACCGACAGCCCGAACAGCCTCACCGCCCGCTCGACCCCGATCCGGTACCGCTTCCACGTCTCGATGGCGGGGGCGATGGGCATCGGCGGCGACCTGCGGAAGTGGACGGAGGAGGACCTGGCCTGGTCCCGGATGCTCGTCGAGCAGTACAAGCGGATCCGGCCCGTGGTGCACGGCGGCGTCCAGTACCGTCTGGGGGACGACGCCGTGCAGTACCTCACCGAGGACGAGGTCGTCGTCTTCCAGTTCAAGGCGTCCGCGCTGACCCGCTCGTCTGTCCGGACCCGCCTCAAGTGCCTTGACCCTGGCGCTCGTTACCGTGACGAGGACACGGGCACGGTCCACGAGGGTGCGGTCCTGCTCAGCCACGGCCTGCCGCCCCTGCCGTCCTTCGACTGCACCAGCGAGCTCGTCCACCTCAGGAAGGTGCCCCGATGAGCCTCGCCCCGGAGCGGGCCCGGGCCCTCGGGGAGCCGACCCGCGAGGTCGGCTCCGGCTGGGTTGTCCTGTTCGTCCTGGCCAACATCGGGATGTACCTGCCGATGCACGTGCCGACCACGTTCCTGATGCCCGAGCAGATCGCCGAGATCGACCCGGTGGGCAAGG
The DNA here is from genome assembly GCF_023155275.1 of Streptomyces rhizoryzae. Taxonomy (GTDB): domain Bacteria; phylum Actinomycetota; class Actinomycetes; order Streptomycetales; family Streptomycetaceae; genus Streptomyces; species Streptomyces rhizoryzae. The sequence goes on from NZ_JALMUV010000046.1 coordinate 50,226, forward strand.
TCGGCAGCTATGCCTGGGTCAGCATGATGGGCGCCGTCTCGGGCATCGTCATCGCGCCGCTGGCCGGCGCCCTCTGCGACCGCACCACGAGCCGGTTCGGGCGCCGCAGGCCGTGGCTGGTCGTCGGCTCACTGGTCTGCATGGCGGCGCTGGTGGGCACCGGCCTGCAGACGACGGTCGTCGGTGTCGCCGTCAGCTCTCTCGTGCTGTCCGCCTCATTCATGATCATCGGTGCCGGGCTCTCCCCGGTGGTACCCGACCAGGTCCCGGTGGAGCAGCGCGGTGTGGTGCTCGGCTGGGCCATGGTGCCGCAGGCGGGCGGTCTGATGGCGGGCGGGCTGCTGCTCGGTGTCGTCACGGGCTTCCCCGCGCAGTACACGCTGATGGCGGTGATGCCGCTGCTGATCCTCCTGTTCGCGTTCACGATGAAGGACCCGCCGCTGCCGCCGCAGCACCGCGCCCCGTTCTCGCTGCGCACCTTCCTGCGCGGCTACCGGATCAGCCCGCGCGAGCACCCGGACTTCGTCTGGGCGATGACCTCGCGGTTCATCATGGGCCTCGGCTACGGGACGGGCACGCTCTACCTGCCGTACTTCCTCGAAGACGTCCTGGACTACGCGCAGTTGTTCCCCGGGCAGTCCACGGAGGACGGCCTGCTCATCGTGATCGGCATCAACTGCATGGCAACGATCTCGACGGTCGTGCTCAGCGGCTGGCTCTCCGACCGGCTGGGCAAGCGGCGCATGCTCGTCTTCGTCGGCGGTGTCACGATGGCCGTCGCCGCGATCACGCTCGCGTTGCGGCCCACGTGGACCGTGACGCTGGTCGCCGCCGTCATCCTGGGCGTGGGCTACGGCGTGTACCTGGCCGTCGACACGGCCCTGGTCACGGAGGTGCTCCCGGCCTCGGCCGATCGCGCCAAGGACATGGCCCTGGCCAACCTGATGACGTCCCTGCCGTACGTCCTGGTGCCCCCGATCGCCTCAGTCGTGCTGGGCAGTCTGGGCGGCTACCGCTCGCTGTTCCTCTGCTCGGCGGCGATGTCCGTGCTGGGCGCGGCCATGGTCTGGAAGGTCAAGGGCGTTCGCCGAGCCGGTCGTCGAGGTAGCTGTTGAGGACGCGCTTGCACTCGGCGATCAGCCGGGCATCGCCCTGCGGATCGGTAGCGAACGCGAGTTTCAGCACGCTGTCCGCGCATTCGAGGGCCACCCGCACGGCGATGGCGAACTCGGGATCGTCCTGCCCCCCCGTCAGCGAGGACGTCAGTGAGCCCAATCTTCCGGCGACCGCCGTGTTGTTGTCCTGGGTCGCCTCCAGGACGTGGTCCTGTCCCACCGCACCGAAGTCGACCACCCCGAACCCGGCGATCGTCCGGCGCATGGTGACGAACTCGTCGACGGTCACCTCCACGATGCCCGCGATGCCTTCGGGTTCCTCGCGCTCCAGACGGCCCGAGACCCGCGCCAGGAAGGACTCCAGGTTGCGGGCGGCCAGCGCGCCGATCAGTCCTTCCCGGTCGGAGAAGAACTGGTAGAGGGTGCCGATCGGGACGTCGGCCCTGCGGGCCACCTCCTTGGTGGTCAGCGCGGCATAGCCGACCTCGTCCAGGAGTTCGGCGCAGGCGTCGAGGAGCCGTTCGAAGCGTTCGGCGCTGCGCTTCTGTACCGGCCGCTTGCGCAGCGTCCCTGTAGTGCGGTCTTGATTCACGCTTCCATCATCCCATCCAGGGCGTTAACGTGAGCCCTGCTCATGTTCCAGGAGGTTAGACGTGACGCTGAACCATCTCCCCGCCGACTTCATCTGGGGCGCCTCGACGGCGTCGTACCAGATCGAGGGCGCCACCAAGGAGGACGGACGTGGACCCTCCGTCTGGGACACCTTCACCGCCCGCCCCGGCACGGTCCGTGACGGGCACACCGGTGACGTGGCCTGCGACCATTACCACCGGTACGAGGAGGACCTCGCGCTGATGGCCGAGGCGGGCCTCACCGGCTACCGCTTCTCCCTCGCCTGGCCCCGCATCCAGCCGAGCGGCAGGGGCCAAGTCAACGCGCAGGGCCTGGACTTCTACGACCGGCTCGTCGACGGGCTGCTCGCGCGCGGCATCGAACCCGTCCCGACCCTCTACCACTGGGACCTCCCGCAGGCCCTCGAGGACGGCGGCGGCTGGCTGAACCGCGACACCGCGTACCGCTTCGCCGAGTACACAAGCATCGTCGCCGACAGGCTGGGCGACCGCGTCCAGAAGTGGATCACGCTCAACGAGCCGTTCGTCCACATGGTCTGGGGCTACGGCCTCGGCACCCACGCACCGGGCCGCGCCCTGTTCTTCGACTGCCTCCCGGTCGCCCACCACCAACTGCTCGGCCATGGCCTGGCGTTGCGTGCGTTGCGGGCACGCGGCCTCCAGGTGATGATCGCCAACAACTGCACCCCGGTGTGGCCGGCGTCGGACGACCCTGCCGATGTCGCCGCCGCGCAGGACTATGACGCCTTGCACAACCGTCTGTTCAACGATCCGATCCTCACGGGCACGTACCCCGACCTGTCGGCCTTCGGTGCGGACGCCACCCTGGGCGGCTCCGTCCGGGACGGTGACCTCGAACTGATCTCGGCTCCTCTGGACGCGCTCGGCGTCAACTACTACAACCCGACCCGGATCCAGGCGCCGACGTCCGAAGGGCTGCCCTTCGAGGAGGTTCCCATCGAGGGCTACCGCCGTACCGCCTTCGGCTGGCCCGTCGTCCCCGACGGCCTACGGGAACTGCTCGTCGGCCTCAAGGAGCGCTACCCGGCACTTCCGCCGGTCCACATCACCGAGAATGGCTGCTCGGTCGAGGACGTCGTCGGCGCGGACGGCACCGTCCAGGACCTCGCGCGCATCGACTACTTGGACACCCACCTGCACGCCGTCGACGCCGCCGTGGCCCAGGGCGTCGATGTGCGCGGCTACTTCACCTGGACCCTCATCGACAACTTCGAATGGGCCGAGGGCTTCCACCAGCGCTTCGGCCTCGTCCACGTCGACCACGACACCCAGGTCCGTACCCCGAAGGCATCCTTTGCCTGGTACCGCGACCTCATCCGCAGTCACCGGACGCCAGCATGACCTGGCGCAACTGGGCGGGAAACGAAGAGGCGCGGCCCGTGCGCGTCCACCGTCCGAGCAACTCGGCCGAGGTCGCCGAAGCCGTCAAGGACGCGAGGCGGGGCGGGCAGCGAGTCGTCATGCGATCGAATTTCCCAACGAGCAGCAGCTTTTGTCCGCCGGTGGGGGCAACGTTGGCGGGAGGCTCCGTTCGCGTCCGGAGCCGGCGAGCCGGCAGGAATCGGTGCCGGTCTTGATGAGGGTGCCGTTGAACTCCCGCATGGACCGGGCCGCCTGTCGACCCGGTCCATGGGATCCTTTGCCGCCAGTCCCGCTGACAGCGATCAGGATCAGTACTGGATGGTGTGATTGAAGAGGATGTTCCGGGCCTTCGAGCCGCTGTCCAGGCCGTAGACGGGCCGGTCGTTGACGAAGTACTCGCGGAAGCTCGACTGCCCGGTCCGCGACATCATCGAGTTGCTCTTGGTCCAGCCGCCGTCGACCTGGGACCACAGGTCGACCAGTGCGGTGGCCACGCGGGCCTCGCAGGCGTCGCCCGGATCGATGCCGCTCGTGGAACGGTCATTGGCGAGGTTCATGGAGCTGCCGTTGCCCCAGTAGTACGTGGTGTCGTTGAAGGTGTGGAACGCCACGGCGTTGGCGAAGCCCTCGGTCCAGCCGCAGCTGGTGGAGGAGGTGCGGTTGACGTAATGGGGCGAGCAGTTGCTCACCTGCGGCCACCAGCCTCTGTAGAGCTTGCCCATGAGGGCGTGGCCCGCTTCGTGGACGGTGGTGTGCTCGGCGTCGGGGTCGTTGTCGGCCAGGTGGATCTTGTCGTCGTTGGTGGTCCAGTAGGTGCCGTCGGTGGAGCCGGGGTACCACTGGACGGTGATCGGCGTGCAGCGGCCGTCCTGCTGGCTGCTTGCCCAGCAGTTGGTCGTGGAACCACGGTTCCACCACAGCTTGTTGAGCGTGTCGAGGGCGTGCCAGGCACGGCTCTGCCCGTCGTTGGCGTACACGTTGCCCAGGCTGGTGCTGCGCGAGATGTTGTTCAGCGCATACGTGGCGGTGGAGTAGAAGCGGCCGTTGCCGTCGACCACGGACCACATGCGCCCGGCCTGGGTCTGGAACTCCACCCATGCCTGGGAGGTGACGGAGGTCGTCGGGGTGTAGCAGAGGTTGAACTTGCCGTCGCCGTTGCCGGTCATTCCCGTGGCGAGCTTCTGCGTAGCGCTGCCGGCGGTCGGCCTGCCCCACAGGGTGAGGTTGGCGTTGCTGACCGGCTCGTCCCGGTTGGCCTTGCCGTTCCAACTGCCGCCCTCGGCGGACTGGAAGCGGTTGCGGAAGGTGCCGCTGACGCAGACCTGGGCGTTGGACGTGGCGGCGGCGCGCGGGGCGGCAGGGGCCGAGGCAGCCGAGGCGCGGGCAGCGGCAGGGGCGGGGGCAGCGGCCTTGGGGGGCACCGGGCGCGCCTTGCGGGCGCCGGCCCCGGGGCGGTGGGCCGGGGCCGCGTCGGCCGTGGTGACCGAGACGCCCTTGCGGGAGGAGCCCTTCGACGTCCCGACGGTGAGTTCCAACGAGTCGTGCCCGGCACGGCGCGGGTCGGGGCGGTCGATGTCGGTGACGTCCGCCTGGATCTGGGCGGGTCCGGCGGCGACGGCCTTGACCTGGAGTTTGATGGTGCGGTTGCCCGGGGTGAGGGCGAACGTCCGGCTGGTGCGCTGGCCGAAGGTGTCCGTGGTGGGTGCGGCGAGGCCGGATCTCTCGCCGGTCATCCGGAGTGCGGGCGGCAGCTGGACGGACAGTCCGGCGTGCCTGATGTCGGACTGCGCCGCGATGTTCACGGTGAGGGTGGCCTGCTCGCCGACAGCAGGCAGGTGGTCGAGGGAAGTGGTGACGCCGAGACAACTGAGCGGCGCCTCGGAGCCCTTCGCCGTGGCACGGATCGTGCAGGGGTGGTCGGCCGGGGTGGTGGCACCCGCGAACGCGGACGGCACGACGACTGCCAGACAGGCGCCTAAGCCTGCCAGCGTGGCCAGAGCGGCGGGTCGGGTGACCCGTATTCGGGACATGGGCATGCCTTTCAGCTGCGTGCACGACCCCGGTCCGGCACGACCGGGTCCGGTGCACGCAGGCAGAGCTGTGAGGGGGGTAGGAACTGCACCGCGGCCACTGCGGTTCAACCAGCGCATCAATCGTTGGCCAAAGCACCACCCAGGGTGACAGTGGCCGACACCATATACCGATGGACCACGCATGTCATCTCTTAAGGCAGAAGAAGAGAGCGAAACAGGCGTGAACGAAACGCAGATGACCTTCCGTCCACCGGCCCGCAGTCCAACAACTACGGCCCGAGGCAGCGAACCCGACAGCGAGTCGACCTGCCGCCCGCGGTCGGCATTCCGCACGAAGGGCACGACGGGACGGCTCGAAGCAGCCGCCCGCGGTGGACCCGCTCAACAGCGGTTGCGGAGCATTCCGTTCGGTACCGTCTGTCCACCAGACCCATGAGGAGAAGACCGTCGAGCAGGACCGGCGCATCTCCCACCCGCCGGCCACCGTCCAGCACGGGTGGAACACCCTGAGGGGGAGAGGCCCCGACCAGGTGCGCCTCCACCTCGCCCACCGCACCAGAACAGGCCGCGCACGAACCGGCTCAGCCGTCGCAGAGCGCTTCGGAATGATCACGGAGTTCTTGACGCTCAGTGATGCCCCGGAGGGCTCGTGCCTGCGGTCCCATCATCTCTTCCGGAACCCCTGTGGGATCAGTTCGCCGCTCCGCTGCTTTCGGGGTGGTGTCGGGGACGGTGTTGTGAGCGTGAGTCCGGTTTCCGCGAGACAGCCGTCGAGCAGGTGGGGTCCGCGTTGGGTGCAGGCGAGGCCGTGCCGGAGGGTCCGCGTGAGGTGGTCGGGATTCTCGAATGCGACGTTGGCCCAGTAGCGCCTTCGCAGGAGCGACCAGATGCCCGCGGCCGGGTTGAGGTCCGTGCGTAGCTGGGGCGTTGGACGATGGTGAGCCAGTCGTGGCCCTCGGCATACTTGCGCAGGTCGGCGGCCCGGTGGGTGTGCAGAGTGTCCCGGACCACCACGAGCGGGCCACCGAGTTGGATATGAGCGCGCACGAGCAGGTCTCGGTAGTCGGTCCAGGCGAAGCTCTGGCGAGCGCCTTTGAGCGGCATGTGGAACCGGGGCCGGCAGATGAGCCGGGAGGGCTCGCCGGGCTTGTAACAGGCTGCGGCGGCAACGGAGATACGACGTCTGGAGCGGCCGCGGACGCGCACAACGGGGGTGTGCCCGCGGCGGCTCCAGGTAGGGGCGGTAGGCGGTGTCATCGCGAAGCCGCCCTCGTCCGCAAAGACGATCCAAGCCCCGAGCGACCGACCGAGCGCAATGCCTCGACGCCGCCTTCCCGCCAGGCCCGACGCCAGCGCTCCACCGAGCGCTTGCTCACCCGCAGATCCCTCGCGCTCACCGACGTCCGCTCAACCCCGGGCAAACCGCACGCCAGCCCCCGACCGAACCTGCTCACGCTGCACCTGCCGCTCCGCGGTCACGCCCCCTCCCTGCGCATACCGCACACCATCGGCATAGCGCAGGGATCAAGAACCGTCACACGGCGGGGGCCTCTTCGGGCAGCCGACCGGCCTTCCACGGCGGATACGACCCTCGGCACGGGACTCACACGACTCTCGCCGGGGAAGACGTGACGCTACGGGCTGGCGAGTGGCCTCCTCGTGGCCCCGGTGTGGGGTACGGTGCCGGCCGAGACGAGCCGGGTGACGTCGACGGTGCCGGCCCCGGTCTGCGGTTCGGGGATGAGGGCCCACAACGTCGCGAGGGCGGCAAAGGCCACCAGCAGTGCGGCGGCTCCCGTGCGGCCCTTCGCCCAGGGGGCCCGGAACCGGATCGGGTCCTCCACCAGGACCTTGGAGAGCCACGCGGCAGCGAGGGACACCGCGAGGATGACGACCGTACGGCTCCAGCCCGTCAGGCCGAGGCGTTCTTCGCTCAGGAGCAGGTAGATGGGCCAGTGCCACAGGTAGAGGCTGTAGGAGACCAGGCCGCACCAGCGCAGGGCAGGCGTGGCGAGGACGCGACCGGCCAGGGTGCGGGGTGCTTGGGCGAGGCAGGCGATGAGCAGGGCGGCGGCCAGGGCGTGGAGGAAGAGACCGCCGTGGAATAGCGAGAGGTCGTTCTGCCCGTCGGACAGTGCCCAGTACGCCCCGACCCCGCATGCCAGGGCCAGGCTTCCCCAGGCTGTGGCCCGTTCACCGGCGCGTGCCAGGAGCCGGGTGGCCGGTGGCGTGGCCATGAGGGAACCGAGGAGGAGCGAGAAGGTGCGGGTGTCGGTGCCCTCGTAGACGCGCGTGGTGTCGACGGGGTTGGTGAACACGGTCATCAGGACGAGTGAGACGACGGCTCCGGCCGCAGCTACGAGGGCGACGCGTCGGCCGCCGTTGCGGCCGCGGGCCAGCAGGGCGATGGCCAGGGGCCAGACCAGGTAGAACTGCTCCTCGACCGCGATGCTCCACAGGTGGCCGAAGACCCTGGTGTCGGCCGCGTTCCAGTATCCGACCTGGTCGGCGATGAAGTGCCAATTGGCGAGGTTGGCCGCCACCCAGGGAGCGTCGTCGAGGGCGTACCGGAGCAGAGGCGGCGGCCCGAGCGCCCAGAACAGGAGCAGGGTGCCCGCGATCGTCGCGGCGAGTGCCGGCAGCAGACGGCGTGCGCGCCGCCCCCAGAAGGCCAGGAGGTCGACGCGGCCGGCCCGCACCTGCGTCTCCGTCAGGAGAAGGCCGGTGATCAGGAAGCCGGACAGGACGAAGAACAGGTCAACGCCAAGGAAGCCACCGCTGAAGTGGCCAGCGTGGAAGAACAGCACACCCAGGACGGCCAGGCCGCGCAGGCCGTCCAAAGGCGCGATGTGACGGTTGCCGGACGGTACAGGGACGATCATCGTGTGAGGGCGACGGTGGGTGCGCACGGGTTTGGTTGAGGTGGGCATGGGTCTCCAACGAGATGAGCGAGCCGGCTCGGTTTCGGGCTCAGCCCGAAGCGGGCCGAAGCGGGCCGAAGCGGGCCGGCCGCCGAGCCCAGCCGCCTTGCGGCTGGGCTGACCGGCAGGGCGGTGGCCGGCCCGAGGCGGACTACTTGCAGCCGAGCGGGGCGTAGACCTTCTCGCTTGTCCACGACCCGGTGGCCCACTGGTCCACGGCGGCCGGGGTGAAGCCGTACTGCTTGTGCAACTGTTCGCCGAACCACGCGGCGAACGCGGCCGAGCCCTGCTGGCACGAGTGGATGCCGTCCTTGCCGCGCTGCGCCTTGGCTGCCGTGCTGTCGGTGCCCCACAGGGCCGAGGTGTCAAGGAAGCGGACCGTGTTCGGGTGCTTGTCCGCGACTTCCTTGGCGGACTTCGGCGCGGTCTTGATCGCGGCCTCGTGTGACCTGTAGAAGTCATCCACCTTGAAGGGAGGCGCCGACACGATGAGAAGTTCGGCGCCCGCGTCGTTCACCGTCTTGGCCAGACGTTCGTAGGCGGCGCGTTGTTCGCCTGGGGTCCCCCAGTCGTAGGTGGTGATCTGGTAGGCGACGACGTCCGGCTTGAAGGACGTCAGCTCCTTCGGGAGCTGCTCCCAGGTGGGCTGCGCGATCTCCCCGACGACACCGCCGCCCCCCGCGGCGGCGATCGACTTGAACGCCACGTGGGCGGCCTTCATCGCCGCACCGAGGGGCGGTGCCTGAACTTCGCCGATGGAGTCGCCCATCCACAACATCCGGTGCGGCTTCGTGGTGTTCTTCTGGCCGTCGGGCGTCTGCCGGTCAGCAGATGAGGCGGTGTTGCGGTCGGCGGTGGGGGAGGAGCCGTCGCCGGATGCTTGGCAGGCGGTGAGCGCAAGCGCGGCCGTCGTGGCGGCGAGTACGAGGCCCGCGGTACGGCGCGTGGGTCGCTGAAGAAGAGGGGAGGACGTGTTCTTGCTGTTCATGTCTCCAGAAGAACCCGCCAGGAGGCTGCTCGGGCGGGCCGTCATCGTTCCATCACGTACCGGAAGAAGGCCGGGCATGGAGAGCGGGCACTACCGTCATCCGGCCTTCGGGAAGCTGAGGGCGTAGCCCTCTTCGGCGAGCCACGGAAGAAGCCGTTCCAGCGCTTCCATCGTCTGGGTGCGGTTTCCGCCGCCGTCGTGGAGGAGGACCGTCGGCCCCGTGGACAGCTGCTCCTTCACGGTGCGGACGATGGTGTCTGCGCCGGGCTGTCGGAAGTCGCCGAGGTCGACGTTCCAGCCGAGGTTGCGCATCCCGCAGGCTGCCGCGATCTGGCGGCTCTGCCGCGTGAAGGCGCCGCCGGGGGCCCGGCAGTACCAGATCCGTTCGCCGCCGGACGCCTCGTCGATCATGTGCTTGGCGTCGAGGATCTCCTTCTCCTGGTAGGACACCGGCTTCTTGTCCATGGCCATGTCGTGGCGCTCTGACCAGCGCTCTCGCCCGCCACAACCGCGAAGGCGACCGTTGCGGTCAGCGCCAGAGCCGCGGCGGTGACCACCGCCTGCCGCACGGTGCCAACGCGCCCACCATTGCCGTTCCCGGCGCTGTTCGTCTCGTTGTTCATGCGCCCGACGGAACCTGCCGCCGTACCGCGAACGGCTGGCCGTCATCGTTTCGTCAAGGAATGCGGAGCTGGCAGTCATACGCCTCCAGCACACTGGTCAGAGAACACCGCCCCATGCCGCCCAGCCGGAGAAGAGCGCAACCCGATGGCACGAGTCCTGCTCGTCGAAGACGACCCCGCCGTGCAAAAGGGCGTCACCCTCGCGCTGAAGCGCCGAGGCCATGACGTGGAGGTCGCAGCGAGTGGCGAGACCGGACTCCTCACCCTGGAACGCTACCGGCCCGACCTGGTACTGCTCGACCTGATGCTGCCGGGGATGAGCGGCCTGGAGGTGTGCCGCCGGATCCGGGAGAGCAAACAGATCCCGATCATCATCCTCTCCGCCCGCGGTGACGACATCGACATGGTCGTGGGCCTGGAAGCCGGTGCCGACGACTACATCATCAAACCCGCCAGCGGGGAGATCATCGAGGCCCGGATGAAAGCCGTCCTGCGCCGGGTCGCCCCCGCCCAGGACAGCCCCGCGGCCACGCCCACGGCAACGGGGGCGGAACACCATGGCGACCTGGCCGTGGACCGCACCAGCCTGGTCGTGGCCAAGCACGGCACGGAGCTGGTCCTGGCTCCCTCCGAACTCAAGCTGCTGTTGTTCCTCACCGCCACGCCCGGTCAGGTCTACTCCCGCCACCAGCTCCTGGAACAGGTCTGGGAACACTCCTTCTACGGCGACGTCCGTCTCGTCGACGCCTGCGTGATGCGGTTGCGCGCCAAGATCGAGGACGATCCGCGCAAGCCCGTGTACGTCCAGACCGTGCGCGGCTTCGGCTACCGCTTCGGACCCCTGTGAAGAACCTCAGGCTCCGCTTCCCCAGGGGACTGCGGGCACGGCTCGTGGTCGCCGTGCTGCTCGCCGTCGCCTTCGGCGCACTGCTCACCGCGGGCCTCACCTTTCGCCAGGCCCGCGCCTCCGTCCTCGAACGCACCCAGCACACCGTCGTCGCCGACCTGCGCAGCCAACTCGATTCCCTCGCCCCCGGCCTGACCTTCCCACCCCGCACCGAGGACCTGCGGAGCCTGTCCCTCCAACTCGATCGGGCCGGAGGCTCCCGCGCCTGGCGTTCCTCGGCCTCCTACCAAGGCGGCACACCGGTCTCGGCCTCCCCCGACGCTCTGCCCGTGCCCGAAGAGCTCCGCGAAGCTGTCCAGGCAAGCGGCCAGGCGACCTATCAGCGCATCGAACGCGACGGCCGCCCCTGGCTGACCGTCGGCATGCCCGTCGCCTACGCCGCGGAGCCCGAGAAGCCCGCGAGCGCGGGCAAGCCCTCCGGGCTGACCGTGTACGTGGCCTCCCCCCTCGACGACGACCAGGCCGACATCGCCGCCCTGGTCTCCGCGGCCCAGGCCGGAGCCATCCCCGCCCTCGCCCTCGCCCTCGTCCCCGCCCTTCTCGCCGCCCGCAGCGTCCTACGCCCAGTACGGCGCCTGCGCAGCGGCGCCGAACGCATCACCGCCGGCGAACTCGGCACCCGCCTCGACGCTGACGGACACGACGAACTGACCGATCTGACCCGCTCCTTCAACACCATGGCCGAAACCCTGCAAAAGGACGACGCCGAACTGCGCCGCATGGAAGCAGGAGCACGCCGTTTCGCCGCCGACGTCGCCCATGAACTGCGCACCCCTCTCGCGGCCATGACCGCCGTCACCGAGGTCCTCGACGAGGACGCCACCTCCGGTGTCCTGCCCCCCGACACCGCCGACGCCGTCCAACTCATCTGCGAGGAGACCCGCACCCTCGCCCGCATGGTCGAGGACCTGATGGAGGTCTCCCGCTTCGATGCCAAGGCCGCCCCGCTACACGCCGAGGAGACAGACCTGCGCACCATCGTGACCAAAACCCTCCAACTGCGCGGTTGGACCGACGACGAACGCGTCACCGCCGACATCCCCACCCCGGTACCGGTACGCGCCGACCCCCGCCGTATCGACGTCATCCTCGCCAACCTCATCGGCAACGCACTGCGCCACGGGCTCCCACCGGTCACCGTCTCCGCCCGCGCCGAGAACGACCATGCGGTCGTCACCGTCACCGATCACGGAACCGGCATCCCCGACGACGTACTTCCGCACGTCTTCGAACGCTTCTACAAAGCCGACACGGCACGCGTCCGCTCCGAAGGCAGCGGTCTCGGCCTGGCCATCGCCTACGAAAACGCCCACCTGCACGGCGGGACCCTCACCGCGGCCAACACTCCCGACGGTGGCGCCGTCTTCACCCTCACCCTGCCCCTCCCTGCCACCCCGCAGGACCAGCCATGACCCGTCCCCCGTCTCGGTCCCGCCCCGGACGTACCCTCCGCGCCGCGGCAGTCGCCCTCGGGATCCTGCCCCTGTCCACCCTGCTCATGGCCACAACCACCGGCTGTGCGATCGGCCCCACCAACCCCGTGCCCGCCGGCCGTCCGGCCTCCGGCATCCAGCAACCCGGAACCGAAGCCCGCTTCGCACGCCTCTACTTCGCCGGTCCCACCGGCCCCCGCGCCGTCTCACGCCCCACGGACCGACCACTCAGCCCCCAGCAAGCCCTCGACCTCCTCCTGGAAGGCCCCACCCCGGCCGAACGCCAACGCGGCCTGATCAGCCAAGTACCACCGATGGCCGGCCAACTCACCGCCACCGCGGCCGACGGAGCCGTCGACGTCTTCGTCCCCCAAAAGGTCAGCACCGGCGACCTCGATGTCACAGCAGTCAGCCAGATCGCCTGCACCGCCGCCCATGCCAACGTCCCCGGCAACAAACCCCCCACACAGATCGACATCCGCATCCACGAGAACACCATCCGCTCCCAGACTCCCTGGACCGTCCACTGCGGCCCCAACGGCAACGTGACACCGGTAACCGACTGACACACCACACGGAAATCGCGACCGCCCACGGAGTGAGCGCAAGAGCCCGGCACGCTTCGATGCGGAGTCCGTCAGGCAGGTAAGGGAACTGGCACCGCGCCGCGCGCCCCCAGGCAGCAGACCGCCACAGCCGCGAAGCGACGGCACCCAAAGCACAGGGTGAAGCCTCGTTGACGTTGCACTGAACCGCGTCGCTGCCGAGGGCCCGGCGAACGCCGCGGGCGTCGATGACGGTAGTGGTGGCCGTGCCGCCCTCGGGCGGGATGACGGTGGTGCGGTCGCCGCCGTAGGTGGTGCGTTGATCACTTGAGGCGCCAACGTTTGTGAGAGTCGGCTTCGAGGTGGTGCTCGGGTTCAGAGTTGCCGGAGGTGGTCGTGCAGTCTGCGGGCGGCTTGTGCCATGAGAATGTCGGCGCCTGGCTGGGTGCTGGCCGGAACAAGCGATTCCGTGAGCACGGCGATGGCGAAGGCATGCCCCTCGGAGTGCTCGACGACTCCAATCTCATGGCGGAGGTTGAGGAGGGTGCCGGTCTTGGAAGACCAGCCGCTGCGTCTGAGCTGAAGTCCGGGGCAAGCCGGTGGCGGAGCAGGTTGTGGGCCATGAGGTCCCGCACCCGTGCGGCGGTCTCGGGATGGATTGCCGATGGCGTCCACAGCGCTTGGAGCAGGGCGGTCCAGGCGCGTGCGCTACCGGTGTTGGCGCGGGTGGTGTCGAGCTGGTGCACCTGGCGGCCGCGGCCGCTGGTGCCCGCTTCAATGGCGAGGGTGTGGGCGAGGTGGTGCGGGACCGGGAACTACCCCCGTGGGTGCGGGGACGACGCGCCCGTGCTGTTCGCTGACCTACTCGCCCGGGAACTACCCCCGCGAATGCGGGGAATACCCAAGGCGAAACCAAGTATAAGGCGGCGGAAGAAGTACTCCCGCGGGTGCGGGGACGACTGGATGGCCACGTCGGCGGTGTACAAGGCACGGGGACTACGAGGTGAGAGCGACATGGTCCGGCCTGATCCAGGAACTACCCCCGCGAGTGCGGGGACGACTCCGCGATCGGCCGTCCGAAGGTGTCCACCAGCGAACTATCCCCGCGCGTGCGGGGACGACCGACTGCCGCCGTGCCGTTGACCGGCTGGGCGGGAACTAACCCCGCCGGTGCGGGGACGACGCCGCCGAAGCACGAAAAGGCGAGCGTGCCCTCGAACTACCCCCGCCGGTGCGGGGACGACGAGGCCGCGGCGGCCCGGCTGGACGGGATCGGGGAACTACCCCCGCCGGTGCGGGGACGACGTGGTTGAGGGGCGCCCCGCCAGCCTGGAATGTGAACTACCCCCGCCGGTGCGGGGACGACCGGGCGTTGCAGCGGTCGGCCAGCGCGCGGGTGGAACTACCCCCGCCGGTGCGGGGACGACTAGGACTTGTCCGGCCGATCATGTTCGTAGCCAGATGGTGATGGCAGCCGCCGT
>NZ_JALMUV010000047.1 GCF_023155275.1 Streptomyces rhizoryzae
CTAGCACGCCGCCCTCTCAAGGCGGTAGCGCCGGTTCGAATCCGGTCGGGGGTACGTCAAGGAAAGGCCCTCCGCATGCAGCGGAGGGCCTTTTCGCTGTGTTCACGGACCTGCGGCGCCAAGTCCCCTGCGGGCGGCGGGGGTTGGTGCGGTGTGCCGGGTACCGGCCCGGTGCGGGCGGGGAGTTGGGCGCGGGCGGCGGGGTGCGGGCCGGCCGGCCGCCGCGGGGGAGCGGGGCCGGCCGGCAGGGCTCAGCCGCCGTTGCGGCGCAGGCCCTCGGAGAGGCGGGCGGCGGCGTCGATGACGGCCTGGGCGTGCATCCGGCCCGGGTGGCGGGTCAGGCGCTCGATCGGCCCGGAGACCGAGACGGCGGCCACCACGCGGTTGGAGGGGCCGCGGACGGGCGCGGAGACCGACGCCACGCCGGGCTCCCGCTCGCCGATCGACTGGGCCCAGCCGCGGCGCCGTACGCCGGAGAGGGCGGTGGCGGTGAAGCGGGCGCCCTGGAGGCCGCGGTGCAGCCGCTCCGGCTCCTCCCAGGCCATCAGGATCTGGGCGGAGGAGCCCGCCTTCATGGTCAGCGTGGAGCCCACCGGGACGGTGTCCCGCAGTCCGGACAGCCGTTCCGCCGCCGCCACGCAGATCCGCATGTCGCCCTGCCGGCGATAGAGCTGGGCGCTCTCGCCCGTCACATCGCGCAGGTGCGTGAGTACCGGTCCGGCCGTCGCCAGGAGGCGGTCCTCGCCGGCCGCCGCGGCCAGCTCGGAGAGCCGCGGGCCGAGGATGAACCGGCCCTGCATGTCCCTCGCCACCATCCGGTGGTGTTCCAGTGCCACGGCCAGCCGGTGGGCCGTGGGTCGTGCGAGCCCGGTCGCCGCGACCAGCCCGGCGAGGGTGGCCGGACCGGACTCCAGAGCGCTCAGAACCAGAGCCGCCTTGTCGAGAACGCCGACGCCGCTAGAGTTGTCCATGCAACGATACTCGCGTCTCACACTGTGAAACGCAAGTTCAATTTTCCAGCGAAGTCGTCACTCTGTAGTTGCGGCCCTCGACCAGGGCCCGGCGTCAGACCCGCCAGGGGATATGCGCGGCTCACCGCGCACGGACGAGCAAGGCCGGCACAGCGGCCGGCCGGAGGGAATGCGATGGGACGGACACTTGCGGAGAAGGTCTGGGACGACCATGTCGTCCGGCGCGCAGAAGGCGAGCCCGACCTCCTCTTCATCGATCTGCACCTGCTGCACGAGGTCACCAGCCCGCAGGCGTTCGACGGCCTGCGCAAGGCCGGCCGGCGGGTGCGGCGCACGGATCTGACCATCGCCACCGAGGACCACAACACCCCCACCCTCGACATCGACAAGCCGATCGCCGACCCGGT
This sequence comes from Streptomyces rhizoryzae, assembly GCF_023155275.1. GTDB lineage: Bacteria > Actinomycetota > Actinomycetes > Streptomycetales > Streptomycetaceae > Streptomyces > Streptomyces rhizoryzae. Next base: position 1,379 of record NZ_JALMUV010000047.1, read on the forward strand.
CTCCCGCACGCAGCTGGAGACCCTGCGCAAGAACTGCGCGGAGTTCGGCGTCCGGCTGCACCCGCTGGGCGACGTCGAGCAGGGTGTCGTCCACGTCGTGGGACCGCAGCTGGGGCTGACCCAGCCGGGCACCACCGTGGTCTGTGGTGACAGCCACACCTCCACCCACGGCGCGTTCGGCGCGCTGGCGTTCGGCATCGGCACCAGCCAGGTCGAGCACGTCCTGGCGACCCAGACGCTGCCGATGGCGCCGTTCAAGACCATGGCGATCACCGTCGAGGGCGAGCTGCCCGAGGGCGTCACCGCCAAGGACCTGATCCTGGCGATCATCGCGAAGATCGGCACCGGCGGCGGCCAGGGCTACGTCATCGAGTACCGCGGCCCGGCCATCGAGAAGCTGTCGATGGAAGCCCGGATGACCATCTGCAACATGTCGATCGAGGCGGGCGCCCGGGCCGGCATGATCGCCCCGGACCGGACCACCTTCGACTACCTCCAGGGCCGCGAGCACGCCCCGAAGGGCGCGGACTGGGACGCCGCGGTGGCGTACTGGCGGACGCTGCGCACCGACGACGACGCGGTCTTCGACGCCGAGGTCGTCATCGACGCCGCCGAACTGGCACCGTTCGTCACCTGGGGCACCAACCCCGGCCAGGGCGCGCCCCTTTCGGCCAACGTCCCCGACCCGGCTTCGTACGAGGACCCCTCGGAGCGGTTCGCCGCCGAAAAGGCCCTGGAATACATGGGGTTGACGGCGGGTCAGCCGCTGCGCGAGATCTCCGTGGACACCGTCTTCGTAGGTTCGTGCACCAACGGCCGGATCGAGGACCTGCGCTCGGCGGCCTCGATCCTCCAGGGCCGCAAGGTCGCCGACGGGGTGCGGATGCTGATCGTCCCCGGGTCGGTCCGGGTCGCGTTGCAGGCCGTCGAGGAGGGACTGGACAAGGTCTTCACCGCGGCCGGCGCCGAATGGCGGCACGCGGGCTGCTCGATGTGCCTGGGCATGAACCCCGACCAGCTGGCGCCCGGTGAGCGCTCCGCGTCCACCTCCAACCGCAACTTCGAGGGCCGGCAGGGCAAGGGGGGCCGGACCCACCTGGTCTCGCCCCAGGTCGCCGCCGCAACGGCGGTTCTCGGCCATCTGGCCTCACCGGCCGACCTGTCCGACGTCGCCACCGCTCAGCCCGCGGGAGTCTGAAACCATGGAAGCTTTCACCACCCACACCGGCCGGGCCGTTCCGCTGCGCCGCAGCAACGTCGACACCGACCAGATCATCCCGGCCCACTGGCTGAAGAAGGTCACCCGCGACGGCTTCGAGGACGGCCTGTTCGAGGCGTGGCGCAAGGACCCGGAGTTCGTCCTCAACCAGGAGGCGTACCAGGGCGCGACGGTCCTGGTGGCCGGCCCCGACTTCGGCACCGGATCCTCCCGCGAACACGCCGTCTGGGCGTTGCAGAACTACGGCTTCAAGGCCGTCATCTCCTCGCGGTTCGCCGACATCTTCCGCGGCAACTCCCTCAAGAACGGCCTGCTGACGGTGGTCCTGCCGCAGGAGACCGTGGACCGGCTGCAGGAGCTCGCCGAGGCCGACCCCACCGCCGAGGTGACGGTGGACCTGGTCGCCAGGGAGGTCCGCGCGCAGGGTGTCACCGCCGGCTTCGAGCTGGACGAGAACGCCCGTTGGCGCCTGCTGGAGGGGCTGGACGACATCAGCCTCACCCTTCGGGAGGAGTCCGCCATCGCCGCCTACGAGGCGAACAGGCCCTCGTTCAAACCGCGTACCATCGAGGTCTGACCTCGGGTTTTATGGCTCAAAGGCTTATTGCGTACGATGCGCCCCCTGTGCAGTTGGCAGGGGGCGCATCGCCGTGTCGAGGCCGGTGTTGAGGCCCCGTGAAGCGACAACTCGCCGCAGATGGCACAATTAGCGCATGGGACGCGACGACCAACTCGAGCTCTACGGTTCCGTCGCCGACCGACTCAAGGACGCACACGCAAGAGTGCGGACACTGCAAGTCCCGGAGGGCGTACGGATGGCGCTGACCCGGAAGCTGCTCGTCATCACGGCCGCGGCTAAACACGATCTTGCAGGCGCGGCAAGGCGCCTGGAGTGGTTCATGCACGACCTTGACGAAGGTCGTTATCCCGAAGATGTGCATGCCGACGGAAGTCCGTGAAGGTCGAGTCCGTTGCGGCACAAGGGTGATTAGCCCGTTTCGTGTTTGATTTGCGGTATATATCTGCCTAACGTGCGAAAAAGCTTGGAAACTTTCGTTCCAGCAATGTCTCCGAAGGGGAAGACGTGAACAAGGCGCAGCTCGTAGAAGCCATTGCCGACAAGCTCGGCGGCCGCCAGAACGCCGCGGACGCGGTGGACGCCGTACTGGACGCGGTCGTCCGTGCAGTTGTCGCCGGTGACCGGGTTTCGGTCACCGGATTCGGCTCGTTCGAGAAGGTGGACCGCCCGGCCCGCTACGCCCGCAACCCGCAGACGGGTGAGCGGGTGCGGGTCAAGAAGACCTCGGTGCCCCGTTTCCGCGCCGGCCAGGGCTTCAAGGACCTGGTGAGCGGTTCGAAGAAGCTCCCCAAGGGCGGCGAGGTCGCCGTCAAGAAGGCCCCCAAGGGCAGCCTGACCGGCGGCACCGCCATCAAGAAGGCCGCCGCCAAGAAGGCCACCGCCAAGAAGGCCGCCGCGAAGAAGGCCGCGCCCGCCAAGAAGACCACGGCGAAGAAGGCCACCCCGGCGAAGAAGACCGCCGCCGCGGCGGCGAAGAAGACCACCGCCGCGAAGAAGACCACGGCCAAGGCCACCGCCAAGAAGGCCGCACCCGCGAAGAAGACCACCACCGCGAAGAAGACCACGGCGAAGAAGACCGCCCCCGCCAAGAAGACCACGGCGAAGAAGGCTCCCGCCAAGAAGGCCACGGCGCGCAAGACCACCGCCAAGAAGACCACCGCCCGCAAGCGGTAGGTCCGCGGCGGCGAACAACGCAACACCAGGCGCCGGGCCGGTCTCCCTCCGGGGAGCCCGGCCCGCGGTGCGTTCCCGCCCGGGGCCCCGTCTAGGCTGGCCCCATGCAGGCCACCGCGTACACCTACGACGAGACGACCCGCGCCGGCAGCGTGCTGCTGGACGACGGGACGCCGCTGCCCTTCGACGCGGCGGCCTTCGACGCCGGCGGCCTGCTCCTGCTGCGACCCGGGCAGCGGGTCCGCATCGAGGTGGCCGGCGAGGGCGACGCCCGCCGGATCACCCTCGTCACGCTCCAGACGCTCTGACCTGCGGCGGCGCCCCGCCGCCCGGCCCGCCGGACACGCCGGCCCGCTCCCGCCAGCCCGGCAGCACCCGGGCCTGCCCCGCCGTGTACGGGCCCACGCCCAGCGCCAGCGCGGCCCGCAGATCCGCGCCGGTGTCCACGTCCCGGCGCACCGACACCACCCCGGGCGCGGCGATCTCGCACGCCCCCGACGCCAGGTGCCGGGCCCGCGACGCGCCGCCGAAAGCCGGGTCCAATTCCGTCCCGGAAGTCGCGGACAGAAGTGTTGTCCCGATATACGCCGCATCCGCGAGAAATGCGCGGGGAAATAGCGACGCGGAATGGAGCACCGCGGCCAGCTCGGCCGGGCGGAGCGCCGGCAGATCGGCGTTCAGCGCGGCCACCGGCGCACCGGGGCGGTGCGCCCGCACCACGGCCGCGCCATGGGCGAGTGCGGCATTCAGTCCGTTGGCCGGAGCGTCCGGCACAATGCGCGCCCCCAGCGCCGCGAGATGCTCCCCGGCCACCGGATCGTCCGTGACAACCGCCACATCCCGCACGTCCGCGCAGGCCAGCGCGGCCGCCACGGTGTCCAGCGCGAATGCCAGCGCCAACCGCGGCCGGAACTCCTCACCGACGCCCGCGGAGAGCCTGCTCTTGGCCCGCACCAGCGGTTTCAGCGGGACTACGAGGCTCCAGCCCACATCCGCTCCGTCTCTTCGCATCGGGATCATTCTCACCTGCCGCCGGAGTCTTTCCGGAGTGGCGGGGTTACGGTGTTCTCGACATAGCGGGTACCCGGGGCGACACTTGTGCGGCTGCCGGCTCGCAGCAGCTTCGCAGGTCCCACAAGGAGGGTGTCCCAGTGTCCCGCCGCAGAATCGGCTTCTGGTACCGCTTGGCCGCGGTCATCTGCAAACCGCCGCTCCTGGTTCTGTTCAAGCGGGACTGGCAGGGAATGGAGCACATTCCGGTCGACGGCGGTTTTATCACCGCGGTCAACCACAACTCGTATCTCGATCCGCTCTCCTATGCGCACTATCAGTACAACACCGGGCGGGTCCCCCGATTCCTCGCCAAGGCGGGCCTCTTCAAGAGCGGCTTTGTCGGCATGGTGATGCGCGGAACGGGACAGATCCCGGTGTACCGGGAAACCACCGACGCCGCCACCGCGTTCCGCGCCGCCGTCACCGCCATCGAGAAGGGCGAATGCGTCGCCTTCTACCCCGAGGGCACCCTGACCCGCGACCCGGAGCTGTGGCCCATGCAGGGCAAGACCGGTGCCGCCCGGGTCGCCCTGCTCACCAAGGCGCCGGTCATCCCCGTCGCCCAGTGGGGCGCCCACGAGGCGATGCCGCCGTACGCCAAGGAGAAGAAGCTCCGGCTCCTGCCGCGCAAGACGCTGCGGGTGAAGGCCGGACCGCCGGTCGACCTCAGCGAGTTCTACGGCCAGGAGCCCACCGCCGAGGTGCTGCGCGCGGTCACCGAGAAGATCATGGCGGCCATCACCGCCGAGCTGGCCGGCATCCGCGGCCAGAGCGCGCCGGCCGAACCGTTCGACTACCGCAAGGAAATCGCCCGGGAGCGCCGGGCCGCCCGCGAGGCCGCCCGCGCCGCCGCGGCCGCCGAGGCCGCCGGCCCGGCCCTGGCCCCGGCCGAGCCCACCGCCCCGGCCGCCCCCGCGCAGCAGGCCCGAAGCAACCCGCAGGCACAGGAGGATGAAGGCAAGTGACGCGCTGCGCCGTCTTCGGCACGGGGTCCTGGGGTACCGCATTCGCGATGGTGCTCGCCGACGCGGGCTGCGAGGTGACCCTGTGGGGGCGCAGAGCCGCCCTGGTCGACGCCATCAACACCGGCCGCACCAACCCCGACTACCTGCCGGGCGTCGAGCTGCCCGACGGCGTGCGCGCCACCACCGACCCGGCGGAGGCCGCCCGCGGCGCGGACTTCACCGTGCTCGCCGTGCCGTCCCAGACGCTGCGCGCCAACCTCGCCGAATGGGCGCCGCTGCTGCCCTCCGACACCGTCCTGGTCTCCCTGATGAAGGGCGTCGAACTGGGCACCGCCAAGCGCATGAGCGAGGTCATCGAGGAGGTCGCCAAGGTCCCCGCGGAGCGCGTCGCGGTGCTGACCGGCCCCAACCTCGCCAAGGAGGTCGCCGCCCGGCAGCCCGCCGCCGCCGTCGTGGCCTGCGCGGACGAGGCCGTCGCCCGGCGCCTCCAGACCGCCTGCCACACCGCGTACTTCCGCCCGTACACCAACACCGACGTGGTCGGCTGCGAACTGGGCGGCGCGGTCAAGAACGTCATCGCGCTCGCCGTCGGCATCGCCACCGGCATGGGCCTGGGCGACAACGCCAAGGCGTCCCTGATCACCCGCGGACTCGCCGAGACCACCCGGCTCGGGCTGGCCATGGGCGCCGACGCGCACACCTTCGCGGGCCTGGCCGGCATGGGCGACCTCGTCGCCACCTGCTCCTCGCCGCTGTCCCGCAACAACACCTTCGGCACCAACCTCGGCCGGGGCATGTCGCTGGCCGAGACCATCGCGGTCACCAAGCAGACCGCCGAGGGCGTCAAGTCCTGCGAGTCGGTACGGGAACTGGCCCGCCGGCACGGCGTCGACATGCCGCTCACCGAGACCGTCGTGGAGATCGTCCACGAGGGCAAGCCGCCGCTGGTGGCCCTCAAGGAGCTGATGTCGCGCACCGCCAAGCCCGAACGGCACTGACCCGGCACCGACCCGGCACCGGCGCCGCCCCGGCGGCGCCGCCACGCCGCCAACGGCTGCCGCAGCGCTGACGCAGCCCCTACCAGCAGGTACCCTCGTCCCGATATGAGCAGCGAGACCTCCTCCCACAAGCCCCGCGTCGCCGTCGTGTTCGGCGGACGCAGCTCCGAGCACGCCATCTCCGTGGTCACCGCCGGAGCCGTGCTGGCCGCCATCGACCGCGACAAGTACGACGTGCTGCCCATCGGCATCACGACCGACGGCCGCTGGGCGCTGACCGCCGACGACCCCGGGCGGATGGCGATCACGGACCGGAAGCTGCCCAGCGTCACCGACCTCACCGAGGGCGGCGAGGGCGCCGTGGTGCTCTCCGCCGACCCCACCAGCCGCGAGGTCGTCTACAGCGAGCCAGGGGCGGTCCCCAAGGCGCTCGGCGAGGTGGACGTCGTCTTCCCCGTCCTGCACGGTCCGTACGGCGAGGACGGCACCCTCCAGGGGCTGCTGGAGCTCTCCGGCGTCCCCTACGTCGGCTCCGGCGTGCTCGCCTCGGCCGTCGGCCAGGACAAGGACTACATGAAGCGGGTGTTCGCCTCCTTCGGGCTGCCGGTCGGCCCGTACGAGGTCATCCGCCCCCGCGAGTGGGAGCAGGACCCCGCGGCGGCCCGCAAGAAGATCGTGGACTTCGCCGGTGAGCACGGCTGGCCGCTGTTCGTGAAGCCCGCCCGGGCCGGTTCGTCCGTGGGCATCAGCAAGGTCGACGGGCTGGCCGGGCTGGACGAGGCGGTCGAGGAGGCCCGGCGCCACGACCCGAAGATCATCGTGGAGGCGCTGCTGCGCGGCCGCGAGATCGAGTGCGGGGTGCTGGAGTTCGAGGACGGCCCGCGGGCCAGCGTGCCGGCCGAGATCCCGCCGGTCACCGCGCACGACTTCTACGACTTCGAGGCCAAGTACATCGACTCGGCCGCGGGCATCGTGCCGGCGCCGCTGACCGCGGAGCAGACCGCGAAGGTCCAGGAACTGGCGGTGGCGGCCTTCGACGCGGCGTCCTGCGAGGGCCTGGTCCGCGCGGACTTCTTCCTCCAGGACAACGGCGAGTTCGTGATCAACGAGATCAATACGCTGCCCGGCTTCACGCCGATCTCCATGTACCCGCGGATGTGGCAGGAGAGCGGCGTCAGCTACCCCGAACTGGTCGACCGGCTCATCCAGGCCGCCCTGCGCCGCTCCACGGGCCTGCGCTGAGCGGCCCTTGGGGGGCGGGCGGACGGATCCCCTAGGGGGCCCGCGCACCCCTTGCGGGCCCCAACGCGGCCGGGGCGGGCGGTATTCCGCCGGCGGCCCCGTGACCGGGTGCCTTGGCCGGACGGCTGGGGGACAGGGCGGTGGCGAGGCTTCCGGGACGGTTGCGAACCGGGCTGGAGCCAGGCTTCAGGGGATGGCCGGGAAACGCGCTCGGTACCGGGCGGGGACCGGGCGGCAGAGGACGGTTGGCAACCGGGCCGGGCCCGGGTTTCAGACGAGGGCTGGGAACCGGGATCGAACCAGCCTTCAGAGGGCTGCCGGGAATCGGGTCCGCACCGAGCTTCAGGGGCTGCCCGGGGACCGGGCGGCGGAAAGGCGGAGCGAGGGTTGGAAGCGAGGGCCGGAGGACCGGCCTTCGGGCCGGAGTCCCGGCAGTGGCCCGGGGCCGGAAACCCCAGGTCCGCCCCAGGTCCCACCCCGGTGGCGAGGCGTCGCCCCCGCGGCAGGCGCGCACCGCAACGGGCCGTACCCCGCAACGGGCCGCACCCTCCGACGGTTCGTGGGGGCCGCAGTCGTCCGGCCCGGCCTGACCGTCCGCTCACCCCGCCCCGGGGCTCCGCTCAGACCCCCGCCGGGATGGTGGAGCGGACGGCGGGGGCGAGGTCGGGGAGGACGTTGACCTCCGGGGCGTACTTCCCCGGGACGGTCACCTCGACGTAGACCTTCCGCAGCACCGTCGTGAAGCGGTAGCCGTCGTCCTGCTTCTCGAAGAGCCACTGGACGCCGTTGACTTCCGCCGAGTCGGGGTTGGGGTTGTAATGTTCACTCCCGTGCCTGAGCACCTCCGGCTTGGGCACCCCGCAGCGCAGCTCCACGGCAGGATCGCCCCATATGGCAGTGAAGTCCGAGACCGGCTCGGCGGTACCCCGCGTGAGCCCGTCCACGGTCCTCGGCAGGTCCCGGTGGAGCGCCCGGCACTGGCGCGCGGCCTCGCCCGTGGGCGAGGGCACCGGGACCTGCGGGGCGGACGAGCAGCCCGCGGTCGCGGACACCGCGGCGAGCAGGGTCAGGGCGGCCGGGAACCGGCGTCGAGCGCGTCTCACCCGGCCGAGCATACGGGGGAGCTAGAGATGGACCACCGGGCAGGTGAGCGTCCGCGTGATGCCTTCCACTTGCTGGACCTTCGCGACCACCATGCGGCCCAGCTCGTCGACGGTGTCGGCCTGTGCGCGCACGATGACGTCATAGGGGCCGGTCACGTCCTCGGCCGTCAGGACACCGGCGATCTTCGCGATCACATCGGCCACCGCCGAGGCTCTGCCGACCTCGGTCTGGATCAGGATGTAAGCCTGTACCACGGAACCTCCAGGCGGCTACGAGGATCATGTGGGAAGAAGGGACGCCACGGTACCGCGTCACCGAGCGGAGCGGGGAGACCCGCGCGGTGAACACGGCAAGTGCGGCGCAGTCGTCAGCCACGTACGGACCGTCCGTACACATGGGAAGGGCAACAGCATGAAGGGCACCGTGGGCGAGCTGGGGGAGTTCGGGCTTATCAGAGAGCTCACCGCCCGGCTCACCTCCACTCCCGCCGTCCGGATCGGACCGGGGGACGACGCCGCGGTGGTCACCGCGCCGGACCGCAGGGTCGTCGCCAGTACCGACATTCTCCTCGAAGGGCGGCACTTCCGCCGCGACTGGTCCACCGCCTACGACGTGGGCCGCAAGGCCGCCGCGCAGAACCTCGCCGACATCGCGGCGATGGGCGCGGTGCCCACCGCGATCCTGCTGGGCCTGGTCGTCCCCGCCGAGCTCCCGGCGACCTGGCCGACCGAGCTGATGGACGGGCTGCGCGACGAGTGCCAGGTGGCGGGCGCCGCGGTGGTCGGCGGCGACGTCGTCCGCGGCGACACCATCACCGTCGCCATCACCGCCCTCGGCGACCTGCGCAACCAGGAGCCGGTCACCCGGGCCGGCGCGCAGCCCGGCGACGTGGTCGCGGTCACCGGCTGGCTCGGCTGGTCCGCGGCCGGCCACGCGGTGCTCTCCCGCGGCTTCCGCTCGCCGCGCGCCTTCGTGGAGGCGCACCGCCGGCCCGAACCCCCGTACCACGCGGGCCCGGCCGCCGCGGGGCTCGGCGCCACCGCCATGACCGACGTCAGCGACGGCCTCGTCGCCGACCTCGGCCACATCGCCGAGGCCAGCAAGGTCCGGATCGACCTGCGGTCGGCGAGCATCGACATCCCCTCGCAGATGTCGGACATCGGCACCGCGGTCGGCGTGGACCCGATGCAGTGGGTGCTCAACGGCGGCGAGGACCACGCCATCGTCGCCACCTTCCCGCCCGACGTGAAGCTGCCCGCCCGCTGGAAGGTGATCGGCGAGGTCCTCAACCCCTCGGCGCTGCCGCAGGTGACGGTGGACGGCGCCCCCTGGGCCAAGGCCGGCTGGGACCACTTCGGCGACAACGGGGACGCCGAGTAGATTCGCGGCATGCAGACACCTCCCCGCGTGCTGACCGTCGCCGGCTCCGACTCCGGCGGCGGCGCCGGCATCCAGGCCGACCTGAAGACGATGCTGGCGCTGGGCACCCACGGCATGAGCGTGCTCACCGCGGTCACCGCGCAGAACTCCCTGGGCGTCCAGGGCGCCTGGGAGCTGCCCGCCGAGGCGGTCCGCGCCCAGTTCCGCAGCGTCGCCGACGACATCGGCGTCCAGGCGGTGAAGACCGGCATGCTGGCCTCCGCGGAACTCGTCCGGACCGTCGCGGAGCTGCTGGCCGGCCCGGCCGCCGCCGGCGTCCCGGTCGTCGTCGACCCGGTCGGCGTCTCCAAGCACGGGGACACCCTGCTCGCCGCCTCCGCGCTGGACGCGGTGCGCACCGCGCTGCTGCCCACCGCGACGGTGGCCACCCCCAACCTCGACGAGGTCGCCCAGCTCACCGGCGTACGGGTGGCGGCGGCGGAGGAGATGCCGAAGGCCGCCGAGGCGATCCTGGCGTTCGGCCCGCGCTGGGTGCTGGTCAAGGGCGGCCACCTGCCCGCCGGCGACGCCGTCGACCTGCTCACCGACGGCGACGCTCGGCACTGGCTGCGCGCCCCCCGCCACGACAACCGGCACACCCACGGCACCGGCTGCACCCTCGCCGCCGCACTGGCCGCCCGCCTCGCCCACGGGGACACCGTCCCGCAGGCCGCCGCGGCCGCGAAGGAGTACGTCACCGGCGCGATCGCGGCCGGCTTCCGGCTGGGCGCGGGCATCGGGCCGGTCGACCACGGGTGGCGGCTGCGCGGCGCCCGCTGACGGCGGGCCGGGCCCCGTCGCCGGGGCCGCGGCGGCAATGACAGAAGCCGGTCCACCACGGGGGTGGACCGGCTTCCTGGCAACCGGCGGGGCTGCGCTACGGCTTAAGGCGTCAGCGCGAGACCTTGCCGGCCTTGATGCACGAGGTGCAGGCGTTCAGCTTCTTCGGCGTGCGCCCGACCACTGCACGCACCGTCTGGATGTTGGGGTTCCAACGACGGTTGGTGCGGCGGTGCGAGTGCGAGACACTCTTGCCGAAGCCCGGCCCCTTGCCGCAGACGTCGCAGTTGGCAGCCACGGGTCACTCCAAAGACTTCAGATGCACTTACGGTGAGAACCTGTTCGGGCCGAGTGCATGGCCGTGCCGGCGCCGACAGGAGAGGAATGGCCCGATTCTCATCGGGCAACCGGAGCAGCATACAACGGCCACTCCCGCAGAACGAAACTATCACGCACCCCCGGCCCCCCGCCCCGGCCTCCCCGCCCGGCCGCGGCTACTGTGCGGTGCACCCCCGCGACCCAGGAGGACGATGTGCCCTACCCGCTCGACGCCACCGCCGTCCGCACCTGGTGCGGCCTGGCCCTGGAGGCGCTCGGACGGGAACGCGAGCGGATCGACGCGATCAACGTCTACCCGGTCGCCGACGGGGACACCGGCACCAACCTCTACCTGACCTGGGAATCGGCCGCCCGCGCCGTCGAGGCGGCCTTCGACGGCCACGCCTCGGCCGGAACGGCGCCCGCCCTCGCCGACGCCGTCGGCGCCCTGGCCCACGGCGCCCTCATCGGGGCGCGCGGCAACTCCGGCACCATCCTGGCCCAGCTGCTGCGCGGGATGGCCCAGGTGCTGGCGGGCGCCCCGGCCGGCGGCAGCGGCGCCGCGGACGCGCTCCGCACCGCACTGCGGCGGGCCGCCACCGCCGCGTACGAGGCGGTCGCGCACCCGGTCGAGGGCACCGTGCTGAGCGTGGCGACCGCCGCGGCCGGGGCCGCCGAGACGGCGGCCGCGGCGGAGGCCGCCGAGGTCGCCCGGGCCGCCCACCGCGGCGCGCGGGAGGCGCTGGCGGCCACCCCGGAGCAGCTCGCGGTCCTGCGGCGGGCCGGGGTGGTGGACGCCGGGGGCTGCGGCCTGGTCGCCCTGCTCGGGGCGCTCGCCGACGCGCTGACCGGGGAGGTCACCGCCGCCCCCGTCGCCGTACGGGCCGGCGGGCCGCTCCCGGAGGCGGCGGGCTGCCCGGGGGCGCCCGGGTTGGCGGACGGCGGCGGGCCGCACGCCGGCGGGCCGGACTTCGAGGTGATCTACCTGCTGGAGGCCGGGGACGCCGAGGTGGCCCGGCTGCGGGACCGGCTCGACCGGCTCGGGGACTCGCTGGTGGTGGTCGGCGGCGACGGGCTGTGGAACGTCCACGTCCACGCCGACGACGCCGGGGCCGCGGTGGAGGCCGGGATCGAGGCCGGCCGGCCGTACCGGATCCGGATCACCCACTTCGGCGCCGCCCCGCGCGCCAAGGAGCCCGCGCCGGCCGCCCGGGCCGTGGTCGCGGTGGTGCCCGGCACCGGGCTCGCCGGGCTGTGCGCCCGGGCCGGCGCGGTCCCGGTGGCCGTCCGCCCCGGCGAGCCGCCCGCCAGCGGCGAACTGGTGCAGGCGATCCGGCAGGCGCACGCCCGGGAGGTGATGCTGCTGCCCAACGACCCGGAGCTGCGGCACACCGCGGCGGCCGCCGCCGAACAGGCCCGTGCCGAGGGTGTTCGGGTCGCCCTGATCCCCACCCGCTCCGCCGTCCAGGGCCTGGCGGCGCTGGCGGTGCACGAGCCGGACCGCAGCTTCGACGAGGACATGGTCGCGATGACCGCGGCGGCCGGCGCCACCCGCTACGCCGAACTCGCCGTCGCCGAGCACCGGTCCTGGACGATGGCCGGGGTCTGCCAGGCCGGCGACGTGCTCGGCCTGATCGAGGGCGACGTCGCGGTGATCGGCCCGGACCTGGCCCGCACCGCGGCCGCGGTGCTGGACCGGATGCTCTCCGCGGGCGGCGAACTGGTCACCCTGGTCCTCGGCCCGGACGCGCCCGCCGCCCTCGGCGACCGGCTCACCGCCCACGTCCGGGAACACCACCTCGCCGTGGACACCGTCGTCTACGAGGGCGGCGACAACGCGGCGCCGCTGCTGATCGGCGTGGAATAGCGCACCGCCGGGGAGCGGACGCCCGGGCCGCCGCCGGAGGGCGTGTGCCGCGGCCGCCGCCGGGCGGAATTCCCGGGGCGGAAGCGGCGCCGGTGGCTCGTTGTCAGTGCCGTGGTGTGCAATGGAACGCGTGGCAGCGCTCGACGAACCCCTGAAGAAGATCCTCGGCGGCACCACCGCGAAGGTGCTCGGCGAGCACCTCGGCCTGGAAACGGTCGGCGATCTGCTGCACCACTACCCGCGCCGCTACGCCGAGCGCGGTGAGCTGACCCGCCTCGCCGACCTGCCGCTGGACGAGCACGTCACGGTCGTCGCGCGGGTCGCCGACGCCCGCGTGCTGACGTTCAACCAAGGCCGCGGCAAGCGGCTGGAGGTGACCCTCACCGACGGCAGCGGCCGGCTCCAGCTGGTGTTCTTCGGCAAGGGTGTCCACAAGCCCCACAAGGACCTGCTGCCCGGCCGCAGCGCCCTGTTCGCCGGCAAGGTCTCGGTCTTCAACCGCCGGCTCCAGCTCGCCCACCCCGAATACCAGCTCCTGGACCAGGACGCCGACAGCGGCGCGGTCGACGCCTTCGCCGGCAAGCTCCTGCCGCTCTACCCGGCCTGCCAGCAGATGCCGTCCTGGAAGATCGCCAAGGCCGTCGACGCGGTACTGCCCCGCGCCCAGGACGCCGTGGACCCGCTGCCCGAGGCGCTGCGCGCGGGCCGCGGCCTGGTCCCGCTCACCGAGGCGCTGCTGAAGATCCACCGGCCCGCCACCAAGGCCGACATCGCCGACGCGCGGGCCCGCCTGAAGTGGGACGAGGCGTTCGTCCTCCAGGTCGCGCTGGCCCGCCGCCGCTTCGCCGAGACCCAACTCCCCGCCGTGCCGCGGAAGGTGGCCAGGGGCGGGATCCTCGACGCGTTCGACGCCCGGCTGCCCTTCACCCTCACCGAGGGCCAGCGCAAGGTCAGCCAGGAGATCTTCGACGACCTGGCGACCGAACACCCCATGCACCGCCTCCTCCAGGGCGAGGTCGGCTCCGGCAAGGCCCAGCCGCTGGACGCCCTGGTCCTCACCCCGCGCGGCTTCCGCCCCATGGGCGAGATGGCGGTGGGCACCGAGGTGGTGGTGCCCAGCGGCGCCACCGCCCCGGTGGACGGCGTCTTCCCGCAGGGCGAGCGGGAGGTGTGGCGGCTGGTCCTCTCCGACGGCAGCACCGTCGAGTGCGACGACGAGCACCTGTGGATCGTCTCCTCCCGCGCCACCGGCGAACGGGTCCTGACCACCCGGGAGCTGCGGACCGGCCTGCTGGACGAGGCCGGCCGGCCGCGCTGGTCGATCGCCCCGGCCGTCCCGGTGGACCTCGACGACGGCGGCCCGCGGCCGGTGGACGCCGCCGCACTGGGCCGCACGCTCGGCGCCGGCGGCACCGGCCCGGCCGGCCGCACCGTCCCCGCCGCCTACCGCAACGCCCCGGTCAAGGACCGCCGCGCCCTGCTGCGCGGACTCCTGGCGTCCGGCGGGCCCGCCGGACGGCCCGGCGTCCTGCGCACCGACCACGCCCCGCTGGCCGCCGACGCCGCCTGGCTGGCGCGCTCCCTGGGCGGCACCGCCCGCACGGCACCCCTCCCCGGCGGCGGCCACGAGGTCACCGTCGCGCTCCCCGGCGCGGACGGCGCCGGGGACGGCGGTGCCGCGTTCCGGCGCACCGTCACGGCGATCGAGCCCGCCGGCCGCCGCCCCGTCCAGTGCATCAGCGTCGCGCACCCCTCCCGCGCCTACGTCACCGACCACTTCACGGTCACCCACAACACCATGGTCGCGCTGCGCGCCATGCTCGGCGTGGTCGACAGCGGCGGCCAGGCGGCGATGCTCGCCCCCACCGAGGTGCTGGCCCAGCAGCACCACCGCTCGATCACCGGCATGATGGGCGATCTGGCCGAGGGCGGTCTGCTCGGCGGCGCCGAGCAGGGCACCAAAGTGGTGCTGCTGACCGGCTCGATGGGCGCCGCCGCCCGCCGCCGGGCGCTGCTGGACCTGGTCACCGGCGAGGCCGGCATCGTCATCGGCACGCACGCCCTGATCGAGGACGTGGTGCAGTTCCACGACCTCGGCCTGGTCGTCGTCGACGAACAGCACCGCTTCGGCGTCGAGCAGCGCGACGCCCTGCGCTCCAAGGGCAAACAGCCCCCGCACCTGCTGGTGATGACCGCCACACCGATCCCGCGCACGGTCGCCATGACCGTCTTCGGCGATCTGGAGACCTCCGTCCTGGACCAGCTCCCGGCCGGCCGCTCCCCGATCGCCAGCCATGTGGTGCCCGCCAAGGACAAGCCGCACTTCCTCGCCCGCGCCTGGGAGCGGGTCCGCGAGGAGGTCGCCGCCGGCCACCAGGCGTACGTGGTCTGCCCGCGGATCGGCGACGACGAGGACACCCCCGAGGCCAAGGGCGCCAAGGGCAACAAGGCCAAGGGCACCGCCGCGCCGCCCGGTTCGCCGGAGGACGCCGAGGAGAAGCGCCCGCCGCTGGCGGTGCTGGAGATCGCCGAGCAGCTGCGGACGGGCCCGCTGGCCGGGCTGCGGGTCGCGGTGCTGCACGGCCGGATGCCCCCGGACGACAAGGACGAGGTGATGCGCCGGTTCGCCGCCGGCGAGCTGGACGTGCTGGTCGCCACCACCGTCATCGAGGTCGGCGTCAACGTCCCCAACGCCACCGTCATGGTGATCATGGACGCGGACCGCTTCGGCGTCTCCCAGCTGCACCAGCTCCGCGGCCGGGTCGGCCGCGGCTCGGCGCCCGGCCTGTGCCTGCTGGTCAGCGAGATGCCCGAGGCCAGCCCGGCCCGCGCCCGGCTCGCCGCGGTCGCCGCCACCCTCGACGGCTTCGAACTCTCCCGCATCGACCTCGAACAGCGCCGCGAGGGCGACGTCCTGGGCCAGGCCCAGTCCGGTGTCCGCTCCTCGCTGCGGATGCTCGCGGTCATCGAGGACGAGGAGGTCATCGCGGCGGCCCGCGAAGAGGCCACCGCCCTGGTCGCCGCCGACCCCGCCCTGACCGGCTGCCCCGAGCTGCGGACCGCGCTCGCCGCCCTGCTCGACGAGGACCGGGAGCAGTATCTGGACAAGGGCTGACGGCATCCGGCCCCGAGTGAGAACGATCACGGCCGGCCGGCCCGAGGGCGGGAGCCGCTCCCCGGGGGACGGACATATCGTGGGAGAGCGGAGCCCGCCGGGGCGGCCGCCCCACCCCGACCCCGATCGACGTAAGGACGGGCCCATGACCCGCGTGATCGCCGGCACGGCCGGCGGCCGCCGCCTCGCCGTACCCCCGGGCAACGGCACCCGCCCCACGTCCGACCGGGCGCGCGAGGGCATGTTCTCCACCTGGGAGGCGCTGGACGGCCCGCTCACCGGCGCCCGGGTCCTGGACCTCTACGGCGGTTCCGGCGCGGTCGGCCTGGAGGCGCTCTCCCGCGGCGCCGCGCACGTCCTGCTGGTCGAGGCCGACGCCCGCGCCGTCCGCACCATCCGGGAGAACGTCCGCACGGTCGGCCTGCCCGGCGCCGAGGTCCGCCCCGGCAAGGCCGAGCAGACCGCGGCCGCCCCGCCCCCCGGCGACCCCTACGACCTCGTCTTCCTGGACCCCCCGTACGCCGTCGGCGACGACGAACTGCGCGAGATCCTGCTCACACTCCGTGGTCAGGGGTGGCTTGCCGCGCAGGCACTCGTCACCGTGGAGCGGAGCACCCGGGGCGGCGCGTTCGCCTGGCCGGACGGTTTCGAAGCGATCAAGGCCCGTCGCTACGGCGAGGGGACGCTTTGGTACGGTCGCGCAGCTTCGGCGTCCGCCGAACCGACGTCAGCCACCGTGTCATGAACGGACCGGAGAGCGAGGAGACGAAGTTGCGCCGCGCCGTCTGTCCGGGGTCCTTCGACCCCATCACCAACGGGCACCTGGACATCATCGCCCGGGCCTCCAAGCTGTACGACGTCGTCCATGTCGCCGTCATGATCAACAAGTCCAAGCAGGGCCTGTTCACGGTCGACGAGCGGATCGACCTGATCCGCCGGGCCACCGCCGAGTACGGCAACGTCGAGGTCGAGTCCTTCCACGGCCTGCTCGTCGACTTCTGCAAGCAGCGCGACATCCCCGCCATCGTCAAGGGCCTGCGCGCGGTCAGCGACTTCGACTACGAACTCCAGATGGCCCAGATGAACAACGGCCTCTCCGGCGTGGAGACCCTCTTCGTCCCCACCAACCCCACCTACAGCTTCCTCTCCTCCAGCCTGGTCAAGGAGGTCGCGGCCTGGGGCGGTGACGTCTCCCACCTGGTCCCGCCGTTCGTCCTGGACGCACTGACCGAGCGGCTCCGCGACAAGCCCTGACCGGGTCCGCGGTGCGGTGGGACCGGCACTGATCTGACGGGTCGTCAGCAGGTGTCGGGGCGGGGGTTCCTGGCCGTACAGTCGTCCCGTTCCCTCCCTCCAACCCCAGAGAGTGGCGAGTCCAAGGTGGACGTCCAGAAGAAGCTCGACGACATCGTCGCAGCCGTCGGCAGCGCCCGGTCCGTGCCCATGTCGGCCTCGTGCGTGGTCAACCGCGCCGAGCTGCTCGCCATGCTGGAGGAAGTGCGCACCGCCCTGCCCGGATCGCTGGCCCAGGCCCAGGAACTCCTCGGCGGCCGCGAGCAGATGGTGGAGGAGGCGCGCGCCGAGGCCGAGCGGATCATCGAGTCCGCGCACAGCCAGCGCGGTTCGCTGATCTCCGACACCGAGGTGGTCCGGCAGGCGCAGGAGGAGGCGGACCGGATCCTGGAGGAGGCCCGCCGGGAGGCCGAGGAGATCCGCGTCCAGGCCGACGACTACGTCGACAGCAAGCTCGCCAACTTCGAGGTCGTGCTCACCAAGACCATCGGCTCGGTCGACCGCGGCCGCGAGAAGCTGCTCGGCCGCGGCCCCGGCCTGGACGAGCAGGGCTACGAGGACACCGAGGCCCCCGAGCGCAGCGCCGACCCCGAGACCCTGCGGCGCCGCGCCGACGCGTACGTGGACGCCAAGTTCGGCGCCTTCCAGGCCGTCCTCACCAAGACCCTGGAGGCGGTCGGCCGCGGCCGGGACAAGCTCCAGGGCGCCCGCCCGATCGACGAGCTCGCCGCCCACCTCGCCGCCCAGAGCGACCCGCAGACCGGTGCCCCGCTCCAGGCCGACGCCGAGTACCTGGCCGGCCTGGCGGGCGCCACGGCCGTGCCCGCCGCCGTCCCCGCCGCCGCGCCGGCCCCGGCCCCCGAGCCCCAGCCGGACTACTACGCCGGCCAGGTCGCCGCCTACCAGCAGCCGGACGGCTACTCCTACCAGCAGCCCGAGCAGGTCCCGTACACCCAGCACCAGGACCCGTACGGCTACGGCTGGCAGCAGACCCCGCAGCCCCAGCAGCCCGCCGCCCAGCTCCCGCACCAGGGCTACGAGGCGGTCGGCTACCCCGCCCAGGGAGTGCCCCCGCAGCCCGCGCACGCCCCGGCCCCCCAGCCCGGCGCCCTGGACGAGACCAGCCTCTTCGACACCAGCCTGATCAACCTCGACCAGCTCCGCCAGTACGAGGAGGGCCGCCACTGAGCGGCGGCCCGCCGGGCCCGCGGGCGCAGGGGGCGGACCGGATTGGGCCTATCGGAAGCCGTCCAGTATCCTGGCTCTTCGGTCGCGTGTATGTCCGCGATCACCGCTGCCCGCACGCCGGACTCCCGGCCGCAGGCGGCCGATACCGCAGTACAGAAAGCAGGAAAGCCTTGGGCGCCCGCCTCGACCACCGTTCCCCGCTCGTGTTCGACACACGCGAGCTGGGCCGTCGTCCCGGCGCGCTCAAGCGGCTCTCCCGCACCGTCGAGGCCCCCGCGGACCTCGGCAACGAGGTCATCGGCGTGCCCGAGGGCGTGCCGGTCGAGCTCGACCTCCGCCTCGAAGCGGTCATGGACGGGGTGCTTGTCACAGGTACCGCCCGTGCGGCCGTGAAGGGGGAGTGCGTAAGGTGTCTGGAGCCGCTGGAGCGAGAGCTCGAAGCGGACTTCCAGGAGATGTTCGCCTACCCCGACGCCGACGCCCGGACCGAGTCCGGCGACGACGCCGAGGACGAGGAGGACACCCTCTACATCGAGGACGATCTGATCGACCTCGAACCCGTGCTGCGTGACGCGGTGGTGCTCGCACTGCCGCTGCAGCCGGTGTGCCGGGAGGACTGCCCCGGTCTGTGCTCCGAGTGCGGGGCGCGGCTGGCGGACGACCCGGACCACCACCACGACGCCGTCGACATGCGCTGGGCGGCATTGCAGGAACTCGCCGGGTCCAACCAGGACCGCGAGATGGACAACGAACCCCGCGACGGCGGGGACGAACCTCAGGAGAAGTAGCCGTGGCTGTTCCGAAGCGGAAGATGTCGCGCAGCAACACGCGCCACCGCCGGTCGCAGTGGAAGGCTGCGGTCCCCACCCTGGTTGCGTGCGAGCGCTGCCAGGAGCCGAAGCAGCAGCACATCGCGTGCCCGAGCTGCGGCACCTACAACAAGCGCCAGGTCATCGCGGTCTGAGCGGCTGGTGACAGGCACTGTGTCTAGCCCGAAGAAGGCAGAAGACGGCCCCTCGTCACCGCGCAGGCGCGGAGACGGAGCGGCACCGGCGGACACGGCCTCGTCCCTCTCGCTTCTGGAAGGGCGGCTCGGGTACACACTTGAGTCCGCCCTTCTGGTGCGTGCGCTGACGCATCGCTCGTACGCCTACGAGAACGGCGGTCTGCCCACCAACGAGCGGCTCGAATTCCTCGGGGATTCGGTGCTCGGCCTGGTGGTCACCGACACGCTGTACCGCATCCACCCCGACCTGCCGGAAGGCCAGCTGGCCAAGCTGCGGGCCGCGGTGGTCAACTCACGGGCGCTCGCCGAGGTGGGCCGCGGCCTCGACCTCGGCGCTTTCATCCGCCTCGGACGGGGCGAAGAGGGCACGGGCGGCCGGGACAAGGCCAGCATCCTCGCCGACACCCTGGAAGCGGTGATCGGCGCGGTCTATCTCGACCAGGGCCTCGACGCGGCCGGCGAGCTGGTGCACCGGCTCTTCGACCCGCTCATCGAGAAGTCCTCCAGCCTGGGCGCCGGCCTGGACTGGAAGACCAGCCTCCAGGAGCTCACCGCGACCGAGGGCCTCGGGGTACCGGAGTACCTGGTCACCGAGACCGGTCCGGACCACGAGAAGACCTTTACTGCTGCCGCCCGCGTCGGTGGTGTCTCGTACGGCACCGGCACCGGCCGCAGCAAGAAGGAAGCCGAGCAGCAGGCGGCCGAATCCGCGTGGCGCGCGATCCGCGCCGCGGCGGACGAGGCGGCGGGGAAGGCGCCCGAGGGCGGCGACCCGGCTCAGGCTTCCGGCGGCACTCCGTCGCCGGCACACTGAATCACCGCTTCTGACCCCTTCCGGACGGCCGGCCGCCGCTCCGGGCGGGGTCAGAGGCGTTTTCCGACCCCCCTCCCCGAGGAACGCAAGGAGCGCCCGTGCCCGAGCTGCCCGAGGTCGAGGTCGTCCGCCGGGGCCTGGCGCGCTGGGTCAGCGGCCGCACCGTCGACACCGTCGAGGTCCGCCATCCGCGCGCCATCCGGCGGCACACCGCCGGCGCCGAGGACTTCGCCGCCCGCCTCACCGGGCTGCGCATCGGCCCGGCCCGCCGGCGCGGGAAGTACCTGTGGCTGCCGGTGACCGGCGGCGGCCCGGCCGCGCAGAGCGCCGCCGAGGGCATCGCCCCGGTGATCACCCCCGACGTCACCCACGGCCTCGCGGTCCTGGCCCACCTCGGCATGAGCGGCCAGCTCCTGGTCCAGCCGCAGGACGCACCGGACGAGAAGCACCTGCGGATCCGGATCCGCTTCGCCGACTCCGACGGCACCGAGCTGCGCTTCGTCGACCAGCGCACCTTCGGCGGCCTCTCGCTGCACGACACCGTGCCCGGCGACCCGGACCTGCTGCCCGACGTGATCGCGCACATCGCCCGCGACCCGCTCGACCCCGCCTTCGACGACGCCGCCTTCCACGACGCGCTGCGCCGCCGCCGCACCACGATCAAGCGGGCGCTGCTGGACCAGACCCTGATCAGCGGCGTCGGCAACATCTACGCCGACGAGGCGCTGTGGCGCTCCCGGCTCCACTACGACCGGCCGACCGCCACCTTCACCCGCCCCCGCACCGCCGAGCTGCTCGGCCACGTCCGGGACGTGATGACCGCCGCGCTCGCCGTCGGCGGCACCAGCTTCGACAGCCTCTACGTCAACGTCAACGGCGAGTCCGGCTACTTCGAGCGCTCCCTGGACGCCTACGGGCGCGAGGACGAACCCTGCCGCCGCTGCGGTACCCCGATCCGCCGCCGCCCCTGGATGAACCGCTCCAGCTACTTCTGCCCCCGCTGCCAGCGCCCGCCCCGGCCGAACTGACCCGGGCCCCGCCCCGGCCGGGTCAGAAGCCGAAGTCCTGCGTCCACCACGGGCCGCCCGGGCCGAAGTGGGCGCCGACGCCGAGGGTGCGGTACTCGCAGTTGAGGATGTTGGCGCGGTGGCCGGGGCTGTTCATCCACGAGGCCATCACCGACCGGGCATCCGCCTGGCCGCGGGCGATGTTCTCCCCGCCGAGGTCGGCTGTCCCCGCGGCGCGGGCCCGGTCCCAGGGCGTGCGGCCGTCCGGGTCGGTGTGGCCGAAGAAGCCGCGCCGCGCCATGTCGTCGCTGAAGTGCTGGGCCAGACCGGCCAGTTCACCGCTGGCGGCCACCGGCGAGCAGCCCGCCTGGGCGCGCTCCTGATTGACCAGCGCGACCACCTCGGCCTCGGCCGCGGACTCGGCGCCGCCGCCGGTCGCCGGGCCGGCGGTCGCGGTCGCGGTCGGCCGCGGCGCGGCGGTGGCCGACCCGCCCGTGGGCCGCGCGGTGGGCCGGCCGCCGGGCGCCCGGGACGGGGACGCGGTCGCCCGGGGCGCGGACGGGGAGGCGGTGGGGGAGGCCGGGGCGGCGGTCCGGTCCGTGCCCCGGGAGGAGGTGTGCCCGCCGTCGCGGCCCACCGGGCCCGCGGTCCCCGGCGCCGGGGCGGTCCGGCTCTCCTGCGGCTGGGCGTCGGGCAGCGTGCCGGCCCGGACCGGGTCGGTGCGGTCGCCGCCGGCCACCTCGAACCGGCCGCCGCCGGGTACGAGTCCGGACGCCACCGCCACCGCGCCCATCGCCACCGCGGCCGACGCGCCGAGCAGCCCGGTCCGCACCGGTGCGGACCGCCGGACCGCCCGGTGGCCGCGGCGCCCGCCGGCCGCGGACGTTCCCGCCGGTCCGTCAGCAGGCCCCGTACGTACGGGTTCCGGGGCGTGGGGAGCAGAGCGTCGATGGCGGCCCATCCGCGGTCGTTCCTTCCGTCCAGCGTCAAGACGACTCACCCGAAAGGGTGATCCTTCGCTGTCGGGGGACTGTACGCCATGACGGAAGGGGCGGATGTGCTTGCCGAGCAATTGGCCGGTTAACGTGCACACATGGAAGACGAGGTGCGGATGACCGCCTGGGTGCGCGGCCGGGTGCAGGAGGTCGGCTTCCGCTGGTTCACCCGTGCGAACGCCCTGCGGATCGGCGGACTGTGCGGTTTCGCGGTCAATCTCGGCGACGGTCGCGTCCAGGTCGTCGCGGAGGGTCCCAAGGACCGCTGCGAGGCGCTGCTGGAGTGGCTGCGCACCGGGGACACGCCCGGGAACGTCGACGGCGTCACTGAGATTTGGGACACGCCGCGGGGCGGCTACGACGGCTTCGAGATCCGCTGACCGGGGCGGGAGGAGCCCCCCGGACGGCCCCGTCCGGCCCGCGCCCCGGTGCGGCTTCGTGAGCTGCTTACGGGAGATAAGCCCAGGTGGTTGCCAACTCGGCCGACCCGTGGAAGGCTGCCGCTGTACGGATGATCTCCACGCCCCGTGGGCCCTTTCTGGAGAGTCGGCGGCATGCCCTGGCGGCCGCGCACTCTCAGGCGCCCGAGGATACGGGGTGTGATCGTGTTGACCCTCCATCCGTTTGGTGAGACTCTGGAATCCCCGCGCACCTTAGCTGTTTGGCATTGAGTACAGCTGGATAATGGCAAGCACCGCGGGTGCGAATCCCTCACGACCCAACCGCTTCGGTCGGTCACTCATTGTGGAGGACCATCCATCATGGCAAAGGCGCTTCTCGGTTACGTCGGCGGCTCCGACCCCCGAGTCCTCGCCGAGATGCGACGGCTTCAGCAGCGCGTCCAGGACCTCGAATCCGAACTCATTCGGATGCAGGCCGAGAACGACATGCTCTCCGCTGCCGCGCGTCGCGACGACTCGGTGCTCGACATCGACGTACCCCAGGCGGAGCCCGCGCTCACCTGACCCCGACCGGGGTCGGACGGGCTGCACGCCAGCCGCATGAGGCACCGCACGCTTCACGGTCAGCACCGCAAGATCTGCAAGGGACGCTTCGGCGTCCCTTCGTCGTTCTCCCCGTCCTCGGGATTTCGGGGCGGGTGCTTCCCGCCTTTGCCGTCCCGTGCCGCCTTTTCCGTTGTGGTCGCTTTCGGCGCCGGCCGGGCACCTGGGTGCTCTCCGGTCACTTCCGTCCCCGGCGTTTCCCCAGCCCCTCGGTGACATCCTTACCGCATGATGTGCCCTCCCCTTTCCCCGGTGAAACCGGAAAAGGAAACGGCGGCGGATACCCGGGGGCCGTAGCCGCCTCCGGCGGTCGCCGGAATGGCGTGGAAGGGGCCGCCGGGGCGGCCGGTAGAGTCCAATGGCGTGCACCTGAAGAGTCTGACCCTGCGAGGCTTCAAGTCCTTCGCCTCCGCCACGACGCTCCGGTTCGAACCGGGCATCACCTGCGTCGTGGGCCCCAACGGTTCCGGCAAGTCCAACGTCGTGGACGCCCTGTCGTGGGTGATGGGGGAGCAGGGCGCGAAATCACTGCGCGGCGGGAAGATGGAGGACGTCATCTTCGCCGGGACGACCGGGCGGCCGCCGCTCGGCCGCGCCGAGGTCTCGCTGACGATCGACAATTCCGACGGCGCGCTGCCCATCGAATACGCCGAAGTCACCCTGACCCGGATCATGTTCCGGAACGGCGGCAGCGAGTACCAGATCAATGGCGACACCTGCCGGCTGCTGGATATCCAGGAGCTGCTCTCGGATTCCGGTATCGGCCGGGAGATGCACGTGATCGTCGGCCAGGGCCAGCTCGATTCCGTGCTGCACGCCGACCCGATGGGGCGCCGGGCGTTCATCGAGGAGGCCGCCGGGGTGCTCAAGCACCGCAAGCGCAAGGAGAAGGCGCTGCGGAAGCTGGACGCGATGAAGGCCAACCTCGCCCGCGTCCAGGACCTCACCGACGAGCTCCGGCGGCAGCTCAAGCCGCTGGGGCGGCAGGCCGCGGTCGCCCGGCGGGCCGCCGTCATCCAGGCCGATCTGCGCGACGCCCGGCTGCGGCTGCTCGCCGACGACCTCGTCACGCTGCGCCGCGCGCTGGCCGCCGAGATCGCCGACGAGGCGGCGCTGAAGGAGCGCAGGGACGCGGTGGAGGCCCGGCTGCGCGATGCCCGGCAGCGGGAGGCGGCGCTGGAGGAGGAGGTGCGGGCCCTCGCCCCGCGGCTCCAGCGGGCCCAGGAGACCTGGTACGCCCTCTCGCAGCTGGCCGAGCGGGTGCGCGGCACGGTGTCGCTGGCGAAGGCCCGGGTGCGCAGCGCCACCGCGGCGCCGCCGGAGGAGCGGCGCGGGAGGGACCCGGAGGACCTGGAGCGGGAGGCGGCCCGGATCCGCGAGCAGGAGGCGGAGTTGACCGCTGCGCTGGAGGCGGCGAGCCGGGCCCTGTCGGACACCGTCGACCACCGGGCGGAGCTGGAACGGCAGTTGGCCGCCGAGGAGCGGCGGCTGCGGGACGCGGCCCGGGCGCTGGCCGACCGGCGCGAGGGGCTGGCCCGGCTCAGCGGGCAGGTGACCGCCGCGCGCGGCCGGGCCGCCTCGGCGCAGGCGGAGATCGGCCGGCTGGCCGAGGCCCGGGACGCGGCCCTGAGCCGGGCGGCCGAGGCCCAGGAGGCGTACGAGCGGCGCGCGGCCGAGGTCGGCGGACTGGACGCGGACGACGCGGAGCTGACCGGGCGGTACGAGGCGGCGCGGGCGGAGCTGGCGGCGGCGGAGTCCGCGCTGGCCGCGGTGCGGGAGGAGCTGGCCGGGGCGGAGCGGGAGCGCGCCGCGACCGCCGCCCGGCACGACGCGCTCGCCCTGGGGCTGCGCCGCAAGGACGGCACCGGCGCGCTGCTGGCCGCCGGGGACCGGCTCGGCGGGCTGCTCGGGCCGGCCGCCGAACTGCTGACCGTGGCGCCGGGCTTCGAGGTGCCGGTGGCCGCCGCGCTGGGCGCCGCGGCGGACGCGGTGGCGGTCACCGGTCCGGCCGCCGCGGCCGAGGCGCTGCGGCTGCTGCGCAAGGAGGACGCGGGGCGGGCGGCGATGGTGCTGGGCGGCGGCCGGCCGGTGCGGGTGCCGGCGCCGGCCGGGCCGGTGCAGCCGGCGGCCGGGCCGGCCGTGCCGTCCCCGGCGGGCGCGGAGGTCCGGCAGGCGGTGGCGGCGGAGGTCGCCGGGCGGGCCGCGGGCGAGGCGCCGGAGGGGGCAGGCGGGAGCGGTGGTGCCGGTGCGGCCGGGGTGTCCGGGGTGTCCGGGAGCGGCCCGGGCGGGGCTCCGGGGGCCGGCGGCGGGCCCGTACCGGCGCACGAACTGGTGGGCGGAGCGCGGGAGTTGACCGCGTCGGTGGCCCGGCTGCTGCGGGACGTGGTGGTGGTCGGCACGCTGGAGGAGGCCGAGGAGCTGGTGGCGGCGCGGCCGGAGCTGACCGCCGTCACCGCGGAGGGCGATCTGCTCGGGGCGCACTTCGCGCAGGGCGGTTCGGCGGGGGCGCCGAGCCTGCTGGAGGTGCAGGCGTCGGTCGACGAGGCGGCGGCCGAGCTGACCGGGCTGGCCGCCCGCTGCGCGGAACTGGCCGGGGCCCGCCGGGACGCCGAGGAGCGGCGGACCGCGTGCGCCGCGCTCGTCGAGGAGCTGGACGCGCGGCGGCGGGCGGCCGACCGGAAGAAGTCCGAGGTCGCCGGGGACCTGGGGCGGCTGGCCGGGCAGGCGCGGGCCGCCGCCGGGGAGGCCGAGCGGTCCGCCGCGGCCGCGGCCCGCGCCGAGGAGGCGCTGGCCCGGGCGACCGAGGAGGCCGAGGAGCTGGCCGCCCGGCTGGTCGCGGCGCAGGAGGACCCGGCCGCGGCCGACGAGGAACCGGACACCTCCGTCCGCGACCGGCTGGCCGCCGACGGGGCCAACGCCCGGCAGACGGAGATGGAGGCCCGGCTCCAGGCGCGCACGCACGAGGAGCGGGTCAAGGCGCTGGCCGGGCGGGCGGACGCGCTGGACCGGGCGGCGCGCGCGGAGCGGGAGGCGCGGGCGCGGGCCGAGCGGCGGCGGGCCCGGCTGCGCCACGAGGCGGCGGTGGCCGGTGCGGTGGCCTCGGGCGCGGCGCAGCTGCTGGCGCACATCGAGGTGTCGGTGGTGCGGGCCGAGGAGGAGCGGGCCGCCGTGGAACGGGCCAAGGCGGAGCGCGAGCGGGCGCTGGCCGCCGCGCGCGAGCAGGGCCGGGAGCTGGCGGCCGAGCTGGACAAGCTGACCGACTCGGTGCACCGCGGGGAGGTGCTGGGCGCCGAGAAGCGGTTGCGGATCGAGCAGTTGGAGGCCCGGGCGCTGGAGGAGCTGGGGGTCGAACCGGCCGTGCTGGTGGCCGAGTACGGGCCCGACCAGCCGGTGCCGCCGCCCGCGCCGGCCGGCGGCGAGGAGCGGCCGGACGCGGCGGCCGGCGGCGGCCCGGCGGCGGGGGAGGGGCCGGTGCCCTTCGTCCGGGCCGAGCAGGAGAAGCGGCTGCGGGCCGCCGAGCGGGCGTACCAGCAGCTCGGGAAGGTGAACCCGCTCGCGCTGGAGGAATTCGCAGCCCTGGAGGAGCGCCACCGCTTCCTGAGCGAGCAGCTTGAAGACTTGAAGAAGACCCGGTCCGACCTGCTGCGGGTGGTCAAGGAGGTCGACGAACGGGTCGAGCAGGTCTTCACCGAGGCGTACCGCGACACCGCGCGGGAGTTCGAGGGCGTCTTCGCCCGGCTCTTCCCGGGCGGCGAGGGGCGGCTGGTGCTGACGAACCCGGACGACATGCTGGCGACCGGGGTGGACGTGGAGGCCCGGCCGCCGGGGAAGAAGGTCAAGCGGCTCTCGCTGCTGTCCGGCGGTGAGCGGTCGCTGACCGCGGTGGCGCTGCTGGTGTCGATCTTCAAGGCGCGGCCCAGCCCGTTCTACGTGATGGACGAGGTCGAGGCGGCGCTGGACGACACCAACCTCCAGCGGCTGATCGGGATCATGGCGGAGCTCCAGGAGAGTTCCCAGCTGATCGTGATCACGCACCAGAAGCGGACGATGGAGGTCGCCGACGCGCTCTACGGCGTCTCGATGCAGGGCGACGGCGTCTCGAAGGTGATCAGTCAGCGGCTGCGCTGAGCCGGTGCGGGCGGGACCGTCCGCATCCGTTCCGGAACCGTGTGTCGCCATGCCGTGAAGGCATACAAGATCAATTCAGAAGTTGAATGGAGCTTGCCGCAGTCGCGTGAGAAAGACGTCAGGTTCGGCCTATTGACTTCGAAACTTAAAGGCATAGTCTCTGCAACGTTGCTTTTACCTTCAAGTGGTGGGTGCCCCCACCGTGTGCGCCACTTGTAAGGGCCAGCCCCCTACGCCCGGCAGCGCAGCCGGGCCACTGGAGTTCACGTTGACCAGCACCGCGCAGCCGACGGTCCCGGAAGGCCGCAAGGCCCAGCCGGACCACCTCGGCCATGTCATCTTCATCACCGCGGCTGCCGCGATGGGCGGCTTCCTCTTCGGTTATGACAGCTCCGTCATCAACGGCGCCGTCGAGGCGATCCGCAGCCGCTACGACGTCGGGTCCGCCGTCCTCGCGCAGGTGATCGCCATTGCCCTGATCGGCTGCGCCATCGGCGCCGCCACCGCCGGCCGGATCGCCGACCGGATCGGCCGCATCCGGGTCATGCAGATCGCCGCGGTGCTCTTCACCATCAGCGCCATCGGCTCGGCCCTGCCGTTCGCCCTCTGGGACCTGGCGATGTGGCGGATCCTGGGCGGTATCGCCATCGGTATGGCCTCGGTCATCGGCCCGGCCTACATCGCCGAGGTCTCGCCGCCCGCCTACCGCGGCCGGCTCGGCTCCTTCCAGCAGGCCGCCATCGTCATCGGCATCGCCATCTCCCAGCTCGTCAACTGGGGCATCCTCAACCTCGCCGACGGCCAGCAGCGCGGCAAGATCGCCGGGCTGGAGGCGTGGCAGTGGATGCTCGGCGTGATGGTCGTCCCGGCCATCCTCTACGGGCTGCTCTCCTTCGCGATCCCCGAGTCGCCGCGCTTCCTGATCTCCGCCGGCCGGGTCGACCGCGCCAAGGAGGTGCTCGCCGAGGTCGAGGGCAGCACGGTGGACCTCGACGCCCGGGTCACCGAGATCCAGGACGCGATGCGCCGCGAGCACAAGTCCACCTTCAAGGACCTGCTCGGCGGCAAGGGCGGCTTCCTGTCGATCGTCTGGGTCGGTATCGGCCTGTCGGTCTTCCAGCAGCTCGTCGGCATCAACGTCGCCTTCTACTACTCCTCGACGCTGTGGCAGTCGGTCGGCATCAACCCGGAGAGCTCGTTCTTCTACAGCTTCACCACCTCGATCATCAACATCGTCGGCACCGTGATCGCGATGATCTTCGTCGACCGGATCGGCCGCCGCCCGCTGGCCCTCATCGGCTCGGCCGGTATGGCCGTCGCGCTCGCCCTGGAGGCGTGGGCCTTCTCCGCCAAGACCGCGGCCGGCACCCTGCCGGCCACCGAGGGCACCGTGGCCCTGATCGCCGCGCACTGCTTCGTGCTCTTCTTCGCCCTCTCCTGGGGTGTCGTGGTCTGGGTCTTCCTCGGCGAGATGTTCCCGAACAAGATCCGTGCCGCCGCGCTGGGCGTCGCCGCCTGCGCGCAGTGGATCGCCAACTGGGCGATCACGGCCAGCTTCCCGAGCCTGTCCGACTGGAACCTGTCCGGCACCTACGTGATCTACATGGTCTTCGCCCTGCTCTCGATCCCCTTCGTGCTCAAGTTCGTGAAGGAGACCAAGGGCAAGGCGTTGGAGGAGATGGGCTAACCCCCCCGCCGCCCTCTCCTCAGTCCTCGCCGCTGCCCCGGTTCACCCGAGCCGGGGCAGCGGTACGTTCCGGGGGGCGGACCGGACCTGCGGGGCACCGGGCGCGCCGCGCTCACACCGAGAGCACGCACCGGACACCACCCGGCCGCCCTGGCGGGCGAACGACGCGACTTTGCGGACACCCCCTAGAGGAGCGGGCTGCCGTCGGGTATGAGCACCCAGCGGCGCGGCGCCCCGGACAGCGGCTGCGGATCCGCCAGCCGCAGACCGGCCTGGGCGCAGGCGTACGCCAGCTCGCTCGCCCCGTACATCTCCTCCGGCCGGTCCCAGCTCCAGAAGCGGTACAGCCAGTGCCCCTCGGGCTCGTCGCCGTACGGCGGCAGGCCGATCTCCTCGGTCCGCTCGGTGCGGCCGTCCCGCGAGAGCGTGCCGAACGTGCCGCCCTTGGGGTTGAAGTACACCCCGTACGCGGCGCCGCCGGGGGAGAGCGCGTCCAGCAGGGGCTCGGTGCTGAGCAGGTAGGAGTACGGCTGGACAAGGACGCAGCCGCCGGGCACCCCGGTGACGCCGACCTGGCGGTGCGCCTCCTCGTGGGCGAAGGCGTCCCCTTCCCAGGGCTCGGCCGCGGCGTCCGGAGGGAGCACCGGGCAGTCGCGGGGGTCGCGGCCCAGCCGCCGGACCGCCTCCTCCTCGCCGACGCCCGCCACGAACGCCGCCGAGAGGGACTCGGTGGGCACCCCCGCGAACACCGCCGCCCGCTCGTCCGCCTCCCGCTGGGCGGCGCGCTCCGCGGGCGTCAGCGGCACCGCGCCAGGCAGTCCGGCGAACAGCGGGGCCAGCGGGGTGGTCAGCGCCAGCCGGCCGGGGGAGCGGCCGCCGAGCTGCGGGCGCCAGGCGTCGGCGCCGGCCCGCAGCAGCAGCGCGGCGTTCTCCCGGGCGCCGTGGCAGACGGCGTGCCACAACGGGGTGCAGCCCTGGTGGTCGGGGGCGTCCGCGGCCGCGCCCGCGGCCAGCAGGGCGGCGACCGCCTCCGGCGAGCCGTGCGCGGCGGCCGCGTGCAGCGGCGCCTCCGGGGAGCCGGGGGCGCGGGCGGCCGGATCGGCGCCGTGCGCGAGCCGCTCCAGCACCAGGGCGGTGTCGCGCCAGTGGGCGTCGGCCATGCCCTCCCAGCCGGCGCGGGCGGGGTCCGGGGCGGGCGGGGTCCACACCGCGGGCTCAGGGACGGGCGGGGACCACACCGCGGGCGGCCGGGCCAGGATCTCCGCCGGTCCGAGGCCGGCGACGAGGAACCCCCGCGCCTCCCCGTCCGCCGAGGGGCCGGCCGCCAGGGGACCGTCCGCCGCCGTACCGGCCGGTGGTGCGGTGCCCGGTGGCGCGGTCTCCGGCCAGACCTCCCGCACCTCCCGGACCACCGCCCGCAGCGGCCCGGCGTCGAAGACCGTGACCGTATCGGGCACCTGCTCGTCCGGCCACTCCACCACCAGCTGGGTGGGGCCGGCCGGCGGCATCTGCGAGAGGTGCAGCTCCAGTTGGTGGTGGAACGCGCCGCCGGTGCCGCCGCTGAGCCGCAGCACCGGCCCGGACTGCCCGGACGCCGGCCAGGAACCGCCGTCCAGGGTGGTGACCTTCCGCCCGTCCGCCAGCAGCAGCCCGCAGCGCAGCCCCCCGCCGCCCGGCCGCCCGTACGGCGACGTCCGGCCGCCGGGGCGGATCCGGCGCAGGAAGACCGACAGCCGCATCGTCACCGACCGGGGCCAGACGTCCCAGCCGGTGAGCACGATCCGCGCCGCGGGACCGGCACCGGCCTCGGCGAGCTGTGGGAGCTGCGCCGGGACGAACCACTGCGAGGGCGCGAACTCCTCGTCGCCGGCGGGCGCGTAAGGGCCCAACTCCAGGATCTCGTCGGGTACTTCGGGCGGTGGGCCGGCCGGGGTCAGTCCGTCGAAGAAGCTCATGCACCGATCGTGGCACCCGCCACTGACAATCGGCCGTGCCCGCCGGCCCGCCCGCGCCCGGCCCGCCCGCCTCAGCCCGCCAGCCGGGGCAGCACCCGCTCCGCGAACAGCCGCAGCGACCGCCAGCCCTCCTCGACGGGCATCCCGCCGCACAGCGGATGCAGGATCAGCGCGCCCCCGCCGCCCTCCTCCCCGGCCAGTCGCAGGCACTCGTCCGGGGTGACGATCCGGTAGACGCCCTCCGCGCGCAGCTGCGCGGTGTCCGCGGCCGCCGAGCGCACCGCCGACCGCGCCCCGGCGCCCTGCCAGGACGCGTACGTCCGCGCCTCGTACAGCAGGTGCCGGCCGTGCTCCGCCCAGCCGCGGTCCGGGTCCTCGGCCAGGTGCAGCAGGCAGGTGCGCCGCGGCGGCTGCATCACCCAGCCCTCGGTCCCGTGGGCGGCGCACCTCTCGTGGTAGTAGCGCTCCAGCTCCGGCAGGTGCGCGCTGGGGAAGAACGGCAGGCCCAGGCGGGCCGCCCGCCGGGCCGCGGGCCGCGAGGCGCCGCCGACGAGCAGCGGCGGATGCGGCCGGGAGTGCGGGCGCGGGGTGACCCGCACGGTGCGCCCCCGGTAGGTGAACGGCTCCCCGGTCCAGGCGGCCAGCAGCGTGGCGAGCGCCTCGTCCTGGAGGGCGCCGCGGGCGTCCCAGTCCTTGCCGTGCGCGGCGTACTCCTCGGGCCGGTAGCCCAGGCCCGCGACGGTCACCAGCCGGCCGGCGCCCAGCAGGTCGAGCACCGCCAGGTCCTCGGCCAGCCGCAGCGGATCGTGCAGCGGGGTGATCAGGGCGGAAACGGTGACGCCGATCCGCCGGGTGGCGCCCAGGACGGCGCCCGCGAAGGCCAGCGGCGCGGGCATCCAGCCGTTCCCGGTGGCGTGGTGCTCCTCGGTCTGGATCATGTCCAGGCCGTGGGTGTCGGCGTACCGGGCCATCTCGATCGCGGCCCGGTAGCGGGCGGTGAGCTCCCCGGGCGCGGCGGGCGGCCCGGCGAGGTTGAAGCGCAGGAGCGTGACG
Source organism: Streptomyces rhizoryzae (assembly GCF_023155275.1). Lineage (GTDB taxonomy): Bacteria > Actinomycetota > Actinomycetes > Streptomycetales > Streptomycetaceae > Streptomyces > Streptomyces rhizoryzae. Next base: position 33,342 of record NZ_JALMUV010000047.1, read on the forward strand.
GGTGCGGACGGGGCGGCGGACATGGCAGGTCCCCTTCGCCAGAGCAGGTGGCGAAGGGGACCGTAGCTGACGATACGTCAGTTTTCCAGGGGAGGGGAGCCGGACCGGCCGGGATCAGCCGATCTCGACGGCCTGCCGCTCGCCGCCGGGCGCCGCGGCGGGCGCCGGGGCCTCGGTCTCCCGGGCGGCCGGCAGGACCGCGAAGACCACGGCGGCGATCAGGATGGTGGCCGCCCAGCCCAGGCCGTTCTCGCCGATCCAGGTGCCGGCCAGCGGGCCGGTGAACCACTGCACCTTGGTGAACGCCAGGCCGGCGAGGAGCGCGACGCCCCAGGCGGTCAGCGCCTGCCAGCAGAAACCGCCGCGGTACCAGTAGCGGCTGGTGCGGTCGATGGTCATCAGGCTCTCCGCGTGGTACCGCACCGTCATCGTGCGGCGGCGGAACATGTCCACGCCGTAGACGCCGATCCAGGCGGAGAACGAGACCGCGAGCAGCGTCAGGAAGGCGATGAACTGGCCCACGAAGTCCTTGGCCACCAGCATCATGAACAGGCCGCCGATGAGGCTGATGGCGGCGTTGATGCTGACCGCCAGGGCGCGCGGCAGCTTGACGCCCATGGTCTGGGCGGTGAAGCCCGCGGAGTACATCGACAGGCTGTTGATCAGCATCATGCCGATCAGCGCGGTGATCAGGTACGGGATCGCGATGGCGGACGGCAGCACCTGGCCGAGGAAGGACATCGGGTCGGTGTTCTGGTTGGCCAGCGACGGGTTGGACACGGCCATCACGCCGCCCATGACCACCATCGGGACGAGGACCAGGGCCGCACCGGAGACGGTGGTGCCGACGATCTTCTTGCCGGAGGCGGAGTGCGGCAGGTAGCGCGCGAAGTCCGGACCGGTGGGCACCCAGCTCAGGCCGCCGGCCGCGATGGTGCCGATGCCCGCGATCATCATCGCGCCGCTGCCCGGCGACTTGGCGAAGATGGCGCCCCACGGCATCTCGACGATCAGGTAGACCAGCACGACGAGGCTGATCAGGCTGAAGAGGTACGTGGAGTACTTGTTGCAGACGTTGAGCGCCTTGCGGCCCATGCCGCTCACCAGGAAGGTGCAGGCGACGAAGCCCAGCAGGGTCACCACGACCAGCACGTTGTTGGTCTTGATGCCGAACACCAGGCGGAGCACGGTCAGGATCGCGTAGGCGCCGCTGACCGCGTTGATCGTCTCCCAGCCGAAGCGGGCGACCCACAGGATCGCGCCCGGGAAGTAGTTGCCGCGCACGCCGAAGGCGGCCCGGGAGAGCATCGCGCCCGGCGCGCCGCCCCACTTACCGGAGACCGACAGCAGGCCCACGATCCCGAAGGAGATGGTGGAGGCGATCGCGGCCACCACCAGCACCTGCCAGAAGTTCAGGCCGTTGTTGATCACCAGGGAGGCGCCCATGGTCAGCAGCAGCACGCTGATGTTGGCCGCGACCCAGGTGGGGAAGAGCTCGCGGACCCGTCCCCGGCGCTCGTGATCCGGGACCGGCTCGATGCCCCGGGTCTCGACGGCGCCTTCGGCCGCGGGGGCGGATGTGGTTGAGGACGTGGTGCTGGTGCCCATGGGTGCAGCTGTCTCCGTGCGGGGGTCTGGGGGCACCCCCGGGAAGGAGGTGCAGGCAGCGGCAGTGATGCCCGGCCAGATGTGATTGCCAGGACTCTACGCGCGTTGCGCGGCCGACCACCATCGTACTTTGATCCAACTTCTACCGGTCCGCCCCCTTGGATCCCTTGACGATGACACGGAATCCTCGTCCTGTCGATGAATCCAGTCACACCCCCGTGATCAGGACATACGTGACGCAGTGGAGGGCTCGAAGAGGAATCGGAGGTCCCCCTTCCGGTTGGGCGGGCGGTTCCGGGAGCCCGTCGGAGAGACGCATCTCTCGTCTGAGCGCGCCGCGCGTGGACCGCCCGGCGGCGGGAAAACGCCCCCCGGGGCATGGCGGCCCCTCCTTGGTGCAAGGTGATCCGGATGAACGACAGCGCGGACCCGCGGGAGGCCGATGTGCCGGACAAGACGTGTCAGTGGTGCCAGGGCACCGGATATGTGTCCCAGGCCCTGGCCTACGGCCCCGGGGTCGACCCGTTCCGGGGCCCCTGCGAGACCGTCCAGCGGACCGGCGAGTGCCGCCACTGCCAGGGCTCGGGGACGTACGACGCGCACCGCGACCCCACCCTGGAGCGCTGGCGCACCCAGGAGCACCGCGAGTCCTGACCACGCCTCCGGCGGGCCGCGCGGGCGCCGGCGGCAGCCCCCGCCACCCGGGGCGGATCCCCGGGCGCGTGCCGCGGTCGGCGGCGGGGTGTGGCTGATACTGGAGGGGTTATGGAAACCGTCATCCTTGCCGTAGTCATCGCCGTGGTCGTGCTCGGCGCGATCAGCGGGCTCGTCGTCACCGGCCGCAAGAAGAAGCAGCTGCCGCCGCCCCCGCCGGCCGCTCCCCAGCCCTCCGTCACCGCGCCCCCCGCCGAACCGCAGGTCGGCGAGGAGGCCGAAACCCCCCGCGACGAAGAACGCCGCACCATCGAAGAGGTCGAGCTGCCCACGGCCGAGGCCCCCGCGGCCGCGCCCGAGGCACCGGCCGCCGAGCCGGAGGCGCCCGCCGCGCCCGCCGTCGAGGTCCCCGAGCCGACCGCCGGCCGCCTGGTCCGGCTGCGCGCCCGGCTCGCCCGCTCCCAGAACACCCTCGGCAAGGGCCTGCTGACCCTGCTGTCGCGCGAACACCTCGACGAGGAGACCTGGGAGGAGATCGAGGACACCCTGCTGACCGCCGACGTCGGCGTCGCCCCCACCCAGGAACTGGTCGAGCGGCTCCGCGAGCGGGTCAAGGTGCTCGGCACCCGCACCCCCGAGGACCTGCGCACGCTGCTCCGCGAGGAGCTGCTCGCCCTCATCGGCACCGAGGCCGACCGCACCGTGCACACCGCCAACGGCATCGGCAACGGCGGCGGCGAGATCCCCGGCGTGGTGATGGTCGTCGGCGTCAACGGCACCGGCAAGACCACCACCACCGGCAAGCTCGCCCGCGTCCTGGTCGCCGACGGCAAGTCCGTCGTCCTCGGCGCCGCCGACACCTTCCGCGCGGCCGCCGCCGACCAGCTCCAGACCTGGGGCGAGCGGGTCGGCGCCCGTACGGTCCGCGGCCCGGAGGCCGGCGACCCGGCGTCCGTCGCCTACGACGCGGTGAAGGAGGGCATCGCCGAGTCCGCCGATGTCGTCCTGATCGACACCGCGGGCCGGCTGCACACCAAGACCGGCCTGATGGACGAGCTGGGCAAGGTCAAGCGGGTCGTCGAGAAGCACGGCCCGGTCGGCGAGGTGCTGCTCGTCCTGGACGCCACCACCGGCCAGAACGGCCTGGTCCAGGCGCGGGTCTTCGCCGAGGTCGTCGACATCACCGGCGTGGTCCTCACCAAGCTCGACGGCACCGCCAAGGGCGGCATCATCATCGCCGTCCAGCGCGAACTGGGCGTTCCGGTCAAGCTGGTCGGCCTGGGCGAGGGCCCGGACGACCTGGCACCGTTCGAGCCCGAGGCGTTCGTGGACGCGCTGATCAGCTGACCCGGCCCCACGGCCTGACGGCGGCGGCCCCCGCCACCCGCGCACGACGGGTGACGGGGGCCGCCGCCGTTCGCCGCACGCCCCCGGCCGCCACCGGGCGCAGCGCTCGGATCCGGCCAACCCGGCGCCGCGGTGCGCTCACCGGGCCCGCGGACCGTACGCCGTCCCGTCGGGGGCGGCCCGGCCGGCCGCCGCGCGGTTGCACGCGTACGCCAGCGCGCCCAGCAGCAGGCGGGCCTGGGGCGGGCGGCCGGCGGTCTCCAGGGACGGCGGCCGGAGCCAGCGCACCGGACCGTGCCCGCCGAGATCGGAGGGCGGCGCGGTGAGGTACCCGCCCGGCCCCAGCGGCCGCAGGTCCAGATCGGCGTCGTCCCAGCCCATGCGGTAGAGGAGGTCGGGCAGCGCGGCCGCCGCCCCGGGGGCGACCAGGAACAGCGCGCGCCCGGTGGGCGTGGCGGCCACCGGGCCCAGCGGCAGCCCCATCCGCTCCAGGCGCGCCAGCGCGCCCCGGCCGGCCTCCGCCGGCACGTCCAGCACGTCGAAGGAGCGGCCCACCGGGAGCAGTACCGCGGCGCCCGGGGTCTCCGCCCAGGCGGCCAGTGCCTCCTGGAGCGTCGCGCCGGCCGGCAGCTCCCGGCCGAAGGAGAGCGGATGGGCGCCCGGGGCGGGGCAGTCCGCCGCGCCGCACGAGCACTCCGTACGGCCGCCGGTCCGCACCGCGCGCGCCCCGGGGACCACGTCCCAGCCCCACAGCCCGGTGTACTCCGCGACCGCGGTGCCCTCGGCCGAGCGGAGGCGGCGGCGCGGACCGGTACGCCGGTCCCGGATGCCGCCGATCGTGAAACCCATGCCCCCTCCAACGGGTGGTGCGTCTGCGTGGTTACGAACCGGCGCGTTGACGAGGAGACGGTTCTGCACTCTGGTGTGCACGCTCCGTCGGCGGTCCGCGGTCCCGGTGGTGTGCGGTCGTACACCGGGTGGTGCGGCACCGAGCGCACGCCCTGGCGCGCTCCGCTCCGCCCGGCCCCCGGATGACCTCTGTCAAGTCAATCGCGAGAGCTGCCCGGGGAGTTCACGCGCAGGGGTGGCGAATGGTGGCGTTTCCGTGATCGGCCTCGCAGCGGGCGTGATCGTAGGATTACTTTCGGTGCACCCGCCCCGGGGGACGCACCCGGCACCCGGGTATGCCGGGGGCAACGGGTGAACGGCGTCGGCGCAGGTGTGGCCGGATCCGGCGGTCGGGTAGAGGTACCGCGGCACGGGCGCCGCAACAGGCGGCATCCTGTGGGTGTTTCGCGGACACGCGCTATCGGAAATGGGGGCATCCCTGTGGGCGGCACTGGCGGCACCGCCGGGTCGGGCGGCACGGGCGGCACCGAAGCCGCCAAGCGCCCCAACGCGCAGCTGGGCTCGTGGTTCCTGCGCAGCGGCTGGTCCAAGGGCGAGCTGGCCCGGCAGGTCAACCGCCGCGCGCGCCAGATGGGCGCCCACCACATCAGCACCGACACCTCCCGCGTGCGCCGCTGGCTGGACGGCGAGCAGCCCCGGGAGCCGATCCCGCGGATCCTCTCCGAGCTCTTCTCCGAACGCTTCGGCTGCGTGGTCGGCGTCGAGGAGCTGGGCCTGCGCACCGCCCACCGGTCCCCGTCCGTCTCCGGCGTCGACCTGCCCTGGGCCGGCCCCCAGACGGTCAGCCTGATCAGCGAGTTCACCCGCAGCGACCTGATGCTGGCGCGCCGCGGCTTCCTGGGCACCTCGCTCGCCCTGGCCGCCGGCCCCCCCCTCATCGAGCCGATGCAGCGCTGGCTGGTGCCGGTGCCGGCCGGGTCCGGCGACCTTCCCGCGCAGTCCGACCGGACCCGCCGCCCGGCCCGGCTGTCCCGCCCCGAGCTGGAGCTGCTGGAGGCGACCACCGCGATGTTCCGGCAGTGGGACGCGCAGTGCGGCGGCGGGCTGCGGCGCAAGGCGGTGGTCGGCCAGCTCCACGAGGTCACCGACCTCCTCCAGGAGCCGCAGCCGCCGGAGGTGTCCCGGCGGCTGTTCAAGGTCGCCGCCGAACTCGCCGAACTCGCCGGCTGGATGAGCTACGACATCGGCCTCCAGCCCACCGCCCAGAAGTACTTCGTGCTCGCCCTGCACGCCTCCAAGGAGGCCGGCGACCGCCCGCTCGGCTCGTACATCCTCTCCAGCATGAGCCGGCAGATGATCCACCTCGGCCGGCCCGACGACGCGCTGGAGCTGATCCACCTCGCCCAGTACGGCAGTCGGGAGACCGCCACCCCCCGCACCCAGGCGATGCTGTACGCGATGGAGGCCCGCGCGTACGCCGGGATGGGCCAGCCCAGCAAGGTCAAGCGGGCGGTCCGGATGGCCGAGGACACCTTCTCCGACATCTCCCCGGGCGAGCCGGAACCGGACTGGATCCGCTTCTTCTCCGAGGCCGAGCTCAACGCCGAGAACGCCCATTCCTACCGCGACCTCGCCTACGTGGCCGGCCGCAGCCCCACGTACGCCTCGCTCGCCGAACCGGCCATGCGGCGCGCCGTCGAGCTGTTCGGCCAGGACCCCGAGCACCAGCGCTCCTACGCCCTCAACCTCATCGGCATGGCCACCGTCCACCTCCTCCAGAAGGACCCCGAGGCGTGCGCCGCGATGGCCCGGCAGGCCATCCCGTTCGCCCGCCAGGTCCGCTCCGAACGGGTCAACAACCGGCTGCGCAAGACGGTGGACACCGCGGTCCGGGAATACGGCACGGTCAGCGAGGTCATCCGGCTCGGCGACGAGCTGTCCCGGCAGCTCCCGGAGACCGTGGCGGCGGTCTGACCGGCCCCGCCGCGGCCGCGGCTCCGGCCGCCCGGCGCCCCCGGCCGTTCACCGGGGCGTAACACGCGCGACGGCTTCGTCACCCCGGTGAAACACCGGCAAGGTTTGGCCGAAACGGCGCCGCGACACCCTCTTCGCGAAGCCGGCCCACCCACACCCGCACGGGCCGCATCGACGACGAGGAGACGCCGATGCCCCCAGGCATCCTTCCGCTCGCAGACGGCCTCGCGGCGAAGGCCACCCTCAGCCCCGCCAACACCGGGTTCCTGCTGATCTGCTCCGCCCTGGTGATGCTCATGACGCCCGGCCTGGCGTTCTTCTACGGCGGCATGGTCCGGGTCAAGAGCGTCCTGAACATGCTGATGATGAGCTTCATCAGCCTGGGCATCGTCACCGTCCTGTGGGTGCTCTACGGCTTCGGGCTCGCCTTCGGCACCGACACCGGCGGCGTCATCGGCTGGAACGGCGACTTCGCCGGCCTCGGCCACATCGGCCTGACCCAGCTGTGGGGCACCTCCACCGTCCCCGTCTACGTCTTCGCCGTCTTCCAGCTGATGTTCGCGGTGATCACCCCCGCCCTGATCAGCGGCGCCCTCGCCGACCGGGTGAAATTCACCGCCTGGGCGCTGTTCGTCGCCCTGTGGGTCACCGCCGTCTACTTCCCCGTCGCCCACTGGGTGTGGGCCGACGGCGGCTGGCTCTACAAACTGGGCGTGATCGACTTCGCCGGCGGCACCGCCGTCCACATCAACGCCGGCGCCGCGGCCCTGGGCGTGCTCCTCGTCGCCGGCAAGCGGATCGGCTTCAGGAAGGACCCGATGCGGCCGCACAGCCTGCCGCTGGTGATGCTCGGCGCCGGACTGCTGTGGTTCGGCTGGTTCGGCTTCAACGCCGGCTCCTGGCTCAACAACGACGACGGCGTCGCCGCGGTCGCGTTCGTCAACACCCAGGTCGCCACCGCCGCCGCGATGCTCGGCTGGCTCGCCTACGAAAAGCTCCGGCACGGCTCGTTCACCACCCTCGGCGCGGCCTCCGGCGCGGTCGCCGGCCTCGTCGCCATCACCCCCGCCTGCGGCGCGGTCAGCCCGCTGGGCGCCCTCGCCACCGGCGCGATCGCCGGCGTGCTGTGCGCCATGGCCGTCGGCCTGAAGTATCGGTTCGGCTACGACGACTCCCTCGACGTCATCGGCGTCCACCTCGTCGGCGGGATCGCCGGCTCGCTGCTCATCGGACTCTTCGCCACCGGCGGTGTGCAGAGCCGCGCCAAGGGCCTCTTCTACGGGGGCGGCTTCGAGCAGCTCGGCAAACAGGCCGTCGGCGTGGTCTGCGTCCTCCTCTACTCGCTGGCCGTCTCCTTCGTCCTTGCCAAGGCCATCGACCTGGTGATGGGCTTCCGGATCGGCGAGGACGAGGAGATCACCGGCGTCGACCAGGCCGCCCACGCCGAGACCGCATACGACTTCGCCGGCGCCGGCGGCGGCACCGCCGCCCGCCGCACCACGGCCCACGGCGAGACCCTGACCAGGAAGGTGGACGCGTGAAGCTCATCACGGCAGTCATCAAGCCGCACCGGCTCGACGAGGTGAAGGAGGCCCTCCAGGCGTTCGGCGTGCACGGCCTGACCGTCACCGAGGCCAGCGGCTACGGACGGCAGCGCGGCCACACCGAGGTCTACCGGGGCGCCGAGTACACCGTCGACCTGGTGCCCAAGATCCGCATCGAGGTCCTCGTCGAGGACGCCGACGCCGAGGAACTGGTCGACGTCGTGGTCCGGGCCGCCCGCACCGGCAAGATCGGCGACGGGAAGGTGTGGAGCGTCCCCGTCGAGGACGCCGTACGGGTGCGCACCGGGGAGCGCGGCCCCGACGCGCTGTGAGCCGCCGGCCGCCGCGGGGGAGCGCGGCGGCCCCGACACCACCCCAGGAGAGCCGGAGTTGACCGAGCACCCCGCCGCCCCGGGCGGCTACCCCGCCGCCCCGGGCGGCTACCCCGCCGCCCGGCAGCGGCTCCTCGACGACGCCCACCTCACCGGAGCCGGCCGCCGCGCCGCCCTGGCCCGCCTCACCGACGACTGGCTCGCCGCCCTGCTGGCGGAGGCGGCCGGGACCGCCGGCGGCACCGCACTGGTCGCCGTCGGCGGCTACGGCCGCGGCGAACTCTCCCCCCGCAGCGACCTCGACCTCCTCCTGCTGCACGACGGCCGCGCCGCCCCCGGCGGGCTGGCCGCGCTCGCCGACCGCCTCTGGTACCCCGTCTGGGACCTCGGCCTGGCCCTCGACCACGCCGTCCGCACCCCCGCCGAGGCCCGCCGCGCCGCCCGCGACGACCTCAGGGTGCAGCTCGGCCTGCTCGACGCCCGCCACCTCGCCGGCGACCCCGCGCTGACCGAGCGGGTCCGCACCGCCGCCTACGCCGACTGGCGGGAGAGCGCCCCCCGGCGGCTGCCCGAACTCCGCGCCCTGTGCCAGGAGCGCGCCGCCCGCCACGGCGAACTCCGCCACCTCCTCGAACCCGACCTCAAGGAGGCGCACGGCGGCCTGCGCGACGCCACCGCCCTGCGGGCCGTCGCCGCCTCCTGGCTCGCCGACGCCCCCCGCGGCGGACTGGAGGCCGCCCGCACCGCCCTCCTGGACACCCGCGACGCCCTCCACCTCACCACCGGGCGCGCCACCGACCGGCTCTCCCTCCAGGAGCAGGACCAGGTCGCCGGCGCCCTCGGCCTGCCCGGCGCGGACGCCCTGCTCCGCCGCACCTACGAATCCGCCCGCACCATCGCCTACGCCGCCGACGTCACCTGGCGCGAGGTCGGGCGGGTGCTGCGCGCCCGGTCCGTCCGGCCGGCGCTGCGCGGCCTGCTGCCCGGCCGCACCGCCGGCCGCGCCGAACGCTCCCCGCTCGCCGACGGCGTCGTCGAACTCGACGGCGAGGCGGTGCTGGCCCGCACCGCCCGCCCCGAACGCGATCCCGCCCTGGTCCTGCGCGCCGCGGCCGCCGCCGCCCGGGCCGGGCTGCCGCTCGCCACCGCCGCCGTCCGCCGCTGCGCCGCCGCGCTCACCGCCCGGCCGCTGCCGGTCCCCTGGCCCGCCGAGGCCAGGGAAGCGCTGATCACCCTCCTGGGCGCCGGCCCGCCCACGGTGCCCGTGTGGGAGGCCCTGGAGGCCGAGGGCGTCCTCACCCGGCTGCTGCCCGACTGGGAACACGTCCGCTGCCGCCCGCAGCGCAACCCCGTCCACACCTGGACCGTCGACCGCCACCTGGTCGAGACCGCCGTCCGGGCCGCCGCACTGGCCCGCCGCGTCCACCGCCCCGACCTCCTCCTGATCGCCGCGCTGCTGCACGACATCGGCAAGGGCCGGCCCGGCGACCACGCCGAGACCGGCCGGACCATCGCCCGCCACACCGCCGCCCGGCTCGGCTTCGGCCCCGGCGACACCGAGGTGATCGCCACCCTCGTCCGGCACCACCTGCTGCTCGTCGAGACCGCCACCCGCCGCGACCTGGACGACCCGGAGACCGTCGGCGCGGTCGCCGCCGCCGTCGGCACCACCGGCACCCTGGAGCTGCTGCACGCCCTCACCGAGGCCGACGCGCTGGCCACCGGGCCCGCCGCCTGGAGCTCCTGGCGCGCCGGGCTGGTCGCCGGCCTGGTCCGCCGGGTCGCCGACCGCCTCGCCGGGGAGCCCGCGCCCGACCCGCGCGAGGCCGGCGCGCCCACCGCCGCGCAGGAACGCCTGGCCGCCGAGGCCGCCCGCACCGGCGGCCCGGTCCTGGCCCTCCGCCCCCGCCCCGACGGCGCCCCGACCGCCGCCGCGCACCCGGACGGCCCCCCTCCGGCGGACGGCACCGCCCACGACGGCACCGCCCGGGACTGCGCCGCCCCGGAACCCGTCGGCGTGGAACTCCTCGTCGCCGTCCCGGACCGGCCCGGCGTGCTCCCCGCCACCGCCGGCGTCCTCGCCCTGCACCGCCTGACCGTCCGCTCCGCCGACCTGCGCACCCTCGACGCGCCCGGCGCGGGCCCGGTCCTGGTGCTGAGCTGGCGGGTCGCCGCCGAGTACGGCTCGCTGCCCGAGGCCGGCCGGCTCCGCGCCGACCTGGTCCGCACCCTCGATCGCACCCTCGACGTCGAAGCCCGCCTCGCCGAACGCGAACGCGCCTACGCCCGCCGCTCCCGCGCCGCCCCGCCCGCGCCGCCCCGCGTCACGATCGCCGCCGGCGGCTCCCGCACCGCCACCGTCCTGGAGGTCCGCGCCCAGGACGCGCACGGCCTGCTGCACCGCATCGGACGCGCCCTGGACGCCGCCGGCGTCCGGGTCCGCAGCGCCCACATCTCCACCCTGGGCGGGCACGCGGTGGACGCCTTCTACGTCACCGGCCCGGACGGCGCGCCCCTGCCGGCAGCGGCCGCCCGGGAGCTCGCCGCACGTATCGAGGCGGCACTGCGGTAGCGGCCCACGGCCGGTCCGCTTGCGCGGGCGGATACCCTAGAAGCCGACTGGACCGTAAGCCCCCGACCCCGAGGATCGACGACCGCCGTGTTCGATACGCTTTCCGACCGCTTGGCGAGTACTTTCAAAAACCTCCGGGGCAAGGGCCGCCTGAGCGAGGCGGACATCGACGCCACCGCGCGCGAGATCCGCATCGCCCTGCTGGAAGCCGATGTCGCGCTGCCGGTCGTCCGGGCCTTCATCAAGCAGGTCAAGGAGCGCGCCCTGGGCTCCGAGGTCAGCCAGGCGCTGAACCCGGCCCAGCAGGTCATCAAGATCGTCAACGACGAGCTCATCGGCATCCTCGGCGGTGAGACCCGGCGCCTCCGCTTCGCCAAGCAGCCGCCGACGGTGATCATGCTCGCCGGCCTCCAGGGCGCCGGTAAGACCACCCTCGCCGGCAAGCTCGGCCGCTGGCTCAAGGGCCAGGGCCACGCCCCGCTGCTGGTCGCCTGCGACCTCCAGCGCCCCAACGCCGTCAACCAGCTCCAGGTCGTCTCCGAGCGCGCCGGCGTCGCCTTCTACGGCCCCGAGCCCGGCAACGGCGTCGGCGACCCCGTCCAGGTCGCCAAGGACTCCGTCGAGTACGCGCGCACCAAGCAGTACGACGTCGTGATCGTCGACACCGCCGGCCGCCTCGGCATCGACGCCGAGATGATGCAGCAGGCCGCCGACATCCGCGACGCGGTCGGCCCGGACGAGGTCCTCTTCGTCGTCGACGCGATGATCGGCCAGGACGCGGTCAACACCGCCGAGGCGTTCCGCGACGGCGTCGGCTTCGACGGCGTGGTCCTCTCCAAGCTGGACGGCGACGCCCGCGGTGGTGCCGCGCTCTCCATCGCGCACGTCACCGGCAAGCAGATCATGTTCGCCTCCAACGGCGAGAAGCTGGACGACTTCGACGCGTTCCACCCGGACCGGATGGCGTCCCGCATCCTCGGCATGGGCGACATGCTCTCGCTCATCGAGAAGGCCGAGCAGACCTTCAGCCAGCAAGAGGCCGAGAAGATGGCGGCCAAGCTGGCGAAGGGCCCCAAGGAGTTCACCCTCGACGACTTCCTGGCCCAGATGGAGCAGGTCCGGAAGATGGGGTCGATCTCCAAGCTCCTCGGCATGCTGCCCGGCATGGCGCAGATGAAGGAGCAGATCAACAACCTCGACGAGCGCGAGGTCGACCGCACGGCCGCCATCATCAAGTCGATGACCCCGGCCGAGCGCCAGGACCCGACGATCATCAACGGCTCCCGCCGGGCCCGTATCGCCCGCGGTTCCGGTGTCGACGTCAGCATGGTCAAGAACCTCGTCGAGCGGTTCTTCGACGCCCGCAAGATGATGTCCCGGATGGCGCAGGGCGGCGGCCTGCCCGGGATGCCCGGCATCCCCGGGATGGGCGGCGGCGCAGCCCGCAAGAAGAAGCAGATCAAGCAGGCCAAGGGCAAGCGCAAGAGCGGCAACCCGATGAAGCGCAAGGCCGAGGAGGAGGCCGCCGCGGCGCGCCGCGAGGCCGCGGCCGGCAACGCCTTCGGCCTCCCGCAGGACGGCCAGGACCCGCAGAACTTCGAACTCCCCGAGGAATTCAAGAAGTTCATGGGCTGACCGCGCCGCGCGCGGCGCCCCGACCGGCGCCCGCAGGGCCTCCGGTACCACGAGCCCCCGGCCACCTCCCCGTGGCCGGGGGCTCGCCCGTCGGGCCCCGCGGCCCGCTAGCGGGTCCGCGCGATCAGGTACCGGAAGACGTTCGGCATCCACACCGTCCCGTCCGGCCGCCGGTACGGATGCAGCGCCTCCGTCAGCTCCTTCTCCACCGGCCGCGCCCCGGCCACCTCCAGCGCCGCGTCGAACAGGCCGGTCGACAGCATCCCGCGCACCGCGCTCGCCAGGTCCGCGTAGCCGAACGGGCAGGACACCCGACCCGACCCGTCGGGCCGCAGCCCCGCCCGCTCCGCCAGCTCCTCCAGATCGTCCCGGCCGGCCAGCCGCCACCCGCCGCCGAACCCGGCCGCGGGCTCGGCCAGCCGCTGCGCCACCCGCAGCACCCCGGTCGTCGCGCACCGCTCGACCGGGCCCCAGCCGCCCAGCACCACCGCGCTGCCGCGCTCGGCCAGCGCCGCCGCCGCGGTCAGCGACCCGGCCAGCTCCTCGGGGCCGCCGCCGCAGCCCACCGGATGGAACGCGGTCACCACGGTGAACGGGGTGTCCTCGGGCGCCGCGTCCGCCAGCCCGCCGCTGACCAGCCGGGTGACCTCCGGCATGCCGTCCGGGGTGAGCCGCTCGCGCGCCAGCTCCAGCCGGCACTCGTCCGCGTCCACCCCGCTGACCTGCGCCCCGCGGGCCGCCGCGAGCAGCAGCGCCAGCCCGGATCCGCAGCCCAGCGCCAGCAGGCGGGTGCCGGGCCCGACGCCCAGCCGGTCGTACGCGGCCTCGTAGAGGGGGACCAGCATGCGCTCCTGGATCTCCGCCCAGTCGCGGGCGCGGGACCGGGCGCCGGCCGGTGCCGCCGGGCCCTCACCGCGCAGGGCCCCGGTGTTCGGAAGCTGGTGCCGCACGAGCGTGGGTGACATCGATAGCGCCCCTATTCGCCGAGAACCCGAAGCTGATCAGTACCGTCCGCCCCCGTGTTTCCGAGCGTTGTGCGCCCCCGCGAACCAGACAACTGCGCATCCGACCGGCCGTCCAGAGGGTGCGCCGGGGTTGGCTCCCGCGCGCCCCTGTGTGCGCCGGTCCGGGTGCTCCCGGAGGGCCGTTCCAGGGTGCCCCGGCCGGCCCCGTCCCGCCACGGCAGCGCGCGCCGCCGACCGCCCCCGCCCGCCCGGCCGGCGCGGTCCCGGTGCAGGCCGGCCGGTTGCCGTTCCCCTACGGTGGAAGGGCGGGGCCGGGTGCCCGAGCCGTTCCCTACCACCGGTAACATCGCCGCGCGCCCACTCCGGGCCTTCCGGCGGGATTACGCCATGCGGCGTACGCGGGGGTACGTACCGGCTTGCCGCCCACGGGCGCCTTCTCCGCAGATCGACGCACCGCGCCCGGCGCACGCCCCCTGCCCGGAAACTGACCGGTACGTGCAAATTATTTGGGATGCCCCGGAATCGGAACACCGGGCGACTCCGGCTCGTTGTCACGACGTGAGCACGACACCGCCTGTTCTCGCCGCCGAGCTGGCGCTCGCGTGGGCCGACATTCAACGGCACCACCCCGAGCTGCCGGACCTGGCCGCGCCCGAATCCCTGATCGGAGAGTCCTCGTCCGCCTGTGGCGCCGAGCTCTCCTTCGAACGGCTGCTCCACGAGGCAGTCCACGGCATCGCCGCCGCCCGCGGCATCCGCGACACCTCCCGGGCAGGCCGCTACCACAACCGCCGGTTCCTGGCGATCGCCGAGGAACTGGGCCTGGACCACACCGAGGAGCCGCACCCCAGCAGCGGCTTCTCGCTGGTCACGCTCAACCCCGAGGCCAGAAGGCGCTACCGCCCCACCATCGAGCGGCTCACCAGAGCCCTCAAGGCCCACAGCGCCGCCACCGCCACCGACACCGCCCGCAGCTTCCGCGGGCCGGCCGCCCGGCACGGCTCCTCCGGGGGCGGCGTCCGCGTCAAGGCCGTCTGCGACTGCGGCCGCAACGTCCGGGTCGTCCCGTCCGTCCTCGCCCAGGCACCGATCGTCTGCGGCGGCTGCGGCAAGCCCTTCCGCATCCCCGAGGTGGCCGCGGTCGGCTGACCCCGGGGCGTGTGGCACAATTGCCAGCTGTACTCGACAGTCGCACAGGACCCCTCTCTCCTCCGACTGACGCGTCCATCGGGGCCCCGAGTACCGCAACCCCACGTGGCATCTCGTTGTGCCCCACCACGTCAAGACCAGGAGACACCACTCCAGTGGCAGTCAAGATCAAGCTGAAGCGTCTGGGCAAGATCCGCTCGCCTCACTACCGCATCGTCGTCGCCGACTCCCGCACCCGCCGGGACGGCCGCGCCATCGAGGAGATCGGCCTGTACCACCCGGTGCAGAACCCCTCCCGCATCGAGGTCGACGCCGACCGCGTCGCCTACTGGCTCGGCGTCGGCGCGCAGCCGACCGAGCCGGTGCTGGCCATCCTCAAGGTCACCGGCGACTGGCAGAAGTTCAAGGGTCTGCCCGCCCCGGCGCCGATGAAGGTCGCCGAGCCGAAGGCCGACAAGCGCGCCCTCTTCGAGGCCGCCGCCAAGGCTTCCGGTGACGAGCCGAAGGGTGAGGCCATCACCCCGAAGGCGAAGAAGGCCGACAAGAAGGCGGACGAGGCCGCGGCCGAGTCCACCTCCGAGTCCACCGAGGACTGAGCGTGCTTGAGGAGGCCCTTGAGCACCTCGTCAAGGGCATCGTCGACAACCCCGACGACGTGCAGGTAGCCTCGCGCACCCTGCGCCGCGGGCGCGTGCTGGAGGTCCGGGTCCACCCCGACGACCTCGGCAAGGTGATCGGCCGCAACGGCCGCACCGCCCGCGCCCTGCGGACCGTCGTCGGCGCCATCGGCGGCCGGGGCATCCGCGTCGACCTCGTCGACGTCGACCAAGTTCGCTGATCCAAGTTGAACACCGGCTCGGGCCGGGGAGGGCCTTCGGGCCCTCCCCGGCCCGCGTCCGTAGGAAAGAGAGCGCACACGTGCAGCTGGTAGTCGCCCGGATCGGCCGCGCCCACGGCATCAAGGGCGAGGTCACCGTAGAGGTGCGCACCGACGAGCCGGAGCTCCGGCTCGCCCCGGGCGCCGTCCTCGCCACCGACCCGCCGTCCGCCGGGCCGCTGACCATCGCCGCCGGGCGGGTCCACAGCGGCCGGCTGCTGCTGCGCTTCGAGGGCGTCGCGGACCGCACCGCCGCCGAGGCCCTCCGCAACACCCTCCTGATCGCCGAGGTGGACCCCGAGGAACTCCCCGAGGACCCCGAGGAGTTCTACGACCACCAGCTGATCGACCTCGACGTGGTGACCCGCGACGGCACCGCCGTGGGCCGGATCGCCGAGATCTCCCACCTGCCCTACCAGGACCTGCTGGTCGTCGCCCGGCCCGGCGGCGGCGAGGTCCTGATCCCGTTCGTCAGCGAGATCGTCCCCGAGATCGACCTGGCGGAGCAGCGCGCGGTCATCGTCCCGCCGCCGGGTCTCCTGGACGAGAGCGAGGCCGAGATCGCCTCCGGCCGCGAGGACAGCTGATGCGGCTCGACGTCGTCACGATCTTCCCCGAGTACCTCGAACCGCTCAACGTCTCGCTGGTCGGCAAGGCCCGGGCCCGCGGACAGCTCGACGTGCGCATCCACGACCTGCGGGACTGGACCCACGACAAGCACCACACGGTCGATGACACGCCCTACGGCGGCGGCCCCGGCATGGTCATGAAGCCCGAGCCGTGGGGCGAGGCGCTGGATGCCGTCCTCGCCTCCGGCGAGGGCGAACCGGTCCTGGTCGTCCCCACCCCCAGCGGCGTCCCGTTCACCCAGCAGCTCGCCGTCGAACTCTCCGCCAAGCCCTGGCTGGTCTTCACCCCGGCCCGCTACGAGGGCATCGACCGCCGCGTCATCGAGGAGTACGGCGACCGCCTCGACGTCCGCGAGGTGTCCATCGGCGACTACGTCCTGGCCGGCGGCGAGGCCCCGGTCCTGGTCATGGTCGAGGCGATCGCCCGGCTGCTGCCCGGCGTCCTCGGCAACGCCGCCTCCCACCAGGACGACTCCTTCGCCCCCGGCGCGATGGCCGACCTCCTGGAGGGCCCCGTCTACACCAAGCCACCCCAGTGGCGCGGCCGGACCATCCCGGAGGTGCTGCTCAGCGGCCACCACGGCAAGATCGCCCGGTGGCGCCGCGACCAGGCGTTCGCCCGCACCGACCGCAACCGCCCCGACCTGATCGAGCGCGCCGACCCCGCCGCCTTCGACAAGAAGGACCGGGAAACCCTCTCGATCCTGGGCTGGGCACCGGGCGAGGACGGCCGATTTGGGCGGACGAACCAGACCGTGGAAGAATGAGCCGCTGCTGTCCGTCCGCGCCCGGTGTGCGCCCCTGCCACAGGGGGAACGACGCCCGCCCGGCGGAGCGGCAGCCGAATCAACCTTTTCCGATGATTCCGCTGATGACCTGTGGCATCAGCGAAGAAAGCAGTAGGTCATGCACCTTCTCGACACCGTCGACTCCGCTTCGCTGCGCAGCGACGTCCCCGCCTTCCGCCCCGGTGACACCGTCAACGTCCACGTGCGCGTCATCGAGGGCAACCGCTCCCGTGTGCAGCAGTTCAAGGGCGTGGTGATCCGCCGCCAGGGTTCCGGCGTCCGCGAGACCTTCACGGTCCGCAAGGTCAGCTTCTCCGTCGGCGTCGAGCGCACCTTCCCGGTGCACACCCCGATCGTCGAGAAGATCGAGGTCGTCACCCGCGGTGACGTCCGCCGCGCCAAGCTGTACTACCTCCGCGAGCTGCGCGGCAAGGCCGCCAAGATCAAGGAGAAGCGCGAGAGCTGAGCCGCGCCGCACCGGGCCGGCGCGAGCCGCCCCGGTGCACCGCGAGGCCACGCTCGCGACAGGCGTCCGGGCCCGGCCGGATAGGCTCTGGGCCCGATGGACACCGACGCAACTCTCACGGAGCGCGACCGCACTCCCGACCCCGACGAGGGTCCGGAGCGGCGGTCGCGCTCCGCGCGTTTCCGCGCCCTCGTCGGACAGCTCCGCTACCGGCCGGTCACCCTCTTCGCCCTCTGCCTGGCGTTCCTCTTCGTCCTCAGCACCTTCGTCGCCCAGCCGTTCCTGATCCCCAGCACCTCCATGGAGAACACCCTGCGGGTCGGCGACCGGATCCTGGTGAACAAGCTCGCCTACACCTTCGGCGCCACCCCGCACCGCGGCGACGTCATCGTCTTCGACGGCACCGGATCGTTCGTTCACAGGGAGCAGGGGGAGAATCCCGTCACGGGACTGCTGCGCAAGGCCGGCGCGGCGCTGGGCCTGGCCCGGTCCGACGACACCGACTACGTCAAGCGCGTCATCGGCGTCGGTGGGGACCATGTGACCTGCTGCGACAAACGGGGGCGGATCGACGTGAACGGTGAGCCGGTGACCGAGGGCTATCTCCATCCGGGCGACGCGCCCTCCGCGGTCCCCTTCGACATCGTGGTGCCGGCGGGCCGCCTGTGGGTCATGGGCGACCACCGCGCCCGGTCCAGCGACTCCCGCGACCACCTCGGCGAACCGGGCGGCGGCACCGTCCCGGTCGACAAGGTCATCGGCCGCGCCGACCTGATCACCTGGCCGCTGAGCCGCTGGACCACCCTCGGCTCCTCCGGGGCCTTCGCCCGTATACCGGCCCCGGCAGGCCCCCATGGGTAACCGCGGACGCCCCCGGCACGGGCAGCGGAGCGCCCCGGAAACCGACCCGCGGCCCGACGGGGCGGACCACGACGGCGAGACCGGCACAGCCCCCGGCCCCGACGGCGCGCCCGCACCCGGCGCGGCGGCCGGCGGCCGGGCCGAGCGCCGCCGCCAGGCCAAACGCATCAAGAACCGCAGGCGCCGCTCCTACCTCAAGGAGATCCCGATCCTCATCGGGGTGGCGCTGGCCATCGCGCTGGTCCTGAAGACGTTCCTGGTCCAGGCGTTCGTGATCCCGTCCGGCTCCATGGAGCAGACGATCAGGATCGGCGACCGGGTCCTGGTCGACAAGCTCACCCCGTGGTTCGGCGCCAAGCCGCACCGCGGCGACGTGGTGGTCTTCAAGGACCCCGGCGGCTGGCTCAAGGGCGAGCAGAACCAGTCCACCGGCGACCCCGGCCCGTTCAAGGACTTCATGACCTTCATCGGGCTGCTGCCGTCCGCCGACGAACAGGACCTCATCAAGCGCGTGGTCGCGGTCGGCGGCGACACCGTCCGCTGCTGCGACAAGCAGGGCCGGGTCACGGTCAACGGCACCCCGCTCACCGAGCCGTACGTGCACCCCGGCAACCCGCCCTCGGAGCTGAAGTTCACGGTGACCGTCCCCATCGGGCGGATCTTCGTGATGGGCGACCACCGGTCCAACTCCGCGGACTCCCGCTACCACCTGGACCAGCCCTACCGCGGCACGGTCTCGGAGGACAGCGTCGTCGGCCGGGCCGTGGTCATCGCCTGGCCGTTCAGCCACTGGCACTTCCTGAAGGAGCCCGACACCTTCGCCACGGTGCACGACGCGCCGGGTGCGGAAGCGTCGGCGGGGGGTGCAGCGCATAGGGTGTCCTCCGAGAGTTTGACCGTACTCCCGACCCCTGCGGAACTCCCGCTCGTTATGGGAGTGGTGGGCCTGCACCGGTTGACGGGCGGGCGAGAGCGCGGAGTAAGGAGCAGATGTGGGGGACTTGGCGGTCGGCGCACGGTCCGGAACCGAAGAGCCCGAAGAGCCGGCGGGACGCGGTGAGTCCGCGCCGCGGGCGGCGAACTCCGCGCAGCAGCCACAGGCACAGTCGGACCGGCCGCACACCGGTCCACCGGAGCAGTCGGACGCAGCGGCCGACGAGGAGGCGAGCGGCAGCGTGACCAAAGGCAAGAAGCCGCGCGCCTTCTGGAAGGAGCTGCCGATCCTCATCGGCATCGCCCTGCTCCTCGCCCTGCTGATCAAGACGTTCCTGGTGCAGGCGTTCTCCATCCCGTCCGACTCCATGCAGGACACCCTCCAGCGCGGGGACCGGGTCCTGGTGGACAAGCTGACGCCGTGGTTCGGCGCCAAGCCGCAGCGCGGCGAGGTCGTCGTCTTCCACGACCCGGGCGGCTGGCTCAACGAAACGCCCACCCCGCAGCCCAACCCCGTCCAGAAGGTCCTCAGCTTCATCGGCCTGATGCCCTCGGCCGAGGAGAAGGACCTGATCAAGCGGGTCATCGCGGTCGGCGGTGACACCGTCGAATGCCAGGGCACCGGCCCGGTCAAGGTCAACGGCAAGGCCCTGAAGGAAGACTCCTACGTCTACCCCGGTGCCACCCCGTGCGGCGACCGCCCGTTCGGCCCGATCCACATCCCCAAGGGCCGGATCTGGGTGATGGGCGACCACCGCGACG
This sequence comes from Streptomyces rhizoryzae, assembly GCF_023155275.1. Classification (GTDB taxonomy): domain Bacteria; phylum Actinomycetota; class Actinomycetes; order Streptomycetales; family Streptomycetaceae; genus Streptomyces; species Streptomyces rhizoryzae. Next base: position 53,287 of record NZ_JALMUV010000047.1, read on the forward strand.
ACTCCCTCGACTCCCGCTACCACCAGAACCTCCCCGGCAACGGCACCGTCTCCGAGGACGAGGTCGTCGGCCGCGCCTTCACCATCGCCTGGCCGATCAACCGCTGGTCCACCCTCCCCGTACCGGACACCTTCGACCAGCCCGGGATCAACAAGGCCATGGGCGCGGCTCCGGCCGCACTGGGTCTGGCCGGTGCGGTACCGCTGGTGATCTGGCGCCGCCGGAGGCTGACCGGGGAGCGTAACCCCAGGTAAGGTGCCGTCCCGGATCTTCGACGCGGGCCCGTCCCGCGGGGCGGGAGCGCTGGGATGAGCAGCAGGGGCACCGGAACGCACAGCGGTGCGGACGGGATGACGGACGGCCGCGGCCGGACCACGGGCAGTGTGCTGTCCGGTCTGGCCGTGGCCGTCGGCTGTGTGCTGTTCCTGGGCGGCTTCGTCTGGGGCGTGCTGGTCTACCGCCCCTACACGGTGCCGACCGACTCCATGTCGCCCACCATCACCGCCGGCGCCCGGGTGCTGGCCGAGAAGGTGGGCGGCTCCGAGATACGCCGCGGCGACGTCGTCGTCTTCAAGGACAGCGCCTGGGGCGACCTCCCGATGGTCAAACGGGTCGTCGGCGTCGGCGGTGACAACGTCGCCTGTTGCACGAAGAAGGGCCTGCTGACGGTCAACGGCACCCCGGTCCAGGAGCCCTACCTCCAGGGTGACGGCCCCGCCTCGCCCATCGGCTTCCACGCCGTCGTCCCCACCGGCCAGCTCTTCCTCCTCGGCGACCACCGCAACGACTCCCTCGACTCCCGCGTCCACCTCACCGACGGCGACCACGGCGCGGTGCCGCGCAGCGCCGTCGCCGCCCGGGTCGACGCCCGCGCCTGGCCGCTCGGCAGCATCGGCATGATGCAGCGCCCGCAGAGCTTCGCCGCGCTCCCCGGCGGCACCTCGCAGCCCGGACCGCTCCGGCCGATCCTCCTCGCCATCGTCGCCGGCGCCGTGCTCATCCTGGGAGGAGCGGCATACGGACCGCTCGCACGACGGAAGGGACGGGGACGTGGGTGAACGCGAGCGCGGAACGGAGGCCCGGCGGCGGGAGCGGGGAGCCGGGGCGCCGGGGGGTGTCGGCGGTCCGGCGGTGGCGGCCGGCGGTCCGGCGGTGGCCGAGGCGACGGCCGGGGGTGGTGTGGTCGAGACGCCGGAGGGGGCTGGGGTGAGCAAGGTGCCGGGCGGGTCGGGAGTGGACGGCGAGGCGGGTGCGGTGCGCCGGGTCTCGCGTGTCGTGCTCCTCGACCCGGACGACCGGATCCTGCTGCTCCACGGCCATGAACCGGCCCGCCCGGCCGAGACCTGGTGGTTCACCCCCGGCGGCGGCCTGGAAGGCACCGAGACCCGCGAGCAGGCGGCACTCCGCGAGCTGGCCGAGGAGACCGGGATCACCGAGGTCACCCTCGGCCCCGTCCTGTGGAAACGCCGGTGCGCCTTCCCGTTCGACGGGCGACGCTGGGAACAGGACGAGTGGTACTACCTGGCTCGGACCGACCGGACCGCCACCGACACCACCGGCCACACGGACCTGGAGCGACGCAGCGTCTCGGGACTGAGGTGGTGGACCTCTGAGGAACTGTCGGTGGCGCATGAGACGGTGTATCCGACCAGACTCGCCGAGCTGCTGCGCACACTGCTCGACGAAGGCCCCCCGAGTGCGCCGGTGCTCCTGGAGACCGAGAGGGTCTGACGCACAATAGGGGGACGCACGGCTGAAGGGGATCTGCCATGAGCGCCGAGGACCTCGAAAAGTACGAGACCGAGATGGAGCTGAAGCTCTACCGGGAGTACCGCGACGTCGTCGGACTGTTCAAATACGTGATCGAGACCGAGCGTCGCTTCTACCTCACCAACGATTACGAGATGCAGGTGCACTCGGTCCAGGGTGAGGTCTTCTTCGAGGTCTCGATGGCCGACGCCTGGGTCTGGGACATGTACCGGCCGGCCCGGTTCGTCAAGCAGGTGCGCGTCCTGACGTTCAAGGACGTGAACATCGAAGAGCTCAACAAGAGCGATCTGGACCTTCCGGGGAGCTGAGAAGGGGCTGGGACGGCCCGGCCCGGCCCGGCCCGGCCTGGCCCGATGCGGTGCGGTGCGGTGCGGTTCCTTTCGCCCGGGACCGACCCGGCTGCGTGCTGCGGATCGAGGGGCCGGCGGAGAGGGATCGTTTCGCCGCGGGCGGGGTGCTTCAGCCCTGTGGGTGACGGAGTTGTCCACAGTCCAGGAGTTATCCACCAAGATCCAATAGTTCTGTGCGGAGGCGTCACAGTCGGTGCCGGAGGTGGTACCGCATGAACGCCACGCACACGACGCACACCACGCAGGCGGCACGCACCACGCGCGCGACGGCGCACCCGGCGCCGGTCACGCGGGCGACGAACCACAGCGGACGCCAGGCCGCGGAGACATGCGCAAGGGCCGCGCACACAGATGCCGGGGCCGCACCCCCGGCGGCAGGGACCGCGGATACGCCAGCCGGTACGGCACAGCCACCTGCGCAGGCCCCGGACACACCCGCTGGGACCGCGGAGCAAAGGGCGGGGGAGACCGGCCACCGGAGGGAGTCTCCCGCACGGGCCCGGGGGAGCGACCCCGCCAGCCCGGCCCGGGGGAGCGACCCTGTCGGGCCGACCCCGGGCAGCGCCTCCGCCGCACCGGTCCGGCGGGCCGGCCCCGTACGGAACGCCAAGCCCCCGGGGAAGACGGGGCGGCGGTCAGGCCCGGCGTGTTCCTCACCACCCCGCACCGCCCGCACCGCCCTCGGCCGCTACGGCGAGGACCTCGCGGCCCGACGCCTCACCGAAGCCGGGATGCGGATCCTCGACCGCAACTGGCGCTGCCGCGACGGAGAGATCGACATCATCGCCGCGGACGGAGACGCCCTGGTCCTCTGCGAGGTCAAGACCCGGCGCGCGAGCTGGTACGAACACCCGATGGCCGCGGTCCGGCCCGAGAAGACCGCCCGGCTGCGGCTGCTCGCCGCACGCTGGATCGAACGGCACGGCGGCCCGCCCCCCGGCGGCGTCCGCATCGACGTGATCGGCGTCCTGCTCCCCGCCCGCGGCGCACCCGTGGTCGAGCACGTCCGGGGGGTGGCGTGATGGGATTCGCCCGCACCTGCTCCGTCGCCCTGGTCGGCGTGGAAGGCGTCGTCGTCGAGGTCCAGGCCGACCTGGAGCCCGGCGTCGCCGCGTTCACCCTCGTCGGACTGCCCGACAAGAGCCTGGTCGAATCCAGGGACCGGGTACGTGCCGCCGTCGTCAACTCCGGCGCCGAATGGCCGCAGAAGAAACTCACCGTCGGCCTCAGCCCCGCCTCCGTCCCCAAGAGCGGCAGCGGCTTCGACCTCGCCGTGGCCTGCGCGGTCCTCGGCGCCGCCGAACGGCTCGACCCCCGCGAACTCACCGACCTCATGATGATCGGCGAACTCGGCCTCGACGGCCGGGTCCGCCCCGTCCGCGGCGTACTCCCCGCGGTACTCGCCGCCGCCGACGCCGGATACCGCCAGGTCGTCGTAGCGGAACAGACCGTCGCCGAAGCCTCCCTCGTCCCCGGCGTCGCCGTCCTCGGCGTCCGCAGCCTGCGCCAGCTCATCGCCGTCCTCACCGACGAACCGGTCCCCGACGAGGAGCACCCGTGTGAACAGGGCCGCCCCGACCCCCTCCTCGCCGGACTCGCCATGCCCGGCACCGGCGTCACCGCGGGCCTGCCACCCGGCGACCACGTCCCCGACCTCGCGGACGTCGCAGGCCAGCACAGCGCCCGCCGCGCCCTCGAAGTGGCCGCCGCCGGCCGCCACCACATCTTCTTCAAGGGCCCACCCGGCGCCGGCAAGACCATGCTCGCCGAACGCCTCCCCGGACTGCTGCCACCGCTGACGCCCAAGGAATCCCTGGAGGTCACCGCCGTCCACTCGGTCGCCGGCACCCTCCCCCCAGGCCAGCCACTGGTCCACCGCCCGCCCTACTGCGCCCCGCACCACTCCGCGACCATGGCCTCCCTCGTCGGCGGCGGCACCGGCCTGCCGCGGCCCGGCGCCGTCTCCCTCGCCCACCACGGCGTCCTCTTCGTCGACGAGGCCGCCGAATGCAGCCCCCGCGTCCTGGACGCACTGCGCCAGCCCCTCGAATCGGGCCACGTCGTCGTCGCCCGCGCCGGCGGCATGATGCGGATGCCCGCCCGCTTCCTGCTCGCCCTCGCCGCCAACCCCTGCCCCTGCGGCCGCCACGGCACCACCGTCGGCGGCTGCGAATGCCGGCCCTCCTCGATCCGCCGCTACCGCGCCCGGCTCTCCGGGCCCCTGATGGACCGGGTCGACCTGCGGATCGCCGTCGAACCGGTCGCCCGCTCCGAACTCATCGCCCACGGCCGCGGCGCCGAATCCAGTGCCACCGTCGCCGACCGCGTCCGCGCCGCCCGCGAACGCGCCACGGCACGCTTCGCCGACACCCCCTGGCGGACCAACAGCGAGGTACCGGGCCACGAACTCCGCACCCGCTGGCCGGTCCACCCCGGCGCCCTGGCCCAGGCCGAACGCGACCTGGAGTGCGGGCTGCTCACCGCCCGCGGCCTGGACCGCGTCCTCCGCGTCGCGTGGACCGCCGCCGACCTCGCCGGACGCGACCGCCCGACCCGGGAGGACGTCAACTGGGCCCTGGAACTCCGCACCGGAGTACGCCGCGGAACGGTGACTCCTGCGGGCGGAACGGGGGCGGGTGGCGGTGTCGGTGCCCGTGCCGGTGACCCTGCGGGTGCGGGTGCGGGTGCGGGTGCTGGTGCTGGCGCTGGGGCCGGTGTGGGTTTCGGCTCTGGTCCTGGCGAGGGTGCCGCCACAGGTACGGAAAGTGGGAGCGGAACCGGACGGCGTCTCATCGTGCTTGCCGGGGCCGGCGGCCGCCCGAAGACGGGCGCCGCCCCCACCGCACGTACGGCACCCACCCGCCCCGAAGGCGAGACACCGGCGCGGCCCGGAGCACCGCCGGCACCACCCGCCGGCGAAGACATCCGCCCGGAAACACCGCCGAAGGACCGGCTCCGCAAACCCGGGGCACCCCACCAGCCCATGGGCCTTGCCCAGCCGCCCGCTGCCCACCCTTCTGCCCACCCCGCAGACAACCGAGGCGACCGATGAACACCCTCGATGAATGGGGCTTCCGCACGGACCCGCCGCCCCGACCCACACCGGCACCACCACCGCAACCAACCCCTGAACCGTTGCCTGGACCGCCGCCGGAAGAGGCGCAGCCCCGGAAGCCGGACCACGGAGGCCGCTCCGCCACCCGCGGCGCACCGACGGCTCAGACCGCCAGAACGCCCCGCGCTCCCCGCCCGTCCCCCCTCGCACACGGACCCTACGAACCCCAGCGCGCCGCCCGCGCCGCCCTCACCCGCATCCTGGAACCAGGAGACGAAACCGCAGGCCGCTGGCTCCGCGACATGGGCCCGGTAGCCCTCTGGCACGCCCTCTCCGACGACGAAGCACCCCCACCCCCCGGCGCCAGCCCGGTGAAGATCGCCGGCCTCCGGCTGCGCGCCGCACGGGCCCGCCCCGGCGCCGACCTGGCCGCCGTCGCCGAGCTCGGCGGCCGCTTCATCTGCCCCGGCGACGAGGAATGGCCCGGCCAACTGGACGACCTCGGCGCCGCCCGCCCCATCGGCCTCTGGGTACGCGGCCCCGCCAACCTCCGGATCTGGGCGCTCCGCTCGGTCGCGGTGGTCGGCGCCCGCGCCTGTACCGACTACGGCGCCCACCTCGCCACCACCCTCGGCGCCGGACTCGCCGAACGCGGCTGGACGGTCGTCTCCGGCGCCGCGTACGGCATCGACGGCGCGGCCCACAGAGGCGCGCTCGCCGCCCACGGCCCGACCGTCGCCGTGCTCGCCTCCGGCGTCAACCACCCCTACCCGCGCGGACACACCGAGTTGATCGGCCGCATCGCCGAACAGGGCCTGGTCGTGGCCGAGTTACCCCCGGACGACCACCCCACTCGCAGCCGCTTCATCCAGCGCAACCGCGTCATCGCCGCCCTCACCCGCGGCACCGTCGTCGTGGAGGCCGAACTCCGCAGCGGCTCCCTCGTCACCGCCCGGCGCGCACTGACCCTCGGGCGCTTCACGATGGGCACCCCGGGCCCCGTCACCAGCGGGCTCTCCGCCGGAGTGCACCAACTCCTGCGCGACGAGGCCACGGTGGTCACCGACGCGGACGAAGTCATCGAACTCGTCGGCAGCATCGGCGACCTCGCCCCCGAGCGCCGCGGCCCCACCATCGCCCGCGACCTGCTCGACCCGGTCGCCCAGCGCGTACTCGAAGCGCTGCCCGCACGCGGTGGCGCGGACACCACCCAGCTGGCCCGGGAGTCGGGCACGCCACGAGACCTCACCCAAGGCAAGCTCATCGAGCTGCAAACCCTCGGATTCGTTCAAAGGTGCGGTGATCGCTGGGAGTTGGTGCGACGTGTCCACTCGACCGAAGGTTCCCGGCGAGGCGGTACTTGACCTGGCGCGAACGGGTGAAAGGGTGAGGGGAATGACCGCAGAATCCAGATTTGCCGTGCTTCGGTGCGGGCGGCCGGTCCGTGCGGCGCAGGCGACGCGGTGCAGCGCCCGCACCGCTCCCCGCCCGCCGCTTCACCGCGTGCGCCCGCCCGCCCCTCCGGGGGCGCACGCGCCGAGCGCGCACCACCGGCGCCACCCCTTCCGAGTGCTCACGTGGCGCGCCGGATAACCCTGGGGTGCGGGCAGCGGAACGTATCTGCGTACAACCAACACCCCTTCCTCGCACACCGCAACGTCTCGGTCACGCTACGCTCACGGCAGTTCACCCCTCATACATCCACCCACCCCCGTCTCGGCAGAACGGCTCAAGGCGACGAATGCCCCAGCACACCTCCGGGTCTGACCGCGCGGCAGCACCACCCGCCGCGCGCGGCAGCGTGCGCCCCGCCCCGCCCACCTCACTCGACGAGCTGTGGCGCTCCTACAAGGCATCAGGCGACGGACGCCTGCGGGAACAGCTGATCCTGCACTACTCACCGCTGGTCAAATACGTCGCCGGCCGCGTCAGCGTCGGCCTCCCACCCAACGTGGAGCAGGCCGACTTCGTCTCCTCCGGAGTCTTCGGACTGATCGACGCCATCGAGAAGTTCGAACCCGAACGCTCCATCAAGTTCGAGACCTACGCCATCACCCGCATCCGGGGCGCGATGATCGACGAACTGCGCGCCCTGGACTGGATCCCCCGCTCCGTCCGGCAGAAGGCCCGCGCCGTGGAACGCGCCTACGCCACCCTCGAAGCGCAGCTCCGCCGCACCCCCACCGAGGCCGAGGTCGCCGGCGAGATGGGCATCCCGCTGGAAGAACTCCACGGCGTCTTCAGCCAGCTCTCCCTGGCCAACGTCGTCGCCTTGGAGGAACTCCTGCACGTCGGCGGCGAGGGCGGTGAACGCCTGAGCTTGATGGACACCCTGGAGGACACCGCCGCCGAGAACCCCGTCGAGATCGCCGAGGACCGCGAACTGCGGCGGTTGCTGGCCCGCGCCATCAACACCCTGCCCGACCGCGAGAAAACCGTGGTCACCCTCTACTACTACGAGGGCCTCACGCTCGCCGAGATCGGCAACGTACTCGGCGTCACCGAGAGCCGGGTCAGCCAGATCCACACCAAGTCGGTGCTCCAGCTCCGCGCCAAGCTGGCCGATATGGGCCGCTGAGGCGAGGTGGTCGGGGCGGCGGGGTCTTGGCAGGGGGGCCGAGGTCGGGACTGAAGCACCGCTCGGGGGAGGGGCTCGGACGGCGCGGGGGCCGGTCGGCCGCCGGGTGCCGAGGGTGACGCGACGGGATCGGAGCAGGCGCGAATGCGGCCGGCGGGTCCGGCGCCCCCCACCAGGAGAGCGGCGAGACCCGCGGTGTCGCCCGAGACGTGCAGCGTCGCCCGTACGCCGAGCAGCGGCGCAACGCCCGGGCCATGTCGTGATGCGGAGTGCCGCGGCGGGGAGGCCATCCGTAGAGTGGTGACGTGCCCAGGATTCGAGCGGCCTCGGTGGCCGAGCACCGGACGATGCAGCGCGGCGCCCTTTTGGACGCCGCTCGCACCTTGCTGTCCGAGGGCGGCACGGAGGCCCTGACCTTCCCTGCCCTCGCCGAGCGCACGGGACTCGCGCGCTCCTCCGTGTACGAGTACTTCCGCTCCCGAGCGGCCGTCGTCGAAGAGCTGTGCGCCGCTGACTTCCCCGTATGGGCCGCGGAGGTCGAGGCGGCCATGGAGGGCGCGGAGACCCCGGAAGGCAAAATCGAGGCGTACGTGCGCAGGCAGCTCGCGCTGGTCGGCGACCGCCGCCACCGCGCAGTAGTCGCCATCTCCGCGGGGGAGCTGGACGCCGGCGCCCGGGAGAAGATCCGCGCCGCGCACGGCGGTCTGATCGCCATGATCGTCGAGGCGCTGGCCGACCTCGGCCACGCCCAGCCACGGCTCGCCGCGATGCTGCTCCAGGGCGTCGTGGACGCTGCGGTCCGCCGCATCGAACTCGGCGCCGCCGAAAACCCGGAAGAGATCACCGAAGCCGCGGTCGCCATGGCCCTCAACGGCGTACGCGGCTGACTCCGGGGGCGCGGAGCCAGGACGGCGCGGCTTGCGGTGGGGGAGGGGCGGGTGTGCCCCTGCTTCGCTCGCCGCGCCCCGAGGGGCCGGTGCCTCCCCTCCCCCCGGGGCCCCTCCCCCCCCG